>JAMLGT010000017.1 GCA_023957755.1 Chitinophagaceae bacterium
CTGGGGGTGGTCAACATCACCGGAATCGGTGGTCAGCATGAATCGGAATTAGTGGTCAATATGAATCGGAATATACACTAAGCACTACAGACAATCACTATAACGTTGACAAAAACCAATATTGAATAGCTGTACATGGTGAAGCCCAAAGTAGTTTTAATTCTTGTAAAACCCGGGATGAACAGACCCAGCTTATACAAAGCGTCATCAGAAAGAGCCGGGTCCCAATTCTCAACCATAATGATAGAATGAAAAGCCGTTGGGGGACATCTACAGGTTAACCCGATAATAGCCTAAAATCCTTTGTGCATAAAAATCACATTCACTCAACAGGATACTCCCACCGTGAAGCAAAATGGCTTTCCGGCAATCTTCGGCCAGGATAATGGGCTCAATACCCGATTTATTGCTAATTTGTCTAAACTTTAAATAAGAAAAAGATACCTCATGGATAGCATTGGAATTAAAGCAATGAAGATTGGGTTGTCAATCCTGTTGTTATTGTGTCTGGCAGAAATGCCCTACGGCTATTATCAACTTGTACGTTTTATCGCATTGGTTTGCTTTGCAATTCTTGCCTATCAGGCAAACGAAAGAGGAAGTCAAACAGAGATGATAATCTATGCTGCACTGGCATTGTTGTTTCAACCGATCTTTAAGATTCCATTGGGGAGGTTTATTTGGAATACCGTTGATGTGATTGTGGCAATTGGACTACTATCAAGTATTTTCATAAGGGCAAAAGAGAAAGAAGAATGAGGGAGGAGGAGTTGATTGTGCGTTAAATGCACTTAACACACTCGAAAGTTAGAAATATGATAAGTAACTGCACTGACGGAACAACTTATTAAATTGGAAGTCATAACTCCTTAAAAGATTAACTAACTTAAGTCTCATTCAAATTTTACCTATAACTTGAGTTTTTTCCTCGCCATACTTGATTAAGTTCATTCTTTATTATTTTTTTCTAGAATAATAACAACGACTATGATATCAGGCAAACAAGTTAGACCCTAAATTATTGGTTAGAATAATTAAAGAATCCGTAATCATCATCAATTAAAAGCCGTCTGTCTAGATAGCAGTTAAAATGTTCACACGAGGTTTCTGGCAACAATACACAACTATAACACGCAGATAAATTTAGGTTTCCAACACCCTGGCCGGAAGAATGATAGCATATAGGATCTGAGGCGCAATCTTTCGCCCTAATCATTGCTGACCGTATTATTTTATCAATCTTATCAGATTTGCATAACGAGGTTAAACCCCCATAGCTTCCCTCAGCACCGGCGATAGTATAAATCAGCACTCCCTGCATTTTACCATCTTCAACATAAAGCCTTTCCTGCAAGGAAGTAGCCGGGTAACCACATAAAAACTCTAACTCTTTTATTATTAAATGTGAGAAGGTGTGAATCAACATCAATGCAGGTGTTATTTTTAAATCCCGGTTTAAAGATGATTCAGACTGCAGATGATTATTTGCCACAATCATTACTCTGTCCAAGACTTCCTTATTTGTATTGACCCAATTGCTTATTTTTCGTTCGTCAAAATCAAAAAATATCCCCTCGCCATAATTTTCAATAGCTGGCAGGTACTTTGTTCTTTGCCCAAAATCAGGACCTTCTGATGTGTATTTCTTTTTGATATCTTCTTTTGTATTTTGAATATCCGTATCGGGCCTTAAATAGTAATCCCTGTCTATGGGCTCCTGACGGGTGTATGATGTTTGCACTGACGTAATCCTCAATTTATCCATTTTGAAAACTGCATTTAAAAAAGCAGAGGGATAAAATTCTTCGGAAATTTTCTCAAATATTAAATCGTCCTTTAGTTCAATCTTGTTATGTGTTGTAATGAATTTGTATTCATCGTACCTGTATTCATTTTCGGTCATTGAACGAACGGTATTCCCGAGGTCGAAATTGTTATTTACCAGCATTTGAATTACTGAGTCGTCGATGGAGATTTTGTTTGTGGTTTTTAGAATCTGCGGAATTGTAGCAACTGGTATTCCACTTTCAACTAAGGATTTTATAATACCTACAGTATGGTCGTTTAATTCATCGTCTGCTGGCAGGTAGATACTTGACAGGATATTGGGATAATAAACACTATTACTGGTCCTCAGAACAGGTTTGAAAAGTATTTCTTCATTATTGCCAACAAACAGTTCCTTTTTCGGAATACGGATATTGAACAAACCCGATAATGTAGTGAAGGCCGTTTTTTTATCGTTATCGTATTTTGAAAATATACCAATCCCTGATAAGTCGCTGTACTTATCAAGTGTTTTTAAGTCCATTTTTAAATCAGTGGGTATTTCTATATTTCCCAAGGAAATCACTTCTTCCTTTCCTGCCTCAGGATTTAAGTTTTCTGCCTTTCGCTCCTTTTGTGTTGGACGAAATAACGCCCATCTTTTCCATGGCATATCAGCCACACTGCCATCGGGAGCAATCAGAACGAACCTGATTTGCTCTAAATCAAAATATTTTCTTTTAGAGTTAATATTCTGCGCCCTTATATAGCAGTTATAGCATTTGGGCGGATAAAATTTTTCTTTATCTTCTTCCTTAACCTTGAGTTTCCAATTCTTTTTCCACTCCGAATAATGTTCGAATTTGTGACATTCATTGCAGTAAAACCATTCAGGAAAGTATTTTGCAGCCATCAGGTTGGCCGAATGATTGGAAAACTGACCTGCTTCAATAGTGTTTATCGGTATGCGGATGATATATTCCAATTCGGTAAAATAGCGCCGCAGGCGATTTTTAAACCGTTTATCTAATACCTGATGCTCTTCTCCAAATCTCCCTTTTAGGTTTTGGAAATAAGGCCATTCGTTGAACGGTAAAACCAAAATAGAACCATTCCGGGTTTCAAGGATTGAGCCAACCCCGCCATAGGCGCTTATGGCTTTCCTTGTTTGTATATTTTCATGCTGGTTATAGTTCATCGTTCATGATTTTAATAATGCTATTGGTGTCTATTTCACGCATTGATTGCATTAAGCTCCATTCGTTTGCCACCGATGTCTTTTGAATAAGATTGTGGTTTTGTGTATCATGGTTTTTGTATTGCAAATCCAAATCTTCTTTCTTTGCCAGCCATTCAGCCGATAACTTTTCTAATTTGTCCAAGGCATATTGTAAAGGGCCGGGTTCTGTAATTCTATGGGATAAAAATTGTTTAAGTTCATCATATTGCCCGTCGAAATCTTTAGCTTTTGCATCTTCGCTTAATCCTTTTTTATGTCTTACATAGCAAACCAATATTGTATTGAGCACCTTATCCAATGCTATTTCCGTAAAAGGTGTTACACTTAGCGGTTCAACATATTTATAATAACTATTGTGGAATGTTTTATAGTTTTCAAAATATGATTTCTCCCTTGACCGGTTTGCATCCAAAAGGTTTATCACAATGCCCTGGCTATCCCTTCCCACCCGGCTTGAAGCCTGAATATATTCAGCAATATTTCTTGGCTGTCCATTCATCAACATTACATTCAGACGCTTAATATCAATTCCTACAGAAAACATATTTGAGGCTAAGACTAAATCCACTGTGTCTGCAACGAAAGTATTATTGTTAGCAGTTTTCCTTAATGAAAACTGATGCTCCATTTCGTTAAGCAGACTCTTTATGGAGTTGCTGGGCACCCGACTTGTCAATTCCCTTGTACGGGATGGCAGGTTTTGGAAATTGAAACTGTAAGCAGGCAAGCTGTCCTTAAACCGAAAGTGTAACATTTTCAGCAGGGAAATAATTTCTGCAGGCACTTTGTTGTAGATTTTGCCAACATCTTTCAAACTATTATAAAATGAAACAATTGTCCAATAGTGGTCGATTTTTTCAATTGCTTCTTCTTCTGAAGAATTTAGCTTTAGCAGCCTGAATAAAAATATTCGGGCCAAAAGTAAATGTGCTAATAACTGAATTTGGCTATCTACTGATGTTTTTCCTGTTGGGAAGAACCCAATATGCTTTCTTTTACTTTCTTCTGTGATGAATGAAAAGAAATTGTCTTTGTAGCTTATACCCGGAGCCGGGAACACATTGAGCCTCCTGTTTCCATATAGCATTTTAACCTGCTCCCTCGTATTTCTGGTTGTTGCTGTGGAAGCTATAATTTTTGGCTTTTGATTTCCTTTGGTACAGAGCATCTCAATAATAGTTTCGTACAAACCTGTTATTGAGCCAAGAGGTCCGCTTAAAAGATGTAATTCGTCCTGAATGATTAAGTCCGGCGGTTGCAGATTGCTGTCTAAAGAATTAAAAAGTTTATGCCCCTCTGGCCGGTGTGATAGCATTGCAAACTTATCTACAGTAGCAAAAAGCAACGTTGGTTTGGTATCATAAATTTTTTCATCTATAAAATGAATAGGCAGTCCGCCTTTAAAAGTACACAGGTTGTTCAGGCATTTTAATGTAAACTCTCTCTCACTTGCTTTATATCCTGAAACGAGGTAATTGGTTGTAGTATTTCTTGAAACCAAATTACACCCGCAATAAGGGCAAGAAGTAATTGGGAATTTGTTTCGCCGAAACACATCAGTCTGTTTACCCTGGTTGGCATTTGATATTGTGTTTTGCAGGTCTTTATATTGACTCCATGCATCAGAATAGTTGTTTGGAGTAGTGGCCGCTCCTACCCAAAGACCTACAGATATGGGGTTGTTACCTATTGAATATGCACTGTCGCTTTCAAATTTCTTCCGCAAAAATTCTAATGAAAGAATCAATTTGTTTGCCCTGTCAAACTGCTGTGCTGTTAACAGCCGCAACGTATATCTCATAATTACGGAAACGCCATCTGAGTTAGCACCATACAACAAGCGGCGGCTAATGATGGTAAAGGCTGTAAGGGCAAGATAGGCTTCTGTTTTTCCGCCCCCGGTAGGGAACCAGATTAAATCAACTATACCATTCCTGTCTTCTGAATCTTTATTTATGGATGATTCGATATTTAAAATAAAAAAAGCTAATTGAAATGGGCGGTATGCCAGTTTTATTTTATCGTAAGTTTTGAAGTATTCTATATCGTCATATTTCACATTGGCCTTATCTGGAAAATCTGCCAGGTCTTTTGGTTTATTGCCAAAATCTTCATCCCTGGATAATATCATCTGTAAGTACATTGCGGTATTGGCAAGGAGAAATGCTTTATAAGCGGTTGCATCCTGGTCAAGAAAGTCAATATTCTTTATTAATCGCTCATGGGTGTAATTATGATTTGCTACAAGCTTATCCTTTATAGAAATTTCGTTTGGTTGAACAGTAGTTTTATTTTGCTCAACTATCCAATTCTTATATTCCTGTGCAAATAGCTTTAATTTCTGAATTAGCTCTTCACGGTCCAGACTTGTCCAAATGGACAAATTTTTAAGTAAGGTTATTTCTTTCAGGTCCTCGGGGAAGCCAGCCCTAAAATCGTTGCTATAGTTTTTAATATCAACTTCCGGCTGAAATGTGGTACTTAGTTCAGTTGGTTGCGCACTATTATTCCAGTTTACAGAACAGCCATGTCCAATAGCAAATGACAATTCGTCTTTGTATTGAAAATTGATGATGTTTAGTTCTTCATCAAACGGATTTACTTCAGTAAGAGGTTTGTATGGCTTGAAAGCAGCTCCACTAACTTTTACCTGCACCTGAAAGAGACATTTTTGGTTTAACTGCTCGTTGGTGTTTGAGTATTTTGCTTTTGGATGTGTTGCCCGGTTAGCCATTAATATCTTAACGTACTTTCCATAAGGTGTTTGGTACACTCTTTTATAATAGCAGGTGACTGCATTTTGGGTTTCTTCGTCCTGGAAAATCGTAATGCCTTCAAATTCATTGCTGTCGGATTCGGATAAATTAATTGTAAGGGGTGGAGGGCTAAAAGCTTTTCTTTTCCACATCCTGCCTAACAGCAAAGCCATTTTATAATACCCAATTGAATCTCTTAACCCAGCAGCTTCTTCGCCACTAAAGAAACTTTTTACCGTATATGAATCAAAAGGCAATGGCTTTCCATTTACAAAAAACATAAAGCCATCTTCCCAATGTAAATACTCGCTGAGATTGAAAATATGATTATTGGTCAATAAATCAAAATCTTCTTTTGATATAGCAATTTTCCCCTGTCCTTTTTTTACTTGTTCATACATGGCAAAAGAAAACTCTGCTATAACAGTTTTGGCACTATTATCTACACAGAAAGTCAGCCCGAAATTATTTGGGAAATAGTGGTTCGCTTCTGAATATAGTTCTTCAGTAAGGTCCCGATTGGTATTCTTTTTCCCCTCCGGAATGGTTGGCTTAGTTTCGGCATTTTCATTAAAGGCGACTATTTCATTTCCTTCTTCTTCATCATCACTTATTTCAGATTGAGCATCTAAATAATCTTCCAATCCGATAGTGGCCTGCTTTACTCTGGATGTTTCTTTCTCAGGAAAAAGCACTGCCGAATAATACCTTTTCAATGGGTAATCGGAAATAATTTCCTGCTCATCACCCACTCCAAAAATATCAGAGCCCGGGCCAATCAATCCTTTGCGGATTGTATCTTTAAATATCAGCCGTTGATTTTGCATGTATTCGTTCATCACGATTACTAATTGGTTTTATTATCTTAATAGTTCCTGATTTAACAAATGCGCTAACTCTTTCTTTTAGTTCAACCGGCAATTCATCAATTTCGGATAGTAATTCCTTCAATTCAATATCGTCTCCTTCTGATAGCAGTTTGCTTAATTGTCTTCCAAATTTCACTTTGATAGATATATGCTGCGAAGCCGCCGTCTTTATTGCCTGGTAATTGTTCGTAAATTCATTGTCCGAGTACCCATTCCTTTTGAACATTCTATAAATTGCCTCAAGAACTTCTGACTGAGGGAAAACTGTTTTTGAATCTGGACTAAAATAGCTTTTGAACGCCTGAAACTGAATTGGGCTTTTCCCTTGAAATATTTCTTTATAGAGTCTTTCAAGATTAGGATATTGTTGTTGCAGCTTTCCAAGTGCTATCCGCCAAAGTTTCGCAAACTCGTCAATATGACCCAAAACATTTCCACTATCCTTAATTCGTAATAGCTCATTAAACAGTTCACGGCTTTCGTTTTTATAATATTTGATAGCAGCTCCGACAAAACATTCCTGAATGGTTAAATCGGTAGATGAATCAACATCCATCCAAATGACTCTTTTTGAGCCTTGCAATACATCAGTAAAGCCATTATCAAATGTTACTTCATAAAAAACATCTTCGCAGGATGGGTCACCATCCCGGGTATATCGTTTTGAAACACCTGTAGTTTCGGAAAGTTCGAAAATATTTTGATAGAAAGGAGGCTCTTCTATTTCCTCTATATCCACTTTGAGTTTCGATTTTATAAAAAGGGACCTATCCGGGTGGTTTATATGTTTAGTAAGTTCATTATCTTCTTTTGCTTTTATGTTTGTCAATATATGTGCATCTAATTTATCATAGCCCATCACATGGACCTTGCCTCTTATTTCTAACAACTTGTTATAGAGTGAAATATTATTCAAGTAAGGAATTACCAAATGAGTCTCATATAAGTACCTGCCAGCATCGTCAAGCCATTTGTCAAAAGTTAATTGACTGCTGTGTTTTGTGGTAATAAGTTTAATTGAACTTATATCTGCTTTTTTAATTTGGTGTAAAACAGTCTCATAATCTTTTCCATCTATTAACAAAGAAAACTGCTTTCCTTCGGATGCCAATTGAACAATCTTCTGCCATTTTTTATTTCGAAGCAATAACAAAGCAGCCATTCTTTCAAAAAATGAATAAGCTGCATTGATAATTTCATCTTTGGTTTGATTACTATAGTTGATTTTTGGAGCTGAAAATACAATGCCTTCAAATTCATGAGAAGAAAGGTGACTTCTTACCCTTGCCAAATAAAAATCAAAATTGACATTAACCGTTTCAACACCTCCAATAATTTGCCTTAAAAAGTAGTTTGTGAATTTTAGTAAGTATTGAATATCCAAAGAATACCTCACCTTGCAATCCTGTAAAAAGGAGTCCAACTCCAGGATAATGGCATTGAGTTCTTCATCTTCGACCGGTAGGCCCATTACCTCATTGGGCTCATGATTATGAGCAATAATAATTTCTCGTTTAGTCCAGTTCCACTGTTTAAATACATGTTGGATAGTTGGTTTATTCGTCCCAATGAGAACTATGCTATTAAAGTAACCATTCCATTTTCCGTTTTGAATATTTGGAAATAGTTCATCTCTATATTTGGCGTCGCCTATTATGATTATTTCATCAAAATGCTGATTAATTTTTCCACTCTCGATTAAACTTTCGGCAACTGTGTAACTATTGCATATTTCAATAACACTGTCAAATGGTAGCTTATATATATCTGTTCCTGTTTTTGTATGATACCTAAAGGGAATGTATTCATTCACCTTGGTTAGCTTTTTATCTGAAATAATTAGGGTCTTATTTGTAAATTGGGTAAGCAAAGGGAAATTGCTAATTTTAAAGGATGAGTTAAGAAATTTAGAGAACCCTTTAAGGCATTGAACAGTCTTTCTTTTCTGATAATCAAACTCCTGATTAAGTTTAGTGTAGACTCCTTTGGGAACCTGTATCACAGCATTTTTTTGGTTTTTAGCAGGAAACTTTGGCGCCAGATTCATATAATTACCAGTTACACCTAAGTATTTGTATATTTTCCCTCTAGTAAAAATGATATCCTTTGTGAATAATTCAGGGTTTGTATTAGTATAAGCACAATAATTCTGAAATAATTTCACTAAAACAACTGCATAAAATATTGACTCTAAGGAATGAACCCTGTAATCAAATTCTGGGATAGCTATAAATAAATCTTCTTTTCCATTCTCAAAGATGTGTTTATTGAGTAAATGGAAGTTGATGAAGTCAAAATATTTAAAATCATTAAATGCTTTAATGTTAAAGTCTTCTACCGATGAATGTTTTATTTCATCAACAACATTTTGAATATACTGCCTTATCTTCATATTCATGTGTTGTTCAATTTACATAAAAATGTTCATTTTTTAGCCTTAAAAATATACATTACTCTTAAGAATGTGATCTTACGAAGTCCATGGAATAATTTCCACATTTATCTTTACGAAGACACCTTTACCAATCCCATTCAAAAAAAAAGAATACCCCCCCACAAAAAAAATTTTCCAACCTATACAGAATTTCAAAAAAATGTTTTACTCTTGCATTTCAATTAACCCTCTCCAGGGTTTTGAAAAGTAAAAAATGAACAATACAATTATCAGATACAACCATTCAGTAATGACATCCATGATGGTGTGTTGCTGTAAGGCTATGCGCAGGCATCGTTGTATCGGATAAGCAAGGAAAATATTAAATAAGATAGAATCCACCGGTACACTTCCGGTGGATTTTTTTTTGAAACAACCTCACAAAAACGAAAATGAACAGAGAAATAAAAAATATCAATAAGATCAACATCAGCGAAAAGATGATGTGTTGTTGTATGCCATTAACCCGATGTGGCCGTATGTAATCTTTTCGATAATAAATTCTGAAAAAGGCTTTGCGGCAGATCGCAAAGCCTTTTTTAATTCACGGCTACAAACATTCAACAAATCCAAACCACGACAATATGACTACGATAATAAAAACAAAGAATCCGCTGAAAAGAAAACTCAGGGCAGTGGAATCCAAAATCGGAAATACACCCTTGCTGCCGGTGCTGAATCTGCACCGCAATCCCAATGTGAAAATTTTTGCCAAGGCAGAGTGGCTGCAGCTATCGGGAAGTGTAAAGGCAAGAGCCGCATTCAACATCATCAAACAGGCAATCCTCGAGGGAGCACTTGATGAAGACAGAATTCTTCTCGACGCTACCAGCGGCAATACCGGAATTGCGTATGCTACTATCGGCAAGGCTTTGGGCATCAGGGTGACACTATTGCTTCCTGAAAATGCCACCAGGGAACGCAAAGAAATTTTGACTTCGCTGGGTGCAGAGATCATTTACACTTCGCGGTTTGGAGGTACGGATGAAGCACAGGAGATAGCTCGTGAACTAGCTTTAAAATTTCCTGAAAAATATTTTTATGCAAGTCAATATACCAATGAGAACAATTGGAAAGCCCATTATCATGGCACGGCTGAAGAAATCATTTCTGAAATTCCAGATATCACACATTTTACAGCCGGACTTGGAACGACAGGCACCTTCATCGGTACGGCGAGAAGATTAAAAGAATTCAATCCGGATATTCAGGCTATCTCATTACAACCCGACCTGGCGCTGCATGGACTGGAAGGATGGAAACATCTGGAAACCGCCATCGTACCTAAAATTTATGATGCCACCGTTGCGGACAGAAATATTGAAGTAAGTACAGTGGAAGCGTATGAAGTTTTAAAACAATTTTATAAAGAGAGTGGTATTTTAATTAGCCCTTCTTCTGCTGCTAACATCAGCGGCGCTCTGCAGGTTGCCAATGAAATAGAGAAGGGAACTATTGTAACGGTATTGCCTGACAATGCAGATAAATACAGTGAAATCATTAACCAAATAATTTAAAGAATCATGTTATTTCTCACACAGGAAGCTACACAACAGATTATTGAAGATGCGGTCCACACATTTCCGGATGAGTGCTGCGGCTTTTTACTGGGACGCGAAGAAAATGAAGATCGCATCATAGATAAAATCATGGTTGTAAACAACGCAAAAGAAGGTGACAAAAGAAGACGCTTTGAAATTTCCCCGCTGGATTATCTCAAAGCAGAGCAGTATGCCGAAGATCACCATCTGATTTTGCTGGGTGTGTATCACTCCCATCCCAACCACCCGTCCGTACCCAGTGAACACGATCGGGTAGTGGCACAGCCTTATTTCTCCTACATCATTGTATCTGTGCAGCAGGGTGAATTTGCCAATCTGCAATCATGGAGACTGAATGATGATTTTCAGTTTGAGGAAGAACAGGTGCAGGATATCCGGCTGGCAATTTTTTCTGATTCTCTGACCCCGGCAGGTGAGGGCACCAACCGGTAAATAAACACGATCAAAAATTTCTAATCATAACAAAACAAAAAACAATGGCAACGATTATTATTCCGACACCGCTCAGAAAGTTTACCGGCGGGCAATCGAAATTAGAAGTAAACGGAGCAACGGTAAAAGAGAGTATCGACGACCTGGTGCTCAATTTTCCTGACTTAAAGAAAAACCTTCTCGACGAAAAGGGCGACATACGCGGGTTTGTAAACATCTATGTGGGCGAAGATGATATCCGAAGCCTGCAACAGGGCAATACACCTGTACAGGCAGAAACAAAACTCAGCATTATTCCGGCTATTGCAGGCGGAAGCGGTTGGGAGGATGTACGTTTCAGTAAAGAAGAATTGTCTCTGTACGATCGCCATCTGATCATTCCCCAACTGGGAATTGAAGGACAGAAAAAACTGAAGGCATCCAGAGTGTTAGTTATCGGTGCGGGAGGTTTGGGAAGTCCTGCGCTACTTTATCTCGCTGCCGCAGGTGTAGGCGCCATCGGCATTGTGGACTTTGACAATGTGGAAGTCAGTAACCTGCATCGGCAGGTGCTCTTTGGCGTGGAGGATGTTGGGAAACCTAAAGTAGAAGCTGCGAAGAGACGATTGCAAAGCCTGAATCCGCATATCAATATCGTGACCCACAACACACGACTCACTTCTGAAAATGCGTTGGACATTTTCAAAGGGTATGATGTGGTGGCAGATGGTACGGATAATTTCCCCACCCGATACCTGACCAATGATGCGAGTGTACTGGCAGGTATCCCGAATGTGTATGCTTCCATTTTTCAGTTTGAAGGACAGATTTCTGTTTTCAATTACACGGATAAAAACGGTGTGACGGGACCTAACTACAGAGATCTGTTTCCCACGCCACCCGATCCGGGACTGATTCCCAATTGCGCCGAAGGCGGTGTGCTGGGTGTACTGCCGGGAATACTCGGAACACTGCAAGCCAATGAAGTGATTAAAGTGATCACCGGTATTGGTGAACCGCTGAGCGGAAGGTTCTTTGTGTTTGATGCGCTGACTTTTGAAACCAGCACATTGAAGATTGTGAAGAGTGCTGTTACACCGAAGATAGAAAAGCTGATCGACTACGAACAGTTTTGCGGCGCTAAAACTCCGGAGAAAAAGATAAAGGAAATCACCGTTCAGGAATTTGATCAGTGGGTGAAGGATGGTGAAGACCTTCAGGTGATTGATGTGCGGGAACCTTCCGAATACGAATTGGTAAATATCGGGGCATTGCTGATTCCGCTGGCAACGGTGAAGGACAGGGCAGATGAAATACGCAGAGACAAGAAAGTGGTGATCCATTGTAAAGCCGGAGGCAGAAGCGCCAAAGCCATTCGCGAATTAGAGGAAGTTTTTGGTTTTGACAATCTGTATAATTTAAAAGGAGGCATTACAGCGGTTGAAAAGGAAACTGATTGGGTAACAAAAGTCAGTCAACTGAATTAGAATGTTCTTTGTGCTCCTTCGTGCCTTCGTGTCCTGGTGGCAATAAAAAAATCTTCTTAGCCACCAAGGCGCTAAGACACTAAGCAACACAAAGGAAAATCTTTGTGAACCTTCGTGCCTTTGTGTCTTCGTGGCAAAAAAAAAATGATTCCAGCCACCAAGGCGCTAAGACACTAAGCAACAGTAAGGGAAAGGCTTCGTGCAACTTTGTGGCTTTGAGTCTTTGTGGCAAAAGAAAATGATTCCAGCCACCAAGGCGCTAAGACACTAAGCGGCACTAAGGAAGGAAAATAAAACTGATGCCTGGTGGTCGGTCAGGAGACCAACCACTAAGAAAAAGGAATGTGGTCAGTCAAGAGACCAACCACTAAGGAGACCAATAAAGAATGAAAGACAATACGGTGCTGTGGCCGAATGGCTCAGGCACGGCTCTGCAAAAGCCGGGATACCGGTTCGAATCCGGTCAGCACCTCGAACAGACTTTTATTTATTAATCATTAAAAAAACAAAAAAATGGCAACATTAAGATTAGGGGACATCGCTCCCAACTTCAAAGCACAGACATCGGTAGGTGAAATTGATTTCTATGAATACCTCGGAGATGGCTGGGGTGTTTTATTTTCTCATCCCGCAGACTATACGCCCGTTTGCACCACGGAACTGGGAGCTACAGCAAAACTGAAAGATGAATTTGCCAAACGCAATGTGAAGGTAATCGCACTGAGTGTAGATCCGGTTGACAGTCATCTCGGATGGATTAAAGACATCAATGAAACACAAAATACGGTAGTGAATTTCCCCATCATTGCTGATCCAGACAGGAAAGTTTCAGAACTGTACGACTTCATTCATCCCAATGCAAGCGTTACGGCTACCGTACGGTCTGTGTTGATTATTGCGCCGGACAAGACGATCAAACTGATCATCACTTATCCCGCTTCTACAGGAAGGAATTTCAACGAGATACTCAGGGTGATTGACAGTCTGCAGCTCACGGCTTATTACAAAGTATCCACACCTGCCAATTGGGAACATGGGGAAGATGTGGTGATCAGTACGTCATTGACTCAGGAGGAAATAGCAAAGAATTTTCCAAAAGGTTATAAGGAGGTTAGGTCTTATTTAAAAATAACTCCTCAACCGAATTTATAAAAATTAAAGGAGCTGTCTTTTCTTCCACGAAGGCACGAAGACACTATCCTGATAGCTATCGTGACACTAAGGAGGATGAAACTGATGCCTAGTGATTGAACTGATGCCTAGTGGTTGGTCGGGAGACCAACCACTAAAATGGGAACACAAAGGAAAGTCTTTGTGAACCTTCGTGCCTTTGTGCCTTAGTGGCAATAAAAAAATCTTCTCAGCCACCAAGGCGCTAAGACACTAAGCGGCACTAAGGAAGGAAAATAAAACTGATGCCTGGTGATCGGTCGGGAGACCAACCCCTAAACGAGAATCTTTGTGAACCCTCGTGCCTTCGTGTCTTTGTGGCAAAATAAAACGATCCCAGCCACTAAGACACCAGACAGCTTTATGATAAAATCCTGGTGACTTCATGCATTCGTGCATTCGTGGCAAAATAAAATTTCAGACAGTTCCTTTTTCAATTCTTCACTTTATGAACCCAAAAACAATTTCAAAAAACTACTTAGACGCGCATGTAGTAAGACTGGTAGCGCTACAGGTAATCATCATAACCCTTTTGATACTTTACAGACCAAACCTCTATTTGGCAATTTTTCTCACACTTGATTTTGCAATCCGTGCATTCACCACCATGCCTTCTCCATTGGCATCTATAGCAAAAATTATAATAAGACAACTTGGTTTAAAACCAAAGCCCGTTTTTGCACCGCCTAAGAAATTTGCAGCAGCTTTAGGATTTGCCTTTTCCCTTTTGATTGGTCTCACAATAAGCCGGGATTATAAAGTAGCAGGCTATATTATAGGCAGCCTATTGACTTTTTGCGCCCTTCTGGAATCTGCTTTCAACATTTGTATTGGTTGCTATGTGTACGATTGGACAGTAGCCCCCATCCTTAACCGGCGAAGTGCCGCAACAGTAAAGCCAAAAAAGAAATCAATTCAGCAGGCAGAGACCATAGGCTGAAATCGATTAAAACACTTCTGCTTTCCACATGTGGACGCATTGTGTTAATAAAGTACTGATACTGATAGTCGCACTTATGATTTAAAACCCTCAAAAAATTACAGCTTAAGGATTAGGCACCTTATTGACTGAAAGGAGGCCTGCCAGATTAAAAAAAGATTGTAACATTTTTGAGACGCAAACGTCCTACTGTTATCCACTGCATTGGTCTAACCCCAAAAAAGGGAAAATAATGACGAAAACTGAATCCCTAAGAAAGACTGCCAGGGTTGCAGGACTTTATTATTTGATTGTAGTACTGACGGGCATCCTCAGCCTCGCATATATTCCTTCCAAAATTGTAATCTGGGATAATCCTGTGCGCACATGGCAAAACATAACGAACCATGAAACCCTTTTCAGGATTGGTATTGTAAGCAGTATAGTGTGTTACCTTTTCTTCCTGCTACTTCCTTTGGCGCTTTACAGACTGCTTGGAGGAATCAATGAGTCTGCCGCAAGATTAATGGTACTCTTCGCGGTTGTAAGTGTTCCCATTTCCTTCATTAACATTCAACACAAACTGACTGTTCTCTCACTTATTGAAAACCCCTCCTACCTCAAGGCTTTTTCTTTAGACCAGCTCCAATCTCAGGTATTATTTTATCTCAACCAATTTGAAAACGGAAATCTAATGGCATCTATTTTCTGGGGGTTGTGGCTGTTTCCATTTGGGTATCTCGTGTATCGGTCAGGATTTATTCCAAGAATTCTCGGTGTCCTGCTAATGTTGGGTTGTTTTGGATACCTCACCAATTCTCTGGGTGAAATATTCATTAATAACTATTCGGCAATGGGCATATCCTCCTATATCAGCCTACCGGCAAGTATCGGCGAAATAGGCAGTTGTCTGTGGTTACTTATTTTCGGAATCAAGGAGCATACAATCACCACAAAAAATAAATCTGATGAGGAATGAGTTTGAAAATATCAAAGTACCTCTCCGAATACAACTTTCAGGAATTTGGGCTTCGGTAATGTGTTGTTATATCTATGGCGATTATTTTGAACTATATGTACCCGGGAAAGTAGAAGGGCTCATTAGCGGGCAACATTTGTTAGACACTCCAATGAAACTATTTGCTGCCTCGCTGATAATGGCCCTGCCTTCCCTGATGATCTTCTTATCCCTGATTTTATCCCCCAAACCTGCCCGATGGCTAAATATCGGCGCAGGGATATTCTTCACCTTATTTACATTTTGGGTTGGAATTTCCTCACTAACAATGTGGCATACCTTTTATGTTTTTCTCTCCTTTCTCGAAAGTTTGCTCACCCTTTTAATCGTAGTAAAGGCCTGGAAATGGCCGAGAATAACTCAACCCTAATACTTATCTAATCTGATAGCACCTGGTGACATCATTATGCCATGGAGAAGAATGTATCACCCATACAATCTTTAACCTGCTATTCAGATGCAGATGTAATCCATCCTCACGACAGGGATATGCTTTAAAATGAATCACTGCACCAGATTGCGGATACCGTTCTTCAATTGCGGATAGATCTTCTGATACAACTCCATCAACACCGCTTCCCGTGTAGGAATCACTACCCTATTATTAATCATAGCCCAATCCGCATCAGTAAGTGCCCGCTTGTCGCCACTATAGGTGGCATAAGACTGGCTCCAGTCGATCCGCGAAGGATAACGGTCTAATGCAATATTCTCTCTTGTATGTGCATCTGTCATCCGACATTCCACTTCACCATAGGCAGTGAAATATCTCCTTGTAATTTTAAGGGTAGCTTCCACCTTCTGATATACCGGCTTGCCCAATGTGTCTTTTTTGATTTCGATATCCTTTGTTCTGCGTACTGTCGATGACTGTGTAAAGGGAATAGGTATATCCAGCCGTGTCCAGGTAATATCTGCTATCCAGTCGATATCTACCCTTGCTACTCTGGCCTCATAATCAGTATAAAATCTGGCAGGTGCACGCTTATTAAAATCGCCTCCCAGGTCGCGCACCAGTGTACGCTGTAGCAAATCACTATTAAAACTGTTTCCAAATCGATTGGGAATCATCTGTGCATAATAAGAGGATTGATCAGTTACCGGATTAATAACCACATTCAATACAGACTCCTTCCAGACAAACTCCATTTTTCGTTTCACATCCCGGTATCCAGGGTAGTATCCGTTGGCTTTGCTGAAAAGATAATACGCTTCACGAAAGGAGGCCTTATCACCTCCCTTCATAGTTTCATTAGCTGCATCATAATAGTCACCAGCCGCCTCCTGCTTTGCCTGCGACAGCAATCCGTGATATGAATCCGGAGTAATAAAATTTCCGGCCTTTGATTTAATGATTACTTCCGACATGGTATTCAGGGTTTGATAGGCTTTTATTACCTTATCCCATTTATCAGGCCCGGTAAGGGTCTTGTACACATCTATATCGTTCAGCAGGCGTTTGGAAGATGATTGGTACAATTCTACAATCTGATCTCTTATTTCCTGATTGTCGTTTTTATTCTTGTCAAGCTTTTTAAGCAATGAACTCAGGGTGCTGAATTCAGCCTCATTGGAAATAAAATATTTTGAAGAGCCGCACGACATCAGGAGTGTTGCTGCCAGGATTATGATTAATGTCCTTGTCATATAAAATTTATTACATGAAGTTAATATATAGTATCCATTCCAACCAAACTGAACCAGATAAAATGGCAACAGAAATCCGAACTTACCACTACCTCACCCTGGCCACCTTAAACAAACCGGAAAACAATCAGATACCCTATAACGAGTAGAATTTTTTAATTTCTATCTGAAATCGGAGAAAAAAAGGCCGTATTTTAGAAGTAGTAAAATACAAGAAACAGTGAGCCTGACTTTTTAATTCCACCTTTAAAGTAGCGGGCCGTTCATTCACACAATTCCTTTCATTACTACTAAGTGCCACAACAAACATGTAGGACGAGTACTTAGTATAAAAATCACTATTGTCCGATTAAGCCGGGTTAAAGCCCACTGGGCTTAGGTTTTATATTTATTACCCTCCCCTTTAGGGTAGGCTTATGAAAGTCTTACTCACCAAAGGCTTTAGCCACATTTTATATAATTTAACCGGACAATGATATATAAAAATATAGAACAGACCTTACCTGGCGGTTATTCTGCTTCTGCCTTTTGTAATTTTTGTGCCTTTTTCCTTTCTTCTTCATTAAGGATAACCTTGCGCATACGTATATGCTTTGGGGTTACTTCTATACATTCATCTGCCTGAATATATTCCATACACTCCTCCAGGCTCAACAGCACCTTAGGGGCAATACGGCTGGCATCATCTGCCCCGCTGGCTCTGTGGTTGGTCAGCTTTTTGGGTTCTGTAGCATTTACCACAAGGTCGCCCGGTTTGATATGCTCGCCGATAATTTGTCCGATATAAACATCCTCTCCCGGATCTACAAAGAAGCTTCCCCTGTCCTGAAGTTTGTCAAGCGAATAAGCAGTAGTTCTTTCCTGATTCTTGGAGATAATCACACCGTTGTTCCGGCTTTGAATAAAGCCTTTCCAGGGTTTGTAGCCAATAAAGCGATGCGCCATTACGGCCTCTCCGGCGGTGCCTGTAAGCATATTGCTTCTAAGTCCGATAAGCCCGCGCGAAGGAATTTCAAATTCCAGATGTTGCATTTCACCTTTCGTCTCCATCACCTGCATCTCGCCCTTGCGTTGGGTTACAAGGTCTATCACCTTGCCACTATATTCAGCAGGCACATCCACCACCAAATTTTCAAATGGCTCGCATTTCTTTCCGTCAATTACTTTCACAATCACCTGTGGCTGTCCCACCGTAAGTTCGTACCCTTCGCGGCGCATAGTTTCCACCAGCACACTCAGGTGCAGGATACCCCGTCCATAGACCAGAAAGCTGTCTGCACTATCCGTAGATTCTACTCTCAATGCAAGATCTTTCTCCAATTCTTTATCAAGCCTTTCTTTCAGGTGGCGGCTGGTTACAAATTTTCCATCCTTACCAAAAAATGGAGAGTTGTTAATGCTGAACTGCATGTTCATTGTGGGCTCATCCACATTAATCACTTCCAGTGCTTCAGGTTTTTCGGCGTCGGCAATTGTTTCACCAATATTAAATCCTTCGATTCCCACTACCGCACAGATATCACCCGCCTTCACCTCTGTAACCTTCTTTTTACCTAATCCTTCAAAAACATATAATTCTTTCACTTTACACTTTTCGATACTACCATCCAGCTTCATCAGCGCTATCTGCTGACTATCTTTAATAACTCCTCTTGTGACTTTACCAATGGCTATTCTGCCAAGAAATGAAGAATAGTCCAGAGAAGTGATCTGCATCTGCAGCGGTCCTTCGGCCTGCACAGGAGCAGGCACCTTCTCAAGAATCGTATCCAACAAAGGGAAGATATTTTCAGCAGGTGTCAGTGAGGTATTAAACCATCCCTGCTTGCTGCTTCCATAAAGCGTGGGGAAATCGAGTTGCTCCTCATTGGCATCCAGATTAAAGAACAATTCAAACACCGCTTCATGCACCTCTTCCGGTCTGCAATTAGGCTTATCAACTTTATTGATTACTACGATCGGCTTCAGTTTGAGTTCGAGTGCTTTCTGCAACACAAACCTTGTTTGGGGCATTGGCCCTTCAAAAGCATCTACCAGCAGAATCACACCGTCAGCCATCTTTAACACCCGCTCTACCTCTCCTCCAAAATCACTGTGGCCCGGAGTATCTATCACATTGATCTTTACTCCTTTATAATTCACAGAGATATTCTTACTGAAAATAGTAATACCCCGTTCGCGTTCCAGCTCATTGTTATCCATAATCAGTTCCCCGGTTTCCTGATTGTCTCTGAAAACATGGGTACTGTGAATGATTTTATCAACCAGGGTAGTCTTACCATGATCTACGTGAGCTATTATCGCAATGTTTCTTATCTCCATAAATAATGTATTAGAGCGGCATCCGCTTTTTTTAGGGGTGCAAAGTTACGTCAAATGAAAAAAGCCCACAAGAATATTAACAGAAAACAATATTTTACCGATTCTGCACGAATTGACCTGTGAATTATTTATGCAGATGCCGGTAACATGCTATTACACTATAATCACACAATAGGATGAAGCTCCTCACCGGTACATATCCTTAACCACGTTAGAAGGCACTCGCCTACAATTCAGTAAATTAGCAGAAAAGAATCTTATAATGCCTGATGATAAAAAGCTTTGGACACCTTCCGAAGCATTCAAAACGCACAGCAACCTATCCAAATACGCCGACTGGCTGAAAGCCAAATACCAACTCTCATTCAGCGATTACCACTCTTTATGGAAATGGTCTGTGGAACATCCGGCAGATTTCTGGGAAAGCATTGCAGCCTATTTTGATGTCCGGTTTCACATGCCATACAAAGAGGTCATGTCTTCCCAGCCTATGCCCCATACTCAATGGTTCAAGGGTGCGACGCTCAACTATGCAGCACATATATTCAGAAATAAGACTACTGAGAGGCCGGCTATCTGTTTTGCTTCAGAAACCAGAAGTTTAGACTCAGTTTCATGGGCCGCATTGGAACAACAGACTGCTGCCCTGCAGGCTTACTTCAGGGAATCCGGCATTCAACAGGGCGACCGTGTAGTGGCATATATCCCCAATATACCAGAAGCATCTGTGGCGCTATTTGCTACTATATCACTGGGAGCTGTGTGGAGTAGTTGCTCACCCGACTTTGGCTCCGGGAGTGTACTCGATCGCTTCCGTCAAATCGCACCCAAAGTGCTCATCGCGGTGGATGGCTATCACTATAATGGCAAACCATTTGACCGGATGAGCGTGGTGAAGGAAATCAGTGCACAGCTTCCTTCCGTAGAAAAAGTCATCATTATTCCATATCTGAACAGCAAACCGGATATCTCAGCAATACCCCACTCGGTATTATGGACAAAGGCAATCGCTACCAGGGCCGGCAGCTTAACTTTCACACCGGTAGATTTCTCGCATCCTATCTGGATTCTGTATTCATCAGGCACTACCGGAATTCCCAAAGCTATCACGCACTCGCATGGCGGCATGTTGTTAGAGCATTTGAAATACCTCGCTTTCCACAATGATGTGCACCCGGGCGAAAACTTCTTCTGGTTCTCCACCACTGGGTGGATGATGTGGAACTTCGTGCAGGCATCACTGTTAGTAGGCGCCACTATCGTCTTGTACGATGGTAGTCCGGCATATCCTGATATTTCCTTCCTATGGAAACTTGCCGAAGAGTTGCCCATTCACCATTTCGGTACCAGCGCTCCATTTATCATTGCCTGTATGAAGGAAGGCATTGCCCCCGGAAGCCGGTTCAATCTGTCCGCACTGCGCTCTATCGGATCCACCGGTGCGCCGCTGCCACCTGAAGGATTCGATTATGTCTATGAAGAAATACAACCTGACGTTTGGCTTTGTTCTATGAGCGGAGGCACAGATGTCTGCACTGCAATGGTAGGCGGCAATCCGTGGGCTCCAGTTTATGAGGGCGAAATTCAATGTCGCGCGTTGGGATGTGCGATGGAAGCCTATGATGAAGAGGGTAACCCCTTGCACGACGAAGTGGGTGAAATGGTAATAACCAAACCCATGCCCTGCATGCCTGTCTTCTTCTGGAACGATCCTGACTTCAGGCGTTACCATGAAAGCTATTTTGAAGTATATCCCAATGTGTGGCGGCATGGCGATTGGATTAAGATCACCCACAATGAGGGGGTCATCATTTACGGAAGATCTGACACCACACTGAAACGACAGGGTGTACGCATCGGCACTGCAGAGATTTATCGCGCCGTGGACAGAATTCCTGAAGTAAAAGACAGCATTGTAGTAGATACAGAATTGCCGCATGGGGGCGACTATATGCCGCTGTTTATTCTGATGCAACCGGGTCACGAACTTACCGAAGCGCTCAAAACCACTATCAAAAAACAAATAAGAACAGCATGCTCACCACGGCATGTGCCGGATGAAATATTTGAAGTACCCGACCTGCCCTACACGATCAGTGGCAAGAAAATGGAAGCGCCTGTAAAACGAATCCTGATGGGTAAGCCCGTTGAAAAGGCTGCGAACAAAGGAGCCATGCGCAATCCCGAATCACTTAATTACTTTGTGGAGTTTGCCAAAACAGAAATGCCCAAACATCTCTGACTGGTAAGAGACAGGCATTATCTTAGCAGGTTTGCTCAGGCCGCAAATTCCTTATCCATCGCCAGTGCTTTCGGGAAAAGTATATTATTCTCCAGGTGCAAATGAGTGTGCAATGTCCGTTCAAAATCCCTCAGGGTCTTATAGATATCCTTCAGGGCCTCCGCCTCTGTGGTATATTCATCGGTCAATGCGGCAATTTTTTCAAATGCTTCTCCCTGATCATTATGTTCATGGGTAAGCATATTCACAGGGTTTTCGGCCGACCTGGTCATTGGTTGTCTCACAAAAGGCACATTTTCTCTTTTTGATTTCGCCATCTTGCGGATGTAAGGGAATAAAATAAGTTCCTCTTTCTTCTGGTGCACTGCTATCTGTCCGGCCACAGTGTCAAACAGGGTTTTTATTTCCGTAAGTTCGGGATGTTTACCGGCGAGTGCTTCTGCCAGACGAGCCAACTCCGGTTTAATTGCAGCAATCTGTTTCTCGGCAGGACGATGGTGGTGCTCCTCAATGTAATTGCACAGCACGTCTTGATCCCATGCGTTAAAGTCTGTTTGCGGTGCAGCAGGGGTATTCTTTGTGTCTTCGAGAGCTGAGTATAAACCCTCTGCAGTGATTCCTTTACCTGCAACTGATTCGGACAGAGTATGTTTACCGTGATTAAAATAGTCTATCCTAAACTTCTCAAATACACTACAGTTCCGAAAATCATCTGCCGCAATCCGGCCTATCGTCATTTCTGAATAATCTTCCATAGCGTAAAGCTACAAACAAACCCTTTCGGCATATTCAGCAGTATTTACTCAATTGGGAAATAATTATTTCGAATCAATAAGTACAGACAGATATGAAGGCCGCAGGCACACCAAAAATGTGGTATAGATTTGGAGTAGTGATTATTAAAATCATTAAGGGATTAAACTGTGAGAATGAAAACAAGTACAGATCATCAGATATTCACCATCGGGCATTCTACGCACACTTTCGCGGAGTTTCTCAGTATGCTGAAATCTTTTGACATTGAAGTACTCGCAGACATTCGCCATTACCCCGGTTCGGCAAGATACCCACAGTTCAATAAAGACACACTCAGCGAAACCCTTGAACAAAATGGAATTGAATACATACACATTGTGGATCTTGGAGGCAGAAGAAAAATACACAAAGACTCACCCAATACACGGTGGCACAAGGATGTGTTCAGGGCGTATGCTGATTACATGGCTACAGAATCTTTTTTCAATGGTATCAAAGCGCTCAAGGCAATTGCCCTAAAGAAGCGTACTGCCTTTATGTGTTCGGAAGCGGTCTGGTGGCGTTGCCATAGATCGCTGGTGTCAGATTATCTCAAAGCTGAAGGTTGGGATGTGCAGCACATCATGGGTCAGGGTAAGTCAGAAGCCCATCCTTATACACAGGCTGCTCGGATAGTGGGAAACAAAGTTTTTTATACAGAAGCATGAAATGAATATTTATGAAACCCATAGTTTTTAAGACAGGTGACCACGTTGCCTGGAACTCAGAAGCAGGACGCAGTTCAGGTACAATTATCAAAGTACACACATCCGACTTCAATTACAAAGGCTATACGCACCACGCCTCACCTGATGATCCGCAGTATGAAATCAAAAGTGACAAGTCGGATCATATTGCAGCACACAAAGGAAAGGCACTAACTTTACTGAACAGGAAATCATGAGCAAGAAAAAGAAAACGATCGGCGAGCAGGTAGTAGATTTCAACAGGGAATTACATTATCAGGGCTCGCTGCCCAGAGGGTTTGATGTCATCAATCCATTCAGAGACAATCCTGAAACAATGGTGGTGATGGCTAAGTTTTACAAAAGGTTTTATCACGACAATAACCCCAGACGGTTTATCATCGGTATTAATCCGGGACGCCACGGAGCAGGCATTACAGGAGTTCCTTTTACAGATACCAAACGTCTGGAGTCAGCCTGCGGCATCGCAATGCAGAGTGCACGCACTCATGAACCGTCTTCCTCTTTTCTCTACGAAGTGATTGATGCCTACGGAGGACCTGAAAGATTTTATGGTGAGTTCTACATCAATTCACCCTTTCCACTTGCCATCGTCAGAAAGAAAAACGGGAAATGGCTCAATGCCAATTACTACGACGATCCGAAACTATTTAACTATGTAGAAGACTTTATGATCGATTCACTGAAAAAACATGTGTCGTTGGGACTGATTACGAACAGAGTGTTTTCACTTGGAGTAAAGAATACCGAATTCCTCAATCGGCTGAATGAAAAAGCGCGGCTTTTCGGAGAAATCATCCCACTGGAACATCCAAGATTTATACAACAGTACAAATCGAAACAGAAGGATCATTACATCGCAAAATATCTGGAGTTACTTCATCCAGACGGTTTAGGTATCTGAGCAACTGTGAAGCGTAGTTTCTATTTTCATCCACTTACACCCATCCTGGCGCAAGCGTCCCGCTTGTGCCTTCCCATACTGGCGCAAGCGTCCCATCCTGGCGCAAGCGTCCCGCTTGTGCCTTTCAAGCCCATCCCGGCGTAAGCGTCCCACTTGTGCCTTCAAAAAACTTAGCACCCATCCCAGCGCAAGCATCCCGCTTGTGCCTTCAAAAAACTTAGCACCCATCCCAGCGCAAGCATCCCGCTTGTGCCTTCAAAAACTTAGCACCCATCGTGGCGCAAGCGTCCCGCTTGTGCCTTCCAAAAACTTAGCACCCATCCCGGCGCAAGCGTCCCGCTTGTGCCTTCAAAAAACTTAGCACCCATCCTGGCGCAAGCGTCTCGCTTGCGCTATTGAAAGGTATAGCCTCTTACCTCTTTTGAGTCAGGCAAAAAAAGAAGAGATAAAGTTACCAGATAGAATCCTACAAATTGTGTCGGTTCTGAGCCTATAAATGTTTCAGTTTATCAGCATATTCCCTCGCAAAGCGGAAGATGTTATACTGTCCAACTTTGAGCGCATGAAAAAAATCACTTCTGAATTTTTGCTCATCTACCTGCTCCATTAATATTTCCTGCAGCACAGTGAAAGCCTTCTGAGCCAAAAGCTCTTTCCGGTCATCGGTAAGCTCTTTCACAGACATCTGTTTCAGGTATTCATACAGCCTTTGTGTTCCCTGACGCTCAGAAGCCACTGTCCTAAAGACAGGCAGCATCTCTTCATGCTTTTTATATACAGGGCCCAGCATTTTTTTGAGATTATTATAAAACAGATCGGCTCCAGGCCTGTCTGATTTGTTCACCACAAATAAATCGGCTATTTCCATCAATCCTGCTTTCATAGACTGAATACTGTCTCCCGACTCAGGCACCAGCACCACAATAGTGATATCTGCCAAGGCGGCAATATCCACTTCGCTCTGCCCTACCCCCACTGTCTCCACCACTATATAATCAAATGCCTCTGCCTGCAGATAGGCAGTGATGCCCATAATCTGAGGATGCAATCCACCTAATGAACCACGGCTCGCCAGCGAACGGATAAATACATTCGGATGGGTGTACCACTCACTCATCCGAATCCTGTCGCCGAGTACCGCACCACGAGTAAACGGGGATGAAGGATCAATACACAATACCGCTACCCGCCGGCCATCCTGCACCATTTCGGCAATCAATGCATCAGTAAGCGTACTCTTCCCTGAGCCGGGTGCTCCGGTGATACCCATTACCAGCGGAACCTGACCGGTATTACCTGCCAGCAGTGCCTCATAACCGGGTTCTCTGTTTTCAATCAGTGATATATTGCGCGCTATTTTTCTGTAATCGTTCAAGGCAAAAAGCAAATTGAAATAAGTATTCAAAAATAAAGATTTAATCTACCGACAGGCAGATTTTGAATAATACGGTAAAATGTTACTATTTTAATCCCCGGAATACACAAAAAACGATTATCCTCACCGGACAACTATATGGCTTATGACCAACTTTATTCCCATATTCCCATTATCGATAGTAGTGTATCCGGGAGAAGCACTCAATCTTCATGTTTTCGAACCCCGCTACACACAGTTGATCAATGACTGCCACACGAATCAAAAGCCGTTTGGCATCCCCGTTGTAATGAACAACCAGACCCGTGAAATGGGCACGCTTATGAAGATCACGAATATTGATAAGGTTTATGATAATGGAGAAATGGATGTAAGGACTGAGGGGATTCAGGTGTTTAAAATTCTGGAAACGATAGAAACTGTTCCGGACAAACTCTACAAAGGCGCTATCGTCACCTATCCCGAAAACAAAGACAACGGGCTGTCGTCACTGATGGAAAAAGTGCTTGCATTCATCAAAACACTTCATCAGCTACTGCATATCAGAAAAGACTTTAAGAAAGAGGAAGCCGAATTGCGGAGCTTCGATATCGCGCACCATACCGGCTTGTCATTAGAACAGGAATATCAATTGCTGGAATATACCGACGAACTTCACCGCCAGGAATTCCTGAAAAGGCATCTGGTTTCCATCATTCCGGTGGTAGCAGAAACGGAAGCGCTGAAGAAAAAAATAAAACTAAACGGACACTTCAAAACGCTCAGCTCCTGACCATTATTAAATGAATTACCTATCTTGCTACCCAAAACCTCCTACAGTTGGCTGACACTACCCTCTGCTTCGATTTTGGAAACACCCGCAAGAAATTTGGCGTCTTCGTCGGAGACGAATTTGTAAAAAGAGTACATATCCCGGATGACAGTCCTGAAACACTTCTGAAAGTTATTCATGAATATCAGCCTGCACGGACACTACTGTCGTCGGTAATTCATCATAACACGGAAGGAGAAAAAGTATTAAGAGAAAATTCTGATTTTCTGCTTGTAGGCACCGGCCTTCATTACCCTTTTTCTGTTCCCGTGAGCAAACCGGAGACAGTAGGGGCCGACCGGCTGGCCATTGCGGCTTATGCCGTAACGCACTTTCCCCAACAAAATAACCTGGTGATCGCACTTGGATCATGCATCACCTACAACTTCATCAACAAATACCATCTATTTCTCGGAGGCAGCATTTCGCCCGGCATGGAAATGCGTTTTAAGAGTATGCACGATTGGACAGCGCTGTTGCCACTGATAAAACCCAATTGGGAATTTCCTCTCATAGGTTATGATACACGCACCAATCTGCTCAGTGGAGTCATGCTCGGAATCGCCGGTGAAATCAACGGTATCATTGAAGCCTACGCTGAAAAGTTCAGCAATTTTAACGTGCTTTTAACCGGTGGTGATTTGGCCAATTTTGCACGCCACATCAAATATAAGATATTTGCCGACCCTGCTTTGATACTTAAAGGATTATATGCGATCAGCAAATTCAACCATGAAAAAAATAATTAAAACCGGGCTTTTAGTCCTGTTTATCCTGCCCCTGTTTTGCTATTCGCAAATTAATTCTCCCTACTCACGCTATGGAGTGGGCAACCTGTCGTCACAGGGTTCCATTTCAAACAGGGCAATGGGAGGTATTTCCGCTGCCATGTCAGACTTTGCCGCTATGAATACGCTCAATCCTGCTACGTATGGCAATCTGGCTTATACCAATCTGGATATGGGATTCGAGTTCACCAACAACAATCTGAAAAGCAAATCGCCGGTAGGAAACTTCAAATCGAACTATGCCATCTTCAATTATGTCTCTGTCGGGATTCCACTTCTCGGAGGCAATAAGAATGCACTGAAAAAGAATACCGGATGGGGAATGGCGATAGGATTAAAGCCCCTCAGCCGCATCAACTACAAGGTAAGCTCAATTCAGCGCAACGCAGGCGACAGCCTTATATACGTGTATGAAGGAAATGGAGGGGTGAACCAGGCTTTCATTGGTACAGGTGTGAAGCTGAAAAACTTCAGTGTGGGATTCAATACCGGTTATCTCTTCGGCGAAAAAGATTACAGCAGCAGGATCGAATTTATAAATGACACGGTAAGCTATTACAAAGGTAATTACCAGACAAGAAGCCGCTTTGGCGGCGCCTTCCTCGACGCCGGGATGCAGTACGAATTTAAACTAAAGAAAGGCGTATTCCGTATAGGCGCATACTCTCAACTAAAAGCGAACTACAATGCAAAGCGCGATGATATTATCGAAACCTACGATTACGACCAGACAGGCGCTCAGGTAAGGCTCGACAGCATTTTTGAATCTAAAGACCAACCGGGTAAGGTGATGATGCCTTCTACGTATGGCGTCGGAATCGCATTGGAGACCGAGCACCTCCTGGTAGGAGTTGATTACGAATTTGGCAAATGGAAAGACTATAAATTTTTCGGACAGACCGATCTGGTGCAAGACAACTGGATGTTAAGAGCAGGAGCGCAATACACACCTGCGAGCGCTAACTCTACCGGCTATTTTAATTTTGTAAAATACAGAGCGGGCTTTTCAATTGGCAAGGATTATATCAAGGCAGATAATAGCCTGCCACTTTACAATATCAGCGTAGGTGGAGCTTTTCCTTTGCGACTCAGAAGAAGCTTCTATGACCATCAATACAGCGTAATGAATATTACCTTTGAATACGGAAGCAGAGGTAACAGCAAGAACAACATTACAGAGAGTATGTATAAGCTGAGCCTCGGATTTTCACTGAGCGATATCTGGTTCATACGTCAGAAGTATCAATAAAGCAGCCGGCATTTATGCCTTACAAGCGATTACATATTGCATTAAGCCTGTGCATGGCAGTAGCAGCGATTGCTATGACATCCTGCGAAAACACACGTGCAGAAATCGAAGAAGTTACCACCAGGAAGATTGGTATCGAAACTGCAAATGATGTAAATATACTTTACTCGGTAGGCGCTAAAACAAAAGCGAGAGTCACCTCCCCCATCATGTTGCGCCACATCGAGTCGAACCCGTTTCTGGAATTTCCCAATACACTCAACGCTGTATTCTTTAACGACAGCCTGCAAATAGAGAGCCACCTCTCAGCGAATTATGCCAGATACTTCGAAAGCGAAAGCCGTGTATTCCTACGCGACAGTGTGGTGGTGTTCAATACCGTTGGGGATACGCTATTCTGCCAGGAATTGTATTGGGACAGGCGAAAGACAGGTCATGAGTTTTATACCGACAAGCCCGTTCGGATTCGTACCACTACCCAGATCATTGATGGCGATGGGCTTGATGCACCGCAGGACTTTAAATCGTGGCATGTCATCAACTCCCGTGGCATCATAAGGCTACCGGCTACCGACTTGCCTTAAGTCCAATCTGGGTCATTCACGCGCTATTTTCCACAAAAGAGTATCCCTTAAGTTTTGATGTAACAAATAGATTTGTCCAGCGTCCCCACATAATGGCGGCACAAAGGAATACGAAACGGGCATGAAGACGATGTGGTATCCTTGTCACACAGGAACTGATGGCATTATTGTATATGCCAGAAAATTGCATTTAAGAGAAGGATGCCGGCTGTATTAAAACAAGTTTTCTTACACCCGGTTATTTTTTAGAACTTCGTTAAGCCGCACGTGCGGCAGTTATTTTTTAACTCACAATCAAACATTCGTAACTTACCAAAATTGCAATTTATGAACGATCCGCATAGCAATATTGAAATTGTCAAATCACTTTACAAAGCCTTTGAAGCAAAGGAAATAGACAAAATTCTGGATTTGCTGCATGAGAACGTTGAGTGGGGAGAACCTGACAACCCTTATAATCCTGCGGGAGGAACAAGACACGGACACAAAGGATTCCTGGAGTGGATAACTATCGGAAAAAAGAACGAAGAAATCCTGGAATTGCACCTGGAAAGGTTTCTAACTGACAATAATGCCGTTGCAGTAAGTGGGCATTTAAAATGCAAGGCTATTAGTACACAAAAAATTTACGAATCAGATTTTGTGCATATAGTAGAAATCGAAAATAAAAGAATTAAGAAATTTCAGGAATATTTTGACACCTATATTGCCGGAGAAGCTTTCAGATAAATAAAGAAAAAAATACACCCGTCAAAATTATTTACAATCAGAGAGGTGACCGTTTAAACAGTTGACAGCCATGAAAATATTATACATCATATTAGTCATGGTTCACGGCCTGATTCATCTGCTCGGATTCATAAAAGGTTTCGGTTTCAAAGAAATAAAGGAATTGGCAATTTCCGTTACCAAACCGATAGGACTTATTTGGCTTTCAGCTGCAATTTTGATATTGACCTATGGAATATTATACCTTTTAAATCCGAGGCATCCGGGGATAGTTGGAATTGTGGCTGTGGCTGTTTCCCAAACTCTCATCATTATTTTTTGGAAAGATGCCAGGTTTGGAACCATACCCAACATTCTCATCCTGCTTGTATCCATGAATTCATTGGGGTACCACAATTTTCAAAAACTTGTTTTAAAGGACACTCACCATTTGCTGCGTAAGAACGTAAGTACTGAAAACAAAATCGTAAATGATAGTGTTATCAATCACCTGCCTGAACCGGTGAAAAACTGGCTACGCAATTCAGGGGCAGTAGGGAAGCCATATATAAGCGTGGGCAAAGTGACACAAACTGCACAATTGCAAATGAAGCCTGAGCAGGAAAGGTGGATGTCTGCTACCGCAATACAACATACCACGATTGATTCACCCGGTTTTATTTGGACAGTTGATGTAAAAATGAATGGCCTGGTAAATTTCCGGGGACGCGACAAATTTGAAAGCGGGAAGGGAGAAATGCTTATAAAGATGAATTCGCTAATCAAAATTGTAGATGAAAAAGGCGAGAAACTGGATGAAGCTTCTCTGCAGCGCTTTTTAGGAGAAATGGTGTGGTTCCCATCATTGGCCTTAAGCCCCTACATTAACTGGGAACCCATAAATGATACCACTGCCAAGGCTACTATGACTTATAAAGGCACTAAGGGAAGTGGAACATTTTACTTTAATTCAAACGGTGATGTTATCAAATTTTCGGCAATGCGATTCAAAGAAACCCGTGCAGAAGATGTGCGACATGAATGGATAATGAACATTACGGGTTACAAAACTTTTGAAGGAATAAAAGTTCCGGCCAGGATGACTTCTACCTGGAAACTTGACAAGACAGATTGGACTTGGTTGAAATTGGAAATATCCGACATTAAATATAATGAGAATGCCCTTCAATAATGGGGATAACGGCCGGCAAAGTTCTAAAAAATAAATTCCCACGGGCACAAAGCCGATCTTGATTCACGCGGTTAGGCTTTTGTATTTTGCCGTGCGAGTTGCTAACTGTAACTTTAATGGGTAAATTTTTTTCAGGAAAAGTAACCATAGATGTCAACTTTGGCGAAGCTCGAAAGTTTTTCGGAGGCGACACCAGGCTTAGGGACGACATGACCGGAAAAATAAAAAAGTTTAATTCCGTAACCGATGCCCTCAACTTTATGGGATTGGAAGGTTGGAGTCTGATAAATGCTTTTCCGGTGACTGTTTCCTCCGAATCCCAGACCTGTCATTACTATTTTAAAAAATTATTTGATAGGGCAGAAATAATAAAAGCCGCCACTGACTAGCGATATAGGGCACAGGCAATCGGTTTTGCAAAAAGCCATGGCCATAGATATGTAACTTCCCCCACTCACTCCTGATACTATTCGTTTCCGGCTTCAAGTATAACGTGTGAACCGGGGAATAACTAACGATCCTGTAATTTTGTTTTTGATTCCTCATACAAGCACAAAAACCACGTAATATCCGAAAGCCGAAATGCCGAAGGGCCGCTGGACAATATCAAAACAATAGCACATACTAAACCAAACTAAAAGAATTATGTACCACACGCCATATTTCAAAGAAAGGGACAGGAAGACACTGCTAAGATTCATGGATGAAAATCCATTTGTATTTATGGCGGGCAGCTTCCTTTCTGGCATACCGGTGGCAACACAAATCCCGGTATTGCTTGAAGAAAGAGAGAGCACACTATATCTGCAAGGACACATAATGCGCAATACGGACCATCATAATGCCTTTGTAGAAAATCCCAATGTACTCATGGTATTTACAGGGCCTGACTGTTATGTGAGTGCTACCTGGTATAAAGACCCACAAGAGGCTTCTACATGGAATTATATGAGTGTCCATGTAACAGGCCGGATTAATTTTATGACCGATGAGCAACTTATAAGCTTCATGCGAAAACTGACACTGAAATTTGAACAAGGCAATACCCTGTCATCCACAGTTTATGACAATCTGCCCGATGGTTACCTAAACAAGATGTTGCCTGCGATTGTAGGATTCGAAATAAAGGCAGACAATATTCAGAATGTTTTCAAACTCAGCCAGAACCGTGACGAAAAGAGTTATCTTAATATAATCTCAAACCTTGATCAGCAAGGCGGGCAAAGTGGCATGATCGCCGCTGAAATGCGAAAAAGGCAATCGCGGCTATTTCCGGAAAGAGAAAAATAAATTAGAATAAGTGGAAAAGGTAATTTCATTTACCGGATGATTTTTGCAGTACTTTTCCGGAAGGGAGATTCCCCGGACTGATAACCAAAAAAGGCTGTTACAAACAACAATTCAGCTATATTAACCTGCGAAAGAAGCAGAAAACTCCACTTTAAACCAACGAGTATTTAGTGCCTACATGGGCCTAAACCCCATTATACCTGGATTTTAAATACATTACGTTGCCCTTAAGAACAGGACTGTTAAAGCCTTACTCAACAGAGGCTTTAGTTTCATTTTAAATGACTTAACCGGGGTAATAGCAAAAAAATAATAAAGTATATTTGACAATTACATACTTTGGAAATTGATTGAATACTATTGCATTCATTGATACAGAGGTTGAACCTACAAGTGGGAAAGTTCTGGACATTGGAAGTGTCAGAGAAAACGGTTCCTCTTTCCACAAAAACTCCATTTCAGCATTCGTTCAATTTCTAAATGGGACACAATTTGTCTGTGGGCACAATATATTTAACCACGACATTAAATATATTGGTAAAGCACTCGATGATGCAGGAATAAAACCCACAAACATCATTGATACCTTGTTTCTTTCACCCCTGTTCTTTCCTACGAAGCCATATCATGCTTTACTAAAGGACGACAAACTGCAGTCTGATGACTCAAGCAACCCTCTGAACGATTCAATCAAAGCAAGAGATCTGCTGAATGATGAAATTGCTACGTTCCTGCAGACAGATGACGCACTTAAGCAAATCTTCTATCAATTATTAAATGATAAAAAAGAATTTCACGCCTTCTTCCATTTGGTCGATTACCACAGTCTGAATACAGATTTAGAAAGCCTAATTCGCAGAAAATTCAAAAATGAAATTTGTGAAAACGCTGACCTCACCTTAATAATTTCAGAAAAACCAGTTGAATTAGCTTATTGTTTAGCACTGATCAACTCTTTCGTTCAACATAAGAAGATACACTCCATAACCCCACGCTGGGTTTTAAGAACCTATCCGGAAGTAGAACGAATCATGATTCTGTTAAGAAATAATCCTTGCATAAGTGGCTGCAATTATTGCAATAGCGCTTTAGATGCACGCAAGGGCCTTAAGAAATTTTTTGGTTATAATTCGTACAGAAGTTATGGTGGGGAACCCTTGCAGGAAAGGGCTGTCCAGGCTGCAATTAAAAACAAATCGCTCCTTGCCATATTCCCTACAGGTGGTGGAAAATCAATCACCTTTCAGGTCCCGGCCCTAATATACTCGGAAACATCAAAAGCCCTGACGGTAGTGATTTCACCACTCCAATCGCTAATGAAGGATCAGGTCGACAACCTCGAAAAAGCCGGGATAACAGAAGCTGTGACCATAAATGGTTTGCTAGACCCGATAGAAAGAGCTAAATCCTTCGAACGAGTTGAAGATGGTTCAGCTTCAATCCTCTACATCTCACCAGAATCATTACGCCAAAAAACTATTGAACGCTTAGTCTTAGGTAGGAAAATTGCACGCTTTGTTATTGACGAAGCACACTGTTTTTCAGCATGGGGACAGGACTTCAGAGTGGATTATCTATACATCGGAGATTTCATAAAGTCTATTCAGGAAAAGAAAAATCTGGAAGATAGTATACCCGTTTCATGCTTTACAGCAACGGCAAAACCAAAAGTAATCGAAGATATCCGGGCATATTTCAGAGAAAAACTTTCGCTCGATCTTGAATTGTTCACTTCCAAAGCATCCCGAACAAACCTTCATTATAGAGTTTTACAGAAAGTGGATGAAGAGGAAAAATATCTAACTACCCGAGAATTAATTGAAGGGAAACAATGCCCTACTATAATTTACGTTTCAAGAACCAGAAAGGCATACAATCTTGCAGAAAGACTCGTTAAAGATGGATTTGCAGCAAAGCCCTATCACGGGAAAATGGACAAAAAGGAGAAATCCCAAAATCAGGATTCCTTCGTCAACGGCGAAACGCAAATAATGGTTGCAACTTCTGCCTTTGGGATGGGGGTCGACAAGAAAGATATCGGAATGGTCATACACTACGAAATCTCCGACTCATTAGAAAACTACATTCAGGAAGCAGGACGAGCAGGACGAGACGGAACAATCACCGCAGATTGTTTTGTTTTGTTTAATGAGGAAGATTTAAGCAAACACTTTATTTTGCTGAACCAGACAAAAATTTCAATTAAAGAGATTCAACAAGTTTGGAAGGCAATCAAGGAAATCACCAGATTCCGCTTATCCGTTTCAAACTCTGCGCTGGAGATTGCCCGAAAAGCTGGTTGGGACGACAACGTAGTTGAAATTGAAACACGTGTAACAACAGCCATTGCCGCCCTCGAAGATGCAGGATATCTGAAGCGGGGGCAAAATATGCCGCGAGTCTTTGCAAACAGTATCCTCTCAAAAAATGCGGGGGAAGCTATTGACAAAATCAATGCTTCCGAAAGGTTTGCCGGTAACCAAAAAGAAAAAGCAGCCAGAATCATCCGGAAACTTTTCTCAAGTAAAAGCAGAAAACAATCTACCGACGAGTCGGCTGAGTCACGAATTGATTATATAAGTGACCATTTAGGAATTGTAAAAGAAGACGTAATAAATATCATTAATCTATTGCGCGAGGAAAATATTTTGGCTGACTCAAAGGATCTAACTGCTTTCGTCAAATATGGAGAAAATGTGAATCGCTCACTTAAAATCCTTGACACCTTCAGCAGGGTTGAAAACTTTTTACTTCCTTATATTGAAGAACAGGAAAAGGTATTTCACATAAAAGAACTGAATGACCAGGCAGAGGAACGAGGACTTTTTGATATTAGCACAAACAAGATTAAAACTGTTATTAATTTTTGGGCTATCAAGAATTGGATAAAACGGCAACGTGTAGGATCCCAAAATCACTTTGCCGTTCTTTCGCTCTTCCCAACAGAAATACTAAGAGGCAAACTGGAAAAACGCCATGCTTTAGCAAAATTCATCCTTGAGTTACTCTATAAAAGAATTAAACAAACTGATACTAAAGAGCCACACCAAGAAGAAATCTTAGTTGAATTTTCAGTTCTTGAACTAAAAACTGCTTACGAGGCAAGCGCTGGTATGTTTAAAGTAAACACCAGTCTTGACGATATTGAAGACGCCCTATTTTATTTATCAAGAATTGAAGCAATAAAGATTGAAGGCGGTTTCCTTGTAGTGTATAACAGGCTTACCATTGAAAGAACAGAGCAGAACAACAAGAAACAATACACCAAAGACGATTACCAAAAATTACATCAATTCTACGAGAGCAGGGTTCAGCAAATTCATATTGTCGGTGAATATGCCACCAAAATGATTAGCGATTACAAAAGTGCGCTGCAATTTGTTGAGGATTATTTTCAGCTAAACTATTCCTCTTTTCTCAACAAGTATTTTAAAGGTAGCAGACAAAATGAAATCAGGCGTAACATAACACCTGCTAAGTTCAAGCAGCTTTTTGGAGAACTCTCTCCAACCCAGCTAAAAATCATTAATGACAACAATACGCAACACATTGTAGTTGCTGCAGGCCCCGGAAGTGGGAAAACAAGAGTTTTAGTGCATAAGCTAGCTTCCCTGCTTTTAATGGAAGACGTAAAACATGAGCAGTTGCTTATGATAACTTTCTCAAGAGCAGCAGCAACTGAATTCAAAAAACGCCTACTTAAGCTCATTGGAAATGCAGCTAACTTCATTGAGATAAAAACATTTCACTCATACTGCTTTGACTTATTGGGCAAAGTGGGAAGTTTGGAGAAATCTGACAACATTATAAAAGAGGCTATCGAAAAAATTAATAATAAGGAGGTCGAAGTAAGCCGAATAACCAAAACTGTTTTGGTTATCGACGAAGCACAGGATATGGACAGGGATGAATTTAGACTCATCAGTGCTTTAATGCGACATAACGAAGAAATGCGGGTAATTGCCGTGGGAGATGATGATCAAAATATTTATGAGTTTAGAGGAGCAAGCTCAAAATACCTTGAGCAATTCATTAATGAGAAAAATGCAGCTAAACATGAATTAGTTGAGAACTATAGAAGCAAAAGCAATCTTGTGGATTTCTCAAATCAATTTTTAAAACGAATTACACACAGATTAAAGCAAACACCAATCATCGCAATCCAAAATGACAATGGGAAAATAAAAGTCGTACGTTACAATAGCGGGAATCTTATCAACCCTTTTGTAGAAGACATCCTTTCTACTGATATTTCAGGAACTACTGCTGTATTAACAAAGACCAATGAAGAAGCATTACAGATTACAGGACTACTTTTAAGGAATAATATTCAGGCAAAACTAATTCAGTCAAATGATGGTTTCAATCTATACAATCTAAACGAAGTCCGATTCTTTTTAAACCATTTGAACTTAGCTGATGATGTGTATACAATTAGTGACGAAATATGGCTAAGGGCAAAACGCGAAGTGGTAAATAAATATAGGCACAGCACTAAACTGGAAATTTTAGGAAATATTATTAAAGAATTTGAAGCATCCAATCCAAAAAGGAAATACAAATCTGATTTAGAAGTTTTTATCCGGGAATCTAAACTTGAAGATTTCTATACTGATAACGGCGAGACAATCTTTGTATCAACTATCCACAAAGCAAAAGGAAGAGAATTTGATAATGTTTTTCTACTTCTCGAAAACTTTAATGCTGCCACAGACGAAGCCAAACGACTTTTATATGTGGCAATGACAAGAGCAAAGACAAACCTGAATATTCATCTGAACTCTAACTTACTGGACAACCTCACAGCAAACAACCTGGTCAGGATCGAAAATAAGGAAACGTTCTTGCAGCCCAACGAATTAGTAATGCAACCGTCACTAAAAGATGTCTGGCTTGATTACTTTATAACACGGCAAAATTTAGTGTCTCAACTTATAAGTGGAGACACCTTAATAGTAAAGGGTGAGGGGTGTTTAAATGCTAAGGGAAACCCTGTATTAAGATTTTCCAGGCCGTTCGCAGAACAAATTGAAAATATGAAAGCGAAAAACTATGAATTGAAAAGCGCCAAAGTAAACTTTATAGTTTATTGGAAAAAGGAAGACTCAGAACAAGAAACGAAAATTATTTTGCCGGAACTTTATTTTGAAAGAATTGTGGACTCGCCCCAGAATAACCCAATTTAGAAAAAGACAAAAGTCTTAATTTTAAAATCACAAAGCGTGCGAATTGGCCAATACAACCCATTCCAGGTTGCTAAGTCCTACATGGCATCTGGCGTAGGCAAAATCTTAAACCAACCATTAAACCCGTATGCTAAGCACAAAATTCACTTTTACGAAAAGGCAATCTGCATCACAGATTAAATCCATTCTAATTCCCTTTGTACTCTCATTGAGTATTGTATTGCTATCATTGCTGAGTGTGCAGGCAAATGCCCAGACAGATGAGGCGAAATTGGAGAGGGCGCTTTATAATCTGCCGAATGTCACCTTCCAAAAAATATCTGCACCCAAAGATCCTTATCTGAAATACAGCTTAATGATAAAGCAGCCCCTTGACCACCAGCACCCTGAAAACGGCTTCTTTTATCAATATGCTATCCTGCAGCACAGGGGGTTTTCTAACAGCACGATTATGAATACAAACGGATATTGGATAGACACACGCATCACTGAACTGACTCCTATGTTCGACGCCAATGAATTGAGTATAGAGTACCGCTTCTTTGGGAAATCAATCCCCGGTACTATTCCATGGAAATATCTTACAATAGAACAGGCCACAGCAGACCTGCATTACATAAATACACTATTCAGAGAAATCTATAAAGGAAAATGGATTAGCACAGGAATCAGCAAGGGAGGAGAAACTACTATTTATTACAAATACTATTTCCCACAGGATGTGGATCTGGCAATTCCTTATGTAGCTCCTCTCGATAATGCACTCGAGGATAAGAGGATATACCACTTCTTTGATACTGTTGGTACAGCAGACTGTCGTAATAAACTATTACAATTTCAGGTCTTTTTGCTGCAACACGAAAAAGAAGCGGTGGAAAAGCTTAAATGGTATTCAGTCGGAAAAAATATTCACTTTAATTATACAGGGAGTATCGGCAAATCTTTTGAGTACAGCGTACTCGAATACCCCTTCTCATTCTGGCAATACTATGGCGACTGCAACAGCATCCCCACCAACAAGGATTTAGATAGTTACCTTACATCCCTTCTAAAGATATCTGACATAGAATCTTTCTCCGATGAAGGTATAGAAAGATTCACTGCGCATTATTACCAAGCGGCTACCCAAAGTGGCTATTATGGATACAACATTGCTCCTTTGAAAAAATACCTGCGCCACTTTTCTGAAAACCCATCAGCCATCTTCCCTCCCAAAAATATTGCACTGCCACAATACGATCCGGGTCTGAACGAAAGTGTTTCCAACTGGCTGGATGAAAAAGGAAATGACATCATTTACATTTATGGTTCATTAGATACCTGGACAGCAGCCGGCATCATTGTCTCGGATAAAGTAAACTCTGAAAGGTTCATCGTGCCAAACGGTACGCACGCCACTGCCCGTGTCAGGAATATGCCACCTGAAATGCAGCAGCAGTTTGCTCAAAAAGTAAAGGAAATTACGGGAGAGCAGATTCGAATTAATAATAGGTTTTGACCAGAGCAAATTCATTGTGTTAACCGGCTATTTTCAAAAAAACTCAATTGATCTACTGATCTACACAATTTAAGGATGCCTCCAGCTAACAGGCCGGAGAAACCTAAAGGAGAATTAAAGGAATACCACAGCAATGGCGACCTTACAGAGTGGTTAGACTGGTATTTATACTGCCTAAAAAAATCACTCTTAACAATAGAAACTACTTTGCAGAAGATATTACGCAAAACAGAGTTTTGGAAAATTCACGAGCATACCGTGTTTAACGAACGGCAAAGATTAGTGTTGAACAAACTGTTTGACGGATGAAATTATCTAAATGGCAAAGATTGCAAAATGTTCACCCGACAAAGCATTGCATGACATGAAGGATTTAATTGACAAGGGTATCTTACGACAGGAACAACAAGGTGAACGTAGCACTAACCACGAAATTACAGACCTCTAACAGTAACACTGCTGCAAACCGGCTAATCAGGTTGATAAATCGTTCGCATTTAGCTACAGCAAATACCTGATTCAGGAGTTTATTCATCACTGCTTGTTTGCCTGTTTCTCTATAACGTACAGTTTTTCAAATAGTGCCAGCAGGCAGGGTGGGCTGCCTGGTATTCATGGTACACCTATAAAACACAACTCAGATAAGCACCCACAGCAGCCATCTATTTGCATTCAGCGTCAGCCAATAAGGTGATTTTCCCACTCACACACCCTGATATGCAAAATCCCTTCCCTTTGCATCTCTCAAAAGACTAATTTCGAAGAAATCACAAAGACCACAAGGAAGGAAACTATGGACATTGACCACACCACCCTCGAAGATTTATCAGTATTTCATCCTGAGGAAAATCTTTCCTTGTTCGACAAATTCGATCGCACACGCACTACGGGAGGCAGGGAGGCTTTGCGCAAACTCTTTACAACACCGCTAAATTCTATTGCTGAAATCAGAGAAACACAGCAGGTGCTGAAAGCTATCGCACTCCATGAAGCACAATGGCCGAAAAAAATCAGTAACGGATCGGTTATGATGATCCACAAATTTTTCGAAACCGCAGTGGATGCAATCCCCGGATACCCTTCAGTTACCGAAGCTTATATGTACAAACTGCTACACGGGCCCGACTATGGACTTGTGAAGTTTTCTGCAGGGCACGCATTCGACTTCCTTTCGGGAATGAAGCAAATCACCGACATCTTCTCCGGAGCGGATTGTCCCGGCATGCTATCTGACCTGATTAAAAGGATAAGAGACATTATAAACAAGCCCCAACTGGAGGAAGTGTGGCGTTACGAAAAAGTAGAGGATCTCTCCATTGCCAGGATGCTTGCCTTCGCTTCTTACGTACGCTACCATTTCAAAAACCTTCTCTACGAACTTATAGACATCTACAGCCTCCTGGATGCCTGGTACGGCATGGCCCAGGCTGTAAAAGATAACGGGCTTGTGTATCCGGAGTTTGTCGAATCCGCCTCTCCGCTCCTGCAACTCAGCAATCTCTTTCATCCGCTACTGGCACATCCCGTGCCTTATGATGTAGAACTTAATGAAAACAAGAACTTTATCTTCCTCACCGGCGCGAATATGGCAGGCAAAAGCACCTTCATTAAGTCGGTAGGTGTGGCGATTTACCTGGCTCATCTGGGGATGGGAGTACCTGCCTCATCCATGCGTATGTCTCTATTCGACGGGCTGCTCACTAATATCAATGTCAAAGACAACATCGTAAAAGGAGAGAGTTATTTTTACAGCGAAGTCACCCGCGTAAAAAATACTGTACTCAAGGTGACGGACGGGCGCAAATGGATGGTGCTGATCGACGAACTCTTTAAAGGCACCAATATCCAGGATGCCATGAAATGTAGTACGGAAGTAATAAACGGCCTCGTGCGCGTGAGGGATTCATTCTTTATCCTGAGCACTCACCTCTACGAGATTAGTGACGACCTGAAACAACACTCGAATATAGATTTCCAATATTTCGAAACAGAAGTAAAGGGAGACAAGTTAGAATTCAGCTATCACCTGAAGCCCGGTGTCAGCAATGACCGACTGGGATACTTCATCCTAAAAAGTGAAAAAGTGATCGACCTTCTTGAAAAAATTTAATCCCCGCCATTTTTCTTTCTCGCTTTTTTATACACCAGCAACCTCAGCGCATTAAAAACTACCAGAATTGTAGAGCCTTCGTGACCGACTACAGCAGGGCCAATCTTGGCCAGTCCTGAAATTGTCATTGGCACAAGGAAGATGACCATTCCCATGCTTATGACGAGATTTTGCTTGATAATTGTTTTCGCTTTCTTACTTAGGCCAATGGCAAATGGCAGGTTGCTTAGCTGGTCGGCCATCAGTGCTATATCAGCCGTTTCCAAAGCCACGTCGCTTCCGGCAGCACCCATTGCAACACCTACAGTGCTCTTCGCCATAGCAGGCGCATCGTTCACGCCGTCGCCTACCATCGCTATTTTCCCGTTTTCGCGATGCAGCCTTTCAATAGCAGCTACCTTTTGCTCGGGTAGAAGATTTCCAATCACTTCATCTATCCCCACTTCTTTTCCTACCGCTTTGGCCACCCTTTCATTATCACCGGTGAGCATCACCATCTTTTCAATACCAAGTTTCTTCAAAGCTGCAATAGTCTCTTTTGCTTCTATTCTGGCCAAATCGCGCAGTGCAACGATTCCGGCAAATCTGTTCTCTTTCTGCACGAGCATGGTGGTATTCCCCTCCGTCTCCAACTGTGCTACCTTAGCTATTATATCTTCAGGAATAGTATCATTCTTTTCTGTGAAAAGTTCTTTGTTGCCGATATAAACCACCTCGCCACTTTGCAGGGTTGCCTTCAGCCCACGCCCCTGAATCCCCTCGGAAGTAATTGCCGGGGCCACATCCCTTCCCAGCCTTTCCACCCCTCCTCTTACTATTGCCTTAGCTAGCGGATGATCACTCATTTTTTCCACTGCTATCACCATTTCAAGAAGTTCCCGGTCATCAAATCCATTCAACGGCACTACGGCTGTAAGCGTGGGTTTGCCTTCAGTCAGCGTGCCCGTCTTGTCGAAGGCGATAGCCTTAACTGAAGCAAGATCCTCCAGCGGCTTTCCTCCTTTAAACAATACCCCACCCAAAGCCGCACGCGCCACGCCACTCAGTACGGCGCTGGGCGTGGATATAGCCAACGCACACGGGCTTGCTGCCACCAACACCGCCATCGCACGGTAAAAACTATCCCTGAATGGCTCGTCAACCACCACAAAGGCAAACTGTAACAGCACTACCAGAATCAGGACAGCAGGTACATAATATTTTTCGATCCTGGCCGTGAAATGTTGGGTAGGCGACTTCTGCGTTTGTGCCTCATTCACCAGTTTGATCAATCTGGAAATGGTGCTGTCAGCAGCGAGTTTCGTCACCATCACTTCCAGCGCCCGATCTCCGTTGATGGTACCGGCAAACACGCGGTACTTTTCATCCATCTGCACCGCTTCACCTATGCTGATATTCTTGTCGGGAAGGGGTTCTTTGTCAGCAGGGATACTTTCTCCGGTAATAGGGGCCTGATTTACCGGGCCACTACCACTCACTACTACCCCATCGGCGGCTATCTTTGCATTCGGGCGAATTACAATAATATTACCCGGCACCAGATTTTCAATTTTGACCTTCCTGATGTCATCTCCTACTTTCAATAAAGCCTCTTTCGGTGCCAGTCCTGATAAAGCGGCAATAGATTTCTTCGCCTTCGACATGGCATAATGTTCGAGCGAGTGGCCAAGGCTGAATAAAAAAAGTAATAGCGCTCCTTCTGACCAATGACCAAGCACTGCTGCACCGACAGCGGCGACTAGCATCAGAAAGTCTATCTCGAACTTTCCTTTCAGGATATCCTCCACAGCTTCCTTTGTAGTATAAAAACCTCCAAAGAAATAAGCAATAATATATAATGCAATCGGTACATAGGCAGGTAATCCTTTCACAAATGAAAGCCCGAAGCCAAGCGCCAGAAAAGCACCACATATAATTGCAAAAACCAGTTCCGTCTTTTCGCCAAATATGCCTCCATGATGATGATCGTGACAGGATGCTCCATTCGACGCACATCCGAAGACGGTATCTTTATCTGCATGAAAGTCTTCTATCCTGATTACCGTCAATCCCTTCTTATTAACAAAGTTTAGAATAGCTTCTTTTGTAATCTGTGTCTTATTAAACTCCAATTGAATAAATCCGGTCCCAGATACTGAGGCACTCTGGATTCCATTCAGGTCTCTCATTTCAGATTCGATTGTGCTGGCATGTCTGGGATGGCGCACCCCATCCACCTCCAGCAACAGGTGCCCATATTTTTCAGTCACTATCGCACCTTCTCTCCGCGCCATATCTTCCACATCGGTGATGGAAATTTCAGAAGGATTGTAATGAAAACAAATGGCTGCTTTCTTATCTCCCTCTGCCGGCACAATATGCACCTTATCAATTCCACGCTTGGTGGCAAACCTGCCAACAATGCGGGTAACACACTCATCCCGCTCATCAGGAATCTCGGGCAACAAAATATCCAGGCTGATTCTTGTCTTTTCCATATAGGATAGTAAAAGTAATCGAAGGTCGTTAGAATCTCTTAATACAAAGAACGATTCTTTCGAGCAAATTTGATATAATTTCGTTCACAGTGGGCAGGACATGATAAGGTGAGACCAAAGAATGATTTTGAAGTGCGTCACCTTTTTCCTTAAGAAAATACCAATGGAAGCAACTATCAGAGAAAATGTGTTTAAAACGATTGGACAACACCTCAGCGAAGAGGAGTGTGATGCCTTTTCCAAACTCACATTTGAAAAATCATTCGGAAGAAAAACAATTATAGCAGAAGAAGGGAGCACTTGCAGATACACCTACTTCATCACCGAAGGTTCGGCATACTCTTATTATATCAACGAAAACGGAGATAAGAGTGTCATCCAATTCGCATTGGAAGGATACTGGATAACAGATCAATACAGTTTCTTCTCAGGCCGTAAAGGTATCTTCATGATCGAGACTCTTGAAGATTGCAAAATGCTGGTGCTGAACAAGGATCACATGAATACACTTTGCGCGCAAAGCCACCGGATAGAGCACTTCTTCCGAATCCTGATCCAGAATGCCTTCGTGGCACTTCAATACCGGCTTACCAAGACCAACAGCGAAACAGCAGAAAAAAGATATCTTGAATTTGCCGGGCTTTATCCTCATTTCCTTAATCGCATACCCCAATACCTGATAGCTTCCTATCTTGGCATTCGTCCACAATCACTCAGCAGAATCCGCAAAGAGCTTTCAGAAAAATAATCGCTTTCCCTATTTATTCACCTATGTGAACGGAATCCTCCAGCTAACGGTGGAAATTTGCACTATCAAATTATTCACTAAAAATAAATAACCGAATTAAGTAATGAGTACTAAGTCCACTTGGGTAATAGACCCTTCGCACAGCGAAATTTTATTCAGGGTAAAACACCTGATGATCACTAACGTAAAGGGAGAATTCAGAAAGTTTGATGGAAAAATTATCAACACCGGAGATAACTTTCATAATGCACACGTAGAACTGCAAATCGATGCAGCATCGATCTTCACCAACAACAGCGACAGAGATGCACACCTGAGCAGTGCAGATTTCTTCGATGTGGCCAACCACCCTCAAATCACCTTCAGAGGCACCGCGCTGACTCAACTCGATGAAGATAATTACCAACTGAAAGGAATGCTGGGCATGAAAGGGGTAGAGAAGGAAGTGGTGCTGGATGTAGAGTTCGGCGGACTCATGAAAGATCCCTATGGAAATGAAAAAGCAGGATTCTCAGTGTCAGGTAAGTTTAACAGAAAAGACTGGGGGCTTAACTGGAATGCCGCATTGGAAACCGGTGGTGTAATGGTGAGCGAAGAAGTACGTGTGAATGGTGAAGTTCAGTTCGTAAAGCAGGTAGCAGAGATGGCTATGGCATAAGATTGGTTTTGAGTTAACATAATACATAAGAGGCTGTCCGAAAGGATGGCCTTTTATGATTGCATTCTATTTATGAATTGTGTCTATGAAAAAGTCTTTTTTTTATCATTGTCCGGTGAAATTATTCACAATGTGGCTAAAGCCCTTGTTGAGTAAGACTTTCATAGCTCTACCCTAAAGTGTAGGATAATAAATATAAAACCTAAGCCCAGTGGGCTTTAGCTCCACTTAATCGGACAACAATATCTTTTTTTTTTTAAAATTCCTTCATTTGTGTTATCGGCGTCCATTTCTTCCTGCCACTTTGTGTGTCCTTTTAATATTGTATTATGTGAGTAAGTGACAGGTTGATTGAATCGGTCATGAAATTCTCCGCCAGCGCTCTTGCCTATTTTGTACCTTTCCGGCTCCAAAACCAACACAATGAAAAATCTTCTCAGGTGGATTCCGGCAGCATTTGTTTTCTGTTTCCTACACCAATCTTCAGCGGCTCAACCCATTGAAGAAAAATTTGAAGCCATGCTTAAGGAACAGCCAACCGTGGGCATCTCCGTAGCCGCAATAAAAGATGGCCGAATCGTTTACCTGCACTCCTTTGGTTTTAAAGATCTGGAAACGAAAACACCCCTATCTAATGACGATATCTTTCGGATAGCCTCGATTTCCAAATCTTTTACTTCCACCGGAATCATGCAACTGGTTGACAAGAGAAAGTTAAGGCTGGATGATGATGTGAGTAAACTGGCCGGATGCACTATTCGCAACCCGAAATTTCCAGACAAGATAATTACACTGCGTATGTTATTATCCCATACATCGAGCATCAATGACAGCCAGGGATATTTTGATATGATAGCTATTAACCCGGACAAAAATCCCGACTGGGCTAAATGCTACAACAACTATGAACCTGGCACCAATTATCAATATTGCAACTACAATTACAACATTGCAGGCACCATCCTGGAACGGATATCCGGAGAAAGGTTTGACCATTACATTACGAAGCACATACTAGCTCCTCTAGGTATCTATGGAGGATTCAATGTGAATGATCTGGATGCTTCCCGGTTTGCCCACATTTACAATTATAATAAAGACTCCGCAGCATTCATCTTGTCGCCTGCCGCGTATGCCCCCCGAAAAGAAGAAATTTCAAATTATGTAATGGGGGAATCTACTCCGGTTTTCTCCCCTGCCGGAGGTATGAAGATATCTGCAGGCGGCCTGGCTCAGTACATGATGATGCACATGAAAGGCGGCAAACAGAGCGGGATACGAATAATCTCCCGGAAAAGTGAAAGGGAAATAAGGAAGCCACTCTCTGAAAAAGAGCACTACGGACTGGGATTACTCACCAATCCTGACCTCATCCCCTGAGAAAATATGGTAGGCCATACCGGTGGGGCTTATGGGCTTACCAGCCTGATGTTTTTCAATCCTGCCAAGAAATTTGGATTTGTTACCATTTCCAATGGAAATGCCCCCTTTTATTCTGCAGGAAAAAAAGCCATAAAGATTATGTATGAGGAGTTTATAAAGAAATAACCCTTTTTTGAGTCAGAGCACCATACTACCCTTTTTTAAAGCGCTAGCCATACTCCCCGCCAAAAATTTCAAAAATAGAGCGACAATTGGTTTAAAATAAAAAATACCCTTATCTTTGCACTCCAAAAAAATAAAGGAGTAAATTTTTTATGCTGATTATTGACTCAAAAGATTGCGAAAACATCGACAAAGCTTTAAAAAAGTACAAGAAGAAATTTGAAAAAAGCCGCACACTACTGGAACTTCGTAACCGTCAGGCTTTTACTAAGCCTTCAGTGCGTCGCCGTGAGCAAGTGCAGAAAGCAATCTACAAGCAACAAATCGCCAGCGGTAAGATAGAATTATAAGGCTACCCTGCTTAAAGATATTCAGAACCGATAGCTTAACTTTACAACTATCGGTTTTTTTTATGCCCCAATCTGACTACATAACCCAGTTTTGTGACTATCTCGCTTCCGAAAAGAGATTTTCAATCCATACCGTAACCAATTACCACAGAGACCTTACAGACTTCAGGGATTTCATGGCCACCACTTATAACCTGCCTCCCGAAAATGCACGGGCTCCACTTATCCGCTCCTGGCTGGCATCACTCAAAGAAAGAGAGATGGAAGCCACATCAATAAATCGGAAAATTTCAGCCCTGAAATCATTTTACAAGTTTCTTCTCAAGCGGCAACTCATCCTTAAGAATCCTTCAGCCGGGATTGTTTCGCTCAAGCAAAAAAAAAGGCTGCCCTCTTTTGTGGAGGAGACACAGATAATGCCCGTGCTCGACAGGAGCCACTTCCCGGATGGAATAGAAGGCAGTACGCGATTCCTGGCAATTACCCTGCTTTATATTACAGGGGTAAGGGTAAGTGAACTTACCGGAATCAAAGAACAGGATATAGACTATGCTTCAGCCATTATCCGGATTATAGGTAAAGGAAATAAGCAGCGAAACGTACCACTGACTCCCCAAACCATTCTCCAGATCAGAAACTATATCGCCGAAAAGAGGAAGGAATTCGAAAACCAGACAGCGTTCCTGCTGGTAAATAAGAAAGGTAACGCACTCACCCGGGGTATGGTGTATAATATAGTAAAGCAGGAACTAAGCAAGGTCACTACCCTGAAAAAGAAGAGCCCACACGTATTGCGCCACAGCTTTGCCACCCATTTGAGCAATCACGGGGCAGGAATTAATGAAATAAAGGAACTGCTCGGCCACGCCAGCCTGGCATCCACACAGGTATATACCCACACAGCCATAGCCCGCCTAAAGGAAATCTATCAAAAAGCCCATCCAAAAGGATAAACACCGGTTCAAAATAAACTCCCTTTGTAAAATCGAAAGGATACTGTAACTTCAATCTCCGATTCCCGAAAGGGAATTTTTGTTCTTTAAATATTTTTTCACTTCTTAAATTTCATGCAGGTATGAACGTAGATATCCAGACACATCGGTTCGATGCTGACTCAAAGTTGATAGCTTTTATAGAAAAGAAAGTAGAAAAATTAAATCAGTTTCACGACCGGATTATCCGTGTAGAAGTCTATTTGAGGTTAGATAACGTAGTACATAAAATTAAAGACAAAGTAGCTGAAATCAAGGTATATATCCCAAGACATAACTTTTTTGTCAAACACTCTTCAAAGTCTTTTGAAGAAAGTTTTGATGTGGTATTAGATTCTGTAATCAACCAAATGAAAAGGAAAAAAGAAAAAGCAAGCGCTGTTTCCTGAATCAGGTGCACGACTCCTGAGGTGCAAGGAATTCTGATTTCACTTTTTTAATTTCGTCCCAATGGTTACTTCCCGGCAAAAGAGCCGGAAACTGTATCATTATGCCTGTCAAAAAGAAAAAAGTACTAAAGAAATACATTTCAGAGGACGAAGACCTACGCACCTGGATAAAGAATTTTTCCAGAGAACTAAAGACCCCTTCAGGCGGTAATGTGATTCATTACCCGGAATCTTTCGCCAAAGGATATGCAAAAGTAGTGGAGATACAGGACGGGCTTACCTTTAGAATGGTGGACTACAAACTGAATGCTGACTTCTCCTACGAGCGCCAGCCTGCAAAAGACTTTCACCTGATCATCTACTTCTATGTTTATCAAAACTGTGAAAGACTGGGAATGTATCTCAATAAAAAGCCGATAATCGAAACTGAAAACTGCGATTTCAGCGGCCTTATGCTGACCCACAGCAGAACCACACAGTCTCTGTTTACATCCAGGGGCACCACCGTACGTGGGCTTACTATTCAGGTTTCTGAAGAGTGGCTGAAAAAAAATCTTGTTGAATCTGAAAAGATTACACTAAGCCTAATTAAACAACAGGATCTTTTCCAATCTATCATACGTCCAAAATATCGCAGGTTGCTCGGTGAGCTTTTTCTTCAGCATAATTATTCCGCCGTGCCCGACCTTTATCTTTCCACCAGGGTAATGCATTTGTTGGATCTATTTCTCGAGGAAGTAATGCACAACGGCCTCAAAGGCACCACGCTCCCCAAATCAGCACGCGAAATGCAGAGCCTGCTCTATATTGAAGAATACCTGATTCATCATTATCAGGATCAGTTTCCCAGTATTGATACCCTTTCCAAAATGGCACTGATGAGTCCAACCAAACTCAAACAATCCTTCAAAAGTGCATTTGGTACCAGCCTCTTCAATTTCTTTCAAAAAAACAGGATGCATCAGGCAAAAAGCATGCTGCAGGCCAATATCCACTCCGTTACAGAGGTAGGTAAATTACTTGGGTATCAGAACCTAAGCAACTTTTCCACTGCATTTAAAAAAGAATTCGGAGTGCTCCCTAAGGATGCAGCAGAACTGACCTGACACCTTGTTTTTCTGTCGTTTTAAGCAAATTATTTTGAATAAAATGTCTTATACAGGTATTACTATACCTTTTTTAAGGAGACATTTTTGTCTTATACAGATAAATTTGTGACTGAAAAAACTGATTCAAAAGCACAAGCTATCCTTTGAAATTCTACCTAAAGCTCTCGGTCAGCAAGAAAAAGTCTAAGATTCTAATTCCAAATGACCACCAGATTTAAAAAGCTCCCTTTTGGGAGTTTTTTATTTTAAGTCCGTATATTTTATCCCCCTGCTCCACCTCGCAGAAGGTTCAGAAAATTATGTGGAATCTTCCTATTTTGGCGGTAGCAACAAAAAACCTACTTTTCTCCCACCGAATGCCGTTTTATTTTTTTTGATTTTTACCCGACACTTCCAGCACTGGTCCTCTGAAAACAAGATTCAATGAGAAAAGGTAAACAGGACTATCATTCACGTAGAAGCCGCACCCATATTGAAGAATAAGAATTCGCCATAGGAATACTCCCAATCAAAACCGGGGAGGATACCTGTCATTATCTTATCTACCTGAAAGCATCAATTATTCACAGAGGGCTGCCAAACGAGAGATTTATTTTTTTTTAGGTCAAAAAGTATATTTTTGTGCCCATTAACTAAATTTAACTATCATGTCGGACATTGCAACAAAAGTTAAAAAAATTATTGTTGACAAGTTAGGAGTTGACGAGGCTGAAGTGACTCCTGAAGCTTCATTTACCAACGATCTGGGAGCAGACAGCCTTGATACCGTGGAACTGATAATGGAATTTGAAAAAGAATTCAACATTTCTATCCCGGATGAACAAGCTGAAACTATTACTACTGTAGGTCAGGCTGTTACCTACCTTGAGGAACATGCCAAGTAACATTCATCCTAAACTTCGCAGGCAAGCTTATGCAATTAAAAAGAGTTGTTATAACCGGTCTGGGGGCCATAACCCCTCTGGGGCATACTGTATCCGAATACTTCGAAGGTCTTAAAAACGGAGTTTCAGGAGCTGCACCCATTACCCAGTTCGACTGCTCGAAATTCAAGACAAGGTTTGCCTGTGAAGTAAAAAACTTTGAACCTACTAACTACTTTGACAGAAAGGAAGCCCGAAAACTTGACCGTTTTTCCCAGTTTGCCTTAGTGGCAAGTGACGAAGCCGTAAAGGATGCAGGGATTACAGACGACAACATCGATCACGACCGTGTAGGTGTGATTCTGGCAAGTGGTATAGGTGGTATTCACACTTTTCAGGATGATGTAATGGAGTTTGCCCGTGGGGATGGTACCCCCCGGTTTAATCCCTTCTTTATTCCAAAGATGATTTTGGATATAGCTGCAGGGCAGATTTCAATGAAATATGGTTTTCGTGGGCCAAATTTTGCAGTAGTTAGTGCCTGTGCAAGCAGTACCAATGCAATTATAGATGCATTTGACAATATAAGGCTCGGCAAAGCAGATATTATCGTTACCGGTGGTAGTGAGGCTGTAATCAGCGAAGCAGGAGTGGGTGGATTTAACGCTATGAAAGCCCTCAGCGAGCGCAACGATGACCCCGCTACAGCCAGCCGTCCGTTTGATAAAGATCGCGACGGGTTTGTAATGGGCGAGGGAGCCGGAATTCTTGTGTTGGAAGAACTGGAACACGCAAAAGCCCGTGGTGCCAAAATCTATGCAGAAGTAGGTGGTGGTGGCGCTACGGCAGACGCACACCATATTACCGCACCCCACCCCGAAGGACTAGGAGCAAAGAATGTAATGATTGTGGCATTGAAAGATGCCGGTCTGGAACCAGGCGACATTGACTACATCAACGTACATGGCACAAGCACTCCCCTGGGTGATATTGCCGAAACCAAAGCTATCCTTTCTGTATTCGGCGATAAAGCGTACGATCTGAATATCAGCAGCACCAAGTCTATGACAGGACACTGTCTGGGTGCCGCAGGAGTTATGGAAGCGCTTGCCTCTATTCTTGCAGTTACCGAAGACGTCATCCCTCCTACAATCAACCACTTCGCTGACGATCCGGAACTGGATCCCAAACTCAATTTCACCTTCAATAAAGCGCAACACCGCGTGGTGAATGCGGCTGTAAGTAATACATTCGGATTCGGCGGACACAATGCTTCGGTGATAATTAAGAAATACAAAGGATAAACCCTTCCCGTACCACGCATTCAAATACAGATTACAGTCATTTTTTCCATTTCAGCTAATCGAGTTACCAGCAATTGAGCGATTGATGAGTATATTTGAATTTTACCGAAAATATACTCTTCCCATTGGCACTTTTCCAAAGACTTTTTCTCCCAATAATCTCTATCGGATTCTTATTGGCTCCGGAAAAAGCAATTTCCCAAAACATAAAACAGGCAGGCTCCTATCCGGTGCTGACACTAGAACACAAATTGAAAGGGAATTGGAGTATCTGGGGCGAAACCGAATGGCGTGCTGCCGGCATATTGAAAGACTTCTATTATTACGAAATAAAAGCAGGAATGCACTATAAGCTTAAAAAGAATATTACACTCACTGCTGCCCTTGGAATCTACAACACCTTTGAAGAGGGTATCCGATACGATTACGCTTCGCGAAAAACAGAATGGAGACTCTGGCAACAATTGAACGTTAAACAAAATACCCCCGTAATCTTTCCTGAACATCGAATCAGAATTGAGGAAGTTATCACTGACAACTGGAAACTAAACATCAGATACCGGCTGCAACTAAAAACGCCGCTGAACAAAGCCACCCTCACAGGAGGCGCCGTGTATTTGAGCGTTTATGATGAGATATTTCTAAGACCGGAAAATCAATTGATCCGAAGAAACAGATTCTTTGGCGGATTAGGATGGGTAGTTTCCGAAAGTGTGACTTTACAAACCGGGCTGCTCCGCCAGGCGGACTACATGAAAAACGCAGAAGACAAAGGAAAAAATTTCCTTTACCTGAGCACAAACCTTAAACTTTGAAAACTTTCTCTCAACTTTCTTTCAAAACTATCTTCATCGGTCCTGAAACAGATAATCATCCAAAATAGAAGTATCGCTGAGCTAATAGGATAATTTCTTTTAACTTTATTACTCAGTTATGAATATTTCGCCGTTTAGTTCACTTTTTCTCACAAAGCAGGAAAGAGAGTTTAAGAAGCAATTGAGTAATATCCTTGGGTACTCTCCGGGCAATATTGACCTGTATAAGACCGCACTCAGCCACAGGTCTGTCCGCGAAGGATCTGACGAAAACAATGAACGCCTCGAATTTTTGGGTGATGCCATTCTGAGTTCGGTGGTAGCTCACTTTCTCTTTATGAAATATCCTTATAAAGATGAAGGATTTCTGACGGAAATGCGCAGCAAAATGGTAAACCGCCACCAGCTTAACAGCATCGCTATAAAGATAGGGCTCAAGAAAATAACCTTTTTCAATAAGACAGATCAATCACTGAAGATTTCACAGATATTCGGGAACACGCTGGAGGCACTGGTAGGGGCAGTATATCTGGACAGAGGTTATGAAGAAACGAATAAATGGGTCGCACGACACATAATTAACTCCCATCTCTTTTTGAAAGATCTGGAGGAGGTGGACATCAATCTAAAAAATAAGCTCTACGGATGGGCGAATAAGAATGGTAAATCGCTCGAATTTGAAACAATTGAAGAGCGCGTGGAAGGGGGAAGAAAACTTTTTACTATCGGCGCATTCATCGACCAGCAACTCGTTTCTGAGGGCCAGGCATTTAATAAAAAAGATGCCAGCCAGATAGCTGCTCAAAAAGCAATTGAGATATTGAATATTACATAAATTGCAAACAGCTTTTACCAGCACATATTAATGATATGAAGTTCGGACTACTCGGAAGCGGAAGTTGGGGCACCGCCCTGGCTAAGCTGTTAACAACAAACAGGAATGAAATAAACTGGTGGTTGCGAAGTGATGAAAACATCATATCGTTTAAAAGCCGCAGACACAATCCGCAATACCTGCGGTCAGCCATCTTCGATGTAGGGCTTATCAATTTTTCGAGCGATCCTGTAAAAGTGATTACCGACAGTGATGTCATCCTCGTAGCAGTACCCTCTGCCTTCGTAACAGATGCTTTTTCCGGAATAAAAAAGGACGCTTTCAGGAACAAAAAGATAGTTTCCGCAGTCAAAGGCATTATACCTGACAAAAACATGCTGCTCAACGAATTTCTGCATAAGGAATATAAGGTGGCATTAAAAGACTACTTCACCGTGCTAGGCCCCTGTCACGCAGAGGAAGTGGCATCCGAAAAATTATCCTACCTCACCTTTTCAGGCGTTGATTCCAAACAGACCAGAGAAATTGCGGAATGTTTTGCTACACCTTACCTGAAAACGCTCTATAACACAGACATTTATGGCGCCCAATATGCAGCCATATTAAAAAACATTTATGCAATAGGAGCAGGAATGGCGCACGGACTTGAATACGGAGATAACTTTTTAAGCGTTCTTATAGCAAACAGTGCGGACGAAATGGCCGGATTTCTTAGAAAACAATTAGGACAGCAGGTTGAAGTAGGAAGCCTTATCCAAAAAGCTACTACACATAATCAGAAGCGGACAGTGACTAACTATGCCGCAAGTGTGTACCTCGGCGATCTGCTTGTGACGTGCTATTCGCTCTACAGTCGTAACCGCACCTTCGGAAACATGATTGGAAAAGGATATTCAGTGGCATCGGCTCAATTAGAAATGAATATGGTTGCCGAAGGATACAATGCCAGCAGGTGCATCCATACTACCAACCAAAAAGTTAAAGCAGAAATCCCCATTGCCGACACCGTATATCGCATCCTATGGGAAGGGCTGCACCCCGTCAAAGGGTTTGAGCATATAGAATCTATCTTAGTTTAATAAACAACTGTCCTCTTTGAAAACCGTATTCTATTTCACGTTGATTTTCATATTCTTTCTTACTTCGTGTAGTAAAGAGAAGATTATTACCAGCCCGGACGCTACTATTTCCTTTAGCAGTGATACACTTTATTTCGACACTGTGTTCACTACAATAGGCTCTGTGACTTCATCTGTAAAGATTCTTAACGACAACGACCGGAAGTTGCTACTGAGTTCTATCAGGCTGGCAGGTGGCAATTCATCTCCCTTTAAAATTAATATCGATGGCATGTCAGCATCGGAAGCCAATGACATAGCTATAAGAGCCAATGACAGTATGTATGTTTTTGTGCAGGTAACCATAAATCCTGACAATCAGCAACTGCCTTTCATAATAGAGGACAGCATTGAGGTAAGATTTAACGGAAATACAAAATGGGTACAGTTGAGAGCTTACGGTCAAAACGCAATCTTTCTGAGAAACCGGATAATAGACACGGATACCCACTGGACCGATTCACTTCCATACGTTTTGCTTGGGTCGCTCACCATCAGGCATGGTGCCACACTTTATCTCGACCCGGGCACCAGAATATACACACACGCTGACGCACCTATACTGGTAAATGGCACGCTGCATTCTGAGGGAACAGAAGAAGCCCCTGTGACCTTTTCAGGAGATAGAACGGATGCTGATTACAAGAATCTTCCGGCCTCGTGGCCCGGGATCTATCTTACAGATTCAAGTGAAAACAACTTCATAAGACACACAATTATACAAAATGCGTATCAGGCCATAGTCCAGCAGGGCATCCCGGATAACAGTAATCCAAAACTGACTATTTCGCAATCAATCATCCGCAATATTTACGATGCGGGGATTCTGGCACTTAACAGCTCAATCGTGGCAGATAATTGTCTCATCATCAACTGCGGCAGCAATATCACATTACTAATGGGAGGAGACTATTCGTTTACTCATTGCACGGTGGCAAGTTACGGTAGCCTTTACATCACACACAAGAACCCTGTACTTGCGGCTACTGACTTCTATGAGGAAGGTGGCACGCTCTATACTGATGGCCTATCTGCACAATTCACCAACTGCATCTTCTGGGGTGATAATGGGAACGTGGATAACGAAATCGTGCTGGTAAAAAAAGGGTCGGGGCAGTTTGACGCAGTATATAATAATTGCCTCTATAAGGCAAAGGAAACTGTAACTAACGCCGTTTTTACAAACTGTATCCTGAATGAGCCCCCCATGTTTGACAGTATCAATACCTCTAAGAATTTCTACGATTTCAGGTTTACAAAAACCAGCAATGCCCCGGCAATAAATGCGGGAATAGTTACCGCATACCCCTTTGATTTAGAAGGCAAAGCAAGAGACTCCCAGCCGGATATCGGCTGTTACGAAAAATAACCATTCCGAAAAATTCAAAACGACCCTGTAGGCGGCTATCCGCGGATGTAATTCTCCAACTGATCAATAGTACGCTGTTGCGTAATCAGCGTTTCCTTAATAAGATCACTAATAGATACAATACCCGCCAACCTCTCTCCGTCGAATACCGGCAGATAACGAATGTGGTTGTCATTCAGCAGTTCCATACAATGTTCAATTGTGTCAGTAGGGCTTACTTTAGGAAGATCCTTTGACATAATTTCTCCAACAGTTGTGTCTCTGGAATTTCGGTTCTTCAAAATGATTTTCCTTGAATAATCCCTTTCAGTAAGAATACCTTTAAACTGATCCCCATCCATCACAACTACAGATCCCACATCATTTTCAGCCATAATGGTAAGCGCCTCTCTCACAGAATTATTAGGAGAAGCTGTAATCATTTTGTCACCTTTGCGATTCAGAAGATGCTTAACAAGATTCATGATTCCTAATTTTAGAGTGAAGAAAACTGTTCTGTCAAATTACAACTTTATTTTATAACCGAAAAAGAATTATCATCCACCTGTCTTCAATCCACCATTCACTTTGGCACCCACACCCTTAATAATTTCGGGATAACATCAAAAAATTGATGTGGCTTCATTCCTCTATTAGCTGAGACTCAGCAGAGTATTTCACTGGCAACCACCCGTTTATCAACATCGGGAAGCAGAAATAGAATTACTTTTGAAGCAAGTAAGAATAAATCGGGCACTCAAGTTGCAGGCAGTAAGCACAGCCAAAGAGGAATATGAATGAAAAGATAGATCAGGGTAAATCCATTATCCAACCACACCGGCAAGCAGATTCCAAACCGGTTCGCCGGATTCTGGTTTTCATTATTGTATCGTTCGCTTTATTAATGATGACAATAGACCTTACTATTGTTGCTACTGCGCTTCATACGCTCCAGCATGAGTTGCACACCACAATTAACTGGGCTGGATGGACAATCACAGCATATTCTTTCGGGTTCGTGCTGATGTTGCCCATAACCGGCGAATTGAGTGAGCGATATGGTCACAAGCGGATGTATCTGATATCTATCACCGTGTTTACTTCTGCTTCCCTTTTGTGTGGACTTTCTAATAGTATCTATCAACTAGTGGCCATGCGCGTAATTCAGGCCGCCGGAGCAGCCGGCATTACTCCATCTGTAACCGGCATCATCGTGAATCATTTTGGAAGTGCCAGAGACAGGGCTGTCAGTTTATTCGGCAGCGTGTTCCCCATCGGAGCTATGATAGGTCCTATATTCGGAGGATTATTCGTCACTTACCTGACGTGGAGAGACATCTTTTTCGTGAACATTCCGATTGGGATTGTGGTGATCATTCTTTCAATTGCCTATATCCCCAAAGATCCTGAGAGAGATGGAAAGAAACATCCGCGACTCGATATTCCGGGAATCCTTTTTATGGGTTCAGGAATTCTTTCAGCAATGTTCGCCGCAAGCTATCTGGGCGAAAAAAAAGCGAATATACTCTCTGCACCATTTCTGATTCTGATAGTATTTAGCGCCTTCGCACTATTCCTCTTCTTTCGACATATCAACCGCACAAATACCCCAATCATTGCACCACGCCTCATCCATGGAAAAGGCTTTGGGTCGGTCAATATTATAAATGTGGTTTATGGCGGTGTGTCGCAGGGAGTGGTGGCTCTGGTGCCTTTATATGCAGCCAACAGATACGGACTCAGTGCACTTGATTCAGGTACTCTCCTGGTTGCACAGGGCGTCGCCGCCGTAATTTTATCGACTGTGGTAACCATAATCCTACGCAAATCCGGTTACAGGCCTCCTTTATATGCAGGGGTAATCACCATGGCCATCGGCATTGCACTTCTCGTAATCCCTCCTCCGGAAGTCTTCTCATCATACACATGGCTGGCCATCGCCACTTTTCTGATTGGGGCCGGAGCAGGTGCCATAAACCCTTCGTGTCGGAATGCAGGCCTGCAACTAGCTCCTGAACATGCTTCTACTCTTGCAGCGCTGCGCTCTATGTGCCTTCAGATTGGCTCTATCCTGACGGTGGCAATTTCAACAGCCATACTAACAGGTTCATCTCATCCCGGAAATGTGCAGGCATGGATCTACCTCGCATCGTCTTTGCTCTTCCTAATAGCCATACCGCTTATCAAAAGAATTCCCGAACACCATGGCACCTGGTAGGTTCCGCTAAAACCCGTTGTAAATACAAATGCTGCACTTAGTTATGAATGCACAGGCACATCTGCTGTAAAATGCTTCTTAACTTCGGGCAGTACCTTTGTGCCATAAAGCTCAATCATCCGCATAGTTTCCTTGTGCGATGGCGCACCCACGTCAATATGGGCCACAAACCTGGTTAGCTTAAACATCTCTATTGTACGAATAATCTTTTCTGTTACCTTCTCAGCACTACCCATAAACAAAGCCCCTTCAGGACTCATACCCCCCATAAACTGCGCTTTGGTATAGGCCGACCATCCTCTTTCTCTGCCTATCCTATCCATCTGGGCCGCATAATAAGGAAAATAGTTATCGAGTATCTCTTCTTCGGTATCTGCGATGAAGGTATGAGAGTGTACTCCTATCTGCATTTGAGAAGGATCATGACCAAAGTTTACATACTGCTCTTTATAGTATTGAATCAGTGGATTAAACTGGCGGGGCATGCCTCCTATTATTGCAAAGATGATTGGCAGCCCGAGTCTGGCAGCGCGCAATACCGAGTTTGGCGTACCACCCACTGCAATCCATACCGGGAGCGCTCTGCCCGGACGCGGATACACGGTCTGCGACTCTATCGGCGCTCTATATTTACCCCTCCAGGAAAGGACTTCATTCGTATTCAACTTCAACAGCAAATCCAGTTTCTCCTCAAAGAGTCCATTATAATCTTTCAGATCGTATCCAAATAATGGAAATGATTCGGTAAAACTGCCGCGACCGGCCATAATTTCCACTCTCTGCCCTGAGAGTAGGTCTATAGTCGCAAAGTCCTGATACAACTTAACAGGATCGGTAGAACTGAGCACACTCACACCGCTCGACAACTTAATTCTCTTTGTCACTGTGGATAATGCTGACAAGACGATTTCCGGAGAGGAAACCGCATAATCAGGCCGATGATGTTCACCCATTGCAAACACATCCACTCCTAATTCGTCAGCCAACTTTACCTCTTCAATAAGTTCACACAACCTTTCAGAAGGGCTTTGAAAACTTTGCTTTTGCTTGTCGAACCTGAGGTCGCCAAACATTCCTATTCCTAATTCCATATTCAATCACTTTCTGCAAAGGTAGCCCGAAACCGAAAGGAAGAATTTAACCTATGTTAAGAAAATAACATGTGGTAAGCCTATTCGCTTTTCAGCGATTTCATATCTATCACAAAACGATACTTTATATCAGACCTCACCACCCTTTCCCAGGCCTCATTAATTTTCTGAATAGGGATCATTTCCACCTCAGGTAAAACACCATGTGTTGCACAGAAATCCAACATTTCCTGCGTTTCAGCTATACCCCCTATCAATGAGCCGGCAATATTCTTCCGGCGTTTTACCAATAGAGCTGCATTCACATGGGTAAGCGGTTCGTTGGCTCCCACAATCACCATCGTTTTATCACGTTTCAATAACTTTAAAAACGGATCCACATCATGGCCTACCGGAATGGTGTTTAACAGAAAGTCAAAAGAATGTGCATGAGACTTCATGGCAGCAGTATCTCCTGAAATTAACACCTCATCGGCACCTAACATTTTGGCATCATTTGCTTTCCCCGGCGAAGAAGTAATCATCACCACATAAGCACCTAATGCATGAGCAAGTTTGATCCCCATGTGCCCCAGGCCACCCAAGCCAATCACGCCTACCTTATCACCTTTCTTCACTTTCCAGTGTTTTAGCGGCGACCATGTGGTAATTCCCGCACACAAAAGGGGAGCGGCTCTTGAAATATCCAGATTTTCAGGAATCCTCAATACAAACCGTCCATCCACGACAATATTCTCCGAATAACCACCATAGGTATATCCACCCAGAAAATTATCCTTACTGCCATAGGTGAATGTGGCACCATGTTCACAATACTGTTCCACCCCCTCCTCACAGGCTGTACAATGCCGGCAGGAATCTACCATGCACCCCACTCCTACAATATCTCCAACCCCGAAGCGGGTAACTGCCCGGCCTGTTGCCACTACGCTGCCGATAATCTCATGTCCCGGCACCACAGGATACTGGGAAGCGCCCCATTCGCTTCGGGCTGTGTGGATATCACTATGGCATACGCCGCAATAGAGAATATCAATCTTCACATCTGTAGGCAGCACATCTCTCCGCGATATTTTAAGAGGAATCAATTCCTCTGTTGCAGACAGGTTGCCATAAGCATTAATTGTATTCATACAATATTTTTTATTTATACTAGAGCCTGACAAAAATGGGCTTGTGTTATAAATTTATTACAAATAAAAATCTCCCTCGGGGCAAAGTCAGACTGACCTTATCCGGAGTGGAGATAATGATTTTCCTATTCGCTACTTTAATGCTTCTGAAACCACCCTGCCCACCGCACCACTGGGCATCTGGATATGCAACAATGCAGAAATTGTAGGAGCAATATCCGTCATGTGATAGGTATCGGTAGATCGGCCATGTTTGATACCCCAGCCCATAAACACCATAGGTATATGCGTATCATGGGGATTCCAACTGCCGTGGGTAGTGCCCTTACCATTGCTGCTAAACCAGCCCGGATCCTGGATAATAATCAATGCACCAGCCCGTTTCGGGTTATATCCATTAGCTATCATCGTCTTGATCGGTTCCGGAATCGGCGAGTTACCCAGATTTTCAATGTCGGCCGCAAACTCTACCCCCGGCTGGGTTTGAAGAAACTGCACAATATCACGCTTCACCTTATCATAATCCAGGTTCAACTTTTCAATAAGTTCTTTATCCAGTGCCACATGATAATTAAGGTCTTCCTTCACAATTTTATCAGTTCTGAACTTCGCTTTCAGAAAGGCCTTCAAATTTTTCATTAATGGTTTTGGTTCAAAAAATCCTGCCGGAAGATTGTGTGCTTCCATAAACTTAATAGAATGGGCCGCGCCATGGTCTGCAGTTAGAAACACAGTATAGTTTCCTATTCCCACATTACGGTCGAGATAATAGAAAAAATCTTCGAGATCCTTATCCAGTCTCAGGTAAGTATCCTCAACCTCTATCGAGTTAGGTCCATACCTGTGGCCCACATAATCAGTCGAGGCACAGTTGATAGTAAGAAAATCTGTAAATGCACCCTGCCCCATCCGGTTTCCTTCCAGCGCAGCTTTAGCAAATTCCAGAGTAAGCGTATTTCCGAATGGGGTACTCCTTATTTCTCCTTTTTTATTGTCATAATATTTAGATATCCTGTGTGGAAATACCGGAGATTCTTCTTCATCCTTTACGATGCCTTCCCATTCTACGTTATCAGCCGTACTTTGCGTGTAGGTATCCATCGGATACAACGTATTCCAATCTCCTGCAACAAGTGCTGCGGGTCTGTTGGCCTTATTAAATTTCTGAGCCCATTCCGGCAATTCTTTCATATAATAAGTGCTGGAGATGAAATGTCCTGTTTTATCGTCAAACCAAAAGGCTGCATTCGCGGCATGGCCGGCAGGCAGAATAGAGGCCCTGTCTTTCAGTGAAACGCCTACCACCTTAGAACGGAAATTAGTAGCAAGCCTTAATTCGTCTGTAACAGTGGTGGCCAGCAGGTTACGTGGCGACATCTTTCCATTCTTATTGTCTGCCCCTACAGTTTCTACTGTGGTATCTTCCACACAATACCACTTTCTTCCAGTCACCTGATCTTTCCAGTCATTGCCCGTAATGCCATGAATGGCCGGAACGGATCCTGTATAAACTGTAGCATGGCCGACCGCCGTGTATGACGGAAGATGGCTGATAAATGCATTCTCACAGGTGAACCCTTCGTTGAGTAGCCGTTTGAAGCCACCATTACCATAACGGTCGTAATATCTATACAGATAGTCCCATCTCATCTGATCTACTACAATCCCTACCACCAGCTTAGGGCGATCCACCTGATGGGTTGGCTGTGCAGATCCGGAGTTACTGAAACCTGAAAAAAGAAAAATAAATACAAATACACCAATTAGTTTTTGTTTCATCAGTATAAATTCAAATCAGATAAAAAAATATTTCGGCTTGAAAGATAGGAAAAAACAGCCTTTTGGCTCCTCATTCCAAAATGTAAATTCAGTATTGTAAAAAAATTGAATAAGCGATCTGCACTTCCTCAGGGTTACCCATCATGCTCTTTCCGCCTGAGGCGCATCAGATTATTGGTAATCGAGTTATCATGCTCCCGATGATAGATATACGTGGGGGCATCTAGTTTGGCGGTCAGAAATCCATTTGCCAACACGTTGTCCAGATAATCCGCATCACTTCCCAACGGTATATTATTAAACTCGCCAAGCGAAGTAAATACCTCCCTTGCAATTACGAATGTACCACCCACTGCACATTCTGAGAGGTGAATCTTTTTGCCATAATCAAACCGGTCAGGTACATATTCATCTCCGATGATAGTGATACCGCCATGCAGAAAAAGCACCTCCGGGTGTGCTTCCATAAACCTCCGCCTCCTCTGTAGGTGATCAGGACGATATTCATCATCAGAGTCCAGAAATGTAATATACCTGCCTTTGCTGAGCGCCATCCCCTTGTTTTTGGCAGGTGTGGCCCCTGAAGGAGGTGTCTTAAAATACCTAAACCGATGATCCTTTACCAGGAAAGCCTGTACTATTTCCTTCGTATCATCTGTACTTCCGTCATCTACAATTACTGCCTCCCAGTCGGTTTCTGTTTGTGCCTGCAAAGACTTCAGCGCCCTGCCAAGTAGCGGCCCGCGATTATAGGTTGTAACGACTACTGAAAAAAATGGTACGACTTTATCCATAGCCACATCATGCTGAAAGTGCACAAAGATAGTCCTCTCGGACTTCGAACCGTGCACCTGCATATCCAACTCCATCCGGGGCCATTACAGCAAAAGCCATGTTATTAAAATAAAAAGTACTAAAATTCAGGGTTTTCCTACTTTTGGCAACTGTGCTTTTTAAACAACATGAGTCTGAAAGAAAAAATTGACGTAGAAAAACTCCCACATCACATTGCCATAATTATGGACGGAAATGGCAGGTGGGCCAAGGAGAAAGGCCACGACAGGTTATATGGCCATTTTCACGGTGTAGAAAGTGTAAGAAACATTGTAGAAGGCTGTGCCGAATTGGGTATCAGCTATCTCACCCTGTATGCATTCAGCACTGAAAACTGGGACAGGCCTCAGGACGAGGTAACAGGGCTTATGGAGCTATTGGTACAGACCATCAGAGACGAGGTGCCTACCCTTAACAAAAACAATATCCGCCTGCAAGTGATTGGCAATATCGGCCAACTTCCACAAAACGCTCAAAATGAACTGAATGAAGCAATCAGAGAAACAAGTACCAATACAGGGCTGACACTGATAATGGCGCTTAGCTACAGCAGCAGGTGGGAGATCATTGACACCGTACAAAGAATAGGGAAAGATATTGTATCAGGAAAACTGAAACCAGAGGCAATCAGTGCGTCCACTTTCGCCAGCTACCTCTGTACAGCCGGCTTCCCTGACCCTGAACTGGTTATCCGTACCAGCGGCGAATACCGGATAAGTAACTTCTTACTCTATCAGATAGCTTATTCTGAACTATATTTCACACCTACCTTATGGCCCGACTTCAGAAAAGACGACTTGTATCAGGCTATAATCAACTACCAAAGCCGCGAAAGAAGATTTGGAAAAACCAGCGAACAGGTTTCCTGAAAAACACAATTGCAGTATGAATTACAAGCCTTTATTTTGTAGTGCTTTAACAATTACTTAAAACGAATCAAACTAATTTGCCGCCCTACTAAATTCTCTTGAATGTTGCGTATCTGCAAGAATTTTTTCTTGATAGCATTAACTGCTTTTTCTCTGAATGTATATGGACAGGTGGACACACTCAGGAGACCTGTAACCCAACAAACAGCACCTGCCAGGGATACACTCCCTACAGGTATCAATCCCGACCTCGAAAACATCTTTAATGCGCGTAACCCAAAGCAATATATTATTGCGGGGATTACCGTTTCTGGTAGTGTAACCTTCGATCCTAACCTTATTATCTCTATCTCCGGAATATCGGTGGGAGATAAAGTAAATATCCCCGGAGGAGATTTATTTGCCAAGGCGATCAACAACCTCTGGAAGCAGGAACTGGTTTCAAATGTCGAAATCTATATCACCAGCCTGGTTGACAACAAAATAACGATAGAACTACACATCACCGACAGACCTTCCTTATCCTCATTCAAATTCAAAGGAATACCCAGATCTGAGCAGGAAGACCTCTTACCTAAAATAGGAATTGCCAAGGGAAGGATGACTCGTGTAACCGAGAGCCTGAAAGTAAAGGCAACTGATGTTATCAGATCGTTTTATGTGGACAAGGGATTCCGCAATGTTACTGTGGATGTCACCCAGACGCCCGATCCGGATGCTGCCAATGCCGTCATACTCTTGTTTGACATTCATAAAAACGGAAAAGTAAAAATCAATGAAATTTACTTTGCCGGTAACGACAACGTGCCCGACCTGAAACTCAAAAAGCAGATGAAAGGCACCAAGGAAAAGACAAGAATTACCTTGTTTCCTTCCATTGCCAACAACGTGTATGATTCTGCTAAAAAGAATAAGATCACTTTCAGTGAATATCTGAAAGGAAACGATTTTCTGGTTCCATCCCGTACCAAAGCCTTCCTTGACCCCTACGCACGAATAAAACTGTTCAGCCCGGCAAAATTCAACGAAAAGAAATACGAAGAAGACAAAGGGAAAATACTCGACTACTACAACTCTCTCGGCTTCCGCGATGCACAGATTGTAGCCGACACCACTTATCAGGAGAAAGCAGGTCTGGATGTGGCTATCAAAATGAAGGAAGGTGGCAAATATTACTTTGGAAATATCTCCTGGAAGGGAAATACAAAATACTCTGACTCATTACTTACCTCCTGGCTTGGAATTAAGAAGGGAGATATTTATAATTCAGAAACTCTAAACAAAAAGCTGGGTATCATACCCTCAATGGAAGGTGGAGATATCAGTAGTTTTTATATGGACGATGGTTATCTGTTTTTCCAGATTACACCAATCGAAACCTCTGTGTATAACGATACCATCGATTTCGAAATCCGTCTTCAGGAAGGGCCTCAGGCAACTATCGGCAAGGTAGATATCATGGGAAATGACAAGACCAAAGACCATGTAATCAGGCGTGAACTGAGAACCATACCCGGCCAGAAATTTAGCAGGCAGGATATCATTCGTACCAGAAGAGAGCTTGGAGCCTTGGGATACTTTGATGTAGAAAAAATCGATCCGCAAATTATCCCCCACATGGAAGATGGCACGGTGGACATCACATGGAACCTTGTCGAAAAATCATCTGACCAATTAGAACTCTCGGCAGGATTCGGAGGAGGAATCGGACTTACAGGCACGCTGGGCGTTGTATTCAATAACTTTTCCATCAACAATATATGGAACAAGAAAGCCTGGAATCCTCTGCCTGTGGGCGATGGACAAAAACTGAGCTTACGTGCCCAGAGTAATGGTAAGCAGTTCAGGTCTTACAACTTTTCTTTCACAGAACCCTGGCTTGGAGGAAAGAAAAGAAATTCATTCACGCTGGGATATTACGATACGAAATATGCCAACGCATTTAATCCAAATACAGGATGGTATGACAGGAAATATGCAGACTCTTCATTTATCCGTACCATCGGATTCAGCGTCTCGCTTGGTAAACAACTTCGCTGGCCCGACGACTTCTTTACACTGTTTTATCAATTGAGCTATCAGCGTTATCAGTTGAAAAATTATAACATCTTTCCGGGGATGAGCAATGGCAATTCGAACAATATAAGCCTGAAGCTTACACTCTCCAGGAATTCAGCCGGCCCCAACCCAGTATTCCCGACTATGGGTTCCAACTTTACCCTTAGCACACAATTGACACCTCCTTACAGCCTGTTCAACGATGGGATCGCAGATATCGACAAATACAAATGGGTAGAGTTTCACAAGGAGAGATTTTCTGCTGAATGGTATGTACCCATCGGACAGCCCAGAGGGGAAGAGAAAAACAAACAATTTATCATCAAGGCTGCCGCAAAATTTGGTTTCCTTGGCAGATATAATTCCAAAGCGCCGTTATCACCCTTCGAACGATTCCAGTTGGGTGATGCAGGTATGAGTAATACTTATGGATTGCTGGGATATGACATCATAGCCCACAGGGGATATCCTATCTACGACAACTCTAATCCAAAGGTAAACCCTGACCTAAACCAATCCAGAGACTTTTTCACTATCTTCAATAAGTACACACTTGAGTTGCGCTATCCATTCAGCACGCAGGCGAACAGCACTATTTACGGTCTTTTGTTCGTAGAAGCAGCTAACGGATGGTACGACTTTAAAGATTATAACCCATTCAAGCTCAGAAGAAGTGTGGGAGCAGGTATGCGATTCTTCCTGCCAATGTTCGGCCTGTTGGGATTTGATTATGGTATCGGACTCGATCGTATAAATGGATCAACTGGCATTAAGGGAGCAGCCAAGTTCACCTTTATGCTCGGACAGGAACCAGACTAAAACCTATAACTTTAAAAAATATTTATTATGAAGCAGTTATTAATAGGTATTGCTTTTTGCCTTTCCACGATAGCTACTGTGCAGGCACAGCGCTATGCAGTAATTGACTCTAAATATATACTTGAAAAAATTCCTGAATATCAGGAAGCCCAGAACAAGCTCGATCAGTTTAGCGAAATGTGGCAGCAGGAACTCGATAAGAAAGCAGCCGACCTGCAAAAAATGTATAAAGACTATGATGCTGAGCAGGTAATGCTCAGCGATGAACTCAGAAAAAAAAGAGAAGACCAGATTTTCAATGCGGAAAAAACTTTAAGAGACTTACAGAAAAGAAGATTTGGTTTTGAAGGCGACCTGTTCAAAAAAAGGGAAGAGCTCGTAAAACCCGTCCAGGATAAGGTTTACAATGCCATTCAGAAACTGGCAGCCGAAAAAATGTATGATTTTATTTTAGATAAAAGTGAAGGAATTACCGTTATCTTTGCCGACCCAAAACTGGATAAGAGTGACGATATACTGCGATTGCTCGGTGTTAAATAAAATAAAAAGTAACTCCGGGCATGCAGCCGAACATCAGTTTTTAAACACTATCATTATAAACAAATCGTGAAACAACAAATGAAACAATTTCTAACAGTCCTGTTTATTTCAGTAGGAATCTTAGGTTGGAAGTCTGCAGATGCCCAGCAACTGAAAATTGGTTATATAAATGCTGATGAAATCATCATGCTGATGCCTGAAGCATCTAAACTACAGGCTGAACTGCAGGTGTACCAAACCTCCCTGTATCAAAATGCAAATGACAAGCAGAAAGCGTTTAACGAAGCAGTGGACAAATTCATTAAAGATTCAGCTACCATGAACGCCAGCCTTAAGGAAATCAAGAGAGGGGACCTGACCAAAATGAGCCAGGAACTCAGCCAACAGGAGCAACTAATCGCTCAGCAACTAGACCAAAAAAGAGCGGAACTTGCGCAGCCTATTCAAAAGAAGCTACAGGAAGCCATCGAACAGATTGCAAAAGAAAACGGTTACACTTACGTGTTTACCAAGGAAGCACTGATTGTACATCCTGAAAAGGACGATATCGGCCCACTGGTGATGAAGAAACTGAACCTGAAGGCGCCTGCTACACCTGCACCAAACGCAGCAAACTAGTAACCAGATAATAAAAAGTTCAAACTGAGTATAGAGCCATCCTCCCGGGATGGCTTTTTGTATTGTGAAATTACAGATTGCTATTTCTCAGTTTGTAACTTTACTCTTATCATTGTGTATTTCGATCAGCTCAATATCATATTTTAGCAATGGCATCAATAGGCGTTTTCGACTCAGGTTTCGGCGGACTAACAGTCTTAAGAGATTTAAAAAACCTCCTGCCACAATACAACTATCTATACCTTGGCGATAATGCCCGAACACCTTACGGCAACCGGTCTTTTGAAACAGTATATCACTACACCCGACAGGCGGTAAAATGGATGCTTGATCAGAATTGCCAACTGGTAATTATTGCCTGTAATACGGCGTCTGCCAAAGCATTAAGAACCATACAGCAACGCGATTTGCCACAGTGGTCGGTCGAAAAGCGGATTCTGGGAGTAATAAGGCCTACAGCGGAAGTAATCGGCACTTACTCTAAATCGGGAACCATAGGTATCCTGGCTACGACCGGGACGGTGAATTCGGAGTCGTATCTTCTGGAGATCAAAAAATTCTTTCCTGGCCTGAAAGTATTTCAACAGGCATGTCCATTATGGGTACCCCTTATTGAAAATAATGAAGCACACACTGAGGGGGCTCAGTTTTTTATAGAAAGAGACGTAAAAAGGCTACTTAACCAGTCGCCCGAAATGGACACTATTCTACTGGGTTGTACACATTACCCTCTGATTACCAACCAGATAAAGGAAGCGACAGGATCGCACATCCGCATAGTATCGCAGGGAGTCCTTACTGCCGAAGCATTGAAAGACTACCTCAACAGACATCCTGAAATTGAAAATAAATGCAGAAAAGATTCTATATGCAGATTCTATACTACAGATGATGCTTCTGACTTTGAAAAGCTTGCGGTGGTGTTTTACGGCGAGCCGGTCAAGGCATTACATACAGACTTTTTTGCACCTCAGGGGTCATAAAATAGCTGGTATTTCAATTCTTTTCTTACATTTGCAGCCCTTTCACAACCAGCGGGGATGGTGCCCGGCTGAAATGAAACAAATTAAGTAGTTAATTTTTAAAAGACATTCATAATGCCAGGAAAAAAAAGAACCTATCAGCCGCACAAACGCCGCCGCAAAAGCGTTCATGGATTCAGGGAACGTATGTCCACAGCCAACGGACGTAAGGTATTGGCCAGCCGCAGGAAGAAAGGGCGTTATAAACTGACTGTTTCAGACGAACACGGAAGTAAGAAATAATGCTGAATAATATTTAAACTTATATAAAGCCTCTTCGCAGAGGCTTTTTTTATAGCTTTATTATCTAAACGATTACTTGTATTAAACATATCTATACACTCAGAAAATCTGAACGCCTCAAAAGCCGGAAGAAAATTGACAGGCTCTTCGCTGAAGGAACAGTAATCAACGAGCATCCTGTAAGGGCAAAGTATATTCTTAGTGCAGAATCTCCGGCTATCATTCAGGCCGGATTTTCAGTCAGCAAAAAGAAATTCAAAAGTGCCGTCAAGCGAAACCGCATAAAACGATTAATGCGCGAAGCATGGAGGATTCATTGCATCCCTGTCAAGAGTCATCTGGAACAAACAAAAACAACACTGTCGGTTTTCCTGACCTTTAGCGGCACAGATATCCCCGATTACGCTCTCGTGGAGCAAAGTGTCATTAAAATCATCAACAGATTGCGCTCTATTGTAAGGCGAAATGCAGAAAATATACAGGATACTGAAAATCATGGTGGTCAATAAAATCTGTTAATCCTCCTCTAAATTCCATTTTTCCCTGACCTTAATTTCTTGGTTTCAGGCTATTGTTTTGTAAATTGGATAAGCTCTTTTGAAAAGAGACAGGAAAGGTTTTAACTTTAGACATATTTTACACACAGTTATTAGCGTAAAAAAAGTACACCTCTTGAACCACATTGCCTCATACAGAAAGATTACTCTCATACTCTGCTTCATCTTTGCTGGTATCTCAGTCAATGCCCAGATTCAGTTTATCGAAAACAAGGGTCAATGGGACCAACAGGTGAAGTTCAGGACAGAGGCAGGTGACGGCGCATTTTATCTGGAGGAGAAGGGTTTTACGATTAGCCAGTACAGCCCTGATGATATTAATACCCTAAGATCTACCGGAAGCCATACCACTGCAGCAGGGAACGAAAAGCCCAGAGGAAAGAAAATAAGAGCACACGCCTACAAGGTAAACTTCCTCAATGCACAAACTCCTGAAATAATTCCCGAAAAGCCCTTATCTACCTACAACAACTATTTCCTCGGAAATGATCGCTCCAAATGGGCTTCTCACGTGAAAATCTATCAGGCAGTCACCTACAAAAATGTTTACCCCGGAATTGATATACGCTACTTTGTAGATGGGGGAATGAATCTTAAGTACGACTTTATCGTGCATCCCGGTGCCAGTGTGGATGATATCGCGCTTCAATATAAGGGGGTGGATGCCATCAATATAAAAAACAAAGAACTGGAAATTGCTACTCCCCTCGGCAGGAGCAGGACCCTGAAGCCATACACCTACCAGCCTTCTGAGGCAAACCGGTTATCTATAGATTGTAAATATGTATTGAAAGATAATGTGGTGAAATTTCAGGTAAAAGACTATGACAAGTCTAAAGTATTAGTGATTGACCCCACAGAAATCTTCTTCAGCTATTCAGGAAGTACTGCTGACAACTGGGGCTTTACTGCCACATACGGAATGGATGGGAGTTTTTATGGAGGAGGGATAGTGTTTGGACAGGGATTCCCTGTATCGCCCGGCAGTTTTGACGAATCACACAACGGGCAGGCCGATATCGCAATCATCAAACTGAGCCCTGACGGCAGAAACAGGATTTATGCCACTTACATCGGAGGAACCGGAGATGAGCAACCACATAGCATTATTGAAGACCCCTATGGGAACCTCGTAATTGCAGGGCGCACTAATTCTCCTAACTACCCAATAGTCCAGAGCCCCGGTGCAATCACCGGTCCCGGAGGAGGATATGACATCATTGTTACGAAGCTTAACGCCAGTGGCACTGCACTGATAGGATCTATGAAGATCGGTGGAACCGGCCAGGACGGGGTCAATATCCGCGACCAGGCTTCAGATGTCAACCAGCCACTTTCACTAAAAAGAAATTATGGGGATGATGCCAGAAGCGAAGTACTACTCGACCGAAATAACAACATATTAGTCGCCTCCAGTACCTCGTCCAACAACTTTCCTATCACACCCAACGCTGTCCAGAAAAGCCTGGCAGGATTGCAGGACGCTGCACTTCTGATATTAAACCCATCATGCACTAACCTAACCTATAGTACGTTTTTAGGAGGGAAGCAAAACGATGCAGCCTATGTGCTCGCTATCGGACTTACCGGAAATATTTATGTAGCCGGCGCCACTGCCAGCACAGACATGACGGGAATTTCCCCTTCAGGAGTTATCAAATCAGTTTTCGTAGAAAATACAATCAAAAACGATATTCAACCCGATGGCTTTGTACTGGAGCTCACACCGAACGGATCTTCTATTATCAGGGGTACATACATCGGCACTGACCGATCTGATGAAGTGTATGGGATAGACATCGATAAGTTCGGCTATATCTATATCATGGGAACCAGCGAAGGCAACATGCCCGTAATTAACGCTGCCTATTTCGATCAGGGCGCAAAACAGTTTATCTCAAAACTAAAACCTGACCTCAGCAATTACGAGTATTCCACAGTGTTTGGGAGTGTGAATTCGCCTGTACCAAATATTTCGCCAACTGCATTTATGGTGGACAGATGTGAGAACGTGTATGTATCCGGATGGGGAGGCAAGCCAAATGCCGCATATTCCGGCGGCAATACACTGGGTATGCGTACTACACCAAATGCTATCAAACCTCAGACAGATCCTTCGGGAAGTGATTTCTATTTCTTCGTTTTGGAGAAAGATGCCGCGTCGCAGTTGTATGGCAGTTTTTTTGGGCAAAACGATCCTATCGGTAATGGCCCTCCACTAACCTACGGCGACCATGTGGACGGTGGCACCAGCCGGTTCGACAGCCGTGGATATATCTACCAGGCCATCTGTGCCAACTGTTTCAGAGAAGTTCCTTTTCCCGGTACCCCCGGATCATGGTCAACCACCAACCAGGCTACAGCACCGAACAGCGGAAAATGTAATCTTGGAATGGTCAAAATAGAAATGGACTTCTCTGGTGTAAAAAGCGGGCTACAGGCTAGAATAAATGGTAAAGTAGATACTGTAGGCTGCGTGCCCCTTTCGGTGGATTTTGCCGATACACTGAAACAGGGGAAACTTTATTTCTGGGACTATGGCGATGGCACCGGTGACACTACCACTGTCCCCTCCAACTCTCACCAATACAATACACAGGGAGAATATCTGGTAAGGCTGATTACAATTGACAGTGCTACCTGTAATATCGCAGACACTTCTTACAAGAGGCTCAGGCTTAGTATTAACAGAGTGACACCCAACTTTGTGCCTGCAAAAGCACCACCTTGTACCAATATGACGTTTACTTTCACAAACACTTCTACTGCGGTACAGGGAACTTTTAATCCCAACATCTTTACCTGGGACTTCGGTGATGGATCTCCTACACAGACACACAGTTTTGGAGATGCAATTCTGCACACTTATGCAGGCCCGGGCACTTATAATGTAAAACTTACTGTTTCTGATACAGCTTATTGTAACTCGCCACAGGACACTGTCATTTCAATCAGGTTATCGCCGGAGGTGAAAGCCCAATTTGAGACACCCGCAAACGGTTGTGCCCCATATCAAGCCACCTTCACCAATAACACATTAGGAGGCCTTACATTCCTGTGGAGCTTCGGTGACGGAGTTACAAGCACACAGGTTTCGCCCACTCACTTATACAATAACCCGGGTACTTATACGGTAAAAATGATTGCCTACGACCCGACCTCATGCAATCTGGCGGATTCTACCACTAAAACAATTGTAGTAAGCGGAGTGCCTACTGCGGCTTTCAGCTATCTTCCACTACAGCCACAGGAAAATTTCCCGACAAGTTTTACCAATCTTTCGTCGGGAGCTATATCTTATTTGTGGAATTTCGGCGATGGTGACACAAGTTCAAGTGTGAATCCTTCTCATATCTTCCCTGCTACAGGTACCTATAATGTGTGTCTGACAGCGACAAACAGTTTTGGCTGCAGTACAGACACCTGCATGGATGTGAACGCACTTATCAGGCCGTTGTTAGATGTACCCAAAGCCTTCACGCCAGGGCAGTTCGGGCCTAACAGTCTGATTGGAGTTGCCGGATTTGGTATTTCGCAAATGCAGTGGAAGATATTTAACCGCTGGGGCCAGATGGTATTCCAGAGTAATAGCATTAAACTGAAATGGGACGGTACTTTCAAAGGAAAGCCACAGCCCATGGATGTCTATACATATACATTAAAGGTAACTTTTAGTGATGGCACTACCGCCAGCAAGACGGGTGACATCACTCTAATCAGATAGGGAGGGATTTATGAAGCGTACATTTATTTTAATCTGCCTGAGCACCATTTCAATACTACAGTTGAACGGACAGGATCTTCATTTCTCTCAATTCTTTAATAATCCTCTGCTTACAAATCCTGCTAACACAGGCTTTATTCCTGATGCCGACTACAGACTCGGAGCCTCTTATCGCAACCAGTACTCCAATATTATGAATGTACCCTACAAGACTTTCAGCATATTTGGCGACGCACAGGTAATGCGTAACAGAATTGAAAACGGATGGATTGGCCTGGGAGGTGCTATCCTTCGTGATGTAGCAGGCTCCGGCAGCCTCACCTCCACAAAAATTTACGGATCAATTGCATATCACCAAATGCTGGGAATCAGCAGCCTGCTTACAGCAGGATTCAACGTAGGTTGGGCCAATAAACGCATAGATGTGACCAAACTTACATTCCCTGATCAATTTGACGGCCACTTCTTCGACGCTACACTGCCTACACAGGTACAACTGGCTGCTAACTCAGTAAGTTATTTCGATATGCAGGCCGGGATCAATTATGCGTATTTCCCTACCGAAAATACTTTTATCAATGCCGGCTATTCCATACACCACGTCAACAACCCCGAAGAATCATTCTTTGTAAATAACGGTAGTAGTGTCAACAGGGTCGCTATGCGCCATATCGCTTTTCTTAACGGCATCTTCAAAGTTGCAGAGAATGTAATCGTGAACCCCAATATATATTATACCAATCAGGCATCATCGAGCGAGTTGCTCGCAGGTATCAACGGCGCACTTAACCTTAGCGGAGACGGGGAAAAACAATTGGTTGCAGGATTATACTACCGCTATGGAGATGCCATAATACCTATGGTGGGACTTGAGATTAACAATGTCAGGTTTACCTTCAGCTATGACGCTACCATGTCGTCTCTGAAAAGCTTTAACCACACCTTTGGAGCAGCTGAATTTAATGTGCTGAAAAAAGGATTTTACAACGAATATTTTGGCGACAGGAGACAAGCTATGTGCCCTACTTTCTGATTCAGAAACACTATCCGGCGCTATTCAATTCTACAGACAATACAGATACCATTGCGGCATGAGGTGAAGTCAATCACAGGATATACTGAATCAATCACTCAAACCTGCTAAGATACTTCTCTATCCTGTCAAGAATCTCAGAGAACTCTTCTTCCACATATTCAGACCTGGCCTGCTGAGGCTGAGTAGCAAACCAGATGAGCACCATTGAAATATAATCCTGCATGTCCTTCCCTGCAAATTTCCCTCTGAACTCAAGTATCTTGTCATTAATCACCTTAAGTGTTTTCCTTACGGCCTCTTCATCTTTAGGAAGAATTTTAATCCTATAGTTTCGGTCACCTATGGTAATATTTAAGGGGATTAATTCTTCCGCCATGCCTCATTAATTTTTAAGGATACTGATACACTTATCTATCGTCTTCAGATATTCGTTAATAATTTTCTGGAACTCTTTCTTATCCTTATCTTCCATAGGATCCAGCGACGCTTTCAACAGAAAGACCTCTTCGCGTAGCATTCGTATTTCCCCCTGCATTTTTTCTCTTTCTTCCTTCAGCCGCTTATTTTCTGCTAAAAGTTTTTCAGCCTGCTTCGTTACATCTGTGTATCTCGTTGTAGCAGTCTGCAACCTGCCCGAAATTTCTATCAACCGATTTGTTAGGTTCTCAGCCATTGCTCCTGATTTCAGCATTCACTTTTTCTGACAAGGTTCTGATTATCTTATTCATCATTCCGTCTGTATCCTGATCAGTCAGTGTCTTTTCAGGATCTGAAAATATGAAATTAAGTGCTACCGATTTCTTGCCTACCCCCAGTTTGTCACTCTCATACAAATCAAACATCTGAATCCGCTGCATCCTCTTAATCTTCAATGCATGAATTACTTCCTCTATCTCGCCAAACTGAACTGACCTGTCCAACACCATCGACAAGTCGCGCGACACTGCAGGATATCTTGCTACCGGCTTATACACAATCACATTTTCTAAAGATGCGGTTACGAAGCAACCCCAGTCTATATCCAGAAAAAATACCGGCTGTTTTATGGAGAATTTTGCAAGGTAATTGTCCGCAACCCTACTGAGCACGGCTACAGAAGTCTTTCCTGAAAGAAATGCTATACACCCCTTCTTATCATCAACCTCTACACTAACCTCTAATCCTGCCAGCCTGCACAATGCCTGTGCAATGCCCTTGAGATAAAAAATATCCACCTGCTTTTCCTGACTGTTCCACCCTTTCCTGCTATGTGCGCCTGTAACCAGGATTGACAAATGATTTCTCTCTTTGTACTCTTTTCCTTCTATCGAATAACTTTTTCCGAATTCAAAAAAGCGCAAATCCTTATTCTTTCTGTTAATATTATAGGCAATGCTTTCAAGCGCAGTAGCAAGCATATCCGGCCGCATGATATCCAGCTCCTCGCTCAGGCTGTTGATTATCCGCACAGCATTCTTCACTTCCGGATAGTAGTCACTGTTAGTAATGCTGTTAGTAAATATTTCCATGAATCCATTCCCCGTAAGCCATGAGGCCACCTTTTCTTTCAGTAGCGCTTCTTCGGCATTGTCATGAATTCCCGGTGTCATCCTTACCTGAGTCGGAATCGGCACCTGGTCAAGTCCGCTGATCCGTAAAATCTCTTCCACCACATCAGCAGGGTGCGAAATATCCGGGTTACTTTCAGGGGCTTTTACCTTAAGATTCCTATCACCTTCTTCAAGAATTTCAAAACCAAGTTGGGTGAGTATTGCACGAACCTGGTCTTTACCGAACTCCATGCCACTGAGTTTTCGCAGATATGCAAATTCAAGAAGGATAATCCGGTCTGACGGAGGCTGAAAAATATCTGTAACCTCACTGGAGATGACTCCATTGCACAAATCACGAATCATTTGTGCAGCATACTTCAGCACATCCACTGTCTTGCTGATATCCACACCTTTTTCAAATCGCACTGCCGCATCCGTTCTCAGGCCATGTCTGAAGATTGACTTCCTGATATTGCCCCCATTAAATACCGCACTCTCCAGAAATATATTCTTTGTCTTACCGGTGATGCCACTATCCACACCTCCAAATACGCCAGCAATACACATCGGTGTATCATTGCCATCACAAATCATTATATCCTCATCGCTTAGCTTCCGCTCCTTTTCGTCAAGTGTTACAAAAGGAGTATCTCCTGCAAGGGTCTCCACTATAACCTTCCCGTCTCCGATCTTATCCGCATCAAAAGCATGGAGAGGCTGGCCGGTTGCATGCAAAATAAAATTGGTAATATCTACCACATTGCTGATGGGTTTCAGCCCCAGCGCCATCAATCTATTCTTCAGCCAGACTGGTGACTCCCCTATCTGAATACCTGAAATGGTAACGCCGGAATATCGCGGACAGAGCGCGGAATCCTTTACTACGACTTCTATCCTAAGGTTGCTATTGTCAGCACTAAATGGTTTCCCTAATGGTGAAACCACACTGGCAGTCTTTCCTGTATGATGTGACAGCCACGCACATACGTCTTTAGCCACTCCCAGATGGCTCTGGGCATCCATTCTGTTTGGCGTCAATCCTATTTCAAAGATGGTATCCGTATAAACTTCATACAATTCAGATACAGAAGTACCCGGTACACTATTTTCGGGTAATACGATTATACCGGCATGCCCCTCACCCAGCCCTACCTCATCCTCTGCACACAACATACCCCGGCTTTCCTCGCCTCTGATTTTAGCCTTCTGGATTGTGAAAGCGTCTCCTCTCACTGGGTGCAATACCGTACCTACCGGCGCCACCACTACCTTCTGCCCGGCGGCCACATTCGGGGCTCCGCACACTATCTGCTCTATAGTATTGCCAATATTAACGGTGGTTACCTTTAGTTTGTCCGCATTCGGGTGCTTCTCGCAGGTGAGCACTTCACCCACTACCAGGCCTTTCAGCCCCCCCTTCACCGACTCAAAATGAGACACACCCTCTACCTCCAATCCGACAGCGGTGAGAATATTTTCTACCTTGCTGATATCATTAATATATGAGGCAAAAACTTCATCTTTCGGGAGATAATCCAACAACCAATTGTAACTAATCTTCATTCGTATGATTTAATATCACTTATTTCCTTAAAGGGAAGTGCCAAAATTAAGCAAAGTTTGAAGTCGCATGTTAAGGATTGGATAATAATTGAAGATTCCAATAACAAAATCAGGTAAATGGCAACTTCTTAAAGCAGCGCCCTGAGGCCATTCTACCATTAAAAATGTGATTCTGGAAGAGTTGTAAGCTCCTCAAAATATATTCCGGAAAGCAAGGTTTTTCATACCTTTAAAAGGCTGAAAAAAGATAAGGGGAGCTTTACAAAAAAAAGTAATTTACTGTGCGGGCCGGCCAATTAATATTTCCTAACAGCATAAGGTGGAAAACTCAGAAGACATTGCTGAAAACTATTTTCCAATGTAGAATTCAGCGATAAAAATGTGGATAACAAGTATAAGCTCTTGTGAACGACATTGTGAATAACTACAGCATAAATAATAATTTAAAAATGATTCATGGAATAAAAAATAGTCAGTTACCTTAGATGCCCCCTGAAGATTTTGAATTAGTTTTTTTAACGGATTAAAAGGATTTTGGAACTACACATGAACCTTACCAACCTCGATAAAGACCGCAAAGCAAGGCGCAAATTCTCTCCTGACCCTACTTTCTCCCTCACGAGCAAAGTACAGCCTCAGGCTAAGGAACTGGAGGAAGCAGTGCTGGGTGCTATTATGCTTGAAAAGTCAGCAGTAGATGTTGCATTCGAGCACCTGAAATCTGAATGCTTTTACGTAGAAGCCCATCAGAAAATCTTTGCAGCTATGCAAAGCCTGCAACAAAAGAACTTTCCAATCGACCTGCTTACGGTTGTGGAGGAGCTAAAGGCAAGAGAGGAGCTGGAACTGGTAGGAGGAGCTTACTATATCACGAAACTGACCAACTCAGTAGTATCCTCTGCCCACATCGAGATTCATGCAAGGATTATTTTGCAGAAATTTATTCAACGCGAACTTATCCGGGTAAGTAACGAAATTATAGGCGAAGCTTTTGAGGACAGCACAGATGTATTTGATCTGTTGGATATATCGGAATCAAAACTTTTTGAGATTTCCAACAACTACCTGCGTAGTGAAACAGAGAGCATCGGTACCGTGCTGGTGAATACGGTAAAACGAATTGACGAGCTGCGCGATCGACAGGATGAAATTTCAGGAGTGCCCACGGGGTATCCCAAACTGGATGAAGTAACCTATGGATGGCAACCCGGCGACCTGATTATCTTAGCTGCCCGGCCCTCTATGGGTAAAACAGCCTTTGCACTCAACCTGGCACGCAATGCTGCATTGAACCATCAGAAAAAAACTCCGGTGGCTATCTTTTCACTGGAAATGAGCAGCAGCCAACTGGTACAAAGAATACTGAGCGCTGAGAGCGAAGTGCAACTTGAAAAAATAGCACGTGGACAGCTTGAAGAGCATGAAATGAACCAGCTACATGCAAAGGGAATCAATGTGCTCAGCAATGCGCCCATTCATATTGACGACACACCTGCACTAAATATTTTTGAGCTCAGGGCAAAATGCCGCCGACTGGTAAATAAGCATAATGTAGGCCTCGTAGTAATAGACTACCTGCAATTAATGAGCGGATCCAGCGAAAACAGAACGACGAACAGAGAACAGGAAATCAGCCGCATCTCCCGCGATCTTAAAGGACTGGCCAAAGAATTGCAAATTCCAATTATTGCACTTAGCCAGCTAAGCCGTGAAGTCGAAAAAAGGAAAGAAAAGAGCTTTATCCCACAATTAAGCGATCTGCGCGAATCAGGCGCTATCGAGCAGGATGCCGATATTGTAATGTTCCTCTACAGGCCTGAGTACCACGACCTGCAGCAAGATGAAATGGGGCGATCTACTAAGGGAAAATCTTTCATCAGGATAGCTAAACACAGAAACGGACGCCTGGACACCCTGGATTTTGCTTCATTCCTTCCTATCCAAAAATTTGAACCCTGGGTAGATGAGGAAACACAACTATTCATCCAAAAAAGCAGTAAGATGAATGACGGAGCATTCAACGATGAATCACCATTTAGTTAAGCTTCAAAGCCTCCGGTAAAACAGATACGCCCAAAACGACTTAATTGATTCGCAGCAAAAAGGAATGCACTGTGTTGAGAACCAGCCTCTTAGTGAAATAAAGGCTGATCACTATTTGATAAGAATCACATCTCGGGAAATCTTCCACTAAAATTACCACAAAACGAGTGTTTTTCTTTTGGGCAGACCGCAAAATATTGTACTTTTGCAACCCTTTTTAAAATTAAATCACAAATCAAACGCATGAAAAATTATGAATTGATGGTGATCTTTACCCCGGTACTGTCTGAGGATGAGTTTAAAAATGCTCAGAAAAAGTACACGTCATTCCTTACTGAAAATGGCGGAGAGGTAGTGCATCAAAATGCATGGGGACTAAGATCACTGGCGTATCCGATTCAGAAAAAGACTACCGGTCTTTACTGGATTCTGGAATACAAAGCGCCATCCGACTTCAATGAGAAGCTGAAAACACAGCTTCTGCGCCGCGATGAGTCAGTACTTCGCCACATGTACACCGTACTCGACAAGTATGCAGTAGAGTACAACGCCAAGAAGGCTAAAGGAATCCCTACTTCAAACCAAAAAGAGGAGGTAAACAATGGCTAAACCAAACGACATTAAATACCTGACGGCTATAAAGTCTGAAAAAAGGCCTAAGAAATACTGCCGTTTCAAGAAACTGGGTATTAAATATATCGACTACAAAGACGCCGATTTTCTGAAAAAATTCCTGAATGAGCAGGGTAAGCTTTTGCCACGCCGCATTACCGGAAATTCTCTGAAATATCAACGCAAGGTAAGCGATGCCGTAAAAAAGGCACGCCAAATGGCCATCCTGCCTTACGTAACCGATTTATTAAAATAAATTTTTAACCACCCTAATCTCATGTGTCACACATGATTGAAAGTCCCGCTAAACCGGGATTGGGTAAAAATGCAAAACAATGCAGGTAATCTTATTAAACGACGTAAACAACCTTGGCGGGGCTAATGAACTTGTAACAGTAAAAGACGGTTATGGCCGTAACTATCTGATCCCTCATAAACTCGCTGTCGAAGCTAATCCGACTAATCTGGCGAAACTGAAAGAACGTCAAAAACAACAAGCTAAGAAAGAAGCACAGTTGTTAGCTGAAATAAACGCAGTAAAAACCGCCCTTCAGGAAAAGCCACTGACTATCGGAGCTAAAACTGGAACTTCAGGTAGAATTTTTGGTAGCGTAACCAATGTTCAGATTACAAGAGCCATCCGCGATCAACGCAATTACGAAATCGATCGCAAACGCATTCAGATTCTTGACGAGGTGAAAGAATTAGGTACATACAAAGCAAAAATTGACTTTGGAAATGGCCATGAATTCGAAATTGAATTTGAAGTAGTTGCAGAATAAATATTGCTAATCGCACTATAACGAAAATGGCTGCTCAATCGGGCAGCCATTTTTTGTAATACTAATACGTGCAATGGTTTTTCAAAAAACTTACTTGTGGGGATTTTCAGTTCGGCAGGCTAATTTCGGAAAAATTAATTTACGCAACACTTTTTTTTTCAAAAATTACAGGTAACCATCCCATTATAGAAAAAATAATACCAACTGTACATACACCATTCCATCCAAAGCCATTCCACGCATAACTACCCAGGATAGAGCCCAGCGTGCCTCCAACGAAAAATGCCGTCATATAAATTGTATTTAACCTGGTGCGTGCCCGGGTATAAAGCGAGGAAACCCGAGTGATATTCGGCACATGGGCACTTTGTAAACCTACATCTATCAGGATAATGCCTATCACCACAACCCAGATGCTCAGATGTCCATAAAACAGAATTGCATAGCCAATAATCATAATAGCTATCCCAAGACGGATAGGTAGGTACGGGCCTTTACGATCGTTTACAGAGCCTACAAATGGAGAAACCATTGCTCCGGCGAGTCCCACAATTCCAAACAATCCAATTACAGATAAGGAATAATTGTAGGGGGGCTTCTCCAGAAAAAAAGCCATTGTACTCCAAAAAGCCGAAATAGCACCGAAAGTACATGCACCAATCCATGCACTCTCCCTGACCAGACGCTGAGAGCGGACAAGTCTAATCAAAGAAATCATCAGCACCCTGTAGTTTCCCTTAAATCCCGGCTGCTCACCCGGAATCATCCTTAAAACCAGGAATGCCATTACCAGCATAAGTCCACAGGCAATCCAATAAACTGATCGCCATCCCCATAAATCAGCTGCAAAACCACTGAGCGTCCTCGACAACAAAATCCCGGACAACAGTCCGCCCATTATAGTCCCAATCACCTTCCCCCTCTCTTCTTCAGAAGAAAGATGCGCTCCAAGTGGTACAAAAACCTGGCACGCTGTAGCAGTAAGGCCAATGCAAACACTGAAAAAATACAGCATTCCAATATTTTGTGATAGCGCTACCCCCGCCACAGACAATGCGGCAAGCAGGTGCATCCACATCAGTAGCTTTCTTCGCGGCACCATATCCCCCACAGGGACTATGAAAAATAAACCTAGCCCATAACCTAATTGAGAGCAGATATTAATCCACGCAGACGCATTTTCGGAAATATTAAAAACCTCAACAAAATCGCCAAGAAGTGGCTGGCAATAATAAAGATTCGCCACCATGATACCACAGGACACTGCCATAAAGTACTTCAATGTGGCAGGAATACCCGTGCCGGAAGTGCCGGCAAATGTTGATTCAGTCATTATAATATTATACTCACTGATTAAATATGAAAAACAGGCAAAAGTAGCCCTCTAATAAGATACTACCGGCCACACCTCGCAATCAGACTTTTCTCAGGTCAGGAAGTTTCCAGGTCACCAACCCTATAAGTGGCAGAAACGCACATACATGATACACAAAATCGATACTGGTAGCATCTGCCAGCAATCCCAACAGGGCTGACCCCAGCCCACCCATACCGAATGCCAGTCCGAAGAAAAGCCCGGATATCATTCCTATCTTTCCGGGCATCAGTTCCTGTGCATACACCAGGATGGCAGGAAAGGCAGAAGACAAAATAAAACCTATGATGACACTGAGCACAGCCGTCCAAAACAAACTCACATAAGGCAGGATCAGCGTAAACGGCGCTACTCCGAGTATTGAAAACCAGATCACATATTTTCTCCCGAACTTATCCCCTAAGGGGCCACCAAAATAGGTACCCAGTGCGGCTGAAGCCAGATAAATAAACAGAAAAATCTGAGAGGTCTTAATGCTTACACCAAACTTATCGATAAGAAAGAATGTATAATAACTGCTGATACTCGACAGATAGAAAAACTTGGAGAAAATGAGTACCAACAATATGGCCACCGACAAATGCACATCGCGCTTTGAAAGGCCCGGATGATAATCCATTACGTCTCCCTTTGTTTTCTTCCGCTTCAATTCCAGAAGTCGTGGCCTGGCCCAGCGACCCACATAAAACAAAATCACCATTGCCAGTAGTGCGGCAATTCCAAAAGAAGCAGTATAGTTTCGTCCATACTTCACAATAACCAGTGCGGCCAGCAACGGGCCTATCGCAGTACCTGCATTGCCGCCTACCTGAAACAGCGACTGTGCCATGCCCCTGCGGCCTCCCGAAGCCAGAAACGCTATCTTAGATGATTCAGGATGAAATACTGATGAACCACTTCCAATGAGCGCTACTGACAGGAGGATTGCTCCGAAACTATTTGCGAAAGAGATAAATATCAGGCCTGCCAGCGTGAACCCCATGCCGATTGCCAGAGAAAGAGGTTGCGGATGCTTATCAGTATATGCTCCTACAAGTGGTTGTAGAATACTTGCAGTCAATTGAAAGGTGAGCTGAATTAAGCCTACCTGTGCAAAACTCAGACTGAAAGAGTCCTTTAACAACGGATATATCGAAGGGATCAACGATTGAAGCATATCGTTAAGCAAATGAGAAAAACTGATGCTTATTAAAACGCTGTACACCGTGGCCTCCTGCACCTGCTTCCCAATCGTCTTCTGTCCTGAAAGTGAATTCATTAGAATTTGCAAAATTAGGGAACTAAATACTGAAGTAACTTAAAAAAATAATCGATCCTGAGGCACCCATTTATATAATATGTGGTATGCGCTTTTGCCCTGAGAAAATCTTCACGAGTTGCATGCCCATCCTGATATAAGTTATCAACCAGGCCGCCCAGGCGATAAATATGAATATTTCCGAAATGCGCTTTAATGAAGGCAATTCAATTGCTTCAGCCATGTGCCACGTGCACACAGTATATACGCCGAGCGGAAACACAAGGCTCCAGTACCCTGCACTATATCTCACCTGCACAGGCGTAGGCTTCCAGAATTCCCAAATACCGATTATGGGAATCCACCACGTGCCTCCTACCCAAAATAGCAGCGTAAATATTTTCAGGATTGGAATAAAATTTTCAAACTCCGGTACCCCGGCCATATCCTTTACCAATGTCGCTCCGGCAAAAGCACTAATAGCTGCAGCGCCCATATTAATCCAGTACGAATGTCTGAATTCCCCAGGCGGCATCGGCAAAAATGCTGTTCTGTAAAATATGAGTACAATTATTATCAGGTAAAATAATACACCCAACAGAAAAAGCGACAGGGTAACAAATAATTTCATTTGAGGCAAAATCCCGAAATAGGGAATTATCATATCTCCGGAGATGGACAACGCCTGCGCCGCCACCACCATCAACAACCACGAACCATTTATGCCATGCTGAAGTGTAGGTTTCTTTTCCTTGTAGGATATCAGTATGAAGAAAGAATAACTCAGTAATATCCAAACTACAAAAGCCAGACCCCATCCCATCAAAGCCAGGTTTGGATTATCTCTTAATAAAACCTGAATTGATCCAAATAGGCAAAGTGCAGCCACTATTGTGAGGAAACCTGCCCCTTCTGTGTGTGAAGACAAATCGTTCCTGAAATCCGTAAAGTAAAAAAGCAATCTGAGTATTAACACTACTCCAAGAACCCCCATTTCCAGATTATTAATAACATAGAGTATATCACTCACCTGTTCATAACCCAGCGTGAAGGAAGCAATAGTAATAATGCCTGTGGCCATCGGGAGCGCAAAATAGGCCGGTGGAAAGGTCCGTATTGCCGTCTTAAGAATTTCCCTCGTCATCTATAAATAAATAAAGCTCCTGTTAACAAAATTAAAATGCAATGGAGGCAGGCAATTAACCGTCATCTGATTGTGCTTAACGTTTTACTTATTGCATCAAAAAGCCTGATGGTTTCGAGAAGCGCAGCAACCATCTGCTGATAATGCCTGATATTCCCGGTAGTTAATGGCTGCCCAATATGATCCGAGAGCCATATCTGTGCAGGTCTGTATTTCCCTATTTGCAACTTCCAGACAACCTCAGGAACACCATCAAAATATGTGCTGTCATTGATGCTCACTTTTCCATTCTGCCCATCAGGCATAAACGCCATTCCTGATGCATTTCCCTGAACCGGGGGAAGCCCGGCTTCCTGCGTTGCCATCCACGAAATCTGACGTGTAACCATGGTATCATCCCCTGAGAACACTGTCACTTCCCTCATGACTGCATTACATTTCAAAAGATGTACCAGCCTCAGATCGCCCCCCAGACGAGACAACTTCCAAAACACCAAAGCATCTGAAATATTTGGCAGGCCCGGAATTGCCATTATGAAATCTGTATCCTTATTGCAACTACAAAGCGCATATAACAAAACGCCATATAGATAAT
>JAMLGT010000018.1 GCA_023957755.1 Chitinophagaceae bacterium
ACGTAAATCCTTAATCATTACCTCTATTTTTTATCAAAGCTCTTAATCGTATGGCTCTTCATACACACCCTGGTGTAGATTCGTTTAGAAAGTGAATATTAAATATCCACCGTTTCCTCATAAATGCATTATCAGATTATTCATTGCAGTATGATTGCATTTGGTGATAATTGCGCCTTACCTCTGCATGGCTGTTGCCTTCAATAGCCCTTTAGTTTACTAGTCTCCCTCCAGATACTACTATCTGTCATTCTGAAAATTGCTTCATTATTTTCGTAGTTAAGAATAGAACTAACAGGAAGGAAAATTCCAAACAAAAAAATTGCATATCAAAAAAGTTAGAAAAATTATACTACTATTAGCCAAACATGTAAGATAGCTTCTCACAACATTTAAGAAATTAAATTATTTTTAGCACAAACAGCATCAAACCAAACGACTGTGTATCCATGAAAAATTCAAACTCCATTAAAATATTGTTGATAATTCAAGTATTAGTGATTGTGTTTCACTTAGCCATCATTACTAAGATAATACCCTATAATCTTGCCTGGGGTGGCCGAATAGAGAATGACAACCAAATGTTTGCTTTTGAGATCTTTTCAATTTCTCTTAATTTGTTTTTAGCAATGGTATTACTCATGAAAGCCGAATACATAAGGCAGTACTTCAAGCCCCGAATTATCAAGTGGATCCTTTGGTGTTTTATGTTTTTGTTTATTCTAAATACAATCGGAAATCTGTTGTCAAAAAATTATTTTGAAAAATTCCTTTCCATACTAACCTTGACCTCTGCCCTACTCATTTGGAAAATCATTGTACCCGGAAGCAAAAAAATTATTGAATCCATAAATAATCAGGAATGATTTTGCTACCGATTTAGTGTTTACAGAAATCAGGATTATCATCCTCCCTTATCTTAACCAATCTGATAATAAAATTACTACTACTGCATATAGTTATTCTCCCAATGTATGCTGTAGCTTACACCTGAGCTGGCTAAATTTATGCTTTAGATGAACCATTCATTTCTTCAAAAAAAAATCAATCAACCCAATGAAATCAACTAATTTCAGGTAACAAAAAATGGAATGACTATGCCACAAATCAATCCTTATATCAACTTCAACGGGAACGCAGAAGAAGCATTCGAATTTTATAGATCAGTTTTCGGTGGTACATTCAAAAGAGTAATCCGTTTCAAAGACCTGCCTTCCGCAGGATTTGAAGTCACGGCTGCAGAGGCAGATAAAATAATGCATATCGCCCTGCCTATCGGCCACAATACACTAATGGCTAATGATGTCCCTGAATTTATGGGACGGGTAAACGAAAATGAAAACAGAAGCAAGATTGCCGTCAGCGTAGAAAGCCGGGAAGAAGCCGACAGGATATTTAACAAGCTATCAGAAGGCGGACAGGTGGAGATGCCTATTGGAGATAGCCTCTGGAATACCTACTTCGCCATGTTCAGAGATAAGTACGGTATTGAATGGGTTGTAGAGTACGACCCTAACTCCGATAATCCGGAAGGCTGAAAAATAAGCCGGAAGACTGATAATAATCCCGAAGAAGTATTATTTCCGAATTACTAACTATATACTATACACGTAACGTGATAAGCGACAGAAAAATACAGCTACATCCTGTGTGACCCTCGCCATCACCGCTATTGGATAAGGATAAACTACCTTAGCGAGATAAAAGATTATCCTGATAATTCAATAGGTTGTGAATTTACTACGCCGACACTGGTACGATTTAGGAGGAGCTTTAGCAATCATCACCTTGCTATTAGTGTATAGTTTCCGTGCAAGCCTTTCAGATTATCAACTGCTGATGTGGTTAAATCTGGTTACATTATTTCTACATCAAATAGAAGAATACAGGTTGCCCGGCACCTTTCCCGGGATGATCAACAGCGCTATGTTTCACAGCGATACGCCCGACCGCTATCCACTTAACACACAGACCTCCTTCATCGTCAATGTAAGCATCGGATGGACACTCTATCTGCTTGCTGCGCTTGCAGGTAGCAGCATGGTGTGGTTAGGAATGGCTTCTATTATGGTATCGCTCGGGAACATTATTGCACATACCTTCCTCTTTAATATTAAAGGAAAGACAATCTATAATGCAGGGTTAGCCACTTGCTGGCTGCTCTTTGTGCCCTGTGTATTTTTCTTCTTTAAGATCATCATCCGGGAAGGCCTTGCAGGTACCACAGATTATATCATAGGAATCCCGTCAGGCATCCTTATCAATATTTTCGGTGTGCTCAAACCCATTCAATGGCTGGCAGACAGGAACACCACTTTTGCTTTCCGCAACAGTCAGTTATTAGCGGAAGACCGTAAAGAGTCCCCCGGGGCATAACAAAATCCTGCAATCCAGTTATGTATCGCTTGTACCCGACTAGCCTGAATTAGGATCCGTTGCCATCAACCCGGTATTCAGCGGATAACTATTCTCCGAGAATATTTTTTTTTGATTATAAACATTTATTTATTGTTTATCAATAAATATTTATTACTTTTACTCTGTCATTTAAAAACATATTACGATGTCAAAAACAAACAATTTCGTATTCTGGGCATTATACGTTGTAGCCTGGCTCCTATTCGTGGGTCTCAGTATTGAAGCGGGAGGCCTTTTAGTAAACTTTTTTTTCAGCATCTTCAAACCGGAATTCGTGTCAAGGCTATATCAGAAACTCGACTTAACTCAAATGTACAAGAGTAGCCAATGGGTATTCTTTGGGATGTACGGGTTCATTCTGTGCATTGCTATACTGAAGGCTTATCTGTTTTATATCGTAATCAGGTTAATGCACAAAATGGATTTGACCAGCCCCTTCAGCACTTTCGTGGCAGCACAGATTATGCGTATCAGCTATTTCACGCTGTCAATCGGCTTGTTGAGCTTCATTGCGAGACAAACTGCTAAGAACCTCACGCATTACGGCTTTGCCACTGAATCGCTCAGTCAGTTCTGGGCCGACAGCCTGGCGTTTATTCTGATGGGTGCAGTAGTCTATATTATTGCAGTCATTTTCAGAAAAGGAGTCGATATTCAAAACGATAGTGAATTAACCATTTGAGCCATGCCAATAATTGTAAACTTAGACGTGGAGATGGCCAAACGCAAGATGTCGCTCAACGAACTCTCAGAAAAGGTAGGCCTTACTTTATCCAACCTCTCCATCTTAAAAACAGGGAAAGCGAGGGCTATCAGATTCAGCACCCTGGAAGCCATCTGCAGTGTATTGAAATGCCAGCCCGGCGATATTCTTGAGTATGTGGATGAGGATGGAAAGTAGTGTTTAATTCACACTCGCGCCATCCACTCAGAAGATTTTTAGGAAAAAAGAGATTTCATATACAGGGGAATTTGTGGGAAGCACAAGTGGCATTAGGTAACAGAAAGAATTTAAAACAAGTGTAATAAGTTCTAAACAAAAAACCTAAAGTGCCGGCCACCTTTCGCCTCTTTTAACCGTTGGCTTTAGCCAACCGGAAGGAAAGACAACACCCCCGTTCGGCTTTAGCCGCATTTCACTAAGAATAATGTGGCTAAAGCCGTAAGAATTAAATTCTTATTCCGTTGGCTGAAGCCAACGTTAATAACAAATAGTTGAAGTACTTTAAACACAGAATTACTTCAGCCAAAACGAGTAGTTGTGGTGGAAAGAGGCGATATGCAATTTGAAAATTCTGACTTAGGAAAGGGCAATCCGCACCAAACCTCTCAGAACCTTTTTACCGTTGGCTTTAGCCAACCGGAAGGAAAGACAACACCCCCGTTCGGCTTTAGCCGCATAAATAAGTACAATTAATTCCCTCATCCGCCTACGCAGAATTCCTTGCTGCATTGATAATCCCAAACGAACAGCGGGTTACTAATTTACCATACACACCTTCGCTCACGTCGCTAAGAGTGGAACTCTCAATCTCACGGATACGCGCCATTGCATACTGCTGAATAGTGAGTAGCGGGAGAATTATTTTTTCGCGCATGGTAACCGACATGCGCTCCACTTCATAAGCCTCCATCAGATGCTGGTGCCCTGTCAATTTCAGAATGTATTGAACAGTAAGCTCATATTCGTCAGCAATCATCTGCCAGAATGCACCAAACCTTTCACTGTCTCTTAAGTGTGCAGTCAGTGTGAGAAAACACTTCTGCAACGCCATTTCACAATTATCTATCAGGGCACGAAAAAAGAGAGAACTTTTATACAAATCTTGTAAACGGCCTAACTGCCCGGCAGCCTCTGCCTTTTGCAAAGCCGTACCCACACCATAAAAACCAGTCACATTCTGTTTGAGCTGACTCCAGGAAGCTACAAATGGAATCGCCCGCAGATCATCCATCGTCATCTTGCCACTTCCTCTCTTTGTAGGACGGCTGCCGATGTTTGTATCGCTATAAAACCGCAATGGGCTTATCTCTAACAGATAATCCATAAATCTCGGATGCGCTTTCAACCGGCTGTATGCGATAAAACTATTATCTGCAATTTCCTGAAGCAACTGCTCATCGTCTGCACTCAGGGTGGATTCCTTTTCAGTAAACAATTCATTTGCAATACCGGCATGCACTAACTGCTCCAGATTGTATTGGGCTGACTCTACCGTACCAAAATTGGAACTTATAGTCTGGCCCTGCACAGTAAGTTGTATTTCGCGGCAGGCGATATTCTTCCCCTGGCCTGCATAGAATCTATGCGTCTTGCCTCCGCCTCTGGCTGGAGGGCCTCCCCTACCATCAAAGAAGATCACCGAAATACCAAACTGCTTCGAAACAGCAGACAAGGTTTCCTTGGCCTTGTAAATACTCCAATTGCCCATAAGATAGCCCCCATCCTTGCTGCCATCCGAAAAGCCAAGCATCACCACCTGTGTATTGCCACGCTGTTCCAGGTGCTTGCGATAGGTGCCATTGCGATATAACGCTTCCATTATGGCGCCTGCCTGCTTAAGATCTTCAATTGTTTCAATTAGTGGCACTATATCCACCGCAAGTGTCTCCCTTTGCCATCCACTCATCAGAAATAACGCATATACCTGCATGATATCAAGTGGGGAAGTGGCATGACTGATAATATATCTGTTACACCCTACCTCTCCATTCATCATCTGCACATTCTTCATCATGCGCATACTGGCCATTGTATCGTCAAGAGTAGCTTCTCCGAATGAGATTCCATTCACTTCCTTCGCATTTGCTGTCAGCCAGCTAATCTTCTCTTCTTCCCCCATCTCCCCGTATCCTGAAGGCACAAGCGACAACCGTTCCAGCTCCGTAAATAATTTTTTATGAATACTGCTATCCTGTCTTATATCCAGCACAGCGAAGTATAATCCGAAAATATGAATCTTAAATATCAGATTATCCACCAGATGCAGGAATAATCCATCATGCCGCTCTACCACAATCTTACGCACCTGATACATCGTATCCAGAAGTTCTTCCTTGCTAATGGAAGTCTGCCTGTCGGGAATGAAAACATTCTCATAGAGTTTACTTTCAAGTGCCACGAGCAACTCCTCAACCCCCTTGAAGGTAAGCCGCCGCCTGAGTCTGCGCAACTGTAAATAATAACACTTAAGGATACCTCCACGCAGTGCCAGCGCCACTTTCCATGTGGCATCCGAATTTACAAACGGGTTCCCGTCGCGGTCGCCCCCCGGCCAGAACCCCATCCTGACTACCGGATTATAGACATTCACAATATCCGGGAACGATCGTTTGAGTGATACCATAATATTGGCGCACGCATCATAAAAAACATTTTCTAAAAACCATACCAGCCGCACTGCTTCATCATACGGCGAAGGCTTTTCCTGTTTGAAAAAAGGGGTTTTCCCCAATTGTTGCAGATAAGTATTTACCAGCACGGTATCATTATGTTGCAAGGCCTTAGAGAGGTCGCGGATAATTCCCAATACCTCTTCAGGATAAAATTGTGTAGGATGTGCCGTAAGTACAGGCTGCACCGCGAAGGACTTCAGTTTCTCACCAAGTGCGTGTTCCGATTTATTCTGAGCTACCTGCATTTCTAATTGCTTCAATGTACCCTTACCTGCCATATCATTGACTTTGCTAAAAGCTGCGTCTTCCAGCGCATCAAAAAGCACTACCTGCCGCTCGGTGTATTGCACAAATCGAAATAGTAAATCATTCTGAAGTTGTATTGAATCAAAGCCTTCTCTCTGCTTAAAAAATTCCTCAATAATCCGGACCGGGCTCGATCCTTTCGCAAACTCTTCCTCACAATAGTTCTGAAACAGAGATAAGAGTATTCCTGTCTTTTCTATCTTCTGAAAAGGCAGCGACATAAACAGACTGTTATACAACTGAAATTTTAGTGCTACAAAATTTCTGAACCGGTCCACATAAAAGTTATCCGAGGTACTCATGTATCTGAAATTAAATACCCTCCATTGAGAGGGTATTCAAAATTAATGATTATCGTCAGACGTGCCTCACGAAGCCCACAGGCCATACGACTGTTATGTGGCGCCTTAATCAACCAATGCCTGATCCAGCACCTGGTTCATAGTTTTTACATAGTGAAACTCGAGTCCCTTGATAAATTCAGAATCGATCTCTTTTACATCTTTTTCGTTCTGTACCGACATCAGTATTTCGCGCATACCTGCCCGTTTTGCAGCCAGCACCTTTTCTTTGATTCCACCTACCGGGAGCACCTGTCCACGAAGTGTAATCTCACCGGTCATGGCCAGATAGGGCTTCACTTTGCGTCCGGTAAAGGCTGAAGCCAATGCTGTCATCATAGTAATGCCTGCACTGGGGCCATCCTTTGGCGTAGCGCCCTCAGGTACATGAATGTGTATATTTTTATTAGTAAATACTGAAGGATCAATTTTGTATTTCTTAGCATTCGACTGGAGATAGCTGAGTGCCGTAGTAGCGCTTTCTTTCATCACATTTCCCAGATTGCCTGTGAGTCGCAATTCCCCTTTCCCATTGTCCGAAGCGGTTGCTTCAATAAAGAGAATATCGCCTCCGACATACGTGTACGCCAGGCCGACAGCTACTCCGGGCATGTGAGCCATCTTGTAGGTCTCATTGCTATATCTTGGGTTACCCAGATATTTTTCCACATCTGCTACCGACAGTGAAGTCTTCAGTCTGCCTTTGTCTATAAACTCCTTCGCCAGCTTTCGCATGACAGATGCCAACATACGATTCAATTCCCGTACACCACTCTCGCGCGTATAGTCCTGGATAATCTTCTCAATCACTTTATCCCCTATCTTGAACGACTGTTTCTCCAGTCCATGCGCTGCTTTCTGCTTGGGTATCAGATGGCGTTTGGCTATCTGTATTTTTTCTTCTGTAGCGTAACCGTTCAGGCTGATAATCTCCAGACGATCACGCAAGGCCGGTTGTATTTCCTGGAGAGAGTTGGCCGTAGTGATAAACAGTACTTTGCTCAGATCATATTCTACCTCCAGATAATTATCATAGAATGAGTTATTCTGCTCAGGATCCAATACTTCAAGCAATGCAGAAGAAGGATCTCCTCTAAAATCTGACCCCACCTTATCTATCTCATCAAGAATAATGACGGGATTTGAGGAACCCGCCTTGCGAATAGACTGAATAATCCTGCCGGGCATAGCCCCAATATAGGTTTTCCTGTGTCCGCGAATCTCACTTTCATCATGCAATCCACCCAGGCTTACCCGCACATATTTCCTTCCGATTGCATTTGCAATACTCTTCCCCAGCGATGTTTTACCAATTCCCGGAGGGCCCACAAAACACAGGATAGGGCTTTTCATATCCCCCTTCAACTTCAGCACTGCCAGGTATTCCAACAAACGCTCTTTAATCTTATCCATGCCGTAATGGTCATGATCCAATATTTGCTTTGCTTTCTTCAGATCATACTCATCTTTTGTCACATCGTCCCAGGGCAGGTCGAGCATCAGGTCGAGGTGATTATATATCAGCGAATAGTCAGGTGTGGATGGATGCATCCTTTCCAGCTTTTCAATGCCTTTTTCAAAAGAGTCTTTAGCAGTTTTAGGCCACTTTTTAGCCTCTGCACGTTTTTGGAGTTCCTTTACCTCTTCCAGATTCTCGCCTCCCAATTCTTCGCGGATAGCTTTGAGTTGTTGTTGCAGAAAATAGTCTTTCTGTTGCTTGTCCAGTTCGGCTCTGGTCTTGGTGGTCACCTTATTTTTTAGCTCTGCATACTGTAATTCAGTTTGGAGCAGATTGAGCAATAATTCGGCCCGCTGTCTTGGATCGTCGATTTCCAATAACTTTTGCTTCTCAGTGATAGAGCTATTGAAATTGCTACTTATGAAGTGAATCAGAAAAGAAGGGTTCTCAATATTCTTGAGAATAATATTTGCCTCGGATGGCACATTGGGAGATAAGCGGATAATCTCATCTGCCAGGTCTTTAATTGAAGCCACCATGGCTTCAAAAGATTCATCATTCTGATATTCATCGTCGGGGAGTACTTTCACCTTTGCCCTGAAATAGGGGTCTTCACTCACGATTGCTCCCATCTCAAATCGTGTTTTCCCCTGCATGATCACTGTCAGCCCGCCATCAGGCATCCTGATGGTTTTAATAATTCTCGCTACTGAGCCCACTTTTGCCAGATCATCAGCCTTGGGCTCCTCCACATTGCTATCTTTCTGAGCCACCACCCCTATCAGTTTATGCTCTTTGTATGCATCATTCACTGCTTTGATGCTTTTTTCCCTCCCGGCAGTAATGGGGATTACCACCCCGGGAAACAACACTGTATTCCGTAATGGCAAAATGGGTAATTCATCGGGCACTTCTTCGTTCCCATTCCCCTCCTCTACACCTTCATTCAGCGGAATAATCGGCATAAATTCCATCTCGTCCTCAGCCGCCATCTTAAAAAAATTATTATTCATCAGGATATATAATTCTTCACTCTATTTTTCGTTATTAAAAAACGACAATTAGTCTGTCGCAGTATGTTTTCAATTTTGATGCCACACGACATTTTGTAACTTATTTGGCAGAAAAGAGATTTCTACTGCTAGGTTGGCAGAAAATTATCAAAACGGGCTGCTTTTTTAGACACATACATGGTAATATTATTTAAATTGTCTGAAAATGGATCCTATCGGGGGTAAAGGAACAATCATAGAAGGTAAAAATGCAACTATCTTATAATCAGTCATATATAACTAACTAAAGGAGACCCTGACAGGGTAATCACAAGAGGTTGCTCCCATCAGGAATGAATAATCGAAAAAAAGATTATATTCTAAGCTCTTCAACTATGAGACGATTCCTAAACAAAATATCTATAACTCATACACTCCTGGGGCTTTACATCTTCCTGGCAGCGACGCTCTTGTATATCAGAGTCTCGGAGTCAGGGGAGCTAAAACCTGTCAACAAAGAACTTGACCAACTCGTTGAGACATCCTCTATTCGTAAGGAATTGCTTTCACAGGCACAAAAAAGCATGTACCTGGCCCGCATGTATTCTATTGAAATGCTCTTCCAGCGTACTGAGGAAGAGATACCATTACTCCAGAAAAAAGTAAGAGTTGAGTTTACAAAATTTGCCTCCACATTGTCTGCTTTTGAAAAGTTGATCACTACCCCTGCAGAAAGCCAACTCTTTGACAGCGTAATGGTGGCCTATAAAAATCTAAAATCTAAAAGAGAAGAGGCTTTCAAATTTTTAGACGAAAAAAAACTCGATGCAGTAACTGATGTCGACAAAGAAATCCGGGAGTCACTATTCCCGGCTCTGGAGCAATCTCATTATCGGCTTTCCCTACTCACTTCACAGACCGACAAGCAAACGGAGACTGCCTTGCGTGACCGAATTACATACACACAACAACTTAGCAGGATTGCGGCTACCTTAATTGTCATTCTATTGATAGTGTTTGGGATTATCCTGCTCCTGAATCACGTGGCAAATAGTAAGAACAGAGCGCGCCTTCGCGAGAGCGAAATCAGATACAGGACTTTCGTTGAAAAAACGCATGACTTCGTTAGTCGTATTGATCAAAACGGAGTCATCACATTTGCCAACAACAAAGTAAAGGAACGACTTGGATACAAAGACGAAGACCTTGCCGATTTGAAACTAATTGATATAGTCGATGATGAATACAAAGAATACCTCATTGAACTGGTGAATGCTCCCAAAACCAGGCCGGAACAAAAAATATTCTGCGTATTAAAATCAAAGACGGGAGAAAAAATATTTATTGAAGGCAGCCTGATTTGGAAATTCAGAAATAACAAATTTGCAGGTGCCACCACCTTTTTTAATGATGTTACCGAAAAGGTATTGTTACAGAAATCGCTCCGTGACTCAGAAAATAAATTCAAGCAACTCTTCGATTTGGCTCCTACAGCCATGTTTGCTTTTGATCCCGACTCTCTCCTCTTCGTGCAGGTAAACGCATCTGCAATCCTTCTCTATGGATACACACGTGAGGAGTTCCTGAAAAAAACAATCATGGACATCCGCCCTTACGAAGAAGTAGGACGCACTTCTGAGGCAATCAGGAAGATTATCAAAGAAAATCAGATACATCAGCAAACCTATACCCACCTGAAAAAAGACGGCACCCGGATGGATGTGGAAGTATATGGATCAAAAATCGTATTGAACGACAAACCCCTTATTATGTCGTCCATTACCGACATTACTGAGAAGAAGCTGAACGAAAACAGGATCAATCAGGCAATTCTGAAAACACAGGAAGACGAACGTTATGAAATTGGAGGAGAACTGCATGACAATATTTGTCAGATACTGGCAGCTGCCAAAATGAGTCTGGGACAAATGAAAAACAAACTGACACCCGAAATTGCACAGGCTTACCAACAAACAATGGACTCCATCATCCTGGCAACCGATGAAACCCGAAACCTGTCGCACCGACTCGCCCCTGTATTCTTCCAGAAAGGCTCTCTGAAAGATGCAATTGAAAGGCTGATCGGCACATTCAACATACTCAACAACTACCAGTTCTCTTTTTACTTTGACAAAGCATTTGAGACCTATCCTATTGATCAGGAGCTACAGTTAAACCTTTACCGTATCATCCAGGAAGGGGTCCGGAATATTATCAAATATGCACAGGCTACTGAAATAAAACTGGATCTGGTATTGCACAAGAACAATTTGCGACTGCTGATTTCAGATAATGGAATTGGTTTTGATCCTCAGGAAATTACTGCTGGAATCGGTCTTGCCAATATGCGGCGCAGGGCTGAATTCTTCTCGGGAAAAATGAACTTATACTCAAGCCCGGGTGAAGGAAGCGAAATTGAAATCATCATTCCGATGCAATTTTCCAAAAAAACAACCAAAAATACAGACCAGCCGGATGCCAGGCCGAATACAGCTACTGACCTGCCTTTGGGCTTGAGTTAAATATCAAACGGCACCGATATCTTTATACTCACATTTCTTCCCACTCCATAAATTCCATGATGACCACGAGGGTCATGAGGATATTCTTCAAAATACTTAAGCCTGCTCAGGTGCGACTGGTAAGCCGTATTCAATATATTATTGCATAATACAGAGAGGTGAAAAAGCTTCTTACCCTTCTTTCCCATAATATCTGCACCACTTCCAAAATTCACCAACTGGTACCCGGGTGTACGGCTCTCAGTCTCGTTCAACGCATAATACCGGTTTTGGGCAGCAAACACCTCCATCTGCAGTTTGATAAAAACATTCTTCAGTCCATGCCACTCTGCAAAGTTGGCTCTCAGTTCTGATCTGCCCTGTACCGGAGGTATAAATGGAAGATACTTTTCATCGGAGCTGATGATATGCCCTGCAGAGCCGGTGTTCCTGGCAAAAATAAACGACAGTGAATTTTCAAAATGCAACCAGTCTAACGGGTGTGGATGCACGTCAATAAGAAATTCACCACCCCATAAATGGGCTCTTGCAGCTATATACTTAAAAGTCTCGTAACCCGGTACAATCACTGAATCTCCTCCACTTGAAGCGAATACTCTGGAATTAAAAATATAATTCTGAATGTGGTTATTGAAAAATTCTGAAGTAATCGTCAGATGTTTGGAGTTGTAGGTAACCCCTACATCCTGCTGGAAGCTAAATTCCGGTTTCAATGCTTCATTCCCTAACTGATACATCCGCGATCCTGCATGGATACCGTTAGCAGTCAGTTCAGTGATATTGGGGGCGCGGAAACCTCGTGCCATATTGAATTTAAGATTCCACTTCTCACTTAGCCGATATGAAAGTCCCACACTGCCGCTCAGCCCGCCAAATGTATGATTAAAAGGCGCAAAGATCCTTTCTGCTCCTACAGTGTCCGCTCCGGTAACCGGTGTAGTCTCGCCTCCTGATTCTCTCACATACAGCGCATCTGACCTGATATGCCTTGAGTCAAATCGAATACCTCCATCTATTTCCACCTTATCCAAACTGATTCTCCCGAAAAGCAATGGCCCCACATCAAATTGCCTGTATTCAGGAATCAAAAACTCACTCCCGCCCGTAATCTTGTTGTGTTGCAGCAATCCATTCACCCCACCTGTGATATGCAGATTACCGATCTTTCCCGAAAGATATTTCATATCATAGGTTAACGTAGAAAGCCCCAGCGAAAGCTCCGGATCATTGGTTTCCAACGATTCGAATTCTTTCCTCCCATTGTGCTGCCAACCGATTACAGCTGCAAGCCGGCCGCTTCCGGCTCTCACACTCGTATTATTATATACAGTGAAATGTTGTACTAACTGATGCACCGGCGCAATCCTGTACGACCGCAATTCGCGTGGAGTCGCAATTTCATAATCATCATCAGTTACAGGTTTCAAAAATTTCCTCGTCGCCGAATCTCTCTTTCCATCAGGTATTTCCTGAAGAAGGCTCAGATAGGAAGCCCCCATCCGGCTATATCCCCATGATTTATTAAGTGTGGACTGATAGAATACTGACGACTGCTGAAAGCCTGTATTATAGACACGCCCATCGATCCGGTTTCGATAATCGGCTGCCATCTTCTGCGTGCCTACAAAACTCCAGTTAAACGGGCCTGTACCCCTTGCCAGATTCACAGATCCTTCCATCAGGTTATTATTTGTCTGATACTCGACTGACACAGCCCCCCTTCCATTCTCTGAAGGCATTATCCGTTCAGGAAACAGATTGACAATCCCGGCCAGCGCATCCGAACCATATAAAAGGCTGGAGGGTCCTTTTATCACCTCCGCCCTGTCCACCGTATTCTCGTCAATCTCCACACCATGTTCATCACCCCACTGCTGTCCCTCGAGGCGAATTCCATCAAACAGGGTAACCACCCTGTTGAAACCTAATCCTCTGATAAAGGGCTTCGCCACATTAGGTCCCGTTGTTACTGCGGATACCCCGGGTACATTGGCAATTACATTGATAATATTGGTACTCAGGCTTTGCTGTAGCAATTGCCTGGGTACACTCACTATCGGCAGCGGATTTCGCTTAAGGGTGGTAGCCTGCGACAATCCGGTAATCACTATTTCCTTCTCCTCTGTCACTGACACTTCAAGCCGGAAGTTCACCTGAAGCGATTTATTGAGTTGCAGGGAGACGACTTTGGTTTTATACCCTGAAAAAGATGCCTCTACATAATAATTCCCTTCTGGTAAATCAGTAATAAGATACTTTCCATCGTCGCCTGCCACACTACCTCGCCTGAGATCAGGAATATACACTGAAGCACCTGGCAAGGGATTCCCTGTCAAGTCGGATACAATTCCGGATAAAGCGTGGGAATTGGCTGATTTCTGCGCAGCCACATTATTGCTTAATATATTGAGGACAATAGCCATAGCTATTGCCACATGAGCCCTGTAAAATAATTTCATAAAATTTTAGAATTGGAATTCAACTGAAAAATGAGATAACTGTAATTCAGATGAATACCGGAGGGGCTCGCAGCGAAAAGAATTCTACAAATGAGGATACGTAAACCTGATTCAGGTCTTCCTGATACTCATGGTAGCACCTGGGGGCCGGATTAACAACAGCTTCAAAATAATAATAGTAAGGTGCATTTACCACATTGCCATTACAAAAGCAATCGATCCCTGTAGCGCTGACAGACACTTTGCCGTCTGTATGCGTCAATAAAACTGACTGGTCTTTGTGATCGGCAAACAATGAATGCAAAACCGAGGTGGGCGTATTACAAAAGACGAATACGCTGAGCAGAAACAGGCCTGCAATATTTCTAAAATACCGGTTGTGCATTACCACAAAATAACGGAAACAAAATAGAAAAATTTATTAAAGAGCATGATAAATCAACTCTTTTCTTCCGGATATACCCTTTTTAGAGCCAGTTTTCTGATGGGAGCTACTATCAGAGGGAACTTTTCTACTGTCACATTGCTCATTTCCAGGCCAAAGCCTTTTTCCTCGCTTAGGCTGGTATGTTTCAACAGAAAATAAATTTTCATTACCAGCCTTTCGAAGAAGGGCAATTCATTATCCTGCGACAGAAACTTTTCCAAAACAATGAACTGTAAGTCGCCTGGCACTGCATTCTCCTGAAGCAGCGGATATCTTACCGGGATATTCAATTCCTTACTCTCAATCATTTCACGGACAATTTTCCTAAACATAATACTTATTCGCGGCTCACGCCTGAATCCCAGTTTCAGCTCTATCCTGATTATCTCATTAGGCACGATGGTCTCCACTAAATAATCCGCAGTATATGGATCATCCTGCGTGTCCACATGCACCAGCCAGTAAATATCGGCCCTCTTAGGTTTCTGGCTCAGGATACTGTAGATTATCTTATGCTCCACCTCATGCGGATTATCTGCGCTTGTCAGATACACCAGATGGGTAGCATACTTGGGCACTGTAGTGTCATTCGTCAGCTCCTGTATGGCAGGCAAATACTGGTCTAACTTTACAAACTCCACATAGCGATTCTTGATTTTACGGGCCTTGAACCATACAAACATGATACTAAACAATACACCGCCCATAACCAGCGTAACAAAACCTCCATGAGGAAACTTATCAAGCAAATTGGCTACAAGAAAACTGAGTTCAATAGTCAGATACACAAACAGGTACAGATAAATAAGGAATCTCGGCGTACGTCTGGAAATAAGGTAGTTTGCAAAAAGTATAGAAGTCGCCAGCATACACAAAGTAATCGCCAGGCCATACGCCCCTTCCATATTGGATGAGGTACGGAAATATAAAGTAATGGCCGCGCACCCTATGAACAGCATCAGGTTGATCCGGGGAATAAACAACTGCCCTCGCTCCTCTGTAGGATAATTAATCTTGAGCTTTGGCCACAGATTGAGGCGCATACTCTCACTGATCAGGGTAAAGGAACCACTGATGAGTGCCTGGCTGGCAATAATAGCTGCAATGGTAGCTATAACAATCCCTATCAATCTGAAATCTTCATGCATGACTCCGAAGAAAGGATTAAAACCACTATCTATTATTTCTTTTGTAAATACCTTTCCATTATGATGTGACAGTAGCCATGCACCCTGGCCCAGATAATTCAGTATTAATGCAGTCTTCACAAAAATCCACGACACTCTAATATTCTTTCTTCCACAATGTCCAAGATCACTGTAAAGCGCCTCTGCCCCTGTGGTACAAAGAAATACTGCCCCCAGAATCCAAAAGCCATTGGGGTATAATACTAAAAGATTAAAAGCATAATAAGGATTGAAGGCTTTCAGAATATAAACTCCGTCAAAGATGTGAATCACCCCTAACACTGCCAGCATTAAAAACCACAAAAACATTACCGGGCCAAAGGTTTTGCCAATAGTAGCAGTACCAAATTGCTGTGTAAAAAATATAGCGGCCAGTATCGCCACCACAATATAGACTATCGTATCCTGACCCACATGGCTGAATGCCGGTATCTGCTTCAACCCTTCTATAGCCGAAGTAATCGAAATTGAAGGTGTAATCATTCCATCGGCTAGCAGGGAAGCGCCCCCGATTATCGCAGGAAACAACAACCACTTTTTTTGACGACGCACCAGCGCATACAACGAAAAGATTCCGCCCTCACCATTATTATCGGCGCGCAGTGTCAGAATAATGTACTTTATAGTTGTTTGCAGCGTGAGCGTCCAGATGACACAGGAGACCGCTCCAATGATGAGCTCGGGAGAAATCATCTTATCCCTGATGATGGCATTTAGTACATACAGAGGCGATGTACCGATGTCGCCATAAATAATACCAAGTGCAATCAGCAGCCCCGCACCTGAAAGCCTGTTAAGAAAATTCTTACTCACCTAATGGAATTAGTTATTAAAAGTAATTAAAGAAATAACACACCGGCTGATTGAGAATATAAAATTATTGATAAGTGGTATCCATACTCTCATGGCATGAATGGCAAGGTATCTAATCAAAAAGTCCCGAAGCTGTTCGATTCGGGACTATAATAATTTCATTTCACTTTATCTGATACCCCTCATCATCCTGAGTAATATACCACTCAGTGCAAACAGGATAACAGCAGCTATACCTGTCATAATTATGAATACCATAAAGAAATCGTATAGCGTTACAATCTGGAACCCAAGGATGCTGGGAGTCACCCCGCCACCTTCGCCGGCACCTGACGGAATCAAAGCACTCAGTGCACCAGCCAGTTTGTTGGCAGCTGCATTAGCCAGAAACCATGTGCCCATTAAAAGTGATGAAAACCTTATGGGTGATAATTTTGAAACCATCGAAAGGCCTATCGGAGAAAGGCAGAGTTCGCCCATTGTATGGAGCACATACAATCCTATCAGCCACCACATTGCCACCTTAGCTGTGCTATCTACTCCCTTCACTGCAAAGGCAATCACTACATAACCCAGGCAAAGTAAGGTAAGGCCCATTGCCATCTTTCTTGGCGAAGGTGGTTCCATATTCCGCTTACCCAATTGGGTCCATATCCACGAAAATAAAGGAGCAAGGGTAATAATTGCCAGTGGATTCACCGACTGAAACCAGGAAGCCGGCATCTCCCAATTAAAAATATGCCTGTCTGTCTGGCGTTCGGCAAAGATGGTCAGGGAGGCACCCGCCTGCTCAAAAGCACTCCAGAAAAATATTACGAAGAAAGCAAGGATAAAGATGACCCATATACGGCTGCGCTCTTCCTTAGTAATGCTCTTATCCCATAGAATAATAGCTGGCACAATAATCATCGATCCAAAAATCAGGTATCCTATCAAATCCAGGTCTGATTTAAAAAGGCTTTTGAAATTGAGTAGGAAGAAAATCAACAAAATCGAACCGATTATCATTACAATACTTGACATATCCAACTTCTTCACCGGCCCTCCTATCGGGTGCCCGTCTTCTTCATTAACCAGATATCTGTCTTTAAATACAGAAAAGGTAATCACACCAAGAATCATTCCGATACAGGCTGCAAGGAATCCCCATTGGAATCCAATATTTTCACCAAGTGCACCACAGATCAACGGAGAGAAAAAGGCGCCAAGGTTGATACCCATATAGAAGATGGTAAAGGCAGAATCCACCCTGTGATCACCCTTTGGATACAACTGGCCTACCATCGTGCTGATGTTCGGTTTGAAGAATCCGTTACCCACAATCAGAAACGTAAGTCCTGCCCACATCATCGTAACCGAACTTCCGCTGCCGCCCGAAATCGCCAGGTCACTTCCGCTGCTCCCTGAAATACTCGCACTTATAAACAATAGAAACTGGCCGATAGCCATCAGGATACCACCCGTCATGATACTTCGCCGGTTTCCGAGGTACCTATCGCTCAGATAGCCTCCTAACAGAGGAGTCAGATACACAAGCCCCGTATAGCTTCCGTATATGGTAGAGGCATCCTGATCGGAGAACATCAGCTCCTTGATCATGAACAAAACAAAAATGGCACGCATTCCATAATAGCTGAAACGCTCCCACATTTCTGTAAAAAATAGTAGGTACAACCCTTTAGGGTGACCTGTCTTGACTGTTGATTGGGACATTAGTTGGACTTAATTGAAAGTGTGTTAATTGATGTGAAAGATAGAAAAAAATATGCTCACGACTGATTTTTTAAATTTTATTCTTTGTGGGATGGATTCAGATATATAATGTCGGCTATCTCCACCGGCCTGATAAATGAAGTGCCATCCGATGGGCTTGCATGAATATTTCTCACCGCATTCATTCCTTTGATGACTCTGCCAAAAGCTGCATAGCCCAGGCCATCCGGATTGGCAAGTCCACCATAATCATACGCCGGCTGATCGCCTACACAAATGAAAAATTCAGTACTTCCGGAGTTTGATGATGTCCGTGCCAGAGAGATTGTCCCATTCAAATGCCTGATCCCGGTCTCTTTGGTAGTTTCGAGCGGAATACCCGGTAAAGCCCCTAATAATTGAGGATTCGACTGGTAAATCCCTCCCTGAATCAATTCTGATTTAAAAGCATTAGATGGCTGGTCTTCCTCCTTGAGTACCCGATAAAAGGTACTCTTCTTATAATATCCTGAATCCACGTACTTTAGAAATGCTGCTACCGTCTGCGGTGCCTTTTGAGGATATAATTCCACCAGTATCTTTCCATAGGTGGTTTTTATTTCAACTGTAGGATTAGAGTACTCCTGCTTTCCACCACAGGAAACAAGTAACAACAAAAGAGCCCCGGAAAAAATTTTCTTCATAGAACCATTGCTTTCCTGATTCAAATATCCTGATAAACTGTTTCAGTACGAAAATTAAATTTACGGGTTTCATGAAGGCCTGTACTTAGACGCTTCCTTTGTAATTTCTCACTCCGTCCTAAACATAATAAGTAATAGCTGACAGACGTTAATAACTGAAATTAACCCTGAAACCCAAAAAAACTGTTGCACCTATGATTGTTAAAGAAATTGTAGTGGAGTTGCTCATAGCTACTCACATTATCCTGTATCTGCAATACAGAAGAGAAAAAGCAAAATCCTGATAACATCAAATCATCGATTGCAGTCCGGAAAAAGCTGTTTAAAGGCCAAAACTAACTGCTCTGTTATAGTGCTTCTGCTGTCATCGGCACTTCATGGTATTCTTATGCCACAAAACTCCTTTTTCTAAAAATAGAAAGAGCAAACCCGCTTAGGAATTTGCTCTTATTCACGTTATCTGTCCTGTACTATACAGCAGGTACTGTGCAGGTTCAAAATCTATTTTTTTGTCTTCAACTCATCCCTGATTTCCATCAGCAACTGATCTGTGCTTGATGGGCCTGGGGCAGCTGCTTGCTCTTTCTTCTTCTCCAATCTTTGCATAGCTCTGATCATCATAAAGATGACAAACGCATATACCAGAAATTTGATCACAGCGGCGAGGAATGTGCCATATTTTACAGCTCCCCAATGCAATTTGCCGATTTCATCTACTCCCACAGCATTAAGAGCAGGAGTCAACAACAGGGGAGTGAGAATATCATCCACAAAAGACGACACAATAGCGCCGAAAGCAGCACCCAAAATTACTGCCACTGCAAGATCCATTACATTACCTCTCAATGCAAATGTCTTAAAATCCTTAAGGAGACTCATAATTGTAAAGATTTAATTAATTAATAAATAGGATCCGGTAACCAGTTTATCCGGACTTTGTTCAAATGTATTTTATTTTTACAAATGTGGCTCAGGCAAAAAAAATGGCTCAAAACATTTTGAGCCATCAACAGTAAATTATCCGGGAATCAGACCACCATGATTTCTTTTTCTTTTACCTCCAGATACTTATCCACTATTCCAATATACTTATCGGTCAGGCCCTGAATTTGCCCTTCATAGTCTCTTGCAGCATCTTCGCTCAACCCTTCCTTTTGTTGTTTCTTGATTTGCTCAATTAGGTCGCGGCGAATACTGCGTACTGACACCTTTGCCTGTTCGCCTTCTGCATTACTTTTCTTTACCAATTCCTTTCTTCTTTCCTCAGTAAGCGGTGGCAGAAAAAGGCGGATGATATTGCCATCGTTCTGAGGATTAATGCCAATATTTGACGCAATTATAGCCCTCTCGATAGGTTGAAGCATATTTTTTTCCCAGGGCTGTACGGTAAGCGTCCGGGCATCCATCACACTGATATTTGCTACCTGGCTTATAGGGGTAGGACTACCGTAATAATCTACCACCACTCCATTAAGAATGTCGGGTGATGCCTTACCTGCCCTGATCTTTGAGAGCTCAGATTCCAGATGGTTAATTGTTTTCTGCATCGCGGTCTTGGCAGATGCTACTATTTCATTTTCGCCTGACATAAAAAATCATTTTTCCTTTTCGTAAAGGTTGCAAATCTACGAAATCAGTTATTCAGAAAAAATCCGGACTGTAAATTTCAGAAATCAGATAGCGCTCGACTCCTGCTCTACCTTTTTGCCATTGAGTGTAATCACCTTGTGTTCCTTCTGTATCACAGGTTCTTTTAACACCACAGTGTTCTTCCCGGGTACTGCATGGATAATGCGTTCCTTACTATAATAGACAATACCTATAGCAGCAAGAGAAGCTCCTGAAAGTGCAAGCATCACCGAAGTAGTTCCCATATCCCTGAGGAAATAGGCAAGCGCTACAAAAGCGATATTGGCCACAATGCAAACACCGACAATTCCGGTATGCCTGAAACCGATATCCAGTAAAAAGTGGTGGATATGATTTCTATCCGGACTAAAAGGAGAGCGGCGATTAAACACGCGAATTGCCACTACTCTTAAAGTATCAAAAAGTGGCACTATCAGGATAGCGAAACCAATTGCGGGAGCAGATGCAATCGGCAATGCTGACGCAGGATCGCCTGCCGTAATAATAAAGCGAATTACAAAGATCGAATTCAGGAACCCAATCAGGAGTGATCCGGTATCCCCCATGAATATCTTTGCAGGGCTAAAGTTATATATAAGAAATGCCAGAAGGCTCCCTACCAGCGAGATGGCCATTACTGCATATAATGCCTGGCCGGACTGATAAAAGTATAGCCCGAATATCAATGAGGTGAATACTCCCAACGAACCCGCAAGGCCATCCACGCCATCAATCAGATTAAATGAATTAGTGATTACAATAATTGTAAATACAGTAAGTAAGAGACTCACAGTGGGAGCCAGTTCGTGAATACCAAAAAGACCGTACATATTCTGAATCTGAATACCACCAAACTTTATGATAATCCCTGCCGCAAACAATTGTCCCAGAAATTTCTTGGAAGCAGAAAGGATTAGGATATCATCCTTGATACCCAGAAAAAAGAGTACCAGGCAGGCAGCTACGAAGTACTGGAGTGAGCCGCCGGCCCCTACCGGAGTGCCGATCAGAGTAGCAATCATCAATCCCGCAAAGATGCCAAGGCCGCCCAGCGTAGGGATCACCTTTTTATGGACTTTACGCCCGTTAGGTTCGTCAAATAATTTTTTCTGAACTGCTAATTCTATTATTACCGGAATAGAAAAGAAGGTTATGAGAAAAGCCAGTCCACCGCTTAAAAAAACATTTTCCATACCTAACAGTTATTAATAATTTTCTACATTAAGTTACCAACTGTGCTTTCTAACGAGGTGGCTTTGGTCGGGTAACGGATAATTTTCAATAATAAAATTAATTATTCCTAATTTCAATAAACGCCCTGAAGCGTGGATTTATTTTAATCATCCGGCCCCTGCCGAAATCAACCCTCTATCTTTTCATCCACTCCCATGTCAATATTCCTTTTCTTCAGTGGATTTTTACGGATATCTTCATAAAAATCACGCCTTCTAAAAATATCAATCCCCTCAAAAATTGCAGCAGTCAGCGAAGTGGAATCTGCAATTCCTTTCCCCGCAATATCAAAGGCTGTTCCATGGTCAGGGCTTGTTCTCACAAAACTGAGTCCTGCAGTGAAATTAATTCCTTCTTCAATCGCCAGTGACTTAAAAGGAATCAACCCCTGATCATGATACATTGCCAGTACTGCATCAAACCTGTTGTGATAGTGACGGGCAAAGAAACCATCTGCTGCAAAAGGCCCTTCCACAATCAGATTATGCTGGCGTGCATCCTTAATTGCCGGCCGGATAATCTCTTCTTCCTCAGATCCGGTAAGCCCCTCATCACCTGCATGAGGATTCAGCGCCAGAACCGCGATCTTAGGACGCTGCACATTAAAATCTTTCTTTAAAGAACTATTCATCAGGAGCAACTTGCTCAATATCTCTTTCCTATCGAGGTGGCTTGCCACTTCTTTTACCGGAAGATGCTCCGTAACCAACCCCACTCTGAAACTTCCGGCAGCCATTAACATCAACACTTCCTCAGCATCAAAAAAATTCTTCAGAAAAGGTGTATGGCCCGTAAATGGGAATTCCTCACTGTAAATGTTCTTCTTATTAATCGGAGCGGTAACTAAAATGTCAACATCGCCGTTCTTAACAGCATTTGCGGCAGCTAAAAGAGATTGCCTGGCGTATTTGCCTCCTTCAGCGTTCAATTCACCCGGCCGAATGGCAACTTCCTCTTCCCAACAATTGTAAATGTTAACCTGCTTCTGATTTAATCTGGAGAAATCCCTGAGAGCAGTGTAATTAAAATTATAATCCGATAATCCCTTTTTATAAAAGTTAAAAAGACGGTTACTTCCAAAAACCACCGGAGTACACCATTCTGTCAGCCTGCTGTCTGATAAAGACTTGATTATCACCTCCGGCCCGATGCCATTGATATCTCCACAGGTCAGTCCCACTACGGGTTTCTTATTAGGCACGGTATTCACTCAAACTGAACTATTTATTTAACGCTTGCAAGGTAGTGAATTAATTTTTCTTTTTATGCTCAAATTGAAAAATTCTTTAATCTTTACCTTGAAAAACCTATATGTTTTTTAAAGCATTACAACAGAAAGATAGTATTCTCTACCAACGAATAATTATATTTGAAAGGTGCCGGTATTAACTGAAAATTTCGACAAAACTAGTTTCCAGTTCGCTGAATATTTCCCCGAATATATACGGCCTTACTTCTACACGCTCTGGGCCAAACTAAAAGACGGACATATTTGTGTAAAAGAGAACGAGGTCACCTCAGCCGACTGGTCTGCCCTCTTTCCAAATTATAAACCTAAAGAGGATCTCTCAGAATTTATTTCTGAAAATGACACACATACTCCTATCATCGAGTCAGCCGGAAATCTGTATCTGCAACGATACTTTAAGTATGAAACAACTATCATCCGGAAAATCCATTCCTTGATTAAAACGGAAGTAAACCCCGTCCTTTCATCTGATACCACCCGCCTTTATAATGCACTCTATCCATCAGATGAAGAAACCGACTGGCAGGCCGTTGCCACGGCTGCTGCACTGATACAATCTTTTTGCATCATCACGGGTGGACCCGGCACAGGAAAGACCAGAACAGTGTCGAACATTCTGGCATTGTTGCTTACAGAAAATCCCGACCTGAAAATAGCGCTGGCAGCCCCTACAGGCAAAGCCGCTGCCCGCATGACTGAAAGCATTAAAAACAATGCCGCACATTATCCGGAAAAAATCAGACAAACATTCGACTCCCTGTCTCCTTCCACCATACACAGATTGCTGATACCAATAAAAGACTCGATTTACTTTAAACACCAAAAGGGGAACCCCCTCCCCTACGATGTGATTATCATTGACGAAAGTTCAATGATTGACGTGGCGCTCTTCGCCAAACTCCTCGACGCCATACCCGAATCGGCCAGGCTGATTCTCCTGGGCGACAAGAACCAGCTTGCCTCTGTGGAAGCAGGCAGTCTGTTTGGCGACCTTTGCTCCCTTCCCGAAGCGCTTAACCAATTCAGCAAAGAATTCATTGGGAGAGTGTCTGCCCTTTACAACAGGCCGCTGCCCTCTTTAAATGCACCTGTGCCACTTAGTGATCATATAGTAGAACTCCAAAAAAGTTATCGCTTCGACGACAACAGAGGTATCGGAAAACTCAGCCGCATCGTGATTAATGAAGATGTAAAAGGGTTTGAAACTTTTATGCGGGATAAAGATGATATTGTAACGATTGACTTCACTTACGATGCACACCTGTTTCACCAGTTGATCGACAAATTTGAACTCTTTATCAGGGAGCCTGATATCCCGACTGCAATTAAATTAATGAACAAATGCCGCGTGTTGTGTGCCACACGCTTTGGACGATTCGGATTATACCAGACAAACAAAAGAATAGAGGCTTATCTGGAAAAGAAAGGGCTGATAAGATGCAACAGGCTTTACTATGAAAACCGCCCCATCATCATCACACAAAACAACTATGAACTGAAAGTATATAATGGCGATACCGGAATCATCAGAACAAATAGTGAAGGCATTAAAAAAGCCTTTGTGGAAACCGAATCAGGTATCGCAGAAATTAATCCTGTACTATTAAACTATGCAGATACTTCTTTTGCCATTACCATCCATAAAAGCCAAGGGTCTGAGTTTGACGACATTGCAGTAATGCTACCCGAACACGATGCACCTATCCTCACCAAAGAGTTAGTATATACAGCCATTACCCGCGCTAAAAAACGGGTACTGCTCCAATCTGCAGCGCAGGTGTTGAAAGATGCGATGCAGCGGAGAGTGCAAAGAGGTAGTGGACTGCATAACCGATTTGACCCATAAGCGAAGCCACCATGTCGGAGACAAAACTATATATCAAAGGATCAAACTCCCTTACAAAACTTGCAGGAGAATTCTGCCGGGATATTGGCAATCAGAAAATGTCAGTATTTCAACCACTATATATTATCACGCAAACCGAAGGTATGAACAGCTGGCTCAAGACGCAAATGGCCGAAAGAGCCGGAATAGCGGCGAATATCAGCTTTCTGAAACCCAACGACCTGATCAATAAAATCTACTACCTCCTTGGAGGGCAATATCAAAAAACACTTTCCAGGCTTGATATCCAATGGTTGATTTACGACACCCTTGACAACGAAGACTTCATGCACCATTTTCCACATGTCGCCTCCTATTATCATAAGGATGGGCTAATCGACAATATTAAAAGAATAGCACTGGCGCGGCAGGTGGCAGACCTCTTTGACCAATACCAGGTGTATCGTTATGAAATGCTTGAAAAATGGAACCACGAAGCACAAACCACACACGACCCTGAAGAGAAGTGGCAGCTTACACTCTGGAATATTATTAGAAATAAAGCAGGAGCGCAGTTCCCTGACAAAGCCACTATTCGCCATTCCATCCTGGATAATCTGAACAGGAAAGAGGCTATAGACAGCCTTGCAGCAGCCATGCCTGCAATTTACCTCTTTGGCACCAGCCTGATTACCGGGTATCATCACGAAATCTTATTGGGCGTATCACAACATATACCCATATACGTATATCTGCCAAACCCTGCTCCGGGGATTTACTGGTACGAGGATCCGGGCAGAAAATCCCTCTTTTACCAAAGAAAGAAAAAACAGGAGCCTGACACCGCTGCACAGGGAAACAGCCTGCTCACCGATTGGGGAAAGCTCACCCAGAACACCTTCAGGCTATTTTTTAAAGATGATTCCACTATCAATAATTATGAAGACTTTGAAGAGGTGGTGGAGGCAAATACACTTCTGGGCGCTATCAGAAGCACAATACACAGGCATGAGACTCCTGAGAAGAATTATTTCACACGTGAAATGCTGAATGATTATTCAGTAACTATTCATTCCTGCTTTTCTCCACTCCGTGAAGTGGAGGCTTTATACAACTTTGTCATCAAGCTGCTGAACGATAATCCCCAAAAATATTCCTTGCGCGATATTATTGTTCAGGTCACCGACATCAATAAATACGCCTCCTGCATCAGGGCCGTATTCGACAATGCCCCCTACAGACTCAGATACGAAATAGCAGATGAATCCTTAATTGCTTCTGACAGCATTAGCCAGGCGCTGTATTCCATACTGACTATCGAGCAGGGAGATTTTACCTCTGAGAAAGTACTGCAACTGCTCGACTACTCCACCATCCGCGATCATTTCAGAATATACGACTCAGGCCTCATTCGCAGGGTCGTTTCAGCGGCCAACATCCGGCATGGCATCAAAGGAGAACAGGCTGACGATACCGTCTATGTCAGTTGGGACTATGGCCTTAAAAGGATTATGTATGGTATTTGCATGAGTGATGAAACAGAAATCGGTATAGGCGACAGCAGCTTTTTTACAGTGGACCTGGTAGAGAGTAGTGCTGCAAGTGAAGTGATTCACTTCGTTAGCTTCATTGAAAAATTAATTCATTCTATTCAGGAGAGAGACACAATACGAACAGTGACAGAGTGGATACAATACGTATATGAAGTACTGGACAACCTGCTTGCAGACCGGGAAACCGAAACGGACAATGAGTATCACCTGATCAATAACCAGTTGCAAGAGATGATTTCATCAGGCAATCTCTTTGAAGAAAAAATCAGTTACGCTGTGTTCCTCCGACAATTCTTACCGACACTCGAAGAGAGCTCGCGCAGTGCCAACTTCGGGCGTGGGGGAATTACCTTTTGTTCACTGATTCCCATGCGGAGTATTCCTTTTAAGGTAGTAGCTATGCTAGGGATAGATGCCGACAAATTCCCAAGAAAGCCCGTTAAGACCGGCTTCAACCTGATGGAGAACCATCCGTTACCAGGCGACAGGAATGTGAAAATCAACGACAAACACCTGTTTCTCGAAACACTACTCAGCGCTGAGGAGAAACTATTTATCAGCTATATAGGGCAGCGTATAAAAGACAATACCACTAAACCACCTTCTATTCTGATTGACGAATTAATTTCTTTTATCGAGGCGGCCTCCGAAATGGATGATGTGGGGGATATCCTTGTAACCAAACAACCGTTACACGGTTTCAGTAGCAAATACGGACACGACGACCGTTATTATACTTACCTGCTAGGGTCTGACTCTAAAAAGGAAATCGGCCAGGAAATCCAAAAAGAAGAAACGGACAATAATACAATCACGATTGAATCACTCTATCGTTTCTTTTCAGATACAGTGGCCTATTATTATAATAATGTCCTGGGAATTTATTTTGATGAACAAGCGGTAACACTTCCTGAAACAGAAATCTTTGAAATGGACGCACTCGAAAAATGGAAGGTGAACCGGCAACTGCTTTACTCAGAGCAGGACGAACTGAATACTTTTATCAGAACCTCCGTAAAAACGGGATTAATCCCACTAAAGACCGGAGGAGAATATGCCGTGCACAGCATCCGGTCTGAATACGAAGACACCATTTCAAAATTCACTGAGGAAAGAAACGGACTTGATCCCGAAAAGAAAAATCTCGTATTCACTACCCACGGTATCACTGTGACCGGAACTATTGAAAACGTCTTTGGCGACAAGGTGCTGATCCCCAATCTTTCGAAGAATCCCGGAAAAGCCCAATTAAAAGCTCTGTTATATGCGCTGTTGGCACAAGCAACGGGAAGCGGCCTTACAGTCTGTCTGATTCACGATGGGAGGAGCCGCGCCGCCTGCCAGTTGCAGACTGATGCAGCCACTGAAATTCTTATGCAACTAGTCAAGATTTTTAAATCAGGATGCAATGACATACTCCTGTTTAATATCTACTGGATGAAAGACAAAGGGGACCTGGGTAAAAAAATAGAATTCACATCGGAAAGCAATCCCTATTATCCACTTGCAATGCGCGACAGACTAAGTGGCAAAGACACCACACAATTGTTCAATCAATATAGTGAAATAGAAAAGTTACTAAAAGAAAAAATTAATTTGATTTTTAATGCCTGACCCGTCGATATCGCAAAACGGATTTGAAAAATTTGATGCCTATACCACTGCCATAGCAGGAAAAAATCTTGTGGAAGCAAGTGCAGGGACCGGGAAAACTTTTTCCATAGGCATTCTTGCGCTCCGGCTGATCCTGGAGCAACCGGTATCTATAAAAGAGATTCTTCTGGTCACTTTTACCAACAATGCAGTATCTGAACTTGAAGAAAGAATCAGGCTCTTTATCAAACTGGCACACGACTATCTTGTAAGCGGGAAAGCACCGCCAGCCCACATCAGACAAGTGATTGAAAACTGTATAGAGAGGGGAATTCAGCCATCCGAATTGCAGCAGAAACTGAAAGATGCAATGCTCTTTCTGGACGAGCTTTCTGTGATGACTATTCATAGTTTCTGCCTCCAGAGCCTTACGAATCAGTCGTTTGAGACCGGTCAGTTATTTGGAGGTGAACTAATTTCTTCTCTTGACGATATTTACCTGCGCTACATACGCAACTTCTGGCGGAAGCATATTACCACATTGCCATTATCCTTGTATGAAATACTGATGGCTGAAGGGTACTCAATGGAGACTATCCTCAAAATACTCAAGGAACATGCGGCAGGGAAGCATTATTTCTACTACGACCCCGGGCAGCAATACACTTTTGATGCAAGCGCTATCGACACAGCACTCATCAATTCACAGAACCTGAACCATCAAATACAAACTCTGAAAGATCAGTACACGCAGGTCATAATCCATTACCGTCAGGCTATTGAGGAAAAGCTAAAGACCAACAGATATGCCAGGAAAGCCTTTATTGAAGACGGACTACTGGACGATCCTGAAAAAATACTGAACACACTCAGTACGGATAACCCAAAGGGTTATTATCAACTTCTGGATGACTGGGATATCAACAAGCTGGCACAGCAGTGGAAAGAACTGCACACAAAGGCAATGCTCAATTCATCGGCTCTTGTACAACAACTAAATTGTTTTGCCATCCGGGAGGTGGGCAAAGACATTTCCCAACATCTCTCTTCCGGAGGCATCCTTTCATATAACGAACTCATCACCAACCTTCATACTGCAATTACAGGTGCCAATAAAGAGACAATCTGCTCACAACTGCGTACGCAATATAAGGCTGTGTTTATTGATGAATTTCAGGATACAGACCGCAAACAATACGAAATATTCACTACAGCCTTTGGCGATGATACTATATTATTTTTCATAGGTGATCCCAAACAATCCATTTACGCATGGCGCCAGGCTGATATTTATACTTATTTCGAAGCACGTCATTATGTGGATCACTGCTACAGCATGAATACTAATTACAGGTCGACCCCTGATCTCATTCGTGCAATGAATCGCTTCTTTCTTCCTACACCCGACTTTGACACTTTTCACTTCGGCACGCAACAGGAAAGTGTAAAGTACCTTCCGGTAGATGCGCCGGCCCAAAGCGACAAGGGGGTACTACACTACGACGGAAAACCTCTCACTCCAATGCAAATATTCAAAGCCGGAAACTGGAATATAATACAGCAAGAGACCGGGAGGCTGATTTTGCAATTACTCACTGATGAAAAATTCAGGATTGTTCGTAATGGACAACAGTATAGAATCTATCCACGCGATATAGGTATTCTGGTTCGAAGCAAAAAGCATGGCCAGGCAATTAAAGACAGGTTGAACGAAATAAATCTTCCTTCTGTATTTATTTCAGACCAGACGATTATGCAAACGGAAGAGGCAAAGGGTATGTTGCTCCTTCTGAAAGCCATTTTCAATCCCGATATCCGTCTTATTCAAACAGCACTTACTGCCACCTTCACCGGTTTGAGCAGCAGTGAGATATTAAAATTGAACAATGAGAATCTGGTAACGCTATTCAAAGAATACAAATCAAAATGGGAAGCACAGGGTGTAAATGTGGCGCTCTCAGCCTTTCTCACTGATTTTGGCATAAGAACCTACCTCACAAATCCTGATACTTCTAACGGGTTACGGATTATTACTAACGTGAATCAACTTACGGAACTGCTTTTCAGAACGGAATATCAGAAACGACTTAAACAGTTGGAACTGATAGACTGGATGCAACGCGCCACCGAAATGGAACTGATAGAAGAAGACGACAAACTCATACGCCTTGAAAACGATTCGGATGCTGTCACTATTTCGACCATCCACTCTGCAAAAGGTCTCCAGTATCCTATAGTGATTGCTACACAATTGGATATGGACACCAGTCTGAGAAACGGCTATACCTCACTCTACATCAGAGAAGATATTGCAGACCAGGCTTTCGAGCCATTCCGCAGAAAGTACGTGTATATCCCCGTGGCTGACCTTGAGCGCAAAGGCCTGACCCAAATAGCCGAAGAGCAACTGGAACAGGAAAACAGAAGGCTCCTCTATGTAGCAGTAACCCGTGCGGTATATGGTTGCTTTATTTTCAAAAACACATACAAACTTTATAATAATACAGGGCTGGCACACATCACCGACAAATTGCAGGCACTGGAAGAAGATCTGCCTGAAAATCTGATCCGTATATCAGAAGTTGAAGAAATCAATGCACTATTTCAAATCACATCCGCTCCTTATCGTGCACAAAATGCCAACAACCCGATTCCTGCCAGGGTAGATGATAAATTAAAAATTAAGGATTACAACTGGCAGTTTATGAGTTACTCCGGGCTAACAGAAAAATCTGAGGTCGCTCCACCGCAGATAGAAGAACTGGCTTCAGCGCCGGATGAATATGACACATTTGTTTTCGAACGATTAAAAAGAGGCCCGGTGACAGGCACCATGATCCACGAAATATTTGAGAAGATAGATTTCACCGATAATCAGCGCCATGACTACATCATTGCAAATGTGGTGCAGCACTATACTTCTTCCGGAAGAGACGACTACCGCAAATTTCTGCCCGTACTCATCCACCACGTGCTCCATGCAGTGATCCCCGCAAATGGTCATCCTTTTTTATTGAAAGATGTAAAAAGCAGTCAGCGTGCCCGCGAATTGGAATTCGATTTCTCAATCAACCGACTTCAACCCACGGCAATCAGGGAATACGGGGTAAAAGTGATGGATAAGATTATCAGACTGCGAACCGATTTTACTATGAAAGGGATGATGAATGGCTTCATCGACCTTTTTTTCGAACACGAGGGCCGATATTATGTACTCGACTGGAAAACAAATTTCCTTGGAAACAAAGTGTCTCACTACACCGGAGAATCGTTGGAACAGGCGATGGACGAGTGGAACTATCATCTGCAATACCTGATTTACACCCTTGCCGTAAAGAAATATCTGAAGCTACGCCTTGGCACGTTCGATTACAACACTTTTGGCGGGGTGATTTACTGTTTCGTAAGAGGCATGCGGGCCGGAGAAGATGCAGGAATCTATTGCTACAGGCCTAAGGAGGAAGATTTGGAGTTGCTGGAGGCCGTCATCAAATAATGAATTGCAGATACCACTATCTGCATTAAAGAGCTAATTTGAGGATGGCTTATTCACTATTCCTCCTCTTGTACACCTTGCAAAATCTTACCAATAACTTTAAATCAACCCAAATAAACCCTTTACTATATTTGCAGCCTTATGGCAAACGAGAACAATTTTCAGGATATTATCGCCCATTGCAAGGAATATGGGTACATTTTTCCATCCAGTGAAATCTATGACGGGCTGAGTGCCGTATATGATTATGGTCAGAACGGAGTACAACTTAAGAAAAATATCCGCGACCAGTGGTGGAAAAGCATGACCCAGCTACAGGACAATATCGTGGGCATTGATGCAGCGATCTTCATGCATCCGCTTACCTGGAAGGCAAGTGGACACGTGGACAATTTCAGTGACCCGATGATCGATAACAAAGACAGCCAGAAGCGCTACCGTGTGGATCATCTGATAGAAGGGCATGCCGAAAAACTGGAACAGGAAGGCAGGAAAGACGAAGCACAGGCATTGCTTAGCCAAATGGATTCGCTGCTGGCAAAAGATGACTTTTCGGCATTGAAAGAACTCATCCTAAGTAATGGAATTGTATGTGCGGTAAGTGGCACCGCAAACTGGTCAGATATTCGCCAGTTTAACCTGATGTTCGAAACTCAAATAGGTAGTGTAAGTGGAGAGGCCGACACCATTTACCTGAGGCCGGAAACTGCTCAGGGTATCTTTGTCAATTTTCTCAATGTGCAGAAAACAGGGCGAATGAAAATACCATTCGGCATTGCGCAGACAGGCAAAGCTTTCAGAAACGAAATCGTTGCACGCCAGTTCATCTTCCGGATGAGAGAGTTTGAACAAATGGAAATGCAGTTTTTTGTGCGCCCAGGCACCGAACTAGACTGGTATGCCCACTGGAAAGCGGAACGGAAGAAATGGCACGAATCGATTGGAATACCTGCTGATAAGTTACGTTACCACGACCACGTAAAGCTGGCACACTATGCCAATGCCGCGGTAGATATTGAATATGAATTCCCTTTTGGCTTCAAGGAACTGGAAGGCATTCACAGCCGTACGGATTACGACCTGAAACAGCATCAGGGGTTGAGCAAAAAGAAAATGCAGTACTACGACAACGATCTGGATGAAAATGGTAAACCTTATGGAAACTACATCCCTTATGTGGTGGAAACTTCAGTTGGGTTAGACCGTTTGTTTCTTGCGGTAGTTTCAATGTCATACAAAGAAGAGAAATGGATAAAAGAGGATGGCACCGAAGACAGCCGTGTGGTAATGCGTATTCCTCCCAAACTGGCTCCATACAAACTGGCGATACTACCTCTGGTAAAAAAAGACGGACTTCCTGAAATAGCCCGTGATCTGATGCACGAATGCAAAGAATTCTTCCATACTTTTTATGAGGAAAAAGACAGTATCGGCAAACGCTACAGAAGGATGGATGCCATAGGTACACCTTACTGCGTTACGGTTGACCACCAAACCAAAGAAGACCATACTGTTACCATTCGCGACCGCGATAACATGACCCAGGAAAGAATCCATCTGAACGATGTGATACAAAAAATCAGAGAGGCCATCAAATAGGAAAAGCGTGATTGTCATGCCCGCTGTCATGAGCAGGTTGTCGAGGGACACAAACCCATGACTAATACCGGTTCAACTTCAGTATCCAACCTGGTCTCTCACTATTTTTTCTGTACTTTCAAAGTAGTCACTTTTTCTCCATCCGAAATCTGTAACAGATAAATACCCGGAGTTAGCTGGAATTGATCTATCGGCAATGAAACCGTTCCTGTTCGTAAGCCTAAATGCCAACTGCCAATCCTGGCTCCAATTATATTAAAGAGGACAGCAGAAACCGGTCTCAAATCCTTATTGTTTAATACAATAGTAATCACATCCTTAACCGGATTACCTGCAAGCGAAACAAAGTTGCCGATTCTCTGATAATTGATCCTGACTACCGGGCTATAAGTAAAGTGGCCATCATTGTCTGTCATCCTGAGTCGATAATAATTAGCCCCTTCCGCTACATTTTTATCAGTATAGCTATAGGAAACAGTACTTCCGGATTCCTGAATAGCCGGGATATTTTGAATGGCAGAGAAATGATTGCCGTCATTACTGCGCTCCACATCAAATCCTCTAAAATTATACTGCCTGCTAACCTCCCAGTCAAGCACGGCCTCTGCTCTTTCATTTAATTTTCCGGTAAATGATATCAGGGTCACCGGGAGTACAAAGGATTCATCAACCAGGAAGAACTTGGAAAATCCTGTAAAATCACCTGTAAACACGGCATTGGTTCCCAGCATGGTGACAGTTGGAGTGACAATTATTGTATTGGACGAATTTACATCACTCAAATTCACAGCAGAAGTTTTCGCAATTTTCAGGTTGGCCGGATCTTTCCCATTCAACTCATCTGCAGTGAAATACAACGATAAAGAATAGCTGGTATTACTCCCATTTGCCGAAGGCGCAATCTGGAATACTTTGGCAGACCTGCTGCCTGCATCCAGTGGCACCCATGTAGTTCCGGCACTCACCACCGACACCTGTACACATCCGGGTTCGGCACTTAAATTTTTAATATTGGCTATTATCTTGCCGGAGCTGCTATAAAAATAATCATCACTCCCAATCCCCAGGAACTCAGTTTGGGTTCCGGATGTGGAGGTCTCTACCTCAGTACCTGTCACATCCAATCCAAAACGGATTTGTGGTTTATATCCACTACCATAATAATTAATTGAAGTAAATCCAGTACTACAGTCGATCCCCCCTTTCAGGATAAAATTAGCCTGAGTTGAGCTTCCACCATCACTGTAAAATGCTACATTATCTGCTCCCGAACCAGTGGAAGAACTAAAACAGTATTCAACCACGATATTACTAATACCATCCCACTGATAAGGAGTAGAAAAAGTGAATGTATTCCAACCTGCTATTGTGCTTAAAGAAGGATTTGAATATACAGTTGTAAAATTGCTCCCCAATATAACACCTCCATCAACCAAATAATCTGAAGAGCTTTGGCCTACCTTAATCGTGAAGTTATTGAAACTACCGGTGGACTTTTTGGAACTTATGTAGAGTTGCATTGAACTAATTGCTCCGCTGGTTAAACCCGCTGCAGACAATTCAGATGCTTTATATAAAAACTGTCCTCTTTCTTTTTGATTACCCGAATTAAAAGGTTCTGAAGCATTCGTAGTATATTGACCAACCAGATAAACGCCCGAACTTGTGCTGACAGGTGCAGCGTCATGATCATCTATATGCAGGGTAAGGGTTGGGTTTATTGTACCTTTTACTGCATCGCCTCCTGTATTCAGGGTAAAGTTGATAATGATGGTTTCTGATGGTTCCACATTTGCGTCATCAAAAACACGGACGGTAAATTCCTTTGGACTATTGCTTCCTGCTGCAAAGGTCAGTACATTCCCAGGCGAAGAAAAGTCTCCATTGGTGGTCACTTCATAGTCAAGTCCTCGAGTGGCAGTACCACTATATGAAAGTGTAGCATCTGCAGAAGCAGTAGGCGCATCTCCAATAGTCAGGCTGTATGTATAGTCTTTATATTTCCTGCAATCGACCTGCGCATTGCTACTTTCAGTAACGACGGCAGATGCTACATTAAAGTTTATCACAGGGCCACACGACGTAAGGCCCGGAGATGCGAGAAGGCTCGCCCTGCCGGGTAATGTCATTGCCGCTTGCACACGCGCCTTCTGACCGTTAGTGAATAGCGTGTAGCAATAGGTATAAGCCATAAAATTATGCTCAGTATTTTTGTTATATAAGGTGCCTGTACAAGAGTTCGTACCTGTACGGCAGGTAAAATTAATCACTCCTGAACTGTTAGAGTTTTTTGAAACAGGGTCTGTATCACACACCCTGTCGCCATCCGACGCACAATCTGTATTTGCAGGACAGGCTGTACTCACCTGTGATCCTTCAAAAACATGATACAGAGAAAAAGCGTGGCCAATTTCATGCGGTAATGTCTTCGCTCCTGATTTCATTTGTGTAGCCAACATTACAGTACCATCCAAATTTGCCGGCGCCCCCGCAAAATAGGCATATCCTGCAGTGAACTGACCTGACGTGCCATCCTTTCCATCTATCTTATTCACTACCCAGATATTATAATAATTCGCAGGATCCCACCGTGCAAAATTCTTTATCTGCAGTTCTGGAACACCATCAGAATTATTGGCATTAATTCCTTTATCAATATAATTCGGAATACCAGATGCATCCACTCTCTCAATACCGTTTGTGTATCCGCATGAAGGTGTACTTTTTGCCAGCACAAATTGTAATTCCATATCTACAATACCACCACCTCCTTCCGGGGCTTCCATCCCCGGATAGGTACCTGCATAAACCTGATTCAGGTACCCAATAGCACCCATGATATCTGCATCACTGGGGTTATATAAACTTCCAACCGCACCTCCTGTATGCATCACGTGCACTACCACCGGAATAGTGTAAACCACCTTGGGGCCGCGCATATTCTCCGGATGGGCTGCAATATAATTTCGAATATATTGCTCGTTTTCCTCTAACTGACCTACAAATTGTGGATTTGCTAATTTGAGTGCTTTCATTTTTGAATCGAACCCACATAAAGGTTGGGAACTTGCTGTAATTGAAAAAGAGAGACCAGCAATTAGAAACATTAAAATTCTTCTCACGGGAGTGTTATTAAAGGTTTTGAGGATTGCGTCTTGAAATTTTACTTTCAAAGGCGTTTTGGTTAATGCTAAGTAAATGTAAATCTTTTTAGCATATTCTTAACCTTTAAAAATAAGAAGGCCCGATTTAACTATAATCAAGACTCTCAAAAAAAAATCAGATTCGGTACCCTTTACTATTTAGAGTCTCCAACCAGGGACTTAATAAAACTATAGAAGCGACTGCATCGCATCCTAACCATAAAGCTCAAACTTGATTGACTTTTTGTCGTATCCTCTGTCAGTAAGGTTTTTGTATGCATCATTGATCATAAACTTCCATCCACATAGATAGAATAAGGCAGGCTTAGGTGTATCGCCGCTCTGACTGGCTTTGGTATCACAAATCTCTTCATATACCGGATGCACATAACCTGTGCGTCCGTCCCATTGTTCACGGCTGAGCGTAGGGATGAAGCTGAATTTCTCCATTTCTTCATCTAGTTGGCTGAGTTCATCATAGTAGAGTAAGTCTCTTTGTGTGCGGCAACCATAAATCAGGTAAATATTCTGATGTGGTTTCTGAGCCTGCCTCACATCCTGAATCATGCTTCGAAAAGGGGCAAGGCCGGCACCGGTACAGATAAGAAACAAATCGGTATCGAGGGTCTCGGGGAGGGTAAAGAATCCATGAGGACCTCTGAGTGAGAGTTGTGAACCCACTTTGACTTCACTAAATAAATATGTGGTGCCTGCTCCTCCTTCCAGCAGCGCCACCAGTAATTCGATCACATTAGAATCTCCGGGATTGTTTGCAATAGAGTAGCTGCGCCATCTCTGTGCAGGACGTTCACCAATAGGCAGGTCAAGGGTCACAAATTGTCCGGCCACAAAATCAAATTTTTCACTATCCTCTACCCGGATAAAATACCGGCGGGTATTCCATGTTTCCTGAATAATGTCAACCACCGTACCTTTCTGCCATTGCGGAGGAGCCATAGATTTGATTTTTTTTGAAAAATACAAAAATTTTCTCTCTCCACATGCTGCACGAAAAACCATCTGGGTTTTCCTAATACACCGGCTAATTGCTACCTTTAAACTATGAGCCTTTTTACGTTTAGAACCTATAAAACAATGATCAGAAAAAGTATCTTCCTGGTTTCCCTTTCGTGTATCACCTTCATAATTCAGGCTCAGAAACGGCCTAATATTGTACTTATCATCTCCGATGATCATTCCTATCAGACCATCAGTGCATATGGCAGCAGGTTGATAAAGACACCGGGAATCGACCGCATTGCACAGGAGGGGGCGAGATTTGATCATGCCTATGTCACCAACTCTATCTGCGGACCCAGCCGGGCTGTAATCGTCACCGGAAAATATAGTCATAAGAATGGATTTAAGGACAATGAGACATCTCACTTCGAGGCCGGCCAGCGCACATTTGTAAGTGAGCTTACCCGCAATGGTTATCAGACTGCATTAATTGGAAAATGGCATCTGGGCGACCAGCCTCAGGGATTTTCCTACTTCAAGATATTTCCCGGAATGGGTCAGTACTATAATCCTGACTTTATTAATATGTACGGAAGCAGGGTCAGGGTGGAAGGGTATGGCACTACCCTGGCTGAAGACTTTGCAGAAGAATGGCTCGATGGCAGAGACACCACAAAACCATTCTGCCTGATACTGGGCCAGAAAGGCGTACACCGTACCTGGGTGCCAGATATACAGGACTTGGGCAAATTCGATAATGTCGTTTTCCCTATCCCTCCAACCTTCTACGATGATTACTCCGGACGTAAAGCAGCAGCCGTTCAGGATATGACTATTGAGAAGACACTCCAGATGGGATACGACCTGAAAATGTTTGACAGTGCCGTACAGAAAGACAAGATGGGTTATATCGCCCGGATGAATCCGGCGCAACGTGCAGCCTTTGACGCTTATTACGACCCCATCTATGCAGACCTTAAATCACGTCAACTATCCGGCAGGGCGCTGACCGAATGGAAATACCAACATTACATGCGCGATTACCTGAGCAGTGTCCTTTCATTAGATCGAAATATCGAAAGAACACTGAACTATCTGGATGCGCATAACCTCACAGACAATACCATTGTCATCTATCTTTCTGACCAGGGGTTTTATATGGGCGAACATGGCTGGTTCGACAAGCGCTGGATGTATGAAGAGTCTTTTAGAACACCAATGGTCATACGTTACCCGGGAGTCATTAAACCAGGGTCTGTCCACAACGATTTTATCCTCAATCTAGATATTGGCCCTACCCTACTCGAAGCCGCAGGGCTAAAAATTCCCGAGGATATGCAGGGTGCCTCATTCCTCCCTTTACTCAAGGATGAGAAGAAAGGCTGGAGAGACGCAATGTATTATCATTACTACGAAAACGGCGAACACAGTGTATCACCACACTTTGGTGTCAGAACTGAAAGGTATAAACTCATCAGGTTTTATAAAAGAGTAGAAAGCTGGGAATTATACGACCTGAAAAAGGATCCTAACGAAATGCACAATATCTTCGGGCAGAAAGGAACCAGAAAAATAACGTCTAAAATGATGCAGAAACTTATGGACCTGATTATCAAATACGACGATAAAGAAGCAATGCAAATCTTTAAGACACTCATTCACAAAGATCCGGCACCCGTATTAAAACCTGTACCTTAACCACCCATTTACATAACTTATACCTGAAATGAAAATAAATACTTTCCTCACTTTTACTTTTCTTTTATTTCTGAGCCATACACTCTATGCGCAAAGAGACACGATCTCATTCAATGACAACTGGCAGTTTGCCATCTACCCCGATGGCACAAAAGTCAATACCGACCAACCACTGCCTGATGCAAGAATCGTAACCCTGCCCCACACCTGGAATGTGGAAGACAAAAACCAGAACCACTATGGATGGGGATGGTACCAGAAAACATTTGATGTACCGGCTTCCTGGAAGCATAAACATATAGTGCTTGAATTCGGCGCTATCAACCATTCCTCAATCTTTACGCTGAACGGCAAAAAGATAGCAGAAAACACCGGAGATGGGTTTAACAAAATCACTATACCCCTGAATGGGCATATCAATTTCGGAAAAGAAAATGTGCTGAGAGTGATGGTCAATAATTCCTATTCAAATTATAAAGTACCGTTTGGCAGCTCCTTCGACTGGCCTAATGATGGAGGCATCATTCGCCCTGCTCAACTCATTGTAAGCGATAAACCTGCTGCTGCCTTTATTCATGCTACACCTGTGATAACTCCCGACTTCAAGAGCGGGAAACTAAACCTGAAACTGGGATTTGATAAGCCGGCAAAACTTACATGGGCCGTCACCATTACTGAAGAAAACCAGCCCACACGAAAAGTAGTGTTTAACCAGACAGTTACTCCTGAATGGACGGGCAGCACAGCGCAAACAAATATCACATTGCCTGATATTCATCTCTGGCACTTCGACTTCCCCAATCTGTACAAAGTGGAAGTGACCATTTATTCCGGTAAAAAAGCAACAGATAAAATAAGCACCGTAATTGGTTTCAAAGAATTAAAACTGAAAGATGGTAAGGTCTATCTTAATGGTGAGCATGTGAAACTTATGGGGGTGGAGTGGACTGCAGGCTCAAATCCGGATTATGGATTTGCAGAACCCGACAGTGTCATCCGCGCGATGGGAAAACTAATGAAAGATGTCAACAGCATCTTTACCCGCCAGCATTTTCAGCAGAGCGAAGTGTTTTACGACTTCTGCGATCGAAACGGCATTCTGATACAGCAGGAGGTGCCGCTCTGGGGGCCTGAAACCCCCGGAAATGATACAATTCTTGAAGTGGCTACACGGCAACTGGAAACCATGATACATACACTGTACAATCACACCAGTATCTTCTCATGGGGTGTAGGGAATGAACTGCGCGGAAGAGATGCAGACATAAAACAAATGATCGGCAAACTGCTCGACCAATCCCGAAAGATGGACCCTACCCGATACACTGCCTATGTCAGCAACTCACTTACCTGGGGATTCTATAACTCACCCAACTTCACGCCTGATGCAGCTGCCGAAGGTGACTATCTGATGATGAATGAATATGGCGGAAGCTGGTGGCAATTGCCAACCGGACGCATTGGCGCTTATCTGGATAGTATTCATGCCACTTACCCTTCGCACGCTTTTTTCATCTCTGAATTTGGGCTGTGCGAACCTAACTTCCGAGGTGGCGACCAGAGAAGGCTGGAAGATATTATCTACCACATGGCCATGTACGAAAGCAGGCCTTTTGTAGAAGGCGCTATTTACTTTGACCTTACCGATTACCGCACCCATTATCCCGGCACAAATGACGAGGATAAGTACAGAAGGCGTGTGCACGGTATCTACGATATGTATGGCAATCCCAAGCCATCGATGAGCGTGTTGAGGGAATACACTTCTCCCATCGAGGTACAAACCCTCAGTTCTTGGAAGAAGGGAAAACTTACAGTAACAGCTTTTGGAAATATCGGACTTCCACAACACACTATCAAAGGATATAAACTCTACCTGAGCAGCCGCACAGACAACTGGAAAGAAACCAAAGCCTACGACATACCCGAAACAAAACCGGGCGACCAGGTACAGATCGAAATTGACGACTTATTTAATGGCGGAGGCATTGTTACAGTAACGCGACCCAATGGATATGTCGTTTCGCAAAAAAACTTTAGCTGGGAGCCCAAAGACCAGTAATACCTGCAAAACGCTTTATTGGTTATACCAAAGTGGTGTAATGCTTCCTATCTTCAAGTAGTGAAACCAGCCATGAATACCTTAAATTTGCCGCCTGAAAATAAGCAACTGATATGTTTGAATCTTTAAGTGAAAAGCTGGACAGTGCCTTTAAGAACCTAAAAGGGCACGGGCGAATTACAGAACTGAATATCGCGGGAACCGTAAAGGAAATTCGTCGCGCATTAGTGGATGCAGACGTAAACTATAAGATAGCCAAGGAATTTACTGATACCGTAAAGGATAAAGCACTCGGCGAAAAAGTATTGAATGCCGTGAGTCCGGGCCAACAGATGGTAAAGATAGTGAAGGACGAACTGGCCGCATTGATGGGAGGAGAAGAGGCTACATTCAACATCACAGGCAATCCGGCTATCATACTGATTGCAGGTTTACAGGGTAGTGGTAAAACCACTTTCAGTGCCAAACTGGCTAATTACCTGAAGGCCAAAAAAGCCAAAAGCCCACTGCTGGTAGCAGCAGACGTGTATCGCCCTGCAGCGATAGACCAGTTGAAAGTACTCGGTGAGCAAATCGGTGTAGAAGTTTATAGCGAACCTGAAAATAAAAATGCAATCGCTATTGCTGAAAATGCAATTAAGGAAGCCAAGTCAAAGAATAAGAACGTCATCATCATTGATACTGCCGGCCGACTGGCCATCGACGAAGTAATGATGAATGAAGTAGCGGGTATTAAGAAGGCTGTTAGTCCCGGTGAAATCCTGTTCGTAGTGGACAGCATGACGGGCCAGGATGCGGTGAACACCGCTGCGGCATTCAATGAAAAACTTGACTTTTCGGGTGTGGTGCTCACCAAACTGGATGGCGACACTCGTGGAGGTGCAGCGATATCTATCAGATACACAGTAAAGAAACCCATTAAGTTTGTCAGCAGTGGAGAGAAGATGGATACCCTCGATGTATTCTATCCAGAGCGGATGGCACAACGAATCCTGGGAATGGGAGATATCGTGAGCCTGGTAGAAAAAGCACAGGAGCAATTCGATGAAGAACAGGCCAGAAAGCTGGAAAAGAAAATCAGGAAAAATCAGTTCGACTTTGAAGACTTCAAAACCCAGATACAGCAGATCAAAAAAATGGGCAACCTCAAAGACCTGATGGGCATGATACCCGGTGTGGGCAAGCAGATTAAAGATGTGGACATCAACGATGATTCATTCAAAGGTATCGAAGCCATGATCAATTCTATGACTCCACAGGAACGTCAAAATCCCGATATTCTCAATAATAGCCGTAAACAAAGGATAGCCGCCGGTAGTGGTAAAGACATTCAGGAGCTCAATCAGTTTCTAAAGCAGTTTGAGCAGATGAAAGGCATGATGAAAATGATGAATAAGATGCCGGCAGGAAGGATGATGCCGGGGATGAAACGTTAATCAGACCGGACTACTATGCCGGTTGCATTCGGCCTTTTACAATTTTCAACGCTGCCTGCAATTGTTCTTTTTCAGAAAGGTGTGTATTGTCCAGCACAATTGCATCATTAGCCTTTCTTAACGGGCTAACCTCCCGGTTACTGTCAATATAATCTCTGAGCTCAATGTTAGCCTTCACCTCCTCTATAGTGATGTTGGGGTTTTTATCATACATTTCAGCAAAGCGCCGTTCTACTCTTACGGCCTCATCTGCTGTCATAAAAATCTTTACCTCTGCCTTAGGAAAAACTGTAGTTCCTATATCTCTGCCGTCCATTACAATTCCTTTCTTCTCACCCATCTTCTGCTGCGCAGCCACCGCAAAGGATCTGATTTCTTTTACGGCTGCCACCTCCGAAACTTTTTCTGCTACTACGATGTCCCTGATTATATACTCCACATTCTCACCATTCAAATGCATTTCAGATTTCTGAGTGACAGGGTTTGTCTCAAAATGCAATTCGATATTTCCCAGTGCCTCCTGTACCTGGAGAGAATCGTTCCAATTTTGATTATTCCTTAGAAAATACAAGGTTATAGCACGATACATGGCTCCACTATCTATATAAATATACCCGAGCTCTTTGGCCAATGCTCTCGCCAGCGTACTCTTTCCACAGCTTGACAGCCCATCTACCGTCACTATAATTTTCTTACCCATCACTATGCAAAAATCAAGAAAATAGAGGAAGACACAAAAAAGGAATTTTCTCAGTAGTTCCATAAAGAAAATCTCTTTTACAGTGACTTTATCGATATTTTTCGCCTAAAATTTTATGTTAAAACATCGGGTTCGAAGGACTTTTAGAAGTTGATAGTCTTATTTTGTTTTTTCTTTCAGAAATTTACGATTCATTAAAATGGGAAACCCTTTCTGAAGGAACCGATAAATTGAGATGATAAAAAGAATTTTACCCCTGTTAACTGCCGGCTTGTTTTTTTTCTCCACAGCAAAAGCTCAGTTTGAATCTTACAGAGATTCTGTAGTGCAGCTATACGGCGTGGTGATGTCGTCTGACAGCCTGGCTGCGCTACCCGGTGCCAGTATAATGGTTATAGGCCGTAATCAGGGTACTATTACCAACGATCAGGGAGTGTTTTCGATAGTAGTATTAAAGGGAGACCAGCTCGAGTTTTCAAGTATTGGATACAAGAGTTTCCTTTTCACTGTGCCTAAAAGTTTAGAAGGCAATCAGCATAGTATGATCCAACTGATGGTACAGGACACTGTGCATCTGCCTGCTACCATTATCAAAAAATATCCATCGCGGGAAGAGTTCGAACGCGCATTTGCCACTACAGAAATTCCAGACACAAAGGAAGAGGTAGCCCGGAGAAATATGTCGGAAGCCAATCAGCGTGCACTAATGAATGCCTACCCAATGAGCGGACGGGAAGGTGGGCAATATATAATGCAACAAAATGTCCGCAAATATTATAGTGCCGGACAGTTGCCTCCCCAAAATATCTTTAACCCATTTGCATGGGCCGAATTTATCAAGTCGTGGAAACGCGGGGACTTTAAGAAAAAATAAGGCCTTATTTTTCTGAAAGTACAGTTCCTGCTTTACCGACCTCCAGTGTATAGGCTGCACCCACTTTAAGTGCATAATTCTCTGTCTGGTGGCCCACTGGAAAATTAAAGCAAACAGGATAGTCGTACTCTTTCATTATATCCCGAATTACTTCCTCCACACTCTGACCGAAAGGATTGTCGGTATCTTTCATATCACTGAAGCGGCCTACCACCATACCTCTCAACTTCCTGAGATTTCCGCTACGTTTCAGGTGATACATCATTCGGTCGATACTGTAAATATATTCACCTGTGTCTTCAATAAAAAGAATTTTGTTTTTCATATCGGGCATCGATGGCGTACCAATAAGATTCACCAAAAGCATCAGATTACCACCTACTAAAGTGCCTGAGCACTTGCCCTTATGATCAAACGGATGCGTATCAGCATGATAATGCGCTTTCTTTCCTTCAAGTGCATCCAGCAGGCTTTGTACATACTCATTGATCCCCTCCCCTTCATCAAAGGCCGCAGCCATTGGCGCATGGAGCGAACCGATATTGTACTTAGTATAGATGTGGTTCAGAAACACAGTGATGTCGCTGAATCCGATTAACCATTTGGGTTGTTTTACGAACTTCTTAAAATCCAAACCATCTACAATCCTGATGGAGCCATAGCCTCCTCTTACAGAAAGAATCGCTTTCACTTTTTCATTATCCAGCATCTTCTGCAAGTCGGCCTGCCTTAATTTGTCATTACCCGAGAAATAATGAAATCGGTGGCCGGGTGTTCTGCCCATTAGCACCCTATATCCCCTTGCCTTCAGCACCTCGATACATTTGGCAAATTTTTCATCAGGCATATAGCCGGCCGCAGCTATCAACCCAATGGTATCACCTGGCTTCAGATAGGGTGGTAATATTGTCTTCATTTTCTGTATTCATTTTCCCGTTAAAATATTATTGTAAGGAAACTAGTTCAGCACTGTTATCATAAACTGAAAGCTTGTGAGGCATTCCGCACTTCAGCGCATAGTTCACCCTAATATGCCCTACCGGAAAGTCGAAACAAACAGGATAGTCAAATTGCTTCACTTTCTCCATCACAATATCATATAGAGTGAGTCCGAACTCTTCCCCTTCGTCATCCTTCTTAATTGTAAACCCTCCGATGATAAGGCCCTTTAATTTATCCAACTTACCCGCCCGCAGGAGATTCCATAGCATACCATCTAACCGGTAAAGATATTCTCCCACATCTTCAATAAACAGGATTTTGCCATCGGTCTTAATATCCGATCTGCTATCGCTTACCATCTGAAGTAGTGACAGATTTCCTCCTACCAGCTTGCCGACAGCTACGCCGGTACGATTTTGCAAGGCTGTTCCGGCTGTATATTTCATCTCCTCTCCCAGGAGGCACCTGCGAATAGAGTCGATCGAATCTAACTGCTCTGGAGTACCTCTGCTCTCATCCTTCAGAAAGCTATTGCACATCTTGGAATGAATGGAAGGTATATTCAGCCTGCTGTTAAGGAGCAGATGGATGGCTGTAGCATCGCTGAAGCCCATTATCCATTTTGGCTTTTTTTTGAATCTGCCGAAATCGATACGATCCAAAATTCTGATAGCTCCATATCCACCCCTGCCGAGCATGATGGCATCTACAGCATCATCATCAATCATCTGCTGGAAGTCTGCCGTGCGCTCCTCATCAGTTCCCCCGAAAGTAAAATCCCGCATCCCCACCGTTTTCCCGGTCTTTATCACAAATCCCCACTCCTGCATTTTTCGAATTGCAGGTTCACATTCTTCAAGAGATATATGTCCGGAGGGGCAGGTGATTCCAATAGTGTCTCCCGGTTTCAGGTATCGCGGGCGTGCCGCACTCTCCTCGTCGGGATCGCCCGATTTACCAATCAGACCAAGAGAGGCAATAAACGGGATGGAAGTGTGCAGAAAGTCTTTGCGATCCATTCAGGCATTCGATTAGTTCTGAGCGTAAATGTAAACTATTTCGTACGCACATTCAGCGAGTCCATACATGAATTTTCCTTCTCTGGCTCTTTCTGGCGCAAGCGTCCGCTTGTGCCGTAAACAACCAATACTCTCTTTTCTAGCGCAGGCATCTCGCTTGTGCTGTAAACACCTAATACCCTTTCTCTGGCGCAAGCGTCTCGCTTGTGCCGTAAACTTCTAATACCACTTTCTGGCGCAAGCGTCTCGCTTGTGCCGTAAACACCTAATACCCTTTCTCTGGCGCAAGCGTCTCGCTTGTGCCGTAAACAACCAATACCCCCTTTTCTAGCGCAAGCGTCCCGCTTGTGCCCTAAACTTCTAATACCACTTCTCTGGCGCAAGCGTCTCGCTTGTGTCATAAATACTTATTTCCAAAATCTAATCCCAAACACTTATCAAAAGACCTTTTATCCATAAACAAGATTTTAATCCTGGTCTCAGGATAATTTAATGTGCTGTTGTATCAGGTTTTATTCAGGATAATCTTTTAGGCAGCACAAGCGGACGCTTGCGCTATTGATAAATTTTTTCTAAGCCTTACCAGGTCTTATCTGAATTATCCGGCACAAGCGAGACGCTTGCGCCATTGGTGCTACTGTTACTTTATTTTCCGGACTTATCCTGTTTTCTCTGGCGCAAGCGTCTCGCTTGTGCCGTAAACTTTCAACCCTTCAGCCAAACCCATTCCAAGAAAAAGTTTTTTCGGATTCGCAAACACTCCTTTTTGTGATACAAGCTCATTCGGGTAATTTTGCACCATTAATTTTTCAGCAGATGAGTGATCCGTCAAGATATTTAGTTACCGCCGCCCTTCCATACGCCAACGGGCCATTACACATTGGCCACCTGGCAGGATGCTACCTTCCGGCAGATATTTTTGTCCGCTACCTGAGAGTAAACCGAAAGGATGTAAAGTTTGTAGGTGGCAGTGATGAACACGGGGTACCGATTACCATCCGGGCTATGCAGGAAGGCAAAACACCTCAGGAAGTAGTAGATCATTATCACGCCATCCTGAAAAGCTCGCTGGAAAACATGGGAATCAGCTATGATATCTATAGTCGCACGTCGCAGCCCATTCACCATAAGACATCACAGGAATTTTTTCTGAACCTTTATAACAAAGGATTATTTGAGGAAAAAGAATCAGCACAGTACTATGATGAAAAGGTAGGTGTTTTCCTGGCAGACCGCTATATCACCGGCACTTGCCCTATATGCGGCAATCCCAATGCCTATGGTGACCAGTGTGAAAAATGTGGTTCTTCACTCAGTCCCGACCAATTGATCAATCCACACAGTACACTCAGTGATGCAGTGCCTGTAAAGAAGATCACCAAACACTGGTATTTTCCACTTCAGCAATATGAACCCTTCCTGAAAGAGTGGATATTGGAAGGACATAAAGAATGGAAGAATAACGTATATGGCCAATGCAAAAGCTGGCTCGACAACGGACTACAATCCAGAGCCATGACCCGCGACAGCAACTGGGGAATCAAAGTGCCACTTCCGGATGCCGAAGGCAAAGTGCTCTACGTATGGTTTGATGCACCTATCGGATATATCTCGGCCACCAAAGAGCTGACAGATGACTGGGAGAAATATTGGTGTGACCCCAATACAAAACTCTATCACTTCATCGGTAAAGACAATATTGTATTTCACTGTATTATCTTCCCGGCTATGTTGAAGGCCCATGGCGACTTCGTGTTACCGACTAACGTACCGGCGAACGAATTCCTGAACATTGAAGGAGATAAAGTGTCCACGAGCCGCAACTGGGCTGTATGGATTGATGAGTACCTTAAAGACTTTCCGGGCCAGCAGGATGTACTTAGATATGTCCTTTGTGCCAATGCTCCTGAAACAAAAGATAATGACTTCACGTGGAAAGACTTCCAGGATCGCAATAACAGCGAACTCGTAGCCAATCTTGGAAACTTCGTGAACCGCACTTTTGTGCTGATGCATAAATTGTGCGGAGGCAAAGTGCCTCCATTACACGGAGAAGTGGCTACCGAAGAAGACCAGCAAATGATTAACGCTTTTGCAGAAACAAAACAGAAAGTGGGCAGCCTCATCGAGCAGTTCAAGTTCAGAGAAGCGCTCAGCGAAATCATGGAACTGGCGCGCAAAGGCAATAAATATATGCAGGACAAAGAGCCCTGGATTCTTGCACGGCAATTAGACGCAAATGGCAAAGTAGAAGAAACGGCTCAGAAGAAAATAGACATGTGCATCCACGTATGTCTGCAATTATGCGCGAATCTGGCCATACTGATTTATCCCTTTATGCCCGACACCTCCAAGAAGATGCTGAAGATGATGAAAGTGGTGCAACGTATGTTGTTCTGGGAGAATGCAGGCAAGGCCAAACTCCTGAGTGTGGGGTACAGCCTGCGTGCGCCTGAACTGCTTTTCAGAAAGATTGAAGACAGCGAGATAGAAGCCCAGTTAGAAAAACTAAAAAGCGGAACTGCAAAAGCAAAGGAGAAAAAAGAAGCGGCTTCGGCAACTACTTATACTCCACTAAAATCTGAAATCACCATAGATGATTTTGGCAAACTGGATTTCCGTACAGGCACTATTCTGACGGCAGAAAAAGTGGAAAAAGCAGATAAACTGCTCAAACTTGAAATCGATCTGGGATTTGAAAAAAGGACAATTCTCTCAGGCATTGCACAGCATTTCACCCCCGAAGAAATTATCGGACAAAGGGTAGTCGTAGTAGCGAACCTTGCTCCCAGAAAGATGCGGGGAATTGATAGCAACGGTATGATATTGATGGCAGAGAATCATGAAGGAAAATTATTTTTTGTATCACCGGGCGAAGTTGTAGGCAACGGATATACGGTGAGGTAGCTTCCCTAAATATCAGAGTCCACTTTGGTGTTTATCCTCTCAGAAAAAGCGAACATTACCAAATTGCAGGCCGACAATGAAAGATTATCTTTGAGGCCGTTTAATAAACATTCACCAATCAAATTTCACACACGATGAGTAAGTATGCAATCGCCACCTGGCGCGGTACAGGCAAAGAAGGTAAAGGATCCATATCCACCGAAACACAGGTACTGAGTAATTCCCCATTTACCTTTGCCACACGTTTTGGTGAAGCGAAGGATGGCACCAATCCTGAAGAACTCATAGCCGCTGCACATGCAGGATGTTTTTCAATGAAACTGAGTTTCGTACTCAATGAGGCAGGGTTCACAGCAGAAGATATTGAGACCCGTTGTGATATCAGTTTCGCTGATGGCGCTATCAGCAAATCACACCTTTCGGTAAGGGCAAAGGTGCCTGGCATTTCTCCACAGAAATTCAAAGAATGTGCTGAAAATGCAAAAGTAAATTGTCCTATTTCCAAATCACTCAATAGCAAGATTGAAGTGACAATGGATGCTGTGTTGCATTAGTATTCCATTGCCTTTTCAAAGCGTTGAGGTTTCGTTTCCTGCACGAAAGCACATTTTTATCCGGTACACATTTTCTCAATCCGGCAACCTGAACAGCCGGGTAACATGGCATTCAATTGATAGCTGAGTAGAGATTTTGGAATGGCTGTCCTTAAATCTACCCTACCTTTGCCCTATGGCAGAAGACCTTACTATTATCAGCGGAGACAAGACGGCACAATATCAATCACTTATTCCTCAAATCAGGGGACTACTCGATGGAGAACCTGACCTTATCGCCAATCTGGCTAATATTTGTGGTGCGTTGAAAGAACAGTTCGACTGGCTATGGGTAGGATTTTATTTGGTAAAAGGTAGCGACCTGGTACTCGGCCCCTTTCAGGGCCCGGTGGCTTGCACAAGAATCAGAAAGGGCAAAGGCGTTTGTGGCACAGCCTGGGAAAAACGCGAGACACTGATAGTGCTGGATGTAACTAAATTTGCCGGACATATCGCGTGCAACAGCACTTCAAGATCAGAAATCGTATTGCCTGTAATCAGAAACAACGAGGTGGTAGCGGTACTGGATGTGGACAGCACCATGCCCGCGCACTTCGATGAAACTGACCGTCAATTTCTAGAACAGATTATAGCCTTAATTCATTTCTAACCAACGCCCTTCCACACATCCAACTTATGTCCTTAACACAAACCATAAAAGAACTGACCCTTATTCCTGGTATTGGTAAATCAATTGCCACTGACCTGTACAATATAGGCATCAGGCATGTGGACGATCTCCGTGGCCAGGATCCAGAGGTGCTCTTTAAAACCTCTAATGAATTTGCAGGATGTATTCAGGACAGATGCCTGCTCTATACATTCAGGTGTGCCGTATATTATGCAGAAACGCCGCGCGAATTACAGGAAGCAGAAAAATTAAAATGGTGGAACTGGAAAGACAATCGATAACCCAATGGATTGATTAATCTATAACCGAATGATTATACCTATTCACGCCGGAAGTTCTCTTTCACGTGATTTATTTCAGGATTTGTCCGATCCAAAATTCTTAAAAAACAGAACCATTGATTTTCGAGCTGATAATTTATTGATTGCCCTGTCAGGTGAGGCTAAGGCTTGCCGGGCATAGACTTTACACTTATTACCCTACCCGGAAGAGCAGGGCCAATAAAGTCTCATTCACCAAGGGCTTTAGCCTTCTTTGAGAAGGAACGCAATCCACCTGGGGTGGAGTAAAGTAACTTCCTCTCCTTTGTCTAATCCCGACCCTTTACCAAGATGGGTTCCTTAACCCAGCTTGACCACATGTCTCTACTCAAGCAGAGAAATTTCCCCTCCGCCACAGGCAATGCAGGCCTGCGCCCTTCATTGCGCCTGACAGAAATTTGATTCCAAAAAGTAAATTCTGTACGTCTGAAAACTAGTTTTCATCCACCATTTCTTTTTTGGAACTTCGTCAAGCGGGGTGTTATCGGCTCTTCTTCACTCCGATCCTGAATCCGTAATTTACAAGATGTTCCCTGATTGGATAGGTGTTCTGATATGAAGATAAAATCTGGTAACTGAACACAGGGCCCATACTCCAGTTCACACGTGAACCTTTAAAATCGATAAGCGTACCAATATTTCCATTGACATTAAATCTCCTGAGCAAATCAGGGTCCTCTACAAAATTCCTCGTATCGCTGGATACCACAAATGAATTAGCATCCAACAAGGCCAACGGCTCAACAGCGGACATCACAATCACCCTGACATTATCATTTTCATACACCTTCCAGTCGACACCCAGCGGCATAGACAATGTCAGACGGTAGTTATTCAGATTCATCTTGCCGGCATTTCCTTTGTTGCCATAATAAGTCATATAGCTCTTATTGGATAATGCGCCCTCTCTGTTTACAAACGTTACTGAGGCAAATGTCGGGTGTACAAAGTCGGCCTTGATTTTATATCCTGAATAGGTGACATGTGCTCCTGTACGCGCTGAAAGCACGTCATTGATCTTATAGATTGCATCTGCCCCACCCTGAATACCTGCAAGCGAGCGCTTACTGATATCAAAACCTACAATATTACTGTTGGCCAACAGACTCTGGGATTGCGGTGCCTGAATATCTATCTTGTTTAAATGTGCATTAGCCACAACCGGGGCCACAAAGAATTCCCATTGCGCCTTTCTTACTTTAGCGGCCTGCTTCTTAGTGGCAGCCGCACTGGCAACTCCCGCAGCCGCTACTGTGGCTTCTGAAATAAGTCTGGAGAGTACAATCTTTTTCGTTTCAGGTAATTCAGGCATCACTCCATCAGACAATCCGGATACTGTCAGATCGGCAATCCCACGCAAACCATAATCCTGTAATACTCCTTTATCTGTTACAGGTACAGATGGGATATTATCCTTATCGGCACTTTCACTAACCGGAACAGCAACTTCAGAAGCTTTCACAGGTTTATGTTCATCCGGAACGGTTTCAGCACGCTCAATTGTCTGGTTAGGACGCATAACAGAATTATCATCCGGCGGCAGAGAAGGCACTGCTACCCTTTCCGCCAGGCCTGCCTGATTATTCTTCCTGCGCTTATCAGTGGGAGCCTGTTTGCTCAAAACCATTGTGGCAGATTGGCTCTTTGAATAATCCTTTGCCTTACTATTCAGATTGACAGTTTGCGGATCAATCGGCCCTTCAACTGTAAGTTGTTTATTATTTTGTGCTTCAGCCTGAAGTGCATTTTCTTTAACCTGTGGCTGATGTGAACTTCCAATCCAGACGAGACTGATAAGAATCACCAGTCCCATCCCTAATGACGGCCATTTGCTTCCGGGGCGTAAATTATTATATATCCCGTTCCAAACGCGTTCACTGGGTACTAGGTAAAACTTGTCGGCCTGTTCCCTGATCAAGTCTTCAAACTCATCCGTGTCAAATCTCCCATCCATTTCTTTCTCTTCAGGTATTTTTGGGTTTATTACAATTTGCAGTTAGATTTCACCTGAAACCATCTTCAATTTTTCCTTCGGTTTAGTCAGAATTTTTTTCTTTATCAATATGTCCTCCAACAAACTCTTTGCTCTTGTATATTGCGACCTGCTGGTACTTTCTCCTATTTCCAGGATTGTTCCAATCTCTTTGTGTGAGAAACCTTCAATTGCATACAAGTTCAATACCGTCCTGTAGCCCAATGGCAACATACGAATACACTCAACCACCTGTTTTGCCTGCAAAAGAGAGGGAATTGAGTAATCTCTGATACGCACTTCTTCCGCATAGGCCAATGACACACTCTCTGCAAACTTTTTATTCTTTTTCAGATGATTGATACAGGTATGCACCATAATCGTTCTGACCCAACCTTCCAAAGAACCTTCACCCTTAAACTGGTGAATCTGACTGAATACTTTCATGAACCCCTCCTGCAGCATATCTTCTGCATCTTCCTGATTTCTGGCATACCGATAACACACGCCAAGCATTTTTGCACTGTGACGCTTATAAAGCGCTCTTTGTGCTCCTGGCAGGTTTTCCCGGCACCCTTGGATCATTTGCTCCTCAGTCATTATGGGTATTAGTTTAACCCCACTAAGATAAGACAAATAATTCCAAAATTTGCTGCATGGAAAAATTGGATTTTTTTACATTATGATACTAACTGCCTATGTATCATAAGAATAGGCAGGACAGGATAAGCCTTAAAAAAGCAATTATTTTTTCCTGATCAGGCTGTCAGCAGGGTATTTGGCTTCCATTGCTGCCCTGGCTTGGTCGGCCCACGCGAAAATTTCCTTCTTCTGATCGTCAGAGAGTGAGGTGCCTGAATGCATCACAGTATAGCCTTTCACAGGCATTTTACCTTCTTCAATCTCTTCTCTGATTTCGCGCAACTTCTTGTACTGGCGGTAGAGCGGATAGCTTCCAATTGCAGAGAAGTTCAGCTCTCTTCTGCCTTCCACAATATGGTCGTGCAATATCCACCGGGCCGGTTGCACATTCCAATACCAGGGATACTTAATCTCATCACTATGGCAGTCGTAGCAGGAGTTTTTAAAAGTGGACATTACATTCTCCGGCACCTCAAAAACATGGTTGACAGCCAATTCCTCAGGGTGAATATCCACCACTTTGTCGGGCCTGAAAAACTGAATCACTATAAACGCAAGTACAATAATAAAAAGCAGCGCTTTGACAATCTTTCCCATTTGATTTAGTTTTTATTAAACAAGGTTGTTCCGGTCATTGCTTCCGGTATCGGAAGATTCATTAATTGTAAAATGGTAGGTGCCACATCTCCTAATTTCCCGGGTTGCAGCTCCAGTGCCCCTGCACCTATAACGAAATAGGGCACCAGGTTCTTTGTATGTGCCGTATTAGGCGTGCCATTCTCATTGATCATATAATCCGCATTGCCGTGGTCTGCCGTCAAAAATATGGTATATCCACTCTCCAATGCAGCAGTAACTACTTTTTCCACACACTGATCCACGGTCTCCACCGCCTTCACTACGGCATCCCAAACTCCGGTGTGTCCGACCATGTCGGCATTGGCAAAATTGAGGCAGATAAAGTCGGCGGTCTTATTCTTTATCTCCGGCAGTAACGCGTCTGTCACCTCCCTTGCACTCATCTCAGGCTGAAAATCATAGGTAGGCACCTTGGGCGAAGGAATCATTATCCTCTTTTCCCCCTCAAAAGTTTGTTCCCTGCCTCCACTGAAGAAGAAAGTAACATGAGGGTATTTTTCGGTCTCCGCAATCCGGATTTGCTTCAAATGATGATGCTCCAATACTTCCCCAATCGTACTCGTAAGGTCCTGATTATTAAAGATGTTATGTACGTTCCTGAAAGTGTGGTCATAGATTGTCATCGTGGTGTAGTAAAGATTCAAAGGTGTCATCTCCTGTTCGGGAAATGCCCGCTGGGTCAATGCTTCAGTAATCTGCCGGCAGCGGTCTGTTCTGAAATTAAAACAAATCACTGCATCATCTTCCTTAATTGCTGCATCTGCAACCGTGTTGTGCACAATAGGAAGTATAAACTCATCCGTAACACCTTCTTCATAAGATTGCCTTACCGCATCAAGTACATCGCTTACCTGTTTACCCTCTCTTTTCACCAACGCATCGTAAGCCTTCTTAATCCGCTCCCAACGTTTGTCGCGATCCATAGCATAGTAGCGCCCTACAACGGTAGCAATCTCACCGGTCGTCTTATCAAGATGCTGTTGCAGATCAGTAAGATATCCAATTCCACTTTTAGGATCCGTGTCTCTCCCGTCAGTGAAAGCATGAATCTTTACCTTTTCGATTCCCCTGTCCTTACAAATCTTCGTGAGCGCTTTTAGATGATTGATATGCGAATGCACACCCCCATCGCTTACCAGGCCCATCAGATGAAGGGTTTTACCATGATCCTTTGCATAACTCAACGTATCATTCAGTGCAGTATTTGCTTCCAGCGACCCGTCCTCTATAGCTATATTGATTCGCTCAAGTTCCTGATACACAATCCTTCCGGCACCAAGGTTCAGATGCCCCACCTCACTATTTCCCATCTGGCCTTCAGGTAATCCAACAGCCCTGCCGCAGGTAACCAGCGTGCTATTGGGATATTTACTGTAAAGGGAAGAGACAAACGGTGTTTTGGCAGCCCGGATGGCATCACTCTTTGCAACCTTTCCCAGCCCCCATCCGTCCATTATAATTAAAATAGCTCTGTTATTTTCCATCTGTCAAAGCTATTGTATTCATTGTTTTATTCCTTAATAGAAATTATATTTATGATAAATTTTGTCTGGCAACAGGTCATCTTCAACCCCCAAAAAAGTAAAAGATGATAAAAACATTTTCTCTACTTCTGACTTTTCTGATGAGTTCGGTCGGCTTTTCGCAGTCCACATCTTCAGAGATAATTCAGGCTTTCCGTACCGGAAATGCCGAAAAAGTATCAGCTTATTTCGACAACTCTCTTGAAATAACTGTGGACAAACACAATAAGGTATATAAAAAATCAGATGCTGCTACTTTTATTTCGGGCTTTTTTTCGGAGAATAATGTCAAAGATTTTAAGGTACTTCACCAAAGTGAAAGTGGTGGTTCTTTTTATTGTATAGGCAATCTGGTTACATCTTCCGGAACCTTCCGAACCACTTTCTATGCAAAGGAAAAGGGCGGGAAGACGGTAGTGCAGGAAATCCGGTTTGAAAAATAAGCCTGGCATTAAATCACCAATCCGGAATTGCGAAAGCACCTCCCGGATAAATTTTTCTTTGCCACATCGATTACCTTCTTTTAATTTGGTCTTTATGAAGAAGAAAAACAGGAACAATGCATCCGGAATCGTGTATTCTACCAATCCGGACTTTACTCCCCCGGTCGAAGATGAAGACGATTACACGCCACAACCGATAGCAACTCAGGAAATAAGAATAAGGCTCGATAAGAAGCAACGGGCAGGCAAGGTAGTTACACTCATCATCGGATTCGTCGACACCGATGAAGCTATTGAATCAATCGGCAAGGAGATCAAAAAGTTTTGTGGTACCGGAGGCAGCGCTAAAGATGGCGAGGTATTGCTTCAGGGAGATTTCAGAGAGAAATCACTCCAATGGCTCAAAAAGAAAGGCTATACCAAAAGCAGAATCATCTGAACTGCCTCATGCATCTGCCAGCTAAAGCGAAGGACAACTAACCCTTAGGCTTATACTTAGAACGCTCATATACTTCCCGCGCCGGAACCTTCATGAGTGAATCAGGCGATACATCGGGAAACTTCTGCATGAATTTCTTTACGATCTGAAGCCCGGTGAAACTTCCCAGATTCCCCGGAGAAGACTCTCCAAATTCCTGGGTTTTGGGACTTTGTCCGATGTAATTCTTAATTACATCCTGGTCAGAGGAATTCAATAAATCATTATTCAGGAAAAAATCCCATATGACTGCTTCATTGCTATATGCACCCTTTAACTGATCCGGAGTGTAGCCAAATACCGAAGCCTCATCCACACCGGGCAGGAATAATTCCAACAGGTAATATCTTCTGCCACTGTTCACTATCTGCTCTATCAGCGAGAAAGCCCGCCCATCCTGAGGAAAGATATCATCTGCAATATTCTTCATGCTATTCACCGGAATATTCCCGGGCGTAAAAGTCTGAGAAATATATTTCGGATAGAGTGCCATCCCCTCATCACTTTGATAAAAGGAAAAGTCTTGCCCCAGATGCAACTGCAATCCTACCCCTATACCTGCATTGGTTAACACATCGCCCTGCAAACCATAAGAAGTCATAAAAAAAGCATCCATTGGCCCTATGTAGGTAATCACCTTATTGGGAAGCGGATAATCCGGAAAGTAATATTTTACATGTTGCAACCCTTTCTTTATCCCTTCAGCCCATTTATCAAAGTTGCTGTACAATACCTGTGCTGAATCAAATACCGGCCGGTAATCTCTGAGAAACTGTTTCAATGCAACCCGCTCCATACTACCTTCGCTCATTACACTATCAGGTTGCAGGCCCAATATATGCATAAGGTAATCGTTAAGGAAACCGGGATATTTTTGTTGTAGTCCGGACAGGCCGTCAGAAAGGTTATTAGTATCCAGTTTGAAAAAATCCTGATCGAATCGCGCCACTTTCAGTTCCACTTTGATGGAAGATACATCAGGCGCCTTACTCCGGTTGCAGGCCACCAGGGATATCACTAAGCATATAATAATCAACTTCTTCATCCGGCAAAAATAGGAATGTAGATTGCATTTGAAGCAGGAGCGAATCCTCTAATTTTGCACCATGAAAATATTTGTGGCACAGCAGAACTACATTATTGGTGACCTTAAGGGAAATACAACAAAAATTATTGAGGCTATTCACATGGCAAAAACCCAGGGAGCCGACCTGGCTGTATTCAGTGAAATGAGTATCTGTGGCTATTCTCCGCAAGATCACCTGCTGGTAAAAAGCTTCATTACCGAAATCGAAAAATGTGTGCATGAAATTAAAGCCCACACCTACGACATTGCTGTAATTGCAGGCGCTCCCCGCCCTAACACCGGAACCACCGGCAAAGCACTCTTTAATTCTGCTTACTTCCTATACAATAACGAAGTGCAGGCAATCATAGACAAGACCTGCCTGCCAAACTACGACATCTTCGATGAAGACCGTTATTTCGAGCCCGCAACAGAATGGAAAGTAATAACTTTCGAAGGGAAAAAGATTGCGCTTACTATCTGTGAAGACATCTGGAATCTGGGCAACCACCCACTCTACAGGCATTGCCCTATGGAGAAACTCATGGAGCAACAACCCGATCTGATGATTAATATTTCAGCTTCGCCATTCAACTACCGTCGCACTGACGAACGAAAAGAAACGGTAAGCCGGAATGTACTGAAGTATCATCTGCCAATGGTATATTGTAATGCTATCGGCGCACAGACAGAGTTGATATTTGACGGTGCCTCACTTGTATTCGATAAGCATGGAAAGCTCAACCACAAGCTTGCTCAATTTGACGAAGACTATCAATTGGTCACTCTTACCCCGGATGGCACTTTCGAACATCCTACACCGGTAAATTTTACGGAAAACAACTCAGTCATTCAGAACCCCGACCACTACCATGCGGATGTGAATCTTTCACAAATGAAAGAAGCAATCCTTCTGGGAATCAGAGATTACTTCAAGAAAACAGGACTTACCAAAGCCATTATCGGCAATAGTGGTGGAATAGACAGTGCAGTCACCATCGCACTGGCCTGCGAAGCACTCGGAAGTGAGAACGTGTTCTCCATACTCATGCCCTCTCAATTCAGCAGTGACCACAGCATTAAAGACGGAAAGCAACTTTCTGAAAATCTGAAATCTCCGTTTTATATAATACCAATCGAACCGGTATATCATCGCTTTCTGAACGTGCTGGATCCGGTATTCAGCAAACTCCCCTTCGGGGTTGCTGAAGAAAATATTCAGGCCAGAACCCGGAGCACCATCCTGATGGCAATTGCTAACAAGTTAGGATACACGTTATTAAACACCAGTAACAAAAGTGAGCTATCTGCAGGTTATGGCACACTCTATGGAGATATGGCAGGAGGGTTATCCGTCCTTGGAGACTGTTATAAAACCCAGGTATATGGACTTGCCGGCCTGATTAATTCAGAAAAGGAAATTATCCCCCAAAACATTCTACACAAAGCTCCTTCCGCAGAACTCCGTCCGGATCAATATGACCAACAGAGTCTCCCTCCCTACCCTGTACTGGATGCCATCCTCTATCAACTCATTGAATGTTTCAAATCAGAGGACGAGATTGCTTCTTTGGGATATGAGCCGGTAATTGTGCGCAAGGTGGTAAACTTATTAAACCGTGCAGAATTTAAGCGTCATCAGTTCTGTCCCATACTAAGGGTCTCTCCAAAAGCCTTCGGCAGCGGAAGAAGAATCCCTGTGGTCAACCGATTCTGAGGGATGTTTAACGTACCACAAAACCGTTTTTCACTTTCGTCAATTTTGCACAACCAAAAGTGTCTATATTGCACTGCTAATTATGCTTTTCATAAATCCATCTGCCTTATGCGACAGATATTCTTTGTGGTGTTAGCCCTCTTTCCTTTCACACATACTTTAGGACAAAAAGATACCATTGATGAAAAAACAATGGATGCTGTAATTGTTTCCCTCAGCAAATGGCAACAAAAGCTTAACGAAGTCCCCAACAAAGTAGTAAAGGTTACCAAACCAGACATCATCAGAAACAATCCTCAAACATCGGCTGACCTGCTTGGACAAAGTGGTGCCGTATTTATTCAGAAAAGTCAGCTAGGCGGCGGCAGTCCCATGATCAGAGGTTTTGCGACCAACCGTGTATTAATTGTAGCTGACGGGGTGAGGATGAATAATGCAATTTACAGAAGTGGAAATCTCCAGAATGTAATCAGTATCGACCCGCTCAGCATTGAAACGGCAGAAGTCATCTTCGGCCCGGGTTCCATCATCTATGGTAGCGATGCCATTGGCGGCGTAATGGATTTTCACACTATTGACCCTAAGTTTTCAAACACTAAGAAAACCCTGATTACAGGGAGTGCACTTGCACGCTACTCCACTGCAGATAACGAGCAAACAATACATGCTGACATCAATGCCGGTTGGCAAAGATGGGCGCTCGTCTCTTCCTTTACTCACAGCAGCTTTGGCGACCTGAAAATGGGAAAGCATGGTAAAGAAGGTGAAGAAAATTATCTGAGGCCTGAATATGTAAAAAGAATCAATGGCAAGGACAGCATATTTAAAAATGACGATCCCCGAATACAACGTTTTAGCGGCTACGACCAGACCAACCTGCTACAAAAAATAAGCTTCAGGCCTGATGCAAACTGGAATCTCACCTATAGCTTTACTCACGCACGTACAGGAGACGCCCCCAGATACGACAGACTAATTCAATACAGAAATGGTGCACTACGCTTTGCTGAATGGCACTATGGGCCCATGCTCTGGAATATGCACACACTCAATGTGCTCCACACAAAAAAGTCTCGTATATATGACAAAACCAAACTCACCATAGCCTATCAGGACTATGAAGAAAGCAGGATAGACCGCACACGGAACAAAACCAGCAGGAACATTCAGACAGAATTAGTGGATGCATTCAGCATCAATCTGGATGCTACCAAAACTCTGAAACAGGGAGAAATATTTTACGGATTGGAATATGTTTCAAACAAAGTAGGCTCTACAGGCGAAGTGGAAGATATTATATCCGGCACCACCGCTGCCGCTGTGAGCCGCTATCCTGACGGTAGCAAATGGCGGACACTTGGCCTCTACTCAAGTTATAAAATTAATCTTCACCCCAAGCTGACCCTTACTTCAGGACTCAGATACAGTTACAATACACTCGATGCCGAATTTGACAAGACATTTATTCCATTCCCATTCGAAAAGGCAAAAACCAGAGACGGGGCGCTGACCGGCAATGCAGGAATCGTTTTCCGTCCAGATGCTACCTGGCAGCTAAATGCTAATATTTCCACCGGCTACCGAATGCCCAATGTAGATGACATAGGCAAACTATTTGAAAGCGTTCCGGGAAATGTCACCATGCCCAACCCCGAACTCACCCCTGAATATGCCTGGAACTTTGAAATCGGTATTGTAAAAAATGTCGATAATAAATACAGAGTCGAACTCAATGCATTCCACACGATTTTGAGCAATGCTATCGTTCGGCGGCCGGGCACATTCAACGGGCAAGACAGCATTCTCTTCGATAACGTGATGAGCCGGGTAGAAATGCTGCAAAACGTAGCCAGTGCCCATGTATCAGGCGTACAGGCAGCCGCAGACATAACCCTCGGAGCAGGAGTATCATTACGGTCAAATGCTAACTGGTTAACCGGAAAAGAAACTGATGACAGCAAAGATGAACAGGTGGCCCTACGGCATGCACCGCCATTTTACGGAAGCACTGCACTGAGATACAGGCAATCAGGATTCTTTGCAGAATTTTCATGGATTTATAATGGCGCTGTTACCAACAAAAACCTCTCGCCTTCAGAACAGGGAAAAGGTTATATGTATGCAAAAGATACTAACGGATTACCCTATTCGCCGGGATGGTACACACTCAACCTGAAAGCCTCGTTCAGGGCAACTAACAACCTCACCCTCACTGCCGGATGGGAGAACATCACCAATCAGCGATACAGGCCTTACTCATCAGGAATTGTGGCAGCAGGATCCAATCTGATTTTTGCAGTAAGAGCAAACTGGTAACAGAGAGACTTCGTTTCCCTGTTTGTTCAAGACTGAAATGGATTTTCATGTCATTTATTGTCTGCTTATGGAGGAGCATTAGTATCTGCATATTTTTTGGCAACCTTATTGCCGTAATTCTTTCTGAGAAGAAGAATTTCATTATTTTCGAAAAATAGTTAGATAAACAACTATCTTTACGAAAGCAAAAAATAATAGTTTTTATGGAAGCATATATTGTAGCAGGGTACAGGACTGCAGTTACTAAATCAAAGAAAGGAGGGTTTCGTTTTTATCGTCCGGATGACCTGGCAGTAGAAGTTATCAATAAGTTGATGGCTACAGTGCCACAGTTAGAGAAGGAAAGAGTGGACGACCTGATTGTAGGCAACGCTGTTCCTGAAGCAGAGCAGGGATTGCAAATCGGCAGAATGATAAGTGTAAGAGCATTGGGGATTCATGCACCGGGAGTAACTGTAAATCGTTATTGTGCAAGCGGTCTGGAAACCATCGCTATTGCCACAGCCAAAATCAGGGCTGGTATGGCCGATTGCATTGTGGCGGGCGGTGTAGAAAGTATGAGCATGGTTCCTATGATGGGATGGAAACCTTCACCTGCCTATTCAGTAGCCAGTGAAACACCAGACTATTATGTGGGCATGGGGCTGACAGCAGAAGCGGTTGCAAAAGAATACAATGTGTCCCGTGAAGATCAGGATGCATTTAGTTATAGAAGCCACCAGCGGGCTCTGAATGCCATTAAGAATGGATATTTCACCAGCGGCATTATGCCTATCACAGTTGAGCAAACCTATCTGGACAAAAACAACAAGATTCAGAAAAAATCTTATGTAGTAGATACAGATGAAGGCCCCAGGGCTGATACTTCGCTGGAGGTATTGAGCAAATTAAAACCTGTATTTGCAGCAGGTGGTTCTGTCACAGCAGGCAACTCATCTCAGACCAGCGATGGCGCTGCCTTTACCATCGTGATGAGCGAGAAGATGATGAATGAACTTGGCCTGAAGCCCATTGCGAGGATTGTGAATTGTGTGTGTGGAGGGGTGCACCCCAGAGTAATGGGATTAGGCCCCATCGAAGCTGTCCCCAGAGTGCTCAAACGCGCCGGCATGACACTCAATGATATAGATCTGGTAGAATTAAATGAAGCGTTCGCTTCACAAAGCCTTGCGGTAATCCGCACACTCGGCCTGGATCCTGAAAGGGTAAATATCAATGGGGGTGCTATTGCATTAGGGCATCCACTGGGCTGTACAGGAGCCAAACTTACCGTACAAATTATCCACGATATGAAGCGGCTGAACAAAAAATACGGAATCGTTACAGCATGTGTGGGCGGTGGCCAGGGTATTGCAGGCATCATCGAAAACCTTTCCTGATTGAGTATTTCACCTACGTTTATCATTTTCTTCTATTGTTGTCCGATTAAGTTGGACTAAAGCCCACCAGGCTTAGGTTTTATATTTATTACCCTACTCTTTAGGATAGGGCTATGAAAGTCTTACTCAACCAGAGCTTTAGTCACATTTTGAATAATTTAACGGGACAATGATAATTCTCTACATATTATATTAATCGACAAAGGCCACTGTAATAAATTAATTTCTGCTCCGCAGCCATTGCATTAAGCGTCTGTTTCCTTAGTTTTGATACCATACAAGACTGACAATGAACAAACGAAAGAGCGGACTCCTGGTATTGGCTACTCTCACAATTGCTGCCATTTTCCATGTACTTGATATTTATGATATAGCATCATTCAATCCCACTTTCCTAAAAGTATTGAGGTGGATATTTATCGCATCTCTCATGCTCTTTGCTATTTATAAAAAATCACTAACCACATGGATACTTTCAAGTATGGTTGTAGGGGTAGAGATAGGGCTCGACTTTCCCGAAGTAGCTAAGAACCTCAAGGTACTTAGTAACATTTTCCTCCGGCTTGTAAAAACAATTATTGCTCCTATCCTGTTTTCAACTCTTGTGGTAGGTATTGCAGGGCACTCCGACTTGAAGCAGGTAGGCAGAATGGGATGGAAGTCAATCGTATATTTTGAGGTGGTAACCACTTTAGCACTTATCATCGGGCTTATCGCCATCAATATTACACATGCGGGTGTGGGCATTGAGATTCCTGCCGGTTTCCATGAAGAACTACCGGTAACACCTCCACAAACATGGCAGGACGTGATTCTCCATATATTCCCTGAAAACATTATCAAATCAATGTATAATGGCGACGTGCTGCCGATTGTCGTGTTCAGTGTCATCTTCGGGATTGCATTGGCTATGTTGAGCGAGCAGAAAAGAAAACCACTGCTTTCTTTCAGCGAAAGCCTGGCAGAAACCATGTTCCGCTTCACCAATATCATTATGCACTTTGCTCCTTTCGGAGTTGGAGGCGCTATTGCCGTTACTGTAGGCCACCTGGGGGTGGATATTCTTTTCTCCCTGGTAAAGCTGTTATTGACATTGTATGTGGCGCTGATAGTATTTGTGGGTGGCGTACTGCTTACCATTGCGCTTGCATTGAAAATACCGATAAAGCAATTTATCAAAGCAGTATCCGAACCGGTTTCCATTGCATTCGCCACCACCAGTTCTGAATCTGCGCTGCCTATTGCGATGGAGAATATGGAAAAGTTTGGTGTACCGCGCAAGATTGTGTCATTTGTATTACCCACAGGCTACACCTTCAACCTCGATGGCACTACACTTTATCTCTCACTAGCCAGTGTCTTCGTAGCGCAGGCAGCAGGCATTCACATGCCCTTTGGGCAGCAACTATTTATGGGTCTTACTCTGATGCTTACAAGTAAAGGAGTAGCAGGTGTACCCCGTGCCTCTCTCGTCATACTGATAGGCACAGCAGCTTCATTTGGATTACCACTCTGGCCTATCATGGCTATACTAGGAATTGACGAACTGATGGATATGGCCCGAACGTCGGTCAACGTAATAGGTAACACCCTGGCGAGTTGCGTTATCGCACGATGGGAGGGTGAATTTGACCATGAAAAAGCGCTGGCGTATGTCGCGGATTAACCAGTGCTTCACATATCCTTTAAAACTTTCTTCGTTTCTTTATTTTGAAAAAATAAAACCATACCCTTGCAACTACTCCATATTCTCGGCATCGATTTCAAAGACCTTTTAGATCCCAGGTTTTATATAGATAATGGAGGTTTATGGATGGTGGTTTTTATTGTCTTTGCAGAGACTGGACTTTTCGCAGGATTCTTTCTGCCAGGTGATGCACTGCTTTTTGTTACAGGTATCTTCAGCGACGAACTTGTGGAGGCTGCCCTCTTCAAAGCCAGCAATCAATGGGTACACCTGGGTATCCTCTGGGCACTGATCTCCACCGCAGGAATCCTGGGTAATTTTGTAGGTTATTGGTTTGGAAAGAAGAGCGGTCCCTATTTATATCAAAGAAAAGACTCTTTCTTCTTCAAAAAGAAATACCTGATTCAGGCACATGACTTTTACGAAAAACGGGGGGGATTTGCCATTGTGGTAGCACGGTTTGTCCCTTTCGTCAGAACATTTGCGCCTATTGTAGCAGGGATTGTAAAAATGAACTGGAAGAAGTTTGTGTTTTATAATATACTGGGATGTGTGCTCTGGGTAGGAAGTATGTTACTGGCCGGTCATTTTCTTCAAAAGTTTGTAAAAGAAGAGTTCGGTTTTAATCTGACTGACCACCTTGAGGTTATTGTGTTGTTTATTGTAGTGATCACAACATTCCCGGTAATATATAAAATGATAAAACCAGCCAAAAGCACCACGAAGGAATAACTCAATACTGCATAAGATGTCCTCTAATCCCAAAGGCCCCGGAATCCTCTCTCTTCCGGTAATTGCTGCGGCACTCGGATACTTTGTTGACATATACGACCTGCTGCTGTTCAACATTCTAAGAATTAAAAGCCTGGGCGATCTGGGCCTCAGCACGGAAGAAATAGATACCAAAGGAGAATGGATACTGGGCCTCCAGATGGCCGGACTGCTCACCGGTGGTATTATATGGGGTATCCTGGGAGATAAGAAAGGAAGGCTCAGGGTATTATTCGGTTCCATTGTGATTTACTCTGTTGCCAATGTGGCTACAGGCTTTGTGCAAAATTCGGAACAATATGCCCTGGCTCGTTTTGTAGCCGGCATTGGGCTGGCCGGTGAATTAGGGGCCGGCATCACACTGGTTTCAGAACTGCTCCGCAAAGAGATCAGAGGAATCGCTACCTCATTTGTGGCAGCCCTCGGTATTCTGGGTGCCGTAGTAGCTTTCTATATTTCACAACATTATCACTGGCGCACCTGTTATTTTATTGGAGGCGGCCTTGGACTTGCATTATTACTTCTTAGAATTGGAGTCTTCGAATCCGGCATGTACAATGCGATGCATGCAAATGTGTCTAAGGGCAATTTCTTTAAATTCTTTACTGACAAACACAGATTCAAAAAATATCTGCACAGTATCCTACTAGGCTTGCCCACCTGGTATATCGTGGGAATCCTGATTGCCTTTTCGAACAAATTCGGAAAAGACATGGGAATCACGGCAGACGTAGATCCCGGAAGAGCGACTATGTATGCTTACATTGCCCTGAGTGTAGGGGATATCCTTGCCGGCCTGATCAGTCAGCTGCTCAGGAGCCGAAAAAAGACGCTTTACATATACTATGCCCTATCTGCTATCATGCTTGCTGCCTATTTCTTACAGTCTCCGGGAGAGAGTGCCCAAACAATGTATCTGATCTGTTGGGGGTTAGGATTTTCCGCAGGTTTCTGGGCAATCTTTGTCACTATGGGAGCCGAACAATTTGGCACTAATTTAAGGGCTACTGCCGCCACTACTATTCCCAATATGGTCAGGGGTGCATTACCGCTTATGCTCCTGCTGTTCAATGCACTGCAACACTGGTTCTCGTTTGTACAGAGTGGTTGGATAACCGGAATCATAGTGCTGGCAATAAGTGTCTATTCTGCCTCACAGGTGGAGGAGACCTTCAGCAAGGATCTTGATTATTTGGAGGAATAATTATGGAATTTTTTAGGAAGTACACCCTAACTTGAGCCAGATCCTTCTTTACTGAATTCACGATATGAAGAATGTCCTCCTTCTTTTCACCCTCATACATACGGTACCAACCCTTTCAGGGCAGCCTACTATAGTAAATATCCTGTATCAAAATTTAACATCTAAACCGGATGGAGACACGATCTACTATAAACCGGGCTTACAACTAACCTGGGCCGACTTTAAAGGTAAACCTAATCTCCACTCCAATACAGGAGCCGTAACCTCTTCAGGTATTTCTCTTCAATCAAGCATACAACAAGAAGAAACAAAAATTATTATCACTCTGCAGGTGTATGCATATTTTGATAAAAAAAGTTCCTGGAAAAAGCCAAATGTTCATGATGCTTACCATCTTACCCACGAACAAAATCACCTGGATATTACCTATCTTGGAGCAATTGAACTCATCCGTCGGCTTAAACTGGAAAAATTTACGATGCAGAACTTCAGCGAAACAATTGACCGGGTTTGCGAGGAAGTGAACAGTGAAAACGACCATCTGCAAAATCAGTATGACCGGGAAACAAATTTCAGTATCAACACTTCGCAACAGGAAATCTGGAATCAAAAGGTCCGGAAAATGCTGAAGGAAGCTACGAACCAGCCCCACCCGGAAGGCTGAGCAGTTTTTCCCTAACACATTCATCCGGAAAATACAACTATTCAATCCTTACCTTTGCAGTATTAATTATTTCTCACATCAATAATTTCTTTTTAAATGAAAATAACAGTGGTAGGTGCAGGAGCAGTCGGTGCTACCTGTGCTGATAACATCGCCAGAAAGGAACTCTGCGACGAGCTGGTATTGCTCGACATCAAAGAGGGACTCACCGACGGAAAAGCTATGGACATGATGCAAAGCGCCGTACTTCTCGGTAGCGACACGCGCATCATTGGCAGCACAAATGATTACAAGAAAACCGCAGGAAGCAGTGTGGTAGTCGTTACCTCAGGGATTCCGCGCAAACCGGGTATGACTCGCGAGGAACTGATCGGAATCAATGCAGGAATCGTAAAGGAAGTGACTGCAAATATTCTGGAGCACTCTCCAAACGCAATTATTGTGATGATCAGCAACCCGATGGATACAATGGCTTACCTTACGCTGAAAGCTAATGGTGTACCTAAGCATCAGGTGGTAGGAATGGGTGGCGCTCTGGACAGCAGCCGTTTTAAATATTTCCTTTCGCAGGCCCTTGGATGTTCTCCTCACGATCTGAATGCAGACGTAATCGGGGGCCACGGTGATAAAACGATGATTCCACTTACCCGCCTGGCTACCCTGAACAGTATCCCTGTAAGCCAGCTTCTTTCAGCCGAAGCTCTCGAAAAGGTAAAAGCAGACACGATGGTAGGTGGCGCTACGCTTACCAGATTGCTCGGCACCAGCGCATGGTATGCTCCGGGCTCATCCGGTGCGGCCGTAGTAGAGGCTATCGTTCGCGACGAAAAGAAAGTCATCCCATGCAGTGTATATCTTGAAGGAGAATATGGACAAAGCGATATATGCATTGGTGTGCCGGTAACTCTGGGCAGAAATGGATGGGAAAAAATTCATGAATTCCCACTCAATGACGAGGAGAAAGCTGCCTTCGCAGCAAGTGCAGAAGCAGTAAGGCACATGAACTCTGAACTGAAGTTGTAATTCCCTTTCTCAAAAAATTCCAAGGCTTTGCAGATGAAATGCAGAGCCTTTTTTGTTTGGGTAGTTTACACAAATTCAAATAAAGTAATTTCCGGAAGTATTCCAACCCTGCCTGGATATCCCAGGAATCCATACCCGGGATTGACATATAATTTCTGCGAACCATTCTCGTATAACCCATCCCACTCTTTATAAATATACTGAATAGGGCTCCATCTGAAACCCGGAATCTCTACGCCAAACTGAAACCCATGTGTATGCCCGCTTAGTGTAAGGTCCACATCAGGAAAATCAGGCCGTATCTGAGCATCCCAATGGCTGGGATCGTGGCTGATTAATATCTTAAACGGGAACGCCTCTGTTCCGCGATATGCCTTGGGCAAATCGCCATATTTCGGAAAATGCCCCACATTACTCCAATTTTCTACTCCAATGAGTGGGAATTGAGCTCCGTTTCGTTCCAGAATTACATGCTCATTCCTCAGCAGTTTCCATCCCAACTGCGCCTCCCTCTGTACCAGGATATCGAGGTTCTCTTCCTTACTCACTCCATTTATAGGCCAGCGGGCATAGTCTCCGTAATCATGATTGCCCAAAACAGAATATACACCCATCGGTGCTTCGAGCGTGGAGAAAATATCCATATAGGGATCAATCTCTGAAGACATATCATTCACTAAGTCCCCTCCAAAAATAATGAGGTCGGCTTTCTGCGCTCTGATCAGTTCCACACCCCGGGCCACTGCTTTCTTATTGTCAAAACTTCCTGAGTGCACATCACTGAAAAAAGCTACCCTCATTCCACGCAATCCTTCAGGGAGATTGTCAAATTTCAATTGTACATTCTTCAGTTGATAATTATACTTATTACTGAATCCATAAAGCATGGTAGTAAGAAACGATCCACCAAGAGTAATTCCCATCCAACTCAGGAAAGCAGACCGCGATATCTGAACAGGCATATCTCCGGCAGTGCCGCTACCCTTCATAAAAATCTTCGAAAAGATCCATTGTATGCCCCTGCGCAAATCATCAATAAGAAAAAAGACCGAAGCGATTAATTTGGAAAAAAGAAGGGCAATGATGAGTGCGAACATATACATCCGCAGTTTTTTACCCAGAAATTCCTGTGGTGTGAATGCAAAGAGCAGAAGCCCCGTAATTGCAAGAAAAGATATCAGCCAGTACACAATTGAAATAATAACCTTCGTACGGGAAGACGCCCCTGAAGATACTGACCGAATTACAAAATAGGTGTACACATCAAGCAACACCATTATCATTATCACCACAAAAGCAAGCCCTGAAAACTTCATCAATTCATAATTTAAAAAATAATAAACTCTTCCACCTGCTTGTCAATTACCGACATGGTAACTTCATCCAGGTGGCCATCAGCATCCAGCAGGTGATCCACGCTGCTAATCGGCAGTTTGTTGTAATGGACTGTCATCCTCATAAAATTGAGAGTGTCAGCCAAATGATCCATTCCTCTTAGATTTCCGGCCCTGCCCGTAGAGACTCCGGTCAGAAGCGCTTTTTTATAATACCATACTTTTCTGGGATCAGTCCAGTCAATCATTGCCTTCAATACTCCGGGATAACTGCCATTATACTCCGGAATAACAAAAACGAATTTGGTGGCAGGAACCAGTAATTCATCCTGAGCTTTCTTAAAAGCCTCCTCATCTTTGAGTGGGTTAAAATTTTCCATTGAGAAAAAAAGCGGATGTATGCCTTTTGAAAAGAGCACCTCTCTGTAAATCTCAGCCACTATACGGCTATGGCTATTTACTCTGTCTGTGCCGCTGATAATAGTATAGACTTCCCCCTGCACCTTCCTTCCGTTTTCCATGGCTGCAAAATTAGGATTCCTGTCACTAACCCGTTGATATTAATAGCCATTATAATATAGTTGTTCTTTTCACCCGCAGCCATACCGGCAGATTCGTGAGCCTCTCTTTCTGAAATACCAATATTTGAGGATAAGTTACCATTGCAAAGTCTTTTAATTCAGGTGAATCATTTATTTTAGCGGCGCCTTCGACTCGGAAGCAAGAACCTGTATTTCAGGTACTCCGATTGTGGTACTTTTACAAAGATTATGGCGAAAATAATAGGGATAGCAAACCAAAAGGGCGGGGTTGGGAAAACAACCACCGCTATTAATCTTTCTGCAAGCCTGGCTGTACTTGAATTCAAAACGCTACTGGTAGATGCGGATCCGCAGGCTAACAGCACTACCGGTGTGGGATTTGACCTGCATAACATTACCAAGAGTGTATATGACTGTATGGTAAATGAAGCGCCTGCTAAAGATGTCATTTTGAAAACTGAAATCCCTTTTCTGGATGTCATTCCCTCGCATATCGACCTCGTAGGTGCAGAGATAGAAATGATCAACTACCCGGACAGAGAGTCAGTATTGAAAAACATACTGGAACCACTCAGAGAATCTTATGACTTTATTATCATTGATTGCTCTCCATCGCTCGGACTCATTACCGTGAATGCACTGGTAGCCGCAGATAGCGTGATCGTCCCCGTACAGGCAGAATTCTTTGCATTGGAAGGTTTGGGTAAATTGCTGAACACTATCAAAATAGTACAGAACCGCCTGAACCCTCAGTTGGAGATTGAAGGGCTGCTTATGACCATGTATGACGGAAGGTTACGCCTCTGCAATCAGGTAGTCAACGAGGTAAGGCGACACTTTGAGGATATTGTGTTTTCCAGTGTCATCCATCGGAATACCCGCCTGAGTGAAGCGCCCAGCTTTGGTAAGCCTGCTATTCTTTACGATTCAGAAAGCAAGGGAGCCATTAACTACCTCAACCTGGCAAGAGAGATATTACAAAAAAACAAGATGACCAGGCTGTCACAGGAGAGCAGCATGGCTGAGGAGTAACCAAAAAAAGGAAGATGGAAAAGAAGAAAAATATTCGTACAAAAAAAGATGAACTTGGGAAAGGTATTCGATCATTGTTGCAAACAATCAATACCGACCTGTCACAGACAGAGAATACCCTGATCAAAGACTCGCGAAAGGGATCAGCTATACAAAAGATTCCCCTGGCCGATATCACAGCTAATCCCGATCAGCCAAGACGCGATTTTGATGAAACGGCTCTCAAGGAACTGGCTCAATCCATAAAAGTACACGACATCATTCAGCCGCTAACAGTAATGAAAACGGCTGCCGGAAAATATAGAATCATTGCCGGTGAACGAAGATTCAGAGCCGCCAAACTCGCAGGACTTACAGAAGTGCCTGTTTACATCAGAGAGACCGACAACTCTCAATTGCTTGAACTGGCCCTGCTGGAAAACTTGCAGCGTGAAGACCTGAATGCTATTGAGATTGCCCTCAGCTATCGCCAACTTGTGGACGATATGAATTATACTCAGGAACAGCTTGCCGAAAGAATGGGTAAGGAAAGAAGCACCGTGACCAACTATCTCCGCCTGCTCAAACTACCACCGGATATCCAGGTAGCCGTAAGAAATAACGCTATCAGCATGGGGCACGCACGGGCACTGGTAAACGTAGATGAGGTGGACAAGCAGCTTTACATCTTCTCAGAGATTAAGAGTAAAGGCCTGTCTGTGAGGCAAACAGAAGACATGGTGAGAAAACTGTATGCCGTAAAATCTAGGCCCACAACCGGGAATAGCAAGCTGCCTCCGGTTTTGAAAAAACTCGAAGACAATCTGGCTTCTCATTTTGGTACACGTGTAATAATCTCTCAGGCTAAAAACGGCAAAGGCAGTATTACCTTTGATTATTCTTCAATAGAAGAGTTGAACGGCCTCCTGCAAAAGTTTGACGTTCAACCGGATTAACGGTCATGGTTAAACTATCTTCAATACTCATTATATTACTTGCCTGCACCTCCGGTAACACGCTTTATGCACAGGAAAAGACTGACACGCTCCTGCGTTCTGCAAAGGACAGTATGCTCCTGAATGCCCCCAATCAAAAAGAGGAAAGCGTAAAGGGGGCAGATACCTCCTCTGTGAAAAAATTCAGTCCACGAAAAGCTACCATCCGTTCCGCAATTCTACCCGGATGGGGCCAGGCATATAATAAGAAATACTGGAAAATACCCATAGTATATGGAGCACTGGGCACATCAGCAGGTTTTTTCTTCTATAACCTAAATACGTATAAGGGTCTAAAGCAATCCGTTATATACAGATTGGACAACGACCCTTCCAACGACAATCTGATCCCTGCCAGATTCAGCCACTTATCAACTGAAGCTCTTATTTTCTATCGGAACAGTTTCAGGCGTGATATCGACTACTCTGTACTTGCCTTTATCCTTTTATGGGGACTGAATGTGGTAGATGCTACAGTGGACGCCCACCTGAAGGGATTTGATGTAAGCCCTAACCTTAGCATGAAACTCAAACCTCATTTCTCCTCTGAAACAAATACCGCAGGGCTGAGTCTGGTTTTCACATTGCACAGAAAGAATAACCGTTTTGACCTGAACTAATAAATTTGTTTTATGAAAATAGCACTGATAGGATATGGCAGAATGGGAAAAGCAATAGAAGAAATTGCATTGAAAAGAGGACACGTGATCGTAATGAAAATCAATTCTGCTAACGCACATACCCTCACTAAAGAGAACCTGAGGCACGCAGACGTAGCAATCGAATTTACCAAACCCGAAACAGCTTATGAGCATGTGCGCCTATGCATTGAAACCGGCCTACCTGTGGTATGCGGCACTACCGGCTGGCTCAGCCGTATGGAGGAGGTAAAGCAACTATGTAAGGAAACAAATGGAAGCTTTCTCTATGCGAGCAACTTTAGCGTGGGAGTTAATATTCTTTTTGAACTTAATAACCGGCTGGCTGCATTAATGAAAGATCGGGACGACTATGAGGTAAGCATAGAAGAAACCCACCACATCCATAAGAAAGATGCGCCCAGTGGCACTGCTATCACCCTGGCCGAAGGAATTATTGCTTCAGGAAAAAAAGAAAGCTATTCAACTAATGCGATGGTTTCTCCCGAGTCACTTCAGATTACCAGCATCCGTGAAGGAGAGGTACCTGGCACCCACATCGTACAGTATCGCTCAGAAAACGATCTGATAGCTCTGAAACATGAAGCATTTAACAGGAAAGGATTTGCGTCAGGAGCAGTGCTGGCAGCAGAATTTATACACAACAAGAAAGGAATATTCTCAATGAAGGATGTGCTTCATACGTAGCACTGGCTGCTTGCCCGAACCGGCTTAAATTCTATTTTGAAGTGACATCCAACTTCCTCCGTTAAACACAGTTTTGTATCCGTGAGATTGCAAAATCCTTTTGGCGCTACCGCTTCTCATACCTGATGCGCAACAACAGATAATTACACGGTCTTTGTCTTTCAACTTACCCAGATTGCCGGTCAACTGATCCACCGGAATATTGATCGAGTTTTTAATATGACCTCCTGAAAACTCTCCTTTACTGCGCACATCCAAAATAATGGCCCCCTGCTTTACCAGTTGTGCATAATCTACTCTGGGCCCAAACCCCAACAAACTCTTAATCGCATCAAACATAATTGGCTACTTTATTAATTATTAAAACTTTTGAAACTAACAGGTAGAAAAATATCCTATCCTAATTGCACTTAGGTGAAGTACAGTTGCGATACACTGCGTAGGTATCTACTCTCCTTCCGACTTTGAATCCGCTTGTTTCCTCGTAGAAATACCCAGCATGTGATAGATAGGACAGAAATTAATAAATGCTGTCACTACCAATACTGCTGCAAAAACTACAAACACTATTCCCAACCATCCTGTTACAATCCCCGCAATATACAAGCCTGCGAGAATCGCTGCCAGAATGAACCGGATAATCTTGTCCGTACCGTTGATATTAGGTTTCATTTCTCTATAAATTTATAGGGTATCCACTACTTTTTCAAGTTTAGCTCTTACCTCAGTGGCTACGCCACCCAACGAATCATTACTCACTGCCATCATTGATGCTACCGGATCTATAGCACTCACCTTAACTCCCTGATCAGTTTCCTGAACTACCACATTGCAGGGAAGCATCGTGCCAATGTCTGATTCGCGCTGCAATGCCTGATAAGCAAAGTGCGGATTACATGCGCCCAGAATCTTATACTTTCTGAAATCCACATCAAGTTTTTTCTTCAATGTGGCTGAAATATCAATCTCAGTCAATACCCCAAACCCCTCACGTGCCAGTTGCTCCGTCACTCTGGTGATTGCCTCTTCAAAACTACAATCCAGTATTTTATTAAAACAATAACTCATAGTTTTATTTTCTTTTATCCCGAAATTTTTACAATGCAAATGTCCTTCAATTCTTCATAACTCATGGTTACTAATGTTACATAACCTTACTTCAGGCACCCTGAAACATTTTCAGGCAAAGGCTGAATCCAGAAGTGTAATCTTCGACCTTCCCAATTCCACAAGCCCTTCAGTTTCCATCTGCCTTAGTAGTCTGGATACTACTACCCGCGCCGTACCCAGATCATTTGCCAATTGCTCATGAGTAACCGCTAGCGTTCTGGACTGTAAATTTTCACTCTTCGTTTTCAGGAAATTTAGAAGCCTTTCATCCATTTTCTTAAACGCTACTTCATTTACCACCTCCAGCAATTCCTCAAAACGCTTGTGATACAACCTGAAAATATAATCAAGCCACTCCGGATACTCTTTTACCAGTTCTCCCACATACTCCACCGGCAGAAAAAGGATTTCTGTTTCCTCCTCTGCAATCGCCTTTACTTTACTGGTATCCTGGTGCAAACCTCCAAGAAACGACATGATGCAGCTTTCGCCTGACTTAATATAATACAACAGGATTTCTTTCCCTTCTTCATCAGTCCTCATTACTCTAATACTCCCACTCATTACCAGGGGGATGGCTTTTATATAAGCCCTCTCCTTCAGAATCACCTGGCCGGGAGCAAATGACTTTACCTCTCCATACTGCAAGAGTTTCTCTCTAATCTCAGGAGATGATTTGAACTCGCTTATTTCATTTAATACCATAATCAATCAAAATTGCTTTTTGCCATTGGCGAATTTTGGCCGGTTCTAAATAGCCTTTTCATTTACAATGCAAAGATCGATAAAAAAAAGAGAGCCGCTTTTTTGAACGACTCTCTTTTCAAACTTTTAGGAAAATCTCATTAAAACTTATAAGCTACTCTGAGGTTAACAGATCCGTTTGTAACGCCGTTCTTGCTAAATGCAAGATACTTCAAAGCCAGATCCAGGTTATCACTTACGTTGTAACCTAAACTTGGCGCATAAGCAAAGGCTCCTCCACCACCTCTGGAGGCAAACCCATAACCAATTTGAGCGTGGCCATACATTCCTGATTCACCGAACCCGAATTTGCCACCTGCTAATAAGGGGATAAAACCTGAGTTGCCACCTCCTTTCCAGGAATAGTTAAGATATCCGGCGCTGGCAGTAATTGCAGCAGATTCAGCAACGCCAAAATCAGCTTGCAAGTCAGCACCATAAGCAAAACTCATTCCTGAGGTAGTTGGAAAACCAATGCTGGCTCCAACTGACAACTTAGTGTCTTGTGCTTTAGCACCCAATGTGAATGCCAAAATAGCAAACGATAAGATAAACTTTCTCATTTCTTGTTTTTGTTTTTAATTAAAAAATTAGCGTAAATATCTACTTTTTTTTATGAAATCCAAACAATTTCACTTTAAATATTTACGTGATGTAATAAACGATTCCAAGAAGTGAAAATTGTATTATATATCTAAAAAACAGAATAACGAAGCGCTGTAATACTCATTTAATATTCCTTAGCATGTCCTCAGTCATGGCAGCAAGGTCGTATTCAGGCTTCCACCCCCAGTCATTCCTGGCAACCGAATCATCAATACTCTGTGGCCAGCTTTCTGCTATTGGCTGGCGATAGTCAGGCGCATACGATATCCTGAAATCCTTTATATGCTTTTGAATCTCTGCGGACACTTCTTTGGGTGAAAAACTCATGCCGTGAATGTTGTAGGAGGTCCGCACAGTCAATCGTTCTGCCGGTGCTTCCATTAATTCAATTGTAGCCCGGATTGCATCAGGCATATACATCATAGGAAGATAGGTATCCTCCTTCAGAAAACATTCATAGTTTTTTTTCTCTTTTGCATCATAAAAAATCTCGACTGCATAATCGGTGGTGCCGCCTCCCGGCTGACTCTTATAACTTATCAGCCCCGGATACCGGATGCTTCTCACATCCACTCCATAGCGCTGGTGATAATAATTACACCAGAATTCACCTGCATACTTGCTGATGCCATACACGGTAACCGGCTCGATGATCGTCTGTTGCGGACACTGCACCTTTGGAGACGAAGGCCCAAACACTGCAATACTGCTTGGCCAGAAAATTTTGTGTACATTCTCATCTCTGGCAATCTCCAGGACATTGAGCAGGCTCTGCATATTAAGCGACCAGGCCAGATTGGGGTTTTTCTCACCTGTAGCAGAGAGTATTGCAGCAAGCAGATAGATACGTGTGATATTCTGACGTATAACCATTACATGTAGCATCTCCTTGTTCATTACATCAAGGGCCACATAAGGCCCGGTCCCTTTCAGCAGTGGGTTTTCTTCTCTCAGATCGGAAGCTACTACAGTGTCATTTCCAAACTTCTTGCGCAGCGCAAGTGTGAGCTCCACGCCTATCTGGCCACAGGCCCCTATCACCAATATTCTTTCTTTATTCATAAAAAATGATTTTTAGTGAATTATTCTAAACGATTCTTATTTCTTAAAAATAAAATATACTGCACCAATAAGTAGCAAAAAACCAACCAGATGATTCCACCTGAAGGGCTGATTCTTAAAAAAGATAAACATAAACAAAGCAAATACCGAAAGTGTAATCACTTCCTGTATCACCTTTAGCTGCCACAACGAATAGGGCCCTCCGTTTTCATTAAACCCGATCCTGTTTGCCGGTACCTGAAAACAATATTCAAAGAAAGCTATACCCCAACTAATAAGTATAATCGTAAATAATCCGGCACCGGCCAACTTCCCGGTATCCTTCATCTTCAGATGCCCATACCACGCCAGCGTCATAAATGTATTGCTTGCCAACAAAAGTAGAATTGTGTAGAATCCTTTCATAATAATACAGCTAAACTATCAGTCCATCTTTCATGTGTAATACACGATCACTCAGTTCCGCCAGATGTTCATTGTGGGTAACTATCAGAAATGTCTGCCCCATCTTGTCTCTCAGATCCATAAAGAGCCCGTGTAATTCCCGGGCATTGGCCGAATCCAGATTGCCGGTAGGTTCATCTGCCATTACAATTCGCGGTGCATTGATCAATGCACGTGCCACGGCTACACGCTGTTGTTCGCCACCCGAAAGTTCAGAGGGTTTGTGATCCGTACGATCTGAAAGATTGAGCAAATCCATCAGTTCCAGAGCACGGTCTTTCAGTGCTTTCTTATTCGTCCCTGCTATCCAACCCGGAATACACACATTTTCTATCGCCGTAAATTCCGGCAGTAAATGGTGAAACTGAAAGACAAACCCTATATGCCTGTTCCTGAACTCCGCCAGCTTTTTGCCTCTCATTCTGCTAATTTCAGTACCCTCCAGCCATACCTGTCCACTATCTGCTGTATCCAATGTGCCCAGTATATGCAGCAACGTACTTTTCCCGGCACCCGAACTCCCTACAATACTCACAATTTCACCCTGTCTAATCTCCATATCCACTCCCTTCAACACCTGCAATTGCTGATATCTCTTGTGTATTCCCTGCGCCTTTAACATGGGGTAAAAATAAGTCTTAATTGCAGCATATTTTTAGGAAAGTTTAGCATTTTCCACAAATCATTTCCTGCCTTTCAGGCGTCGAATGAATCTGTAAAACCTCTGTTCTAAAGTATATTTGGTAAAACGGATATAACTTATACTTTTGCGAAAAAATTAGGGGTACACTCAAATTTTTGACTCTGAAAAAACAGATATTATGTTTTGGACACTAGAACTAGCCTCGCACCTGGAAGAAGCACCCTGGCCCGCTACAAAGGATGAGCTGATTGATTACGCCATCAGAAGCGGTGCACCTATCGAAGTTGTAGAAAACCTTCAGGAACTTGAAGATGAAGGAGGAGAGGTATATGAAGGGCTCGAAGACATCTGGCCCGATTATCCCAGCCAGGAAGACTTCTTTTTCAACGAGGACGAATATTAATTAAAACTTTATTGAACGGCATTAAATGCCGTGGCTTTTTAAAGAAAGCACTAACAAAAATTACAGGAGGCTGTCATGTGAAGACAGCCTCTATTGTATTATACAATGTTTATCACTAAAGGTAATTTCTGAAGGATATTGAAACATATTCAACTTTAAACGACTGCTCTTTATTAACCTTTGTGCACACTTTGTATAATTCCTCAAAGAGTAGAAGGCAAACAATACCTTAAAAGGCATCGGATATTTGTGACAACAAATTGTCCAACTATACACACACTCTTTATAAATTTCGAATTTATGCAAATGGTTAAAATCTTAATTAAAAAAGAAATGAGATTTAAGAAAATATGCCTGACTAAAACTGAGAAGCGAAATGAAAATTCAACTCTCTCTATTAGGTAAAAGTTTCCCCCCTTTTCCATTGATAGTTCCCTAGCATAGCTTTCCGATCCTTCAAATTAATGTATAGCAGTTTAAAGAAGCAAATGCGTCCCTTATCGCAATTATTCGTGTAGATTATCGTTGGATGCTCCTTCATTTTCTGCCTAAATTACCTAACTACTCAAATATTGAAGCTAATACCTTATTCAACTCTTCACCAAAAATATTTTTAGCTATTATTCTCCCCGAAGGATCGAGAAGGAAGTTCTGTGGAATTGCTTTAATTCCATATTTCATTGCTACTTCATTATTCCAAAATTTTAAGTCACTAACCTGGGTCCAATTAAGATTATCATGCCTTATAGCTTCTTTCCAGGCCTCATACTGCCCCGACTGATCCAATGAAACTCCAAGGATTGTCAATCCCTTACTCTTATATTTTTCAAAAGCTCGTACTAAATTTGGATTCTCTGCCCTACATGGTCCACACCATGATGCCCAAAAGTCTATTAGAACATACTTACCTCTAAATTGAGAAAGTGCAACAGGAATCTTACTTGTATCAGATTGTACGAACTCAGGTGCAATAGCTCCAATGGAGGTATTTCTATCTATGGTTATTCTATCCTTGAAAGATACACCTGCGATAGACTTTCTAATTTTTACTGGCAATAAGTCAAATAACTCAAATGCATCTTTGTTATCGAATAAAGGGCCAGCATACTGCTCCAAGACAAACAAAGAAATGGATGAACTTAGGTGTGATTGAAAAAAGCTTAAATAAAAATCTTTCCTCCTGAGACTATCTAGTTTAACTAACTTAGTTTTTACAATTTCTAAGCTATCTTGTCTTCCCTCACTTTTATATTTATTTCTTTGACTAACAAGAGCTTTCTGATTATTTATCTCATTGAACTTTTTTAATTGATTTTCAAATTGTAAAAAATCCCTTTGCCCCTGCCCCCCGTTAATAACTACGGTAAGAGGTGAACCAGTAACTATCACATCAGTTTTGCCAGGATCCCAAAAGAAAATTTTTGATATACCTGATAGTCTTCTCTCACTACTATCTTCAAACGAAATGATCTTAATCGTAGCAAGTACCGATTCGCCTATTTGGGCTTTAAAATAAAACTTATTATTTATAATGGCGACGCTATCTGCAATTTTATCATTTCCAATAATATACGTTAAGATAGCTTTCCCCCTTAAATCAGAACCCAAGACTTTCCCATTAATAGCTGATTTTTTTTGAGAATGAGCATCTAAAATTATTAAACTAAGAAAACATAAAAAAAAAACAGGTTTCATATAAGAAAATTATTATGAGTTATTTGTGAGATAAATAAAATTTTGGTTATGGATTGTCTTCTAATCCCTGAGAAATATTTAATAGCTTATCAGAGAACCGGAGTTGGAATCTCTCCGGATTCAAATTATAGGTTGCAATAATTTCACCAGATGAAGAATATAATATATGTTGATAATTAACACCCAAAAAAAGAGGATCGTTTGAGAGTCTTTTCATATCAAACCACCGGAACCCCAAAGTCGCAAATTCTCTCCGCCTTTCATCCATAATAAATTTAATTAATGGTACTTGTTGATCGGGTATACTATCAAAGGCTATGTCCACAGGCATCCTATTTTTTCTAACAATGAATAGGCTCTCCTTTGCCCCAGAAACATCTCCAACTCGTGCTTTCGCCTCAGCCCGTAGCAGATATAAATCAGGTAGTTGAATACCAACCGAACTGCCCAAAAATCCCGCTCGTGAACGGAATAGCCCTGTGGGTAAAACCGCAGCATTCCCTGGCGCTAATGGCGAATAGTTTCTAACATATAATTTACGCCTAAGATCTTTTTCATCGAATAGTGCATAAGTTTCGGGGCTAATTACTAAAGGGGATGAGTTTCCAAGCCAAGTGGCAATCCCTACCTGAGCATTTAGTGTCTCTGGATAACCATTCCCCTGAGAGGCTGTTGAACCAACTTGAGGAGTTACAAAGACATATCCCAACAACGGATTACCTGGTGAAGCAGTATTGTAATTAATAAATCCCACAGTACCACCTGTCGTAAAGTATGTCGGTAGGTGGCTCACAGCACTATCTAGTTGTTCCTTGGCTAGCTGAAATTCCTTAGAAAACAAAAAGACCTTTCCCAATAAGGCCTCGCCTGCGGATTTGCAAAATCTATTTGCGCTATTTTGTATTAAGGGCAAATTAGGAATAGCAGCCAGCAAGTCATTAATTATTTGTTTATAAACAGCACTTACAGTAGCCCTTTGGAAATTCGTACTTGAAAAATTTGGTTCCAAGATAATAGGTACCCCTAAATCGGAGATTGAAGTTTCACTACTATAAGGTTTACCGAAATAATTAATTAACATAAAATAGGCAAATGCGCGTTGACAATAAGCCTCTGCCTGAATCTTTTGTTTCTGCTCTTTTCTCCCATCAACAGTACCCATTACCTCATTGATGATTTTATTGGCAGTATAAATTCTCTTGTAAAAGCCACTTATTTCAAATATTTGCTGATCAGGTAGATAAACATCACCTTTCCATTGAAAAAGGTTTTGTCTTCTTGTATCTGCAGAACCAAAATATTTTGGATCATCATAATGCGGTAACAAACCAGAAACATCATCTCCCAATATATATTGGGCATCCATACTATTGCCGGCGCCAGTCAACT
>JAMLGT010000019.1 GCA_023957755.1 Chitinophagaceae bacterium
TCCATAAAGTTATAGAACACTACACCTCGGGGATTCAGAAGTCAGCGACACTGGATAGCGCATTGCTAAAGCCCATTGTTTTGGATCCCAGAGAAAAATATGACCTGGAACGCTTCCTTTACACACTTACAGATTCCACATTCCTCATAAATCCGGCTTTTGGGTCGCCCAAGGCTAACTAACAAACCGGCATTTGCATTTGTTCCATAGTGCTTCCTGCAGGAGGATGAAGGAGGCAGTTAAAAACCTGTGATTTTTTTCAAAAAAAAACTCAAAAAACTTTTAAAAAGAGAAAAGTTTCCATAGTTTTGCGCCCCGATGGAAATCAGAGACAGGATAAAAAAGTGTGCAGAAGAGCTTTTTAGAGTGTATGGCATCCGTTCGGTTACGATGGATGAGATAGCGCTAAAGCTGGGCGTATCTAAGAAGACCATATACCAGAGCTTTAATGACAAAGGAGAATTGGTGGACGAGGTGACCAGAGATATTCTGGAAAACAACATCAAGCTGGCGATTGCCTCTCACGAGCAGGCCAGAGATGCGGTAGAAGAGTTGTTTTTGGCTATCAGAGCTATCCACACCTTTCTTACCGATTTGAACCCTTCTGTTTTGTTCGATATGCAGAGGGGATACCCCAAGACCTTTAAACGATTTCATGATTTCAGGTTTGGGTTTTTGTACCAAATGATTGTGGATAATATGAGGTGGGGAAAGAAAGAAGGGCTTTACAGGGAAGAGATAAATGAAGATATATATGCCAGACTCAGAATCGAAATGGTATCAATGGCATTTAATGAACAGTTGTTTCCGAGATCGGGGTATGCGCTTCTGGAAATTCAGAAACAATCATTAAGTATGTATATGCACTCTCTGGTGACACCCAAAGGAAAAAAGCTGATTGAAAAATACGCCGCTAAGGAATAAAATATTTAAAACAGAAACAATGAGACAATCCGTAGCCCTGGCAGTAGCCCTGATATTATGCTGCATTGCTCCCGGTGTGTATGCGCAAGACCAACCGGAAGTGCATCAGTTCACGGCGGATCAGGCAGTAGAATATGCACTGAAGCATTCCCTTCAGGTGCAGAATGCCTTGCTGGATATTAAGGCACAACAAATGCAAAACAAACAGGTAACTGCAGCCGCGTTACCAAGCCTCAGTGCATCAGGTGGGATGAGTATGAATCCCAATGTGCAGGTAATGACCTTTCCCAACTTTATCGCTCAAAGCACTTATGCAGTATTAGTTGCCAATCAGGTAAAGAAAGGCGATGGTACGCCTATCACCGCTCCTGATGATTTTGGAACCATTAACGCCGGTTTTGCCACAAAGTGGTCGTTGAGCGGTGGGGTAGATCTTACGCAGATTTTGTTCGACGGGCAGGTGTTTGTCGGACTCATGGCACGCAATGCGGCTGTAAAGAATGCGGAATTAGCTTCCGAAGTGACCAGAGAGCAAATCAAGGCAAACGTGTTAAAGATTTATTACCAGCTTGCCGTCGGGCAACAACAGATTAGTACCATTGATGCAAACATCAAAAATGTAGAACAGCTCCTTCATGATACAAAGCTGATTTATCAGAATGGTTTTGCAGAGAAACTGGATATAGATAAAGTGCAGGTGCAATTGAGTAACCTTCAGACACAAAGATTAAAAGCACAGAACCAGATCGATGCAGGTGTGGAAGCGCTTAAATTTCTTTTGGGAATGCCGATGCAGGACTCATTGGTGCTGACAGAATCTATTACAGATGATAAACTGAAATCAAATATTCTGGGCGAAGAATATCACTTTGAAGACAGGGTGGATTATCAGCAGTTAAAAAATCTGGAGGAACTGAATAAACTGAATGTCAAACGTTATCAGCTTAGCAAATTGCCTACACTGGTATTTGCTGCTAATTATAGTAAGAATGCGCAGCGCCAGAGCTTCGACTTTTTTAAAGGTCCTTATTTTACTTCCTCTTTCTTAGCCCTGCGCCTTAACGTACCTATTTTTAGTGGATTGGGAAAGAATGCACAGATTGAAAGTGCCAGAATTACACTTCGGCAGACTCAGAATAATTTAAAACTTCTTGAATCGTCTATCACAAATGACATCCGCCAGTCCAGACTTAACATGAAGACGGCGCTATACAATATGGATACGCAAAAGAAGAACATCGAATTGGCAGATCAGGTGTATAAAACGACTAAGCTGAAATACGAACAGGGAGTAGGAAGCAACCTGGAAATATCTTCTGCACAGACAGAACTCATCATGGCTCAGAACAATTATTACAGCTCTTTATATGATGCGATCATCGCACGAATAGACTTCTTAAAGGCTGCCGGTAAACTTTAATTCAAACTATTAAGTAAATAAAAGATGAATCAAATATTAAAATCTCTCCTTCCTGCCCTGGCTATAACTGTGATAGCATCTTGCGGGAGCACAAACGATAATGCAGACTCGTTGAGCAAAAAGAAAGCGGCACTGGAAAAACTCAAAACTGAGAGAATAAGCCTCGATGGAAAAATAGATAAACTGGAAGCTGAGATTGCAAAGCTGGACACGGCTGCATCTGTTCAGAAACCCAGACTGGTAGTATTGACACCGGTATCAAAGTCGCAGTTTAACCATTACGTGACATTGCAGGGAAAAGTGGATCAGCAAAACATTAGCTATATCACCCCGTCAGGTCAGCCCGGCCAGATAAAAGCGATTTATGTAAAGCAGGGAGACCGTATCAGAAAAGGGCAACTGGTATTGAAGCTCGATGATGAAGTAATACGCCAGAATGTGGCTGCAATTAAGCAACAGATGGGTACCGTTAATGCACAACTGGAACTGGCAAAGTCAGTGTACGAGCGGCAGAAAAATCTCTGGGCTAATAATATCGGAACGGAAGTGCAACTGTTGCAGGCGCGCACAAATGTAGAGACGCTGCAGGGACAGCTGAGTACTATTGAGGCTAATGCGAAAGCGGTGCAGGCTCAGGCAAATCAGAGCAATGTGTATAGTGATGTAGATGGTATAGTGGATGATGTGACGGCCCATGTAGGGGAGACATTTACCGGCAATCCCCTCTCGGGAGGATATGTAAGGATTGTGAATAACACTGATATGAAGGTGGTAGTAACTGTTCCGGAAAACTATTCAGGTACTATCAGCAAAGGAAGTAAGGTAATCGTAGAGTTCCCTGATGGGAATCCTTCTTTTGAAAGCGTAATTTCCTTCATGGGGTATTCTGTGGGGCTTACCACCAGAGGATTTAATGCGGAAATAAAGGTTCCAAAAAATATGAGCCTGAAACCTAACCAAACTGCTGTTGTAAAGATTCTTGACTATCAGGCGCCAAACACTATCGTGATACCTCTTAACACTATCCAGAATGATGAAGGGGGAAAGTATGTGCTGGTGGCAGCGTCCAGAAATGGCAATCTCGTGGCTGAGAAAAAGCAGGTTACCATTGGGAGATTCAGCGGAGATAGTGTAGAAGTATTGTCAGGACTGGAGCCTGGTGATGCCCTAGTTACCGAAGGATTTCAGGATCTGTTAAGCGGCCAATTGCTTAGCACTTCAGAAAAATAAGTGAATAAAATTAGCATCGCTCCTGATTCAAGAGCACATTTAAAATGATTATGAAGTCATTAGAAAATTTTAATGAGAAGTTTAAGGAGTTCAAACCGACCAGTTGGTCTATTAAGAACAGGACTTCTATTTATCTGCTGGTAGTATTTGTCTCGCTGGTGGGAGTATTTCAGTTTATTACTTTACCCAAAGAGCGATTTCCGGATGTGGTAATTCCTACAGTATATATCCAAACCATTAATGTGGGCAACTCCCCGATGGATATGGAGAAACTGGTGACGATCCCAATCGAAAAACAATTAAAGGGAATTACCGGCGCAAAAATCAATAAGATCAAGAGCACTTCCCTGCAAGACTTTTCTGCAATAATTGTTGAGTTCAGTACCGATGTAAACGTAGATGTGGCAGTGCAGAAGGTAAGAGACGCTGTAGATAAATCCAAAGCAGATTTACCCACCGGCCTCACTCAGGAACCGAATGTGCAGGAAGTAAGTCTTAGTGAGATGCCAATCATGTTTGTCAACCTCAGTGGCAATTATGATATGATCACGCTGAAAAAGTATGCAGATGATGCGCAGGACAAATTGGAAGAGCTTTCTGAGATTACCAGGGTGGACATTGTAGGCGCTCCTGAAAGGGAGTTCCAGATCAATGTGGACAACTACAAGATGCAGAGTGCCGGAATTACTTTCAATGATATCGCATCAGCAGTTCAGTATGAGAATATGGATATCAGCGGAGGCTTGCTGGAGGTAGGGAATATGAAACGTACGCTGCAAGTGAAGGGACAATTTAAAACGAAATATGATATTGAGAAGGTAATAGTCCGTAATACTTCCGGAGCTCCTATTTATCTGAAAGATATTGCTACGATTAAGGATACTGTTAAGACAAGCGAAAGTTATTCGCGTCTGAATGGTAAGAATGTAGTCACACTGAATATCATTAAGCGCGCAGGAGAGAATCTGATTCAGACATCTGATGACGTGAAGCAGGTGGTGGAAGATCTAAAAGCTAATTCTTTTCCTTCTAATCTCGACGTGCAGATTACAGGCGATCAGAGTAAGGCTACCCGAACCAGCTTTAATGATTTGGTAAACTCGATTGTAATTGGGTTTCTGTTGGTATTGCTGATTCTGATGTTTTTTATGGGAGTTACCAATGCATTCTTTGTGGCATTGTCAGTACCCTTGAGCATGTTCGTTGCTTTTCTATTTATGCCGGCGGCAGATATCATCACGGGGACCAGCGTGACACTGAACTTCATTGTCTTGTTTGCGTTGTTGTTTGGCCTTGGAATTATTGTGGATGATGCTATTGTAGTGATTGAAAATACACACAGGATTTTTACAAAGAATAAAGGAAAAGTCTCAGGGATCGAAGCCGCGCGGATGGCGGCGGGTGAGATATTTGTACCTGTGCTCTCCGGTACGCTCACCACCCTTGCACCCTTTGTGCCCTTACTATTTTGGCCCGGCATCATTGGAAAGTTTATGATATTCCTGCCCACGATGCTGATTTTCACTTTGACAGCCTCTCTGGTAGTTGCCTTTATTATGAATCCTGTATTTGCGGTTGACTTTATGACCCATCCGGAGCATGATGCACATCTTCAGAAGAAATCGAGGGTGTTTAAGAGTAAACCATTCCTTATCCCTCTGGTTGGAGGTATTCTACTCGATTTGTTTGGATTGACTTTCTTTGGAAACCTCTTGATTTTTATTTCTTTGGTTGTGGTATTAAATGTCTATGTGTTTGATAAAGCGATTCATAGTTTTCAGAACAAGATACTTCCTGCAATCATGGATCGCTATGAACAATTGCTAAGGTGGGCCGTGGCGAAGTGGAGGCCTGTATGGCTGCTACTGGGCATGGGGGTATTGCTGATTGTATCTGTACTTTTCTTTAAGGCCAGAAACGTGCCTGTGGTCTTCTTCCCGCAGGGTGATCCTAACGTAGTATATGTGTACCTGAAAATGCCTGTCGGCACAAACGTAGATTTTACTGACTCTGTCACGCATGTGCTGGAGAATAGAATTATGAAGGTGCTTAGTGATAAGTCGGGCAAGATGAGCCATGTTGTAGAGAGCGTGATCTCAAATGTGGCTGTAGGCGCCAGTGACCCTAATAGTGGAGACAGAACCACACAGCCTAACTTAGGCCGTGTTCAGGTTAACTTTATTGAGTATGAAAAAAGAGAGGGAATTTCCACAATGCCTTATCTCGATTCCATTCGTAATGTAGTGAAAGGAATTCCCGGTGCACAGATATCAGTGGCACAGGAGCAAATGGGGCCACCCACTGATCCTCCTATTAATATTGAGGTATCCAGTGAAGATTTTACAACGCTGACTTCAACTGCAGTAAACCTGAAAAGATACCTGGATAGTCTGCAAGTACCGGGTGTAGAAGACTTAAAGATGGATGTGGACCTGAATAATCCGGAGGTAACACTAAAAATCAATCGTGAAAGGGCTTTGACGGAGGGGGTATCTACTGCACAGATAGGCCAGCAAATCCGGACAGCCTTATTTGGGCAGGAGGTTTCGAAGATTAAGGATAATGATGATGAGTATAAGATTTGGGTTCGGAATAATGAAGTACAGCGCCAGAATCTGACCAATCTGTTGAACATGAATGTGGTATTCAGAGATATGGCTTCAGGTGGACAGGTAAAGAGTATTCCAATCAGTTCGCTCGTAGATGTTGACTTCACAAGTACCTATGGAAGCATTAAACGACTGAATGTAAAACGTGTAATCACACTATATAGTAATGTGCTGAGTGGCTATACACCCACAGAAGTGAACAAGGAATTGGGGACAGCAATCAAGGGATTTAATAAAGGCTCTAACGTAACAATCAAGCAGACAGGTGAAAGCCAACAGCAGGCTGAGACAGCCCAGTTTCTGGGGAAGGCCCTGGGTATTGCGCTCATGCTGATATTGTTTATTTTGGTGTTGCAGTTTAACTCTATCAGTAAGACGGTGATCATACTTACAGAAATTGTGTTTAGTGTGATTGGGGTAATTCTGGGATTCTCCATCACCGGAATGACAGTGTCTGTGGTGATGACAGGGATTGGTATTGTGGGATTGGCGGGTATTGTGGTGAAGAATGCGATCCTGGTTATCGACTTTGCGGATGAACTGCGGGGGCGTGGATTGAAGTTGAGAGAAGCAGTAATTCAGGCAGGGAAGATCAGGATTATTCCTGTGATGCTGACAGCACTTGCAGCCATCTTCGCGCTTATTCCGCTGGCAGTGGGCTTCAATATCAACTTTATTACTATGTTCAGTGAACTGAATCCCCATATATTTTTCGGAGGAGATAGTGCTACTTTCTGGAAACCACTTGCATGGACAATTATTTTTGGGTTGGCTTTTGCATTCTTTATGACACTGATTTTAGTGCCTGGAATGTATCTGGTAGCAGAGCGGCTTAAGAGGCCGATGCGCAGACAGTTTGGCGGTAAATGGGTAAGCATGATGAGCATTCCGCCCCTGATTATTGTATTTATCCCCATGATGATTTACACAATGTTGAGGCAGCGCTATAAGGTTAGAAAGAGAAGAGCTCGTTTGGGTGATAAGGTTGGGGAGGAATGGATAGGTAGTTGGTTTTAACAAAGGAGTCCTTCAGGGACATTAGGAGAAAAGTAAATAGTATTCAGGGTTTGTGCGGGTAGTGATTTCGTGGAGCACTTCCAGCGCAGACCCTTTTAATTTTTTTCAGGGATTCTTTGTGAAAACTTTTCAACAGGACATCGATGCGAGTTCCTCTTTGAGGAAATCACTTTAAACTGAGGTTAGGTAGTCTTCAGATCGAAGTGTTGTGAAGCTGCCTTCTGTGCCGGGAACCATGAGGCAACGAAAGCGATTATGAAAGCGGTGACAGTTACCAAAAGCAGGTCAGATGCTTCCATCTTCACAGGGAAATAATCAATGAGAAATGAGGAGCCATAGAGTTTAATGAAGTGATATTTCATCTGTAGCATTGAGATAAGAGTGGCAAGGATGATTCCAATTACTGCGCCACCGGCAGCCAGTAGTAATCCTTCACTTAAAAATATTTTCCGGATAATGTGTTTGTCGGCTCCCATTGCCAGAAGCACACTGATATCTTTCTTCTTTTCTAACACCAGCATCGTGAGTGCACCAATTATATTAAAGGCGGCAATAATCAGGATAAGAGTGAGTACGGCGTAGATAAACCATTTCTCCATGCGCATGCTCTGGTAGAGGCTGGTATTCTGCTCGTATTTTGTCTGCACTTTATATTTATCTCCCAGTACCTGACGTAGTGCACGGGCAAATGTCTCTGCGTTCATGCCTTTAGCCAGTTGCACTTCGAGCGAGGTGTATTCATCATCTCTGTAGTTCATCTGTTGCCTCATAAACCCGATATTGGTAATCACATACTTATTATCAAATTCCTGTTGGATAGCGAAACTTCCGGACAGATAAGCATTTCCTTCGCTGAGTGAAGAGAGCGGATTCCCGCCCTCAAAACCTGTTTTCTTGGGCAGGAACACTGTCAGCGGATAAATATTCTGGTCGGCAGACACATTCATTGCGCTTTCGATCCCTACACCTAATACCAGTAACGGATGAGAGGTATTGCCTACATCAAAATTTCCCCTGTACATTTTGGAGGGCAATCCCGAAACTCTGAAGTAATTGCTATCCACCCCTTTCAGATATACGACAGTCTGTTGTGCATCATTTTGCAGAAGCGCTTTCTCTTCAATGTTTCTGGAAATGCCGGTTACACCCTGCATGGCGGCAATCTGGCTGAGTTGTTCATTAGTTAGAAAAATCGTTTTGCCAACCGGAGCTACCACTTTGATATCAGAGTAGAAGTTGGCATACAATGATTTTACGAGCGACTCAAATCCGTTGAAAACATTTAGGACAAGCACCTGGCAGAGTGTAGAGAAGGCAATCACCCCGGTGGTTACCCATGCAATGATATTGATGGCATTAGTGCTTTTCTTCGCTTTAAAATAACGCCAGGCAAAGGTGAAGTACAATGGGTAATGGGTTATGTGGTTTATGAATCTTTGTTGTGGCCATCCTGTTTCTTAATGTCATCAAGAATCTGCTCGATTCTGAACACATGATCCAGCGTATCATCTTTATAAAATACCAGTTGAGGTATAATTCTTAACTGGTGCCTCATTCTCTTACCCAGTTCACCCCTGATTTCACTGCTGTGCGTTTTAAATTTATTAAGCACTTCATTCTCATCACTGACTCTGAAGAGGCTTAAGTAGATTCTTGCTTCGTAGAGGTCAGGCGTCATTTTTACTGTGGATATTGACACCATACCTCCTCCCTGCATATTTAATTGCATTTTCAGAAAGATATCATTAAGCTCTTTTGTTATTTCGGCAGCTACCTGTTTTTGTCTTTTTCCTTCAGTCATCTTGATCGGTGTTGGTTCAGGGTAAAATTAGTTACTTTGCCATTAATTTTATTAAACCGAGTCAATGAAGAGTTTAAGGACGGTTTTCAGGTACGTAAAACGATATCCACGGTTAATCATATCCTATTTTTCACTTAATATTCTTTCTAATATTTTTTCAGTGGTCTCGCTTGGACTGATGAGTCCGTTCCTGCTCCTGGTTTTTAAAAAGCAGGATACACTTGCTGAGGCAGCGAGCCAGTCAGGTTCTCTTGAAAAAATCAACCCGGTTAATTATCTGAAAGTCTATTTATCCGAAATTTTGAATCAGCCTAACGGAGATATTAAAGCGCTGGGAATTATCTGTGTACTGATTCTTTTGTTTGTGATACTCAAGAATATTTTTTTATACTCAGCTGTATATTGCCTGACGCCCATCAGGAATGGTGTGCTGAATGATATGCGCAGCCACATGTATCAGAAAGTGCTTCGGCTGCCTATCAGCTTTTTTAATGATCAACGCAAGGGTGACATCATGAGCCGGTTGACCAATGATCTTAGCGATGTGGAAACATCTGTGGTCAATCTGCTGGAGACTCTTTTCCGGGAGCCGGTGACGATTATATTGTTCTTTTCATATCTGGTCATCCTCAGCCCTCCACTCACCTTATTTCTTGTTTTATTTTTCCCCGTAACAGGCCTCATAATCGGGCGGATCGGCAGGTCGCTCAAGAAACAAGGTACCGTTGTGCAGGAGAAGCTGGGCCATATTCTGAGCACCGTAGAGGAAACACTGGGTGGCATGCGGATAATAAAGGCCTTTAATGCGGAAAAAGTGCAGTTTGATCGTTTTGAAAAGCAGAATGAGGAACTTTTCAGGAGCAAGAACAGGGTAAACCGTAAACGGGATCTGGCCTCTCCGTTAAGCGAGGTGCTGGGAGTGGGTGCTGTGGTGTGTGTATTGTGGTATGGGGGCAGGCTGGTATTAAGAGATTCATTCCTGGATCCGGGAGATTTTCTTTCCTATATCCTGGTCTTTTCACAGGTGATACAGCCTCTGAAAAATCTTTCAACTGCTGCTTACAATATTCGCAAGGGGGCTGCAAGCCTGGAGCGTATTGAACACCTGCTCAACGAGCCGGAAGTGGTGGAGAATCCTGTGAATCCGGTTATTTTGAAATCATTTGAAAGAAGTATTGAGTTTCGGAATGTGTCTTTCTCTTATAAAGATGTAAAGATTCTTGAAGATATCAGCCTGACCATCGAGAAGGGTAAAACGGTAGCATTTGTTGGCTCGTCAGGAGCAGGTAAGAGTACGCTGGTTGACCTGATACCCCGCTTCCACGATGTCACCTCGGGTGAGATTTTGATTGATGGAATCGATATTAGAAAATACGACCTTCATTCATTGCGCGAACAAATGGGTATTGTGACACAGGAACCTATTTTATTTAATGATACCATAGCAGGTAATATTGCGATGGGTAAAGCAGAGATTGAGCGTGAGCAGATAGTAAGAGCTGCTGAAATAGCCAATGCAGCCGTATTTATCGGGCACAAAGAAGAGGGCTATGATACCCGGGTGGGGGAGCGTGGGAGTAAACTCAGTGGAGGAGAACGCCAAAGGGTGACCATTGCCAGAGCGGTATTAAAGAACCCTGCGATTCTTATTCTGGATGAGGCTACTTCCTCCTTGGATACAGAGAGTGAAAAGCTGGTACAGGATGCGATTGATCACCTGATGGAAAATCGTACCAGCATTGTAATTGCACACAGGCTGAGTACAATTAAGAATGCAGATGAAATTATAGTATTAAAAAAGGGCAGGATTGTAGAAAGAGGGAACCATCAGTCGCTGGTGGCATTAGACGGAATGTATAACCGTCTGGTAAGTATGCAGGAAATAAAATAATCGGTATCCCCTGACTGATTTAATTTAACATTGCCTGTATTGAGTTTGTTGCACTGAGTGATTATTTTAGCGTATGCTTTATTTCTTGTATCCGGAACGGTTATTATTACTTGGACTGGTCGTATTGCTTGGACTTGTATTCGGATATGTGGTACGGTGGAAAAAGGGGGTAATTAAAAAAATCGGTGATGAGCCTTTAGTGCGGCAGCAGATAGCACAGTATGCCCCCTGGAAATTCAGACTTAGGTTTGTGCTTTTCGCAGTGGCGATTGGGTTGTGTGTTTTTGCGTTGACAGGCCTCGTGTCCCCCGATCCTACTCAAAAGATTACAAAATCCGGTAAGGACATCATTGTAGCGCTGGATGTAAGTAAAAGTATGCTGGCTACTGATATCCAGCCAGACCGGCTGGAACGTGCAAAACAGGTAATCGCAAGGGTTATTAATGCTTTTCCTGATGATCGTATAGGTCTGGTTGTGTTTGCAGGCAGGGCCTATCTTCAAATGCCGTTAACAATTGACCATGATGCAGCCAGAATGTTTGTTGCCACTACACGGCCTGAAGACATTCCTACCCAGGGGACAGACCTGGGTAGAGCGCTTGAAATGAGCATGAATGCATTTGATCTCAAAAGTAAGAGCTACAAGATGGTACTGCTTGTAAGCGATGGAGAAGGCCATGATCCGGATGCAGTGAAGATGGCATCGGAATTGGCAAAGCAGGGTATCATGATTAACACCGTGGGAATAGGATCCCCTACGGGTTCTACTGTTCCCGATCCACTGACCGGTCAGCCTAAGACTGACTTGCAGGGTCACACTGTAATATCTAAACTGAATGAACAAACGTTATCCGAGATTGCGGCAACTGCACATGGCACTTACAGGTTTTATACAAATACCGACGATGTGGTGAATGCGATAAAAGCACAGATGGATAAAATAGAAGAAATGCCTGTGTTTACAGAGAGCGCTTACCTGTCGTTCAGGCAATATTATTGGTATTTTCTTCTGGGTGCCTTTGTATTATTGATAGCAGAAGCCATGATTTCCGAAAGAAAAAAGATCAGGAAGCCCGTAATAGCGACTTTGCTGTTGTTGTCATTGTGCAGTACCCGGTCTTATGGGCAATCTGTAAACCGGATGATTACTGGTGGTAACAAAGCTTTTAAAGAAAGCCGGTTTGAAGATGCGGAAAAAGAATATGAAGCCGCAATGGCTCGTCAAAAGAAAAATAGCGATGTGGCAGGTTTTAATCTCGGGAATTCATTCTACAGAAGGAATCAGTCTGACAAAGCTGTAGCAGCGTATGACAAAGTAATTAAAACTACAAAGCGGCCCGACATCAGACAGCAGGCCTATTATAATAAGGGAGTGGCCTATCAGCAGGCGCAGAAAGTGCAGGAAAGTATATTAGCTTATAAAAACGCTTTGTTGCTGAATCCAGGTGATGAGGCTGCACGGCAGAATTTGCAAAGGCTCTTAAAGCAACAGCCTCCTCAAAAGCAGCCGGAAAAGAAGAAGGAAGAGAAACAAAATAAAAACCAGAAAAAACAGGAGCAGCCACTTACACAAAAACCTGCAAAAATATCTCAGAAAGAGGCTGAAGATAAATTGAAGGCATTGTTGGAGAATGAAAAGGCACTTCAGGAGAAGATGCGCAAGGTGGCACCAATTTCTTCAAACCGGCCAGAAAAAGACTGGTAGCTTTTCAAAGCAGTAGTTTGTGGATACCTGGCCTCTTCCAAAAATCAAATTTTATGATACTAGTTTACCATAAACCGTATAGCCTGTTTCATTCCCTCAGCCTGGAGTTGAAGGAAATACACACCGGTAGAGAGTGAGTGGACATCTATTTCCAGAATGTATTGGTCGGGAGATTCCACACCTTTGGAAAGCGTTCTTCCATAAGTGTCAATTACTCTGTAATCCAGCTTTCCGCTATATATCGGCAGTTTTACTTTTAGCATGCCTCTGGCAGGATTTGATAATATTACTGCCTGGGCGCCACGGTCAGGTGCAGTGACTTTAATAATCTGTGAATAAAGTGTCTGGCCTGATTTTAATGTGACTCTTGCTCTGTAATAGATGGTGGTGTATTGTATTTCATCTTCTGCGCCAAATATTCCGGCTCCTTCAGTAGCCATTTCTTTAAGTTGATTGAAGTTGCTTCCATCTGCACTTTTTTCCAAAACAACCTGACGTACATTATCTACCTCTGATAACTTCAGCGAAGCTGTGTTTTTCCCGCCATTTGTCCTGATTGTAAAGTTTTCTATATCTGTCGCCACGGGTGCGCCTTGTAATGTCTCGCCGGTGGCCAGGCTCATTGAGTAAGGATCGAAGCTGACTGATGTAGGTTTAAAGCCAAGGTAAACTTCTGGTGTAGGGGTGCCACCAAATACAACACCGTCTCCTCCAACCGATACACCATCCACTCCTCTGTCGAATAAAACAATCAACGTGTCTTTACCTCCGTCGCCCTGTACTCTGAGCGGTATTACAGTGGAATAATAACCTACAGTGGATCCTGTACTTTTGGATTGCCCGTAAATGCCGAATCTGATTTTATCAGCACCCACTGCCTGCCATTGAATGGCGTTTGCACCCGAATAGTCAGGGTATCCGTTCCCTACTGCAAAGGACTCGAAGAAGCCGGTCAGATCCAGGCCTGGAACCACTGCCTCCATGTGAGCTTGCAAATCGTCGGTAACTGCTGAACCATAGGCAAGTTTAGGGTCATTCAGATAATTCCTGCATGCAAGAAAAAATTTATCATCTCCCAATAAGGTGCGTAACATGGAAACCACCATGCTGCCACGTTCATATACTGTAGAACCGTAGGTACTACCCCATAGTGTGTTAGAGTTTTCAATCAGAGGCTCCGGTATGATGCAGCCATAATCTTTAAGTGGAGCACTCAGTGCTCTTGATTTAAAAATACTTCTGGTAGCCACCGGGTCGATTCCAAGAAGTGGCACATTTTCGCAGGCTATAATTTCCCCATAGCGTGCAAATCCTTCAGAGAGCCATAAATGCTGCCAGTTGGCCATTGTGACTTTGTTGCCAAACCATTGATGCATCAGCTCGTGCGCCACAATTCTCCCGCTGTTGAAAGCGCCAAAACTCATGCCTGAGAAGGTCTGGTGCTCCATCCCCCCATTAAAACCAAATTCGTACATGCCATACTTTTCATTTTTATAAGGATAATCTCCAAACAGGTTACTGAATACCTGCAATTCATCCTTACATGCGTCATAGATGGTAAGTTGGTGTTCGGTAGGCGTGCGGCCTTTAGAGATGTAGTACATTACGGGCATGTCGGTGCCTCCAATATTTACAGTGCCTCTGTCGTAAATGTTATATTGAGTGACGGCTATACCTACAAGGTAAGATGCAATCGGGTATTTGTGTTTGAAGGTAGTTGTCCTGGTGCCATTTTCAATTATCGTGCTTGTGATGATTCCATTTGCGGCAGGAGTATAATCTTCAGGTGTATGGATGATGGTTGTAATACTGTCAATTTTGTCCTGCATATCTGCTTTGCATGGCCACCAATCTTTGTCTTCATAAGACTCTGAAAGCGTATAGAACAAAGGATACCCGGCGTTGGGAATTAATTGGGCACCATGTGCATTCCCTGATTTTGGTGGAGGTGCCCCATCGTAAAAGATTGTTACAGAATCCAATTTGCCTTTGGTAAGGGTAGATTGCAGGTCAATAGTCAGCACGTCAGGATTGCCACTTGACGGGAAGGAGTGAGGGACTATGGTGCCATGATATTTCACCACCAGGTTGCTATTATCATAAGCCGCTTTGTTGAGGTCGAAGGTGACCTGTGTTACATTATTCTCAGTAGTTTCAAACCAGGTAGTCACACTACCTGAAATACGTTTTTCCTGAGTGGGATCGATATTCCAGTCAAACCGGTGATGTTTTACGTCAATATTGGCACCGGTGCCGCTATGGCCCGTTGATTGGATAAAACTTGTATGGTAATATGGATGATCCTGTGCTTTCAGGAGGGTAACAAGACAAAGGCCTCCAAATAACAATGCAATACCTTTTAAAGAGTGCATATCCGGATGGTTGAATCTGGTTAATAAAATGATTTCTAAAATTACATTTTTTAATATGCAGGTGGAAGTTTTTGGTGGTAATTCTTTGGGAAGTCACGACCTTTGGGCTTATGATTTTCTCGACACGCGGAATTGTATTGCGGACTGTAAAGTATGGAGATACGAGTATTATTGCTACTGTTTATACGCAGTTGTTCGGGCTGCAGTCCTATCTGATAAATGGTGTGCGTACTGCAGGAAAATCATCTACAGCTTATCTGTACCAGCCGGCGTCTATACTCTCGCTTCAGGCCTATCATAATGAATTGAAAAACCTGCAACGGATTAAGGAAGCGTCGTGGTCGCATGTATATTCAGGAGTTTCAAATCATGTGATTCGAAACACTGTGGCGTTGTTTATTGTAGAGCTATTGCAAAAAGTAATACGCCATGAGGAGCAGAATGAGGAGCTTTACAATTTTACTGAAAAGACCCTGCTCCTGCTTGACAGGTGTGTACTTTCAGAAGCTGCTGACATCCCGGTTATCTTTTCTTTGGCATTGACTGAATTTCTAGGATTCAAGCTTGTAAATAATCATTCTGCATCCCATCCGTACTTTAACCCCGAAGAAGGAAAATTTACAGTAGAGCTGGGAGACCAGACGATTCCCGACGATCCTGATTTTCATAAACTTTATTCTGAGCTGCTTAGTATTTCAGAATTTTTTAATCCGGAACAGGAAGGAAATCCTATTCCTGCACTTAAATTGAATGGGTACCTCAGGCGGCGGATTTTAAGGGTAACTGAAACCTATTTTAAGTGGCATATTCCCGGGTTTTCAGAATTAAAGACACTTCAGGTTTTTGAGCAGATGGCGTGAAAATGTACTGACTTTTGTGGGCTAATTAATATTTTGAGATGCTGGAAGATGAAAATTCTTCTATAGCCCGGAGGGCCTATAATGATAATAGTCACCGGCAGGCCGTGGGCAGCGGATGAATCGTTATTCCAATCCTGAAAGGATTGGAGATTTTACAACAAATATTTCTTATCAAATGCAATTCTATTTTTAATCCACAGGCATTTATATTCAGCAAAAAAGGCTTTCCTTTTCATGGTGTTCCAACTTCCTGTTTCATTGTTATTTGTTCGCCCCTTTCAGGGTTGATTCTACAACAATTTTAAATACCCCCGACATAACCTGGGACTATTCAAATTCAGGCCCTTCGGGCTTTAATAGTACTTCAAATTATTAATTGGTTCCTTTGTAGTCTTATACCTTCAAAAAGGCTCATTTGAATTACCTTTGCCGACCTAAAAGCTGTTTTATATTAGTATGCTTGATAAACTGGAAGCTATACAAGCGCGGTTCGACGAATTGGGGATAGCCCTGACTAATCCTGAAGTAGTAAACGATAATAAGCGCTATCGCATGCTTAGCAAAGAGTATCGCGATCTTGAAAAAATTGTAAATGCCCGTAAACAATACCTGAAGATATTAGAGGATATCGAATTTAACAAAGAGGTTTTAGCTGGCGATGATGAGGAAATGCGCGACCTGGCCAAAGAAGGCCTGCCGGGACTGGAAGAAGAAAAGGAGAAGCTTGAAAGTGCGATCCGTCAACTCTTGATCCCCAAAGACCCACAGGATGAGCGCAACTGTATTCTGGAAATCAGGGCAGGTACAGGAGGGGATGAGGCTTCTTTGTTTGCAGGAGATTTGTTGAGAATGTACTCCAGATATTGCGAAAATAAAGGATGGCAGATTGCCATCCTGAGTGAGAATGAAGGAACGGTAGGCGGCTATAAAGAAGTGCAATTAGAAGTGAAGGGAGATGATGTATATGGTACCCTGAAGTTTGAGAGTGGTGTGCATCGTGTACAACGGGTTCCGGACACAGAAGCCAGCGGACGTGTACACACGAGTGCCGCAACTGTTGCCGTAATGCCTGAAGCAGATGAAGTGGATGTGGAAATAAGGGAAAGTGATGTGAAAATGGAGACAGCCAGAAGTGGTGGAGCCGGTGGGCAGAATGTAAATAAAGTTGAAACGAAAGTAATGCTCACGCATATTCCAACCGGTGTTGTGGTGATGTGTCAGACAGAAAGAAGCCAGTTGGCCAACCGTGAAAAAGCAATGCAGATGTTGCGTACAAAATTGTACGAAGAACAGGTGCGTAAACAGGAAGAAGAGATTGCACGCCGCAGAAAAAGCCTTGTGAGTACAGGTGACCGGTCAGCAAAAATTCGCACCTACAATTATCCTCAGGGTAGAGTAACAGATCATCGTATTGGAATGACGGTTTATAATCTTGATGATGTAATGAATGGCGAGATTCAGGAGTTTATTGATGCATTGCAATTTGCAGAAAATGCAGAAAAACTTACGCAACATTCATAACATATTGAGTGTGAATAACTCCCTTTGATTTTTCAGCAAAATCATTGTGAACCCCTTGCAGTGTGAGGTTTAAAGCTTTGATAAAACTATCTAAATGCTTTATTAAAATCAGTTCCGGAATTATTTTGAGAATATGTGATGCGCTACCTTTGTACTGGTTTTGAAAGAAACCATTTCAAAGAAAGAAATTAAATTTTTCTCATAAGCAGTTAGTTTTGGTAAACGGCCCTTGTTTCTACTCGGGCCTTCTTTTTTGCCCGGAAAGCAGTAGTAATAATTGAATATCACTATTGTCCGATTAAGTTGGGTTAAAGCCCACCGGGCTTAAGTTTTATATTTGTTACCCTGCCCTTTAAGGTAGGGCTATGAAAGTCTTACTCAACCAGGGCTTCAGCCACATTTTAAATAATTTAACCGGACAATGATAATTGAATTTTTTTTTGTGGATTAATTAAAAAGGTTTGTCTCTCTCCGCAAAAAGTATAGTGTAATCGCACTTGCAGCGAGCAAAATAGCCGGAAGCAGTATTACGGTCAGGCTTATATTCTCAGATTGATTTGTATTTAAAGAGTGATTGGTCTTTTTAATGAATTTGTAGGTTGTTATTCCCTCGATAATCATCAGTACAGATCTGAGAATGAGATATGCCAGGGCAATATGAACGGAAAAAGGATCGGGTGAAAAAATTAATACGATGAAGGATACTATAATCAGAATGGTATATAGAAATCCTTTTTTCATTTATTGAGCCGTTGAAAATTAAAGACTTATCTAAAATAATGAAGATTCAAATGGCATCCAATAATTCTTTTTCTCCGGATTTTGAGAGATAAGTGGGATACAGTTTTAGAAAACTTTTGCAGTTGATGCTGGTGGCATCTGTGTTTTGGCATCAGTTTTGCCTTATATAGAGTATAAAGTTCGAAATACAATTTTCTCATAAGCAGTTAGTTTTGGTAAACGGCCCTTGTTTCTACTTGGGCCAATTTTTTTTGACACAACTGTGATACTTCTTCGTGCGATTTTTTGTTCGGCACGAATTGTGTTCTAAAAAAGAATTGAATAAAGAGCACATTAATCTCACTAGCGAATTAGTGTGCATCGTGTGTAAGAAAAAAGACATTTATATTTATAAAAACGAACGTTATGAGGCTTCTGCCTGAATCTGATAATGTAAAGGATTTCCTTGGCGAATTCCCACCCGTGATTGAATTTGATACTCCTTTGGTGAAAGAAAGAATTGAGAAAATAAAATCTGCAACCTCATCTCCAAAAGAAAGAGCCCGGATGGCTTTTGAAATGGCCCGAGATAAAATTGCCCATTCGTTTGACACAGGGAGTACTGTGATTACTGTCAATGCAGAGGATGTGTTGAAGAAAAAAGAAGGAATTTGTTTTGCTAAGTCTCATTTGCTTGCCACATTATTGCGTGGTATGGGAATCCCCGCAGGATTTTGTTACCAGCGGGTGTTGCGGGCAGGAACGGTAGATTCTGGTTATGCGCTTCATGGATTAAATGCAATTTATTTTGATGACACAGGGTGGTTCAGAGTAGATCCACGTGGAAATAAAGTGGGTGTCAATTCGCAATTCTCAATTGAGAACGAACAATTGGCATATACGATTAAGCCGGAACTGGGCGAGGTAGATTATCCTTACATCTTTATGCATCCGCTCACCTCAGTTTTAGACTCGATGCATGAATCTATTGATTGCCACCAACTCTTTTTTAAGCGACCGGAACTGATATAAACCGGTTGTGACACTTTATCAAAAAAGACTTCCTGAGTTGTGCAGCCGGGATGCCTTCTATACCTTTCGTGTGCTCGTAAATTATTATTTCCGTTTTTCACAAATTCGTTATCGGCTGATTCTGGAGGTTGGCGCGTCATTTGTTGAGTAGCAATTGAACAATTATTATCGAAAAAGTAAAAATCTTAAAAAGTATGAAAAAGCATGTAGCAAATGCAGAATGGAAAGGGTCAATCAAAGAAGGTAAAGGAACTATCTCCACCAGGAGCAAAGTATTGGATAGTACAGCCTATTCCTTTATTAGTCGTTTTGGAGACGGGGCTGGCACTAACCCCGACGAGTTGTTAGCCGCATCTCATGCAGGGTGTTTTGCAATGGCGCTGAGCCTGATATTGGGACAGGCTGGTTTTACTCCGGATTATATTGATGCCAGAGCTGAAGTAACCATGGATCCTGATAAATTGGAATTGACCGGTTCGCATCTGACTGTGAAAGCTAAAGTACCGGGCATTTCGAAAGAAAAGTTTATGGAGTGTGCGGAAGCAGCTAAAGGCGGATGTCCTATTAGCAAAGCATTGAAATTTCCGATTTCGCTTGATGCAACATTGGAGTAATAGAATGATGAGATGGTTTTAAAAACGCGATAGGGCTGCTCGAAATGGCAGCCCTATTGCGTTTATTGTTTAAAGTTATGGTTATAGCGGGTTTTGAACTGAGTTCTCATTCGCGTTCAATTCATCTTTTGGAAGAAGGAATTGCCATATATTTCCGCCGGTAGGTACAGACATTACACTGGCAACCGAAGGGTCTGCGTTCGTTCCGGTTCTGTCTAATGGTAAGTTCAGTCGTTTCAGATCATAAAACCTGAAACCTTCTCCCCACAGTTCAACACGGCGTTGCAGCATGATTTCATCGATCAGCGCTTGTCCGGTGTTTACAGACATGGTGTAACTGGGATCTCTGTTTACTGCGAGTGTGTATAACACTTGAGCGGCCTGTGCGTCTTTACCACCTTGTCTTGCCAATGCTTCTGCCTCTATGAGGTACATTTCCGCAGCACGCATCAATGGCACGTCTCCGATACTGCTTCCGCTTCCGGCCGGAGCAATGAATTTGCGGCTCATATATTTATGACGGCTTCCACCCGGAGGGATAGGGAATGCGGTGTTTGTGCCTGTAGGATCCCATACTTCCTTACGAATATCTGTTGCAGATATAGTGTTGTAAAGAAGAGAGTTTATACATTTAGGATTACCTCGGATGTTCGTAGAGTTAAAGTTAGCAGACATATACGCAAAGAACGAATAGAAGTAAGTTGTCTGATCCTGTACCTGGTGAGAACCCCACATCCATTCAGGATTCTTATAATCATTAAACCCACTTAAGTACTGTGCATTACTCATCAAAGTGAACCCTTGCCTTGCCTCATTTGCAAATTGTGCAGCTGTAGCATAGTCCTGCATTGCAAGTGCTACACGTGCTCTGAATCCATTTGCTACATTCACATTAATGTGAGAAGCATTTGTCCTGGCAGGGATTCCTGTGAGATTTGTAATGGCATCGCTCAAGTCTTTAATGATTTGTTTATACACATCATCTACGGACGATCTTGGTATCTGCTCTTTGGTAGGCTCCAATACTAACGACAGCCCAAGCCCACTGTTTGCACCTCCGTTTACATAACGCTCACCGAAAAGCTGAATCATCTGGAAGTAAGCCCATGCTCTATACGCCTGCGCCTGTCCTTTGATTGCCCGTTTGTCGGTATCCGGTCCTTCAGCATTGTCAATGTTGGCTATGATCATGTTGGCATTGGTAATGATGTCGTAGTAAAACTGGAATTCAAAATAAACAGTCCATGAATTTTCATTGCGGTGGTCGAGCCATTGATAGGTCGAAACAAACCACCCGTTTCCACGAGTTGAGAATACCAGGTCTTCTCCCAATACATCCATGTCGATCATATTCTTGCTCTGTCCACCCTGATCCTGACGGCTGTTATATTGGATGTAGAGTGACCTGTGGATACCATTAATGGCGTTCCACGCATTTTTAGTAGTCTTGAATATGTCCTGGTCACTCACCGAAGCGTTCGGTGAAGTTTCCAGATAATCTTTCTTACAACCTGTCAGTATAAAACTGCCTGCCAGAAAGATTACTAATGTGCTTAATAATATCTTTTTCATATTCTTCAAATTAAAAGTTTACGTTGATACCTGCTGTGATGATTCTGGCAGGGGTATAACTGTTAGAGTTAGTACCGGCAAAGCTTTGATTGATGTTGGTGCCCTTGCGCTTAGAGAACAGGTACACGTTTTCAGCACCGATAAATACCGATGTATTCTTCGCATTGATTCTGTCGTTTAACGACTTTGGCAAATCATAGGAGAAGGTAACAGAACGGATATTGAGGAAGCTCGCGCCCAACAGCCATCTGTCAGATGCGGCACCGAAGATGCTCAGTGCATTGTTTTGCATTCTTGGAACGTCGGTAATATCGCCGGGCTTTTGCCATCTCTTCAATGCGTCTTTGTGTAAAGCCTCACCATAGTTTCCAGCGCCCATGATTCCTGCGTAAGTATTATCGTAAACCAATCCCCCAATTTGATATTGCAGCAGGAAATTCACTGTAAATCCTTTATACGCAAAAGTGTTTTCAATTCCTCCAAAAAGGTCGGGAATAGCAGTTCCTGCATAATGATATTTCGCATTGTTGACATCAGTAGTAACTGTATCTATATTACCATTTTTATTAGTCTTAAGACGGACTCCGGAACCGGTAGTGTTATTAGCAGCGTACAAAGCCGCTCCATCGTCAGGATCTACGCCATACCAATCCCTTAGCCAGTAATCATAAATGGAATGGCCTTGCATGAGTTTCTTAGTACCACTGATTTGCTCAGGGTTCTCTGCAGGCATTTTAGTGATTCTGTTTTTAACGGTACTTGCGTTCACCTTTAAAGTCCAGCTAAAGTCTCTGCCTTTTACTACTTCTCCAATCACTTCGGCTTCAATACCACTGTTGTACATATTTCCGATGTTGGTGGGAATGCTGAATCCGCCATCTGACAGTGGGGTCTGTACATCGAAGATCAAACCGGAAATCTCTCTGTGATAATATTCAATACTACCTCTCAGGCGGTTTTTCAAGAGACCGAAGTCCACTCCCACGTCAAAAGGTTTACTGGTTTCCCATGTGATTAATGGGTTGGGCAATTGAGATTGTAATGCGCCTGGTTCGTCGGCGTTATTACGTCCAAGAGAATAAAGGCTCTGGTAGGCATAGTAAGTACCTACGGCATCGTTTCCTAACTGGCCATACGAGCTTCTTAGTTTCAGTGAGTTTACCCAGTCAATTCCGTTCATGAATTTTTCCTTGTCGATTCTCCAGGCAAGACCTACTCCGTAGAAGTCGGCCCATCTTACATCTTTAAAGAAGCGACTGTTACCATCCCTTCTTACGTTGGCACTGATAAAGTACTTTCCGGAGAAGTCATAGTTTACACGACCGAAATAGCTTTCGATTCTGTATTCAGACTTTGAAGAAGTAAGGCTGTTGATGGTTGAGAAGTTAGGAAATTCCACACTTCCCTGAAGCACTTCCCCTTGCTTGGATCCTGAAAGTGACTGATAGGTGTAATCGTAGTTTTCGTGACCTGCGGTAGCACCTACATTATGTTCGTTGAATCGTTTGTTGAAGTTAAGCACCTGGTTGAAAGTGTAGCTGATAGTCTTTTGGTTTGCTTTACTTGCTCTTCCTGCAGGAGCTCCATCACCCACAATCGTGTTTTCGTAGGTAGATGAGTTATAGTCAGTAATATCGGCACCGATATTTGTTGCAAAGTTGAGCCAGTCTGTGAAGTAAAGGTTAGTATAAGCACGTCCGCTTATAGTGTTCCTGCGGAAGTCATTCTTATTAAGCTTTGTTTCTTCGACTACGTGCCTTCCCGGATACGCACCGGAAGGACGGTTGGGGATACCAAGGCCGAGCCCTCCCATATTTCCAAGATCATAAATTCTGTTCCCGAATTCATCAAGGAGATATTCACCTGTAGTCATGTTGTGTGCATACACAGGATAGATTGGCCCAATACCTCTTGAGAAGAAGAATGGATTGACATATCCTGTGCTGCTTCCATCACTTGCCTGGTTAGAAGTGTTAACTGCTCCTGAAATGTTGAGTCCGGTCTTAATCCATTTCTGGGGTTGGGTGTTGATTACTAACCTTCCTGTAAATCTCCTCCAGTCTGATCTGATCAAATATCCTTTCTCGTTGATAAAGCCAAAGGAACCCAGGTAATCAGACTTATCGTTTCCTCCGGAATAGGAGAGTACATATTCATTCCTTACGCCCTGGCGAATCAGTTCTTTAGCCCAGTCCAAATCATCAGGGTAAAGCAATTCCGCATTTGGATTGATTGTTCCGTCCACCCTTACGATGTCATTATCCGCAATTCCTTTAAATGGATTGTAAGCCAATTGGGCTTTGATGCCATTGGTTGCGTTCTGGGCTGCCTGAGCAGGTGTTTGTCCTGCACCGGTAGTAGGATAAATAAGTGCATTTCTCATAGATTCCCACATCAGAGGGTAATATTCAAATGGATTTACCCTTTCGTATTCAGGAAGGCCACGGCTGCTATACCCCTGTGTGGCTTTGATCGATAAGTTGTTTTTGTTTTTTGCTCCTTTGCGGGTTGTGATCATGATCACCCCGTTGGATGCACGGCTTCCCCATAGTGCTACAGTTGAAGCGTCTTTAAGAGTAGTGATCGTTTCGATGTCGTCACTATTTAAGTTACCCAATCCACCATCGTAAGCGATTCCGTCCACTACGATGAGTGGACCATCACTGGCTGAGATAGATCCAAATCCGCGGATTCTGATTCCGGGAGAGCTGCCGGGGCTTCCGCCGGCGGCAGTAGTTTGTACACCAGGGCCTGTGGCTACGATAGCATTCAAAGGATTCATAATTCCTCTGTTCTTGAAGTCGTCACCTGATACCTGATTAGCCGATCCGGTGAAGTCACCTTTTTTTACCTGGCCATACGCTACCACGATTACTTCTTCCAGGCTCTTGTCAACTCTGGAGAGTGCAAGAGTAATGAAGTTGTCCGCAGGGATTACGGCTTCTTTGCTTTCCCTGCCCACACTGGAAAATACCAACCTGGTAGCATTAGAAGGTACTGTAATTGAAAAGTTACCATCCGATGTAGTGATGGTACCGGTTTTACTTCCCGGCATGGTGACAGAAACATCAGATAACGGTGCACCGTTTTCGTCAATGACTTTCCCCTGTACTTTTTTTTGTGCTGTAAGCTGCAGGCTAAAACAAATTGCAGCTACAAAAAAGAATAGCAATTTTCTCATGTTAAGATATTTTAATAAAAATGCTCAAAAGGCTTTAACGACGTTAAAACTTTATGAGCGGCGGTAAATATATTGATTAACATGATATAAAGTGTATTTAAAGCGGTTTCTCATCTCTGTCTATGGCATTTTTTCTTTAAATATTTTTCAATGGTATCCATAATAATAAGGAAACACTTGATAATATCCTTTGTAACTATGAATGCTTAGATAATTTCAAATACACGCTAAATGCATATAGATAGAATTTATTTATTTTTTTAGTCATTTTAGGATAAATATTTATAATGTTTTTCAGTCAATTATTTTTTTGACAATCGGAAATTTCCCGGCAGTTCCTTTTTACTCCAGGTCTGATGTTATTTTGATAACTTTAAAAGTCCCATGTTTTTTGTAGAGAGCTGTTTAAGGGGGGAATAGTGGTGTGGGTAATTTGTTGACTTTTCGTACAACGGTCATGAGTAGAGGATTTGTAAAAGAAGGCGATCAGGAAGAGATTCCATTAATCCCTCCGAGAGCACCACTGCCTCCTGGGGTAGCTAATTACGTTACCCGTGAGGGTTATGATGCATTACTTCGGGAAAAAGAGGAACTTGAATCAGAAAAGCGAAATCTGCCTCCGGGAAATGAAGGAGAACGCAGGCGAGCGGCACTGTTTATTGATGGCAAACTGAAATTGCTCTTGCAGCGGATCGCATCTGCAAGAATTCTGGATGTGCAAAACCAGAGTAAGGAAGTTGTTCGCTTTGGTGCTGTCGTTGATTTTTTGGATGGAAAAAAGAATATGAGGTTTCAGATAGTAGGAGTGGATGAGGCTGACATTAAGCAGGGTAAGGTGGCATTTACAGCGCCCATAGCAAGAGCCTTGATAGGTAATAAAGAGGGTGAGATTTTAGATTTCGTTAGGGGTGGGAGAACGCAAAAGCTTAAGATTCTGAAAATCACCTATCCGGAATAATTATTCTTTCCAGATAGGGGATCACAATGATATGAATCATTACCGCGTCATGCAGAAATAGAGTGTTTGAAAAAATTATTATTGATTAATTGAATAATGATCACCTTTTCAAGGTGATGTTTATTTACTTTTACGCACGTTAAAAAAATGAAAGTCTGGTTATGAGTCAAAAGGCGATAGAGCAATCAGTGCTGAATTCCTTCAGGGAAATTTGTGGAGATGCTTTTGTGATAACAGAAGGGGAGGATAAAGAGAAGTATGCAGAGGATCATACGGAGACGCTGCACTTCATGCCACAGGTGGTGTTGAAACCCCGGTCTGCGGAAGAGATCAGCAGAATATTGAAGATATGTAATGCCCACCTGATCCCGGTGACCCCACGTGGGGCAGGTACTGGTCTTACGGGTGGAGCATTGCCTCATCTTGGAGGCGTAGTTATCTCCACTGAACGCTTTAATACGATTCTTGAAATAGATGAAAAGAATCTGCAGGTGACTACAGAACCCGGAGTGATTACTCAGGTGTTGATGGATGCGGTAAAGGAGAAAGGCCTTTTTTACCCGCCTGATCCTGCCAGCAGGGGGTCTTGCTTCATTGGAGGGAATATTTCAGAAAACAGCGGTGGACCCAAAGCGGTAAAGTATGGCGTGGTGAAAGATTATGTCCTTAATCTGGAAGTGGTACTTCCTTCGGGTGAGATCATGTGGACGGGGGCAAACGTCCTGAAAAATGCTACAGGGTATAACCTGACCCAATTGATTGTAGGCAGTGAAGGTACTTTAGGTATTGTTACCAAGATAGTACTGAGACTTTTGCCTCATCCTAAACACGATTTGCTAATGCTGGTGCCTTTCAGGGAAGTTGAAAAGGCTTGTGAGGCAGTGAGTGCTATCTTTCGGGCCGGATACACTCCCAGCGGCCTGGAGTTGATGGAGATCGATGGTCTGAAAATTGCTGTTCGTTCGCTTGATAGCACTTCTGTTCAGGTGACAGAAGATACCGCGGCTCATTTGATTGTAGAGGTGGATGGAAACCACATGGACACCCTCATGCAGGAAATAGAAGCTATCTCTGAAGTGTTGATGCAATATGACTGTGGAGAGATTTATTTCGCTGACAATGCAGCACAAAAAGAAGAATTGTGGAAAGTAAGGAGGAGGTTGCCCGAAGCTGTGAAGAACGATGGATACTCAATAGAGGAAGATACGGTAGTACCCAGATACCAGCTTCCTGCACTCATAAAGGGAGTGAAAAAGCTGGGTGATGAATATGGATTCAAGTCAGTGTGTTTTGGCCATGCAGGAGATGGCAATTTGCATATCAGGATAAAGAAAGAAGGAACAGATAACACCCAGGATGATCCGGAAATCATAAAGTGTCTGAGGGCGTTATTCGCACTTGTAAAAGAATTAGGGGGCACTATTAGCGGAGAGCATGGAATTGGTTTAGTGCAGAAGCGGTTTATGGATATCATGTTCACGCCCTCGCAGATTGATTTAATGAAAGGAATCAAAAAAGTATTTGACCCCAATAATATTCTGAATGCGGGGAAAATTTTTGATTGACGAGGCATGAAAGCTACCTGTGTTGTAGTCTCATGGTATTAGCCATGACGGCGAGAAGCTACTCCACCAGCCTGGCAATCCTGCCTCCTGAACCTGCGAGAAAAACTGCACTACCTTTCTTCGCTTTGCGCACAACGTGGAAAGAGGTGCCGCTGATTTGTTTCCAATTTTTTCCGTCATCATTACTGATATCCACACCGGTTAACCCACAGGTAATCCACCGGCTTCCCTTTATATACTCTACACAACTCCTGTAGCCGCCGGGTGGGGTAGTGGGCTTTATCCAGTTCTTACCTCCATCGTAAGAAATAGCAGCATTCCCGGTGTTGTCGGCCGGTTGGTTAAAGTCTCCCCCGACTACAACCATTGTCTTGTGTTTCTTGATGGCGATAGAGTTTGCACCTGTGGATTCCTTGCCCTGAAGTATTGGGATTTTTATTTTTTCATCTCTGACAAACAGGTTTGATTCCCTGCCGCCACTGATAAATACAGCTTCATCTTTTTTTAGTTTCCTGATGTTAGTTCCGCTGGCAGCAATGCAGGCTTCACCCGGTGCTGCAATCGGCCGGAAAGACTCGGGAATAGACTGCCATGATTTTCCTCCGTCGAAAGTGCGCCCGATGAAGAATCTCCCCTGCTGTGGGTCGCCAATTACTATTCCGCTCATATCATTCCAGAACTCCATTGCGTCCAGAAACATGGAACTGTCAGTATTCTCATACACTTTGTCCCATGTGTTTCCGCCATCGTGGGTACGAAGGATGTAGGCAGGGGAGGCGGTACCCATGATGATTGCCGTCTTTGCATCAAAGGCTTCAATATCTCTGAAGTCAACCTTTTCGTAACCGGCCACTGTTTTCCACGTGAAGGTCTTACCCCCGTCTGTACTAAGTGCAACCTGTCCTCTGCTGCCGCTGGCCCAGATGATATTATTATCAACCACAGAGAGCCCTCTGATTGAAATGGAACGATTGCTATCGAGCACTTCGATATGTTGAGCTGTCGCCATACTGCTGCATGCAATAAGAGCGAGGAAGAGGAATTTTTTCATAAGTGGGGTTTGTTAATGTTTAATTGACTGAGTGCTCTAATTTAAGAAGAAGCTTTCTTTTTCTTCCCAAACCAATAATATAACGGAACGCCAATCATGATTAAAACCAATCCGATACCGGCTTCTCTTGGGCGTGTAAACACGGTGTTTACAATCAGCGTGGCACAAAAAATAATGAAGAGGGCCGGCACTAGAGGATATCCCCAAACTTTATAGGGACGGGCGACATCAGGCATCCTCTTTCTTAGAATGAATACTCCTAATGTGGTAGCACCATAAAAGATAAAGGCTGCAAAGATCAGCATATCCGTAAGTTGGTCAAATGTTCCGGACAATACTAACAGACATGCCCATACACATTGATACCAGAGCGCATTTCCGGGTACGTGCTCTTTGTTTACTACTGCCATTTTCTTAAAGAATAGCCCTTCGCTGGCCATGGCGTATGATGTGCGCGCATTACTCATAATCGTGGCATGCGTACATCCAAACGTTGATAGTAGGATAAGTACGGAAATAAAGGTGACTCCTGCCGTGCCCCAAAAAGTCTTTACTACCTCAATAGCGGCTACCTGATTGCCGGCAGCATTTACTGTTTCCATCTGATCTACAGGCATTGCAGCCAGGTAAGCAGAGTTGGCCACAAGATAGAGCACAATCACAACTGAAAGGCCTATTATTAAAGAAAACGGAAGATTGCGATGTGCATTTTTTATTTCACCTCCGAGAAATCCGATTGAGTTCCATCCTTCGTAAGCCCAGAAAGCGGCCAGCATTGCTGTAAAAACGGCACTGATTGTCACCGTACTGCCATCAGAAGTAGCAAATGAAAAAGCCCTTGAATAGTCAGCATCTGGTGTAGTGCTTGCTCCGAAAGTGATGACCAGTACACCACCGATTACCAGGATTAAAATGATGGTGCTGAGGTTAGCGCCCATTTTGAGGCCACGGCTATTAAACCATGTGAGAAAAATAATAAGCGCCATAGCAGCCAACTTCACATTGAATCCCTGAAAGGGATAGAAGATGCCAAAAAGATTTACACTTTCCAATGAGGCAAATACCTCAGGAAGGTTAAGTAAAGAATGGAGAGACTCTGCAAACACATAAGCGACAGAGGCGATAGCAGCGGTCTTGATTGCTGCAAAGTTGGCCCAGCCATATAAGAAAGAGAAAAATCTGTTATATATTTTTTTGTAATAAGCATATTCGCCACCGGTGTCGGCCAGCATACTTGCGATCTCAGCATTGCTGACAGCACCAAACATTGTGATAATACCTCCCAGTAACCAGCAAACCAATATCCACCCGGAAGAGTGTAGTTCAGCTGCCATTGGTGCTACTTTTTTGAATATTCCGGATCCGATTACATTGCCCAGAACCAGGACTATTGCGAAGCCAAGGCCAAGTGAGCGATTGAGCTGAGAGTGATTCTGCATGAGCTTAGTTTTTTTATAGTTTTTAAATATAGATAACTTTTTCAGAAATCAGGGATGGGGTTGTTTTCTGTTTTCCACATTTTGGGTTATACTTGCATCCGTGATTGGAATAGGGAAGAAGGAGAGGCCTCCTCGTTTTTGCAGGAGGTATGAATTTAAGAAAGTTCAAGAATGAAATATTATAAGTTCGTTGCAGTAATTGCCTGTGCGTTATTAATAGTGAGTTGCTTTCTGCCGTGGGCATTTTATCCTGACAGAAATGAAGTATTTACCGGTTTTTACAGCTATCAGAACCTCTTTGGAAAACCGGGGAAGGTTTTTATCTTTTTTGCTGTAGTCTATTTGATATTTGTTTTTATCGACCGGATGTGGGCCAAGAGGGTAAACATTTTTGTAGCAGCAGTATGCATTGCTTACCTTATTCGCACCTATATTTTATATACCCAGTGCTATTTCGGCACCTGTCCCGAAAAAAGAATAGGTATCTACCTGCTTATCGGAGGAGCTATTTTATTGCTGATGACAGCACTCCTTCCGCGAATGGAACTTAAAGAGGAAAAGGAAGACCAATCAACGGAATAAGTCCGTCCTGCTTTTAGGCCTTCGGTTGTCGAGCCATTCAAAACCGGGTAGTAGCTTTTGGTCTTCAGGGATCTGACTCATGGGGTAAGCCTTTCCTTTCACCTGATTAATATAAATTACTTTATTCAGTTCTCCTTTTTTGAATAGCATATCGATAGCATCGGCCGATGCCCGTTTCATACCGATATAAGAACTGTCTTCGTCCTGAAGATAATAGACGCTTTCGCCCGGGCTGCCTTTTACACGTATATGATCAAATTTCTGATCGAGAAAATAGGCATTCAGTGTTTTGCCGGAAAGCTGATTGAAAAATCCTTCAGGGGTTTGGTTTACTACCATTGCCCGGTCAAATACGTAGAGCCTGTCAGCTTCTTTGTTTTTAGTGAACAGAAACATGGTGTCGCCTGAAACCTGTGAGTTTTTATTCCATACGACAGGATTTTTGTAGAGGCGAAATACGGAATCTCTTGTAGAAAAAAATAAACTGTCACAGACACTTTGCAGTGAGTCGTTATAAATACGCACATTGTGAAATGCCATAAAATAGCGTACGCTATCATCAGATTGTCTGAGTGAGTCTGTGGGTGTTTGGTTGTTCAGGGAGTCACTTTCCGGATGTGTTGTCTGCACGGCGGCCGTCGAGTCGGCCTTCTCTGTGGAGCTGCGCTCTGTCGAAGGTTTCCTGGCAGGATTATTTGCGTCTGATTTTTCCTGTATCTCAGGAGGTATGGTTCGGTTGAGTGAAGTATCAGCCCTGCTTATTTTTTTATGTCCGGTTGAATCTTGAATTGCAACAACTCCAGGGGCTGAAAGTGTGTCTTTTGGAAGAAGGATTGGGTGGGGCTTGGCTGAATCAGTAGGAGTGTGAATTATACCTTTATTTAATAACCCGGCTGACGAGTCTGCCCTGACAGAGTCAATTTTTTCGCTCTGGCGGCCAGAAATGGCTGTGGTGGAATCGTTAGCGTAAAATAATTTATCGTCAACCGTTTTTGCGAGTGCTGTGAATATCGTATCTGCGGCAGTATAGGTACTGTCTTTGTCTTTTGTAAGAATTAGTATCGGTTTTCGGGTGGCCAGTACTGAGTTATTCTTTTTATCCATGAATGTCTGATTGCTCAGCAGTACGAAACCTTCTGCGGAGTCTATCACTACTCCGTTGCCTTCCATCTGTATATTGTCCGTAGCGCCCTCCAGCGCCATCATGTCGGCTGTGTAGATGCGTCCGGTAGAGTCTGTAACTGTGGAACGACGTGTGAAAAATGCATCGCCTGTATCTGTGTTATAACTTCCCTGAGAGGTGATTACTTCTATCTCGTCGTTCCATAAATAGGTGTATGTGGTGAAGGTAAGCACTGCATTATTCATATTATATACCAGCGTATCGGTACGGATATGGTTTTTAGGGCCATCCATTTTCACATTTTTCTTGAAATAGACATCTTTGGTATCTGCGTAGTAGGTGCCTTCTGTTGAGGTAATTACATTCTTGTTGTTAATCACCTTGCCACCTTTATAATAGTTTCCGATGCCCTGATCGAGATTATAGTCGAGCTCAGGTGTGGTAAGGTTTCCTTTCTTTCCGGTTAACCTTACATTATTCCTGAGAACGGCAATTTTTGTTTCACCGGAGTAGGTAAGAAAGTCCGAGTAAATATGAACCGTGTCACCATCACTGATATGGATGTTGCCAAATGCCATCATGCGTCTGGTGGCCAGATTGAGCGCCATACTGTCCGCAAAGAATGTAGTTCCTTTTTGCCTGACTACAGCACCTCCTGCGAGGGTTTGTAATGTGCCTGTATCCGTCTTGATCATACGCATACTGGGGCCACGAATAATTTCAAAGTCTCTAAGTGTATCCTGAGCAGGTTGTGGAACAGTTATATCCTGGGCAGAAGTGTTGGACGCTACACCTCCGAGAATGGATAGTAATAGGATGAGATACCGCATCTTACTGTTTTATAACCTTAAGGGTATCATCAATTAAAGGTGCAGTGAGAAAATCCTTTTTGTCTTTCTTTCCAAAGACAGAGACATTTACATATCTTCTGGGGTGTACCCGGATATCATCAAGCAGGATATTAAGTTTATGGGTGGTCGACTCCAGATTATTATAGAGGCCTTTGTCATTGAGCAACATACCCAGCGATCCGGATTTTCCGTTAATTGCCTCGGCTCCTTTCCTGAATTCGTTGATTGCCATATTAAGTGTATCAAGCGTTTTTTCCAGGTCCACAGCGGCGAACCGTGAGGTGGCTGTATTTACCTGGGTAAGGATGCTGTCAATCTTTTCATTTTGATTGCTCAGGTTACCCGTAATAGCGTTGATGTGGTTGAGTGAGCCGGGAATAACACCATTATTTTTATCAAGTAAGTATTCCAATGAACGAGCTGACACAATAAAGGATTGGGAGATGCTATCCAGGTTGCCTACGATGTGTTTAAGGCTGTTTTTAGTCTCTGAGTCAAATACTGTGTTTACAATGTTAAATACAGAGTCAAGTGATTTCACCGCATTCTTTACTTCATATAGTACCGGATTGATAATCTTCATTGCCTCATCAAGTGCACCACTGCCTTCCTGTGTCTGAAGAAAATCGCCTTCCCGGAGCAATTTGCTACTGTCACCCAGACGGATTTCAAGTGAGGGGCTGCCCAGAAGGTTTGGGTTAATCACAGCAACAGAATTGGCGGGAATATTCAGCTCCTTTTTGAAGGAAACTGTTACTGTAATTTTTTTCATATCTGTTCCGCCATCGATATTAGCTACTTTGCCTACATGCATCCCGTTTATAATAACAGGATTAGAATTTGCAAGGCCCAGCACATCCGAGAAGACGGCATACATTTTTATTTCTTTATGAAATAAAGTATTCCCTTTTAGAAAATTAGATCCGAAAATCAGCAGTACGATTCCTGATATAACCAGTAGTCCGATTTTGGTCTCATTATTAATCTTCATAATAGCTATTGTGGGTGCAAAATAGTGAAATATTAAGCGAGTGAAAACCCGGCGGGTTTATTTTGGGCACTTTGGGCACTTTCCACTGTCGATTTGCCTGCGTTGAAAGTGTTATCAACTGACTTGCACCAATGCTTAATTTCCCACTGTAGTGGCAGCAGGTCTGGTGGGGCCGTCAATTTGATCGCGGTATTTTATAATAGCTTTTGCAATTGCTTCGGCAATTTCTTTTTGACCGCTTTCACTGTTTAGGTATCGCTCGTCGTCATAGTTTTGAACAAATCCGGTCTCGATAAGGATTGCAGGCATTTGGGTGGCATGTAGTACCCAAAGTCCTTCTTCTCTTTGCCATACCCCCAGATTGGGGCGACCGGTCTGCGCTATTTCTTCCTGTACCAGGTTAGCCAGCAGATAACTTCTGCGAAAATATTTCTGAGAATACAGTAACGCACTGGCCTTCCACTCAGGGCTGGAGTAGTTTACCTGATATGAACTATCCTCAGTGTCGGTTATAAAATCTGCTTCGCTATTTTCCATCGCCTTCACTTTTTCGGCAGTCTGCCTGGCCACCAGCACAAGGGTGCTGGTGCCTTTGCGAGTGGTGGGGATTTTATAGTATTCCTTGATCGGCACTTTCTTCACCTGCTTGGTTACTACTTTTTTCTTGTTCTTACCGGTACCCACATATTTTGTGTGGTAAACTACTTTGTCTTTATACCCCAGAATTCTGGAGCCTGTTTTTAAGGGAACGGCATCTGCGTGAATACATACGAAGAGGTCGCCATTATGATCGTTGGCGAATTTCGCTTTTTCCTTTACACTCATTGTGGTGTCATTGGTCCGGGTTGGGATTACATTTACATCAGGCATTTGTTTTTTGAGGATGTCCACCAGCTTCAGAGAAATGCCGAGTACGATATCTTTTTCTTTTGACCGGAGTGATCCTTCGTATTCACCTACAGTACCGTTGGCAGTACCACCGTGTCCCGGGTCCACAATAATAGTTTTCAACTTCTTTGAAGATTGACCATACACAAAAGAAGCCTGGCCCAACGCCAGAAATCCGGTTGCAAGTGAAATAAGCAAAATCCGGAGTGACGTTGTTTTCAACACATCAGGATATTTGAATTGCATCGCTTAGAAAGTACGTTTTTTAGGGTTTTATCAGCTAATCTTTACGGTGCCTTATATGGAATAACACTTATTTTTGTTGCCCGCCCACTATGTACCACATTTTTAAATTCATGACTGTGAGAATGTTTAAGGTTTGTATTACCACATTCCTGATATTGGCAATCATGAGTTTTAATAGTGCTGCATCGTGGCCGGGTCACAAAACATCCGATGTTAATTCATACAGGATTTATCCAAAGAACGGCAATTTTTACGTTTCAAAAAAGCAAAAATTAATTATAGATACACTGCCTGCAGGCAAGAAGGTAATATTGGATACCTTACTACGAAATGTTTCTGATACAGCCAATGTTTCTGATTCCCTAAGAGATGTTAAAAGTAATGACACGCTTCCTTACAGATTGTCCAAAAATGCATTGGTGGCTCCTGTGGAGTTTTCTGCCGAGGATTCTATGGTTCTGGACATTCCCGGCAGGTCGGCTAAGGTATATGGAAAGGAATCTAACCTTCTATATAAAGATAATGATGTGAAAGCACCGGTAATCGTGTATGATATGAATACAGGAGATATCAGCGCCTCTCTGGTCAAAGACAGTGCGGGAAAAGTCATTGAGCGTCCCAGTTACAAGTCGGGTGATATGACTACCGAAAGTGATTCCTTCAGATTTAACATGAAGACAGGCAAGGGCCTTACAAAAGGTACATACACCCAACAGGGAGAGATGTACGTTTATGGTGAAAGTATTAAGAAGATTGACAACGAGGTGCTTTTTGCTTATAAGGGCAGGTTTACTACCTGTAATCTGGATACACCTCACTTTGCATTTGCATTTACTAAAACTAAGTTTATCAATGATAAAATGGCCCTGACGGGACCAATACATCCTGAAGTGGAAGGAGTGCCTATCCCCATCTATTTGCCATTCGGTATATATCCGCTGGCCCAGGGGAGGCATTCAGGATTGCTGGCGCCAAGTTTTGTAACCAATGAGCAGCGCGGACTGGGGCTTGAGGGGCTTGGATATTATAAAGTATTAGGTGAATACTGGGACTTTATCCTGCAAACGTCTATTTATTCTTATGGTGGTTGGTCGTTATCTGTGAATCCAAGGTATTCCAAGAGATATAGATATAATGGTAGTTTCTTATTAAATATCCAGCACTTTAATTTCAATTTTAAAGGAGATCCTGATTTTGGTACCAACCGGAGTTTTAATATTCAGTGGGTACATTCTACAGATGCAAAATCAAGGCCGGGTGTCACTTTCTCCGGCAATGTGAATGCGGGGAGCAGCAGTTACAATTCGTATGTGCCGAATAACCCCATGCTCAATATCAGCAATATGATGAGTTCCTCTATACGTTATAGTAAAACCTGGAAAGGAACTCCATTTAACCTTACAGTGGCAGCTAATCATCAACAGAATACTAATCTGAAACAGATTACACTTGATCTGCCAACTATCAATTTTTCGATGAGTACGATATATCCTTTCAGGAAGAAGGAAAGAGCAGGAGAAAGCAAGTGGTATGAGAATATCGGATTCGGATACAATATGGACACAAGGTCCACTGCCACCTTCTATGACACGGTGAAGACCAAATCGATTTTTCAACAAATCAGAGATACGGTAAGGTGGGGTGCAAGGCACAGAATACCAATCAGCCTGTCATTGCCGCCACTGGGGTTCTTTCAGGTTTCGCCGAGCGTAAGTTATGATGAAACATGGTTTCAGGTAAAGTCAATCCATTATTACAATCCCACGGGTGACACCCTTTTGACCAGATTGGAGAAGGGACTTTATACAGCGAGAAATATGTCGTTCGGATTGGGAGCCAGTACCAGGATTTTCGGGATGCTAATGGCTAAGAAAAAAGATGCCAGGATAATAGGGATAAGACACGAAATCAGGCCTACAGTTACAGCCAGTTATCAACCTGATTTCCAGAAGCGGAATTATTATTTCCTTACTGATTCACTGGGAAGGAAAACGCGTTATGCCTATTACGAAAGCAGGTATAATCTGAACCCTTTATATTCTCCTGGAGAATTTGGAGGACTGACTTTTTCCATTGATAATAATGTTTCAATGAAAGTGCGTAGCAGGAAAGATACCGGGGAAGCGGCAATAAAGAAGATATCTATCATCGATGCCTTCAGCATTAGCGGAAGTTATAATTTCCTGCAGGACTCCTTTAAGTTTCAACCCATTTCAATGAGTGCCTCCAGCAACCTCTTTAATAAGGTCAGCCTTACAGGTTTCGCTTCTTTTAATTTGTATGAAGTGAATGATTCAGGCAGGCCTGTCAATCGACTGATTTGGAAACGCAAACCTATTTCGCTGGGGCGGCTTACATCTGCCAGTTTATCTTTGAGCAGTAGTTTTCAGGGGGGTAATAAAAAGACCGGTGAAGAGCCGGGGTTGAAGCCCAATGGGTATCGTCCTGAAAGTGGATACTCATTGGATGAATTCAATCAGGAACTGGCGTATATCAATGCACATCCGGGAGAGTATGCAGATTTTAATATCCCCTGGTCGTTGAATTTTTCATATTCTCTTTCTCTTAACAGGCAATTCCTGATGAATTATGGGTTTAAGTCGACTGTGAGTCAGAATCTTAATCTGGGAGGTACAGTAAACCTTACACCCAAATGGCAACTGGGGTTACAGACTTACTATAATATTAGTGATGGTACTCTGAATCCCATGACATTATCTCTCAGCCGTGATTTGCATTGCTGGCAGATGTCAGTGAGTGTGTCTTCCGGTATGTATCGCTATTTCAGCATTAACATAAGCCCGAAAGCACCTATTCTACGTGACTTGAGAGTAAATAAGACTGAAAGTTTCAGAAGGTTGTAAGGGAGATTATACCGGTCAGGATGGTTTGTATTCACCAAACACTTTCCGGAGTGTATCCGCTATTTCTCCCAGTGTTATTTTTTGCTCTACAGCCTTTATTACCGGTGGCATGAGATTAGAACCCGATATTGCGGCTTCCCTGATTTCATTGAGCGCATGTTCAGTTATCGAGCTGTCTCTTTCCTGCCTTAGTTTCTGGAGTTTTTTTATCTGAACTTCCCTAATACTATCATCCACACTGAATGCAGCCTGAGGTTCTGGTGCATCGTTGGTAAAGGCGTTCAGCCCTACAATTGTCTTTTCGCCACTTTCAATTTTTTTCTGGTATTCATAGGCGCTTGCAGCTATTTCGTTTTGTATAAACCCATTCTCGATTGCAGTGACACTACCTCCAAGAGCATCCACTTTTTCTATGAGGTGCCTTGCAGCATCTTCTATGGAAGCGGTCAGCGACTCTACATAATAACTGCCCGCAAGTGGATCGGCGGTATTAGCTGCTCCACTCTCAAACGCAATTACCTGTTGTGTCCGGAGGGCTATGGAAGCAGCCTCTTCGGTAGGTAGGTTGATGGCCTCATCAAATCCATTGGTGTGCAGGCTCTGTGTGCCTCCCAATACAGCAGCCAGTGCCTGGATAGTAACTCTGCTGATATTGTTCATTGGCTGTTGGGCGGTCAGGGTGCTTCCTCCTGTCTGCGTATGGAATCGGAGCATAAGTGCTTTAGGGTCTGTAGCGCCGAAGTCCTTCATAATCCTGGCCCACATTGTACGTGCGGCTCTGAACTTGGCGACTTCCTCAAAGAGATCGTTGTGGGCATTGAAGAAGAAAGAGAGCCTTTTTCCAAATACATTAATATCAAGGCCTTTTTCAAGTGCAGCTTTCACGTAGGCTTTACCATTGCTCAGAGTAAATGCTACCTCTTGTACGGCATTGCTTCCTGCCTCGCGAATGTGATACCCTGATATGGAGATGGTGTTCCAGTGAGGCAATTCCCTGCTGCACCATTCAAAGATATCTGTGATGATGCGCATGGAGGGTTGTGGCGGATAAATATAAGTGCCTCTGGCCGCATATTCTTTCAGAATATCATTTTGAACGGTACCACGTATTTTCTTCAGGTCGGCACCCTGTTTTTTAGCAAGTGCCACATACATGGCAAGCAGAATAAATGCAGTGCTGTTGATGGTCATGCTGGTGGATACATCTTCCAGTCTGATCTGGTTGAAGAGCGCTTCCATGTCTTCCAGAGAATCAATAGCTACCCCCACCTTACCTACTTCGCCTTCGGCCATAAAGTGGTCGCTGTCGTATCCGATCTGTGTGGGGAGATCAAACGCAACACTCAGGCCGCTTACCCCCTGTGATAGTAGGTATTGATATCTTCTGTTGCTCTCTTCTGCTGTACTAAAGCCGGCATATTGCCGCATAGTCCATAGCCTTCCTCTGTACATATCCGGCTGAATGCCACGGGTATAAGGAAACGACCCCGGCGGGGAATCAGAACGGTGAGATGGGATATCTTCTTTATTATATACAGGCTTTATTTCAATTCCGGAATCTGAAATGGCTTTTTTCATGACCGAAAGGTAAGCCTTCTACATTAATTTCTGGGCCTCGTAGTTGATAGCATCGTGAACCAGATTAGACAAAGTAGCCTTTGGGTTTCTGATCGTGAAATCCACTATCTGTTTGCTGAGATCCATTGCAGATGCATGCGGTGGAAGAGAGGAAGCCAGTTGGTTGATGATGTAAATATTTTGTTCTTTGAGATTGTTTACCGCTTTCCAGATATCGGGCAATACATATATCTGCTGGCTGACATTGTACTCATATTCCTGTTTAATATTTTCAATAAGCGCACCCTGCATTTCTCGCGACGATAATCCTGCATTCGGAATCCGGGTAACCAGATTTTGAAACGATATTCTCTCGGTGAGGACAGAAAGCCTTTCATAAGCCTGAAGCCTTAACTTAAGTGTATCTGAGTCTGAAGTCCGGGGCTTTTCCTTCATTAACTTTTTAAGAGAATTTATTTCTGTCAAAGCCCAGGCAAAGCAGAGAATTAATACCAGTAAAAGTATAATGACAATAGTTTCAATTGTTGACATGGAGGAGGCGGATTTTGTTTTTATTGATCATTAATGAGCTCTCCTGAGCAATTTGGATGGGGCACAAAGAATAAAATTAGTTTTTCTGCTGTTGCGGACAAAGTATTAACGGCATTTTTGAGGAACTATTATAGAGAAAGGTTCAATTTTCTGTTCAAATCGGGTGCGACTATGATGAAAAATGAATTTTTCGGTAAAAATCCTGAGATCCGAATGTATTTTTTCTTCCCGTGAAAAGCGTTTCATTTCCGGCAGCTCATGATACGGCCTTATAATTTAAGAATCTGTTATTGGTTTTGGATGAAGAAAAAGCTAAATTTACACACCCCTTTTCTATTATGAAAACCACAAAGACTTCAAAATTCATAATTCTTTTCTTGCTGCTGTGCACTTTTCAATATGGCTTTGGCCAATATGCAGCATCCCGAATACAGCGTGCTACAGATAGGGTAAGTACTGCATTTGAGACTAAAGAAGCCCTTTTAAAAAAGGAGTTCAGTGAGAAGCATTTGGTGTGGCCGGCTAAGTATTTGTATATCAGGAGCTTTAAATTTGATGCGCAGCTTGAAGTGTGGGTTAAGAATGATTTGAAGGAAGATTTCCGGCTTTTTAAAACCTATCGGGTATGTATGGCGAGTGGCACGATGGGGCCTAAGCGAATGGAAGGAGACTTCCAGGTGCCCGAAGGATTCTATTATATTAATGAGCTAAATCCCAAAAGCCTTTATCATCTGGCCCTTGGGCTGAACTATCCTAATACCTCCGACAAAATTCTAAGTGATGCACAAAGGCCGGGAGCTGGTATTTATATTCATGGCAGTTGTGTTTCAGTAGGGTGCATTCCCGTAACTGATGCTGAAATCGAAGAGCTCTATGTATTGGCTTCTTATGCACGTGAAGAGGGGCAGGACTTCGTGCCGGTACATGTTTTCCCCATCAGGTTTGATAACAAAAAATCTGTTGATTACCTGAAACAGCTTTATAAAGACAATCCTGAAATGATAAAGTTTTCTGCGCAGTTGGAAAAAGCATTCAACGAGTTTCAGAATACTCACAGGTTGCCCGTGATACTCACTGACCCCAAAGGGAATTACGTATTAGGTTCCTGAGCCATTCCGTTTACGGAAGAACTGCCGCCTCGTTTTATTGTAAAACTTTAGGTATTCACCTTGATTCTTAAAGCTAATTTTGCGCCATGAAATTACTACTGGCGTATTTAAAACCATACAAATGGCTGATGGCGCTGACACTGCTGATGGCAGCAATTAATCAGGTGTTTTCGCTTCTGGATCCTTTGATCTTTGGTAAGATGTTCGATAAGTATGTGACCAACCGTGATACTGTTGAACTCGCGCGTGGTGAGTTTCTCTGGGGTGTAGCAGGTTACCTTGGCCTGCTCATAGGGGTAGCTATGGTATCCAGAATTGCCAAGGCTTTTCAGGATTATTTTGGAAATGTGGTTGTCCAAAAATTTGGCGCCCGGATTTTTACTGACGGCCTTCGGCATAGCCTGAAGCTGCCATATTGGGATTTTGAGGACCAGCGAAGTGGAGAGACACTTTCAATCCTGAGTAAAGTAAGAAGCGATACTGAAAAATTTATTACCTCATTTAATAATATACTTTTTGGAATTTTTGTAGGCATTGTATTTGTTGCCGTGTATTCCTTCTCGTTACATTGGTCTATAATGCCTGTTTATGTAGCAGGAATTGCGTTTCTTTCATTGCTGACAAGCGTATTGAGTAGGAAGATTAAGAAGATACAGAAGAGGATTGTAGGGCAGACGAATGATCTGGCGGGTGCCACTACCGAATCGCTCAGGAATATCGAGCTGGTAAAAAGCCTGGGTTTAACCAACCAGGAAATACTCAGGCTAAACAGAAATACTTACAAGATATTGGGCTTAGAACTCCAGAAGGTAAAGAGTATCCGTACACTGAGTTTTATTCAGGGCACATTTGTAAACTTTCTGCGGCAGGTGATTCTTTTTATACTCTTATGGCTTATTTATGAGCATACGATAACGCCCGGGCAATTGATGACACTTACGTTCTACTCCTTCTTTATTTTCGGCCCTTTACAGGAGGTGGGAAATATTATTATCTATTACAGGGAAGCGGAGGCATCGCTTAATAATTTCAGGGAACTGATGAAGAAAGAACCTGAACCCAGACCTTTGAATCCGGTACCTCTTGGCAGTATCACTTCCCTGGAATTCAAAAATGTCAGCTTTCAACATAAGACTGCTGACCATCCTGCCGTGTCACATTTTAGTTTCAATGCGAAATCCGGGGATACGATTGCCTTTGCCGGCCCCTCCGGTTCAGGAAAAAGCACACTAGTCAAGCTCCTGGTTGGCCTTTATCGGCCTCAGGAAGGAAATATCCTTTACAACGGGTCGGACCTTGAAAATATAGACCCTGATGTACTCAGAAAACAGCTTGGGTTTGTGACCCAGGATACCCAGTTATTCGCGGGAACCATCAGGGAAAACTTGTTGTTTGTAAATCCTGAGGCTACAGATTCGCAAATGCTGGAAGTGCTGAAAAGAGCAGCCTGCTATAACCTGTTGGAACGCGGGGGCCGGGGATTGGATACTTTAATTGGCGAGGGAGGTGTAAAAATTTCGGGAGGAGAAAGGCAACGGCTCTCAATTGCAAGAGCATTGCTTAGAAATCCTAACCTGTTGATATTCGACGAGGCAACTTCTTCATTAGATTCGCTGACTGAAGAAGAAATTACCAGAACGATTATCGATGTGTCTTCCCGCAAAGAGCAAATCACTATTTTAATTGCACACAGGCTGAGTACAATAATGCATGCTGATAAGATTTATGTGCTGGAAAAAGGTAGCATTATAGAGCAGGGAACACATCATACCCTTATTGAACAAAAAGGGCTTTATTATGCTATGTGGAGGCAACAAATTGGTGAGCGAAGTTCGTTACTTCAATCCATTTCCTAATTTGCAATGCTGAATTATAAAACTTAAAACAAAGGAAAACATTGAACAGACAAGGAATAATAGAAGCAATCAGAAGCAGGAAGAGTTGCCTTTGCGTGGGGCTCGACCCGGATATGGCAAAGCTGCCCGGGCATTTGCCCCGGAACGCAGCCGCAATTACCGCTTTTAATAAAGAAATAATAGATGCTACCAGGGACCTCTGTGTGGCATATAAGCTGAATACGGCGTTTTATGAGGTATTGGGAGCTACAGGATGGAAAGTTATGGAGGAGACAGTCGGCTATATAGGCAACAAACATTTTCTGATAGCGGATGCCAAACGGGGCGATATTGGGAATACCTCTGCACAGTATGCAAAGGCGTTTTTGGAAAATATGCCTTTCGATGCAATTACAGTGTCGCCTTATATGGGGAGCGACAGTATTCAGCCATTCCTTGGGATCCCCGAAAAGTGGGTGATTATTCTTGGCCTCACCAGCAACAAAGGAAGTATCGATTTTCAGAAGCAACCTTTAGGGGATGGGCATCTCTGGGAGCGGGTACTCCAGACCACCTCCGGCTATGGTTCAATGGAAAACCTGATGTATGTGATCGGAGCTACACAGGCAACCGATCTGAAAAGGGTAAGAGAAATTCTTCCCGGTCACTTTCTGCTGATTCCGGGCGTAGGAACACAGGGAGGCAGCGTGGCCGAAGTGATGGCGAACGGATGCAATAGAGATTGCGGGCTGCTCATAAATGTGTCCAGGTCAATCATGTTTGCAGGCGGTGGCCATGATTTTGCGATAGCCGCCCGCCAGGCAGCTTCCCGCTTTCAGAATGAAATGAAAGATTATCTTTGAGCACTTTATTTTTAATCCTCTTACTCAAAATTGAATTTTAGCTATGGCACAACAGGATTTATTTCAATCGCCTGATTATTTTAACGTAGATGAATTACTGACCGACGAACATAAACTCATTCGTGAAACAGTGCGGAATTATGTGAAGAAGGAAATTTCTCCCATTATCGAAGACTATGCCCAGAGAGCTGCTTTTCCGCAACAGATTGTAAAGCAACTTGGAGATTTGGGATGCTTTGGTCCCACTGTGCCTGTAGCGTATGGAGGAGGCGGGCTTGACTACATATCTTATGGACTGATGATGCAGGAACTTGAAAGAGGAGACAGTGGCGTTAGAAGTACGGCCAGTGTACAAGGATCACTGGTGATGTTCCCGATATACGCTTATGGCAGCGAAGAGCAGAAGAAAAAATATCTTCCCAAATTAGCCTCTGGGGAATGGCTGGGATGCTTCGGGCTTACAGAACCTAATCATGGCAGCGACCCGGGGTCTATGGAGAGCCGGTTTACAGATGCAGGCGACCATGTGATTCTTAATGGCAGTAAGATGTGGATCAGTAACGCACCTTATGCACAGGTGGCGGTTGTTTGGGCCAAAGGTGAGGACGGAGTAGTGAAAGGAATGATTCTGGAACGCGGCATGGAAGGATTTTCCACACCTGAAACACATGGCAAATGGAGCCTGAGAGCCAGTGCGACAGGAGAGTTGGTTTTCGATAATGTGAAGGTGCCTAAGGAAAATATCCTTCCGGGGGTGAAAGGGCTTAGAGGGCCATTGAGTTGTCTGACAAAAGCCCGTTACGGAATTGCCTGGGGAGCGGTAGGTGCTGCAATGGATTGTTACTATACGGCTTTAAAGTATTCACAGGAGCGCACACAGTTTGGTAAGCCTATTGGTGCGTTTCAGATTCAGCAGAAAAAGCTTGCTGAGATGGTTACAGAGATCACGAAGGCACAACTTCTCAACTGGAGAATGGGGGTTCTTATGAATGAAAACAAAGTGACACCTCAGCAGGTAAGTATGGCCAAGCGGAATGCCTGTGAAATAGCCACACATATTGCGCGGGATGCACGGCAAATGCTGGGCGGAATGGGTATTACAGGCGAGTTTTCAGTGATGCGTCACATGATGAATCTCGAAAGCGTCATTACCTATGAGGGGACACATGATATCCACCTGTTGATTACAGGGTTGGATGTGACCGGATTTAATGCGTTTTCGTAAGAATAGAATTGTTTGCAATAGCAAATGATCGTTGAATCCTTTAAATATCTGATATGAGTTTGCCAAATGTTTTTCTTATTGGGTTTATGGGTAGTGGCAAAAGCCATTGGGGGAAGATATGGGCCAGGAAGAATCACCTTTCATTTTCAGATCTGGATAGCGAAGTAGAGAAGGCATTTGGAATGAGGATAGTGGATATTTTTGAGAAACATGGTGAGGACAAGTTTCGCGAACTTGAAAAGTACCATCTCAGGAAAATTGAACATTTAACAGGGCATCTGGTTTCCTGCGGAGGAGGTACGCCTTGTTTCTTTGATAATATGGAATGGATGAAGAAGAATGGAATGGTGGTTTATCTGAAAGCGTCACCTCACTATTTATTGGATCGGGTAATGGAAGAGACGAGTGAAAGGCCGCTGCTTAAAGAAGTGAACAGATCGGAATTGCTGTTTTATATTCAGAAGAAATTGAATGAGCGGGCACCAGTTTATGAACAGGCTGATATTATTTTGAATGCAGAATCGCTTGATAACACAAGCCTTGAAAAAGTATTTGAGACCGCGTAGTGTCTTTGTTTTTTAATGATAGCTTCATGCAGCTATCACTACCCTTTAAACAATTATAATGCAGAAGAATTTTTTTATGTTAGCTGCGCTCATTGGAGCTTTGGCCGTGGCATTGGGTGCATTTGGAGCCCATGGGTTGAAGCGGGTGGCTTCTGAAGATGTGGTGGCAGTATTTGAGACAGGAGTCAGATATCAGTTTTACCATGTGTTTGCATTGTTGGCTACTGCACTTTCATTCGGATACGGAAATGAAAGGCTATTGAAATGGGCAGGCAGATTTTTTCTGTTGGGTATTTTATTGTTTTCAGGTTCTTTGTATCTCATTACATTATTTAAAGTTCAGGGAGTAGAAGGTATGTCGTGGATAGGGCCGGTAACTCCCTTGGGTGGGGTGTGCCTGATAGCCGCCTGGGTATTATTGTTTTCAGCAATTGCGAAAGGGAAGCTAAAAAAATAGCCGGACAGACAATCCAATCAAAGCAATACGACAGAATGGATAAGCCGGCTAAGAATTATATTTGCACATAATGGCAACCAAGAGAAAACCGACAAAGAAGAAGACGAAGAGCTCATCGGGGTTTAAGGAGGATAAGGTTGAAAAACTGAAACTGAAGGAACTTGCAAAAGATGAGCGCTCTCATAAAATTGCAGGAGTGATATTACTCCTGACGGGGGTGGTACTTTTCTTTTCTTTTACTTCCTATTTATTTACATGGAAACAGGATTTTTCCCTGGTACAAAAAGGTGTTTCAGTGTTGTGGTCATCCGGCGATCAACCTGTAGCAAACTGGCTCGGTACTGCGGGCGCCTATTTATCTGATCTGTTTTTCAGAGGGGGATTTGGCATTTCCTCCTATTTATTCTGTCTGGTATTTTTTGTTTTGGGTATTAATCTGATCAAGGGGAGAAGCTATTTTTCAATTGCCCGGAATTTGAGATATGTCGTGGTAGGGATTCTCGTATTTTCTGTAGCCGCCAGTTTTCTTACTCATAAGGTAGGCAGAGTGGAAGTGCCTGCTGATGAGGGTGTAGCGTTCTTCTGGGGAGGCAGGGCTGGCGATGGCATCAATGAGTGGTTGCAGCATACGATAGGGTATCTGGGAACCGCATTGCTGATTCTGGTATGTTTTCTTAGTTATGTGATTTGGAGGTTTAATCCGGCATTCAGACTAAAAAAATCAACTGAAACCGAAGATGAGGAAGAGGTGGAGCTGGAGACTGAAGAAGAAAGTGATGAGGAGATCAGGCCTCTTACCAATATCAGCCTGAAAGAAGAAAAGGAGCAGCAGCCGATGCTTCTTAAAGAAAAGGATATAGCGCCCAAACCTAAACCTGCCGCACCGGAGAAACCCTTTGTTCCTTTTCCCAAAGAGATATCTTCAGGAACCGGTCTTACACTTGAAGTGAAAAATGCTGATGCACTGAATAAGGCAGGCATGGGAACTGAGCCTTCGGATAAGGATAGCAGTGAGCACAAGATTACCCAGGCTCCTTATGATCCTGTGATAGACCTGCCCAACTATAAATACCCGACACTTGATTTGCTGGAAACACATGGAAGCGACAAGATAGTGCAGGATGCCTCCGAACTGGAAGACAATAAAATAAAGATTGAGGAGACACTGCGCAATTATGACATAGGTATTCAGAAGATTTATGCTACGGTAGGCCCTACGGTTACCCTGTATGAAATTATTCCCGATCCCGGAGTGCGCATTTCCCGGATAAAGAATCTTGAAGACGATATTGCGTTAAGCCTCGCAGCACTTGGTATTCGTATTATTGCACCTATCCCGGGCAAAGGAACCATTGGTATCGAAGTGCCTAATCTGAAGAAGACAATAGTAAGCATGAAGGCTTTGCTGGGGTCAGATAAATTCAGAAACAGTAACTTTCAACTTCCGATCGCGCTGGGAAAGAAAATAGATAATGAGAACTTTATAGTTGACCTTACTTCCATGCCACACCTGCTGATGGCCGGAGCCACCGGACAGGGCAAGTCTGTAGGGGTGAATGCCATATTGGTTTCTCTGCTTTATAAAAAGCACCCTTCACAAATTAAGTTTGTGCTTATAGACCCTAAGAAAGTGGAACTCAGCATCTATACCAAAATTGAGAAGCATTTCCTTGCAAAACTGCCCGGTGAAGAAGATGCAATCATCACTGATACCAAAAAGGTAATACATACGCTGAATGCGCTCTGTACGTTGATGGATATTCGTTATGATCTGATGAAAGAAGCGGGAACACGGAATATTAAAGAGTACAACCAGAAGTTTGTATCCCGACGGCTCAATCCGGAGAAAGGTCATAAATACATGCCGTTCATTGTATTGGTTATTGATGAGTTTGCAGACCTGATTATGACTGCCGGAAAGGAGGTCGAAATGCCTATAGCACGGTTGGCTCAGTTAGCCCGTGCAGTGGGTATTCATCTTATAATTGCTACACAGAGGCCCTCTGTAAATATTATTACAGGCGTTATCAAAGCTAACTTCCCGGCGAGAATTGCTTTCAAAGTAAGCAGTAAGATAGACAGCAGAACGATTCTAGATACCGGAGGTGCAGAACAACTAATAGGAAAGGGCGATATGCTGATCAGTTATAATGGTGAGCTCACAAGGCTCCAGTGTGCTTTTGTAGATACACCTGAGGTTGATAATGTAACTGATTTTATCGGAGACCAGAAGGGGTATGCTGAACCCTTTGAGCTACCGGAATATGTGGATGAACGCGAATTCGAAGCTAAAAACATCGATGCCGCGGACCGCGATCCGCGCTTTGAAGAAGCTGCATTGCTGATAGTACAGAGCCAGAGTGGAAGTACCTCTTTATTGCAACGTAAGATGCAGTTGGGATACAATCGTGCAGGCCGACTGATGGATCAGCTGGAAAGCGCCGGAGTTGTAGGCCCCAGTCAGGGAAGTAAACCCAGGGATGTACTCGTAAAGACTGAACAGGAACTGAGAGATTACATCAGTTAATCACAGTATCTATTATAATTTTATATTATTGTCCGATTAAGTTGGACTAAAGCCCACTGGGCTTAGGTTTTATATTTATTACACTACCCTTTAGGGTGGAGCTATGAAAGTCTTACTCAACAAGGGCTTTAGCCACATTTTGAATAATTTAACCGGACAATGATAATAATCTTACTTAAAACCGGACATCAATAATTCCTTGAATGCTGACATCGAAGTCGATATCTTCCTGCTATAGCTTTCTTTGAGCGCAAGATTTTCTATTTTGCCAGGCGCCTGAATTTTTTGAGATACCACGGGTTGCACAGTCTCACTGAATTTTGCAGGGTGTGCAGTTTCCAGAAAAATACCTGCTTCACCCTTATTGTTTTCTAAATGAGCTTTCAGTGCCAGATATCCGACTGCTCCGTGAGGATCCATGATATAACCTGTCTTTTCAGCTATGGCACGAATGGCTTCCAGTGTTTCTGCTGATGTAAAGCGGTAGGCAGATATATGCCTCCTGATTGCTGCATGATTATTTTCGAACAACGCCAGTACCCGCTGAAAGTTACTTGGCTTACCCACATCCATTGCGTTAGAGACTGTCGGGATGGTGTCGCGTGCAGACGTGTCTCCACTTTCAAGATACCTTACAAAAAGATCGTTCTCGTTACATGCAGCAAGGAATTTCCTGACAGGTAGCCCTCGCTTGCCGGCCAATAAGCCTGCACAAATATTACCGAAGTTGCCGCTAGGCACACTTATAACCGGAGCCTGCCCGAGAGGCCATTGCTTTACTGCAATGAAATAGTAAAATTGTTGCGAGAGCCATCTGGCAATGTTAATCGAGTTGGCAGAATTGAAGTGGTATCGCTGAGATAAGTCCCTGTCGGCAAATGCCTGCTTTACCATAGCCTGGCAATCATCGAAGGTGCCACTCACTTCACAGGCAGTAATATTTTTCCCGTAGGTAGTGAGTTGAAGCCTTTGAGTCTCACTTACCTTGCCGGATGGGAATAGAATGATGACATCAACGCCTTCTACTTCGTAGAAAGCATCAGCTACGGCTCCGCCTGTGTCTCCTGAAGTGGCCACCAGAATGGTTATCTTCTTTTCAGATTGTGCTACAAAGTATTCGAGACATCTGCTGAGGAATCGCGCTCCTACATCTTTGAAGGCAAGGGTAGGGCCATGAAAAAGCTCCAATGCGTACACATTGCTTTCAACTTCTCTTAATGGAAATTCGAAGGGGATCGTTTCTTCTACAATCCTTCTAAGAGCCGGTTTGTCGATATCAGTGCCAACAAATGGCAGGATAGTCTGGAATGCGATTTCCTCATTACTGAATGCTCTCCAGTTTTGACGGAATTCAGGAGTAAGAAGAGGTATTGATTCGGGGAAAAACAACCCTTTTTCCGGTGCCTGTCCCATCAGTACGGCTTCTTTAAAACTGACTTTGTATTGCCGGTTATTTAGACTATAGAAATTCATATCAGTGGAGTTTGTTTCAGGGTAGTGACATATGTTTTATAATCTACCCCTAGGCTTTGATAGACAGTTGTCATTTCCCGGACAACTCTTTCGGCGGTTTCTTTTTCGCGGCTAAACATAAACATTGAAGGGCCTGAGCCGGCAATGCCACCACCGAGCGCACCGGCGGCCAGGCACCTGGCTTTGACCTCCTCAAATCCGGGTATTAGTATGCTTCGTGAGGGTTCAAATATCACGTCGTGAAGCGATTTCCCAATGAGGGTGTAGTTGCCTGTGCAAAATCCGGCTACAAGTGAGGCTACATTTGACCATTGCGTGATTGCTGATTTTAGCGGCACTTCTTTTCGGATAATCTTTCTGGAGTCAGAAGTCTTTACTTCTATTTGCGGGTGTATAATACTCACATGTAGCTCCGGCACAGGAATACTCACTGCGTCAGGAGGTTGTAACGACTGAATAATGCTCACACCACCTAACAGGCATGGAGCTACGTTGTCGAGGTGTGCGACGCCACCCGCGACTTTCTCCCCCTGCATAGCGAAGTACAGAAGCTGGCTTTTTGTAAAAGGATTGCCCAATACCATATTTGCAGCTGCCACTGCCCCCATGGCACTGGCAGCACTGGATCCCAGGCCACTTCCGGGTTTGATATTCTTATGAATTCCCACATCGAAACCGATGGTACTGCTTACTTCATTCAGAAGTGCCTGCAGGGAAACACCGGCCACATTGAGCGCAGGGTCTTCAGGCAATTCAAAATTATCTGTATGGTGAATTCTAATCCCGGGTTTTTCCGAAAGCTTTAGTGTGATTTCATCGTAAGGCGCTGACACTGCAAACCCGAGCACATCAAATCCGCAGACGATGTTGGCGATGGTGGCCGGTACTCTTAATTTTACTTCATTCATTTCTCTTGCTTTAGAGATGAAGACCTAACGGACAGCTCTCAGTATATCCGCGAATACTCCCGAGGCAGTCACCTCAGCACCGGCTCCTGCTCCCTTTATGATTAACGGTTGTTCGGTGTACCGTTTTGTGTAGTACAACACAATATTATCTTTTCCATATAGGTGATAGAAGTCCTGGTCTTCGCTGATTTCCTTCAGCCCGGTCCGGGCTTTTCCGTTTTCAAAGGTCGCTACATATTTCAGTTTCCTGCCATTTTTCCGGGCTGATGAAAGTAACTTTCTGAAGTGGTCTTCATGCTTTTCTACCTGTTCGTAAAAGTTTTCAATACTCCCCTGCATGGTGGCTTCCGGCAGGAAAGAATCGTTCTCAATATCACTGAGTTCCAAAGGATATCCTGATTCTCTGGCGAGAATTAATATTTTTCGCATTACATCAGTACCACTCAGGTCAAGCCTTGGATCTGGTTCGGTATAACCTTCAGCAGCAGCCTTCCTTACTACCTCGGCAAAAGAAGTGCTGCCATCATAATTGTTAAATACAAAATTGAGCGTACCGCTGAGCACAGCCTCTATCCTGGTAACCTCGTCGCCACTCTTCAGGAGATCGTTCAGCGTATTGATAACAGGCAGTCCTGCTCCTACATTTGTTTCAAAAAGGAAGGATACGTTATGCCTTGAGGCCAGCGATTTCAGTTGCTGATAGTATGCATATTCTGATGATCCTGCGATTTTGTTACAGGCAACGACCGAAATACTCTTTTGGAGCAGTAAAGGGTATTGCCTTGCTACATCTGCATTTGCAGTGACATCTACGAATATCGAATTACGCCTGTTTTCATTTCTGATTTTATCGATGAATGCGGGCAGGTCCATCTTGTCGGCGTTTTGCAATTCCTGTTCCCAGTCTTTCAGGCTTACACCACTGTGGCTGAATAGCATTTTTCTGCTATTCGCTATTCCCGCAATTTTGATGTTAAGGAATAATTTTTCTTTCAGATATTTTGATTGTTGCAATAACTGGCCAATCAGCTTTCGGCCTACGTTGCCGGTGCCGCAGATATAAAGGTTGATTTCCTTGTAGGTATCTTCAAAGAATTCTTCGTGTAATACATTCAGTGCCTTTTTTACATCGTTTGTAGAGATAACCGCTGAGATATTCCTCTCCGAGGAGCCTTGTGCTATTGCCCTTACATTAATCCCGTTTCTACCCAGTGCACCAAACATCTTACCGCTGATACCCGATCTGCTTTTCATGCTGTCGCCTATAATTGCTACTACGGACTGGTCTTTTTCTATCCTCACCGGTTTTAGTTTTCCGGTTTCTATCTCCATGGCAAAGCAGTTATCCAGAGCTTTCTTAGCCTGTTTGGCGAGTGTATCTTCAATAACCACGCAGATGCTATATTCTGAGGAGCTTTGCGTAATAAGAATCACATTTATTTTTTCGGTGGCCAGTGTCTCAAAAAGCCTTTTGGAAAAACCGGGGATACCAATCATACCGCTGCCTTCTACAGTAAGCACGGCCATTCCTTTCATACTACTCAGTCCTCTTACCGCATTGCCATTGTGCTCGATGTAGTCATGGATTTTTGTTCCGGCATCCTCGGGATGAAATGTGTTCTTTACAAGGATGGGGATTTTTTCAGGGAAAGCAGGTGCAATGGTTTTAGGATAAATTACTTTAGCGCCGAAGTGTGATAGTTCCAAAGCTTCTTCATACGATAACTCGTGAATGATGCTGGCATTCTTGACCACTCCGGGATCAGCAGTCATCATTCCTGAAACATCTGTCCAGATCTCTATTACTTTAGCGTGCAGTGCAGCGCCTAAAGCAGAAGCTGTATAGTCTGATCCCCCTCTTCCAAGTGTGGTGCGGTTTCCTTCAGCGTCACTTCCCGTGAAACCCGGAAAAACGAATACCTTACAGCCTGAGGCGCTTATTAGTGGCTCCACCAGTTCTCTGGTTTTTCTGATATCTATAGTGGCTTTACTATGTTCGCTGTTTGTGCGGATGAGCAGGCCGGAGTTCATCCATTCATTAGGAATACCTCTTTGCTTCAATATCTCAGAGAAGATTAGTGTAGAAAGCACTTCTCCATAGCTTAGTATCAGGTCGTAAGTATGTGGGGTAAGTTCTCTTACCAGGAACACACCTTTGCAGATATCTTCTACTTCGTTGCATAATTCTTTTATACGTGTGAGTATGCTGCTCTGGTGTTGTACGTCTATAGTCTCCTTGATTACCTCCAGATGCCTTTCGCATATATTATTGAGAATATCAGAATATCGGTTATCCTGAGCAAGGGCGGCCTGTGCCGCTTCGATAAGGCTGTCGGTCACTTTGCTCATTGCTGAAAGCACGATTACTACCTTTTCATTGTGTGTACAGGTATCTGATATGATGTTGTAAACTCTTTCAATATTATTTGAATTGGCTACGGAGCTTCCTCCGAATTTGAGTACGCGCATTATTTTAAGTTGTAAGAATGTTGGAAAAAAACAGAAATAGACTGACGGATGGTTATAATAATTACATACCCTTGCGGGTAATACCTGTAGTGGTAATCGTAATATTATGAAGGATTGACACCTTCTGTGAATATGATCCGCTTGATTTCATATAGGCGCAAATCTATATGAAAAGATTTTGATTGAGAACAAAAAGAGAAAAAAATATTTTTTCTATTGTCCGGAAAAGGTGGCTAAAGCCCGATAAGCATCGGTTTTAGTTTTTTTACTCAGGGTCTGATTGTAGCACAATGAGTATCTTTCTCAATTAGTACTTTAGCCTGGTTGCGAATAACTCAAACGGGAAGCACCGACTTTTTAAAAATAGAAGCGTAACATCCTCTTGTTTTTTAGTTAATGCTGCTAAAGATTTTATAGAGCTTACCTTACTCTGAAAATATAAGTAAATGGTGTTTGTAACAGAATCTGAAAGTCCATTACAAATCCGTGTTCTCTTGCATAAGTATTGTCCAGCCACAGACTCTCTTCCTCATTAAGTCGTTGCCGGGCCTTACTGATTGTATGGCGGAGCCCGATGATGCCCGCAGGAGCATTAAATCGTTCCACCGTTTTATTGTCTGTCAGGGTGGAAGCTTTTCTCAGTGCAATCGGGCGTACACCCACTATGGACATATCTCCTTTCAGCACATTAAAGAGTTGTGGAAGGTGGCAAAAGCCTGCTTTCTTCAGTATCCTTCCGAAGAAAAATTTATGTGATTGCGTGGTGTGGGCATCCGGCTGTGGCATGCAGAACTGATATAACCTGAATATTTTGTAATACTGTCCGGTACATTCAGTAGAAGTGATGAGAGTACTTTTTATTGCAAATTTCAGGTACAGTGTGATGATGGCAATAACAGGCAGGAACATGGTGAGTAGGGAGGCAGATACAATGATGTCGAAAATTCTCTTCCCTGTTGATATTCCTGATGATGGCTGATATAAGATGTTACTTTTCTGGTGTGGGAGATGTGAAGCGCCTGGTATTTCGCATGGCCTTTCGATATCTACCAGTTCGTCGGCAAAGCTGAGGCTGTCCAGTTTTCTGATTTCTGCCGCCGGCCTGCGATTAATATTATATACAATGGGTATCATGCAACTCCACCTGGCAGAATGAAGGTAAAGTACGAAATCGCAAAATGCTTTCTCATTCAATGGAAGGTCAATGAATATGAAATCCGGTGTCAGGTTTAGTGTATGAAGCTTGTCCAATGTTTTTTGAGCACCGGGGTAACCGGTCTCTGCATGGGTGTTGCGCACACCATAGTGTTGCCTCGCGTATTGTTCGTTTTCTCCTATATACAGAAATAGTCCTGTGCGATGAAGCGCATCTTTTACAATATGAGGTTTCGTCTCCCGAATGGGTGTTGTTTCTTTGTGTAGAATTCCAGTAATCATTTGTCGCTCAGTTAGGGTTAAAAATTAATTATTGGAGTTCCATTGAATATTGGGGATTATCAATTCAGATTTAAAAACTTTCTTTTCTTAAATAATACTTCAGAGGTGCTAACGGGGTAGCATATACTTTTTACTGAGTCAGCCAGACGCAATGGGTCAAATGGTTTGCGGAAGAAAGCTGCTACTTCATAGACATCACGTATCTGGCTTAGTTGTTGATCTTCGTAATCGGACAGCATCACTACGGGGATCTCTCTGAAAAACGCACTTGAATCCAGATGATGTAGCAGCGCTGCCGGGAGCATGTTGCGCTGTTCCACGCTTAACACGATACAATCAAAATCTGCGCAGGGCAACTGGTCCATTGCATCAAAAATATTGTTAACCACACTTACTCTGAAAGAGTCGCTCAATACCGTCTTAATCACCATTCCCAGGGAATTATTTGACTCTATACAAAGCACCTTCTTTTTCATCACTCGATTTATTAAAACAACTTATAAAATCAATTAACTAATTGATTATCACAGGAAATAGTTGCTTCAGAAGGATAGTGGAAGTCTGCTTGTTTTAGGTTAGTCCGTGCTCAACCAGCAGATGGTGCGTCGGGGGCGGTTATGCGCCCATCCACACACAGGTTAGTAATTATAACTCTCACAAATTTAATTAGTTTGATAGGAAATGCAAGAGTGCGGCCAACCTTTTTATCAGGTAATTTTTTCCATGTGGAATCTTTAATGCAAGGAGAATTGAGGTAGGGATTGTTTACACAGGGATTGGCAGGGAAATTGAAAAATTTCACAGAAACCTCAAATATTCTTAAATTTAATAAAAATTATACCATGATCAAATTCAGCGACTTAAAGGCGGGAGACTACGTCCTGGCGAATTCTGATGGAAAGGTATGGATGGGGGAGGTGACGAGTTTCAACCGCGATGAAAAGGAAATTGGGGTGGACAATGGCGTTCAGGAATTCTTCTTTAAAAGTGAAGAGTTGAATCCTGTTCCACTGGATGACAACACACTCCTAAAGATGAGTTTTAAGAAGCAGGCCAACGAAGATGGCACCGTGAAGTATATGAAAGGTGCTTTTCGGCTTCTGACTCCGGGTAAAGACAATTTTTCAAGGTTTGAGATGTGGTATAAGGATGAAAAGCGCATCATCCTCGATCCAATTTATCTGCACCAGTTGCAGAACCACTACCTTGAGATGACTAAGGTGCATCTTACCGATCAGCCCATTTAGAAGGTTATTTACAAATGCGATCTGTGGGAGGTTATTTCAGTACAGCCTCCTTCAGGGTGGTTTTTATGTCGATGTTTTTCTTCACCGTCATAAAATCAATTTGCATGACGGTTGTGTTTTCTATAAGGCCTACCTCGGGTGCATAGTAGGAATCAATATTATTAATGAAATTCTGTACAGGAATTGTAACTGTAGAGATGGTGGTATGTACATGAATCACGTCGCTATAGTTCTTGCCACCTACCGTACGGTTGCCGATGTCGGATATTTCATAAGACACTTTCAAGGGAACCTGACCGAATGGATAATCTGGCACCTCAATATTAAAATCCTGGCTCCATTTGGTACCCGGTAACGTTTTGTCCTTTAAATAAAGCAATTCGATATGCGATCCCAGGCCGCCCGGTAGTGTGTCATACCTGAAATAGTCTGAACCCAGTTTCGATAAGTACTGACTCCCCCCAAAGGAATAGTCGTAGATATGATAGGTTCTGCCGTTGATAGAAGTATCCTTCGGAGTAGAGGTAATGGTGAATTCGGAGATCTCCGGTGTGCCGGATGAGTTATCAACCTGGGTATAAGTCCAACTGCTTCCCGAGTTAATATTCATGTAATTGGTCTCTTTTGGCGGTTCCTGCTCAGATTTGTTCTTTTTACAGGCGGCAAAAAACAGCGAAAAAGTCAGCAACAGGAGTATGTTTCTCAGGGTAATAAAGGAAAAAATTTGTTTCATTACAGGGTGATATTTGGTGTTAATAACGGATTTTTGGACCCTTTTAAGGTGCTTAGCGGGCCAATCTGTCAAAAAAATGGTAATTATTCGCCATATTTTTATCCACAAAGGCTTTGCAAAGCTATAATTTTTTCAATTATTAAGTTAATAAGCATATCTTTGCGCTCCCAAAATCGAAAATGGCGAAGCAAGCACTTATAAAACAAGACGGTACAATTCTGGAAGCCTTATCCAATGCCATGTTTAAGGTGCAGTTAGAGAATGGCCATGAGATTTTGGCAACCATTAGTGGTAAGATGAGGATGCACTATATCAGAATCTTACCGGGTGATAAGGTAGGAGTAGAGATGAGCCCTTATGACTTGTCAAGAGGACGCATCATTTTCAGATATAAAAACTAAAAACGACGCCGTAAGGCACAAAAAAGACTTATCATGAGAGTAAGGGCATCTATAAAAAAGAGAAGTGCAGACTGCAAGATTGTACGTCGTAAGGGCAGGCTGTATGTGATTAACAAAAAGAACCCAAGGTACAAGCAAAGACAAGGTTAAACTCTAATAAAAACGAAAACTCAATATGGCGCGTATAGCCGGTATAGATTTACCAAAGAATAAAAGAGGAGAAATTGGCCTTACCTATATATATGGTATTGGTCGTAGCACAGCTCAGTATATCCTCGATAAGGCAAACATCAGTCACGATAAGAAAGTGAGTGAGTGGAATGATGATGAGCAGGCTGCTATCAGAAATATTATTGCAGCAGAAATTAAGACTGAAGGTGCATTAAGAAGTGAGGTGCAGACACACATCAAGAGGCTGCTCGATATTGCATGCTACCGCGGGTTAAGGCATCGTAAAGGATTGCCGGTTCGTGGCCAGCGCACTCGTACCAACAGCCGTACAAGAAAAGGAAAACGTAAGACAGTAGCGGGTAAGAAAAAAGCACCGAAGAAGTAATTCTTCGCTTTTTTGTTTCCGGGCTTAATTAATAATTCTGTGTATGCCGGATCTCTCATTTTAAGCCGGAGGGAGGCAAAAACAGGCCGCAATAGCGGAAAAAATTTAATGATTACCTACAATTATGGCAAAAGCAACAAAGGCCACTGCAAAGAAGAGAGTAGTAAAAGTGGACAATTATGGTGATGCGCATATCACCGCAAGTTTCAACAACATTATCATCAGTCTTACCAACAAGCAGGGTCAGGTAATTTCCTGGTCATCTGCCGGTAAAATGGGATTTAAGGGTTCCAAGAAAAATACGCCCTATGCCGCTCAGATGGCAGCAGCAGATGCAGCAAAGACTGCAATGGATGCAGGTTTAAAGCGGGTGGATGTATTTGTAAAAGGCCCCGGATCAGGTAGAGAAGGTGCTATAAGGTCTCTTTCCCAATCAGGACTTGAAGTAGTGCAGATTAAGGACATTACTCCTCTGCCTCACAATGGTTGCCGTCCTCCTAAAAAGAGAAGAGTATAATTTTTATTTCATCACATAAACAGAGGGCATCTCATTGATTTTAGATTTTTAATGATGGGTTGCCGACAATAAAAAATCAAAAAAATATGGCTCGTTACACAGGACCAAAAACAAAAATTTCCAGAATTTTCGGAGAACCGATTACAGGGAATGGTAAATGGCTTACCAAGAACAGTAATCCTCCGGGAATGCATGGTGCAGCAAGGAAAAGAAAAAGCCTTGGCGAATATGCACTTCAGTTGAGGGAAAAGCAGAAGGCAAAATACACTTATGGCCTTTTGGAAAAGCAATTCAGAAAAACATTTAATGAAGCTGCCCGTCGTAAAGGCGTTACCGGTGAAATGCTTATTAAGCTTCTGGAAGCACGTCTGGACAATACCATTTTCCGTATGGGTATTGCGCGTAGCAGACAGGCTGCCCGTCAGCTTGTATCTCACAAGCATATCACCGTGAATGGTGAAGTGGTAAATATCCCTTCTTATTCATTAAAGCCGGGAGATGTGATTGGGTTGAAAGACAGAAGTGCGCACAATGAACATATCACTTCAAACCTTCAGCCAAAGAATCCTAAGTTCAACTGGATTGATTGGAATGAAAGCACTATGAAAGGAACTTTTCTGGCATACCCTGAAAGGGAGAGTGTTCCTGAAAATATTAAGGAATCACTGATAGTGGAATTGTATAGTAAATAAACTGTACAGAAAATTTAATCAATTCAATTCAAAACAAAATCGATAAAATGGCCATTTTAAATTTTGTAAAACCTGATAAAATTGTTCTTCAGAAAAGCACAGATTTTGAAGCACAGTTTGAATTCAAACCATTAGAGCCCGGGTATGGTGTTACCATCGGTAATGCACTGCGCAGGGTTTTGTTGAACTCGCTGGAGGGATATGCTATTGTGGGGGTGAATATTGCGGGTGCTGATCACGAATTTGCGACTATAAAGGGAGTAACCGAAGACGTTACTGAAATCATCCTAAACCTGAAGCAGGTACGTTTTAAAAGAAAAACAGTACACGAGCCGGGAACCGAAAAGCTCACCCTGAACCTGAAAGGAAAAGCAGAATTCACTGCCGGAATGATTGGTGAGGTATCTCCGAGTTTCGAAGTGATGAATCCTGATCTGCTGATCTGCACGATGGATCCTACCGCAAGACTCGATATAGAGTTGACCATCAACAAAGGAAGGGGATATGTGCCGGCTGAAGAAGCTAAAGAAAAGAGTAACCATTTCGGTTATATTCCAGTGGACGCAATCTATACGCCGATTAAGAATGTAAAGTATAGCATTGAAAATACCAGGGTGGAACAGCGGACTGACTTTGAAAAGTTGGTTATGGAAGTAGTTACTGATGGTACTATTCACCCGGAAGAAGCTGTGAAGCAGGCTTCAAGAATCCTGATCCAACATCTTATGATCATCACGGATGAGAATATCACCTTTGATAACAAAGAAGAGGAGAAGGAAGACCTGGTAGATGAACAAACGCTGCAATTGAGAAAGGTATTGAAGACTCCTCTGGAAGACTTAGACCTCTCCGTAAGGGCATTCAACTGTCTGAAAGCTGCTAAGATCAACTCTCTGAGTGAACTGGTACAATATGAGCAGGAAGACCTGATGAAATTCAGAAATTTTGGTCAGAAGTCACTGAGCGAAATAGAACAGGTACTCCAGGACAGAGGCTTGAATTTCGGAATGGATTTGACCAAGCTGAAATTAGATGACGAATAATTTTTAAAGAATATAAAAAGATAATAGTATGCGCCACGGTGATAAAATCAATAATCTGAGCAGAACTGCCAGCCATAGAAAAGTATTGCTGAGCGGCCTGGCCTGTCAGCTTATTGAGCATAAAAAAATAGTGACCACATTAGCTAAAGCTAAAGCCTTGAGGCCATTCGTAGAGCCCCTGATCACCAAGTCAAAAGAAAATACCACTCACCAACGCCGTATGGTATTCAGCTATCTGGGCAAGAAAGAAGCTGTCATGGAATTGTTTGATAACGTGAGCCCTAAAGTGGGAGGCAGAGCAGGTGGATACACCCGCATCATTAAACTGGGTAAGAGGGTTGGTGATAATGCAGAATTAGCATTAATCGAACTCGTAGATTTTAATGATATCTATGGTAAGGGTGTGGGAGAAACAGCGGCTAAGAAGACCAGGACGAGAAGAGGTGGAAGTAAAAAGGCTGCAGCGGCTGAGGAAAAGGCTGAAGAGGTAAAGAGCGAGCCGGCTGCTGAGGAAGCACCTAAAGAAGATGCGGCTGAAGCATAGGTAATCGGACCAATTAGATAATTATGTAAACTTCGAATAAATATGTTCGAAGTTTTTTTATTCGAGCTGTTTGAAGCGCTTTATGCGAGTTTCTTTTTAAGCAATTGCCTTGAACTCCTTTTGATTTCGGGGGGATCAAACACAGATTATATAGCTCAGGGTTGCAACTATCGTGGGTGAGGTCGCGCCATGAATGGTGGTTTATCCTGATCCTTCAGGGGCATTAATTCTTAATCGACATCAGCATGCCGATCAGGGATAGTTTCAGAAGCGTATGGGCATCAGGGAAAGTAATCAGTGCGATATTCCTTAACCAGGCAAAGATTCATCTACCGCTTCCCGGCGTTATTTTTGGGTAAATAATGAAGATACCAGGATTAGACTATGCAAACAGCCCTGAAACCATGCCAGATGGGATTACAGGGGTTTATTTCTTAATTGGCAGTTGCTCGATAGGGAGGGCAGGTGCAGTGTGCCCCTGATATCCGGTCATTGTCCGGGCAGCAACCAACGAGTTCCAGATAGCTTCTGAAGTAGCTTCTATTGCAGCCATAAAAAGTTGTGAGGTTTCGTCATTTAACAGTAATTCTTGTGTGGTAGTAGTTTCCTTTCCTGAGTAGGGGACTCTCAGCCCGGTAGCTGTTGAAAAAGCAATCACGTAATCCCCACTCCCGTTTGATGCAATTCCGCCTGTGTTACCAATTCCCATGAATGCCCTTTTAGCAAGGCGCATCAGATTACGGTGATCAAGTGGTGCATCTGTAGCCACAACCACCATACATGAGCCATCTACGTTGTTGAGTAGCTTGTTACTGAAACTGAACTTCTGTAAATATTTTCCTGCTGGGAAACCAGCAATATTTAATACGCCTCCAAAGTTCGATTGCACCAATACCCCTACCGTATATCCGCCCAGTGAGGTGGGCAGCACACGTGAAGAGGTGCCGATTCCTCCTTTAAAGCCAAAGCATACCGTTCCGGTGCCGGCGCCTACATTTCCTTCAGCCACCTTACCCGTAGAGGCTGTATTAATAGCCTGAAGCACATCGTCGGTGGTTACGTGCATCCCTCTGATATCATTCAGAAAGCCATCGTTGGTTTCGCCCACTACTGCATTCACCGATTGCACCTTTTCGTTTCCTTTTTGTCTGAGGGTGTATTCTATTACAGCCCGCATGGCAGTAGAAACGCTTAGGGTATTAGTAAGTACGATGGGGGTCTCGATATTACCCAGTTCATTTACCTGCGTAATGCCCGCGAGTTTGCCAAAGCCATTTCCTACATAAATTGCTGCGGGTACCTTCTGCTGAAAAATATTTCCTTCATAGGGTAGGATGGCAGTAACGCCGGTACGTACGGAGTCACCCTTTATGAGTGTGGTATGGCCCACCTTCACACCAGACACATCTGTAATACTATTGAAGGAACCGGAGGGCAACACTCCGGGGGTAACACCATAATCACGGAGTCTTTGCTGAGATTGGACTTGTATTGTCATACTTGAGAATATAAGAAATAGGAAGAGTAGAGGCAGGATTTTCATATTGAAGATTATTGACAATGATACTTTTTTGGGTCAGAAAACATACAGTGAAAGATTGAAAAAATAATAAGCGTCCACATTCACATAAAGTATAAATTTGCTCAATTTATCAAAAAAATTCTTGTGACGGAAAATGAATAATACCTACCACGATCTCGTAGATCAGACCTTCAACTTTCCACAGGAAGATATACATCTGAAAAATGGATATCTGCAATTCAATGAAGTAGATGTAAAAGGCTTAATTGACAAGTACGGCACTCCGTTAAAGTTCACCTATCTGCCTAAAATCGGAATGCAGATTAATAAAGCCAAAGACATGTTTGCCAGGGCTTTTAAAAAACACAAGTACGAAGGAGAATACCATTATTGTTATTGTACAAAGAGTTCGCATTTCTCATTTATTGTGGAGGAAGCGCTGAAACATGATATTCATCTGGAGACATCCTACGCCTATGATATAGACATTATCCACAGCCTTTATAAGAAGAAAAAAATCACAAAAGACACCTACGTGATTTGTAACGGGTTTAAAGAGAAAAGTTACACAAAGGCTGTAGCCAGACTGATCAATTCCGGATTCAGGAATGTGATTCCTGTTTTGGATAATAAAGAGGAACTTAAGGCATACAGGAGATCGGTAAGGTCACCGTTCAAAATTGGTATTCGGGTAGCAGCAGAAGAAGAGCCTTCCTTTCCCTTTTATACTTCGAGGCTTGGTATCAGGAGCAGGGATATTCTCGAATTTTATGTGGACGAGATTGAAGGAAATGAAGATCGCTTCCAATTAAAGATGCTTCACATTTTTCTGAATAAGGGAATCAAAGATGATATTTATTACTGGAGCGAATTGAATAAGGTGATCAACTTGTATTGCCAGTTGCGGAAGATATGCCCTGAACTTGATTCTATTAATATAGGAGGAGGATTTCCGATAAAGCACTCACTCGGATTCGATTATGATTATCAGTTTATGATCAATGAAATTGTGAGGAACATTAAATCGGCCTGTAAGAAGAGTAAAGTGCCTATGCCGAATATCTTTACTGAGTTTGGCAGTTTCACAGTCGGTGAAAGCATGGCAAATATCTATAGTGTGATTGGCCAGAAGATGCAAAACGATCAGGAGACCTGGTATATGATTGATTCTTCCTTCATCACAACGCTCCCTGATACCTGGGGTATTGGTGAGAAATTTCTGATGCTGCCAATTAACAAGTGGGATGTAGAATATCAGAAGGTGAAACTGGGAGGAATGACCTGCGACAGCAATGATTATTATGATAGTGAAGAGCATATCAATGAAGTGTTCTTACCCAAGATCGAAAATGGAGAACCTCTTTATGTAGGCTTCTTCCATACGGGAGCGTATCAGGATCAGATCAGTGGGTATGGTGGAATCAAACATTGCCTGATCCCCTCACCGCAGCATATCATTATCGACAGAGATAAGAATGGTAAACTGGTTGAACGTGTATATGCCAAACAGCAGTCAGCACAGTCCATGCTTAAAATCCTCGGGTACAAATAGTCCGGAGAGGTGATTCACCTCCGGCGATTAACCAAAGCGAATCGTCTTATTAATTCTTCCAGATGTCTGTAATCGCGTCTGCCTTTGCATTGCCCGAAGCAGGAAGCCGGTACAGTGCTTCTATGGTTCGCAGCACATTGTAGTGGTCTATGCGCTGGTTGTATCGTCCGGGTTTTACCATTGGCCCTACAAAGAAGGTTGGAATATGGTTTGGTGCCTTGAAGTCATCCTCATCAAAAGTGAAGATCAGCAGGCTGTTATTTTTCTTTGCCCATTCCACATACTTCGATAAGTTCTGTTTTAACCATTGATCCCCTCTGCGGATAGCTTCTCCATCGCCAGATGCGCCTATGTTGTGCATATCATGATCCATGTCCGGAATTACAAAGCAGACGGTAGGTAGCTTTGAAAAGTCTGTGGGGAACTCCGTCATGGGTTTGCTGACTGAAACCGGAAGCTGATTAGTTTTGGTGCCAATCCAGTTGACCCACGGGCAGTGTTTACGGCCATACAGATATGATTTTGTGATAGTGCTTTTCTGATAATAGCATCCTGTGAAATCACCGGTGGGCATGGTCTGTGCAAAACCTCCAAAGCTATACTTCGCCTTGATAAGGTAAGCCCCCAGGTTGGCCGAAGTGAAAGTGACATTCTTGAGGCATTTATCATCTTTCACCCCCTGTGTATTTCCTGAAAACAATGCAATGTAATTAGGCTGGCTGGGATGCTGAACCCCATGTGCGTCGGTAAACAAAGCGCTTTCTTTGGCAAGTTCATTAATATAAGGCGCGTATTTTGATCCTATAATTTGGTCAAAACTGTGGTTTTCTTCCATTACAATAATGATATGGCTTGGCCTGGGAAGCGTAGCGGTGGCGGGTTTGGAAGATGGAAGAAGGAATAGCAAGGCAAAAATGCAGGCGAATAAAAGTTTCATAAATGAAAGGTTTGTTTCTAAATTCCTTGTGTGTTGCGAATTGAAGATGATTAGGTCAAACAAATCTCTTGCCAAATACGAGTAGGCTACCTGATACCCTTCAAAGCACGGTTAATCTGTATTTCAGGATCAGGGGTTTGTCCAGAACTGAGATGGTGACATAAAAAAGTCCTGCAGCGTATTCGCGCTGCAGGACTAACCTTAAACATTCTATTGAAACCTTTATTTTACTGCTATTTCTTTGGGTGTTATCTTCACTTCCTCTTTCCTGGGGAGCAAAAGTGTCAGAATCCCATTTTCATATTTTGCATGGATCTCATCGCTATTGATTTTTTCATCAATCGTAAAGGTTCTTTTAAAAGGACGGATTGTAAACTCTTTTTTCAGAGATTTCTTTTCTTCATTCGCTCCGTCTTTGTGCTCGTATGAAACGGTTAATAATTGTTTATCCAGCGAGATTTTGAAATCTTCCTTCTGCCTTCCGGGCACCATCAATTCCACTTCGAACCGATCATTGAGTTCGGTGATATTTGCCGGAGGAAAAAAGTTATTTTCAGCAGTGGCAGTATCTTTCAGAAGATTATCTAAGATATCCCCGAAAGTGATAAAGCCTGATTCGTTAAAAGGAAATCTGTTCATGTCTTTTGTTTTTATTTTGATTGTTTATTTCCATTGGTCAAATTGAATACCAAACGAGAAAGCTGAATTTTTAGAGACAATTTGACTGATTTGGTTTGATTTTTACTGACAAAATTTCAAAAGAACTGCAAAAAATTGCTGAATTATTAGGTTTTAGTATTGTAAATTTGCGGCTCAAAATAAACCTATTGAAATATGTATCCAGAACAATTAGTGTTACCGATGAAAGAGGAACTTACCGATAACGGGTTTCAGGATCTGACGACGCCTGAACAGGTAGAGGAAGCATTGCAAAAACCGGGTACTACCCTTGCCTTTATCAACTCAGTTTGTGGTTGTGCTGCAGGTGCTGCCCGCCCGGGTGTATTAATAGCCTTAGCCTTATCTGCCAAAAAACCTGATAATAAAGTAACAGTTTTTGCAGGTTTTGATTATGAAGCAGTAGATAAGTTGAGAGAGCATTTATTGCCTTACCCTCCTTCTTCTCCCTCTATTGCATTGTTCAAAGATGGCAAACTGGTTCACTTTGTAGAGCGTCATGATATTGAAGGTTACACTGCGCAAATGATTGGGGAAGGACTTGCAACGGCAATGGATACACATTGTTAATTGCAATTGTCAGCTTATTTTAAAAAACCTTACAAACAGTTGTGAGGTTTTTTTATTTTATTTGTAAATTCTATTTTCAAAAATTAAACTCCTGAACGCATGTATCCCAATCTGTATTACGTACTAAACGACTGGTTTGGCTGGCAGGTGAATGCGTTAAAAGTGTTTTATACATTCGGAGTATTCGTAGCACTGGCATTTATTGTGGCAGCATGGGTATTAACTCATGAACTGAAAAGAAAAGAAAAACAAGGTTTATTAGGCTACAGGGAAGAGACCATAATTACAGGTGAACCTGCATCTTTCTGGCAGTTGTTCTCTAACGGGTTAATAGGCTTTGTATTTGGATATAAACTCCTTGGAGCTTTTCTGGTGAGTAGAGATAGTGAGGTGGATTTGCGTGCCTACATTTTTTCAATGGAAGGGAGTATGGTGGGAGGTTTGCTTATTGGGGCGTTGCTTGTTTATCTGAAATACCGTGAGAAAAACAAACAGAAGCTTCCGAAACCCGAAAAGAGAACCATCAGAATATGGCCACACGATCGGGTAGGGGATATGGTAGTACTGGCGTTGGTGTTTGGCCTCATCGGAGCTAAGTTATTTGATAACCTGGAGAACTGGGATCGTTTTATTCAGGCACCACTGAAGAATCTTTTTTCACCAAGCGGACTTACGTTTTATGGTGGGTTGATTTGTGCAGCAATTGCCATAATATGGTATTGCCGCAGGAAGGGGATCCGGATTGTACACCTGTTAGACGCGTTTGGCCCCACCCTGATGATTGCTTACGCAGTGGGCAGAATCGGTTGTCAGGTAGCAGGTGATGGCGATTGGGGAATTTACAACAGTGCGTATATTACGGATAGCAGCGGTAAGGTAGTGCTGGCTCAGGGGGATGATTTCAGGAATAAGCTCAAAGAACACGAAACCTATTTTCTGAAAGGTACAGTGGCTAGTGCTACCGGTGGAGAAACGATGGTGACAGATCGGATTTCGGCCTCACTTGATGAAGTACCTCACAGGAGTTTCAAGGCTCCGAGGTTTCTTCCTGTTTGGATGGTAGCATATAATTATCCTCACAATGTGAATGAAGACGGCGTATTATTGCCAGGTTGTGATGGAGATTATTGTCGAGCATTACCCTTGCCTGTGTTCCCGACTCCTTTTTATGAACTGACTGCGTGCTTCTTCCTTTTTTTGGTGCTTTGGGCATTGAGAAAGAAGATTAAGGTTCCTGGCGTTTTATTTTCGCTCTACCTTATATTCACAGGTGTAGAGCGCTTTCTGGTAGAAACCATCCGGGTAAATACCAAATATTCGTTCTGGGGTTTACAGCCCACTCAGGCAGAGTTGATCTCGTTCCTCTTAGTTATTATCGGCATCATCGGTATTGTCTTTTTCACATCGATGCACAAGAAGAAGATTGTGTGGTGATGGCAGGCTGGCATTTTCAGCAAAGGATTCAATGAAACAGACATCGTGAGCGGGGTCAATGATTTCATCGAGGTACAGCAGAAAGAGGGTGAACTAATTGCGGTCTTTTCATTTGATGTATTGCGTACGTAAATTTATGAAATCTAGTTACGTGTATTCATAATATTTATAGACAGGGTATGTAGTAGTTTTTAGACAGTCTGACGGAAAATGCATTGGCGATGGCAGGGCAATTTATGATTTTTAGCTGGAATCCCGATAGCTAGCGGGACCTGGTAACGAACAATAAGCTGATGAGAGGTACATCGCGCCCTACTATTGCCAAAACTTTATTCGTTCAGGCGATTTTCTATGTACATTCTTTGGTGCAAAACTCTGATGATTTCAATATCATTCTGTTTGTCTGCAAGTCGGTAAAAAATTATGTGTGATTTGACTTTTGAAATGCGATAGTTCTTTCTTATGTGATTAAAATCTCTTCCTGAGTTAGGATTGTCTGCCAAATATTCAATCTCGTCAAAAATTAGATTCACATATCTGTCTGCTTGTTCTAACGACCAATTTTCAAAAGTATATAACCAAATATTTTCAATGTCATCCGATGCCTTGGCACTAATTTTATAACTCATTGGTCAAATATTTGCCGTGAAGATTTTTAATAAATTTTTTACGGTCAAGTTTTTGAACAAAGCCTGATTTTTCGCCTTTTTTGAGTTCTTTAATCAATTCATTTTTTTGATTTTCTTCTTGTTCAAAAAGTCTTAATGCAGTTCTAACAACCTCACTGGCAGAAGAAAAACGTCCGCTTTGAATTTGATTGTTGATGAAGTTTTCAAAATAGTCGCCTAACAGAATTGAAGTGTTTTTAGCCATTGTCGCAAAGTTTTTTTCAAATGTACCAATTCTTGGTATAGTTTCCAATTTTGAGAACACCGAATTGGTAGCGTACAACTTCAGTCCGTCTAAAAACTACGCATTCCCTCCACTACATCCCTGAAAGCAAAAACAACAAACAATGCTTATACTTTTCTACTCTCAATCAGTACTAAAAATAGGGAGCCTACGTTTCAAATCTGTTGCTGACGTTTTCGGTTTATCAATATTTTTAGTAACAGGAAGGGTAGTACTACCAATGCGGAACCCCAGAGTTCAGGTCCTGAAAAATATTCGGGATGTTTTCTGACAAATTGCATCTGGATAAACGCACCCAGAATAATGGAAATGTGCAGAATGAGATGCCCCCTGTCGAACAGGGCTATTTGTAAATCCTTGTTTCCTATCTGCTTCCGGTAGAGCGCATATTGCACAGCAAACAGCATAATATTGAGGTCAAAACCAAGATTACGTAATAACAGTGTACGCAAATTAATAATTACTAAATCCTGATTGTTGAAGTTGAGCATAACCCCAAAAAACACTATGATTAATAACAGGTAACAAAAGTATATGAACATGCATCCGAAGATTAGAGCAGGAGAGGGTTTCTTGCCATCCCCTTCTCCATTTTTACGGGCATATGCGATGTCAATAATGGTGTGGATTAATGATTGAAACCAAAAAAAGTAGATGATGTAGAAAACCGTTACCTGCCCCTGTACCACACCCCAGAGGGTAATGAGAAGAAAGGTGAGAATTTCTATCGTGTGGAAATGTTTCGGAGATGTGAGCTGCATACTTGCGTTGCCGTGTTTTAATGTGGGATACTTTTGCCTGTTCTATCTATGTAAAAACCTTCATCGTTCAGAAGTACGTTTGCTTTGCCGTTTTTAAAACTTCCGGCCATGTCGTACTTCGGTGGTATGATTACTTTTCCTGTTTTGTCTATAAAGCCATATTTGCCATCAAGCACTACGGCGGCCACACCTTCAGAAAATTCACGGGCATCTTCATAACGGGGTTCAATAATAGTATTTCCAGCCTTATCTATAAAACCATATTTGTTGTTTTGCCTTACCGCAGCCATGCTCTCCGAAAAGTTCCCTGCCTTATCAAATTCAGGAGTGATAACTATTTTCCCTGTTTTGTCTATAAAACCATATTTTTCGTTTTGCCTTACTGTAGCCATGCCTTCCGAAAAATTCCCTGCCTGATCGAATTCAGGAGCGATAACTATTTTCCCTGTTTTGTCTATAAAACCGAATTTACCGTTTTGTCTTACTAAGGCCAGGCCTTCTTTAAATTCTAAAGCCGCATCAAATTCAGGAGCAATCACCAATTTCCCTGTTTTATCAATAAAACCAAATTTGCCATTAAGCATAACAGAGGCCAAACCTTCTGAAAATCTGTAGGCCTGCTCATACCTATATCCAATTACAACCCTGCCGTCCTTGTTGATAAATCCAAATTTCCCGTTTTGCCTTACTGCTCCCAAACCTTCCGAAAAACTATATGCAATTTCATATATAGGAGCCAATATTGTTTTTCCTGTATCGTCCTGGTAGCCGAACTTTCCGCTATCATCCATAAACGATTTTAATTCCTGCGCTTGTGCTGCTATTGCTCCGAACAATATCAGGCAGAGTGTGATGATTGTCTGTTTGGGTTTCATTTAATTTTAAAATGCATTTGTTTATTTAAAAAAACTAACGGCTTGGTAACTATCCACATTTATTGTTTCTTCCAGCTTTGTGTACAGTCAGTGCAATACTCATTAACATAAACCACCGGTTCTTCATCCGGTTTATGGGTTGTCCGTTTGGTGAGCAAGTCATTTTTGCCGTATTCCAGCGTTTCTTCAAATACCAAATCTCCTTCCGGACGCAGTCCCGTAACTTTTATTATTCGCACTTTGGCATTGTATTGCCATTGAAAAATGAACATCTTTTCATTATCCTGTGTATAGTTGGTAGCCTGTGTCAGTTGACCTTTGGCGTTGTAGTTAAATTCTACCCAACCCTGCTGAACATCTACGAAGTTTTCGTTTTCGTCAGGCATTTTTACTTTAATGGCGGCTTTTATAGCCCTGCCCGATTTATCGTATATGTAGGTGTAAGTGGGCGGATCTGCCTGCACCACTACTTTTTCAATCAGCCTGCCATTGGTGTTGTAGGTGTAAACAGTTTTATAACCACCATCGCCTTCGTGGTTTATTACTTCTTCCTGAACTAACCTGCCATTGGCATATTTGTAATAGATTTCTTCTATGGTAGTGCTGTCGCCGTTATCATCGGTTCCTTTTTGGTACAATGCTGCGGGCAGGCCTTCATTTCCGTATTCAAGTATCCGGCTCAGGGATTTTTCATTACCTGAAAGTACATATTCGTAACAAATTTTTATCTGCGCTTTTTCATTCAGGGTATAATCCGCCTTTGTGGGTGGAAACGGATAATAAAAGAATTGTGCCTGCAATGCTGTTGTGCCGGACAGCAGCAGGATGATGGTAAAAAATATTTTCATTGTCGTATTTATCTTGATTGTGATTTATTTTATTAGTATGATTACCGTGATTTTGATTTTTCTTATCATACAAATCATTCCATCGCAAGAATCATTGTTAAGACTATTTCACTTCCTTCCCCGTTTTGTCTATATAAAATTCTCTGCCCTTTTCATCTTTTACTTTAGCCTTACCGTCTTTGAAATCTCCTGCCTCCCGGTAATAACCATCAATAACCTGTTTTCCTGTTGTATCTATGTAGCCCCAAAGCGAATATTTTACAGCTGCCAAGCCTTCTGAAAAAGGCCGGAATTCCTGATAATAATTTTTCAGTTTGAGTTCCTTTCCGGTTTTGTCTATAATGCCGCCGTCCAGAATATATCCTTTTGTCACGCCACTTACGGAATTTTTGCTCATCACTTCTTTTAACGCATCGTATTTTTTTGTTTCTTTTTTTAGCTTTTCGTAATTGTATTTTACTTTGTACAAGCCCTCGCCTAAGCTGATAGCCTGATTATAGCAAAACGGCAATAGTACTTTTTCTGTTTGATCTATCAGTCCCCAATCGCCTTGGTATGCTACCCAGGCAATGCCGTCTTTAAAACTCTGGATATTTTCGTATTTCAGCTTGATGACTTCTTTTCCCGTTTTATCTATAAACCCCCATTTTCCGCCATACCCTTTTACTGCAGCAAGCCCTTCTGAGAAATCAGACACTTCACCATAACCCAAATTGCCCTTAATATCCTTGCTGTTAGATTGGGCAATTTCCTTACCTGTATTGTCAACAAAAAACCATAACGGCGTACCATAAGAACTCTTTACGGCAACGGCAGCCAATCCTTCTTTATAAGGGCGTACCTCTATGTATTTAGGCTGTATCACAACCCTGCCATTGCCATCTTTGTAGCCAAATAGACTTTGCCCGCCTACAAACCAACCTTCGCTGTTTGCATTGCCTGTGGCGTTATCGGTTATCATGTTGCCTGTTTTGTCAATAAAAAATTCCTGTGTGCCTTTTTTCACTTTTGCTTTACCATTGGTAAAACTTTCTACCTTATCATATTGTGCTTTGATAATAAATGTGCCTGTTTTATCTATAAAACCCCATTTGCCATAGTTATTTACAGCAGCAAGTCCTTCGTTAAAATCTAACACAGCATTTAATCCTGTTAAATAGCCGGCTTTTTTCTTAGATACAAAACCTATTACTACTTCACCTGTTTTGTTTATAAATTCCCAGGCAATACCGCCCCATACTGCCGCCAAACCTTCTGAAAAACTGTGTGCCTTCGTCCATTTATCTGTAAAGGGAATCACTTCCTTCCCGGTTTTGTCTATGTATCCGTACTGTGTCCTACGGTTATAGCCCTCAGGGATAAAACTTACCAATGCCAATCCATCAGAAAAATTATTTACCGTTGTGTATGTGGGGGCTTTAATCACCGTTTGGGTAAGACTGTCCATCAATCCGTATTCGGGTTTTGATTTTGAAGTAGAAGATTTAAACCACACCAGCCCTGGCACGCCGGTGGGTGTGGTGGACGGGGCATTTTTGGGTGTAAAAAAGACCTGAATATCATTGCTCTTGAGCAGTAAATAATAACCAACCCGTTTTCCCTCTTTAACTACCTGAATATATTTTGCCGCATTTGTTACCCCGTTGGTCATATCTACAAGGCTATACCCTTCCGATTTCAATTTGTTTAATTCGGCGGTTATTTGTTCAAACAGTTGCGCATTGTTTGGGTTGTCTTTTATAGTTCCTGCTACAATCCATAGATTTTCCTTTTCATTTAAATTGAGTGCGGCTAAGCCAAATCCGTCTAAGTTTTTTTTACTGGCATAAAGTGTATAGGTTTTTCCACCTTCCTCGTGTTTGTCCAGATAATCGCCTTTTACATCTTCCAAATAAGCTTTTAAAAGGGCTTTAAACTGATTGTAAAAATTGGGAGTTAACTTATCTAATGCGGCAGGTAAATTTTTATTAGGGGGGTATGCGCTCAATGAAAATATAGGAATGTCAATACTACTTATTTTGGGCTTGGCTTCCACAGCACCTATAATGGTAAAATTTTTGGGTTGGATGTCTGATGCTTCCTCTACCTTTCCTGTGCCATCGCATTTGCCACAGGTTTCAACTACTTTTTCCGTAGTTACACGATTAGCTATACTCTGATTGCCGATTTGGGTATAGCCTGTTGCTTCGTAAACAAATTTTACCACCTTGCCACTACCATGGCAAAGCGGACATTCAACCTTATCGGGCAGGCGAAAGTCCTTCATAAATTTGCTCCGAACAAGCGTATCATAGCTTAAGGTAAACACTCCTTTTTGTTGTATGAGCACTTCATCTTCCGCTATTACATAGGCAACTACTAAATAAGGGTTATTGGTGCTTTTCTTGATATACGTTTTGCCCAGCATCGCCTTCAATGCTTGTTCATTACCTTGTTGTTCTTTATTGGCCTGTGCATTGGCAAAAAATGGTATAAGTAGAAAAAGAAAAATTAGTTTTTTCATGATCATGTTTATTTAATGAATGGTTATTCTTTCTCTCACCTGTTTCACGGATTTGAACAAATAAGAAAATAACATCTGTGTTTTCCTGTGTTGCCTGTGTGCCTTTATTATTTCACTTCCTTTCCTGTTTTATCAATAAGAAAAGTTCTCCCGTCTTTGTCCACCTGCACTTTGCCGTTTTGGAAACGCAGTGATTCAGACAGAAAGGGAATGTCATACAGCAGCGGAATTACTACTTTGCCGGTGGTATCCACAAAGCCCCATTTGCCACCGAGTACACGGAAATTCTGAGGTATGCCACCTTTATTTACGGCAGCTAAATCTTCCGAAAAAGAAACCACATCATCATATTTAACGGGGACTATTTCTTTACCTGTTTTTAGCTCAACAAATCCTGCTTTATCATTGAGCCACACCTCCTGCAACGGATATTGACCAAACGCTGCATCGGGTATGTTGTCGTATTTCAGCGGGACGGTTTCTGCACCCGTTGTATCTATTACCCCATATTTCTCATTAAGCCCTACAATGGTATATCCACCCAAAAAATCCCGATTTATATAATCGTATTTCGGCGGTATAATTTCTCTTCCCGTTTTATCCATAAACCCCCATAAGCCGCCGTGTGGATTGCCATAACCATCCACTTTGCAACCGGTGTTTATATGTGCTATGCCGTTGTGAAAAGACCCTATATAATCGTACTGCGGTTTTACAATCTCTTCACCGCTTATGTCTATAAAACCCCACTTACCGTTTTGCCTTACACCCGCCAGCCCTTCCGAAAATTCAAAGGCTTTATCGTATTCAGGATTAATAATCGTTTTTCCGGTCTGGTCTTTGAAGCCGTATTTCCCATTGGCATCCCGGAAAAGGGTTAGTAACTGCGCCTGCAATGCCATTGCTCCAAACAGTACCATGCAGATAGTGATAATTGTTGTTCTCATTTTATTTTCTATTCGTGTACTGTTGTTTTGAGTTGGTATTTCTGTTCAAAGATGGCGATGAAATTATCCCTTGATGCCCGGTTTTGGGCGAGGGTAGCAGGAATGCTAAAGAGCCTTTTCTTTTTTTGTCCCTGCAGTACTAAGTAAAACATCCAATAAGCGCCTTGTCCCGCCCGCTCTTTTGCGACAAGGATTTCATCACCGGGATTTAAGCGTTCGGTTTCATTGTAATCAAAATAACAAATATTGAAACCCAATATCATACTACCCCGGCTAAAGGTAAGTGCAGCAGTATATCGGTGAAACACGAGACCGAAAATGACGGCATATAAGCACAGTATAAACCCCCAATACATCCAATCTCCCAGGTCGCGGCGGAAATTTTCGGGGATGGTTACACTAAAAGCCAACAGCACTAATGGCATCACTCTGAATGTAACGAAAGTAACGGCTTTACGGCCATTTGGAAGTGCAAGTGCCAGCGTTTCCGGGGTTTCGGAAATAAATGTGTAAGGATAGAAATCTTTCTGTTGCATAAAAATTTGTATTGTTGGGATGCTATTACCTCTCATTCTTATTAAGTCCGGGCTGTGTCTCCGGAGGGACACGGCGGTCACCGCCATTTTACTACTATCCTATGGCGCCGTGTCTCGCAGGCGAAGACACGGCTGGGAAAGGCGCCTGCAATACTGTTGCGCCGGACAGCAGTAGTATGATGGTAAATAATATTTTCATCGTCGTCATTGTCTTAACTGTGATTTATTTTATTATAAAAAATCATTTCATCACAAGAATTATAGTTTAGACTATTTTACTTCCTGCCCTGTTTTATCTATGTAAAAATCTCTGCCATTATCATCAGTTACTTTTGCCTTGCCGTTCTTAAAACTATTTGCATATTTATATTGCGATTTGATTATTTCCTTACCGGTTTTGTCTATAAAGCCCCATTTACCCCAAATCCATTTACCACCATCAGATTTCCCATTTTCTTGTACTGCTGCCAGCCCTTCATAAAAACTGTAGGCATTATCGTATTTCGGCTGTATGATTGTTTTTCCGGCTTTATCTACAAAACCCCATCTGCCATATTGTTTTACTGCCGCCAATCCTTCGGAAAAAGGCCAGGCATCATCGTATTTAAGTTCTACAACAACTTTCCCTGCTTTGTCTATAAACCCCGATTTTTTATTAAGTGACACTTGCGCCCGTCCTTCGGAAAAACCACCCGCACCATCATATTGAAGCGCTACAACAACTTTCCCGGTTTTGTTTATAAAACCCCATTTACCGTTTTGGTTGACTGATGCCAATCCTTCAAAAAATGTTTCCGCTCCATCATACTTCATGGGAATTACCTCTTTCCCTGTTTTGTCTATAAAGCCATATTTACCATTTTGCTTTACTCCCGCCAGCCCCTCCGAAAAACTATAAGCGGTCTCGTATTCCGGCTTAATTATTTCTTTCCCGGTTTTATCTATAAAACCCCATTTATCATTTTGTTTTACCCTCGCCAATCCTTCGGAAAAATCGTTCACTTCTTTATATTTGAGCGCTACAACAACTTTGCCCGCGTTGTCCATTAATCCGTATTGGCCCCCCGAAGCCGAATTAGTAAACCACACAAGCCCTGCTTCGCCGGCGGGTTTTGTGGTGGTGATGGCAGGCGTGGAAGCGGTGGTGGAAGCAGTGGTGTTGGTGGTTGAATTTGCACTACCCAAAAATTTGCCATCTTTAAATTCACCATCATACACTTTGCCGTCTATAGTTGCTTTCCCTTTGCCGTTGAACTTGCCGTCCACAAAATCGCCAACATAAACGTTTCCGCTTTTCCAGGTCAACTTACCCTTACCGGTTCGTTTAGTGCCTACGAAATCGCCTTCATACACATCTCCATTCGCCCAGGTATATTTTCCTTTAACCGTTTTGCCTGTTGTTCCTCTGTAATCACCTTCATAAACATCTCCATTGGAAAAAACTGTTTTGACAGAATATGATTTATAAAAATTGATGAAGATTCTATTTTCACCCCATAATAATTCTGATAAAACTTTTTCTTCCTGTTGTCCCGAGAGGATATACAAACTGTTTTTATCACTTTCCAGTTTGAATCCATCATTTTTGAGCTTACTGAGTTCAGTTTTTATTTTTTCAAAAAGCTGCATGTTACCCGGGTTGGGTTTATTCTCACCATAAACATGTTTGTCAAAAGATGTAGTGTTACTGCTTTTATTTTCTTCATACTCCACGGTAAGCGCAAATCCATCCAGATTTTTTTTGGATTGATAATACTCTGTAAAGCCCAAACTATCTCTATTCACGTCTAATCCTTCTCCTTTCAGGGGTTCCCAATCTGTATTTAAAATGGCTTTGAACTGGTTGTAAAAATTGGGGCTTAAAGCGGTGCTTGTTGTTGCAGAAGATTCGGCTTTGTAAAATTCAATTTCAATATTACCTCCTTTGTATAAAGAAATCTTTACTCCTTCATTCGCACCTGTTTCTTTAAATACATACAGTTTTTTTAACTTCTCACCTTCAACAGTATTATCCGGCTTTAGTATATATCCCTCGCTTTTTAATTTTTCTAATTGAGTGTTTATTTGGCTAAAAAGTTGCGGCGCATTCGTGTTAGAACTTATAAGATTTGCAACGACTTTTTTTTCTTTTCCTTCTCCTGATGCATCATCGTATTCCGAAACACTTACATTAAACCCATCTATTTTTTTTGTAGCCTCATATACTATATAATAAGAAAACGCATCTGCTGTATTCTTTACTTCCTTACCTTTTACATCGTTCCATTTTGCTGTTAAAATAGCTTTGAACTGGTTGTAAAAATTGGGGCTTAAAGTGCTGCTTGGTGAAGTGGTTTTGTTGTTCGTGTTTGTTGTTGCGGATTGCGGATTGCTACCAATTTCTTTTCCGGTTTTGTCTATATAGAATTCTCTGCCGTTGAGCTTAACTTTGGCTTTGCCGTCTTTAAAACCACCGGCAAAGTCATATTGCGGTTCTATAATAAATTTACCGGTTTTGTTTATAAAGCCCCATTTACCGTTTTTCTTTACAGCAGCCATGCCGTCATAAAAATAATCACCTCCTTCATATTGCAGAGGGATGACCGCCTTACCTGTTTTGTCTATATAGCCATGTTTGCCGTTTAGGCTTACTGGCGCCACCCCTTCCCTAAAACCACCGGAATTACCATATTGAAGTTCAATAACAACTTTCCCGGTCTTATCTATAAACCCCCATTTATAGCTTTGTTCTACTGCCGCCAATCCTTCTGAAAAAAGACCCGCGTAATCATATTCAGGTGCTACAACAATTTTCCCGGTTTTGTCTATAAAACCGTATGTATCACCTTTACGCATATAAGCCATGCCTTCTGAAAAACGACCCACTTCGTCATATTGCGGTTTTATAATTTCTTTACCCATTTTATCTATAAAACCAAATTTATAGTTTTGGCTTACCTCTGCGAAGCCTTCTGAAAAACTACCCGCATTATCATATTTAGGCCCGACAACAACTTTCCCTGTTTTGTCTATAAAGCCCCATTTACCACCAGTCATCGCCATAGTAGCAGAATTAAGTTTTGCACCAACATTTACAGATGCCATGCCTTCTGAAAAACCATACACATCGTCATATTGCGGTTTTATGGTTTCTTTGCCGGTTTTATCTATAAAGCCCCATTTGCCGCCACGAACATAGCTCCCTCCGTGGGACAATCCATAGCTTGTTCCACCAACGTTTACCGCCGCCATGTCTTCGGAAAAACCATGCACATCGTCATATTTCGGCTGCACTACTATGTTGCCTTTGGCATCTTTGAAACCGTATTTTTTGTTGGCATCTTGAAATGGCGTTAATTCCTGCGCCTGCGCCGTAAACCCTGTCAGCAACAGGAAGCATAAGATGAGTTGTTTCATAATGATATTTATTTAGAGAAGGGTTATTTTTTATTTTCTCTCACACCTGCCTGTCGGCAGACCGGGATTTCACAGATTTGCACAGATAGGAAATAACGTCTGTGGTTTTCTGTGCTATCTGTGAGCTTTTATTATTTTACTTCTTTCCCGGTTTTATCAATATAAAATTCTCTGCCGTTGCGTGTTACTTTGGCCTTACCGTTCTTAAAACTATCGGCAGAGCTATATTGCGGTTTTACTACATACAGCCCTATACTGTCTATAAAACCCCATTGCCTGTTATACCTCTGTTTTCCCTTGCCGCCACCGGT
>JAMLGT010000002.1 GCA_023957755.1 Chitinophagaceae bacterium
CGACGTGTTTACAGCGGGTGCTTATCATCATTTAGAGAAAGTTGACCTGAGCAACATGCGTCCGGGGATATATTTTGTAAGCCTGATTACGGAGAGTAAGGTAAAACTAACTCAGCGAGTGGTTAAATTATAAGAGAGGAATTATAAGGCATTAAAAAGCGGCTAACTTATTGAGTTGCCGCTTTTTTTGTATAAAATCATTGATAGGTTAAAGTGGCATTAGCATCCACACCGTACATCCAAAATGACCACTATTGCCCAACGGACCGTCTAAAAAATGGAATCCCGTTTTCTCGTATAAGGGAATTGCCGTTGTGAGTTCCGGGAGTGTTTCGATATACATTTGTTTGTAACCATCCGCTCTTGCCTCCTGAATTGTGTGGTTTAACATGAGTTTGCCCAGCCCCTGGTTTCTGAAGTCAGCAGATAAGTACATCTTTACCAGTTCGCACGTACCTTCAGGAAGACCTTCCGTAGGGAAGTATCCTGCCCCGCCAGCGACCTTATTACCTGAAAGCAGCACAAAATATTGTGAGCCTTTTGTTGAAAAAAGAGTACTCAGGTTATCTGTAGTAGGATCGAAATAAACAGTACCCGGTTTGTTGGCATTATGTTCTTCCAAAGATTTACGAATAATCACCGCTAACGCAGAATTATATTCAGGCTTAATAGTGACAATGCGAAAATCTTTTTTCAAAGTTTATTGCTTTTCAAAGATGGTGCTCTTCCTATCGTAGTGGCAACATGCAGACAACTTTTCGTATGCTTCGTCAGTAGCTTTGAAATTTTGAGTATCGTAACCGCGGGCGGCCACTTTTTTCTCAATTTGTTCCTGACTTGTAGTGGCCGGGTCAAATTTAAGGTTCAAAACTTTGGTTTTTTTATCCCAGGAAGCGTATGAAGCACCTGCTTCTTTAGCGCTTTTTTCAATAGCACTCTTGCACATTCCACAGTTTCCGTTTACCAGTACTGAATCTGTGATTTCAGTTGACTGAGCCTTTATTGAGCTAATTGCAAATAAGGCGATAGCTAATGTAGTAACTTTCTTAAAATTGAATTTCATGTCTTATTTGTTTTTGTTTTTTATTAAACGTAAAAATATGGTATTTATTAAAAGAGAAAGTTATCGATTATAGAATTTGGGAAAATAGATTATTGGGGAAGATAAAAAGGTACGTTACACTGGAGGTGATATTAATTAATTTACCATGAACCATCTTACTCCCAGCCTGAAGAGTAATCCTGCTGTAGGATAATAAGGGGCTGAGAAACTGTTTCGGGTAAATCCGAACCCTTTATTGATTTGTGCAGTATTTAAGTTTTCCGCTATAAGGTACATCGTCATTGATCGTATCCTAAAGTTAAAATAAGCATCAATAGTGGGGAGGTTACTGACCGTAATACTGTCTTGCGGGAAAAATCTTCCCATAACAGGGGAATAATGATCTGCCTTATAAGGTGTGTTGTACGAAATGTCGAGTCCGGTACTTAGATTCAGGTTTTTAAAGAAATTCCCTTCAAATGCGATTCTTTGTCGTGTATAGAAAAGAGGAATGTGGATTGGGTCTTGGGAAACCGCCTGCTGGATAATAAAGTCGCTATATAAATTCAAGTGCCCGACAAGTTTGTTCTTCGTGGAGAGCACACCTTGCGTAATATTTATTAAGTCGGATGATTGGTCTTTTTTATAGTAGTTGGTGAGGTAGGCATAATTTGCAATGGAAGTGTTTTTAATCATGAGATTAAACTTCTTGTTTACCGACTGGAAAGTGAATACAGTGATATTTTCTTTTTTTGTGAGAGAAGTAGTATCCAGATTGAATGCAGAATTTGCCTGAAATATGTATGATGGAGAACGATTGTAGTTTTCGAAAGATACTTTTATTGTACCCCATTTTGGATTAATGAATCTCTGGATAGAAGCCCCGATACTGAAATCGCTAGCATAAAATCCGGCTATGTAAAAGCTGCCGGTAAGGGAAGCGTCCCACTTTTGATTCCGGGTTCTGTTCCGGTATTCACCATGTGCTATTGCATTATAATAGCTCTTTGAAACGGGAGGAAGTGGATAGATTTCGATAATATCTTGTGGTATGAATGGTTTTGTAAATGTGCCTGTATAATTTTCCAGCCTGATTCCTGCTTCGAGGTATTGTGCCTGATTCTTTGTTTCCGGAAACTGCCGGATAGAAATATCATTACTCACTAGATTCCATTGGTCGTAGAAGTAAAAGTTCTTTGCCTGAGGTTTGATGTGGATATTGTAGTAGTCACTAAAAAATACAGAATCTGAAAGAGCAGAAGCAAAAGAGGAAAAATTGTCTATGAACTTAAATCCGGACTCCTGATACTGGAAGGTATGCAAAAAGCGAAGTTTGGGATAGAATAGGTATTCAGTGGTGCTGTCATTCACTTTGATGGAGTCTTTCTTACCCAGGTCATATCGCTGCCGGAGAAAAATTACGAAATCATTATAACGGTTTCCTACCGTCATGCCTGAGTTGAACACACTGTATGTGGAGCTGGAATTGTTCCCGAGATTCACCGGTACTGCAATTCTTCGTTTTCGGTCCGGATCTGATAATAAGGCAGGGTCTGTGATACCCCCGTTTTCTGCTGATAGTAACTTATTGCCAAGTACAATAAGATCAGCTGCATACCTTTTTCTTTTCGCCTGATAGCTGCTAAAAAATCTGAAGTTATTATGACTGGTATTTTGATTCTGAAATACTCCGGGTGAAGATATGAGTCGATAGTCAAATCCTGCATTCCAGAAGGGCTTTATATTTTGGGTGTGGAGTACTTTGATTACCTGCTCTTTTGAGAGGTAATCATACAAATAGTTTAGCGTTGTAAATGGTCTTGTGGTATTGTAAAGTCTGGTGTTTCCAATTGTAAACTTATAGATATCAAAGGCATGAAATCCGGGGTCGAACCCAATCACCTTATCGGGGCTGAAAAGGATGGGGTAAGCAGCATTTCCGTTGTTACCAAGGGTCTGATATCCCGGAGGGACCGAATAATATTCCCTGAAGTCATTTATCGAGGAATCAATGTGGTGTCTGGTAAGAGAGTCAGGGTATTTGAAGCTAATAGTGATTGAATCAGCCAGGTCATCACGTTGTTCAAAGCCCGGCCCTCTGGTAGTGTCTCCCGGTTGGTTGGTTTTGTTAGCACCAGGACCAAGTGCCCCGCTTTTACTTCTGAGTACATCCGGCCTGACTGTGCGGGGAATCCTTTGTGCTTTGGAGGAAACCGTCAGCAATAATAGGAACACCGCGACGAGAGATCCGGTTAATAATATTTTTCTTGATGCGTACATCAGGCTTAGAGCTGTCTGATCAGTTCTTTGAAAATAAGAGTCAATTTTGGCTCAGCTTCCTTTGCAGCCTGGAGAACTTCTTCGTGGGTAATGGTATTCTCTTCTTCACGAATACCCACATCTGTTATTACACTCACTGCAAAGACAGGAATACCCATGTGATTGGCTACAGTTACTTCCTGTACGGTGCTCATTCCGACCGCATCTCCTCCCAGAATTCTTACCAGCTTATATTCTGCGCGTGTCTCGAATGTGGGGCCTGTAACCCCGAAGTACACACCTTCTTTAAGGTCTATCTTGTTTGCCTGGGCAATATCTTTCGCTTTATTGATTAGATCCTTTTTGTAGGGCTCACTCATATCGGGAAAGCGTGGACCGAGGTCATTATCATTCTTACCAACTAGAGGGTTAGGAGTAAAAAAACTGATATGGTCATTGATAATCATAAGATCACCCACATGAAAATCAGGATGTGTGCCACCTGCTGCGTTGCTTACGAAGAGGTTTTTGATTCCCAGGAACTTCATTACACGAATTGGAAATACAACCTCATCGACAGAATATCCTTCGTAATAATGAAAGCGGCCGGCCATGGCCACTACTTTTTTACCGGAGAGTGTTCCGAATATGAGTTTTCCCTGATGCCCCTCCACAGTGCTGACAGGAAAGTTGGGAATTTCTCCATAGGGAATTTCACATTCAGCTTGTATCTCAGAAGTAAAACTGCCAAGCCCACTTCCTAATACAATCCCAACTGTAGGCTGAATCGTAGTCCTGGCCTGGATGTACTGAACAGCCTCATAGATTTTCTTTACCATCTTACTTTAATGTTACTGCCAAAGATAAGAGAAGTATTTGTTACAATTTTGGGGGTGCGGGCTGTCGTTTCAGGAACTGATCCGGATTGAATGGATGTGACCCACGAATCTTTCAGGGAACAGTTTGTAGATAGAATAACCAATGATATTTTAACATTTTGTCTGTAGTAGCCTCTTGCCACTGACTCTCTCAGAAGTATCTAATTCATTAAATTAGCACCTTAACTAAGACTATGAGGCAATTCTTCTTATTGGCTTCTCTGCTTTTTTCGTTTCATCTTTTTTCACAAGTACCCGGCGGGAAGTCATCTTCTGAAATATTTCAGGATATCAGGAAATTAAATGTGCTTGGCTCTGTATTATATGTGGCCGCCCATCCGGATGATGAAAACACACAATTGATAACATGGCTGGGTAATGAAAAGTTGTACCGGGCAGCTTATCTGAGTATGACACGTGGAGATGGAGGACAGAATCTTATTGGTAATGAGCAGGGAGTAGAATTGGGTTTGATCAGGACTGAGGAATTATTGGCAGCTCGAAGCACTGACGGAGGTGAACAATTTTTTACAAGAGCATTTGATTTCGGCTATTCAAAAGGGCCTGAGGAAACTTTTCGGTTTTGGAATAAAGAAAAGATACTTAGTGATGTAGTTTGGGTTATCCGCAAGTTTCGTCCTGATGTAATTGTTACGCGGTTCCCTACAACTGGTGAAGGAGGACATGGACATCATACAGCTTCAGCAATTCTTGCAGGTGAGGCATTTGATGCAGCCGGAGATTCTACAAGGTTTCCTGAGCAGTTGAAGTATGGGGTAAGTGTCTGGAAGCCTAGGCGCTTACTTTGGAATACGTTTAATTTTGGAGGACAAAATACTACTTCGTCGGATCAGTTTAAGCTGGATGTGGGAGGATATAATTCCTATTTAGGTAAAAGCTATGGAGAAATAGCTGCGGATAGCAGGAGCCAACACAAGAGCCAGGGATTTGGAGTTTCGGCTTCGCGTGGAACCCGATATGAGTATTTCAGATTAATAAAAGGTGATGCACCTCATGAAGGATTGCTGGATGGAGTGAATACTACATGGGGGCGAATAGGTGGGCAACATGTTGGTGACCTGGTTTCACGGCTCGTGAGCGAATACTCTTTTAATGCTCCGGGTCAATCTGTTCCGCTTTTGATAGAGATATTTAATGAAATAAAGAAATTACCTTCAGGAGTGTGGAGAGATAAAAAGCTGACAGAGGTAAAACGATTGATTGCGGAATGCTCAGGGTTATTTGCAGGAGCATATACGACAGTGCAATATCTTGTACCAGGTAAAGAAGCTAAGGTCAGATTGATCGTAAACAATCGATTGGGAACGGCTGCCCGACTGAAAGATGTTGTTTTCAGAGATCAAAAAAACATAATGGACGAAGCACTCGCCAAAGACATCAATGTAGAAAAAAGTATATCATATATCCTCCCTGATTCGGCATCGTTTTCGCAGCCCTATTGGTTAAGATTGCCAATGACAACAGGTGCATTTACAGTCGATGATCAAACTATGATTGGAAAGCCGGAGAATGATCCTGTCAGCGTCCGGCTCACCATTGATTTTGAGGGTACTTCAATCACTTATACAATTCCTGTTAAATACAGATATAATGACCCTGTAAAGGGCGAGGTGAATCAACCGGTTTACGTGGTGCCCGCAGTTGAGATCAGGAGTGAACCTGAAGTAGTGTTGTCTGTAAACCATAAACCTGTTTCCGTGAATACTCAGATTACCCGCAATGATTCGGGGGCGGTTATTTCTGAAGTGAAGGTAGTACCTGTTCATGGGGTGACAGCGAGGTTGGAAAATGGAGTCAGTACATTTTTTTCTGATAAGAAGAATGGTACTAATCAGTTAGAGTTTAAAGCAGTTTCCGGAAACAGGATATTTGATCATTACAAAGTAGCAATAAGTTATCCTCATATTTCAGATATTGTTTACTTTCCTGAAGCACAGTCCAAATTGGTTTCTTTAGATATGCAGATAGCGGGAAAGCATGCAGGATATATTGCCGGTGCAGGTGATAAGATACCTGAAGCACTTGTGCAGATGGGTTATAAAGTAACGATACTGGATGCTGTGGATCTTGCAACCAAGAATTTATCAGAGTTCGATGTGATAGTTACCGGGGTCAGGGCTTATAATATTCATACCTGGCTAAATGAAGCCGAACGTAAACTAATGGACTATGTAAAAGAGGGTGGGGTATTATTTGTTCAATATAATACCAATAACAATATCGGGCCAATAAAGGCCAAAATTGGGCCTTATCCATTTACAATTTCCCGAACGAGAGTGACAGACGAATCTACTCAGGTTAATTTTGTTGATAAGACAGATGGGTTGCTCAACTACCCAAACAAGATATCAGGAACCGATTTCGAAGGATGGATTCAGGAGCGGAGTACTTATCAGGCTACAGATTTTTCAGAAAATTATAAGAGTTTGTTTTTAATGAATGATAAAGGAGAGCCGGCATCAGATGGGAGTCTTATTTACTGCAATTACGGGAAAGGAAGATTTGTATATTCCGGACTCGTGTTCTTTAGAGAGTTGCCTGCAGGTGTGCCAGGGGCGTATCGTCTGTTTGCCAACCTCATTGCGAAACCGAAACGTTAGTTTATGACAACTGATAAAAAAGAGAAACGGTATTGGCTGAGGTGGTACATTTTTGTATTCCTCTTTCTGGTAATACAAATCATTATATATTATTTTATCACAAAGGCTTTTAATTAATCTGCAGTATTATGGGATATACTGACTGGATTGTGCTGATCGGAACGCTGACACTCATTATTTCCTATGGGATATACAAAAGCCGTACTTCGCACAATCTTGAAGGATATTTTTTAAGTAACCATGATATGCCCTGGTACCTGGTCTTGTTGAGTATTATGGGTACTCAGGCAAGTGCCATCACTTTTGTAAGTGCCCCCGGGCAGGCTTATACTGATGGGATGCGGTTTGTACAATATTATTTTGGATTACCGCTGGCCATGATAGTAATAAGTATCGTATTTGTGCCGGTATTCAGACGACTAAAGGTCTATACCGCGTATGAATTCTTAGAGGAGCGGTTCGACTCCAGAACGAGGACGTTCACCTCTATTTTGTTTCAGATATCAAGAGGTCTCTCCACAGGGATCAGTATCTATGCACCATCATTGATATTAAGTTCACTCCTGGGGTGGAATATTTATTACACCAACATCATTATGGGAGGATTATTGATTATTTATACAATGTCCGGTGGTGCCAGAGCGGTGGCTCATACGCAGAAATTACAGTTAGTCATCATTTTTGCAGGTATGTTTCTTGCCGGATATCTGGTAGTAAAGCTGATGCCTGAGAATATTCATTTCAGGGATGCTCTCAGAATTGGAGGGGAGAGTGGGAAGATGAACATTATCACTACAGGTTTTGAGGGAGGAGCATTTAACTGGGAGGATAAGTATAATATCTGGAGTGGATTAATAGGAGGTTTATTTCTTGCACTATCCTATTTTGGAACTGATCACAGTCAGGTGGGGCGTTACCTTACTGCAAAGAGTGATAAGGAAAGCAAACTGGGATTGCTGATGAACGGAGTGGTAAAGGTGCCTATGCAATTTATGATATTGCTGCTCGGTGTTTTGATTTTTTCGTTTTATCAGTTCCACAAAGCTCCTCTACATTTTAATGAAGCGCAGGTGATAGAAGCACATCAGACTCAGTATGGCGCAGAAATGAAAAAATTAGAGGCAGCATACGCAGAAGTATCGCCTGGTGATATTCAAACCAAGTCAGCTTACAGAAGCCAGTACACCGAATTAATCAGGAAGGCGCTGCCCGGTCAGGATGTGAATGATACGAACTATATATTCCTGCGTTTTGTGATGGATTATTTACCTGAAGGGTTGATTGGACTTTTGATTGCTATCATTTTTCTGGCTTCATGGGGGAGTGTGGCGGCTGCGCTTAACTCGCTTGCTGCATGCACTATAGTGGATATTCATAAAAAGTATTGGAACAAAAATCTCACTGCTGAAAAAGACTATCGGTATTCTAAACTCTATACACTTTTCTGGGGCATCTTCTGCATTTTTGTGGCGGAGTTTGCCGGGAATATCGGAAACAGCCTTATTGAGACCGTAAACATACTGGGATCTATTTTTTATGGAGTTATTTTGGGAATCTTTCTTGTAGCGTTCTGGATAAAGTATATCAGGGCCAACGCCTTATTTTATGGAGCATTGATATCTCAGGTTTTAGTGATTGTGGCATATAAATTGAATATTATTTCTTTTCTTTGGCTTAATGTGATCGGATGCCTTTTGGTAATCATAATTGGTTCGGGGTTGCAGAAATTCATTACCCCAAAAGCCATTAGAAATTAATATTTTCTATATTTGAAAAAACACAATTGTTATGAAGCATTTTACTTTGATGATGTCGCTATTTTTTATTGCGGGTAGTTTGTTTAGTCAAACGTATTCTGGTCCGGGCACATTAAGCTATAATGGGTCAAAGTATGCGTGTGATATTATTGAGTTTGGGATACCTGCATCGGAAGCTGAGAGCGTTATAAAAGACCGGATGAAGGCGTTAGGATACCTGCCTGAGAAGGGAAAAGGGCCAATGGTATTTAAGAATGTAAGGATAAGTGAATTAGGCGAGGATCAGGCTTACGATTTGGTTTTTGATGTGAGCAGAAAGAGCCGGAAGGAAAGCGACAGGTCTATAGTGTCTTTAATCTCTGCCAAAGCCGGTGAATTACCTGCCGGTAAGTTAAAAAGAGGTGAGCAGGCTCCCACAATTGTTAATTCGCCCAAGGCTCCTGCTTTCTTAGGGAGTTTTAATACCGCAGTGGTTCAGAAGGCTTATGAGCTGGATATTTTGGCGATGGCTAAAGATTTGGAAAAATCCCAAAAAGAATTGGATAATCTGGTTAAAGAGCAGAGTAAAATCGAAAAGAAAATTCAGGATGCTCAGGACGATCTGAAGAAGAATCAAAGAGAACAGGAAACTGTGAAAGCACAGATTGAGAGTCAGAAGAAACAACTGGAAGAGAAGAAGGCAACCCCTCCCAACCAGTAAGTATTCGATTGAAGATATAGCTGGTGCCGGGTGTTTTACATCCGGCTTTTTTGTGCTATCATACTTCAAATTGCAACCACATTAATATTCAAAAACTAGATTCCTAAGATGGTCTTTGCGAGTTGTATCGTATCGGGATTACCGGTATATTTTCCATGCTCATCAGAAAGTTTTACGACGTGATTCCATTCCCCGTTTTCAGGATGGGTTTCAGTCATTTTTATTACGATGTTGAGCGGAGGTAATCCCACGTCATTAGTGAAATTAGTGCCAATGCCAAACGACATTCCAATCTTCTCATTGCAGAAATCTGCTATCCTGCGCACCTTCTCATAATTAAGAGCATCAGAAAAAATGATGGTCTTTGAGAGTGGGTCGATTCCCATCGATTTATAATGCGTAATTGTTTTTTGGGCAAATTCGATCGGATCTCCACTGTCGTGTCTGACGCCATCAAATAATTTACTGAATTTTTTGTCAAATGCTCTGAAGAATACGTCTGTAGTATAGGTATCTGATAAGGCTATTCCCAGGTCGCCACGGTATATATTGACCCAGTTTTCCAATGCCAGTGGATTGCTCATTTTGAAACCGTATCGGGCAGCATGAAACATGAACCATTCGTGTGCATGTGTACCAATTGGCCTGGTGCCAAGTTCCATTGCCAAATGCACATTACTTGTCCCTGTAAAGCATCCTTTGCCATGAGAAATCATAGTGTTTACAACCATTTTCTGCACCTCATAGCTGTGCCTTCTGCGTGTGCCGAAGTCAGCTATCTTGATGCCCATTGACTTATACTTTTCTATTTTCTTTCTGGCAGTATCAATCACTTGCTCATTACTCTGTCTGATGCCAATTGTATTTTTTATTTCTTCCTGCTCATAGTATAACTCGCATACGAGAAACATCAGGGGTACTTCCCAAAGAATAGTCCGATACCAGAAACCTTCAATCTTTATTTCCAGGTTGCCCCCATGCTGGGTGACAGTCACTTCTTCGGCATCATAGCGGAAACCCTGCAGAAAGTCAAGATAAGTAGGTGGCAGATAGGGGCAACTCTTTCTGAGGAAGATTTTTTCTTCCGGGGTGAGTTGCATCTTTTCCATCTTTTTTATTTCAGTACTGAGTTTTTCTGCAAATCCTTCAGGAAATTCATGGCCGCCTCGATTTATGAATGCGTAACGTGCTTTTGCTCTTGGATATAAGGTTACTACTGCATTTTGCATAGTGAACTTATAAAAATCATTATCCAGGATGGATTTTATATTCATATTGATGCGAACGATTTAGTGAATAGCCAAACCTGCCTAACAGGGCAGCATGCTGCTTTAGCGAAGCCATAAAAGTAAGCCAGAAAACTCAAAACAGTAGAGGAATAAATTTTTTGTTCCTGATTGCATAATCTGTTTTCAGTTTATCTTGTGGGTGAAAAATCGACTTATGGTAGCTGCGAAACAAATAGGACTATGGAACTGAGAACTGTGAAGGTCACACGTTATATAGCCCCTTTAAAAGAAGGAGGATCATTGCCTGCAATAGCTGAGGCAGATGATGAGTTTTTGTATGTGTTAAAGTTTAGAGGAGCCGGTCAGGGGCCTAAAGCACTCATCGCAGAATTGATAGGAGGTGAATTAGCCAGGGCTGCTCAGTTAAGAGTGCCTGAAATCGTGATTGCTGAATTAGATAACGCATTTGGAAGAACGGAGCCGGATCCCGAGATTCAGGACCTGCTTAAAGCTAGTGCGGGTCTTAATTTAGGGCTACACTTTCTTAAGGGAGCAGCCACCTACGATCCGGTGTTAATGCGGGTAGATGCATTGCTTGCCTCGAAGATAGTGTGGCTTGATGCTTTTATCCGTAATGTGGACCGTACGGTTCGAAATACCAATATGCTAATATGGAATAAGGAATTGTGGCTTATTGATCATGGTGCTTCTTTGTATTTTCATCATTCCTGGAATGACTATATGGAGCAGTCCACCTTGCCATTTATGCAGGCTAAAGACCATGTGCTGCTTCCTTTTGCTGAGAAACTGGAGGAAGCTGACAGATGGTTTCATAAATATATCAGTGAGCAGATAATACATCAGATTGTGGAAGCAGTGCCTGATGAATGGCTGGTAACAGATACACCGTTTGTCAGTGCAATAGATAATCGGGATGCATACATTAGCTTCCTTTCGAAAAGGTTAGAGTATTCGGAAACGTTTTTAAAACATTTGATAGATGTCAGGGAGACAGTTATATGAGTATGCAGTAATACAGGTAGTGCCCAGAGTAGAGCGGGGAGAGTTTGTCAATGCCGGTGTAATTTTGTTTTCAAAGGAAGCAAAATATATCGGTATGCGGTACGAAGTGAACGAAGAAAAAATTCGGGCACTGGATTCTGCGACTGATATAAATAAGATTACAAATCTGCTCAACACGTTTGAGAAAATATGTTATGGCATGGCGGATTCGGGACCTATAGGCAGGCTGGATGCACCTGAGAGATTTCGCTGGCTCACAGCCAAACGAAGCACCATGATTCAGACATCTGAAGTGCATCCGGGGTTGTGTGCAAATCCGGAAAAAAAGCTGGAACAGCTATTCAGGGAGTTAGTATTGTAATTTATTGTTGCCTGTGGTGTACTATTTTACTTTTTCCCAGATTTCATAAATCTTGTCACCCCGGCTGCTGAGCCCTGTATGGTGCCATTTCCCATTATCAAGATGATCATCGAATGATAAAGACGCGCCTACGCGCGTGGCATCTCTTGAAAAGAATTCAATGTGCTCAGTGTATTTTCCGTTTTCAAAAGAGTAGATGCCTCCTCCGGAACCTGAGAAGAGATTAGTAGCCGGGTCTATTGCAAACCATTGAAACCGGGTTCCTGTAAGCATCTTGAGTGTCTTGCGTGTGCCTGTAGTATGGATTTCTGTAATCTTCCCTTCCTGCATTCTGCCGGATATTCTCCAAACACCGGCGAGAGGGGCTTTCCCATTATCTATTCGCTCAAAAGTAGAGATAGGGTTTGTCCCAATTAAGAGCTGATCCCCTTTTATGGTAAACGAATTTGTCTGAACTTTTAACTCTTTTACCGCTGAGTTAAATTCCTGCCTGACAACAAAGCCGTCTCCATTGATAGTAAAGGGGCCGCCATTAGATTCTATAAATTTAGTGGTACTGTATGTAGCTGAAACAAAATAACCATCCTGAAATAAAAGTACCGTAGAAATGTCACCTGACTTATGCATCCAGGCACCTTCCAGACTGCCGGAAGTCTGGGCCGATGCCAGGCCCACTATTATTGTGAATAGAACTGCAAAAAATAGTTTCATAGTTGTGGGTTTATTTCCTTTCGAAGTTAGTGATTTAACCGACAGCTATTTCAGAACTATTATTTGTACAAGTCAGGCGAGGTTCAGTTTAGAAATCCCATCTTACAAAAGCCTCCATAGCTGCATAGCGGGTAAGCCCGAGTTGTGCATATAAGTCGGCAGTATTTGCATTTCTTACCTCTGCTCTTTGCCAGAATTCACGCTGGTCGTCTCCCTGGAAAGGCACAGCATCTTTTTGCGACTGGTGTATGAATATACCATATCTCTTCTTCCTTACCTGGCCGGGACTCATCGGAACCGCCATTTCTATTTCGTCCACATTCCACTCCTGCCAGGCTCCCTTGTAAAGCCATAAATAAGTATCTTTCAGGAACTCATCACCGTCTTTCTTAATAGCAGCAAGCGCAGCCATTACCACGTCCAGGCATACCTTATGTGTACCATGCGGATCAGCAAGGTCTCCTGCACAAAAAATCTGATGCGGCTTTAGTTTGCGTATAAGTTCTATAGTTAGATCTACATCCTCCTGTCCCATTGGTTTTTTCTCAATAGTTCCTGTTTCGTAAAACGGAAGATTCATAAAGTGAATCTGATCTTTCTTAAGTCCCACATATTTGCAGGTAGCTCTGGCTTCACAACGCCTGATAAGTCCTTTAATGCTTCTGATTTCCTGACTGTCTTTTTCCAGATGTTTTTTCTGATTGATGAAATCAGTTGCTTTTTCGAGCAGGTTCTGACTTTTGGTATTGTCGATATCAAACATCTTCTCGAAGTTGGTAGCGAAGTCGAGGAATCTGGTCACAAATTCATCTGTTACAGCAATATTTCCGCTGGTCTGATAAGCTACGTGCACATTATGCCCCTGGTCGTGCAGTCTCATGAAGGTGCCTCCCATACTGATGATATCATCATCAGGGTGAGGAGAGAAGAGCAATACTGTTTTAGGGTAGGGAAGGCTTCTTTCGGGGTGGTTAGGAGTTACTGCATTAGGTTTCCCTCCCGGCCAGCCGGTGATGCTGTCTCTTAACATATAAAATGCTTCAAGGTTTACCTCATAAGCATCTCCCTTTACAACGAGCAGATCGCTAAGCCCAAAGTCAATATAGTCCTGATTGGTTAGGCTGAGTACAGGCTTCTTAAGTTCCAATGCCATGTCCACTACTGCTTTCTTGATCAATTTGGGTGTCCATTCACACTCACCTGTAAGCCAGGGTGCCCTAAACCTTGTAAGTCCTGAAGCTGCGAAATTGTCAAGTATAAAGGTCACATTATCGTGCTGCTGTAACAGCGAGGCCGGCACCTCTTCTGTCGATTTACCCTCAACTGCTTTTTGAACTCCTGAAATTTTGCTTTCACCCCATGCAAGTAGTAAAATCTGTTTGGATTCAAGGATTGTGCTGATCCCCATAGTTATAGCCATTCTGGGGACTTCCGAAATATTCTCAAATCCCCCTCTGTTTGCGAATCGGGTGGAACTGTCAAGGCTTACCAGCCGTGTCTTGGAGTAAACCGGAGAGCCGGGTTCATTGAATCCGATATGCCCATTTTGCCCGATTCCGAGTATTTGAAGATCAATGCCACCTGCATCTGCAATCATCTTTTCATATTGAGCAGCATGTTCCTTCACTTTTTCTTTGGGTATATTTCCATTAGGCAACTTACAGTTTGCAGGATCAATGTCAATGTGGTCAAACAAATGCTTTCTCATAAAGTAATGATAGCTCGCTGTTGACTCAGACGACATTGGGTAATATTCGTCCAGATTAAAAGTGAGTACGTTCTTAAAACTAAGTCCTTCCTCTTTATGAAGCCTGACCAGTTCTGCGTATAATAGTTTGGGTGTGGAGCCGGTGGCCAGGCCGATAACAGCTTTTTTACCTTCCTTGTTTTTTTGCCTTATGAGGCCGGCAATGATTTGAGCTGCGTGTCTTGTACCCTCTTCCGGAGAATTAAAAATTTTTACAGGGATTTTCTCCAGCGAGTCTGTCAGGTCGAATTTTTTTTCCATAATTGCTATAAGAGTAAAACTTAAAAGTCATCAAATCTACGAATAACAAAATTTTTTAGAGTCACGATTTTTGTCCTTTCTGCAAATCCATTTCCTGGTAGGTGATCCGGGTCATCTGTTTGAAAGTGCAGTAAGTGGAGCAGGAGTTAGTCTGAGAACCGGAGGAGGTATCTGGCCAAATTTTATTTTTGGTTGTGCTACTTCGTTATTTTACGTTTCAAAGAGCCTGGTTTTATAGGGAGCTTACTATAATACACATAAAATCAACGCATAAGTACTCGTTTTTTTGACTTGACAAAATATCTTAGCGACTGTTTCGTTTATATAATACTCTGAACACCAAAAAAGCAGTTTCCCTGAAAGCGGGCGACAAAAACAACCTATTGTAAAACCATGAGAAAAACATCCCATAGTGTAGGGAGCCTGCAAATTTTATGCTCCCAAAGTTTTACCCACGCACATAACCCTGTTATCTTCTATTCCTGTTATTTAATCTTGTAGTTATAATACTCCGGCCTTTCGGTAGTAAGATAATGGCCGATTAATACCATAGCTATATCGAGCCGGAAACAAGAGAGAGTATATAAAATATTTTGAATGCTTTTTGGATAATCAGCAGTTGAATTTGGATAAGGAAAGGTTGCTTTTAACTAGGCAACCTTTTTTGGTTACAGTTTTTTTGCTCAGAAGTATCTCCTGATGATTCGTAATTTGTGTGTCCGCTCCTTTGTATCCACATTCACAATTCCTTCGTTGTCTATCTTGTCAATTCTCACTTTGGACGATGAGTGGATGATTTCGTTAGAATTCAGAAGAAGCCCGACGTGTGTGATTCTCCCTTCTTCGTTATCAAAAAATGCGAGGTCGCCACACCTGACCTCCTGGAGAAAATCTACCGTTTCCCCGTGTGTCGCCTGTTGGTAGGCGTCTCTGGGTAGAAACACATTCAGAAAGCGATAAATGGTCTGTACATATCCGCTGCAATCGATTCCGAATACAGATTTTCCTCCCCATAAGTAGGTGGTGTTGAGAAATTTATAAGCCAGTTGTTTTATTGCTTTGCCTGACTTGTCGGCTTCCTCTGTATTTACGAGTGTGCCTTTGAATTTTATTGCGTTTTTGCTCCACGGAGTAATAGATGTGCTGAATGCAGTGAGGGAACATCCCATAGGGATATACATTTTGTAACCGTTAAAATCTATCTCGCTTACCCAGTCTTCCGTGAGTTGAGTATCGGGTTTATTGTATTTATGCTCGTCTATGGGAATCAACTGGCCCTTCTGAATCCAGCCCTCATAGCCTTCATATTTGGTTTTTACCTTGTGCCATCCTTCAGTTGAATGCTCCAGTATCGTGATTTTTTCACCAAAGAGGAGTTGAGATGTAATCTCACTTCTGTGAGATGGTTCTCTTCTCATTGGAGCTACCGGCACACTGCACGCCCAATATTCCATTTCCAGATTGCTTGTTTTGGCAAATGTAATATGGAAAATGGTTAATTTTTCATCTTGTTGGTAAGTGGTCAGATTTTTGTTGTATAAAGTGTAAAGTATAGAAGATTTGAGTAATCAAAAGTCAGATATTACAGATGACGAACTACTTCACCATTATTATCAGGATTATGATAATAAATGGCTGGGCATTTTATTGCCACGCTATGCTTTATTATTGTTCGGCGTGTGTATGAAGTATCTGAAGAATGAGGATGATTCAAAAGATTGTGTACAGCATATCTATCTTAAAGTAATAAACGAGCTATATAAGTTCAGGGTAAAAAACTTTAAAAGCTGGCTTTATATGGTTGCAAAAAACGAATGTCTGATGAGGCTCAGGTCAGCCAAAAATGGTACGGTGGAATTGAATGAAACTTTTTTGCCTGAAGCAGAAGATACAGGGAGGAAGGAGGTATTGATGGAGCGGGAAAAGAAGATTGAAAATCTCTATAAAAGTCTTGAAAAATTAAAACCTGACCAGCAGCAGTGTATTCGTTATTTTTATATGGAGAAAAAGAGTTATGCTGAAATAGGGGAGTTGACAGGGTTTACAATTTCACAAGTGAAAAGCTATCTCCAGAATGGGAAGAGAAATCTGGAAATTTTGATGGCTGCCGGAGAAACAAAAAATACGTAAAAAGTCATGTCTGATGAATTGAAAGACATATTATCTTTTGAAAGCAACGGTATCTCGGATGATCAATTGCTAAAGTATCTCAAAGGAGAACTGCAAGGTGATGAAAAGCATTACGTGGAGAAGGTACTGCTTGATTCTGATCTATATAACGATGCAGTGGAAGGATTGGAAAAAGTGTCAGGTGCATCCAGACTCGCTGCAATAAGGCATGAAATAGAAGCTCAGTTAGCACATCAACTACATAAGAAAGAGAAAGTACAGAAACGGTGGGCTATCGGCAATATGAACTGGATGTATGTATTTGTAGCAGCCGTTCTGATTGTAATACTTATAGCCTTTGCCGTTGTAATTTTTCTTCTGGACAAAGCCTGATTTTTAAAATGGTATTGAGGATTGATAATGGTCAGGGCAACTCGGCTTGTGATTCCGGTTCCAGGTACGACATCAATATTCTGGTAGAATTATCTTCGTCGCTGCAAAGATCGGCAAGGGTAATGTGTTTTAACACTCTTTCGATAGATAGCTGCATAACTTTCCACAGAGAACGGACGGAGCAATCTACCGAGTGGGTACACAACTGGTTTTTCCCGACGAAGTCATCACAAAACTGCTTTTCGAAAAGTGAGCCACCGAGTGCGTGCAACACTTCTGATACCATAATTTTTTCTGCCGGGTGTGCAAGAATGTAGCCGCCCACATTCCCCGGATTACTGTTTATAAATCCGCTTTTGCGCAATATACCTGTGAGTTTGCCCACATAGGCTGTGCTCAAACCCTCTAACTGGCTGAGCACAGGGATGCTCATATTATCCCCATCCTTGCTTCTGGCTATCTGAAGCAGAATCCTGAGTCCGTATTCTTCCTGTGCAGAAATCTTCATCTGAAAATAATTACATGAACCCTAATTCTACCAGGGCGGTTTCACTCATCATGCTCCTGTCCCAGGCCGGATCCCATACTACATTTACGGCTACATCTTCCACTCCTTCTACAGATCTTACTTTCTGATCTACTTCGAGTGGTATCTCCTGAGCTGAAGGGCAACTGGGAGCAGTAAGTGTCATATTTATGAACACTTTACTGTCGTCTGTGATCTCTACATCATAGATGAGGCCTAGTTCCCAAACATCCACCGGAATTTCAGGGTCATAAACTGTTTTAATCGCTTCTATTACTTTGTCTCTTAAGGCTTCTGTATCCATACTATTCTATTTTAGGATGAAACTGCCTGGTAGGCAATCGCATAGTTTTTCATTTGTTTAATCATGCTCAACAGTCCATTGCTTCTGGTTTGTGCCAGGTGCTGCATCATTCCTATTTCATTGATAAAATCAATTTTTGCATTCAAAATCTCTCCTGGTGTATGTCCTGACAGGACTCTGATTAGCATACTTATGAGCCCTTTTACGATGACTGCGTCACTATCAGCAGAAAAGTAGATTCTGCCATCTCTGTAATCGGCTGTCAGCCATACCGTGCTCTGGCACCCTTTAATAATGTTTTCTTCCTTCTTATATTGATCGTCGAGTACAGGCAGTCTTTTGCCCATATCAATAATATATTCGTATTTCTCCTCCCACGTGTCAAACAGAGAGAAGTCGTCGACTATCTCCGCTTCTGTTTCTGCTATGCTTTTCAATTCGCTCATTATAGCAACATTTTTTTTGCCTTATGTAGCCCTTCGGCTAATAAATCAATTTCTTCAAGCGTGTTGTATATCGCAAAAGAAGCCCGAATGGTACCTGGAATCCTAAATCTATCCATCAGGGGCTGGGTGCAGTGATGCCCTGTCCTGACGGCAATTCCCTGCTGATCCAGAAGGACTCCCACATCCTGTGGATGTGCACCGTCCATCAGGAAAGATACAACTCCCGCCTTGGAGGCGGCTGTTCCAATAATCCTTATGCCTCCTACATCTGATATTTTTTGGGTGGCGTAGTCCACGAGTTGTTTTTCGTGGGTATGTAATAATTCAGAATCCAGATTCTTCAGGAAGACTAATGATTCTCTGAAAGCAATTACATCGGCTATATTGGGAGTACCTGCTTCAAATTTGTAAGGCAGTTCGTTGAACGTAGTCTTTTCAAATGATACTTCAGCGATCATTTCTCCCCCTCCCTGATAAGGAGGCATTGCTTCGAGTATTTCCTTTTTTCCATAGAGGACGCCCACACCGGTAGGCCCGTAAACCTTGTGTGCTGAGAATGCGAAGAAATCACAGTCCAAATCCCTGACATTGATATTAAGGTGCGGAGTAGATTGTGCCCCATCTATCAATACTAAGGCCCCTGCTTTATGCGCCGCATGAATTATTTCCCTGACGGGATTGATAGTGCCCAGTGCATTAGAAACATGGGTAATTGCTACCAGCCTGGTTTGCGGTGAAAGCAGTTTGTAAAATGCCTCCAGGTCCAGTTCACCTTCATCATTAATAGGGATCACCTTTATTCTGGCTCCCTTTTCTTCACAGATGATTTGCCAGGGCACGATGTTGCTATGGTGCTCCATCGTGCTGATAATTATTTCGTCATCTTTATTCAGGAACTGCCTTCCCCATGAAGATGCTACCAGGTTTATGGACTCAGTGGTTCCCCTGGTGAAGATGATCTCTTCGCGCAATCCGGCGTTCAGAAATTGTTGTACCTGGGTTCGTGTGGCTTCGTATGCTGCAGTAGCCTGCTCTGCAAGGTGGTGAATACCACGATGGATATTTGCATTGTATCCGTTGTAATATTGTTGAAGTGCATTGATAACCGTTCTTGGCTTTTGGGCAGTTGCCGCATTGTCCAGATATACGAGAGGTTTGTTGTTGACCCGTACATCCAGCACGGGAAACTCTCTTCGTAGAGCCGGAATATCAAGGGTAGGCACTATTTCATTTATTACGTTCATACGGATCAGTTATACTTTTTTAATCATGGAGTTGCAACCTCTCTGCAATCAATGATTCCACATACTCTTTTACCGCCTCTATTTTAATGTGCATTACGATATCGTCTGCAAATGCTTTCAACAGCATGGATTTGGCAAGGTCCTTATTGATACCCCTTGCTCTCAGGTAGTATAATGCTTCCTCATCCAGGCGTCCTACTGTACAACCATGTGAACACTTGACGTCGTCAGCATAGATTTCAAGTTGTGGTTTGGTATTGATAGTTCCGGTTGGCGACAATAAGATATTTTTGTTTGACTGGTACGCATTTATTTTTTGTGCATCAGGCCTTACGATTATTTTTCCACTGAAAACACCTGTCGCATAATCATCGATTATTCCTTTATAAAGTTCGTTACTGAAACACAAGGGTTTCGTGTTATCCACCAATGTATGGTTGTCCACATGTGTATGCCCCTTCAAAAAGTACAGGCCGTACATGTGTGCCTCATTGGCATCCTTCTCCATGATGATGTCCGTGTTGTTGCGAATCATCCCTCCGTTCAACGAAATAGTCACTGTATTAACAAGGCATTTGCCTATCTGGCGGATATGGGTGGTGCCCACATGGTTTCCATTAGGAGTGTCATTTTGAATTTTGTATGCCTCGATCTGACAATTTTCCTTCGCAATAATCTCTACAACCTCATTGCTGAAACTGTCCATACTTCCATGCGTGTAATAGCTTTCTATAATTTCAACTTTGGCTGCTTCCTCCACTATAACCAGTGATCTGGGGCTTGCCAAAAGATGGTTGTGCGTGGCGTCGAAGATATGGTTGAAATAAACGGGCATGGAAACTTCGTGTCCTTTATTCACCTTGATGAATACACTATCATTCATGAATGAAACATTGAGTGCATGTATTCCATCCTTGGTTACCAGGCTGCTTTTATTGAAATAAGCTTCTACATCATCCTTGTATCTGCCGTTATATGCCTCTTCGAGTGTGCAGATTTCGAAGTCGTCGGACTTTTTGAATGTAGAGAGTTCAAGATTTAGTTTGCCGTTGAGGAAAACCAGGTGGTTCATCGCAGATGCACCCGGCATTGCAGCTTTTTCAACAATCTCTCTACTGATACTTTCTGTTCCCTTTGATGGGATTGAAAAGTCTCTTGTGAAGAGTCGGCTGATACCTGTATATTTCCATTCTTCATTCTTCAGCGTGGGTAGGCCTACTTTGGTAAATGTCTGAAATCCTTCTTTCTGCCAGGATTTCAACTTGCTTTCAGGCTGCGCTGAGAGCAACTCGTTAAATCGTTCTTCTAAATATTCTGTCTTAATTGTGTTCATCTTTTCCTTCTGATATTAGGCAGTAAGTGATTCCTGCATTTCTTCTTTGATAAAATCGTATCCTTTTTCTTCCAGTTCCAATGCCAGTTCCTTTCCTCCGGATTTTACAATTCGTCCGTTCATCAGCACATGCACGAAGTCGGGCTGCAGATAATTCAGAAGACGCTGGTAGTGGGTAATTACAATAATAGCGTGGCTTTCGTTTCGCAGGGTGTTCACGCCTTTTGCGACAATACGAAGGGCGTCAATATCCAGACCGCTGTCGGTCTCGTCTAGTATTGTCAATTTAGGATCGAGGACAGCCATCTGAAAAATTTCGTTTCTCTTCTTTTCTCCACCGGAGAATCCTTCGTTGAGTGAGCGGCTCAGTAGCGATTTGTCTAATTCCAGCAAAGCAGCTTTTTCTTTCAAGAGTTTCAGAAAGCTTGCTGCATCCAGTGGCTCAAGCCCCTGGTATTTTCTCTTTTCATTAAGTGCTGCCTTAATAAAGTTGGTAGTGCTCACCCCGGGAATCTCCACCGGATATTGAAAGGCCAGAAATAATCCTTCCTTTGCTCTTTCTTCCGGAGAGAGTTCCAGCAGTTCTTTGCCGCCAAAGTCGATAGTTCCTTCTGTGACTTCGTATTCTTCTCTTCCGGCAAGTACGGATGCCAGCGTGCTCTTTCCTGAACCGTTAGGCCCCATGATAGCGTGTACTTCTCCTGCTTTTACATCGAGGCTGAGCCCTTTCAGGATTTCTTTTCCTTCTATAGATGCGTGAATGTTCTTAATTGATAGCATTTCTATTGTGTGATTTTGAATGTTTGAATATTGATTATTAACCTACGCTGCCCTCAAGGCTTACAGCGAGTAATTTTTGTGCTTCTACTGCGAATTCCATGGGCAGGTTGTTCATTACCTCTTTTGCGAATCCTGTAACAATAAGCGCTACAGCTTTCTCTGCGTCGAGGCCACGCTGCTCGCAATAGAAGAGCTGGTCTTCTCCAATCTTTGAAGTGGTAGCCTCATGCTCTACGATTGCAGTATTATTCCTGGATTCGATATATGGAAACGTATGTGCCCCACATTTATCTCCCAGAAGAAGCGAATCGCATTGTGAGAAGTTTCTGGTATTTTCTGCGCCTTTGGCTACATGAACAAGTCCTCTGTAGCTGTTTTGCGATTTTCCGGCACTGATACCTTTTGATACGATTCTGCTGCGTGTATTCTTACCAATGTGTTGCATTTTTGTGCCGGTATCTGCCTGCTGTGCACCTGTAGTAAGTGCTACGGAGTAAAACTCTCCAATGCTATAATCACCCTTCAAAATAACACTTGGATATTTCCAGGTGATGGCAGAACCAGTTTCTACCTGTGTCCATGATATCTTGGAGTGATGTCCGCGGCACAGCCCTCTTTTGGTTACAAAATTGTACACACCACCTACACCGTTTTCATCGCCCGGATACCAGTTCTGAACAGTGGAGTATTTCACTTCGGCCTCATCACCGGCGAGGATTTCTACGATAGCGGCATGGAGTTGATTCTCGTCGCGTCTTGGTGCAGTGCATCCTTCCAGATAGCTCACATAAGCACCGTCTTCAGCCACAATCAGGGTGCGCTCAAACTGTCCGGAGTTCTCCTGGTTAATCCGAAAGTAGGTGGACAGTTCCATCGGGCAGCGAACACCTTTGGGGATGTAGCAAAAAGAACCATCAGAGAACACCGCTGAATTCAGCGCTGCGAAAAAGTTGTCTGTCATCGGAACTACCGTGCCCAGATATTTTCTTACCAAATCCGGATGTTTCTGAATGGCTTCGCTCATAGAGCAGAATATGATTCCTTTCTCAGCGAGCTGACTCTGAAAGGTGGTGGCCACCGAAACACTGTCCATCACCACGTCCACAGCCACTCCTGTGAGCCTTTTTTGTTCTTTCAGGCTAATACCCAATTTTTCAAACGTCTTGAGCAATTCCGGATCTACTTCATCCAGGCTGTCGGGCTTTACTTTGCTGGTCTTGGGTGCGGCATAGTAAATGATGTCCTGAAAATCTATTTCGGGGTACTTCAAATGTGCCCATTTGGGCATTTTTAGCGTTTGCCAGTGCCGGAATGCCTTCAGGCGCCATTCCAAAAGCCATTCAGGTTCATTTTTCTTTTTAGAAATTAACCTGACCACATCTTCGCTCAATCCTTTTGGAATCGTATCTGTCTCAATATCAGTGGTAAATCCAAACTCGTACTCCCTGTTCACACGCTCCTCGAGGAGCTGCATTTCATCACTCATTCAATTAATTTTAGAAAGTTAAATTTATATCGTGCAAACTTACCGCAATCGGCTGTTTATACAAAATAGTATAAACAAGAATCATGTCGATTTTGGGAAATATTAAGGATTCTTGTGGTGTTTTACCCGCTGTTAACTCAGGGAGTTACAGGGATTGTGCACAGTATGGTATTCCTGTTATTTTTTTCTGAAAAATAGCCTGATGGGAACCCCTTTAAGGTCGAAATTTTCTCTGAGCTGGTTTTCAAGGTAGTTTCTGTATGGTTGCTTCACTTCCGTAGGGTAGTTGCAAAAGAAAGCAAAGGATGTTACCTGCGTGGGTAACTGGGTCACATACTTTATCTTGATCGCATGACCTCGGAATACCGGTGGACGATATGATTCCAGCGCTTTTTGAATTGTTTCGTTAAGCTGGGAGGTAGGTATTTTGGTCTGTCTTTTTTGATATACCTCCAACGCTGTCTCTACAGCCTGAAAAATCCTCGTTTTTTCCAGTGCGGATATAAACAAAATGGGGACATCGTTGAAGGGAGCCAGTTTTTTCTTCAGTTGCTTTTCGTAATCGCGGAGTGTGTTGGTTTCTTTCTGCACCAGATCCCACTTGTTTACCAATACAACAATTCCTTTGCCTTTTTTTGCGGCCATTGAATAGATGTTGAGGTCCTGCGCTGAAATTCCATTCACAGCATCAATCAATAACAGGCATACATCTGCCTCGTCCATCGCTTTTACCGCCCTGATAACAGAATAGAACTCCAAATCTTCACCTACTTTATTTTTTCTTCTGAGGCCGGCGGTATCTATCAGTATAAATTCTTTTCCAAAGAGATTATAATGGGTGTGTACAGAGTCTCTGGTAGTGCCGGCTATGTCACTTACGATAGTACGTTCCTGACCTGTAAGGGCATTAAGCAGCGAAGACTTTCCCACATTGGGTTGCCCGATGATTGCAATCTTAGGCAGGGATGTGGCCTCACTGGCCACATTTTCAGGGATATCTTTAATAATTTCATCCAGCAATTCCCCTGTTCCGGTGCCGGAGATAGAAGATACATAAAAGACTTTTTCGAATCCGAGAGCATAAAACTCTGCTGCATCGAGTTGCCTCTCAAAATTGTCGACTTTGTTTACTACAAGATACACGGGCTTATCTGTTCGTCTCAACAGGTCGGCTACTTCATTATCAGGCCCTGTAATGCCTGTTGTGACATCAGTCATGAATACAATCGCATTAGCCTCTTCAATTGCTGTATGCACCTGCTTTCTGATTTCCCGCTCAAACACATCATCGCTTCCGGCTACGAAACCCCCGGTGTCAATGAGGTCAAATGATCTTCCTGTCCATTCTGCAATTCCGTATTGCCGGTCTCGTGTCACACCGCTCTGGTCATCAACGATTGCTTTTCTTTCTCCCAGCATTCTGTTGAAGAAAGTACTCTTTCCGACATTAGGCCTTCCCACTATCGCCACCGTGTATCCCATAAAGAAATTTTTTGCAAAGAACGGAAAAGTAAGGTTAATGAAAGTAGCTTTCACTTTTGTCATAAAACCTGTTTGTTGGAGGTGCTGCACAAGAAATCAATTTCTTTATCTTTACCGCATGAGACATCTTTGGATTTTAGCTGTAATTTTTTTATTAGGCTGTGGGTCAGATAGCGGAAAAACTTCTTTTGGTACACCTCCTGACCGTATAGGTGATACTACTGCATTGCTTTGTCAGTACTGGACGCTCGCAGATGCCGAAAATCCGTTACAGCGTGATGTGATTACTAAGGAGAATGGTGTGGATCTGATGCCGGGGATCGTATTTATGACCAATGGGCAACTGTTGGAAAATCCGGGAGGACTGATGATCAGGGGTACCTATAGCAGATCAGGGGATGCGATAAATGCTGACTATGGTAATAACAAAAGCGCAGTTTATAAGATATTGGAGGTTAACAAAGAGGTGCTTCGTATGGAAAGGAAGGTGGGTGATGAAATCACTTCTCTGAAATACCAGGCAACAGATACATGGTGGCCGGATATAGAAACCAATCCTTTCAGGATCGAAAATTCGTCCTGGATGCAGAAACCACCACAGGCCGAAACGGATGCCCAGATTTTACAGCGTTGTAAGGATTATGTGCGTTTCTTTCAGTACTATCTGGAAGGATATGCCCGTGGAGGTGCCACCCGAATATCTTTTGTGGGATTACCCAACATCCTGAATTTCTATCAGGGGGGTATCGGGCTACAATCTGATAAGAATCTTAACCTTAAATGGAAAGATTGTTTCTATAATGACGAGGATGCCATGAAAGGCTATGCTATGATGAGGCACGTCATGATTAAGAGTTTTGTATGGGATCCTAAAGAGCCTAATTTTATTGTTCAGGCAATTCCTGTATTGCGACAAATTGGAGACAGCCTCAAATAACTATAATTTTTTTAGCTGACTGATGGTGTCCGAAGGATCGGGGGAAGAAAAAACGGCGTTTCCTGCTACTAAGACATCTGCACCGGCGGCAATGATGGTCCCGGCATTTTCAATATTCACCCCTCCATCCACCTCGATAAGGGTGTGTACATTTCTTTCTGTGATTAACTGTCTGAGGTCTTTTATTTTTTGAAGAGAGTGTGGGATGAAAGACTGTCCACCAAACCCCGGGTTCACGCTCATCAGACATACCAAGTCGATGTCGTGAATTACATCTCTGAGCAGGTCAACTGGCGTGTGGGGATTAATTGCGACACCCGTCTTCATACCCAGTGACCGGATTTGTTGCAGATTGCGATGCAGATGAACACAGGCTTCAAGGTGTACCGTCAGGCCATCGGCTCCGGCTTTTCTGAAGTCTTCAGCATATTTTTCGGGTTCCAGGATCATAAGGTGTACATCAAAAAATTTTGAAGTGGTTTTTCTCATTTGTTTGATGATGGACATTCCAAAACTGATGTTGGGTACAAACCTGCCATCCATTACATCCAGGTGAAAATAGTCTGCTTCGCTTTTATCCAGCATCTTACAGTCTCTTTCGAGATTTAGAAAATCAGCCGACAGGAGTGAAGGAGCGATTAAGGCCATAACATTTATTTTTTGGTAAGTTTTTCCAGTGCTTCCCGGGCTTCAGGAAATTCATTATCATACAAAAGTGCAAATTGATAGCTCTCGATTGCACTGTCTTTCTTATTTAGCTTTTCATAGGCCCTGCCAAGCCAGTAATATCCTTCCTCATAGTTGTTTTGAATAGTAACAGCCTTGGTAAGTATTCTGACAGCCTCCTCATATTTTTTGAGGTCGTACATCGCAATTGCTTTTTCGCGATAGGCGTACATATAGGTATAGTTGGAGCCCAGGCAACTGTCCAGGTAAGGGATAGCCTTCAGTGGTTGACCGATGCAATTGTAATAATAGCCTTTGATGAAATAAGCATCGTCCCAGTTTTTGGTAGGGGTATTTTCTAAAAGGTAATCTGTAATGTGCAGTGCATTTTTATTTTTCATTCCGGCATAAATAGTGGCGAGCGCCACATAGTATTCAGGAAGCGGGTAATTTCCGATGGCATGCTCCAGGGCATCGATGGCTCCGAGTGTGTCAGTTGATTCGAACTTCAGGGAAGCAAGCACATTCCACATATACGAATTACCCGTATCGCGCCTTACAGTGCGCTCTGCAATTGCTATGGCAGAATCGTAGTTGCCCCGCTTGTGATAGGTCTGAATAAGCTCCTGTACCAACGTGGCTGAGTCAGGATAGGTAGCGACAGCTTTCTCGAGGTCGGAAAGAGTGGCTGTATTCAGTCTGGGTTTTACTGTATTATTCTGGTTTCCTGTGCAGGCACTGAAAAACAGCACTATAAGTCCGCTAGCAATGATTCTCAGGTAAGGCATGGCGCAAATTTAACCAACTAAATGTTATACAAACTTTAGATTTTAGTCTGCAGATGCCTTGTTTCTGACAGGTGGTTTTTGGGCGTAGGATTATTGAAGAAGTCTCGCAATGATAAATGCGCTTGCAGCCGCGGTGGCACCAATCAATACAATCTTTAAGGCCCCTGAAATTACGGGAACTCCTGTTGATTTACTCTTAAAGTAGCCAAAGACAAACAGGCTGATTGCTGCTGCTATTATTGAATATACGATTGCGCGGCGGGAGTCCGGAATCAGAAAATAAGGGAATAAAGGGATAAGCCCGCCAATCGCGTAGGAAATCCCGATATTCAGTGCACTTTTTCTGGCGCGGAGCGGATCCGGTGCTTCAAGCCCTAATTCAAATTTCATCATGAAGTCCACCCATTGGTTTTTGTCACGGGAAATCTCTTCTGTCGCCACTTCCTGGGTTGATTCACTCAGGCCAATAGATCTGAAGAAATCACGTACTTCCTCCTTCTCGATTTCGGGTACTGTCTCCACTTCCTTTTCTTCGCGCCTGCGCTCACTGAGGTAGTAGTCCTGATCCGTTTTTCCGGCCAGGTATCCGCCCAATCCCATTGCAATACTTCCGGCAGCAATTTCCGCAAGGCCGGCTATTACGATTATAGAGCTTTCAGCGACCGCCCCTGTAAGTCCTGCAGCCAGTGCGAAGGGAACTGTGAGGCCATCGCTCATGCCTATCACTACATCTCTGATTAGGGCTGAACTATTTACATGTTGTTCTTTGTGGATAGCAGGAACGCGGGCGCTCATAACTTTTTAAGGATATTCAATCAAAAACAGCGCCGCAATTGGTAGCACCCTTGAGATAACCACTTATCAGAAAAGTGATTGCAGACCGTTGGCCACTTTATTTTCATGCTCCAGAAGCCACTTTTTTCTCCATAGCTCTCCGCCATAACCGGTGAGGCTTCCATCGCTCCCTATTACCCGATGGCAGGGGATAATAATGGAGATAGGATTTTTCCCGTTTGCAGCACCCACAGCTCTGATGCTACCGGGATTGTGGAGCCTTCGGGCTATGTCCATATAACTGACCGTCTTGCCAAAAGGTATTTTGGAAAGCTCATGCCATACCGATCTCTGAAAATCTGTTCCATTTGCCTGTAGAGGCAATGAGAATTCCGTTCGTTTTCCCTGGAAGTATTCGTCGAGTTGAATGCAGCATTTCGAAAAGGTTTGTTCATCGGACTTAGTGGCAAATGAGTCGAGTGGGGTATCCACTTCTCTGAATTCGATAACCAGAATTTTACCATCCTTTACCTGAATCCGGATGTAACCGATAGGAGACTTATACACGTGGAAGCGGGGCTCAGTTTCCTTATTCATCTAACTTTTTTGCCAGGGTTATTAAGTCCTCTTTCTTGTAGCGGTTGTTTTCCTTTGTGAAGCAGGATCCGAGTTCTTCAAGAAGGTGGCGGATGGTTTCCACCGTGTTCATTGGTTTAAAGTATTCGGGAAGTAACTCTCTTGAATTTCTTTTGAAATATTCTTCTACATCTTTTTGTGAATATACCTGGCCGTTGAGCGGATCAATATAGAATTGAATTTGTTCAGTTCTTTTCTTGACAGGATCTGGGTATTCGTATTCAGTAACGAAGTAAGCTAAAATAAACTGCCTGGGTATTTTTATTGCTGCAATGGGAACATCGAGCATCTGCGCGAGTATGAGATATAGGATCCCTGTTGAGATGGCATTTCCCCTCTTATTTTCTATCAGTTTAGGCAAGAGAAAATCATCCGGGATATCGTAACTAATCGAGTTACCCTGTAATTTATAATAGTTAAAGAGAATTGCTGAAATAACAGCAGATTCCTCCATAGGAGTCAGATAACTGTTAAGTTCCATCCAGATATTTCTTCTGAGCCGTTCCACTTCCTGAAAAGTTCTGGTATGCGACAAATCAGGATACATGTATTTGGATACGAGCAGGGCTCCCTGCAGGAGATCCGGGGAGTCCTTGCGCCAGTCGGTAAATTCTTTTACCAAATCCTGAAAATGCAGTTTGTGAATTATCATTTCAATACGCCTTTGCAGCGCCTCATCAGGCGTATTTTCCCAGAGGTGTTCGAGGTTAGGTAATATCCCTTTGCCCATAGAGATAAGCTTCGTAGAAACAGAGTCGAAAACCTTCTCGTCCGGATCTTCGATCAGGTAAAAAAGTGCATTTATTTCTTCATTCTCAAGCATGTGCAATTTTCAGGAGTAATAACTGTGGGTAAAGATAATTAAAGAATTGGGCGAATGGAATAGAAGCGCAGTAAAATATTATGGATAGAAAGTGTTAAAGAAGCCAATACTTTAAATAGTCAGAGCAACGGATGGCTTTTTACTTTTTGAATACAATTGGGCACCGGATTACTCCTAATTTTGCCGGATGACAAAGCTTTCAGTGAACATTAATAAGATTGCCTGGTTGCGAAATGCAAGGGGAGGCAATACGCCGGATGTGATAAAGGCTGCTGTAGATATACAAAATTTTGGAGCAGATGGTATCACGGTACATCCAAGGCCTGACGAGAGGCATATCCGATATCAGGATGTATATGACCTGAAAAAGGTTATTAGTACAGAGTTTAACATTGAAGGGAATCCGCGTGAGCAGAAGTTTGTAGATCTGGTACTGGCGGTGCATCCGGATCAGGTAACGCTTGTGCCGGATGCTCAGGGACAGATCACCTCTGATCATGGATGGGATACGATTACGCATAAAAGTTATCTCAAAGAGATTATCGCTGTTTTTCGTCAGGCGGGTATCCGTACCAGTATTTTTGTGGATCCTTCAGAAGAGATGGTAAAGCATGCAAAAGAGTGCGGTACCGATCGGATAGAACTATATACAGAAAGCTTTGCAGCAGCTTATAAACAGGGGGCACGACAGAAGGCAATTGATCCATACATCGATGCGGCCCGGGTGGCCATGGCGTATGATCTTGGTATAAATGCCGGGCACGATCTGGATTTGGATAACCTGCGTTTCTTTGCAGAAAATATACGCGGTCTGGAGGAGGTGTCTATAGGCCATGCGCTTATTTCGGATGCACTATATTATGGATTGGAAAATACGGTGCAGCTATATAAGAGGCAACTCGATGAGTAGGCTAATTCAGTTCAATCACATTGCAGTTTTTCATGTCAGCACCCTCAATATCGAGTGTGACGATAGTCTTGACTTTGTGCCAACCCTGATTTCCTGCAGCGCCGGGATTAATGTGCAAACACGCTAACTCTTTATCGTACATTATTTTTAGAATGTGAGAGTGGCCGTCTATAAAGAGTTGAGGACGATGTATTAAAAGCTCTTTCCTGGATGCTGCATTATATTTTGGAGGATATCCGCCAATATGCCTGATTAACACCTTTACTTTTTCACAATTGAAAATAATTTGCTCGGGAAACTCTTTTCTAATTGCGGCACTGTCAATATTACCATATACGCCCCTCAGTGGTTTAAATGCTTTCAAAGATTCAATAACACCTTCGCCAAAATCTCCTGCATGCCATATTTCATCACAATTTCTAAAGTGTTCGAATACTGCCGGAGGCAGATAACCATGAGTGTCAGAAATGATTCCGATTCTTTTCATCCGGCGAAGATAATTTAAGTGCAATGTCAGGATTTTTCTGAAATTGTAATTTTCATTTGTAGAATGATTTTATCACCTTTGAGAAATATATTTTTAAATGATTGCATTTACCAACGCCTCCATTTTCGGAGGAGAAAAATTTCTTAAAGAACGTGTATTGCTCGTAGCGCAGGGGAAGATAAAAGGAGTAGCACATACTGTACCTAAAGGAGTTGAGGTGATAGATTGTAAGGAGGGGATTTTGGCGCCTGGGTGTGTGGATCTACAGATTTATGGTGCAGGAAGAGATTTGTTTTCGGCAGAGCTTACCGCAGAATCGTTGAAGCGTATCTCTGACAGCATTGTGAAACAGGGAACTACATCATACTTTATGACGCTGGCAACCAATAGTTTTGAAGTATTTCGCCGGGCGGTGGAGATTGTAAGAGATAATCCGCATCCGGCTTTAAGAGGGATTCAACTCGAAGGTCCTTATATCAATCCTCAAAAACGGGGAGCACATTTGACAGCATATATCAAAAAGCCGGATTACAATGAACTTAAAGCCTTTTTGAAATTTGCAGATGGTGTAGTAAAGATGATGACCCTAGCACCTGAAGTGTGCGATAGAAGGGTCATTCACTTGTTGCGCGATTACGATGTGTTGCTTTCGGCAGGCCACAGTAACGCTACATTTAGTGAAGCGATTAGAGGTTTTGATAATGGAATTACTGCTGTCACTCATTTGTATAATGCAATGTCGCCACTGCATCACAGGGATGCGGGATTACCGGGTGCCTCCTTTCTGGATAACCGGGTGCATGCCAGTATAATTGTAGATGGCATCCATGTGGGTTATGAAGCAGTGAAGATTGCGAAGCACCAGATGGGGCAAAGGTTATTTTTCATTACTGATGCTGTAGCTGCCACAATGAAGGGTGGGTACAAGCACATACGAAAAGGTAACAGGTATGTATTGCCTGATGGCACTTTATCGGGTTCTGCACTCACCATGCCGCATGCTATCAGTAACATGGTAAAGCATGTGGGTGAATCGGTGGAAGAGTCGCTGAGGATGGCTTCGCTCTACCCGGCACGAGTAGCCGGATTCAGAAAGTCAGGCAGTATCAAAGATGGGTATGTGGCTGATCTGATCTGCCTGTCAAAAGATTTAAAACTTAACTTCACTGTCTTAAAAGGAGAAGTAATCAAGGCCTGATGATAAGACTATTCTGCAATTGTTTGTTTTTCTTATTAATGATGCCATTCACAATTTTGGCTCAGTCAGACTTTACAATCATTCACGGAGGTATTATTCGCGGTGATCAGACATCAAAAAAAATGGCACTGATCTTTAGTGCAGATGAGTATGCTGAAGGATTGGGGTTTATAGATAGCACTTTAAGCGCAAGTGGCGCTAAGGGGTCTTTTTTCTTTACCGGAAGATTTTTTAAGAATAAGAATTATCGCAAGACTGTAAGAAGCCTTCTGAAAAACGGGAATTATGTCTCTACACATTCCTATGGGCATTTGCTGTATTGTGACTGGAGCAGGCGTGACAGCCTGTTAGTGACACGGAAAGAGTTTGAATCAGATTTGAAGAAAGGATTTTCCCAGCTGAAGAAATATTTTGGAATTCAGAGGAATGAAGTCAGGTATTTCTTACCGCCGTATGAATGGTATAACGATACGATTTCTGCATGGGCTGCTGCAATGGGATTGCAGATAGTCAACTTTACTCCGGGCTCCTCATCGAACGCAGATTATACCACTCCCGACATGGGTAAAAGGTATCTGTCTTCTGATACTATTTTCAACAGGGTGCTGAAGTTTGAGACAAATAGTCGCAACGGAACTAATGGTTCTATTTTACTTATACATGCTGGGGCCGGGCCATTAAGAATTGACAAGTTTTTTCTCAGGCTCCCCGAGCTAATAGCTATTCTGAAGGAGAAGGGGTATATATTGGTAAGAATCGATGAACTCCTGAATAGAAATTAATGCCCGATCGCAGATTTTTCCATTCCTTTATTGGCGAGTTGGCCACAGGCCGCGTCGATATCTTTTCCACGACTTAACCTGAGACGCACGTTAACACGATGCGCAGCGAGATAATCCATAAACTTCTGAATTTTCTCTCTGTCAGGCTTTTCAAAGTCTGCCTGATCTATTGGATTGTATTCGATAAGATTAATCAGTCGTACGGGAACTCTGCGATATAGTTTTATGAGATCATCTGCGTCTTTGAGATTGTCGTTGAGATCTTTAAATAAAATGTATTCGTAGGTGATATCGTTCTTTGTCTTTGCGTAGAAGTATTCAAGTGCTTCCATCAAAGATTCGATGTTATTGCTGTCGTTGATGGGCATAATCCTGCTTCTCTTCTCATCGCTTGCTGCATGAAGCGACAGCGCAAGATGAAATCGCACTTCGTCATCACCTAGGCGTTTGATCATCTTTGCAATTCCTGAAGTGGACACAGTGATTCGGCGTGGGCTCATTGCTAATCCATCATTGGCGGTAATCCGCTCAATTGATTTCAATACATTCCTGTAATTCAGCATAGGTTCACCCATGCCCATATAGACAATATTGCTAAGTTTCTTTCCCTGATGTTTTAGAGCCAGCTCGTTAAGCATAGCCGCTTCGTCGAATATCTCGTCAAATGTCAGATTCCGCAGCTGTCCCATAAAGCCGGTTGCACAGAATTTGCATCCAAGGCTGCATCCTACCTGCGAACTCACGCAGGCGGTTTGTCTGCCATCGGTAGGAATCAGGACACCTTCCATGATGTTGCCGTCAGATGTTTTAAACCCTGCCTTGATTGTGCCGTCGGTACTGTGCTGGGTGGTATAAAGCGAAAGTGCCGGAAAAGAAAAGGCTGTGCTCATCTGGTCTCTCAACTCTTTGCTGATATTAGTCATGTCATCAAAATGACGTGCCTGTTTTTTCCAAAGCCATTCCCAAACCTGATTGGCGCGATATTTCTTTTCTCCTCTGGCAAGAAACCATTCCGTCAATTCTTCCTGAGATAAAGACCTTATATTTTTTGCAGGAACCATGCTGCAAAATTATTGAATTGGTTGGTAAAGTTTTCATAAGGAAACGTACCCGGACAGCTACAGGTTTTCTCATGATGCCTGCCTTAAAGGATGCATGCCGAAATTGCAATATTAAATCCGGTACAGAATCTTACTTTAGTAATTCGTCCAGCTTGTTGTAGATGGCTTCGTCTTCTCCCACAAAGCGGCCTACGATCCTGCCATTAGGGTCCAAGATGATTTTTGTGGGAAATCCGGCTACGCTGAATTTCAGAATCAGATCATTCTCCGGCCGGTTTAGAATCTGGTGCCAGTGATAGTCTTTGTTTTTATCGAGAAAAGTGCGCCAGTTTGTGCCATCGTCCGACTCCTGAGCAATACCCACTATCTCCATCCTGTCCCTGTATTTGTCCTGGTATTCTTTCATTTTCGGCATCCCTGAAATACAGGGCATACACCAGGTGCCCCAGAAGTCGAGTACCACATATTTTCCTCTGAGGGTATTGAGGTCAAATTTTTGCCTGTCATAGGTATTCGTTGAAACCAGTTCGGGCGACTCTTTGCCTATGGCTGTGGCTAAGAGTCCATCCACTCTCTGAGCTACCTCATTGTAAAAAGGTGTCCCAACCAGCTTTTCTTTATCCATCTTTTTGAAAAGGTTAATGGCCTCTTCATTGCTGATTTGGGAGCGAACCATCATGTCTCCTAAGGCCCAGGCTCCGGCGATAGAAGAAGGATGGCTGCTTACAAATGCAAGTTTTATGCTGTCGGCCTGCTTATCCAGAGCCTCTATTTCAGCATTTATTTTCCTGACTTCCGGATCTGACGTATCTTTTTTATCGCTGATTGAAACCATCAGGTTTACACTTTTGTTCAGCAGCGGATTCAGCCGCCTGTTCAGAAAAGCAAGGTCTGCATTGGCATCATCACCTGAAGGGTATGCATCCACGTAATCCGAGATTTCACCCGTGAAGTGAATCTTGCCGCCTGGTGTGGCAATGAACTGTAACATAGAGGATTTGGCTGGATAATAACCTCTGCCATCCTTGGTTCGTTTCACTGTACGATCTACGCCCGGCATCAGGGTAAGGTATTCCATTTTGCCAATGTGCATCTGGTAGGTGAATGTACTGCTGTCTTTAACCGGGATAGAGTCAATGAAGTATCCGCGTGGCTGGGTGCTGTCTTTCATAAAGACACGGATGTATCTGGTATCGAGATGCTGAATATTGCCGGATAATGTAAAATTCTTTTCCTGCCCGAAAGAAGTCGTAACAATGCATATTAATACGACAGCCAGAAAGTTTTTCATACCAATCAGGTTTCTATGGATTTATGCTTTAAAAACAAAATGTCTTCAATCGGTGATTGAAGACATTTTGCTTGTAGATATTTATTTTTCTGCAAAATATTTATGAAAGTAGGGGATGGTTTCAATTCCTTTATAGAAGTTCTCAATCCCATACTTTTCATTAGGGGAATGTAGGCCATCACTGTCAAGTCCAAATCCCATAAAGATAATTTTGATACCCAGTTCGTGCTCCAGTATTGAGCAAATGGGAATGCTTCCTCCGCCTCTTACAGGCACAGGCTCCTTGCCAAAGGTCTCCTGGATGGCTTTGGCTGCGGCTTTATACCCTTTGCTGTCTATAGGTGTCAGATAGGGCTCTCCACCGTGATGTTCAAATACTTTAACGGTCACACCTTCAGGTGCTACTGATGTGAAATAGTCCAGCAGAAGTTTAGTCATTTTCTTAGATGACTGATTGGGTACCAAACGTGCTGATATCTTGGCAGTAGCTTTTGACGGTAGCACGGTTTTAGAGCCTTCGCCGGTATATCCGCCCCAAATGCCGTTAAGCTCCAGGGTAGGGCGAATACCTGTTCTCTCAAAGGTAGTGTATCCTTTTTCGCCCCAAAGTGCTTTGATGCCAATTTCTTTCTTGTATTCCTCCTCGTCGAAAGGAGCCTTTGCCATTAAAGCCCTCTCTTCTTCGGTGGCAGTCAGCACATCATCGTAGAATCCGGGAATGGTAATATGGTTGTTGCTGTCGTGGCAATCTGCAATCATTTTGGCCAGGATCGTAATAGGGTTTGCTACTGCACCTCCATACGTACCGCTGTGCAGGTCGCGGTTTGCACCTGTCACTTCTACTTCTATATATGACAAGCCACGCATACCCACATCCAGAGAGGGCGTATCCATACTCAGCATGGCACTGTCGCTGATCAGGATGACGTCTGCCTTCAGAAGTTCTTTGTGGTCATGGACAAATTGGCCAAGACTGGGGGATCCTACTTCTTCTTCTCCTTCGATGAGGAATTTGATATTAGTCTGCATGGTGTTTGTCTTTGCCATCACTTCAAGCGCTTTAACGTGCATGAAGAATTGGCCCTTATCGTCTGCTGACCCACGGGCATACACTTTTCCATCCTTTATGGTAGGTTCAAACGGCCCGGTATTCCACAGTTCCAGAGGCTCAACCGGTTGCACGTCGTAGTGTCCATAAACGAGTACTGTCGGTAGGGCCGGGTCTATAATCTTCTCCCCATACACTACCGGGATTCCTGAAGTGGCCATTACTTCAGCCTTATCGGCTCCGGCAGCGAGCAGGCTGTTTTTTACAGCTTCAGCACAGGTAGCCATATCCTTTTTATGTTCGCTTTGTGCACTTACTGAGGGGATTCTGAGTAAGTCCATCATTTCTTTCAGAAACCTGTCTTTATGCTGTTCCTGATATTCTTTCCATTCATTCATAATAAAATACAATTTGAATTTTTAGAGGGCTACGAATATACCACTTTTGAAAGAGGCAATTTCTCTTAAAAAATACCCAATGTGTATTTTAATTTTTGGAAATGATAAAAAGTTATTCTTAAATTTGTCTCAGATTGCTTTTCAAAAATCAGCCTTTGATTAGTTGTGACACCGGGTTCACCGGAAACGCTTCTACTTCAAAGGCTGAGTCTATTTTAGGGCTATCCCCGTCTATGCTTTGTGCAATGGTGATTCTTTCTTAAAGAATACAACTTTCTTTAACTGTCTGCCGAGTCTGTAATAAAATTCCTTATTAAATAGTTGTGAGTCGTGCATTGCTTTGTATGTGAGAAATATCCCGACCGGTGTTAATACGATGACAGGAAGCCACATGCCCAGTACCACCGGTAATACCTGGTCTTTTGCGAATTTGGCACCGAAGATCATCAACAGGTAAAATACCATAAAAAACAGAAGTGCCACCACAAGAGGCAGGCCTAATCCGCCACGTCTGATGATGGATCCCAAAGGGGCGCCTATTAAAAACAGCACGAGGCAGGCCACTGCGAGGCTGAATTTTTTATGCCATTCGATTTGGTAAAGAATAGTGTCTTTTTTTAGTGCCTCTCTTTCTTCCTTACCCATTCTGATCAGGTTCCTGAAGTTGTCCACCGAAGTGAGGGCCATATTCTTTATCATCAATCTGGCAGAGTCCGGAATCATTGTGGTGAACCCTGTGGCTGTGTCAGTCTGATTTTTTAAATTGGAGACAGTATCGACCCCGGTTAATGATCCTGAATCGGCTGTTGGTGCCCGTTCGATGATTGCAGAATCTTTATATCGGTCGTAGCGTAAATAAGAGGAGAAGCTGAGCGCCATAGCTTTATCAGTACTGTCGGGAATCCTTCTTAGAGAATCCAGGTCTTCTCCGAGTTGCCGTACGCTTTTCATACGGATATTATTCATAAAAGCGCTGTCGGATGTTTTCTGCAGGTTGAGCTGGCTAAGGTCAAAGAGTTTTGTATAATCTTTGAAACCCAGATTTACGAATTCTGTCTTTTCGGGGTCATAATCATATTCTTCCTGGTAGCGGTGTCCATCTGTGAGGTGAAATTCCAGAAAATTCTTATCCTTACTCATAATCATTTTACCGTCTTTGGAAATGATTACGTTATCGCGTGGGGTATTAGTAAGCTCAAAGATTACAATATCTTTCAACAGACTGTCCTGTTTCTTTTCTGCAATCTTGATAGAGAATCCTGAGAAGCCATTATAAAACACGCCCGGCCTGAGATCAAATGCCGGACTCTTTCGGTATATGTCATGATAAATCCTTGCAAACTTCAGGTTGGCTACCGGTTCAATATTGTTGGCAAAGACAAATGCGATTCCTGTAAATACTACTGTCAGCAGAAGGAGCGGCCTCATAAAGCGCAGGAACGAGATTCCGGATGATTTAATAGCTACCAGTTCAAAATTTTCACCCAACTTTCCGAACGTCATAATACTACTTAGCAAGATAGAAATGGGCAGTGAAAGCGTAACAAGGGTAGCACTGGCATACACCAAAAATTCTACCAACGTGAGAAAATCGAGGCCCTTACCTACAAGGTCATCGATATACTTCCAGAGGATTTGCATCATGAACACAAAAAGTGTTACAAAGAAGGCCCCTATAAAAGGGCCGGCAAAGGCTTTTAGAATAAGTATATCTAGTTTCTTGATCATGAATAAGCCCGGCTGTTGTATCTTCTTTACCGATGGGTTTTTGTCAGAAGGCACAAAAGTAATTCTTTCCTAAAATGAAGCAGCGTAAATGTAGGGTGGCAGGCTTAAATGGAGATACGGGAAAGTAGCATTTAACTCCCTATTCTGTAAAGCAGATCCTTGATCTGAGTTTCCCAAAGCTGTCTGGCATCCTTTAAATCTGACTTGTCAGCAAAATCACTTACCACCAGAATGGTCTGATTGGTGACTTCTGATTTATCGATCCTGAACTCAAAAAACTCGTCTTTTGCAGAATCTTCCCATTGGTAACGGATAAATTTGTTTTCTTCTTTTTCGAGCACACTGGCGTGTTGTGTAGAGCCGGACCATGAAAAGTCGAAACCATTATCTCTGTCTTCAACCTTATCTGCAAACCATTCCTGCAGGCCGGAAGAGGAAGACAAAAATTCATACAAAATAGTTGGAGAACATCTTACCGGGTATTCAATACTATATTTTACTTTTTTACTCATCTCAAAAATTCAGAATGTTAGAAGTCATTTTTGCAATAATAGAAAAATTATTGACTTAGCCAATAAAAGAAAAAGTTTCCTTTTTACATAGGGGGTAGTTTTTTCTATTCGGGCTTAAGATAGTGATTTCCAATAATATTTTCAGGGAAATATACTTTATGGAAGTTGTTTGTCGTTATACATAGCGGAAGAGGCACTTTATTTGGTTGTGCCATGACCCTGAAAACTTACTGAAACCCAAAGAAAACTTACGCTGATTATGAGCATGAGGCAATTGAAAATCTCAAAATCTATCACTAATCGTGAAAGTGAGAGTCTTGAAAAATACCTGCAGGAAATTGGTAAAGTGGATATGATTTCTGCAGAGGAGGAAGTGCAGTTGGCAGAACTGATAAAATTGGGAGACCAGAAGGCTCTGGATAAACTTACCAAGGCTAATCTGAGGTTTGTAGTTTCAGTTGCCAAGCAGTATCAAAATCAGGGACTGACGTTGCCCGACCTTATCAATGAAGGTAATCTCGGGCTTATTAAAGCTGCCCAGCGATTTGACGAAACCCGTGGGTTTAAGTTCATTTCTTATGCAGTATGGTGGATTCGCCAGAGCATCATGCAGGCGCTTGCCGAAAATGCAAGGATAGTGAGGCTTCCCCTGAATAAAGTGGGGCTCACTGCGAAGCTAACCAGAGCCCATGCACAGTTGGAACAGGAACTGGAGCGCCCGCCTACTGTGGATGAACTGGCGCAGTTTCTGGGTGTGGAACCTGAAGAGATTACAGCGATGCAAAACGTTACATCGCGCCATGTAAGTATGGATAGCCCGCTGGGCGAAGACGACGATAACACATTGATCGATATAATGGAAAACAAAAATGCCGACAGCGCTAATAAGAAAATGGAATTTTCTGATAGCCTGAACTACGAAATAGAAAGGGCACTCTCTGTATTGACTCCGCGCCAGAGAGAAGTAATTTGTCTGCTGTACGGTATTGGAGGAGGAGATCCGGTGTGTATGGAGGAACTGGCGTCGAGGTATGGGCTTACCCGCGAGCGTGTAAGGCAGATAAAGGATAAAGCGCTGGAGAAATTGAGGGCCGTGAGTGAGCAGACTCCACTCAGAGAATTTATGGGGAAATAAAAGATTTTTGATTTAAGGTTGTATAGTTTAAAGCAGAGGCGCCATCGTCTCTGTTTTTTTGTTTTCACAAGCCGATTAGATGAAGTATTGCCCGTAAGAAAAAAGTTATAGTTGAAGTGCTTTAGATATTTTTGTGTTTATGGAGTATTTCAGTATCGGAAAGGTGGTTGCAGCCCATGGAGTGGATGGCAGAATGATTTTGAAACATTCGATTGGCAAAAGGACCAATCTTGAAGGAGTGGAGGCGCTGTTTATTGAAGAGAGTCCAGGGCTGTTCGTTCCCTGGTTTCTGACATTTGCAAAAGCAAAATCAATTGAAGAGACATTTATTGAAGTGGAGGGAATCAATAGCCGGGAAAGCGTCAATCAATTATTACGAAAAGAATTATGGCTTCAGGAGCCCGACTTTAAAAAACATGCAGGAAAGAATGCACCCATCTCTTTCATCGGGTACGATATTTTTGATAAGCAGGTACTTATTGGAAAAGTGGCGGAAGTGATTGAACAGCCTCATCAGTTATTGTGTAGTGTGATGTTTCAAGGGAAAGAAGTGCTGATACCTGTCAATGATGCTTTTTTGTTAAAGGTGGATCACAAGAAGAAAATACTCCACATGGAATTGCCTGAAGGGTTGTTAGATGTGTACCTGCATTAATTTTATTGCGTGTTTTTCCTGATTTGATTTATCAGTGCATGCATATCCTTTGGAAGTGGCGCTTCAAGGTGGACACTTTTTCCTGAGTTGTCTGTAAAAGTAATCGCAGAAGCATGCAAAGCCAGTCGGCTTAGAAGCGGGCGTTCTTCCTCTTCCGATTTTCCTTTATTGTATCTCTTTTTGAATTGAGAAAGAAAAACGGGCTTCCCGTCTCCGTAGAGCGGGTCGCAAAGTAAAGGATGGTTAATGTATTGAGCATGCACTCTGATCTGGTGTGTTCTCCCGGTTTCCGGACGAAAGCTGACAACAGAAAAAATCGGGTTGTTTTCCAATACAGTGAAACCTGTAACGGCTGGTTTTCCTTTTCCTGAAATGAGCATTTCACCCTTTCTGGCAGGATTTTCAGCGATAGCAGCGGTGATGACCCCTTCCGGTTCGGGCATGCGGCCATATACAATTCCTGTGTACGACTTAAGAATTTTACGTGCCTCAAAAGCAAGTGATAAATGACGATGCATTTCGGCTGTTCTTGCAAAAAGAATAAGGCCGCTGGTGAATTTGTCTATTCTGTGGACTACAAAAATCTGGTCATAGCGCTGCCTTAGCAGGGAGAGCAGGGAAGGCTGGCCGGAATCGTGTCGGTCAGGTATGGTCAACAGCCCTGCCGGTTTATTTAAAGCTACCAGATCCTCCGATTCGTAAATTACTTCGTATCTCACTACTACTTTTTCGGTTTAGCGCCTTTCTTATTAATGTGTTTTAGGATGCGGATTTCATTTTCTTTTAGGAATCGCCATCTGCCCCTTTCTACGTTTTTCTTTGTGAGTCCGGCATACATTACTCTGTCGAGCGCTTTCACTTCGTAGCCGAGGTGTTCAAAAATTCTTCTTACAATGCGGTTTCGGCCGCTGTGCATTTCTATCCCTACAATACTCTTATCTTTCTCATCAGGATATCCCAGCGCATCTGCATGAATCTCTCCATCTTCCAGTTGGAGGCCGGCCAGGATTTTGTCAAAGTGCGCTTTTGTAAGTGGTTTGTCAAGTTTGGCTTCATAGAGTTTTTCCACATTAAATGAAGGGTGGGTAAGTCTCTGTGTCAGTTCGCCATCATTAGTGATTAATAAGACGCCGGATGTATTTCTATCGAGTCTTCCCACGGGATACACTCTTTCGGTAGTTGCCTTTTTGATGAGGTGAAGGACGGTCTTTCTGTCTTTCGGGTCAGAGGTAGTGGTCAAATAGTCTTTAGGTTTGTTGAGCAGGATATATACCAGATTATTGACGACGTGAAGTGGTTTGCCCAGATGGGTAACCTTGTCCTTTTCAGCCACCCTGTGAGCCGGATCCAGCACTATTTCTCCGTTTACTTTTACAGCCCCCTCCCTGATGATGGAAACAGCCTCCCTTCGTGAGGCCACCCCGCAGTGTGCCAAATACTTGTTCAGAGGCATGGGTTCCGGGCTTTTTCCTTTTCCGGGAGCGGCTTTTCCGCGGGTGGAGGTGGAATGATTTTCCTGCCTGGCGTATTTTTTTTCTTTCTTAACCTTCAGGTATTCAGCGATTTCTGCCGCTCTTACCTTCTTGGCAGCCTTCCGTTCCTGCTTAAACTTCTCTTTAATGGCCGCATTGCTTTTTTTGCCGATGAATTTCTCAAATGGATGTGTGGGCATAATTTTCAGAATTACTGTTTTTCCAACAGGGATGAAGGGCAAAGGTATATTGAAAGACAGAAACATAGTGTGAGGGAGATATTGTTTTTCTGTGGGCCGACAGCCGTAGTCTATAGAGGATCGTGATGGGGATTATTTTTAAGGTAGAATTACACTTTACTGCCTTAGAAAAGTTTACTTTCGCTGCCACAAGAAAATAATGAAGCAGGAAATATATCAGATAAAACTTCCTCAGTTCGAAGGCCCCTTCGACTTGTTGTTGTTTTTCATTGAGAGAGATGAACTGGATATTTATAATATTCCTATAACCGAGATTACCAATAATTTCCTTTCATATATCCGCCAAAACGAGTCGCTGAATATTGAACTGAGCAGTGATTTTATCCTTTTTGTAAGTACCCTCATGCATATCAAGGCCAGAATGCTGCTGCCCAGGAAAGAGCTGGACAGTGAGGGTAATGAGATAGACCCGAGACAGGAACTGGCAGATAAACTCATAAAGTATAAACGGTATAAAGAGGCCGCCAAAGGGATGTCACAAATGGAAGACGACCGCATGATGAGATTCAGGAGAGGGAATATACAGGCGGAGATGTTCTGGGTGGGAGAGGAAGCCTCTGAAGGCACTGAAATCCAGTCTGTGACTTTATTCAAATTAATGCGTGCATTTGAGAAGGTAGCCAGGCGGCTTCATGATAAGCATAACAAACCGGTACACACGGTTATCCGTTACAATTATACTATGGAAGGAGCCCGCAAATATGTATTCGAATTGGTAAAGGCACACAGAAGCATCTCGTTTGAGAAAATATTTGATTTGTGCGAAAACCGAATTCATGCACTATTCCTTTTTCTTAATATGCTTGAGTTGATTCAGCAAAACTTCCTTAAGATCCTAATCGGTGAAGGGATGAATAATTTTATTCTGGAGTATAATGAAGAGGTTAGCAATGACCTGCCGGCTCCGGTAGATCCATTGAAGGTGTGACAGACAGGAATATTTAGTACTTATTTTTTATTTTCTTGTCTTCGTATTCTTTCAGTAATTTCTTAAAGCTTTTTCTGTCGTAGCCTTCAGGATATACGATGCGTGTGCGGGTAAAGATAAACCATGAAGCTGCGGCATAGAGCATGGTGCCACTGGTACGTACCAGCATTTCAATAATTGTCAGGTTATTGATGGGTTTGCCGTTGTTGATATGAAACAACATTCCGATATATCCCACGAACATAATAATCGTAGCCACAAAGAGTAATGGGGTGGCCCATTTGCCTTTAATGAAAAACAATACGCCACAGACGACGTATATAATTGAAGCAATAAAGCAGGCTATCGTGGCTACCGGAATATAAACAGCAGGTTCCCTGAAATTTTTCCCAATATGAAGGAGATATCCTCCTGAAGTAATAATTGTATAAAAACCGACGATAATCAGAACGCTTCCCAATAAATATATTACTGACCTTTTCATCAGCGTGCAAAGATTTCGGTGAAATTAGTATTAAAAAGCTGCATAATTATTTAATAAAACGCTGAATTTCTGTGGCTATTGCCTATTCATTACATTATTGATATTTGTCAACAGAAAATAAAAGTAAGAAAATACTTTTATTGATTTTAAATCACTTAATTTTGCAGACCTAAAACAACATAAACTCATGGATACAGCACAGAAAAACATCTTAATCGTACCCGAATTGCCGCCTATGATAAAGCATTCCACGATTTTTAACCGCTTCGATGAACTTGAGCCCGGTGAAGAATTGATTATTATCAATGACCACGACCCCAAACCATTATACTATCAGTTGCAGGCTACCAGAGGTGAAATTTTCCAATGGGAATACCTTGAGGATGGTCCTGAAACATGGCAGATAAAGATTACAAAAACCTTAAACGCACCAGACGTATTGAATGTAACACTTATAGAACCAAGACTAAAGCATCCAACTATTTTCGAAAAATTTGACAGCCTGCAGCCTGGTGAGTCATTTATTTTGTTCAATGACCATGACCCAAGGCCTCTTTATTTTCAATTATCACAGATGAGAGGCGACATATTTACCTGGGAATACCTCGAACAGGGACCATACGATTTCAGAATTTTGATTACTAAGAAGCCGTTGCAAACCGAAGAAAAAACACCAACCACCCACGCTTCTTCAGGTGAATATTCAGATGAAGTACTTGATGTAACCAGGCTGCCTCATGGCCAGAAGCACCCCATGATTTTTCAGAAATTCGATAGTCTGAAACCAGGCGAAGGGTTCATTCTCAGCAATGATCATGATCCCAAGCCACTTTATTATCAAATGATTGGCGAAAGAGGAGAAATCTTTACATGGGAGTATCTGGAACAGGGTCCGGAAGTGTGGCGCATCAGAATTGCAAAGAAAACCCTCAGCGGCCCGGCCGAAGAAACACTCGGAGATATTGTTGCAAAGGACCTGCGCAAGGCTGAGGTTTTCAAAAAACACGGAATTGACTTCTGCTGTGGTGGTAAAAAGACAGTAAGAGAGGCTTGTGAAGAGAAAGGAGTAGATGTGGCACTGGTGATTAAAGAACTCAGTGAGTCTGACAAACTGACGACCACCGGACAGCGTCCTTTACCGTACAACGACTGGAGTCTCGATTTTCTTGCAGACTACATTATGAATACACACCATACGTATGTAAAGAAGACAATGCCTGACCTGGTGCAGTATGCTGCAAAAGTAGCAAGAGTGCATGGTGACAGACACCCTGAACTGCATGAAATTAACAGTCTTGTGCAGGAGACAATGAAAGAAATGGCAGAGCATACAATTGAAGAAGAAACAGTACTATTTCCATATATAAAGAGACTTGCGAGAAAAGAGAATAGTAACTCGGGGGACCTTGAAGATCAGATTAAACTGAGGGTGGATGAGCATGAACTCGTTGGTAACAACATGGACAAGATCAGAGAATTGAGTCAGAACTACACCCTGCCTGCAGATGGCTGCGCCAGCTATTCGTTTCTGTTCAAGACTTTGGATGAGTTTGAAGAAGACCTGCATGTGCACATTCATCTGGAGAATAATATTTTGTTTCCCAAAGCAATTAAGCTTCAGCAAGAAGAGAGTTTAAGTTGAAAAACCATAGGTTGATTGTTTAAATTAAACCGGAGGAGCGTAGGGTTACTTTTTGGATGGAAGCAAACCTCACTTCATCCAAAAAGAGATGACACTGCTTCTCCGGTTTATTTGCTTGTCGGGAAAATTTAATTTTACCAAAAAACTTTTTATGAAACAATTGCTTTTAGCTTTTACAGCGGTGACCTTCCTTTTATTTGCTGCTTCATGTAATAATACCGGGAAGCAGGAGGCTTCTACAGAGGAAGCGGTCCATTCTCACGAAGCAGAAGAGCCCGCCAGGGCCGAAGAATTGTCATTGAATAATGGACAGAAGTGGCAGACAGACCAGGCTACTGGTGAGAATGTGACCTTCATGAAGACAATGGCTGATAATTTTGGAGCAGAACCCAATCCCGGCACTACCCAATATCAGTTGCTGGGAAATGATATGCAAAAGGGGCTCGATAAACTTATTCAGCAATGCACAATGAAAGGGGCAGCTCATGACGAACTGCATAAATGGCTGGAGCCGGTTATCAGGAATATTAAAGATTTAAAAGGTGTTACCGATTCTGTCAGTGGTCAGCAACTCTTTACGGAGTTGAAAGGTCGTTTTGAAAATTATGGTAACTTCTTTCAGTATGATAATTAATCCAAATACTAAAATTGCAGCCTTGCTCAAGGCTCATCCTGATGCGCTGGAAGCCATCATAAGTATTAACCCCAAGTTTGAGAAACTACGTAATCCAATCATGCGGAAGCTGATGGCAGGGAGAACCAGTATCTCAATGGCATCCAAAATCAGCGGTTGCGGTGTGCAGGCTTTTTATGACAAACTGAAACCATTGGGATTTGAAGTTGATGATAAAACTGAGGCTGCGGTAGAGAAAAAACATTCCGTGCCTGGGTTTCTTCACAGGCTTACAGATAAAGACATACTGGTGCTGGATGTGCGCAAGACGATTGAGGAGGACAGGGATCCGCTTCCGGATATTATGAAAGCAGTAAAGGAAATTCCTCAGAATGGTGCTTTAAAGATTATTAACTCTTTCGAACCAACCCCACTTATTAAACTTTTGGAAAAGCAGGGTTTTGCTGCATTTGTAGATGATGCCCAGGAAGATGCAGTAGAAACCTGGTTCTACAAAGAAAAGGGAGCGGCTGATGCGCCTTCAGTGGAGGTGGCGGATACCGCCAGAGAAGGGTGGGACAATATGCTCGCCAAATACGAGGGTAGGCTGGAGAAGACCGATGTGCGCGCATTGCCGATGCCACTGCCTATGCATACTATCCTCGAGTTGATTGATACGCTTCCCGATGATAAAGCACTTTTTGTGGAGCATAAAAGAATTCCCGTGTTTCTATTGCCGGAATTACGGGAGAGGCACTTTGATTACCGAATTAAAGAAATTGAAGATGGCCATGTTCAACTATTAATTTTTAAAGACTGATATGTTTGCACCCGGAGCAGGAGTGAATCCCACAAAGACAACTTCCCATAAAGTGATCATACCGTTTTACGTGTATGCATCTCTTTCATTTGTGGCTGGGTGTGTGTTGCTCTTTGCTTCTTCTGCCTCATTTACCGGGCCTCATTTCCAGCCTCATCTTCTGGCTGTAACGCATGTAATGGCCCTGGGGTGGGGGTCTATGATGATTCTGGGTGCCAGCCACCAGTTAGTGCCTGTATTAATTGAAGGGAAGCTATATAGTAATACGCTTGCCTATCTTTCCTTTGCATTGGCGGGAGTGGGTATCATACTTATGGTTTGGGCTTTCTATCATTTTGATTTTGGCCTGGCTGCTCAGGTCGGAAGTCTGATGATTTTGGGAGCATTCCTTAGCTATCTGGTAAATATTATTGTCAGTATGTCAAAGGCGAATCATACCAATGTGCATGCTACGTTTGTGCTTGCAGGTACGCTGTGGATGATTCTTACAATTTCGCTGGGTGTGTTACTTATCTTTAATTTTAATTATAATCTGCTTTCGTTTAGCTCTGTAACCTATTTACCTCTGCATGCACATTTGGGAATCATTGGCTGGTTTCTGATGTTGGTGCTTGGAGTAGGGAGTAGGTTGATACCCATGTTTCTAATCTCAAAGTATAGCAACGAGAAGCGGCTCTGGCTGATATTTTATCTTGTAAATGCAGGGTTACTTTTGTTTTACGCTTCCTTTATCGTTAAGCGTGTTCAGTCATTATACATATTGTCTTCACTGATGATTGTTTCGGCAATCGTACTTTTTATTCAGTTTGCATTTAAAGCTTATAAAGCCAGAATCCGAAAGGCAGTGGATCCTCAGGTGAAGATTGCATTGGGGTCTTCATGGATGATGTTGCTGCCGGCAATAGTGCTGGGAATGGTATTTGCTACTTCTGTGCTCTCAGTATATTTTGAAAAGCTCGTACTCATTTACGGATTTTGTATTTTCTTCGGCTGGATCAGCGCTATTATTTTTGGAATGACGTTTAAGACACTTCCCTTTATTCTCTGGAACAAGAAGTTTCACCAGAAGGCAGGTATAGCCCGGACTCCGAACCCAAAAGAATTATTTAGCCAGCCTGTTTTCAGAATAATGGTAGGGTTTTATTTTACAGGCTTTGTTATTTTCATTACAGGAATTTTGCTGGCCAATGTGATTGTATTGCAGACTGGAGCGGCGTTATTAATAGTGTGTGCGGTGCTCTTCAATCTGAATGTTTTTAAAATGTTACGCTACAAAAGCTAATTGATATGAACGAGATTACCAATAACCCGGATATGTGCGAAAAAGCACTGGATGTACTACATGAGGTGATAGACCCCGAGATAGGGCTGAATGTGGTGGATTTAGGATTGATCTATCAACTGGATTTTGATACGGAGGAAAAGGTAGTGTATTGCACGATGACACTCACTACACAGTTTTGTCCGATGGGTGAATCCATTCAGGATGGAGTGACCAACTGTCTGCAATTTAATTTTCCCGAATATAGGGCTGATATCAAACTGACGTTTGATCCACCGTGGAGTATGGAAAAGATTTCTCCTGAAGGACTAGACTGGTTGAATGGAGGCTCCAGATTTTAGAGTTATGCTAAGTAAGATGTGTAAGACTGCAATTAAAGCAGTTATTTTTCTCTGCTCACAAACCGATAAAGATGCGTATGTGGGTATCAAGCAAATAGCCGATGCAATCAACAGTAGTGAGCACACGGTAGGGAAGATATTGCAGTCGCTGGTGAAGGGAGGAATTATTAATAGCATTAAGGGGCCGTCAGGTGGCTTTTTTATTACAGAAGCACAGGGAAGCCTTCCATTGATAAAAATTGTGGAGGCTATTGATGGACGCGAAAAATTTACTGAATGTGGCTTGGGGTTATCTAAATGCTCTGCATCGCACCCATGTCCAATTCATCATCTTTATGAGCCTATACGCAATGGTATGGAACGTGTGTTCAGAGAAAAGAAAGTGTGCGATCTATGCCATCGGGTCAACATAGGCGAAGCATACCTGGCAGGATAGGATAGTTTTTCTCAGAAGCCAAAGCTAAGCCCGATTCGGGTGTTCAATCCTGAGAATGTTTGTTTTTGATCTGCTTTTGATTCTAAACCCACCGGAGTGTTCCTTGAATTCTGGATACTATATAGATCAGGTAATACCAGGCCACCATTTGTCGCATACACACTCAATTCTACATCTTTGAAGCGTGCATGGTTGGTACCAAAGAAATCAGCAAGCAGAAAGACGGAAAGACGGGAAGTAATTTGATAATCAATCTCAGCGCCCAACATTAATGCAGGAGCAAATGCTTTTCCTTTTTGGGATGTCAATAATGCGTAAGCGGTATCTGCCTTGCTGTCAGCAAATACGGAAGGTAACGATACATGGCTGAATCCTGCCATCACTTTAGGCCGGAATGTAAATTTGTTATCAGCTGCCTGGCTGAGTGGTAATTCGGCAAAAAGGCCTGCCATCAAAGCGGCTACCTGCCAATTATTTTTTTGAACCTCCCAGTTGCTGTAATATCTCTGAGTGGTACCCGGGCCAAATGGGAAGCCGGTAGTACCGAGTTGTGCAGCGATTCTTTTCCGATTCCAGGTATTTGATTGGAGATAACCTGCTATCTGATATCCGAAAATGTTATTGGTTTTATGATTAAAAGAAAGCATTGCCGAAAATCCCGGTGAAGCCATCCCCGTTCCATCACCGAAAAAATCAGTGTCCGCATATTTGCCCGTAGGAAAGGAGGGGCCAAAAGATGCAGACAGGTGATTGTTGTTAGATTGTGCTGTCGTGAGCATGGCCTGAAAAATCAGGGCAATCAGAATACCGGTTTTTTTCATTGGGAGGTTATTATGGTATGAGTGAAATCAGAGATATAAGAAAAAGCGCCGACCCCCGGGGTATCAGCGCTTTGGAAAGAATTTCCCTATTGTAATCTGTTACTGTTCTTCAGCACCTTCAACCAGGACGGTAGTCTTGTTTTTCAGCACCTCTACAAAACCTCCTTTGATACTATAAGTTTGTGAGTTCTGTTTATCTTTAAGTATCTTTAATTTGCCGGCTTTCAATGCACTGACAATCGCGGCGTGTTTATCCAGTACTTCAAATAGTCCATTAATTCCCGGCAGTTGCACACCATACACATCGCCTTTGAAGACAGTGTGTTCAGGAGTTAAGATTTCAAGGTTCATTAGGCGGAATAATTAGAGCTGAATAATCAATTTATGCTTTTGCTGCTTCCAGCATTTTCTTCCCTTTTTCAATTGCATCTTCCAGTGTACCTACCAGGTTAAAGGCTGCTTCAGGATATTCATCCACTTCACCATCCATGATGGCATTAAAACCACGGATTGTGTCTTCAATGGAAACCAATACACCTTTCAGACCGGTAAACTGCTCTGCCACGTGGAATGGCTGGCTGAGGAAACGCTCTACTCTTCTTGCGCGGCTTACTACCAGTTTGTCCTCATCGCTCAATTCATCCAGACCAAGGATAGCGATAATATCCTGTAGTTCCTTATAGCGTTGCAGGGTTCTTTTTACGCGGTTAGCACATTCGTAGTGTTCTTCGCCCACTACATCGGGGGTCAGAATTCTGGAAGTAGAATCCAGCGGATCCACAGCAGGATAGATTCCTTTATCTGCCACCTTTCTGCTTAATACCGTGGTGGCATCCAGGTGGGCAAATGTAGTGGCAGGAGCAGGGTCGGTAAGGTCATCCGCAGGTACATAAACAGCCTGTACGGAAGTGATAGATCCATTACGTGTAGAAGTAATTCTTTCCTGCATCAATCCCATTTCTGTAGCCAGTGTGGGTTGATATCCTACTGCTGAAGGCATACGCCCTAACAGTGCAGATACCTCAGAACCAGCCTGAGTGAAACGGAAGATATTGTCCACGAAGAAAAGGATATCACGTCCTTTGCCTTGTCCGTCGCCATCGCGGAAATATTCTGCTACTGTCAATCCGCTCAGTGCCACACGGGCTCTTGCTCCCGGTGGTTCGTTCATCTGGCCGAATACGAAAGTAGCCTTCGAGTCCTTTAGTTCTTCCAGGTTTACCTTGCTCAGATCCCATCCACCTTCTTCCATACTGTGTTTGAAATCGTCGCCGTATTTCATAATTCCGGCTTCAATCATTTCACGGAGCAGGTCGTTTCCTTCACGGGTACGTTCTCCTACTCCTGCAAATACTGACAAACCTGAATATGCTTTTGCGATATTATTAATCAGTTCCTGAATCAATACGGTCTTCCCAACACCTGCACCACCGAACAATCCGATCTTACCACCTTTTGCATAAGGTTCGATCAGGTCAATTACTTTGATACCGGTATAAAGTACTTCTGTAGTTGTGCTCAGATTTTCAAATAATGGGGGTTGTGCGTGGATGGGGCGGCCATTTTCTTTGCTTACCTGAGGCAGGCCGTCAATGGCATCTCCTGTTACATTAAACAAACGCCCGTTGATTCCATCCCCTGTGGGCATCAGAATCGGGCTACCGGAGTCCACCACTTCCATGCCACGGGTAAGGCCTTCGGTAGAGTCCATTGCAATACAACGAACACTGTCCTCTCCAAGATGTTGCTGCACTTCAAGTACCAGCTTTTGACCATCCGGACGGGTGAGTTCCATAGCCGTATAAATTTGTGGTAGAGCCCCTTCGTTGGGGAAGTGTACGTCAACCACGGCACCGATAATCTGCCTGATTTTTCCCTTATTTGCCATAAAATGAAATATAGTGTTTGAAATTGGGCGCAAAGGTAAGGGGTAAAAGGCATATTCCAATTGAAAAAATGCGAATTAGCCTAACTTTTGCCGTGAACAGATAGCCGGGATTTCAACATTTGTGGACAATTACGCTGTTGGGGCCTAAAGGGGCGTGATTGGTGCGGGGGTTTCGGGTTGTGGGCTTCAGGTTTGGGGGTTGTAGGTGGTGAGCTGTGAGTTAAAGGGGAAGGCAAAAATCCCCGCTATGATGAGATAGTGGGGGTTTAAAAAAGATCGTCTCGGTTAGGAATGAATTTATACAAATCCCTGGGAGAGCATGGCCTCTGCCACTTTTACAAATCCGGCAATATTAGCTCCCTTTTGATAGTTTATGTAGCCATCTTCTTCCTCGCCGTATTTCACACACGAACGGTGGATATTCTGCATAATGGTTTTTAGTTTCTGATCTACCTTATCCCTTGTCCAGGAATATCTCATTGAGTTTTGTGTCATCTCAAGTCCGCTTACGGCTACACCTCCTGCATTGGCTGCCTTGCCCGGTGCATACAGAATGCCTTTATTTCTGAACACTTCTATCGCCTGGGGAGTGCAGGGCATATTGGCCCCTTCGGCTACCACATAGCAGCCGTTGTTTACTAATATGCAGGCATCCTCGACGTGTAGCTCGTTCTCTGTTGCATTAGGCAACGCGATATCACAAGCGATACCCCAGGGCTTCTCCTGCGGGAAATATTCGCATCCGTATCTCAAAGCATATTCCTTGATCCGGCCTCTCCTGACATTTTTTAGCTCCCTGACAAAATTTAGTTTGTTTTCGTCAATGCCTGCCGGATCGTATATGAAACCGTCAGAGTCGGAGAGCGTCAGGACGGTAGCCCCCATTTCTATACATTTTTCTGCTGTAAATTGTGATACGTTACCGGAACCGGAGATGACAATTGATTTTCCCCTCACTGAATCCCCTCTTTTTTGGAGCATTTCCTCTACAAAATAGACCAGCCCATAACCTGTAGCCTCAGGCCGTATCAAACTCCCTCCATATTCAATGCCCTTACCGGTAAGCACTCCGGTAAATTCTCCTTTTAATCTTTTGTATTGCCCGAACAAAAAACCAATTTCCCGGGCACCTACTCCTATATCTCCTGCCGGTACATCCGTATCCGGACCGATATACTTACTAAGCTCAGTCATGAAACTCTGGCAAAACTGCATGACCTCACGGTCACTTTTACCTTTAGGGTCAAAATCGCTTCCACCCTTGGCTCCTCCCATCGGAAGCCCGGTGAGGCTGTTTTTCAAAACCTGCTCAAAAGCAAGAAATTTTAATATGCTAAGGTTGACCGTTGGATGAAACCTGAGGCCTCCTTTATAAGGCCCAATCGCGCTGTTCATCTGCACTCTGTAACCACGGTTGATTTCTATTTCTCCGTTATCATTTATCCAGGGCACTCTGAAGATGACTACCCTTTCCGGCTCTGTCATTCGCTCCAGAATCTTATTTTTTCGGTAAACAGGGTGTTTTTCAATGTAAGGAATTAAAGATTCAGCTACTTCCATAACTGCCTGAAGAAACTCAGGTTCATTAGCATGCCTGCGTGAAACGCTGTCCACAAAGTCCGCGACTAGTACACTCATTTAGGTAATTTAACTGTGATTTCATAATTGATTGAAAGTGCTTGAAATTACGAAAGAACCTAAGGTGAATTCGTATTAATCTAAATATTTTGTATTTGATTAAAGAATAGGTAATATGAATCTTGGTTTTTAGATGTTTTTTAAATAATATTAAAATATGTAAGAATACTTTTATTGTGTTATTTATAATGCAGAATAAAACACGAGATGATAGGCAGCATCTAACATTCAGTTTTAATTGATTGAATTATTCAAAATATCCTAATGATTGATAGCTTTTATTCAATGGCTACTTCACTTTTACGGCTATTGGATATCCTTCCGATTTCCGGTCTCGGGCCTGGAAATAGTGAAGTTTCGGTTATTCTCAATTTTACCGGATGTATTTGCCTACCCAGGGCAGTTTTCTGAATTCTTTCTTTTCGACCTGGAGAATAAACCAGATAAAGGCTAAGAATAGTATTGTGGCTGTGGTGAGGTTATAGATGAGATTGTGAGTCCAGTTGTTGAGTAATTTATGAAGCCCGAATAAAGCCAGCGCAATCACCATATAGGCCACCAACTTCTTCCACGCATAGGGAATAGGGTATTCTTTTTGTCCCCATATATAGGATATTACCATCATAGATCCATAACACAGGAAGGTGGCCCATGCACTTGCCATGTATCCAAAGATGGGAATAAAGAGGAAATTGATAAAAAGGGTCAATACAGCTCCAATGATGGTTATCCAGGCACCAGCCATTGTTTTGTTCGTAAGTTTATACCAAATAGACAGGTTATAATAAATCCCAAGAAACATATTTGCAAACAGCAGGATTGGCACTACTTTGAGCCCGGTCCAATAAAGCTCCAGCTTTTCTTTGGGAGTGCCTGTGATGGCAAAGAAGTATTTCCATATTTCGAGATATAGCGCCACTGCGAGAAACATGATCGAAATAGTGATGACAAAAAATTTCATCACTCTTGCATACACCCTCGGCGCATCCTTCCCTTCAGATTCTTTAAAGAAAAACGGTTCGGCTCCATATCGGAATGCCTGTATGAAAAGTGTAATCAGGATTGATAATTTATAACATGCCGCATAGATGGCTACCTGTTCTTTCGCTGCTTTCTCTGTTGCGCCCGGAGCCAGCCAGCTCAGCATGATGCGGTCGAAGGTCTCATTAACCATTCCTCCCAGGCCGGCGATAATCAGTGGCATTGAATAAATCATCATCACCTTCCAGGTATTGAAGTTGAATTTCCACTGAATAGAGAAAAACTCTTTAAAAAGCAGCAGCCATGCAAATACTGAAGCGATGAGGTTGGCTATAATGATATATCCGACACCATAGTCGGGATTGTAGAAAGTGCCGATAAGACCGTCGGGATTCTTTTTAGCAATTTCCGGGCACACAGTGAGAAGGAAGTAGGTGATAATGATTTGAAAAACGATAGATGCAATGCGTATCAGTGCATATTTTCTGGGACGCTGATCGAGCCGCAACTTGGCAAAGGGTAGGGTGGCAAGTGTATCAAATGAGATTATTAATGCCGAGAGCGTAATAAATTCGGGATAGTTATCCAGCCGTAACCAGTGCGCAATCGTTTTAGAGAAAAGGATGAGCAGTGCCCCGAGGAAAATGGTGGTGCCAATAATAGAAATTACTGAAGTGCTATACACATCTTTCTTATACTTTTCCTGAGTGGCAAATCTGAAAAAGGCAGTTTCCAGTCCGTAAGTGAAAATGATATTCAGGAAGGGAATGGCTGCATACATTATGCTCATGTCTCCATACTTCTCCACTGAAAGTGTGCCCATGAAATAGGGAGTGAGCAGATAAAACAGGAATCGAGCCACGATGGAACTCGCTCCGTACCACATCGTTTGTCCGGCTAATTTTTTAATGCTGCTCAAAGAAGAAATGGATTAATGGAGCTCAAAAATAAAAGTATATTTAATTGGGAACAACAAAACGGTTGTGAGGATTTCCATAATACGCGATCAGGTTGTCTGCGATTTGTGCTTCTCTTAATAATCTCGCTTCTGGCAGGGCGGGCACCCGAATTCCTTTGTCGATGATTTTACTTCGGGCTGTGATTACCCTTATTTCATCCCAAAGCCCTGCATCCAGAAGTTCTTTCAGGGTGAATGCGCCACCTTCCACAAGCACGCTTTGGATATTCTCCTGCATCAGATAGTTCATCGTTTCCGAAAGATAATTACCCCTGCTCACTTTTACAAAATGGACGGCGCCTGACACCTTGTTTTCTTCTGTGTTAAAGACGATGGTTTTTCCGGGCTCGGAAAACATAACTAAATCTTCTTTACACGGATGACTGCAAAGCAATATTCTTACGGGTTGCTTCCCCTCCCAATGGCGGTTAGTGAGTTGGGGATTGTCAATAATAGCAGTATGATGCCCCACTAAGATAGCCGGCTCTTCCTTTCTCCACCTATGTACCAACATATTCGTGTATGGGTTACTGATAGGTGTTTTGACTCCTGGTTTCCCCATCATGCCGTTGGCAGACTGTGCCCACTTCAGAATGATATATGGCCTCTTTTCCGTAAGGGAAGTGAAAAATCTTCTGTTGAGAAACAAACAATCCTGTTCACAGATGCCAGTCTGAACCTCCACTCCCGCCTGCCTTAATCGATCAATTCCTTTCCCGTTCACCACGTCGTGGATATCGACGCTTCCTATTTTTACCGAGGGTATTTTGTGCCGGAGAATCAAGTCTGTACAGGGAGGTGTTTTTCCGAAGTGTGAGCATGGTTCCAGCGATACATAAAGTGTGCTTCGTGAGATAAGCTCTCTGTCGGATTTCTTCACGCTGTTGAGGCAATTTACTTCTGCATGAGCCTGCCCGTATTGCTGATGATAACCTTCTCCTATAATTCGGTTGTCAAATACCAGGACGGCTCCCACAAGTGGATTGGGCGCTACACATCCGGTTCCTGATCGGGCCAGCTGGATGCAACGCTGCATATAGAATTCGTCGGTCAAGAGATAAAGAAATGATTCTGACAAAAATAAGATTGTTTGGCATCACAGAAATAATGAATACAGGTTGAATTTTTACGAGTCATTTCATTGGGTATCCAAAGCATTCATCCGTTATCGCTAGTCTGACGCCATCTGAAATATTGTGTGCTAAACCAGGTAATAATATCCTGTATCATTATTTCCTGTTTTATCTTCGTTTAATGACAACAACTGAAGCCTATTCGGACTTAGCCGAGGCGCTTACCGTAATCTACGAGAAACGGGAAGCTGCGAATATTGCAGACTGGGTAATTGAGAATATTACCGGGAAAAAAGGGTGGGAACGCAAAATGGATACAAGGGATCTTGCAATCGAAGAATTGACACGATTTGATAAATACAAGTCTGAATTGTTGACAAACAAACCGGTGCAGTATGTGCTTAATGAGGCCTGGTTCTGTGGGATGAAGTTCTACGTAGATGAAAATGTTTTGGTGCCGAGACCTGAGACAGAAGAATTGGTAGATATCATTACAAAAGATCATCCTGCGGGCACACCGATGGTTATTGATATTGGAAGTGGTAGCGGTTGTATTCCTATTTCTATTAAAAAAAAGTTGCCTGGCGCAAAGGTCGTATCATGTGATATCAGTGAAGGAGCTGTGAATGTGGCAAGAAAGAATGCCAGGGATTTAAAGACAGATGTAGAGTTTAAGGTATTGGACTTTTTGAACGAAGTAAACTGGTCTGCGCTTCCTTCTGCAGATATAATTGTGAGCAACCCACCTTATATTCCATTTGATGAGAAGGAATTGCTTGCAAAAAATGTGGTAGATTTTGAACCTTCTGTAGCACTCTTTGTGCCACAGGATGATCCGTTGATTTTTTATAAAAAGATATTACACTTTGCAGGGATTCATCTCAGAAATGGCGGAAAAGTTTATCTCGAGGTACATGAAAATCTTGCTGCCTATGTCCGTGATCTTTTTGCTGTCTCGGCAGATACTGTTGAGATAATTAAGGATGTGTACGACCGTGAGCGGATGATAAGGGCTATTTGGAAGTACTGACAGAGGCAGAAGTAGTAGCTCCAAGTCTTTTGGCCACCTGCATGATTTTAACCACATCGCCCCAACTTACCAGAGAGTCTGCATTGATTACAACTGCCGGTTTGGATGTATCAGTAATTATCAATTGGCTACGAAGCATGGATTCGAGTGAGTCGAAAGGAATTTTTTTCTGTCCAAGGAAGATATCCTGATTCTTATCAATACTCACAATCACGCTTTGCTTAGCCTTGGCATCGCTGTCGGCCCGCGGGTTGTTCATCTTGATTACATTAGGGTTGGCCATTGTGGAGATAATCAGGAAGAAGAACATCAGGATAAACAGAATATCATTCAGCGGCCCTGTGTCCAATTCCGTGTCATCATTCTTAAATCTTCTTCTGATACTCATTTTTTCTTTGGTTTACCCCTGTAAATTATCTGGTTGGTTCCTGAAGAATGTCGGTGAATTCTGCAGTGGCAATTTCCATCTTGTTTTGTACGCGGTTAATCTGAGCAGAGAGATAACTATGGCCGATATATGCAAGAATACCAATGATAAGGCCGGTAGCCGAAGTAATCATTTTAATGTAGATACCGTCCGCAATTGTATTGGGAGTGTATTCCGGGCTTGTAGCTATACTGCGGAACAGCGCCAGCATACCAATAATAGTACCCAAAAAACCAAACAATGGCGCAATACGTGCAATGATAGAAATGATCGAAAGATTTTTTTCCAGCTTATATAATTCCAATACACCGACATTCTCCATACTCTTTTCAATAGCATCCATAGGTTTTCCTATCCGCTGTATTCCCTTATCTACAATTCGTGCTACAGGGTTATCATTATTCTTTGAAAAGCTTCTGGCAGCTGTCACATTCCCGCTAATAATATGGTCACGGATAATTTGCATGAAGTTGTTATCAAGTTTGGATGCACGATTGATGGCGATATATCTTTCAAAGAAAAAATAGATGGCAGCCACGAATAGCAGGCCAAGCGGAATCATCAATACACCTCCACTAACGAGTACGTCCCAAAGGCTTTGTGATTTTGAAATCTGGGAAGCAGTAGATAAGGAATCTACCTGCAGGAGAAATAAATCCATTTAGTCAGGTTTATGGACAAATGTAAAAAGTAATTTGAAAAATGTACTGTGCCTGAATAGGATGTGGAAACTTTAACTTAATTGTTAGGAGTGTATCCATCCCGGATTGCGAGGTTTAGGAGTTCTCTTCCCAAATCATGCTCAGGTGTATGATGGTCTCTGCTGCTTTGGCCATGTCCTGAATACTTATCCATTCCTGTAATGAATGAATACCCTGCATCCCGGTAAAGAGGTTAGGACAGGGCAATCCCATATAGCTTAGCCTGCTACCGTCCGTTCCGCCTCGAATGCTTTCTGTCTTTACTTCAAGTCCGGAACGGCTGATAGCTGTAGCTGCGTAAGTTGCAACCTGAGGGTGCTGATCGAGTACTTTCTTCATGTTACGGTATTGTTCATAGACTGTATATTCCATCTTTGCGCCGGGGTGATGGCTGATGACTTCAGCAGCAATATGTTCCAGACGGTCTCCATGTTCTTTTAACAAATTGTCATCAAAATCTCTGATGATAAATTCGATGGTGGCTTTTTCGGCGATGCCTTCCACTCTGGTTGGATGTACGTAACCCTGCATTTTTTCAGTAGTCTCGGGCGACCATTCGTTTTTCGGAAGAGCTGCAAGTATTTCACCAGCTATTTTTAGAGCGTTCACCAGTTTGTTTTTTGCATATCCGGGATGTGCGATGATTCCCTGAATAACAATTTTGGCTGCATCGGCGCTAAATGTCTCCGTCTCAAGACTGCCGGCTTCACCACCGTCGAGTGTATAACCAAAGCGAGCGCCAAGCTTTTTTAGATCTACTTTAGCCGTTCCTTCACCGATTTCTTCATCAGGTGTAAAGAGAATTTTTATTTCCCCATGGAGTATTTCAGGATGAGTAATAAGATATTTAGTTGCCTGCATGATAGCTGCTACCCCACTTTTATCATCTCCACCCAGCAGTGTTTTACCCGAAGCCGTGATGATGTCATCGCCGATCTTATGATGCAAATAAGGATGGGCTTCCGTAGTTATCACCTGAGAGGGGTCGTCTGGTAATACAATTGGAGTCCCGTCATAATTCTTATGAATAATTGGTTTTACTTCCGTACCTGAGCAGTCAGGGGCAGTGTCCACATGGCTGCAAAAGCAGATCACAGGTATATTCTTTTTGGGCGAGTTAGACGGAATGGTGGCATATACGTATCCGTATTCATCCATTTCAGCGTCTGTAATGCCAATCTGAATTAGCTCCTCTGCGAGCAGCCTGCTAAGGTTCTTTTGTTTTTCTGATGAAGGGTGTGTGCCACTTTGCGGATCACTTTGTGTGTCAATTTGTGCGTATCTGATAAATCGTGCTGCGAGTTCATCCTTGTTGATAGTAATCATGTGGCTTCTTTTTCTCAAAAGTACGGAATCAGATAATGCAGCGTAAGAATGCACAGAATAGTGAAACTATATAACAATAGAGCCACCCACACACCCGAAACCCGAAACCCGAAACCTCGATAAATTAAGAATAGGTTAAATATGAAAGCAGCTCTGTCGGCTATTCAGTACTTTTGTGACCAATTATAAAAATACTATGTTGAAAATTTTTAGACTTTTCCTGCTTTCCGGAGCAGTGATAGCGGTGGCCGGAAGCGCCCAGGCACAAAATGTGAAGTTTACGGAATACAATCTGCCAAATGGTTTGCACGTAATTCTGCATGAGGACAATACCAACCCGGTGGTGGCCGTAACAGTAATGTATCATGTAGGATCAAAGAATGAAGTCGATGGCAGAACCGGCTTCGCACACTTTTTTGAACATCTTTTATTTGAAGGTTCCAAGAACATCGGACGTGGAGAGTTTATGAAGATTGTAGCGAGCCACGGTGGCAACTACAATGCGAACACTACACAGGATCGTACCTTTTACTTCGAATCTTTTCCTTCTAACGAACTAGAACTTGGATTGTGGCTGGAGAGTGAACGTATGATGCATCCCGTTATAAATGAGATAGGTGTGAAGACCCAAAATGAAGTGGTGAAGGAAGAGAAGCGTATGAGAATGGATAACGCCCCCTATGGCAATTTAGTGAATGTGGTGTTTGATAAACTGTTTACTAATCACCCTTATCACAGAAGTGTCATTGGCACAATGGAAGATCTGGATGCAGCAAGGCTTCCTGAGTTTCAGGCATTTTTTAAGAAATACTATGCACCTGGTAATGCGGTACTGACTATTGCAGGGGATATTGATATCGCAAAGACCAAGCAATTGGTAGCCGCCTACTTTGGCCCTATCCCTAAGGGACAGCCGGTGGTGCAGCCCAATGTGAAGGAGGCGCCAATTACAAAAGAAATTGTGGATACAGCGTATGATGCAAATATTCAGATACCTGCTATCCTTACAGCTTATAGGACTCCGGGCGAGAATACCCGTGACGCCAGAGTGCTTGAGCTGATAGCTAACTACTTGTCAAATGGAGCCAGTTCAAAACTGGCCAGGAAGATGGTGGATGAAAAAAAGGAGGCTTTGGTTGTTCAGGCTTTCAACTATGCTCTTGAAGATTATGGTGCTTACCTGACATTTGCTTTACCGAATGGCGCTACTCCACTTGACACACTGCTGCACGAAATGGATGTGGAAATAGCTAAGGTGAGAACGGACCTGATTAGTGAAAAAGATCTGGAAAAGCTAAAGAATCAGGTAGAAAATAACCTTGTAGCAGCCAATCAGAGCATGTTAGGTGTGGCTGAAAATCTCGCCAATGGTTATACGTTTTTCAAAAACACGAATTATATAAATGAGGAATTGAAGTTGTATAAATCTATTACAAGAGAGCAGATTCGGGAGGTGGCCAGGAAATATCTGGATCCGAATAGCAGGCTGGTGCTTTATTATCTGCCAAAAGCACAGGGTAAATAATTCGTCAATTCTAAAAAGAAAATATTACACAATATGAAAAAGTTATTATTAATTATCCCGGTATTTTTTATTGTGGCTTCAGTGAATGCACAGAAGATCGACAGAAGTAAACCACCGAAGGCCGGTCCTGCTCCGGTGCTTTCAATTAAGGATCCGGTAGAGTTTAAGATGGATAACGGGATGACCGTCATAGTAGTTGAAAATCACAAGTTTCCCAAAGTATCGGCAAGTCTTAGAATTGATGCCGGTCCCGTTTTTGAAGGGGATAAGGCGGGTACATTAGACCTGATGGGATCGATGCTGTCAGAAGGTACAAAGACAATGACAAAAGCACAATTTGATGAAGCAGTCGATCAGATGGGTGCCGAAGTTGGGTTGACAGCAGGTGGCGGTAGTGCAAGTGCACTCACTCGCTATTTTCAGAAAACCTTTATGCTGATGGCTGAAGCGCTCAGGAATCCTGCGATGGAACAGGCATCTCTGGATAAATTAAAGTCTATGGCCCTTAATGCACTTAAAGGTTCTGATAGAAGCGCCTCGGCAATTTCGGGGAGAGTTGTAAAGGCACTAAGCTATGGCAAGCATACTGCAATGGGAGAATTCAACACTGAGCAATCGCTGAAAAGTATTACTCTTCAGGATATTAAGGATGCTTACGAAAAATATATTACGCCTTCCAGAAGCTATTTGACATTCATTGGTGATATTACCCCTGCTCAGGCGAAGTCGTTAGCTGAAAAGGCATTTGGAGATTGGAAAGGGAATACGCTTGTGCTTCCAACTATTGCGAATGTGGCGAATCCTGCCCAAACTGAAATAGATTTAGTAGATGTACCCAGTGCGGTGCAGTCTGAAATTACAGTTACAAATCTGGTGAACCTGCCCATGTCTTCTCCTGATTTTTTCCCTGTTTTACTGGCCAATCAAATTTTGGGAGGTGGCAGCGGCCGTTTGTATCAAAATCTTAGAGAAAAACACGGATTCACCTACGGATCTTATTCGTCTATAGGGCCCGGGAGATATCAGACTACTTTTTCTGCCACAGCGCAGGTAAGAAATGAAAAAGTGGATAGTGCCGTCGTGGAAATACTGAAGGAGATAAATAGAATCAGAACAGAGAAAGTGTCAGATAAGGAATTGGCGGAGACCAAAGCCCTGTATAGCGGAAATTTTGCGTTAGGTCTGGAAAACCCTGCTGTGCCGGCCACCTTTGCAAGCAACATCCTGATTAACGGGCTTGATAAGGATTTTTATCGCAACTACCTAAAGAAGATAAGTGAAGTTACGGTAGATGATATTCAAAGAGTGGCTCAGAAATACTTTAGCCATGATAATGCACGGATAGTAGTTGTGGGTAAGGAGTCTGTAGTGAAACCAGGCCTTGAGAAATTGGGTTACCCCGTAAAATTGTATGATAAATATGCTGATCCTGTAACTGCGCAACCGGCCGCAAGTGCGACGGTGCCCACCGATGTGAGTGCAAAAGATATTATTGAAAAATATTTGAATGCAATTGGAGGAGCCGATGCATTAAAGGCGGTTACATCAGTGTACAGCACAGGTACTATTAATATTCAGGGAATGGATATGGATTTGGAAGAAAAGCAAATGGCACCCAATTTAAGTTATATGGCTATTGTAATGAATGGTCAGCCAATTATCGAAGATGTTTTCGATGGCAAGAGTGGTTGGAAGACTCAGATGGGACAAAAAATGGATTATGCACCTGAAGAATTGAAACTGAAGAACGAAAAGAAAGGGCTGTTTGATCAGTTGTTTTACCTGAATGGCGATGGTTACACTGTGCAGGTAGCAGGGACTGAAAAAGTAGATGGAAAAGATGCTTACAAGCTGGTGGTAAAAAGCCCCTCAGGCCATGAAACTACTGAATGGTACGATAAGGAAACCGGATTTATGCTGAAGTCTATTACCACAATGGAAGTGGGTGGACAGAGTGTAAGTCAGACTTCAGAGTATAGTAATTATACAAAGGTTGAAAATATTTTCATCCCTTATACTATAATTATGACTGTAGATACCCCTATGGGCGAGCAGGAGATGAAAGTGCAGGTAAAGAATGTGCAGGTTAATAAAGGGGTTACGAAGGATGATTTCAAGTAATCCACCTAAAGGATAAAATGTTTGGAGGCTGCCCTGAAAAAGCAGCCTCCTCTTATTCGATCAATATGCATCTGTAAATAAGCGAAACAATTATCTTGCACCAATGTATCACTTGAAAAAGTCACTGGGGCAGCATTTTCTTAAGGATGAGGGAGTGGTGAACAAAATATTGAAAGCCCTGGAAGCAATTGATCACAGTGCTTTGTTGGAAGTAGGACCTGGAGGCGGTGCATTGACTAAAGGTTTATTGACGAAGCAGGGTGTCAATTTCCTTGCGGTAGAAGTTGATGCCGAAAAGGTAGATTACCTGAAAAAGCAATTTCCGGAACTGAAGGTTATCCATAAAAGTTTTCTGGAAATGGAGAAACCTTTTGAGGTGCCTTTTACTGTAATTGGAAACTTCCCGTATAATATTTCCTCTCAAATTATTTTTAAGATATTAGGCTGGTATCCGTCGGTAACCCATGTAGTGGGTATGTTTCAAAAGGAAGTAGCTGAGCGGATTGCTGCCAAACCTGGAACCAAAGACTATGGGATCATCAGTGTATTGACTCAGTATTATTATGATGTAAGCTATTTGTTTTCCGTAAGCCGGCATGCTTTCAATCCACCTCCGAAGGTAGAGAGTGCTGTGATCAGGCTCGATGCACGCGTGGAATTGCTGCCGGTAAAAAGCGAAAAGGATTTTAAGAAAATAGTGAAGGCATCATTTGCGCACAGAAGAAAGACCCTTAGAAATAATCTTAAGGGTTTCATTGACGCGGAGAAACTTAAAGCGCCATTGTTTGACCGCCGTGCTGAAGAATTGAGTGTCGAAGGGTTTGCTGAACTAAGTTACTACTAATCACAGCCCCTGTCGCCATGAGGTAAGTAGAAAGTATTAGTATGAAGGCCTTGGTGTGTACAATTGGTTTCACAGGGGAATTAAAGCCCATAGCGATGAGCAAAAGCCCAATTACATTATAAAACTTCTACATTACAGGGAAAATACCCTGCTCAAATATTACCTTTGCACCGCATAAAAAAGCAGAAAATGAGTAATGAGCATTTGTCAGAGCAGGAAGTGATCCGGCGCGAGAAATTGAAGGAACTTGAGAAAGCAGGGATCGATAGTTATCCTGCCTCACAATTCCATGTGACCCATAATGCGGCAGACATAAAAAAGAATTTTTCAGAAGAGAAGAAAGAGGATTATGCCCACGTGAGCCTTGCGGGCAGGATTATGGGGTTTCGGGATATGGGAAAGGCTTCTTTTGCTGTATTGCAGGATAGCACCGGAAAGATTCAACTTTATGTCAGAAGAGATGATATTGCTCCCCATGAAGACAAGAGCCTTTATACCAATGTATGGAAGAAGCTGCTGGATATCGGGGATATTATCGGTGTTACCGGATTTGTGTTTATTACCAAGACAGGGGAGACCTCGGTGCACGTCACATCTTTTACAATACTGAGCAAGGCATTGCGCCCACTGCCTGTGGTGAAGGAAAAAGATGGAGAGACATTCGATGAAGTTACTGATGCAGAGTTCAGGTACAGACAGCGATACGCTGATCTTATCATTAATCCTCAAACAAAGGAAACCTTTGTTAAGCGCACTAAGATGATCAATGCTATCCGTGAATTTCTGAATGAGCGCAGTGCGCTGGAGGTAGATACGCCCGTGTTGCAAGCTATCCCCGGAGGAGCAGCGGCGCGTCCCTTCGTGACACATCATAATGCCCTGGATGTTCCTTTTTATCTGCGAATAGCCAATGAGCTTTATCTGAAAAGACTTTTGGTTGGCGGATTCGATTGGGTGTATGAGTTTAGCCGCAACTTCAGGAATGAAGGGATGGACAGAACCCATAACCCTGAGTTTACCGTACTGGAATTCTATGTAGCCTACAAAGATTATCTCTGGATGATGGAGACTACAGAGCAATTGCTGGAACATACAGCAAAGGCCGTAAATGGTACTACCGTGGCAAAGTATGGTGAAAATGAAATTGATTTTAAGGCCCCGTATCGCAGAGTGACGATGTATGAAGCAATTAAGGAGCATACCGGAGTTGATATTGAAGGGATGGATGAATTGCAACTTCGTGAAGTGTGCAAACAATTAGGTATCCACGCTGATGAGACAATGGGGAAGGGAAAACTGATTGATGAGATTTTTTCTGAGAAATGCGAATCGCATTATATCCAGCCAACTTTTATAATTGACTACCCGGTTGAGATGAGCCCGCTTACCAAGAAGCATCGCAGTAAACCCGGACTGGTAGAGCGTTTTGAATTGATGATAAATGGAAAGGAAGTAGCTAATGCGTATAGTGAACTCAATGACCCGATTGATCAGCGAAGCCGTTTTGAGGAGCAACTAAAGCTTATGGAACGTGGCGACGATGAAGCAATGTATATTGATTATGACTTCCTTAGGGCACTTGAGTACGGAATGCCACAGGCGAGTGGTATCGGCTTTGGAATAGACCGTCTGGCGATGTTACTAACTAACAGCCCGTCGATTCAGGATGTGCTTTTCTTTCCTCAGATGAGACCGGAGAAAGGATTGCAGCAATCTGCCGAAGGCCTTTCTTCAGACGAGAAGAATGCGTAACTTAGTGGTCTGACTTTGAATCAATTTTTAATAAGATGACTTCTGAAAAGACAGATTATCTGTTTGTATATAGCTCGCTTCTTAGAGGCTTCGGCACACCCGATTATGAATATATATGTCGTTACTTTGATTTTGCAGGCACTGCAAGAGCAAGGGGGATACTGAGCATAATGGGGGATATCATAGTGGGCACGCCTGTGGAAGACGAGCGTTTTATAGTGGGAGAATTATATCGTATTCAGCAACCGGAATTGTTTTCTTTTGTGATTGGTCAATTGGATGAGTACGAAGGCCTTCATCCGGAGCCACCTGAGGTGTCGAAGTATAAAAGAGTGCAATCAGTAGTTTACACGGATGATGGTGAGGAAAAACTTGCCTGGGTTTATTGGTACGCCGGTGGTGTGCATGGATTACCGGTTATTGAATCAGGGGATGTGCTTGAATATCTCAACAGGAAATAATCAGGTAATTTTTTCTAACATTCCACTGCAGTTAAATGCAGTATAGTTTTATTCTTAATCCGGGATATAATAAAGCCCCGTGAATTCCACAGGGCTTTTGATTTATCAAAACATGGTTCTTATTGCATTCCCTGCATCCCCTGCATTCCATTTTGCATCCCTTCCTGATCACCTTTCATATTCTTCCTTTTGAAGAGGGAAGTATCGAATTTACCAAACCTCCAGCTCAGATTCAGTCTGAAAACCTGAGGGTCTCTGTAGCTCCGGTTGTCCTGGATGGTATAGACATCTTTTGAGAATTCTGAGATTGAATGAGTCCTGTACACACGCGTGGCGAAGATATCGTTTACACTCAGTGAAATAGAGGCCGACTTGTCTTTCAGGAAATCCTTTTTAATTGCGAGGTCAAATCCGTAGTTGGGATCAGAGTACCCGTTTGCTGTAGCACGCGGGCCACCCCACATCATACCACCACCGCTGCCGCCTCTGCCTGGAGGCAAAATTGTCTTACTGGTGTAATCGGCAGTAAGCTGGATAGAAAAGTTTTTCGGTAAACTGAAAGTACTGTTCAGTTTTCCAAACCAGCTCACACGGCTGTTAGAGAGTGCTGAACTTGTCTGCACTCCCGAAATCTGGTTATTATATAGGTTTACATTGCTTGTAAGATTCCACCAACTGGCAATTTTATTAGTCAGGATTAATTCCAGACCGTATGCTGAACTTTTGTTTGCATTGATGTAGCTGGACACAAAGATGCTGTCTGCCAATGGGGAGAGTGGATTAGCATCCCTGTAGGTGTTATTCGCAATCAAATCGTTCGTATTGCGATAATATATTGTAGCCAGCAGGTTGTTGCCTCTCTTCATGTTTAGCTGATATGACAGTTCGATCAGATTGGTGAATTCGGGTGTCAGACCCGGGTTACCACGTGTGATGTTTAGTGAATCCTGGAAGTTGTAATAAGGGATTAACTGAAAGAAATTGGGACGGTTGATTTTTCTGGAGTAATTCAACTGTAAGTCCTGCTTATCATCGATCTTCTGTGTCAGGAATACACTTGGGAAAAAGCTAAATGGGAATTGATTTTTAAAAGTCTGATTACTATCTATCAACGTTCCGGAATAGAATGAGCTTTCTACTCTGCCTCCCAACTGGAAAGAAAAATTATCTATCTTTTGTGAATAAGTCACATATCCCGCATATACCTGATCGTTAAACTTAAAATGACTGTTCAGAAGGGGGATAGGATCGTACTTGCCGGTACCATCATTGTATAAGAAGTTTAGGCTTTCGCTGGCGTAGTTTCTGACACTTGCGCGAAGCCCGGCCTCTAGTTTACTGTTTTCTGTCAGGGGGTCTGTGTAATCGGTCTGGGCAATAAAATTCTTGTTGGTGCCACCGGATTTCATCAATTGATTTCCTTCTCCATATTTGGGGTTGCCCAGGTCGTCAAAAAATTGAGTTTTTGATAATGAATTGCCCGAGTTGTTGCTGGCCGAGTAATTAATGTCGGCAGTGATTGATTTATTAGGCTTTACAAAGTTGTGTTTAAAACCAAGCGAACCCCCGGTATTTTTAAAATTGAATGAAGACTGGTTGTTGATTCTACCTGTCTCGCTGGAGAAATAGTTGCCAATGGTAGTATCTCTGGTGAGAGAAAGCAAACTGTTGTTATCGAAATTACCATTCACAAGATTACCGGAAATGGTGAGTGTATTTCTATTATCAATTAAGTAATCGATACCTGTACGTACGAATGCGAAGTGGCCGTCGTTGTTGTTTTTGCCTGTCTGGTTGAAGGTGGCAAGGGTGTTATACAGTTTATCTTCACGAAATGTAATTTGAGTGCCTGAAGACTTTCTTTGGTTATACATTCCATTTCCAAAGAAATTAATTTTTCCCTGCTTAATGTTGAAGTCGCCGCCAATACCTGAGCTTAATTTAGTATCTGCATTCGCGCGAACACTTCCGTTATAACCTGCTTTTCTGTTTTTCTTCAATACAATATTGAGGATTCCTGCACCGCCTCCTGAAGCATCGAACTTTGCTGATGGGTTACTTATAATCTCCACGCTTTCAATTTCGTCTGATGGAATTTGATCTAGTGACAAAGTAGTAGGCCGTCCATCGACAAATATTTGTGGCGTTTTATTTCTGAGTGAAACGTTGCCGTCAATATCCACATTTACTGATGGCACATTCTTCATGACATCTACGGCAGTACCTCCGGCACTTGTAATACTTTTATCAACATTAAATACCTTTCTGTCGATATTCATTTGCATCATACTCTTATTACCTGTGATTACCACTCCCTGAAGTTGTTGTACGACCCGGGTCATTTTAAGATTTCCAAGGTCTTTGTCGAGTGCAGCCATCATTTGGGAAGGATCACCACCGGGTTTCAGGTCAAACTGAAGTTCTTCTACTATTGGAGCGTATCCTACGGCTGTCGCCAGGAGAGTGTATTTTGTCATTACGGGCAGCTTCTCAATAGTGAATTCTCCTTTCTTATCGGATAATACAATGGCTACCACACTCTCTTCGGTTTCCTTTGTAGCCGGATCCACCTTATGCTGAGATAATTGTATAGTAACTGCTTCAATCGGTTTTCCGCTTGTGGCATCTATTATTTTGCCGTAAAACCTTCCGGTATTCATAGCCTGGCCGCCATTCCCTTGTCTCGCTCCCTGCGGATATTGCGCAAAAGCACCTGTGGTGATAAATAATGCCAGAAAAACTATTAATCTTGATTTCATAATTTCCAGAATTTTCTTCTTATTTTTTATTTTTTGAAGTAATTGGACGCAAAATTGTTTCGTTATCGTCCTAACGAAATTTTAAATTGTTATAAATGGTAGTTATGAACGAAAGAGCGGTAGGTTTTTATTTAAAATTTTGGCTCTTAACAAAAGTTTTTGACTATTTTTGCGCTCCTCAATTACGGTGGCTGTAGCTCAGTTGGTTAGAGCATCAGATTGTGGTTCTGAGGGTCGTGGGTTCGAGACCCATCAGCCACCCAGTAAACTTAACCGGTGCATACAGTGCCGGTTTTTTTTGTTCGACATTGAATCTTCATCTATTGCTTTTCTTTTTCGGGTGCAGGGAATCTAATTGCCCGTAGCTTCAGTATAAACTTTGAATAATGACACGGCTTCCCTGGCTTCTTTTACGTCGTGTACACGAAGGATGTGGGCACCATTCATCAGTGCAATTGTATTGAGTACAGTGGTGCCATTCAGTGCTTCTTCAGGAGTAATCTGAAGTGTTTTGTATATGCTTGATTTACGAGACAAGCCAGCAAGGATGGGCAGGTCAAAGATTTTAAATGCTGCAAGGTTTTTCAGCAGGTAATAGTTCTGGTCAATCGTTTTGGCAAATCCAAATCCGGGGTCTATGATGATGTCATGAATACCCGCCTTCCTGCATTTGTCAGTTCGCTCAATAAAGTATTGTAGTACCTCTCCGAGGATATCTCTATAGTCAGTATGTTGCTGCATGTTTTCCGGAGTTCCTTTAATGTGCATACAGATATAGGGAACTCCCAGTTTGCCTACGGTATCTATCATTTGCGGGTCCATTGTGCCTCCGCTTATATCATTCACAATATGGGCACCTGCTTCTACCATTGCCGCTGCGGTAGATGCATGGTAGGTATCGATGGAAATAATCTTGTCAGTGCTTTTAATGATTTCGGGAATGAGGCCAGCCAGTTTTTCTATTTCCTCATCTGCACTGATCCGGGTGCTTCCGAGCCGCGTACTTTGTGCGCCGATGTCAATAATATCAACACCAGCTTCAGCCATATGGATTGCGCTTTTGAGCACGGCCTCCTTATCAGGCAAACGGCTTCCCTGATAAAATGAATCCCTTGTGTAGTTCAGGATACCCATTACCAAGGGTTGCTTCAATGAAAGCAGCCTTCCTTTGCAATTGAGTGTGTACATAATTTATTTCAGTTAAATTTGACGCGTATGACGCAAAATACTACTGATAATCAATTTAAAGAGGTGATCGATACCTGTAAGAAGATTTTTTTGAAAAAAACGGCTGATTATGGCACTTCCTGGCGCGTGTACCGCATGATTACGGTAGCTGATCAGTTGTATATAAAAGCAAAAAGGATTCGTAATATTCAGGAAAATGTGGTGCAAAAGATTGGCGATTCGATTGAGGATGAATTTCGGGGAATCGTCAATTATGCTATAATCGGTCTCATACAATTAAAGATCACACATGATAAGTGGGATCTGCCGGTGGCAGAAGTAGCACAGCTTTATGACGAAAGTGTCAGTGCAGCACTTGACCTGTTGCAAAAGAAGAACAACGATTATGGTGAAGCCTGGCGCGATATGAATCAGCATGGACTTACAGACCTGATTCTTGCCAAGATACTGCGCATCAGGCAGATACTTAAGAATGATGGCAAGACGCTGGTGAGCGAGGGCGTGGATGCCAACCTCTATGATATATTGAACTATGCAGTGTTTGCACTGATTCTGATGAATAACCCTGACTGATAAATTAACTTATTATGAAAATGATTGTGAATGCCGTGCGATGGATTGTCGGCGTGCTTTTTATTTTTAGCGGATTGGTAAAGGCGAATGACCCCAACGGCCTTTCCTACAAGATGCAGGAATTTTTTGAACGGTGGGCAGCAGATGGGTTTCTGCCCGGGCTGATGAATTGGCTGCATGGATTCTCGCTGGAGTTTTCATTTCTGACCATCACGCTTGAAATTATTGTGGGCGTAGGGTTGTTGCTGGGAATATGGAAACGGTTTTTTATCTGGCTCACCTTTATCCTGATTGTATTTTTCTCATGGCTTACTGGCTATGCAGCACTTTCCGGAAAGATAGCTACCTGCGGCTGCTTTGGAGATTGTCTGCCGCTCACTTCCATGCAGTCTTTCATTAAAGATATTGTGCTATTGGTGCTGGTGTTGATACTAATTCTTGGGCAGAAGCATATCAAACAGGTATTTACGATGGCCGTGGGTTTTCTGCTATTGGTATTTTCAGTGGTGATTGTAGTAGGTTTCCAGTGGTACGTAATGCGTTATATGCCTCTGGTGGACTGTCTTCCATTCAAAACCGGAAATGATATTCTGGAATTGCGAAAGATGCCGGCCGATGCAGTCCCCGACAAAAAGGATTATGTATTTGTGTATGAAAAGGGTGGGGTGAAGGAAGAGTTTTCTGTAAAAGATCTTCCTGATTCATCGTGGACGTTTGTGAGCCGCAGGGATGTGATTATCGAGAAGGGATACAACAACGAGCCACCTATTAAGGATTACAATCTGATTACCCCTGAGGGGAATGACACCACAGAAAGTATCCTCATGGTCGATGCAGATTATTATTTGTTTTACACAACGGATGTGGCGGCCACTTCCGGAATGTGGGCGTCAGCCTTTAAAAAAATATTCGATAAGGCCGGGAGCGAGGGGCGCAAAATATACGTTGTGACTGCCGATCCTTCGGATGCAGACCGGTTTTTCAATGTGGAACATGCGTACAATATCCCGATATTGTCTCTGGATGCCGTTGCATTTAAAACTGCAGCGAGAACAAATCCTGAATTATATTTGATGCATGGACCGGTTGTGAAGAAGAAGTGGGGTAAAGCTTCTCTTTCTGCTGCCGGCAAATAACCAATGTTTCAGATACTCGTCAAAAAGTTATTGTATGGCATCCTCGTACTGGTAGGGGTGGTGATGGTTGTTTTTCTCACTTTCCAGGCGTTTGGCGATCCCGCCAGAATGGTGCTCGGGCAGTCGGGCGATGCAAAGACGATTGAAAATATCCGCAGAGAGCTTTATCTGGATCAGCCTAAGTGGAAACAGTTTATCTTTTATGTCAACGATATTTCGCCTGTCTCCATCCACACAAAAGCAGAGATTGAGCAAAAACAACTAAGAGGATTTTTTCTGGGTGGAGATACTAAACTGGGTTTGAAAATACCGTATCTCCGTAGGAGTTATCAAACGAAAAAGGAAGTGACCGCCGTGTTGATGGAAGCACTACCCGGCACCGTTATGCTTGCTGTAGCAGCGATGCTGATTGCAATCATGCTGGGGATTCCCCTGGGAATATTAGCAGCAGTGAAAAAGAATACCTGGATGGATATTTCGGCGGTGGTCACCAGTGTAATTGGAATTTCAGCGCCCTCCTTTTATATGGCGATTGTGATCGCATATATATTCGGGCTGGTATTACATCAATATACTGGTTTGCCACTCACAGGAAGCTGGTTTGATATTAATGAAACGACAGGACAACGCTACATCACCCTTCAGAATATGGTATTGCCTGCAGTGACGTTAGGTATCCGTCCACTTGCTATTGTCACCCAACTCACGCGTTCTTCCATGCTTGATGTGTTGAACCAGGATTTTATTCGAACAGCCTATGCCAAGGGGTTAAGCAAACAGCGCGTAATATGGGGCCATGCACTGCGCAATGCGCTGAACCCAGTAGTGACAGCAGTTACCGGATGGTTTGCAGAGTTGTTGGCAGGTTCTTTTTTCGTAGAATATATTTTTGGTTATAAGGGTATTGGGAAAGTAACCGTAGATGCGTTGGAGAATTTGGATTATCCTGTCGTGATGGGGTCTGTATTGCTGGCTGCCACAATCTTTGTGCTTATCAATATCCTATCGGATATGTTGTATGCCGTGATTGACCCCAGAGTGAAAGTGGAGTAGGCCAGATGGATTACGATAATGTTTTCAGAGAACATTATTTGGCGCTAAAATTTGTACGGGTAAGTTTCCGGGTTTCATTAAACTACTTATTTCGATTCCGAATTAAACATTTCAGAATTATCGATGGCTGGTTTAATTATTCAGGAGGTGGCTGATGGCCTTACCGAGTGAGGTCCCCACGCTGATTTGAAGGGCGGGGTAATAAATTTAGAGGCCGGGATCAGTGGGCCAAAGCGCCACTTAGCCGGGCAATAATAATAAGGGATATCTCCTTCCCGGGTATTATTCAAAACGTACTGCCAATTAAATATTGTGGGTATTGGTCGGAGATTGCCTGGAGCGTGTTGTTTGGAATGGGACTGGGTGCTAAACGATTGCCTTTCTCACTTTGGTAAGTTGCTTTAGCAGCGCTTCCAATCGGTCGAGTTTCAGCATGTTGGCGCCATCGCTTTTTGCTATAGCAGGTTCAGGATGCGTCTCTATAAATAGCCCGTCAGCGCCGGTGGCGATAGCAGCTTTGGCAATGGTGCCAATGAGTTCGGGATTTCCACCGGTGACACCGGATGTCTGATTAGGTTGCTGCAGGCTATGTGTGCAGTCCATAATTACGGGCACTCCGATTTCGCGCATTACGGTAATATTTCTGAAGTCAACCACCAGATCGGTATAACCAAAGAAATTGCCACGTTCGGTGAGCATTACTTTGTTGTTGCCGGTAGCAAGGATTTTGTCGACGGCAAACTTCATTGAACCACCACTTAGAAACTGCCCTTTTTTAATGTTGACAATCTTGTTAGTCTTTCCGGCCGCATGCAGTAAGTCTGTCTGCCTGCTCAGGAAGGCAGGGATTTGAAGAATGTCGATGTATTCAGCTGCTATGGCCGCTTCTTCAGCAGTATGGATATCTGAAGTAGTGGGCAGATGAAAGGTGTTGCCGGTTTTCTTTAGCAGTGTCAGTGCTTCATGATCTCCAATGCCCGTAAAACTTTTTTCGCTGGTACGATTGGCTTTTCGGTACGAGGCTTTGAAGATATAGGGAATACCCAGGTCACGGCAGATACGGGAAACTTCTGTGGCCACTGAGGTCAAAAGTGCTTCATCTTCTACAACACATGGTCCTGCAATAAGGAAAAACTGATTGGGGTCATAGTCCTGTGATTTGAATAGGTCTTTTAAGAAGTCGTTCATTGTGGCTGTTTTATGAATGCTGCAAATAAGATTAGGGATTGCATGTAGAGAAGTATTTATTACACTCTGGCTCTCCAGATAATTTCAGGAATATTATTCCTGAAACCTGTATATCTCGCCAGCATGAAGAAGTAATCGCTCAATCTGTTGAGGTACTTTATAATCAGTGGTGGAACATTATTTTCTTCTGCATCGAGCCTGATGCAATTGCGTTCTGCTCTGCGGCAGACGGTGCGTGCAATATGGGCATACGATACTATAGGTGCCCCTCCGGGCAGGATGAAGTTTTTCATTACAGGCAGATCTTCATCCATTCTGTCCATCTCTTTTTCCAAAAACTCTATATCAGACTCGTGTAAATCGGGCAGTGGCATCTTGAGTTTCTTTTCGGGGTCGGTAGCCAGTTCTGAGCCGATAGTAAATAGCCTGTCCTGGATTTCTTTCAGAGTCGTTTTAATGGATTCATCTGTCTGATAGTCTGACAGCAGCCCTACGAATGAGTTGAGTTCATCCACAGTTCCGTACGACTCAATACGCAGGTCTCCTTTAGAGACGCGCCTGCCTCCAAGCAGGCCTGTAGTACCTTTATCTCCTGTCTTGGTATATATCTTCATTGACATTACTGAAATATTTTTGGCGTTATTTGGAAACCAAAGAAGCCGTCTTGTGGTCGGTCTCGATGATTCCGTCCTTCAGGCGAATGATGCGGTGTGCAAACTGAGCAATATCCTCTTCGTGTGTTACCAGCACTACTGTATTTCCTTCTGATTGTATTTTGTCGAAAATATGCATGATTTCAACCGACGTCTTAGAGTCCAGGTTTCCTGTGGGTTCGTCTGCCAGAATGATAGAGGGGCTGTTTACCAATGCCCGTGCAATTGCAACCCTTTGGTTTTGTCCACCCGAAAGTTCATTGGGTTTGTGATGGCTTCTGTCGGCAAGGCCTACCCGATCCAGCATTTCCAGTGCTCGTTCCATCCTCTCTTTCTTTGATACGCCGCTGTAAATCATTGGGAGGGCCACGTTTTCTGCGGCTGTCATCCTGGGCAGCAGATTAAATTGTTGAAATACAAATCCGATTTCTTTGTTTCGGATATCAGCAAGGTCGTTGTCGTCCATCTTGCTTACATCCTGGTTGTTGAGAATGTATCTGCCGGAGGTGGGAGAGTCGAGGCATCCGAGAATATTCATCAGTGTGGATTTTCCACTACCGCTTGGCCCCATCAATGCCACATATTCATTCTTGAAGATTTCCAGGGAAATACCCTTTAGTACCTTAAGTTCCTGTTTCCCGAGGTAGTAGCTTTTCCTGATTTCTTCCAGTTTAATGACTGTGGACATAGATTTATTTTTTTATGACTTTAGGAACTTTAAAATAGGTGTCATCGTGTGAAGGCGCATTTTTAAAACTCAGGCTGGCCGGAAGTTCGCCTCTTACCTCATCATTTCGTGAGAAGGGCATACCGCCCGCAATATGCATGGCGGGTTTCACTCCTGTAGTGTCCACCTCCTGTAGTTTGTTGATAAAACCCAGCATCTTTTCCAGTTCGGACTGCATCACTAATTTCTCCTCTTCTGTGAAGGATAACATTGAGAGGTGCGCCAATCTGTCTATTAATTCCGGTGTCACTTGCATTTGGCAAATATAATTCCTTTTGAAGCAGATAGGGTTTTGAGAACCACTAATTTGGTTTGTTACTCATTTTTCAGAATTTGATAACAAAAAGGCTTCTGTAAGCCAGCATTTACTCAAAGTCCTTTTATTATTATCTTCGCCGCCTGATGGAAAATAAAAAGGAAATTGTCCTAAGCGGGATCAGGCCTACGGGTTCGTTGCATCTCGGAAATTATTTTGGGGCACTGGCAAATTATGTGAAGATGCAGGATGATTATGACTGCTATTTTTTTGTGGCTGACCTGCATTCACTGACGACACATCCGGACACCTCGACACTAAAGGAACATGTTAAGAATGTGATAGCCACTATGTTGGCTGCGGGTATCGATCCCCAAAAAGCTACACTTTATAACCAAAGCCACCTCTATACTACATCCGAACTTTATCTCTATCTGAATATGCTGGCTTATAAAGGTGAATTGGAGAAAACGGTCACCTTTAAGGAGAAAGTAAGGCAGCATCCTGATAATGTCAATGCCGGCTTGCTGACCTACCCGGTATTACAGGCTGCTGATATCCTTATTCATTTGGCAAAGTATGTGCCTGTGGGTAAAGATCAGGAGCAGCATCTGGAGATGACAAGAAATTTTGCAAATAGATTTAACCATCGATATGGAGAGGTTTTTCCCGAGCCGGTGGCATTCAATTTTAATCATAACCTGGTAAAAATTCCATCACTTGATGGAGAAGGAAAAATGAGTAAGAGTGTCAATGAAAATGCAACCATTTATCTGACAGATGAAGATGAGGTTATCCGTAAAAAGGTGATGAAGGCAAAGACCGATAGTGGCCCTACAGCACCTGACTCAGCTATGCCCGACTATATTGAAAATCTGTATGCACTGATGAGGTTGGTGAGTACTTCTGATACAGTGAGCCATTTTGAAAAAGCTTATAAAAACTGCACTGTGCGTTATGGTGACCTGAAGAAGCAGTTGGCAGAGGATATGGTAGCCTTTGTGGCTCCTATCCGGAGGCGGATTTATGAAATTATGGAAGATGAGCCTTATATCAATAAGATCATGACTGAGGGAGCAGAAAAAGCCAATGAGCATGCCAATAAAACCATGGTACTGGTAAGAAATGCAATGGGGCTTAATTATTTTTAATTTTTCCGCAGCGACTTTTTACATTCCAATACGTTTTTTCGGTAATTTGTGGGAGCGCGATAACGAATAAAAGAAATATAAATAGATGGCGAAATCGACGAAACCCAAGCACATTGCTGTGGCTGGAAATATCGGAGCCGGGAAGACAACACTTACCCAACTGCTTAGTAAACATTACAAGTGGATTCCTCAGTTTGAAGATGTGGATCACAACCCTTACCTCTATGATTTTTATGAAGATATGCCACGATGGAGCTTCAATCTTCAGATTTATTTTTTGAACAGCAGGCTGGCTCAGCTTCTCGAAATCCAACAGGGTACGGAGACTATTATTCAGGACAGGACTATCTATGAAGATGCTCATATTTTCGCTCCAAACCTGCATGAAATGGGGTTGATGAATAAACGTGATTTTGAGAATTATTTTACTTTTTTCGAAACGCTCAAGCGAATGGTAAAGCCTCCGGATTTACTGATTTATCTGAATGCCTCTGTGCCCACACTCGTGTCCCAGATTCAAAAGCGCGGCAGGGAGTATGAGGAGAATATCCGTTTGGATTATCTTAAGAAGCTCAATGATTTCTATAATAAATGGATTGCTTCCTATAAAGAAGGCCCGTTACTTATCATCGATGCAGATAAAAACAAGTTTGCTGAAAAGGACGAAGATCTCGGTGAGATTATCTCACAGATAGATGCGCAGTTGTTTGGCCTGTTTTAATTCAGTATGCCGCAAAGACAGAGTGTTGTCATCCCGTGCTCCGATAAGGGATCTCATCATGCTGCCAAATGAGATTGCGGATCGGTACCCTCAATGCCCTTCCCTTATTAGCATCCAATGCGGATTCTACACAGAAATATTAGCCGGTCTGACTATAGAAAAACAAAAGCCCCATGAAAATCTTTGTTTTCTCATGGGGCTCCACATCAATATTGGTGATTACTCAGCTTTTGGAGCAGCAGCTAAAATAGCTGCTGAAGTAAGCAATTCGAACTTTTTAAAATTCTTTACAAAAGCTGCTGCGAGGTCTTTTGCTTTTTTAGTGTATTCATCCCTGTCAGACCATGTGTTCTGCGGATTCAATACTTCTGAAGGTACTCCCGGGCATTCCCTGGGCATCATCATGCCAAACACTTCGTGTGGTTCATATTCCACGTTATCGAGTTTGCCTTCCAGTGCCGCAGTAATGATGGCACGTGTGTAAGCCAGTTTGATACGGCTCCCAATTCCGTAAGGCCCCCCGGTCCAGCCTGTATTCACCATCCACACATTTACCTGGTGTTTTCTTATTTTCTCACCAAGCATTTCTGCATACCTTGCCGGATGTAGTGGCAGGAATGGCGCACCGAAACAAGCGCTGAATGCAGGTTTCGGCTCTTTCACGCCTTCCTCTGTGCCGGCAACTTTTGCAGTGTATCCTGAAATAAATTGATACATAGCCTGCTCCGGAGTAAGCTTGCTTACCGGTGGCAGGATGCCATACGCATCAGCTGTGAGTAAGAAAATATTCTTTGGTACAGGGCCTATAGAGGGATGAATAGCGTGATCTATAAAACTGATAGGATAGCTCACACGGGTGTTCTCCGTAATCGCTTTACTTGCAAAATCTATTTTATTGGTTCCTGCAAAGAAAGTCACATTTTCAACCAGCGCACCCGGGCGAATAGCATTAAAAATATCAGGTTCTTTTTCTGCATCCAGGTCAATGGTCTTCGCATAGCAGCCACCTTCAAAGTTGAATACAGTATTGTCGGTCCATCCATGCTCATCATCACCTATGAGTTTGCGCGAAGGGTCAGCACTCAGTGTGGTCTTACCGGTACCACTGAGTCCAAAAAATATGGCAGTATCCCCATCCTTGCCTACGTTGGCGGAGCAGTGCATGCTCAGCACATTCTTTTCGTGAGGTAAAACGTAGTTGAGGATTGAGAAAATCCCCTTCTTGATTTCGCCTGTGTATGCTGAGCCGCCAATCAATATAGTTTTGTGCCTGAAGCTAACCAATGTAAAGTTACCCTGCCGGGTACCGTCTTCTGCCGGGTCTGCATTAAACGAGGGCAGATGCAGAATATGCCATTCAGGGACAAAATTTTCAAGTTCGTTCTTCTCGGGCCTTAAGAACATGTTGTAGGCAAATAGGTTTGAAGCAGGATCTTCATTAGCTACTCTGATGTTTAGGCGATAGGCAGGGTCGGCACATGCATACGAATCCCGAATCCACAATTCTTTTCCCTCAGTATGTGCCAGCATTTTTTTATAGAGTCCTGCGAAATATTTTTCTTCAATGGGTTGATTGATATCATTCCAATCGATGGTGTTCTCGGTTATTTCGTCTTTTACAATGAATTTGTCTTTAGGGCTTCTTCCGGTAAATTTCCCGGTAGAAATTACCAGTGCTCCCTTCTCGCTTAAATGGCCTTCGCCTCTTTCGACAGACTGCCTTGAAAGTTCATCCGGTGATAACTGATAGTGCAATTGCCCGACTGACCCAATATTCATTGCGTGCAGCAGGTTCTTAGGTGCAAACAAAATTGTTGGTACTGACATGAAAAGTAGATTTTGGTAGGAGGCAAAGGTAGGGATACCCTCTTTTCAGAATTTCCTTTTGAAACTCAAATATTGAATATAACCTTTGCAAAACTCATAAAGTAAAAGAGGTTCTCTAACTATTTTTCGAAATAGATAAATATTATTTTGGGGTGTCAGGAATTGGTTAAACAGAAATTAAAAATATCATTCTGAAATACTGATCACGGAGGGGAAAAGTAGAAAAGAGGAATAATCTTTGAGGTGAAATTCATTCAGAAACCAGAACAGACGAGGTTCTTTTTTAGAATTCCTCAAAAAAAACTGGGTATTTTTCGTGTATCTTGCAACAAGTAAAATCAATATATCATGCGTAATCTTCCTTTAAATCCTCAACTATTTATTGAAAACAGAAAGCGTTTTACAGCGCGTATGGATAAGAATGCTATAGCCATATTTAACAGCAACGACGAGATGCCACTTAATGGTGATGCGATTTACCCGTTTGTACAGAATGCTGATCTTTACTGGCTTTGTGGTATTACACAGGAAGACACTATGGTAGTGTTATTCCCGGATAATCCGGATGCTTCTTTCAGGGAAGTGCTGGTGCTTACCCGGCCGAATGAGCTGAAGGAAAAATGGAATGGCTACCGCCTTCGGAAGGAGCAGGCGAGGGAGTTGTCGGGTATGCAGACAATAATATGGTTAGATGAATTGGATGCATTGTTACAAACCTGGATTCATCTCGCAGATACTATTTATCTGAACACAAATGAGAATGACAGAAAGGCAACTGAAATTCCTACCCGGGATTACAGATATGTGAAGTATATGAAGAAGCGTTACCCTCTGCATAATTACAAGAGGAGTGCACGTATTATGCGCGATCTGAGGGCTGTCAAGACGGCTTATGAAGTAGAGGTGATGAGTAAGGCAATTGAAATCACTGAAAATACATTTAGAAGATTATTGAAATTTATTCGTCCGGGAGTGATGGAATATGAAATAGAAGGGGAGATTTGGCATTCATTTATTTCCCAGAGATCCGATGGGCCTGCTTATGGAAGCATCATTGCCAGTGGGGATAATGCACGGATTCTGCACTATGTGGAAAATAATAAAGAGTGCAAGGACGGCGATCTGATTCTGATGGATTTTGGAGCCAGCTATGGCCATTATGCGGCAGACCTTACACGTACTATACCTGTGAACGGCAAATTTACCAGAAGGCAAAAGACAGTGTATAATGCATGTCTTGATCTGCATCGTTATTGCGCTTCTATTCTGAAGCCGGGTATCACTGTCGTGAAATATCATGAAATGGTAGGGGATAAGGCTACCGAACTATTCCTCAAAATAGGATTGCTGAAGAAATCTGACGTGAAAAACGAAGATCCTTCTAACAGGGCCTATCGCAAGTATCTGTATCATGGTATTTCGCATCATCTGGGTGTGGATGTGCATGATCTGGGTACAAAGACAGAGCCTGTGAAAGCAGGGATGGTCTTTACGATTGAACCGGGAATTTACATTGAGGAAGAGCACATGGGAATCAGGATCGAGAACAACTACTGGATGACCCGAAATGGCAATAAAGACCTGATGAAGAATATCCCCATTACAGTAGAAGAGATAGAAGCTTTGATGAAAAGATAATTTGCTGTTATCTTGCACCCATAGATGAAACAGATTCCCAACATTTTTACACTGCTCAATCTGGTTGCAGGCGTTATCGCAATCATATTTGCATTACAGACCGATGCAGTTTTTCTGTCGCAGAATGAAAATCTGATTACAAGCTTCAATATTCCGGAAAAACTCACATGGGCTTCAGTTTGTATTCTCATTGCTGCAGGTATAGATTTTCTGGATGGTTTTGTCGCACGGCTTTTAAATGCTACCAGTGAATTGGGCAAGCAACTGGATTCGCTGAGCGATGTGGTGAGTTTTGGAGTTGCTCCTTCAGTGATTATGTATCAACTGCTTAGAATGTCGTATGCTACTCAGCCCGACGGATTATATATTTCTATTGTTTATCTGCTGCCGGCAGTTTTAATAGCCTGCGCAGGAGCTTACAGATTGGGCAGGTTTAATATTGCTACGGATCAGCAATACTCATTCAGAGGGGTTCCCATTCCTGCTGCAGGATTATTTGTGGCTTCATTGCCCTTAATTCTGCATTTTAGCAATAACAGTGCATTGAACCAGTTCATCATTGATAAATGGGTATTGTATGGTGTAGTGTTGGTGCTCAGCTACCTGATGATCAGTAATCTCAGAATGATCGCATTGAAGTTTTCAGGCAAAGCGGGTAAAGAAGGCAAGTGGCTGATTGCGCTGGCTGTGATTGCCATAGTTTCTGCCGTCTTCCTTCAGTGGCTGGCAATTCCTGTCGTGTTTATTTTTTATGTTATATTTTCAATTCTGAATTCAAAAAGTAATCATCAATGAGTTTTATCGCAGAAATAGATATCATGCCTCTTAAGGAACTATTAGATCCTGCCGGCAAGGCGGTGATAGGTGGTTTAGATAAACTGGGTATCACGGGTATAGATGATGTAAGGATAGGGAAACACGTGCGCCTTACTATCAATGCAGCAGATGAAGCAAGTGCTAAAGCAATTGCAGAAGATGCTGTGAAGAAACTGTTGGCCAATGCAGTAATGGAGCAGGCCACTATCCGGATGGTAAAACCGTAGTCATCAAACTGCGTTTACCCACCGGGGACAATCCCGAATTCATGGGTGTTGATCGGGCGTTAAGAAAGAGCGGTTTGCAGGTATCCATTTCAAGTTTCAAAGTATCATGCTATATATAGTACCTACTCCAATTGGTAACCTTGGTGATATTACCCTTAGGGCATTAGAAGTGCTCAAGACGGTAAACCTGATTCTTGCCGAGGATACACGCACTTCGGGGAGGCTACTCAAGCACTTTGAGATTACGACTGAGATGATATCGTATCATCAGCACAACGAGCACCATATTGTAAACAGGTTAGCAGATCGGATGCGAAATGGAGAAACAATGGCTCTTATCACCGATGCGGGTACGCCAGCCATAAGTGATCCGGGATTTTTATTGGTAAGAGAATGTATCCGTAACGGTGTCAGAGTAGAAACACTTCCCGGAGCCACTGCTTTTGTGCCTGCATTAGTCAATAGTGGCTTACCCGTAAACAAGTTTTGTTTCGAAGGCTTTCTGCCGTTGAAGAAGGGAAGGCAGACCTATTTACAGTCGTTGATGGAGGAAGGCAGGACGATGGTTTTTTATGAGAGCCCTAACCGATTGCTGAAAACATTGCAGGATTTCATCAATGTATTTGGAGCCGATCGGCAATGTAGTGTAAGCAGGGAACTGAGTAAACTCCATGAAGAGAATGCCAGAGGCACTTTACAGGAAGTATATAATCATTTTTCAGAAAAAAATATTAAAGGAGAAATTGTAATAGTGATAGCAGGGAAAGATGCAAAGTAATTAGCTGCTTATCATTATTTTCATTTTTATAACTCGAAATTCAAGATATTGCGAAATCATAAAATCCTATACAAACAATGCGAAAAATAATTTGTGTGCTGTTCGTTCTGGCTTTTCCGTTTGCTCTTTCTGCTCAGTATGGCTATTGGCAGCAAAGGGTATCCTATAAGATGGATGTAGATGTGAATGTAGAGACTAACATTATTAAGGGAACTCAAAATCTGGTATATTCCAATAATTCGCCTGATCAACTGAAGAAAGTTTATTACCATCTTTTCTGGAATGCTTTTCAGCCGGGTAGCGAGATGGATGTGCGTAGCCGGGAACTTGGAAAGGTGTTGGTTGGCAATCGTCCGGACTGGGATTCCAGGGTGAAGGATCGTATTTCGAAGCTTTCGCCCACAGAGATTGGGTATCAGAAGATTATTTCTCTTAAAATGAATGGAGTGGAGCAACCTGTGAAAGTGTATGGGACTATCCTGGAAGTAAACCTGACAAAACCTATTGCGCCGGGTGCAAAGGTTACGTTTGATATGGTGTTTGAGGCACAGGTACCTGTGCAGATACGCCGTAGCGGTAGGGATAATGCGGAGGGAGTGCGATATAGCATGTCTCAGTGGTATCCCAAGATGTGCGAGTATGATAATACCGGATGGCATACACCACAGTATGTTGCCAGAGAATTTTATGGGGTGTGGGGCGATTACGATGTGACCATCCATATCGATAAAAACTATAAGATTGGTGGTACAGGCGTATTGAAAAATGCCGCTGCAATAGGGTGGGGTTACGACAAACCCGGAACGCCTCTGAAAAATATCTCCACAGCCAGGCGTACGTGGAATTTCGTAGCTCAAAATGTACATGACTTTGTGTGGGCGGCTGATCCTGATTTTGAACATATAATCAGGAACCGTGAGGGAGTGGTGTTAAATGTGATTTACAAAGCAAAAGATTCTGCAACTACTGCAGCATGGGAGAATGTGGCAGAAGCAGCTTATATAGTATTACCCTATATGAACAAACGTTTTGGTAAGTATCCTTACCCTCAATACTCGTTTATTCAGGGAGGCGATGGAGGTATGGAATATCCTATGGCTACCTTGCTGAAAGGGCCTGGTCTGGGTACCGTATTTCATGAGTGGATGCATAGCTGGTATCAGATGATGCTGGGGTCAAATGAAATCGAACACCCGTGGATGGATGAAGGATTCACAAGCTGGGGCGAGGGTGAAGTCAATGCATACTATAGAGGCCAGAAAGGATTTGCCCCATCTGCCAGAGTAATGTTGCCTCTCAATCATGCAGGAGCCTACAGAGGGTATTTTAGTCTTGTGAAGTCTGGCCTTGCAGAACCCATGACTACATTTTCAGACCATTACAACACCAATTATGCTTATAGTGTCAATGCGTATTCTAAAGGTGAAATGTACCTTACCCAGCTTGGATATATCGTGAGTGATTCTGTACGCGATGCGATTATGCTTGCATATTATGAAAAGTGGAGGTTTAAACATCCTGCGCCCTCTGATTTTCTGAAGGTGGCTAAGGATGTGAGCGGACTGCAACTGAATTGGTATAACGAATATTGGATAAATACTACAAAGACTATTGACTATGGAATTGACAGTCTCTGGGAAGAAAACGGTAAGTCCATACTCCGTCTGAGAAGGATTGGGGATATGCCTATGCCAATAGACCTGAAGCTTACTTTCAAAGACAGCACAACAGAGACGCATTATATTCCCTTAGACCTTACGCTGGGAACAAAGCCGGCTGAGGGCAGTGAGCAGAGAATAGTACATCCTGACTGGAACTGGACTAATCCCACATACGAAATGGTGTTTGATAAAAAACTTTTTGACCTTAAAGCAGTCGAGATCGATCCCTCCAGAAGGATGGCAGATGTGGATCCTAACAATAATCTACTTGAACTGAAGTGGTAGGCGTTCGCTGTATTAAATGATGGTAATTTTGCCCAATGATTGAGCTAACGGAAGAAGAATCAGGATTGTGTAAAAAGATTTCTGAGGCAGCTTTAGAATTGGGCATGCCCGCAAGAGTGATTGGCGGATATGTCAGAGATAAACTTTTAGGCAGGGCCAACAAGGATCTGGATATCGTTTGCGTAGGCGATGGTATTAAGTTGGCAGAAAGGGTGGCGTCAAAATTTGCCTCAAGGCCTAAGGTGAATTTTTTCAAGAATTTCGGGACGGCACAAATCAGAATCATTTCAGAAGATGGATATCCATACGAAGTAGAGTTTGTAGGAGCCAGGCGGGAAAGCTATCATCCGGAAAGCAGGAAGCCTGATGTAGCACCCGCCGGATTTGAAGAGGATATGATGCGCAGGGACTTTACAATTAATACACTTGCGCTTGACCTTACCGGGGATAATTTCGGACAACTAATCGATGTATTGGGAGGGGTAGCAGACCTGAATGAAGGAATTATCCGGACGCCTCTGCCCCCAGACCAGACCTTTATTGACGACCCATTGCGGATGATGCGCGCCATACGTTTTGCATCTCAGTTGCAATTCAAAATTCATCATGATACGTGGCACTCAATTAAAAGAACCGCCGGCCGTATAAAGATTATAAGCCAGGAGCGCATTATTGATGAGATTAATAAAATAGTGTTATCCCCCCGGCCGTCTGTAGGGTTTAAACTGCTTTTTGATTGTGGTTTATTACATATCATTTTTCCGCAGATGTCAGCGCTGGCAGGAACAGAATATATTGACGGTAAAGGGCACAAGGACAATTTTTACCACACATTGGAAGTACTAGATAATGTGAGTGGAAAATCCGATAATCTTTGGCTTAGATGGGCTGCTATCCTGCATGATATTGCTAAGCCCGTGACCAAGCGATTTGAACCCGGAAATGGCTGGACCTTTCATGGGCATGAGGTGGTAGGCGGCAGGATGGTACCAAAGATTTTTGCTCAGTTGAAGTTGCCGCAGAATGAGAATATGAGGTTTGTGCGTAAAATGGTAGAGCTCCATCTCAGGCCCATCAGCCTGACTAAAGAAAACATCACTGATTCTGCTATCAGGCGGTTGCTGGTAGATGCCGGCGATGATATTGAAAGCCTGATGCAACTGTGCAAGGCGGATATCACCACAAAGAATAGGCAGAAGATGCAACAATATCTTGCCAACTTTGAATGGGTGGAGCAACGCCTGAAGGAGGTGGAAGCATCAGACCACCTGAGGAATTGGCAACCACCTATTACCGGCCAGATAATTATGGAAGAATTTGGCCTGTCTCCATCGCGCGAAGTTGGCCATATCAAGACAGCGGTGAGGGAAGCGATACTGGACGGAGTGATACCCAATCAGTATGAAGAAGCGTTCCGGTTTATGCTGAAAGTAGCTGAGGAGATGGGTATTAAGCATCCTAATCCGCCTTCCGGTAATTCGTAATCACAGTGGCACAAAGTGAGCCACTATTAATAAAATCCAGAGTAAAAAGTAATCCCTAAATTTGCTATATGGCAATTCTTAAATTCAGAGTTTATTGGGAGGATGATGACAGTGTTTATAGAGACATTGCTATCCGTCATACACAGACTTTTCTCGACTTGCACCAGGCTATTTTAGCAAGTTTTGAATTTGACAATAAGCATCAGGCTACTTTTTACAGAAGTAATGATCAGTGGAAACGGGGACGACAGATTTCGCTGGAGAAGTATGATATAGAATATAAAGCGGAGCCACTGATTATGTCAGAGACTACGATTGGTTCAGAGTTGCGCGACCCTAATCAGAAGTTTATTTACGTGTATGACTTTCATAAGTTCTGGACTTTTAATGTGGAGTTGATTAATGTAAATAAAAAAGAGGAACATCTTGACTATCCTGTTCGTGTAAGGTCTGAAGGTATCGGCCCCAGCCAGTACGGTACTAAAGGGCTGGTGAATGAAAAGCTGGCTGAGATCGAAGAAAAATATGACCTTAATACCGCAGTGCTTCCTGATGGGTACGAGAGTGAAGGTGAGCAGGAGACAGAAGGAGAAGAAACAGACGATATGATGTCAGGCGACGAAGACGAGTAGTGTCTCCCTGTAAATAATCAACGGGCGTTTTCTTTTATATCTTTTTGACCCAAATAGAATTTCATCTCCTTGCATTTGAAAAGTTCTGTACAAACTTTAGAATGTCAGACAAAAAAACAGCTATTATAATTTGCGGACCTACTGCTGTCGGGAAGACGGATTACGCCTTCAGACTGGCAGAGAAGTATCATACGCAAATTCTTTCTGCGGATAGCCGTCAGTGTTATAGGGAGCTCGATATAGGAGTTGCTAAACCTGAAGCAGAAAAACTCCAGGCTGTCAGGCACTACTTTATTAATTCCCATTCTATAGCTGATGAGGTAACCGCAGCCGGGTTTGAGAGATATGGCCTGAAGGCACTTGAAGAGATATTCTCACAAAGTGATGTGGCAATTGTAGCCGGAGGTACCGGGCTTTATGTAAAAGTGTTGATTGAAGGCCTTGATGAGATACCACAGACTGACCCTTTGGTGGAGAAGAGCCTGCGCGAGAAATGGTTGGAGGGAGGAATGCCGTGGTTAACTGCAGAATTGGGAAGCAGGGATGCACGATTTGCTACCTCAGGCGAAATGAGGAATCCCCAAAGAATGCTGAGAGCACTGGCGGTTAAGATTACGACGGGGAAGTCCATCCTGGATTTTCACACCGCTGCCCGTAAAGAGCGGCCATTCAACGTACAAAAAATTTTATTGGAAGCTCCCAGAGATCTGCTCTATAACCGCATTAACCAACGTGTGGACAGGATGGTGGAAGATGGTCTCATAGAAGAAGCCCAAAAATTGTTCCCGCAGCGGTCATTGAATGCACTGCAAACTATTGGTTACAGAGAATTGTTCGATTCTTTTGAGGGAAAGATTACACTTGAAAGGGCTATTGAACTTATCAGGCAAAACACAAGGCATTATGCGAAGAGGCAGATTACGTGGCTCAATAAATATTTCAGAGATGATCAGACTCGAATTATTACCTCTTTAGATTGAATGAGTGGCTATTCTCTCCATCCTCTGAGGAAGTCTTCTGTCTTCATTTCACCTTTGCCTTCAGGTTTCAGTTTCAATACGTGGATATACCCGTCCGGAGTGGCAAATTTTAGAAATGTTTTCCCATCAGTTATATAGGCACCCGGGGCAGCTGTGGGTTTCGTGATTTCTGGTTTTGATTCTAATATTTTTATTCTCCTGGATTTTAGATAGGAGAATGCTCCCGGAAAGGGAGAAAGTCCTCTGATGAGGTTATGAATTTTTACAGTGGGCTCATTCCATTTTATCTCACAGTCTTCCGTAAATATCTTGGGTGCATGGCGAATATCATGGCCATTAGTGAGCGTTTCCTGGTGTACTTCTTCGATCGTTCCCGATCTTATTCCCTGTAGCGTTGTTACTAACAGGGAGGCACCCGCGTGCATAAGTTTATCATGGACGGATCCTGCGTTATCTGATGCTGTGATAGTAACTTTTTCCTGCAATAAAATATTTCCGGTATCAATCTCGTGTTTCAACTTAAAAGTGGTTACGCCGGTTTCTGTTTCTCCGTTGATCACCGCCCAGTTGATGGGGGCGGCTCCTCTGTATTGCGGCAGTAAGGAAGCATGGAGATTGATGGTACCCAAAGGCGGCATGTTCCATACGACTTCCGGCAACATTCTGAAAGCGACAACTACCTGTATGTCCGGATTTATTTGCCGGAGTTGGTTGTGAAAGTCGGGCGATTTTAAGTTCGGAGGTTGTAGTATGTGCAGGTGGTGTGCCAATGCATATTTCTTTACCTCGCTTTGCTGTAACCTCATACCTCTGCCGCCGGGTTTATCAGGTGAGGTGACCACAGCTGCCACCTCAAAACCAGCATTAAGTATTGCATCAAGCGATGCCACGGCAAAGGCAGGTGTTCCCATAAATACAATCTTCATCACAGGTAGGTTCATTCGTTATTCAAAATCTTTGTAGAGCAGATATTTCTTTCTGATTTGTTTGAAGTGGCTGAGTGCAGGCTGCCAGGAGTCTCTGATTTCCTGTTCAGATTTGCCATCTTTGATTTGCTGCCATAATTCATTATTACCGGCCAGTTTGCTGAAGAAAGAAGCCTTCATATCTCCTGACTTTGGCACCAGGAAAAACTTGTCTTTATCAGGGAATAATTTATATGCTTCAAGAATCCACTTAAGTTGAATCTTATGATCCACCGCTTTCAGCACTTCCTCAGGGGTGCCCGAAAGGTTCCAGCCGTAACAGACTTCGTCGTAGTGTTTACTGCTGACTGCCCCTGGCCTAGAGGTAGGAGTAAATGCAAATAAGGTTTTAGGCAGTGTGGGAGCACCGAAGATTTGGAAAGGTTTATCTGTGCCACGTCCCTCGCTGAGCGAAGTGCCTTCGAAAAGGCAGGTGGATGGGTACCAGTAGATGGATTGAATCTCAGGCAGGTTTGGAGAGGGTTTCTCTGGTAGAATGTATTTTGAATTATGATCGTAATTGGCATTGTGGATAATGAGAAAATTGAAGTTGCCCGGTTTTTGGATTTTTGAGAAGGCTGCATATTTTTCATTAGCCTTTGGCGTAAGCCATTTTTCACCGGCTAACATAGATGCATATTCGCCAATCGTCATACCATATACAATGGGAACGGGCTGCTTGCCGATAAATGAAGTGAACTCTTTTTCAAGTACCGGCCCATCCACATAAAATCCATTTGGATTAGGCCTATCCAGAATAATCAGCGGTTTGCCATATTCGAATGCAGCTTCCATGAATTCCTGCATGGAGGAGATATATGTATAAAACCTGACACCTACATCCTGGATATCGTAGAGCATGATGTCCACATCCTTTACATCTTCTTCAGAAGGCCGGCGTTTACTGCCGTAGAGTGAAACCACAGGTATTCCGGTCGCTTCGTCAATGTAGTTGCCGACTTTTTCTCCTGCACTCGCAGTGCCTCTGAAACCGTGCTCAGGCCCGAAGATGACAGCTACTTTTACACCGAGCCTGGTCAGCGAATCTACCAGGTGGCTTTTCCCAATCATGGATGTATTATTGACAAGTACTCCGATGCGCTTGCCTTTGATAAAGGGTAAATATTCGCTCACCCGTTCAGCTCCCGGTATTATCCCGGTGGCCTTTGCTTCTGTTGTTGCCTGGCTCTTACAGGAGGCTGAGGCGAGGGCAATAGTTATTATCAATAATAGTTTTCGCATAGTAGTTTCATTCTGATTTTGAAGTAATTATAATTGAGTAAAATTATCCAAAAATTATTTTTCCAATGCTCCGGGGAAATAAGGTTACTTTTGCGCCCTTAATCAGGTTGGAAAAATAAATAAAAAAACAAAGAATAATGGCAAAAGCAAAGAATGGCGACAAAGTGAAAGTACATTATACTGGCAGATTAACAAGTGGCGAACAGTTCGATTCAAGTGCAGGCAGAGAGCCTCTGGCATTCACGGTGGGTGCAGGACAAATGATTAAAGGATTTGACAGCGCTATTCCTGGTATGGAGCCGGGTGAGAAGAAGACAATCACCATAGCACCGGAAGAGGCTTACGGCCCGGTAGTGGAAGAAGCAATCATCGAGTTCCCCAAACGGAATATCCCTGACAGCCTGCCGATAGAAGTGGGGATGCAATTGCAATTACAGTCGGCCACCGGACAGCCCGTCCCTGTCGTAGTGAAGGAAATCAAAGAAGACGTAGTGATATTGGATGCAAACCATCATCTTGCAGGAAAGGAATTGGTTTTTGATATTGAATTAGTTGAAATATCCTGATCTGCCAGATAGTTCATATTTACAGAACATTCATTTCATTATAAAATCTCTGAATCATGAAAAGACTTCTCAGCATTGTATTATTAATTGTAGTAATTGTTGCGGGTTTTTGGCTTTACTTCGAAAAGGCGCATAAAGAAGTGTCTGGCGAGGCCGAAGCTACCGGACCGGTACCTGTGATGAAGCATTCTCAGGCATTTAATCAGCAGATTGATGATGCCATTAATGCGTATATGCAATTGAAAGATGCATTTGTGGAGGCCGATTCATTACGTGCTAAAGAACTTGCTGCAAGTTTTAATAATGCCGTAGCGAAGATTGATATGGCTGGATTGGAGAAGGATGATGAGGCTATTAAGCTGAGTGCCCAACAGACCAAAGACCAGATTCAACAGTTTGCTTCCAATATCAGTAGCAGGGAAGATATCCAGAGCATGAGGCGTGATTTCAAGGATATTTCTGAAAATATGTATCCTCTGCTGAAAACCATTGGTTATGAAGGGCAGAAACTGTATTGGGACAATTGCCCAATGGCATTTGGTGATGAACAGGCCAACTGGCTGAGTCTCACAAGCAATATTGTGAATCCCTATCTGGGTAAGAAGCACCCTGTTTATAAGGGCGGGATGCTGAATTGTGGCGAAGTAGTAGATTCCCTTTATCTGAAGTAACTAAAAGGCGAGCAGGTTAGCAGGCAGGGAATCATTGCCCTGTAGCCCCCCGGTGTGTATCGCAAGGATGTGTGATCCCGGAGGGAAAAAGCCTTTTCGAATTAAGTCGGTAATACCAAACATCATTTTTGCATTATAAACAAAGTCAAGAGGGATGTTATTTACTTTATAAAATCTGTTCATATAGGATATCAGATCCATATTCCATTTACCAAATCCTCCAAAAGAGTAGTCCTGCATGACCTCTGGTTGTATGGTATTCTGTACGGTTAATTTTCTCAGTCTTTCAGGAATATCAGTCATACCCTTCAGCGCCGGGAAGGCGATAATTTTTTCTTTTCTGCCGGCCATCAGTAATCCGGCAAGGGTGGTGGCGGTTCCTACTGCCACACATATATGGCTAAAAGAGTTTTCGGGGATGAAATCAGCGATATCCCGTGCACCTCTGGCCCCCATCACCCCGAATCCTCCGGATGGAATAGTAATGTGCGGGCCAAAGCGGGATGTAAGAAAATCTTCGTGGGGCGTTTCTGAAATTTGTCTGTATAATTCCCTTTCCATAAAGTGTATCTCCATCTGCTGTGATCTGCAAAAATCGAGTGTATGTGATGGCTTTCTGCCTTCTTCCCCACGGACACATGCTATGGATCTCAAACCGGCTTCTCGTGCGGCATAGGCAGTAGCCGCCAGATGGTTACTGTAAGCACCTCCGAAAGTGAGCAGTGTCCGGTGTGTGCTTTGGAGTGCCTGCTCGAGATAGTATTTAAGTTTGAATAATTTGTTGCCTGAAACGATGGGATGTAAGGCATCCAGCCTGAGCATATACAGGTGAAGATCACTTCGTTGCGGAAGGATAGGACTGATTTTTTTTATTACTACCTCATTAAGTTCCATATTCACGAAGTCGGTTTCCTGCATAATTCTTTCTTTCTTATTTTCGTGGCCTGAGTTAAACTGAAAAATTAAAATTAATGAAACCTGCGTTATTGGTATTGGCTGCCGGCATGGGGAGCAGATATGGTGGTATCAAACAAATGGACTCCTTCGGGCCTTCCGGAGAGACCATCATAGATTACTCAATTTTTGATGCGATAGAAAGCGGATTCGGAAAGATCGTATTTATTGTCCGTGAATCTTTCAGGGAAGAGTTCCAGAAAATGTTTGACGCCAAGATTAAGGGACGTGTAGAAACAGTGTATGTAAATCAGGAGATGGATATGTTTCTGGGATCATACCAGATGCCACCTGAGCGTACGAAGCCCTGGGGTACCGCGCATGCAGTATTGTGTGCGAGAGATGTAATCAAAGAACCGTTTGCGGTGATTAATGCAGATGACTTCTATGGGAAGGATGCCTTCAGGAAGTGTGTGGATTTTCTGAACAGAGAGGTGTCTCCTCAAAAATATTGCATCATTGGTTATGAACTGGGGAATACTATTTCACCTAATGGAACTGTTAGCCGAGGTGTATGCGAAGTGGATAGCCAGAATAATCTGGTAGAAATTGTAGAGCGCACCAAAGTGTATCCTGATCATGGAAAGATATTTTTTATGGATGAGGACCGGCCAGTAGAGGTGGGAGCGCATACCCCTGTGAGCATGAACTTCTGGGGTTTTGATTCCACAGTCTTTGACTTTATTGAGAAGCAGTTTGGAGAGTTTCTTGTTCAACAGGGACAAGATCCGAAAGCTGAATTTTTCATCCCACTGGCAGCAGATAACTTCATACACAGCAAAAAAGGGACTATCAAAGTGATACCCACATCTGCCAAATGGTTTGGAGTAACTTATCGCGAGGATGCTCCCTTTGTGCAGGAAAGTATTAAGGCACTGATAGATGAAGGAGTTTATAGCAAGGCACTCTGGTGAGGCCGTGTTTTAGTTACCCTTCACTTTAAAAACATAGTTGCTGAGAGACTTTATTTGTTGAACTCTGTCGTGGCCTTTTAATGAATTGTCATTGACAATTTTTATGGTATCCTGTTCTCTTTCTTTAATTTCTTTCACAGCCTGATAGATACTTTCAGCCTTGATAGCAAACACCACCCCATCGGCATTAGTCTCCTTGCTGGTGATGACGCCTATAACTTCGCCATTCTTATTGAGTACGGGGCCACCGCTATTACCCGGGTTTACAGAAATGCCTATCTGATACGAAGTAGTGTCTCCATAGTACCCTGAGAGCGCACTCAGATAACCCTGATTATATACGATTTCTTCACGTGGGTATCCAAGGGTGAATATCTGCTCAGCAAGATCAGCATCCTCTTCACGGAATGTATAGGGGAGTGGGCCGGTTCTTTTAAAGTTACTGTCGGTAATTTTTAGGATAGCAATATCTGTGAGGGTATTAGAATAAATAGATTCGGCCGTGAATTGTACACCCTTCGCATTTTCCACGATTAAATTCCTGGCCAGGTTGGCTACATGTGCATTAGTAATAATGTATCCGTTTCTATTCAGCAGAAAGCCTGTGGCTCTGAAATTCGCTTCAAATGGAGTAGTCTGAGGTGTGGCCACATCTTTGAGTTTATTTTCCATCTGGTTGAGCTTGTGCTCCATCTGGTTGAGTTTACGATCTACCAGTGGGGTTAGCGCAGCTTTCTTATTTTGTGAGAAGATAGAAACGCCTGATGCCGTAAAGACAGATACCACCACTGCAGCAGCAGCGGCAACTGATATTGTGCGCTTATATCTTTTCCAGATATGGATGACCTTAGCCTTAAATTTATTGTTTTTGAGTTGGATGGCACCTTCCACTTCCAGCTTGTCTTCCACAGTGTTCATTACCTGCCTTAACTTCTGAATCCTGCTCAGTCTATCCAGTTGCTCAAGGAAAAACAGGTGTTCTACTACGATCTGGTCTGCTTCAGGGTTGTCATTTCTTAATTTTTCAAAATAAACCCTTTCTTCAGGTGTCATTTCGTTGTGGTAGTATCTTTCCGCTGCGTCTGTCAAAAATTGCTTTTCCATCACTATTCTTCTGTTTTATATTGCGAAAAAAATATCTTTTTCAATCTGTTCAGGCACTTATACTTCTGCGTCTTAGCGTTATCTGCATTAGTATATCCAAATTGATCTGCAATTTCAGGCATTGACTTTTTTTGCAGATAGAAGGCTTCAAGTAACGACTTGCATGGCTCTCCTATCTTGTTCATCGCTGCCTCCATTAAATCAAGATCTTCGTTTCGTTTCAGGTGCGTTTCCAGGTCTTCTTCTACCGGAATGGTCTCTTCGAGAATATCCATCTCGGGCAGATAAGTCTTTTTGTTTTTCTGTACCCTTTTCAGCCAGATTCGTCTGCTAACTGAGAAAAGGTAGGTTTTAATCAGGCAGTTCAGTTCAAAAGAGTCAGATTGTGCCTTTTCAAAAAGAATTACCATGGCTTCCTGAAACACATCTCTTGCATCCTCTGCAAATCCATTATTTTTAATGATGAAACCCTCAATCACCCCATAGTTCTGTCTGTAAATCAGTTCAATAGCATGCGGATCGTGGCTAGCCAGACCTTTCAGCAGTGCTCTTTCATCATTAAAATTGTCCACTTGCCTATCTGTTAATACGGTTAGGGAGGAAAAGTAACCCAAATTCTTTTTCAAAAAAATTTATTTCGTTTGGGTTACCTTTTTGAAAATACGGTATAAAGGTGAAACAAATCAAAAAAATTAAATCTTAAGAAACATGAAAAAAGTATTCGCAGTATTAGCAGTTTCTGCTTTCCTGTTCGCTTGCAACAGCGGCGCTGAATCAACTGAATCAACTGAAGCTCCTGCTACAGAACAGGCTGCTCCTGAAGCTCCTGCAGCACCTGCTACAGATTCTGCTGCTACAGCTGCTCCTGCAGACTCTGCTGCTACCGCAGCTCCTGCTGCAGCTCCTGAAGCTGGAAAATAAGAGATTATTTATTTCTTATAGTCTTTCAGATTATTTTTTGAAAGGCAATCTAAAAAGGCCACTTCACATTGAGGAAGTGGTTTTTTTTATGCCCCTGCCTTTCAGGAGACGGCTGCAGGTATTCCGGCAGTTGTGGTATGCTGAGCATCGCGGGATTACTTTGGAGAGAAATAATGAGGTTTCACAAAAAAAAATTTTGTAATTAAAATTTGTCTATTACTTTTGACCCCGAAATGAACAAGACAAAGGCGCATAACTGGTTTTACTTTAGCTACTTTTTTAGCTTTTACTTTAGTAACAGCCGGGATCGTCTTGTTGTAAGATAAACTGAAATTAGAAACAAGTAATATGAATCCCGGCACAAAAAGCCGGGATTTTTTTGTATTATGAAAAAGAAAATAGCCATTCAGGGATACGAAGGATCCTTTCACCAACTTGCAGGAATTGAATATTTCGGAGAAGACTTTGAGCCCATCTGTTGTGCTTCGTTCAAGGAAGTGGTGAATCAGGTAAAGAATAATCCTGATTGCTATGGGGGAGTGATGGCTATAGAAAACTCCATTGCCGGTAGTATTTTACCAAACTATAATCTCATATCCAGGTCAGGATTGCAGATACCCGGCGAAATCTATTTGCAAATAGACCAGAACCTTCTGGTGAATCCGGGTGTGAGGCTGGAGGATATTCACGAAGTACACTCACACCACATGGCATTGTTGCAGTGTGCTGACTTTTTGGAGACCAGGCCCTGGCGATTGATCGAGACTGAAGATACCGCGCTGAGTGCCTATCACGTACACAAGACCAAGACCGGGTGTATTGCTGCCATAGCCGGAGCCTTTGCAGCAGAGAAATTTAACCTGGAGATTTTGAAAGGTAATATCCAGACCGAGAAAAATAATTATACCCGCTTCTGGATACTTCAGAAAGAGTTACATCTGAATAAAGATGCGGACAAAGCAAGTATGGTATTTCAGACCGACCACTCTAAAGGAAGCCTTGCGCGGGTACTTACCAAAATATCTGATTGTGGAGTGAATCTGAGCAAACTTCAATCAATGCCCATACCGGGAAGCGACTGGCTTTATGCATTCCATGCCGACTGTGAATTTGCTGATCTAGCTCAGTGGGAAAGCCTGCTTGAAGCTATAAAGCCATTTATTGCAGATGTATTGGTATATGGTGTTTATAGAAATGGAAAACTTCATAAAAACTGCGATTTAAATAATGCCTGAAACAATAAAATTGAAAATGGAAATGGATATTAGAGTAGCGGACCGGCTAGGCACAGTAGAAGAATACTATTTTGCGCGTAAACTCCGCCAGATAGATCAGATGAATAAAGAAGGAAGGCAGGTTATCAATCTGGGGATTGGCAGTCCTGACCAGCCCCCACATCCTGAGGTGGTACGCACACTTAGCGTGGAAGCATTAAAGCCTAATACGCACGGATATCAAAATTATAAGGGGCACCCTGCATTGCGGCAGGCAGCAGCAGCATGGTACCAGAAATATTATGGAGTGGAATTAAATCCGGATACGGAAATATTGCCTTTGATTGGAAGTAAAGAAGGTATCATGCATGTTTGCATGACCTATATCAATCCGGGCGATAGGGTTTTGATACCCAATCCCGGCTATCCTACTTATAGGAGTGCAGCCACTATCGCAGGAGCAGAGGTGCTGGCCTATTCTCTGAAAAAGGAGCACAATTGGGAACCTGATTTTGATGAGTTGGCTATGTGGGCAGCAAGGGGAGTGAAACTCATGTTTGTCAATTATCCTCAGATGCCTACAGGCAAAGTGCCCGACAGGCAATTGTTTGAGCGATTAATTGCCTTTGCGAAGGAGCACCATATCCTCATTTGCCATGACAACCCATACAGCTTCATTCTCAATGATAACCCTATGAGTATGCTCTCGATTGAAGGGGCTAAGGAGGTGGTGATAGAACTTAATTCACTCAGCAAGAGCCATAATATGGCAGGATGGAGGGTAGGGTTTGCAATGGCATCAGCCACACGCATCGGTGAGGTGATGCGGTTTAAGAGTAATATGGATAGCGGTATGTTTTTGCCGTTGCAACTTGCAGCAGCTAAGGCGCTTTCGCTTGGTGATGAATGGTACAGTCATGTGAATGAGGTGTATAGGAAAAGGCGAGAACTGGTATGCCAGCTCCTCGATGTGATAGGAGCAAAATATGAAAGAAAACAGGCGGGATTATTTGTGTGGGCAGCGATTCCGGAAGTGTATGAATCGGGATATGAATTAAGTGATAAGATTTTGGATAGCAGTAATGTATTCATCACCCCCGGTGGTATTTTCGGAGATGCAGGTAACCAATTCATACGTGTAAGCCTCTGTGTAAGTGAAGAAAAGATCAGAGAGGCAATTGAAAGAATCAGGAACAACTTTATTGACAGATGAGGACAATTGGAATTATAGGTACAGGGTTAATAGGAGGTTCAATGGCATTGAAGCTTCGGGAGAAGGGGTTTGCTGACAAGTTTATTGGCGCGGACACCGACGAGCATCATGCACACAGGGCTGTAGAACTGGGTTTGGTCGACAAGACGGGGTCTGTAGATGAATTAATTGCGCAGTCAGACATCATCGTCATTGCAATCCCTGTGGTGGCCACCGAAAAAATGTTGAGTAAGGTGTTGGACAGTGCCGAAGGGAAGGTGGTGCTGGATGTGGGATCTACAAAAATGTCATTGTGTGAGTCAGTGAAGAACCATTCTAACCGGCAAGCTTTTGTGGCCACGCACCCTATGTGGGGTACCGAATACAGTGGGCCTGATGCGGCTACCCGTATGAGTTTTGAAGGTAATGTGGTGGTGATATGCGATAGAAACCTATCGGGGAAGCAAGCCCTTGGCCTGACTGAAGAAGTTTATGATGCACTGGGGATGAAGATAGTGTATATGGATTCTGAAGCCCATGATTTGCATGCTGCCTATGTGAGCCACATTTCGCACATCACTTCATTCGCATTAGCTAATACAGTATTAGAGAAGGAGAAGGAGGACAGCGCTATTTTTCAGATGGCGAGTGCAGGTTTTGAGAGCACGGTCCGACTGGCAAAAAGCAACCCTGATATGTGGCTGGCTATTTTTAAGCAAAACCGGGAAAATGTACTGGACGTATTGAATGAACATATCACCCAGCTAAAGAAGTTTAGAAGTTGCTTTGAGAAAGACAACTATGAATACATGCATGAGCTTATGGAGAATGCCAATAAAATTAAACGAATTATTAAATAGCATACTAATGACACAACAAACCGAGACAATGACGAAGAACCTTACCGATATCTGGGCTAAACGTCCCCTGATTATCAGCGGCCCATGCAGTGCCGAAAGCGAAGAACAAGTACTCACTACAGCCCGTGCACTTGCATCTACAGGAAAAGTAGATGTGTTGCGGGCAGGAATTTGGAAACCTCGTACCAAACCCGGGATGTTTGAGGGTATTGGCGTGAAAGGGTTGCCCTGGCTTGTGAAGGCAAAGCAGGAAACCGGTTTGCCCATTGCCGTCGAAGTGGCCACAGCCAGACACGTGGAAAATGCGTTGCAGTTTGATGTGGATATACTCTGGATAGGTGCACGCACTACAGTGAATCCGTTCAGCGTACAGGAAGTGTGTGATGCATTGAAGGGAACCAATGTGCCGGTGCTTATTAAGAATCCGGTAAATCCTGATCTTGAACTGTGGAGTGGAGGAATTGAAAGACTCATCAAAGCAGGTGTAAAGGAAATCGGAATGATACATCGTGGGTTTTCAAATTTTGGGAATACCGAATTCAGGAATGCGCCCATGTGGCAACTGCCTATCGAAATGAAAAGAAGATATCCTGACATGTTATTGGTATGTGATCCTTCCCATATCTGTGGTAACCGTACGGGACTGGCTTCTATTTCGCAGAAGAGTATTGACCTCGGTTTCGGAGGTTTGATGATAGAGTCGCATGTGGATCCGGACAATGCATGGAGTGATGCCAAGCAGCAAATTACTCCGCAAGTGCTTCTGGAAATGCTGGATCATTTGGTATGGCGCGAAGAGAGTAGCGATGAAAAAGAATTCCTGAATGCGCTGGCTAAATTAAGAGAGCAAATCAATCAGATCGATGATGAACTTCTTTCACTCATCGGTCAGCGAATGAAAGTAGCAGATAAGATTGGGCAATACAAAAAAGAAAATAAGATAACTATCTTGCAGACCAACCGTTGGAATGAAATTCTGGCCAAAGCCTTTGAGAAAGGAGAAAAGTTTGGGCTCAGCAAAGATTTTGTTACCAGGTATTTTGATGCGATCCACATGGAAAGTATCAATCACCAAAATAAAATAATGAATGACTAAGAAGGAAGTGGTGCCATTCAGATTTTCTGACAAAGAGGTGCAGTGTCTGTTTGGAGTAACCTTTGATGATATTAGAGAGAGGCTCTCAGACAAGAGAGTAGTCTGGATTACTGATGAACACTTTTATACAAAATATCCGCAGGACTTTCCCGCAGGCCAGTGTATTATATTACCTGCCGGAGAAGCGCATAAGACGCAGGAAACGGTGGGAAGAGCCATAGACGAACTTTTGAATATGGAAGCCGACCGCGAAGTATTTCTAATGGGAGTAGGAGGGGGTGTGGTGACTGATATGGTGGGCTATATCGCTTCCATTTATTTGCGTGGTGTGAAGTTTGCTTTTGCACCTTCCTCTGTGCTGGCAATGGTGGATGCCGCAGTAGGTGGCAAGAATGGGGTTAATGTGGGATTGTTTAAAAATCAGGTAGGGGTGATCAGGCAGCCTGAATATTTATTCTATAATTTCTCATTTCTTCATACGTTGCCTGAACTGGAATGGATTAGCGGGTTTGCAGAAATCATAAAGCATGCCTGTATCCATGATGCGGAGATGTTCCGGTTTTTGTGGAACAACAGTCTGGAAGATTTCAGAAAAGATCTATCGGTAACGGGGGAGCTGATACGTAAGAATGCAGAATTGAAATTCAGTGTAGCTTCAGGCGATGAGCGGGAGAGCGGACAGCGCAGGTTGCTCAACTTTGGGCATACTCTCGGGCACGCCATTGAGAATATCACAACGATGCCACACGGATTTGCCATCAGCATAGGGATGGTGTTTGCATGCAGATTGTCAGAGAAGCTGGAAGGCTTTGATCCTGAAAAGACAGAGTGGTTGATCCAATTGTTGAAGAAATATCATCTTCCTGTAGAGGCAGATTATAGTAAGGAAAAAGCATGGGATATACTCGTGCATGACAAAAAGAAGTCGGGCGACTCGATTCATTTCATTTTACTGAAAGATATCGGGGAGGGGGTAGTACATTCCCTTTCGCTGAGCGAGTTGAAAAAATTATTCTTTGAAATGTAACTGTTTATAATGCAGGTTAAGATTCATCCATCCTCATTAATGGGGAGTATTCAGGCCCCGCCATCGAAGAGTTGTACGCAACGTGCCTGCGCAGCGGCTTTAATAAGTGAGGGTAAGACTATTGTTGAAAATATTGGAAACAGTAACGATGAGATGGCTGCTGTAGATATTATACGCCGGTTGGGGGCTGAGGTAACGGTGAAGGGTAATCGGTTAGCTGTGGTGTCAGGCAGCAATATTTTCAAGTGTGGAAATCCTAATGAGAGCCGGATAGTGGATCCCGGTGAAAGTGGCCTGAGCATGCGGATGTTTGCCCCTATAGCAGCGTTATTCAACTTTGATATCACCTTCACAGGTAAAGGAAGCCTGGTACAACGCCCGATGGATTTTCTGAATACCTATCTCCCCAAACTGGGCGTCACAGTCTTTTCTAACAATGGTAAATTGCCTATCACGATCCGCGGCCCCTTAAAACCTCAGGAGATTACTGTGGCAGGTGGCCTGAGCTCTCAATTCCTTACCGGGATGTTATTTGCGTATGCCCGTGCAGTGACGAGCCCTATTATCCTGAGAGTGGATAACCTCATGAGCAAACCTTACATCGATCTTACCCTTGATGTATTGAGAAAATTTGGCTTTAGGGTAACCCATCAGGATTACAAACGGTTCGAACTGCTTCCCTATAAACCAGTAGCAGGAAGTGTTATTAAATACAAGGTGGAAGGCGACTGGAGCAATGCGGCTTTTCTATTAGTCGCCGGCGCTATAGCAGGGCCGGTAGCAGTGCGGGGAATGGAGATGGATTCGGTTCAGGGCGACCGTGAAGTGATGAATGCCCTATATCAGTGTGGTGCTGAAGTAAAGATTGGCCGGGGGGGAATCATAGTGAATCCCGGAGAACTGAAGGCATTTGAATTTGATGCCACGCACTGTCCTGATCTCTTTCCTCCGTTAGTGGCCCTTGCCTCCTACTGTAAAGGACGTACTATTATTCGCGGAGTGACGAGGCTGCTTCATAAAGAAAGTAACAGGGCACTGGCACTCAGAGAGGAGTTCCGAAAGATGAATGTAAATATTATCCTTGACGGAGATATTATGAAGGTTGATGGGGCTGACCAGGTAATGGGGGCCAGAGTGTCATCACATAATGACCACAGAATGGCTATGGCTTGTGCGGTAGCGGCTCTGAAGGCAAAAGGTATTACACAGATAGCAGGTGCTGAAGCAGTAGATAAATCCTACCCTGAATTCTTCGAAGACATGATGAAACTTAAGATGCAGGTTTCAAAAATATAGGCGCTGATTGTAACGGCAGTGGCAATAGTGATTCCTAGCTTGGCTGTACCGGGTTGGTGTTCTGTTCGGTAGTGGCAGGTTTGGTATCTTTTTCGTTCATGCCAGCCTCCAATTCTTTTTTTACGTTCTCCTTAGCGTCGTTAAATTCGCGGATACCCTTACCAACTCCTCTCATCAGTTCCGGAATTTTTTTGCCTCCGAAGAATAGCAGTACGACCAGAAGGATAAGCATCCATTCAGGAAATCCGGGGGCTGAAATCAGAAAAAAGTTTTTCATCAGAATCGTAAGCATGTTCACTTATTTAAGTGTGATTTGATTAAGCAAAAATAAAGGATTTAAAGTATAGCTGCGTTTATTTAAAAAAGTTTAAGACATTACTTTAAGCCCCTTTTTATCAGCCCTTTATCCTTGTTATATTCAGAGGAGTGGCACTGGTAGTTGTTAATTGTCAGATATTTAGATAATTAATGCCTGGTTCATCATTTTGCGGGAACATGTTTTTCATTAAATAGGATATATTTTTTTATTCATCCATTTTTTTGGGGAACTTTCACCGGTGTTTTTTCTGCATAAGGGAAGTGAGGCAGGCCCATCGGTAACCGGCATTTTCCTGCAGAGAAAAATAATACTATTCATTATGAAGCGTACCATAATATTGATTATTGGATTTGTGGCAACTTTTTGTCTTGGATTTATATTCAGATCGCTTACAGCCGATGCACCAAACAACAATCATAATATGAAAAAGGTAACAGGAATTGGAGGTATATTTTTTAAATGCAAGGATCCGGAAAAGATGAGAGCATGGTATCAGGCTCATCTGGGACTGCATACAAATCAATATGGAGCCGTATTCGAGTGGTATCAGGGAGCTGACAGCACCAGGAAAGGATTTACCCAATGGAGTCCGTTCGGTGAGGGTACAAAATATTTTGAACCTTCCGAAAAAGACTTCATGATAAATTACAGGGTTGAGAATCTTGAATTGCTGGTGGAGGCACTTAAGAAAGAAGGTGTTACTGTGTTGGATAAAATTGAATCGTACGATTATGGTAAATTCGTACATGTACTGGATGCGGAAGGAAATAAAATTGAATTGTGGGAGCCTAATGATTCTGAATATGAAAAGTTGGGCAAACAAATGGGAGCAGAGACTACAAAATAACTTTATAGTATTATTTACAGCAGGGATATCTTGCTGTGGGCTGAATAAACTTCAATAGAATAATGTGGCTATTGATACCGGCCTACCAGATTCTCAACAATATCATTTAGTAAACCATCAGGCACTATCGGGAGCAGAAGATAGAAACTCAATAATTTAAAAACATGGAGAAGGAAAATAAAGAGTTTGAACTTATCATAAGCAGCTATTCTGAGGAAGTGAAGCATTTAGCCCGTGAAGTACGGAAACTGATTTATTCTATCTATCCCGGGGTGGTGGAGGTAGTGTGGGTAAGACAGCAAAATGTGGGTTTTGGGACGGGGAAGAAGAAAAACTCCGAGCACTTTTGCTGGCTAATGCCGGCAGGTAAACATGTGACTTTAGGTTTCAATTATGGGGCAGAGCTACCTGATCCTCATGGGCTTCTGGAGGGGACGGGCAAACTTTTCAGGCATGTGAAAGTGAAGTCGTTAGCCCAACTTCAGAATAAAGACTTAATAGACCTATTGACTTATGCCACAACCTATAGAGTACCGCCGCCCAAAGGGTAGGGGGTACACTTTCAAAGCGTACAAGGTGGCATCAATTACAGTGTGGTCATTGTTTGGAATCAGGAATTATTAATAAAGGCCCGGAGGAAGGATATTTTGTTAGGCTGCAGTATGGCAGAATTCAAATCAAAATGGTTTCATCCCTTTTCTTGAAAAGTTTTTTGCAGGAGTAGAGTTTCTTATAAAGATCAGTCCATCATAATCCGTTAGTTTCTCAGGGTACACCTGAGGCCAGGATGCGGAGTACATAGATCCAACACTGTGCATTGGGTAGGATTTTGAGAACGCTTTTAGGTTTTCGATTCCTGTAAATCTAAAGTCTATAAAGAAATTTTCGTGTCCTGCTTTATTTAGGTACCACGGTAATGATTTTGCCGGCGGTGCTCCCAGTGGGATAATATCCCAATTGTGAGAAGTGTTATTTATATCCTTGTTTCTCGATTGAAAGCTACCGGAAAAAAAATCAAAACCAATAGCATAATATTTCTTTCCCATAATTTCGGCAAGGAAACTTCCCATGGTAGTCCATCCCTTGGAGATATGTCCGTTATGAGCCCAGACTACACCTTTAGTATCATCACCTCCCTGATTCTGCAAATGCAAAACATTCTGAGCCATATAATAATCTCTGAAATTCACCATGAGATTTTTGTATGACTCTGCTTGCTGGGCTATCAGTTTAATATTCATCAGGTTACGTTGATAATTCTCTTTTCCAACCTTATATTCATATTCTCCCTGATTCATTACAATATCATCTACAATTCCCATTATTTCCTTGTGAATTGCTCCGAACAAAATTGCGCCTTTCGATTGGCTGTTAAGATTATTTGATTGTATTGCAGCACTATCGGCCTTTTGCTGTAAGTTGGCCAGTTCTGTTACTTTTTTTTCTTTTACGATTTTGTAAAATTCTTTTAATTGCTCCCATGCCAGATCATTTATCTGCAAATCAATTCCGTAGAAACTGACTTTCTTTTCTTCAGTAGCAGATTTGTTATAGGTGCGAATCCATTCAATCATATCCCTCACCTCCTCCACACGCCAGGGAACAAAACCCTGAATAAGTGTAGCCGAATCCGCATTACCCTTGCCGTAAAGCACATAATCGTTTATATATCGGCAGCGCGACATGCTGGCTTCCAGATAAAACCGGGTGTAGTTCATCTCCTGTACTAAAAAGCGGAGAAGCCTGTGTTTCATTTTGAAAAATTCACTCGTTCCGTGCGTTGATTCACCCAGGCCTACCACTTTTACGTCCCTTAATACAGCTTTCAAATGGCGAAGATCCTCAAAGCCCTCATCTGGGTTTACTGTCTTGATTTCACGGGCATTTCGAACGATCCATTCCACAAACTGATTTTCATCAGAATCTTCCTGAGCTATTAGCTTAGTCCCCGGAATTGTCAAATATAGAAGGAGAAAGACGAAATATTTCATTGGCAGTTAGGGTAATTTTTTGTAGTGAAATACAATGAAAATAAAGGTAGGGATAAAAAACGTGAATATGTAATATGAGGATTATTATAGGCTGCATAGTGGGTGTATTCCGGCGATTGTTGACCATGAGATAAGAGCCTCTTCCCGGGTTGTCGCCCTATCCTTCTCCTCCTTTCCGCTCTGGCAGAATAATTGTAGTGACTCGGGTACAGCTCAGATTTTCAATCGCTGAAAATCCGGTTATTAATTAATACGTCAAATACTCTAATTATGTCAGAAAGAATAAACGTGTACAAGACAGACCCTAAAGCCTACGAACCGCTGGTTGCACTTGAAAAATACGTGGCCGGTACCGGTCTGGATATGAAATTGTATCATCTTATAAAGATGCGTGCCTCCCAAATGAATGGATGTCACTACTGCATTAATATGCACTCCAGGGATGCGATGAAACTGGGTGAAACCGCGCAAAGGCTTTTTCTTTTGGATGCCTGGCGCGAGACAGCATTATACACTGAAAAGGAGAGGGCTGTGCTGGCGCTCACGGAAGCAATGACAGCCATCGCCGGTACTCATGTGCCGGATGACGTTTATAACGAAGCTGCTAAATACCTGACGGAAAAGGAATTAGTAGCAGTGATTATGGGCATCTGTGCCATTAACTCCTGGAACCGGATTGCAATTGCCACGCATACCCCATTGGATTAATAGAGCGATTGTTGACTTTCATTACATTTTTGAGGGAAGATTTCTGATTTTTAGAAAAAATTAGGGATATCAGGGATTATTTTTTTGTCGGTTAACGATAAAGCCACTACATTTGCACTCCCAAAAATAAAATTGGTATAAAAAGTTCTTTAAAATGGCTCAGAGAATCAGAATCAAACTTCAGTCTTACGACCATAATCTGGTGGACAAATCTGCTGAAAAGATTGTCAAGACCGTTCGTAGTACAGGTGCAGTAGTAACGGGGCCCGTGCCTTTACCCACGCACAAGAAAATCTTCACTGTATTGCGTTCTCCTCACGTGAACAAAAAAGCTCGTGAGCAGTTTCAGCTTTGCACACACAAGCGCCTGTTGGATATATATACCAGCAGTTCGCGGACAGTGGATGCCCTGTCTAAACTGGATTTACCGTCAGGAGTTGATGTAGAGATCAAAGCCTAACAATTGAGGTAGTTGCTCCGGCAACTCCTTTTAGTTCTTAAACAAGTAAGCAACATCCATCTCCGCCTTGTCGGAGCGCTGGATATAATAAATAAGAGATGAAAAGTATTATTGGAAGAAAGCTTGGCATGACCAGCATTTTCAATGCAAATGGCAGCCAGACAGCGGTAACCATTATAGAGGCGGGGCCTTGTGTGGTTACTCAGAAGAAAACAATTGAAACTGACGGCTATAATGCTCTTCAGATTGCCTTTGGCGACAAGAAGGAAAAACGTACCCTTCTTTCTGAAAAGAATCACTTTGCCAAAGCAAATACTACTGCTAAAAAATACATTAAAGAAATACGCGATTGCGAATTGGATAAAAACGTGGGTGATACCATCAACGTGGAAATCTTCACCGAAGGTGATAAAGTGTCTGTGGTGGGCACCACCAAAGGGAAAGGATTCCAGGGGGTGGTAAAGCGCCATGGTTTTGCCGGTGTGGGTGAAAGCTCTCATGGCCAGCACGACCGCCAGCGCGCTCCGGGTTCAGTAGGTGGTTCATCTACTCCCAGCCGTGTGTTCAAAGGTATGAGAATGGCAGGCCACATGGGTACTGACAGAGTAAAAGTGAAGGGCCTGAAAATTGTAAAAATATTCCCTGAAAAGAATTACTTATTAATAAGCGGTTCGGTTCCCGGACACATTGGTTCCATCGTTTTAATTGAGAAATAATTATGCAACTAGATATCATTAATATTGAAGGAAAGAAGACCGGAAGGACGATAGAACTGCCGGACGAAATATTTGCCGCATCACCTAATAACCATGCTATCTGGCTGGCTGTGAAGCAGTATCTGGCAGCTCAGCGCCAGGGTACGCACAAGGTGAAAACCAGGTCGGAAGTACAGGGTAGCTCCCGTAAGCTTCACAAGCAGAAGGGTACAGGCGGAAGCCGTAAAGGAAACATCCGCAATCCGTTGTACAAGGGTGGTGGTACCATCTTTGGTCCTAAGCCTCACAAGTATGCCATCAAACTAAACCGCAAGGTGAAAGATCTGGCAAAGATTGGTGCGCTGAGTGGCAAAGCTTCTGAAAATCAGATTTGGATATTGGAAGATGCCTGCATGGAAATGGAAGCTCCAAAGACTAAAACAATCCTTGGCATTCTCAACAATCTGAACAGCGGCTCCAGAAGTTTTCTTTTTGTAATGCCTGAATACAATGAGATTGTTTGCAAGAGCATCCGCAATATTCCGAATGTAAGAGGTACCGTGTTAAGTGATATCAATACCTATGATATCCTGAATGCAGGCGCCCTGGTAATGACAGAAGCAGCAGCAAAGATTTTTTCTGAAGAACCGGCTCCGGCTGATGAACCCGTGGAAGCATAAATTATTAACGGTAAAACTCGTAAGAAATGAAATTATCAGAAGTATTAATCAAACCGGTGCTCTCAGAAAAGGTGAATGCACAGTCTGAAAAGCAGAACCGTTATACATTTATTGTAAGCAGAAAGGCTAATAAACTGGAAATAAAAAAAGCTGTAGAAGATTTTTATGGGGTGACTGTGAAGGATGTAAATACCCACACACTTCCATCTAAACAAAAGCAGCGGTTTACCACCTCCGGATTGCTGGTAGGCCGTAAGCCGGCACGCAAGAAAGCCGTAGTTACTGTAGCTGATGGCGAAACAATTGATCTGTACAGTAACATTTAATTAATCAAGAAGTAGAAAAATTATAATCATGGCATTAAAAAAATATAAACCAACTACCAGTGGCACCAGATGGAGGACAGGTAATGCCTACGCCGAGGTGACAACCGATAAGCCTGAAAAGAGCCTTCTGGAAAAGGTTCACGGTACAGCCGGACGCAACAGGCAGGGGCACAGAAGCATGCGCTATATGGGTGGTGGCCACAAGAAGATGTATCGTGTAGTTGATTTTAAGAGAGATAAGAAAGGGATTGCTGCAACTGTAAAGTCTATTGAATACGATCCGTACAGAACTGCATTTATTGCGCTGCTCTCTTATGCCGATGGGGAAAAGCGTTATATCGTAGCACCTCATGGATTGCAGGTAGGCGCTAAGATTGTAAGTGGTGATGATGTGGCTCCTGAATTGGGTAATGCGCTGATGTTGAAGAATATGCCCCTGGGTACTGTAATTCATAATATTGAAATGCAACCCGGCCAGGGTGGAAAGTTGGTTAGGAGTGCGGGTTCTTCTGCCCAGTTGGCTAACAAAGAAGAGAAATACGCCGTACTGAAGATGCCGAGTGGGGAGTTGAGAAAAGTATTGATCAACTGTTATGCTACTGTAGGTGTAGTGAGCAATAGCGATCACCAGCTACAAAGCAAGGGTAAGGCGGGAGCTAACCGCTGGTTAGGCAAAAGGCCAAGAGTGAGAGGGGTAGCGATGAACCCTGTAGATCACCCGATGGGTGGTGGTGAAGGTAGGGCTTCAGGTGGGCATCCACGCAGCAGGACAGGTAAGTATGCAAAAGGACAGATCACCAGAACAAGAGGTAAGGGTTCTGATAAGCTGATCATCCAGAGGAAAAACGGAAAGAAGTTATCTACTAAATAAACAAATTAGTTAATCAACGATAAAAATTAAAAATGGCTCGTTCAATTAAAAAAGGTCCTTATGTGCAGGCGAAGCTGGAAGAGAAAGTGCTCGCGATGAACGAAGGAAAGAGTAAGAAGAATGTTATTAAGACCTGGTCGCGCAGATCTACAATAACTCCTGATTTTGTAGGCCACACTTTTACAGTACATAATGGAAATAAATTTATTCCTGTTTATGTAACAGAATTTATGGTAGGCCATAAGCTGGGAGAGTTTGCTCCGACCCGCAACTTCAAAGGTCACTCCAGCAAGAAAATAGGATAACAGGGCTCAAAAATTAATTTTTAACGTAAAACGAATTAGAAATAATGGAAGCAGTAGCAAAACTAAATAACTATCCTACTTCGCCCCGGAAGATGAGGCTGTTGGCTGACTTGATCAGAGGTATGGAGGTAGAAAAGGCATTAGGTGTTCTGCAATTTAACCCAAAGCATCCTGCCACCCCTTTGTACAAGTTGTTGAAGAGCGCGATTAATAACTGGGAGCAGAAGAATGCAAGTGAGCGTGTGGAAGATGCCGGCCTTATTGTGAAGACTGTAATGGTTGATGGTGGAAGGGTCATCAAAAGATTGCGTCCGGCTCCGCAGGGTCGTGGGTATCGCGTGCGCAAGAGAAGTAATCATGTGACTATCGTGGTAGATAGTGCTGCAGCATCTGCAAAGCCCGGGAAAGTGGAAGAGGTGAAAGAGGTAGTGGCAGAAGCACCTGTTGCAGAAGCACCGGCAAAAGAAAAGAAGGCACCTGCTAAGAAAGCTGCTGCAAAGAAAACAGCAACAAAAGCTGCTGCAAAGAAATCAACTGACAAAAAATAAAAATTAAACCAAATAATGGGTCAAAAAACAAATCCGATAGGAGCCAGATTAGGAATCATCAGAGGATGGGACAGTAATTGGTATGCCAGTCCGAAAGAGTATGGCAAGAAGTTGATCGAAGATGATAAGATCAGAAACTACCTGAATGCTCGTATCAACAAGGGTGGAATCGCGAAGATTGTTATCGAAAGAACACTCAATAAACTGATCGTGACTATTCATACTTCCAAGCCGGGGATCATCATCGGAAAGGGTGGAAGTGAAGTTGACCTGATTAAGGAAGAGTTAAAGAAGCTCACAGGAAAGGAAGACGTTCAGATCAATATCCTGGAAATCCGCCGTCCGGAATTGAATGCAGCGATCGTAGCAGATACAATTGCCCGTCAGATTGAGAATCGTATCAATTATAAGAGAGCAATCAAGATGTCTATAGCATCTGCACTCAGGATGGGGGCAGAAGGTATCAAGGTAAGAGTAGGAGGCAGATTGGGTGGAGCGGAAATTGCGCGTAGCGAAGAGATCAAGCAGGGGCGTACTCCCTTACATACTTTCAGAATGGATATCGACTATGCAAGTGTATTTGCACAGACAGTCTATGGAAAGATCGGAATCAAAGTATGGATTTGTAAAGGAGAAGTATTGGCAAAGCGCGATCTGAACCCTAACATCATTGCAGGTGGTGGTAAGATGGAAGAAGCAGGCGGCAGAAGAGGTGGTTTCAGTGACAGAAGAGGTGGTGGAGACAGAAGAGGCGGTGGAAATCGTGGTGGTCAGAGAAGATAATAATAATTAGATAATCAGAGAATAAAAATATAAGCATCATGTTACAACCAAAGAGGGCCAAGCACAGGAAAATGCAGAAGGGCCGCATGAAAGGTGATACAAAGAGAGGAGCTACTCTGGCTTTTGGTACTTATGGATTGAAGGCGCTGGATTCTGTATGGCTTACCAACAGACAAATAGAATCTGCTCGTCAGGCAATGACCAGAGCGATGAAGAGAGAAGGTAATGTGTGGATCAGAGTATTTCCTGATAAGCCTGTAACCAAGAAGCCTGCTGAGGTGCGTATGGGTAAAGGTAAAGGTAACCCTGAGTATTGGGCAGCTGTAGTGCAGCCGGGACGTATCATCTTCGAAGCAGATGGTGTATCTCTGGAAGTAGCAAAAGAGGCTTTTGCACTTGCAGCTCAGAAGTTGCCGATCCTGACAAAATTCGTCATCAGAAGAGATGTGGTAAACCAATAGTGCTGTAACCTTATAAATTAAAGTGTCATGTCAAACAGAAATGATTTTGTAAACAGCCTGAAGAACCTTACAGTGCAGGATTTGGAGAATAAAATTCTCGACGATGAGATGCGTCTCAAGAAACTGAAGTTTGCACATACAGTATCTCCGCTGGAGAATCCGATGAGTATTCGTGACCTCAGAAAGGATCTGGCTCGTGCAAAGACTGAATTGCAGAAAAGAAAGTTGGGTGTTCAAACTGAAAATAATTAAAAATGCCGCAAAGAAATTTAAGAAAAGTAAGAACCGGTGTAGTATCCAGCAATAAGATGGATAAAACCATTACCGTTTTGATCGAAAGAAAGGTGAAGCACCCTCTCTACGGTAAGTTCGTGAAAAAATCAAAGGGCTTTCACGCTCATGACGAAAAGAATGAGTGCAATGTGGGAGATGTAGTAAGAATCATGGAGACCAGGCCGCTGAGCAAAACAAAGCGCTGGAGACTGCTTGATATTGTAGAGCGCGCTAAATAATATTGAAAGGTCTGAAACCATAAACAATATCGCCCGGCGAGGGCTAAAATTGAAAGAAAATGATACAGCAAGAAAGCAGATTAAATGTAGCTGACAATAGTGGTGCTAAAGAAGTACTCTGCATCAGAGTATTAGGTAACTCGGGTCAGGATTATGCACACGTAGGCGATAAGATAGTGGTAACGGTAAAGGATGCTATACCACAGGGAGGTATTAAGAAAGGTACAGTAAGCAAGGCGGTAATTGTGCGTACGAAGAATAAACTTCGTCGGAAAGACGGCTCTTACATCCGTTTTGATGATAACGCAGTGGTATTGCTGAACAATGCGGACGAGCCTCGTGGTACCCGTATTTTCGGGCCTGTTGCAAGGGAATTGAGGGATAAAGGATATATGAAAATTATATCCCTGGCTCCGGAAGTGTTATAATGAAAATGTATCTTTGCAACCCTTTTGAAAACAGGAATTTTAAGTATAAAAACAGGACAAACAGTTTGTCGTTATGAAAAATAGATTTAAACCAAAGTTTAGCATTAAGAAAGGCGATTCTGTGGTAGTGATTACAGGAGAGTATAAGGATTTGAAGAAGCCGCGTACCGTGCTGAAAGTGATTCCCGAAAAGAGCCGTGTGTTGGTAGAGGGTGTCAATATCGTTACTAAGCACACAAAGCCTACAGCGCAAAATACAAAGGGTGGGATTGTCAAAATGGAAGCGCCCATCTCTATTTCCAATGTGATGCTTTGGGATGCTAAATCTCACGGACCGAGCAAGGTCAGCCATTCGAGAGTGGATGGTAAATCAGTTAGAACCGCTAAAAAATCAGGGGAGGTAATTAAGTAATGAGCGAAACAAAGTACATACCAAGAGTAGCCACTAAATATAAGAACGAAGTGGTACCGGCACTGATGAAACAATTTTCATACAAGACCGTGATGCAAGTGCCCAAACTGGAAAAAATCTGTATCAACCGTGGTGTGAATGGAGCCGTAGCAGATAAGAAACTAGTGGATATTGCCGTGGAGGAGCTGACAGCAATCACCGGTCAAAAAGCCGTACCTACATACTCCAAAAAAGATATTTCAAACTTCAAACTCCGTAAGAACATGCCGATAGGTGCCAGAGTGACACTGCGCGGAGTGAAGATGTATGAATTTATTGACAGGCTGATATCTGTTTCGCTGCCAAGGGTGCGTGACTTTAAGGGTATCAACGAAAAGGCTTTTGATGGCAGAGGTAACTATACACTGGGTGTAACCGAACAGATTATCTTTCCGGAAATTGATATTGATAAAGTGAATAAGATCACGGGAATGGATATCACCTTTGTAACCTCAGCTGATACCAATGAAGAGGCGTATGCACTGCTGAAAGAATTAGGGATGCCTTTTAAAAATATTAAAAAGGGAGCATAAGCTCGCAGACAATAAAATACTATGGCAAAACAGTCAGTAAAAGCAAGACAAGCAAAAAGGGAAAAATTAGCAGCTAAATATGCTGAGAAGCGTAAAGCGCTGAAAGAAGCAGGCGACTATCGCGGCCTGGATTTGTTACCTCGTAACAGTTCTACCGTGAGGTTGAAGAATCGTTGTCAACTCACCGGACGCCCCCGTGGATATATCAGGCATTTTGGTATCTGCCGCGTGGTGTTCAGGGAAATGGCACTGGATGGTAAAATTCCGGGAGTAAAGAAAGCAAGCTGGTAATTAAATAATTCAAACGAAAGTAAATCACAGATAACAATGGTAACAGATCCGATAGCAGATTATCTAACCCGCATCAGGAATGCACAGATGGCCAATCACCGTATTGTGGAAGTGCCTGCAAGCAATCTGAAGAAGAGGATTACAGAAATACTGTATGATAAAGGTTATATCCTGAAGTACAAGTTTGAAGATGATAACAAACAGGGAATCATCAAAATCGCCCTGAAGTATGATCCTCAGACCAAAGTGCCGGCAATTCAAAGCCTGGAAAGAGTAAGCCGTCCGGGATTAAGAACCTATTCCAAGCCTGCTGATTTCAGGAGAGTAAAGAATGGTTTGGGTATAGCTATCATTTCTACGTCAAAGGGGGTAATGACCGATAAAGAGGCAATAGCACAGAATGTAGGTGGTGAAGTCCTTTGCAATATTTACTAAGAGAAGAAGGATACAAAAAAAGATATTTAAACAGACTTTAAAAAGCATAACAATGTCAAGAATAGGTAGAGCTCCGATACATTTGGAAAAAGGCGTAGAGGTAAAGGTAGGAGCAGACAATGTCGTTATTGTTAAAGGCCCCAAGGGCGAATTGCATCAGCCGATCGACAGGGATATTGCAGTGGAAGTGAAGGATGGAGTAGTAGAACTGAAGCGTCCTACCGATCAGATCAGGCATAGGGCACTTCATGGATTGTCTCGCGCACTGGTACAAAACATGGTGACCGGTGTTACCAAGGGGTACTCCACTACCCTGGAGCTTGTGGGTGTTGGTTTTAAAGCATCAAACCAGGGCAACCTGCTTGATCTGAGCCTCGGATACTCTCACAATATTATCGTGGAAATTCCCGGCGAACTGAAGGTGACTACTGCCCAGGAAAAAGGTAAGAACCCTAAAGTGACCCTGACAGGAAGTGATAAACAATTGATAGGACAGGTAGCTGCTAAAATTAGAAGCCTGCGCAAGCCTGAACCATACAAGGGTAAGGGTGTGAAGTTTGAAGGTGAAGTACTTCGCAGAAAAGCAGGTAAGTCAGCAGGTAAATAATTGGAGATAAAATAATTCCGGCAAAATCCGGAGTGAAAACCAGAATAAAATGAGTTCAAAAATTAGTGCAAGAACAAAGATACACTACCGTATCAGGAAGAATGTAAGCGGTACAGCCCAGAAACCACGCTTGAGTGTGTTCAGAAGCAATAAAGATATCTACGCTCAGTTGGTGGATGATCAGAATCATCAAACGCTGGCCTCAGCATCGAGCCGTGAAAAGGATATTGCTGCCCAGAAAGTTACAAAAGTAGAAAGCAGCAAACTAGTGGGTGAAGCCATTGCGCGGAAGTCTGCAGAGTTAGGCATCACTAGTGTAGTGTTTGACAGGGGCGGATATCTGTATCATGGTCGTGTAAAGGCTTTGGCAGAAGGTGCCCGTGAAGGAGGATTGAAATTTTAATAAAAACAATTGTCGGCAAGACAGCTTAGAAATACAGTCAAATGGTAAAATCTAATCAAAGAGTAAAAGGCTCAGACCTGGAATTAAAGGAAAAAGTTGTAGCCATCAACCGTGTGGTAAAGACCACAAAAGGAGGAAGGGCATTTAGCTTTTCAGCACTTGTAGTCGTTGGTGACGAAAAGGGTGTAGTAGGCCAGGGAATGGGAAAGGCCAAAGAAGTACAGGAGGCCATTACTAAAGGAATCGAGGATGCGAAAAAGAACCTTATCCGCGTACCGGTTTCAAAAGGTACTATCCCTCACGAGCAATGGAGCAAGTCCGGAGCTGCAAGAATCATGATTAAGCCTGCTGCACACGGTACCGGCGTAATCGCTGGAGGTAGTATGCGTGCAGTATTGGAAAGTGCCGGAATTACTGACGTACTTGCCAAGTCAATGGGATCTGCTAATCCACAGAATGTGGTGAAGGCTACAGTGAAAGCACTCTCCATGTTGAGAGAACCTTCAGAAGTGGCTAAAACCAGAAACCTCTCACTTAAAAAAGTTTTTAACGGTTAACTGAATTGTCAATTATGAAAAAGATTAAAATTACTCAGGTAAAAAGTGGTATTGACCGTCCGGAAAGGCAAAAGAAAACCCTGGTAGCTTTGGGCCTGAACAAAGTAAATGCCGTTAAAGAGGTCGAAGCCACACCTCAGATACTGGGTATGGTAAGAAAAGTGGAACATCTTGTAAAAGTAGAAGAACTGGGCTAACCGGTTCTTTCTTTTGTATATATTTTTTTAAAGCGAGCCTGGTACAAGGCGTTAAGTAAAACAAAGTACAATGAAATTACACAGTTTAAGACCTGCAAAAGGTGCGACCCACAGTCAGAAGAGGCTGGGTCGTGGAGAAGCATCCGGAAAAGGTGGCACTTCTACAAAAGGTAATAAAGGAGCACAAAGCCGTGCCGGATACAAAATAAAAATGGCTCACGAAGGTGGCCAGATGCCTATTCAGAGAAGGTTGCCAAAACGTGGTTTTAAGAATAACAACCGCGTTGAATACAAAATATTTAATCTGGGACAGATCGACCAATTGGTAGAGAAGTACGACATTAAAGAATTTTCTCCGGAGAATCTTTATATCAATAGTCTTATCGGACAGTTTGATAATGTAAAGATTTTGGGTAGCGGTGAGTTGAAAAGCAAGTTGACATTCAAAGTAAATGCCATCAGTAAAAAGGCTCAGGAAGCTATCGAGGCTACAGGAGGCAGTGTAGAACTAATTAAATAATTTCAACGACATTTGTAAACTTTACAAATTAAATCTGATTCTTCCGTGAAGAAATTCATCAAAACACTCAAGAATATCTGGACAATTGAGGAGCTGCGAAATAAGATTGTATATACGCTGCTTTTGATTTTTGTATATCGTATTGGTTCTTTTATTGTGCTGCCGGGTATCGATCCTAATCAACTTTCAAACCTGGAAGCAAGTACCCGTACAGGGATGCTGGGTTTGCTGGATGCTTTTGTGGGTGGTGCGTTTTCTAAAGCCTCCATTTTTGCATTGGGTATCATGCCTTATATCTCTGCGAGTATCTTCATTCAGCTGGTAACTATTTTGGTTCCAAGCATTACAAAGATTCAGAAAGAAGGAGAGAGCGGACAACGTAAGATCAATCAGTGGACAAGGTACCTGACTATTATCGTAACCGCTTTTCAGGCTGCTGCATATATCGGATTCCTGAAATCAACCAACAGAGAAGCAATGCTTCCTGCATACGAAGGGTTCTTTTGGGTATCCACTGTGATAATACTTACCGTGGGCACACTCTTCGTAATGTGGCTGGGTGAGAAGATTACAGATAAGGGAATCGGAAATGGTATTTCTCTTATCATTATGATTGGTATCCTTGCCCGTTTACCTCAATCCTTCGCACAGGAATTTGCAGCCAAGCAGACTCAGGGCGGTCTGGGACTCTTAAAGTTCACTTTGGAAATTGCCGCTTTCATTGCTGTAATTCTGGGCCTGATTGTGCTGGTACAGGGTGTCAGAAAAGTACCTGTAAATTATGCAAAGCAGATCGTGGGTAACAGGCAGTTTGGCGGTGCTCGTCAGTTCCTGCCACTGAAGGTAAATGCGGCAGGTGTAATGCCTATCATCTTTGCACAGGCAATTATGTTCCTTCCTACTATCTTCGTTGGGTTTCAGACTTCAGGAAAAAATTGGGCAAAATATTTTACGGATCCTAAGAATGGGGTATATATGCTGGTGTATGGGCTTATGACAGTTGCTTTTACCTTTATCTATACTGCTTTGATATTTAATCCGAAGCAGATGAGTGAAGACCTCAAGCGGAGTAATGGATTTATTCCCGGTGTAAAGCCTGGTAAGCCTACAACTGATTATATTGGTACTATCATGGATCGTATCACGCTGCCTGGGTCTATTCTTCTGGGTGTGGTAGGTATCCTTCCGGGTTTGGTGGAATTGTTTGGGGTGACTCAGGGTTTTGCTACATTCTATGGGGGTACGTCCCTGTTGATTATGGTGGCAGTGGTGTTGGATACTTTGCAGCAGATTGAAACTCAACTCTTGATGCGTCAGTACGATGGTCTGATGTCGTCGGGCCGTATTCAGGGACGCCAGGGTACCGCAGCTCCGGGGGTTACAGGAGGTATTTAACGGTTGTATTACGCGAATAATTAAACTTCATAAACCCCGCATAGACGGGGTTTTTATATATTAAAGCTTTTCGGAAATGATTATTTATAAAACAAGAGCACAGGCTGAACTAATAAGAGAAAGTTGCAAAATAGTCAATGATGCAATTGCAGAAGCGGCAAAGATGCTTAAGCCCGGGATTACCACTATGCAACTTGACAGGAGGATTGAAGAGTATATTCGAGATTGTGGTGCCCTGCCTTCATTCAAAGGTTATAATGGATACCCTTATGCCAGTTGTATCTCAGTGAATGATGCGGTTGTACACGGCTTTCCTAATGAGGAGGTTTTAAAAGAGGGCGATGTGGTTTCGGTGGATGTAGGAGCATTTAAGAACAATTTTCACGGAGATAGTGCCTATACTTTTATTCTGGGCAACACTGCAGACGAAAAGGTGGCCCGGCTGGTCAGGACTACCAAAGAGTCGTTGTATTTGGGAATTGAAAAAGCGGTAGCAGGTAACAGAATCGGCGATATCTCACATGCGATACAACAGCATACAGAGAGGCTGTTTGGCTATGGGGTAGTTCGTGAATTGGTAGGGCATGGACTTGGAAATAATCTTCACGAAGACCCCCAGGTGCCCAATTATGGGAAGAGGGGGAGTGGCACTATTTTAAAAGAGGGCCTTGTAATTGCCATTGAGCCAATGATAAATCTGGGGCGAAAAGATGTGACCACGGCCTCTGATGGATGGACGATCCTTACAAGGGATGGGAAACCATCAGCCCATTTTGAGCATACCGTTTTTGTGCAGAAAGAAAAAGCAGATATTTTGTCTTCTTTTGACACAATTGAAAAGGCTGAAAAAGAGAATTCCTTTCTTTTTTCAGATTACGTATAACTTGTTGATTGTGAAAGCCTCTCTTTGCCAGCGTTTCAATGTGCCGGATTTAGTCCATGGCTGGTAGCTATTTCTATGTAAAATTTTTGTTTAAAGTGCTATACTATTGAGGAAAGCCCTATCTTTATTTTTTATTAATGGGTTTAGTCGGTCTTCTATTGTCTGATGGATACTTTACCAATAGGTTACTTCAGTTCATTGTTGCTTCTAATTTCATTAATTCAGTATTTTTTTTATTTAAAAGTAATTTTTTGCAATGAACATTTATGTTGGTAATCTGAGTTGGTCAATGACCGATCAGGATCTCAGTGATTTATTCACCCAGTTTGGTGAGGTATCAAGTGCTAAAATTCTTCGTGAGAAGAATACAGGCAGGAGCAAAGGTTTTGGCTTTGTGGAAATGGCCGATGATGAGGCTGCCCGAAATGCAATCTCTACACTTCATGAAACTGAAGTTCAGGGAAGAAAGATCGTGGTTAACGAAAGTCAACCTCGACCTGAAGGAAGTGGCGGATTTAAGAAGTCTTATGGCGGCGGTGGTCGTAGCGGTGGCTATGGCGGAGGCCGTAGCGGTGGAGGCTACAAGAAGTCCGGAGGTTATGGCGGTGGCTATAACAGAGACTAGTCAGTAACTCACTTCGATAAAATCATTAAGTGTCTTGCAGAGACCCGGATATGGGGAACTGTAAGACACTTTTTTATTCGGGTATCTGACTGCAGAATGATTTGATCAGCTATTAAGCAAATCTAAATCGTATGATTATTCGTAACTTGAGAGATAATGCTTTGCGTTGAAAGGATTTATTCCCATTGTTTGTCGGCAGCTTCTTTCTCCTTTGCTACTCTCTTGCTTAAGACGATACTGATCTCATAAAGAAGGATCAGAGGCGTGGCCACAATAGCCTGGCTTGTCCAGTCTGGCGAAGGTGTGATGATGGCCGCTAGAACGAGGATGCCAACATAGGCGTATTTTCTATAGTTTTTCAGGAATGTAGGCGTGACGATACCAATTTTGCTTAGCACATATACTATGATAGGCATTTCAAATGCAAGTCCACACCCCAGGGTAAGGGAGGTAAGCGTATCTATGTAGTCTCCCAGTTTGGGCCGGTAATCGTAAACCCCAAGTGTACCCAGCTGAAAATTGGCAAGGAAGTTAAAAGTGAATGGGGCTAATAAAAAATAGCCAAAAGCTGCTCCGAGGAAAAAACAAAGTGACACCCACCAGATGCTTCCCTTCACATATTTTGTTTCTTTCTGGGTGAGTGCCGGCTTGATAAATCTCCAAATCTCCCAGAGCAGGTAAGGAAATGCAAGGATGATAGCTCCCATAAATGAAATGCTAATGGCTGACATAAAGGGGCCACTCACTGTATCACCAAGCAGATGAATCTCAATTGGAGGCATGCACAGCGCATCTCCAATATGCAGGAAATGGCTAAGATTGCATAGCATCTTATAAGAATAAAAGTCTTTATTAGCCGGAGCAAAAATGATATTATCAAATACCCAGTCCACATTGATAAACACCACAATTGCGATGATGACAAGCACTATTGCTGAACGCACCAGATGCCAGCGCAGCTCCTCGAGGTGCTCAATAAATGTCATCTCGGCACCATCAGCCTTTCCGCCACGAATTTTTTGAAAAAAAGACTTGCGCTCGTCTGCTTTATTTGACAAGGGTTAATTTGATTATTTTGTGCAAATATAATTTAAGTAGTAAGGAATCTAAGTTTTACCTGTTAATTAAATATTTGGAAAACAATCGCAAAGATGGAAGCGCGCCCGAAGATAAAGATCAGATGGAATGGTACAGACAGGTTTTGGGAGGTTTCCGGCTGGTTATTGCTATTATTTTTGTGGGTTCTCATTTTGGTGAACTATACAAAGCTTCCCGAAACAATTCCTTCGCATTTTGACTTATCAGGTATGCCGGATGATTATAGCTCTAAATGGACTATTTTTCTGTTGCCGGCACTTGCGTCCGTTATTTATATTGGACTTACGATTCTCAACCGTTTCCCGCACAAGTTCAATTATATTTCCGCAATCACCACGGCAAACGCAAAGCGGCAATACACATTTGCTACAAGAATGATACGATTTCTGAAATGGGGTATTGTACTGTTGTGCTGCTTTATCTCATATCGAACTGTGCAGATTGCTTTGGGGAAAGAAACCGGAGTCGGAGGATGGATTGTGCCTTTTCTCATTGCAGGTTCCTTGATTTTTGTGGTGATAACCGTGTTGCACTCGGTAAGGAAGGTGCCGTCAGACAATTGAGTTGTGGCTGAGGAATGATATGCTGCCGCCAGGTATTATTTGTAGAAAGGCTTTTCTTACTGGTAGGATATGGACTGGATTCCCTCTTTTATTTTTATCTCATCTGCCAGGTGCAGAAGTTTCTCTCCCTTACCCATGATATTAATTTCGAGAAGATAGTCATGATCGGGTGTGGTGTCTGAGATTCTGTTGATTTTCATTTCAATCACCTCTATTCCGGCTGCATTCATAGTATCCTCCAGATTTCTTAGAGAGAATTTAGTAGGAATCATTCTGATGGTAAGGGAATGCCTTTGGATTTCTGAGCTCTTAAAGAGTTTTCGCTCCAGTGGTTTCATCAGTGCGAGAATGATCAAAATTAGGATAGTAGCGGCTGTGCCTGCAAAGTACATCCCGCCTCCGATTGCAAGTCCTACACCTGCTACAGCCCAGAGAGCGGCTGCCGTAGTAAGTCCGCGAAGTACTTCCTTCCTCCAGAAAAAAATAGTACCTGCACCCAGAAACCCGATTCCACTTACAACCTGTGCAGCGACCCTTGACGGATCGAGGACGACATCTTTATATTTCAAAACTTCTGCGAATCCGTAAGCAGAAACCATCATAATCAGTGCCGAACCTACACATACAAGCATGTGGGTTCTTAGTCCGGCTACCCAGTTGAGCCGCTCTCTTTCCAGGCCGACAGCGCTTCCCATGAGTGCTGCCAGGAGTAGCCTGAGTATGATTTCCTGAAATGATAATGCCATGATTTATTGATTTAGGAACAATGGCCAACAACCTTAGTTCAAAGCTTTGATGAACTCATCTTTTCTTCTTCTTGACACATCAAGCGTATCTCCATTTGAGAGAACCACCTGGCCTCCGTCTCCCTTTATATATTTTTTTAAGTGATTCAGATTTATCAAATAGGAGTGATGCACTCTGAAAAAGCTATAGGGTGTAAGTAATTCATCAAACTCCTTTAATAGTCTTGTTACCAGCAACACTTTGCCATTTTCGAGATGGAGTTTGCTGTAGTTAGAGCTGGACTCAATATATACAATTTCCTTTATCTGGTAGAACTCTATGCCTTCAGTGGTATTGATAGATATTCTGTCTTCCTGAGATAAGTTGCCAGACAGGGATTTTCTTAAAACGTCTAGGCGTTGTTGTGTAGATCCACTTTTGTTTTCTATTAACCTGTTGATGGTGGCCTGCAATTCGGATACGCCAATGGGTTTCAGCAGATAGTCAAAGGCGCTGATACGGATGGCATCGATTGCATAGTGGTTATATGCTGTGGTAAATACAATATCGAATTGCCTGTCCGTAATTAGCTCCAATAGCTTGAAACCGTTAATTCTGGGCATTTCTATGTCGAGAAAAAGCAGGTCAAATTTTTGTGAGTTGATAATCTGTGCAGCAAGTTCAGGTTTTTGAATAGTAGCGATTATTTCAAGGTCAGGGCAAAACTCTCTAATCTTTTGCTCAAGGTTCTGCAGGCTTGGAAGTTCATCATCAACTATTATAGTCTTTAGCTTCATAAAGGGTTCCTTTTAATATTTCTCCCAATTGTATCTTTAAAACGACTTTGGTTCCGGAAGGGAGATCATCATGGTAAAGGTCGTTAATTACGATTTCAGATTTTGTTTTGAGTCGCTGACTGTAAATATCCAGTTTTTCTTCTGTCAATCGAAGCCCCATGCTCTTGTGGTCGTGATTCTTGTTTCTTTGGTAGCTCGCTGATTTTTTTCTGCCCACACCATTATCTTCCACTTCGAAGTGGATATAGTCGTCTTTGATGAAAGCTCTGATAGATAATACCAGGTTCTCATTTTCGCTTGGCCCCATGCCATGAAGAATGGCATTTTCAACATAAGGTTGTAGAAATAATGGTGGTACCTGGAATTCAGGGTCTAATAATACGGGATCAATTTCAGTAACAAATTTGAACTTATTGTTGAACCTAAGCCTTTCCAGTTCGACATAAATTTTTGTGGCTGCAAAATCTTTTTCAAATGGAATGGTATCTGAGTTACTACTTTCCAATATCATTCTGATGAGTGCAGAGAACTTGTTGAGATATCGGCTGGCTGACACCCGGTCATTTTTTATTACGAAGTTTTCTATACTGTTGAGACAATTGAAAATGAAGTGAGGGTTCATTTGTGCTTTCAAGGACTCCATCTGTACCTGAAGAATTTTTTTCTCATATTCAGAAACCTGTCTTTTTCTGGAGGCCTTTTGGTTCTTATAGAAAAAGAAAGCTGAGGTGGCAAGGAGGCCAAACAAAATCCAGCCACTTACCAGTAAAAGGTTCTTGGAAGTAATTTCTGATTTCTGAATAGCAGCGATCTGTTTTAGTTTTTCGTTCTCGATCTCCTGCCTGCGAAGCATCCAGTCTGACTCCCGAATAATCACATTCCGTTTGTTATTCTCAGAGAATACAGAGTCATAACTGTCTTTGTAATACTTAAAAAACTTTATGGCCTGTTCGGGGTTTTTCTCTGCCTGGTAATAGTCCATTAGTAACTTGGATGCCTGTCCGATGCCTTTGGTGTTTTTTAATTGAGTGGCCAGTAGGAAGGCGCTGTCCAGATACTGTTTCTTCAGGGCTTTAGGAAGGTCTGTGATGTATTGGGCTTTTGCCATATAAATTTTCTGCATATTGCCCAGGCCTTTGTCGGCTACCGCTCCTGCCATTGCTTTGTCCAGGTAGAATTTAGCCTGTGAGATATTTCCCTGGCTTGACTCGACCTTGCCATAGTCGATATAGAAAAGGGTAAGTACATAGGTTTCCCCTGTGATAAGTGCATATTTATATCCGCTGTCCAGCTTTTCTTTACTTTGTTTGAACTTCTTTTCTTTAATGTCGCAACTGGCGAGCAGTTCGTAGTTAATAGCGACACCTCTCCAGGCTTTAAGCTCTTTGTTAATCTTAATAGCCTGATACGTAAATTCTCTGCACTTTTCGAAGTCGTTCAGACTCGCAAAATTGTCTCCAATGTTATTAAGGCAAATCGCCTTAAGCCTGGGGGCATTACACGAGTCAGCATATTGTATAGCATTGAAGTAAGCTCTGTTGCTTGCATCGTAGCTGGCAGAACTTGAAAGTAGAATGCCCAGATTAATCTGCGCCAGCGCCTTGCCATACGTGAAATTGCGCTCTTCGCTCAGGTTATTCACTTTTTCATAGTACTTGAATGAGGTGGCAATATCACTCTCGCTTGTGCGGTAGCTGATACGATGGAGTGTAAGTATGTACTCTGAGTCAATTACGGGATGCTTATCGAGCCAGCTAATCAGGCTGTCCACCTTGCTCCATTGGGAAAAGCTTTTCCGGGAAGTCATGACCAGGAGGAAAACTATGAGTAGCCTGATGGATATTTTGAGAGTCATTGAAATAAAATTACCGTATTTCTGTCAATTCTACTGAACAATGATTTTTTATATCTGTATTGAATCAGGTAGGGAAGAATGGTTTTTGCAAGCCTGTGAAGAGGTGATTTCAGGGTAAAATGAAGACGGTTGGTTAGTTGAATATGAATCGTTTACCTAAGATAGTTTTCCTTGCGGATGAAGTTGATAATTTTTTCGGAAGCTCCTGCATTTTTATAAATGTATTCCCTGGCCGATATACCTTTTTGAGAAAGCAGCCCTTCATTTTCAAGCAGGTTATCTACGGTTTGTTCCAGTTCCAGAGCCGTATTGATACTGATGGCGCCTCCGCACTCAATCATTTCCTCCGCTTCGAAGTTCCTATAGAATACCGGGCCAAAAATCACTGGTTTTCCATACACTGCGGCCTCCAGGATGTTATGTAGTCCGGAGTCGCCAAATCCTCCGCCAACGTAAGTGATGTCGGCATAATGATAAAGTCTGGAGAGCATTCCGATATTGTCAACGATAAGGCAATTGCGGTTGCCCGGATTGTTTCCGGCAGTCTGATACTCTGTGTATGTGATGGCGTTGGTAAATCTTGCTTTTACTGCCTGAATATTAGATGGGTCAATTTCGTGCGGAGCAATTATGAATCGCAGTTGTTGCATCTTGTTAATGTAGTGTATCCACACTTCTTCGTCTTCTTCCCAGGTGCTGCCACAAACGATAACGCGATGCTCTTTACAGAAATCTTCAATCAGGCTGATGGGTGTGAATCCTTCTGCAATTTCGATCACTCTGTCGCAACGGGTATCTCCCGACATGGTTATTTTGTCTTTTTCTATCAGAGTAGATAAGTATCGTTTTGATGGTTCATTCTGTACGAAGAAGTGAGAAAAAGCGCGGAGCATGTCTCTGTAAAGTCCTCCATACCATTTGAAGAAGGGCTGGTTTCTTCTGTAAATTCCTGAAACCATTATCAGGGGAATGTTACGACGCCGGATGGCTCTCAGATAAAAGTACCAGTATTCATATTTTACCCACACTACCAATGATGGATTTACGATACTCATCCATTGCTGTACATTGATGACCGAATCCATGGGGAGGTAATAGGTATGTGGAAACTCATTTTTCTTTTTGATGACTTCGTAACCTGAGGGAGAGAAGAAAGATATTACCGGAGTGATGTCAGGGTATTCGGCAAGTAAACGTTTCAGCACTGGCTTCCCCTGCTCATATTCACCCAGGCTGGCTGCATGCATCCACACGACTTTGCCCTGGATACCTTTAAGGTCCTTCCTTATTTTTGGGAAGATAAGTACCCTGCCCTTAATCCAGAGTCTTGCCTTAGCATTGAAGAATGAGGCCAGATAAATTCCAACCCGGTAGAGCCATAGAAAGATATTGTAAAATATAATCAAGAAGCCGTACGATTTACAACAAATCTAATGGGTTTCAGGCAATTGGGTAGTAAAGTTTCCTTTGTGAATAGTGGAAAGCCCGACAGTCTCATTTCGTGTCAGTCTTGTATCTTTGCACCCCAAAAAATACAACCTTATGTACCCGATTCAAATGGTTGATCTACAGCGCCAGTATCAGCGCATCAAAGAGCAGATTAATACATCCCTGTCAGATATTATGGAGAAGGCCACCTTCATTGGTGGAAAGTATGTGGAAGACTTTGCCAGGCAACTGGCGGAGTATCATCGGGCAAAACATGCAGTTACCTGCGCAAACGGAACAGATGCCTTACAGATTTCTATGATGGCGCTGGGACTTAAGCCGGGAGATGAGGTAATCACTCCTTCGTTCACCTATGTGGCTACTACCGAGGTTATTGCCTTGTTGAGACTACAGCCTGTTTTTGTGGATGTGGATCCCAAAACATTTTGCCTGAATCCTGAGGAAGTGAGGAAAGCGATCACCCCTAAGACGAAAGCTATTGTACCCGTACATCTTTACGGACATGCTGCTCCGATGGATGAGATATTAGAAATCGCACGTGCACATAACTTATTCGTAATTGAGGATAATGCGCAGGGCATAGGCTGTGATTATACTTCAAAAGATGGAAGCGTACATAAGACCGGTACACTTGGCACTGTGGGATGTACTTCATTTTTCCCCAGTAAAAATCTGGGATGCTATGGGGATGGTGGTGCGATGATTACGAATGATACTAAATTGGCTGAGACTCTTAAGATGGTTGCTAACCACGGTCAGAAGGTGCGATACTACCATGATATGGTAGGCTGCAACAGCAGGCTGGATGCTATGCAGGCAGCAATATTATCTGTAAAGTTGCCGTTATTGGACGGGTACATTGAAGCCAGGAGGAAAGCTGCTGATTACTATGATGCTGCGTTTGCCGGAAATGAAAGGATCACAACTCCTTACAGGGCTCCTTATAGTAATCACGTTTTTCATCAGTACACTCTGGTGCTTGATGGAGTAAATAGAGATAATTTGGTACAGTATCTTGCTGAACAAAAAATTCCTTCAATGATTTATTATCCGGTTCCGGCGCACAGGCAGAAGATGTTTGACAGTTTCGGGGGTAATAGCTTTTCATTACCGGTGACGGATTGGCTTACAGAAAGAGTAATATCGCTCCCTATTCACACGGAATTGGATAAGGAACAACAGGATTATATAATTGAGCATGTATTAAAATTTGTAAATAAGAATTAATGAAAATTGCAGTAGTTGGGACCGGGTATGTAGGACTGGTAAGCGGAACCTGTTTTGCTGAAAGTGGAAATGAGGTAACGTGTGTCGATATTGACGAGAAGAAGGTTGAAAAACTCAGAGCGGGAAAGATTACAATTTATGAACCCGGTCTGGAGAAGATTTTTATCAGGAATCTGAGTGAGGGAAGATTGACCTTTACCACCTCGCTGGAAGAAGGAATTAAAGAAGCCAGGCTGGTGTTTCTGGCATTGCCAACCCCTCCTGATGAAGATGGAAGTGCAGACCTCAAGTATGTACTTAGTGTTGCCGGAGATCTTGGCAGATTGTTAAATGAAGGCGATTATAAGGTGATAGTCGATAAAAGCACGGTTCCCGTGGGAACCGGAGAATTGGTGGCAGCAGCCATTCTCAATGTGCTGAAGGAAAGAGGAATCTCAGATCCTGAAAGTTTGTTTGATGTAGTGAGTAATCCTGAGTTTTTAAGAGAAGGTGTGGCTGTAGATGATTTTATGAAACCGGACAGAGTAGTGATTGGGACTGCTTCGGAGAAGGCCCGTAATATTATGAACAGGCTGTACGCTCCATTTGTGCGACAGGGGAATCCGATTATTTTCATGGATTTACGTTCGGCAGAACTTACTAAATATGCTGCCAATTCGTTGCTGGCGACCAAGATTTCATTTATGAATGAGATTGCTCAGATGTGTGAAAAGCTGGGGGCTGATGTAGATATGGTGCGCAAAGGTGTGGGGGCAGATGACAGGATAGGCAAGCGGTTCCTTTTTCCGGGAATAGGATATGGAGGAAGTTGTTTTCCGAAAGATGTGCAGGCATTAGTGAAGTCTGCATCTCTGGTAGATTATGATTTCAAAATATTGAATGCGGTGATGGAGGTGAATGACAGGCAGAAGTCACACCTTACCCCTAAGGTGTTGGCGTATTTTGGAAACGATCTTAAGGGGAAGAAGATTGCACTCTGGGGACTGGCATTCAAGCCTAATACAGATGATATCAGAGAGGCGCCGGCCTTGGTATTGATTGATGAGCTAACAAAGCATGGTGCCGAAATTACGGCATACGACCCTGAGGCAATGGAGAATGTGAAGGCCCAGATTGGCGACAAAATAAAATATGCAGAAAACCAGTATGATGCAATAGAAGGAGCAGATGCGCTGGTAATTGCTACAGAGTGGAATGAGTTTAGAATGGTGGATTGCGAAAAGTTAAGGGCACTCCTGAAGTCGCCTGTTATCTTTGACGGGAGAAACCTGTTTGACCTGAATTATATGCGCGATTGCAATTTCTATTACGTAAGTATAGGAAGGGAAACCCTGGTTCCTGTAAATAAATAAAATCTACATGTCTAAAGAATCAGCTACAATGGGGAAACGCGTGTTGGTCACCGGTGCTGCCGGCTTTCTTGGTTCGCATCTCTGCGATCGGTTTATCAAAGAGGGTATGCAGGTGGTGGGGATGGATAATCTGATTACAGGCGACCTGCGAAATATCGACCACCTGTTCAGGTTGAAAGAATTTGAGTTTTATCATTGTGATGTTTCTAACTTTATTCATGTACCCGGAAAGCTCGATTACATTTTACATTTTGCTTCTCCTGCCAGTCCGATTGACTATCTGAAGATACCAATCCAAACCTTGAAAGTTGGCTCGCTTGGTACTCATAACTGTCTTGGGTTGGCAAAGGCAAAGCGGGCAAGAATTTTAGTGGCATCGACCAGTGAAATTTATGGCGATCCACTAGTGCATCCTCAGCAGGAAAGTTACTGGGGCAATGTAAACCCTATCGGCCCGAGAGGAGTGTATGATGAGGCAAAGCGGTTTCAGGAGGCAATGACAATGGCGTACCACAATTTTCACGGGTTGGAGACGAGGATTGTAAGGATATTTAATACCTATGGCCCTCGAATGAGATTGAACGACGGAAGGGCGCTACCTGCATTTATAGGCCAGGCACTCAGAGGGGAGGATTTAACAGTATTTGGTGATGGCAGCCAGACGCGCAGTTTTTGTTATGTGGACGATCTGATTGAAGGTATATACAGATTACTGATGAGCGATTATCATTTACCGGTCAACATTGGTAATCCTGATCAGATAACCCTTAAAGAATTTGCAGAAGAGATTATAGCGCTCACAGGTACCAGGCAAAAGATAGTTTATAAACCATTGCCTCAGGACGATCCGAAACAACGACAGCCGGATATTTCGCTGGCCCAAAAGGTACTGGGATGGGAGCCTAAAGTGAACCGTGCTGAGGGAGTCAGAATTACTTACGAATATTTCAAATCTCTTCCGGAGGAGGAGCTGTATAAACAGCCTAAGGAGTTTGAAAGCAGAAGATAGTCAAGAACAATAGTAACTGTTTGTTTCAATGATGTATGAAGATTTAATTAATAAAAAGAAGAAGTTAGCAGTAGTAGGGCTTGGATATGTAGGCTTGCCCATTGCGCTTGAGTTTGCGAAAAAAATATCAGTAATCGGTTTTGATATTAATCCGAAGAGGATTGATATGATGAAGCAAAAGATTGATCCAAGTAATGAATTGGAGTCAAAAGACTTTGATGGTACTGATATTGAATTTACAGCGTCGTTAGATACGCTTGCAGAAGCTTCTTTTTACATTGTAGCAGTGCCTACTCCGGTAGATAAGAATAATGAACCTGATCTGTTGCCCGTGTTAAGAGCCAGTGAAACCATCGGCAAGGTCGTACGCAAAGGAGATTACGTGGTATATGAGAGTACTGTCTATCCCGGTTGTACGGAGGAAGACTGTCTGCCTGTTATTGAGAAGCTGTCCGGACTTAAGGCGGTGACGGATTTTAAATTGGGTTACTCTCCTGAAAGGATCAATCCGGGCGATAAGAATCATACGCTGAGTAGCATAGTCAAGGTGGTGAGTGGATGCGATAAGGAGAGCCTGGATGTGATTGCAAAAGTGTATGAGCTTGTAGTAAAGGCAGGTGTACACAAGGCTTCATCCATCAAAGTGGCAGAGGCGGCAAAGATTATTGAGAATACACAACGCGATTTGAATATTGCATTGATGAATGAATTGTCTATCATCTTCAATAAGATGGGGATTAATACTTTCGAAGTGCTTGAGGCGGCAGGTACAAAGTGGAATTTTCTGAAATTTCAGCCCGGGCTGGTTGGGGGGCATTGTATAGGAGTAGATCCCTATTATCTTACCCACAAGGCGAAAATGTTGAATTACAATGCACAGGTAATTCTTGCCGGAAGATCAATCAACGACGGAATGGCACGATATGTCGCAGATAGTGTAAAACTGTATATGGATGCCAAAGGAGTTGCAAATCCAAAAGTACTAGTGATGGGCGCGACATTCAAGGAGAATGTGAGTGATATCAGAAATTCTAAAATTGCAGATGTAATAAAGACACTTCAGTCGCATGGTTGTACGGTACATGTCACAGATCCACATGCTGACAGTAAAGAATTAGAACACGAATACGGATTTGGATTAAAGGACAAATTAGATAGAGATTATGATGGTATAGTAGTCGCTGTGCCGCATAGGGCTTACCTTCAGATGAGTGAGGCAGACTTTGAGAGCCTGACAAACGAAAATGCGATTATTGCAGATGTTAAAGGAATCCTGAGGGGCAGGATTCATCACAGATATTATTGGAGTTTATAGAAAAGGAGAAAAATTGTCAATTGTTTATCATTCAGCGGATTTAAGTAATAGTGCTTTTCTGGTTACGGGAGGAGCAGGCTTTATAGGCAGCCATATTGCAGAATACCTGTTAAAGAACGGGGCAGGAAAGGTGCGCGTAATCGATAATTTGAGCAATGGGTTTCAATATAATATTGAATTGTTGAGTAAGTATGCTGCATTCGAATTCGTTGAAGGCGATATCCGCAACTTTGATACGTGTAAGGAAGTATGTAAGGGTATAGATTATGTAAGCCATCAGGCAGCCCTAGGGTCGGTACCGCGCTCTGTCAGGTTTCCTGAACTTACTAATGATGTAAATGTAGGCGGGTTTGTAAATATGCTGAAGGCGGCCACAGACAGTAAAGTAAAGAAGTTTGTATATGCGTCGTCGTCCTCCGTATATGGAGACGAGATGACACTCCCAAAGAAAGAAGAACGTACAGGAAACTGCCTCTCCCCTTATGCCGTAAGTAAGAAGGCCAATGAACTGTATGCGGATGTTTTTTATAGAACCTATGGAGTCCCTCTGTTGGGATTCAGATATTTTAATGTATTCGGCCCCAGGCAGGATCCGGACGGGCCTTATGCGGCTGTGATTCCTCTCTTTGTAAAAGCTGTGCTGACAGGTTCTTCCGCTTATATTAACGGAGATGGAGAACAAACACGTGACTTTACCTATGTGGATAATGCAGTACAGGTGAATATAAGGGGAATGTTGTCTGATAATTCTGAAGCTTTAAACAGAGTGTATAATGTGGCAGTGGGTGAGAAGTTTTCGATAAATGACCTCTATAATTATGTCAGGGAGTTTTTTGGAAGCGATCTGATGCCTGGGTACAGAGAGGCACGTGAAGGGGATGTAAGAAATTCTTTGGCAGATATCTCCCTTGCTAAAAAGTATTTAGGATATTCGCCGCAGGTGCACTTTACTGATGGGTTGAAGCTGACGATAGAATATTTCAAAAACTTGTACCTGAATTTAAAATGACAATTGAGAAAACAGAATTTCCCGGATTAATTGTGATAACTCCGAAAGTCTTTGGAGATAGCAGAGGCTATTTCTTTGAGAGTTTTAATCAGAAAGAATTATTAAAAGAAGGGCTGCATTATAATTTTGTACAGGATAATCAGGCAAGATCGGTCTATGGTGTCATTCGTGGATTGCATTATCAGTTGGAGCCTCATGCGCAGACAAAGCTTGTAAGAGTGCTATGGGGGGCTATTCTGGATGTGGTGGTTGATATTAGGGTGGGCTCTCCGACGTACGGGAAACATTTTTCGATAGAACTCTCTTCTGAAAATAAAAAACAGTTATTAGTGCCCCGAGGCTTCGCTCATGGATATTCTGTGTTGACAGAATCAGCGGAGGTGTTTTATAAATGTGATGCCTATTACAGTAAAGAGCACGAAGGAGGTGTGTCCTGGAATGATCCTGCCTTGGGGATCGATTGGAAGATTCCTCCCGATAAGGTGATACTTTCCGAAAAGGATACTAAGTATCCAACACTGGAAAATTGTACGAATAACTTTATTTTTATCTGATTAATTATTTTCATTAATCGTGGGTCGCAAAAAAATATTGGTTACCGGTGCCAACGGACAATTGGGTAATGAGTTGAGAGAGTTATCTGCGGTGTACCCGGAGTATAAATTTTATTTTGCCGGTAGAAACGTACTCGACATTTCAGAAAAGAACCTCGTCCTGAATTTTTTTGAAGAGCATAAATTTGATTACTGTATTAACTGTGCTGCTTATACGGCAGTTGATAAAGCTGAGTCTGAGAGAGAACTTTCATTTCTGGCCAACGCAACAGGCCCTGCAATTCTTGCGGAGGTCTCAGGAATTACAGGCACTAAGCTGATACATATTTCGACAGATTATGTATATAATGGCACAGATCACCACCCTCTGAAGGAGGATAGTGCTACCGGTCCGGTTAATGTATATGGCCAATCAAAGTTAGAGGGCGAGCGGCTGGTGCGCACAGAGAATGAAAAATCGCTGGTTATCCGTACCTCCTGGGTATATTCCTCTTATGGAAAAAACTTTGTAAAAACCATGATGCGCCTGCTTAGCGAGAGAGAGGAGTTGAATGTGGTGGCAGACCAACAGGGGTGCCCTACTTATGCAGCAGATCTGGCTGATGTTATTATGGCTTTCATTGATGCAGATGTGGGGGGTAGTAAGTTGTCGGGGATTTATAATTATGCAAATAATGGAGTGACTACCTGGTACGATTTTGCAGTTTTAATAGGAGAGATGATTGGTGCCCGGTGCCGGATAAATCCTGTGAAGTCTGAGGCTTACCCGACTCCGGCAGTGCGCCCATTATATTCCGTATTAGATACCTCAAAAATTCGTGCTGCTCTTGATATTGAAATCCCTTTCTGGAAAGATAGTGTGGTCAGATGTGTAGAAAGGTTGAGAGGAGGCGGTTTAGCCGGGTAATTTGCAATAGCATTCAGTAAGGAATAAATATTTCCCCCAATTTTAAAGTATCGAAGAAGCTATTTTACCAAACTTTTTACAGAGGTCGCTCCATGTCGGATTACATAAAAGTTTGCTAATTGTTTTTGGGTATTATATTGTAGTTGTCCGATTAAGTTGGGTTAAAGTCCGCTGGGCGTGGGTTATATATTTATTATCCTACCCTTTAGGATAGGGCTATGAAAGTCTTACTTAACAAGGGCTTTAGCCACATTGTAAATAATTTAACCGGACAATGATAGTATTATATCTAAAATAAAAAGAGACCGAAGCATTACGGTCTCTTTTTTTGTTGCGAAGGGAGGGTTCGAACCTCCGACCTTCGGGTTATGAGCGAATTTTAGCGCTATTGCTGTCGCTTGAAACCCTTTACTGTACTGCATTTCGTTGTTTTATGTTTTGGCTTTTCGGGTAACCCGAAAGTACCTTATTAACTATTTTATTGAGGTGATCCATGCTGTTTTCCAGGGCACTAATCCGAGTGGAGAGCGCTTCTTCTTTCCGGGTATTTTTGGCCACGGGTGTGCCGGCGCTTAGCTGCTGCCTTACTAACTCGTCCAGGGTTATCTGCATCATGTCGGCCATACGGATCAGGATATCCACCGGTGGAATAGCTTTGCCGCCTTCGTACGACTTCATCTGACCCAGCGTGATGCCCAGCCGCTCCGCAATCTCTGACTGAAGGTAGCGGTTTGACTTACGGTAGTAGTGTAGGTTTTCAGCAATATGGTGCATGGTTATACCCTTTTATTCATCCAGCCGTGTATCAGCCAGATGTGTCTTATTTTGTCTTTGGGGATGGTGAAATCATCATACTCCACATTCTCACTACGCAGCAGAAAGTGGGTGTCTTCCTTTTTTGCTTTGCGGATAAATTTCAGGTAGCGCCGCTTGTCCGTGCAGATGATACCGTATATCTGGCCGTACTCTAAGTGGCTCTGCCAGTCTTCTACGCGGGTACCAAAGAGGATGTCGCCGCTGCGGATAAGCTTTTCCATACTGTCGCCATAGGTGCGGAAGGCTGTGCAGCCGCTAAACTCCGGTATATCCATCATGTAGGCGGCCTGTATATTGGTGTGCCCGTTATAAAACTCTATGTCGCCGGCTCCGAAGTCCACATCGTAAAAAGGAATGATCTCCCCGGGCTTCACCGGTTTGGGAAGACGGCCGGCGGGAGAGTGGTGGAGGGTGTGAGAGACTTCTTTTGATAAGAATAAATAGTCTGGTAAACTCTCTAATTTCAAAATTTCTTCAAAAGGCATCCTGAATATTTGTTCAATTTTGGTCATGTCTGCATGCTTTGGGTTTGCATCTCTTTTTTCCCAATTGCGATATCTCTCTGGATTATCAACTTCAAGTATAGCGGACATTTCAGCCGAGGACAATCCCCTTTTTTCTCTTAGTTTCTTAATTACTTTTCCAAAAGCCATTTGCCTGTTTTTAAAAATGTGGATAACTTTTTTGTTCATCTTTGTTCTTTTGAACCAAAAAGAACTATATCTTTACACCCTCAACTCAAATACAAATTAACGACAAACTATGAATAATTCAAATCAGAAGCGCATTGAACGCATTGCCGATCAGCTGTTTGAAATCAAATCGCGCATCAATGCCCGCGACCGTGAAGACGCCGCACGCGAGCTCCGCAAAAGCATCTACAGCGTAAATAACTATCTCAACCGGCGTGTGTACGACGAAGTGCTGGGCCTGGAGCTTCTGCGCTTCTTCAAAGAAAGAATTGCACAACGCGAAAGTGTGCTTAACGATTAAAAAAGTACAGGGTATGACCACCAAACAAATCATTCATCAGTTAGAGCTTATAGAACAAGCCGCAAAACTGCTGCAGGAAAGAAGCTATACGGTTAGGAAAGAGCTTCTCCGTATCCACGGAGAGGCTCCCCCTAAGGGGCTTTCACCAAAAAAAGAAAGAATACTCAGGCTCAAAGCTGAAACGCTTATGCACATGAATAAAACTATGCTCAGGCAATAAAAAAAGCCATGCGACCACATGGCTCTCTCTGTAAACATGAATAATAAAATCTACAAAACATGGCAAATGTAACAAAAAAAACAGCAGCGGATTACACCATCTCAGGTAACAATCTTATCTGCTACGGCCACGACAGGCACGGCCTACCTCAGGCCATCCTCCTCAAGCTGGATGTGTATCACCGGTGGCTCCGCTACACCCACCGTTTCCGCACCCTCATTTCCTGCGACGGACAGGAGACCGAATGCGAAATGACACCCGATGAGTACTGGCAGGTGCTGGCCAAGAGCGAACACCTCAAAGACCTCACCGATTTTATCAACATCCCTAAAACTCCTCTTTATGAATAACATCACCCTTGCCGCCATCCTGATACTGATTGTATGGCCTGCCTTTATGCTGCTGCTCATGTATCTCTTCGGAGGCGCGGTGAAAGCCAGGATGGAACGACGTTCCAGAACGCTCAACAACAGGCCCGAAATATCAACTACCACGTTAAGCGCGCTCTTCCAGCGCATGGAGACGCGCCAACAGAAAGAAGCGCGATGGATAATACTCAATATACAATCGTGCCGCACGCCCATGCAACTGGAATGCTGCAAGAAAATGATGGGCTTGTTTGTGGCGGCTTATCCGGATGATACCTATTCAGTGGATCAGATGCTGGATGCTTTGTACAAAGTAGAAAGCCAGATTCAATTATTCACGTAAACAAATAAAAATCACATAATGAACTTAAAACTCACCATGTCAGCCGAACCGAAGGTGCTGGCTCAGGTCCTCATCATTCTTGCCGAAAACCATCACCGCATAGATCGCCCAAATGCAGAAATGCAGGAACTGATAGACGAATTTAACCGCAAACCGGATACAAAGGCCGACGCCCCTAAGCCCAAAGAGGCACAAAAGGCTACAACAAAGGCCGTGTCAAAAACAGAGGCATCTGTAAAAGCCGAAGAACCGGCATTCATAAGCGAAAATTCAGAGGAATCTACGGAAGATAAGAAACCGGTATCGTTAGAAACTATCCGCATTGCTGTGCAGGAAAAAGCAATGGCAGGTCATAAAACGGCTATAATAGCCCTTCTGAAGTCCTTCGGTGCGGAGACAGTGCCGAAACTGAAAAAAGACGATTACCCTTCCTTTTACACTAAAGTATGCGCCTTATGACAGAGAAAGCACACGCCCTCTTAGGCCCGTCCGGCGCATCGCGCTGGCTGGCCTGCACGCCTTCGGCAAGGCTGGAAGAGCAATTTCCCGATACTACTTCCGAAGCGGCAGCGGAAGGTACGGCCGCACATGCCCTGTGTGAGCTGATGCTTCGCCACAGCCTTAAGGAAATACAGGACGCAAAATACAAGCGAGAGCTGGCCCAGTTGCAGCAGTCCAAGTATTACGACGGAGCTATGAAAGAACATGCCGAAGATTATGTGGTTTTTGTCCTGGAACGGCTGGCCGAAGCCAGGCAACACACCCCCGATGCACTGCTGGAAGTGGAGGTGAAGCTGGACCTTACCGAATATGTACCCGACGGCTTCGGTACCGGAGACGCTGTGATCATAGCCGATGGCACGCTGGACCTTATAGACATGAAGTACGGTAAAGGAGTGGAGGTAAGCGCCATTGAAAACAAGCAAATGATGCTATATGGCCTCGGCGCGCTCCTGAAATATGGCTATATGTATGGAGTTGATACCGTGCGGATGACCATCTTCCAGCCCAGGATAAGCAATTATTCCTCATGGGAGATGAAGGCTTCTGACCTTCTGCAATGGGCAGCCAACGTATTAAAGCCCCGTGCGGCCATGGCTTTTAAAGGTGAAGGCGAATATGTGGTAGGGCCTCATTGCCTCTTCTGCCGGGCTAAGGCCTTGTGTAAAGCTTATGCCGATCATCAACTGGCAATAGATAAATACCAGATGCAGCATCCCGATTTGCTGACGGATGAAGCGGTATCAGATGTGTTGGACAGAGCTAAGGACTTCACCTCATGGATAAAAGCGGTGGAAGATTATGCGCTGAATGCGGCGGTCAAAGACGGGAAAAAATGGCCGGGTTACAAGCTGGTAGAAGGCCGCAGCGTACGAAAAATCACGGATGAAGAGAGTGCGGTGAAAGCGCTGAAGGCATTGGGCTATAGTGAACAGGACATCTACGCCATCAGATTACAAGGTATTACCTGGTTTGAAAAACTGATGGGCAAAAAAGACTTTGTCAGCAAAATAGGCCCATACGTAACCAAGCCGCCCGGATTGCCCACCCTTGCTCCTGACTACGATAAAAGGCCGGAGATAAGCGGCGCCGATGCAGCCATCAAAGATTTTGAAGATGTGCCGGAAATTAATTAATGCACTGATCCTGTTCTTATTTGCCCGCATGGTGGCAAACCGGGAACATGAGGAAGAAGCATAAGCCCGTGCAAGGCCTCAATTTTTAGTAAACTCTTAAAACAAATAAATCATGACTACAACAAAAACAGAAAACCCGGTACAGAAGACCAAGGTCATCACCGGTAAGGTGCGCTTATCTTATGCGCACATCTTTGAGCCACAAGCTGCAGAAGGCAGTGATAAGGCTAAATTCTCCGCCTCACTCATCATTCCGAAATCAGATGCAGCTACTATCAAAAAGATGCAGGCGGCTATTAAAGAAGCCGCGTTGATAGGTAAAGACAGCAAGTTTGGCGGTAAGATACCTGCCAACCTGAAAACGCCTCTGCGCGATGGGGATGAAGACAGGCCGGAGGATGATGCGTATGTTAATTCCGTGTTTGTCAACGCCTCGTCATCAACCCGTCCTGGAGTGATAGACCTTAACCGTAATGTGATAACCGACAAAGAAGAAGTGTATAGCGGTTGTTATGCGATAGTATCCGTCAACTTCTATCCGTACAATACCAACGGCAATAAGGGTGTGGCCTGTGGACTCAACAACATTATGAAGGTAGCAGACGGTGAACCACTGGGTGGGCGCATCAGTGCGGAGGACGATTTCAAAAATGTGGAGTTGGACACTGCTGAAGACCTCTTTTAACTTACCTGGCGGGGGTAAAAGCCCGCCTTAAAATTTCTTTCTTTACATGAAGAAAACACTTTCCATAGACATAGAAACTTACTCACCTGCTGACCTGACCAAGTGTGGCGTGTATAAGTATGCAGAGGCTGCGGACTTTGAGATATTGCTCTTTGCATATTCGTATGATTACGGCGCTGTACATATCGTTGACCTGGCACAGGGAGAAGTTATTCCGGGGAATGTGTTATCCGACCTGACGGATCCGGCGGTACTCAAGACGGCCTATAATGCCCAGTTTGAAAGGGTCTGCCTGAACTGGTTTCTGAGGATGGATATGGATGCCTCACAATGGGAGTGTACCATGGTGAAGGCCGCAATGCTGGGTCTGCCCTTCGGTTTGAAACTTGTTGGCGAAGTGCTGAACCTTGATGTACAGAAATCCGCCGTAGGTAATGCCTTAATTAAATATTTCTCCATACCCTGTTCGCCCACAGCCCGTAACGGACAGCGCACACGCAATCTCCCCCAACACGACCTTTTCCGGTGGATGGAATTTAAAGAATACTGCATCCGGGATGTGGAGGCGGAGAATGCGATACGGCAACGTATAGACTTCTTCCGTATTCCCGGCAGGGAAAAGCAGCTCTATGATCTGGATCAGCGAATCAATGACAGAGGCATACGAATTGACCGGCAATTGGCGGAGAATGCCATACGCATTAATGAGTCCGTATCGGAGGCTTTAATGAAAGATGCAACGGCCCTCACCGGTCTCAGCAATCCGAATAGCGATGCACAGATCAAAAGCTGGATTGAAGCCCGCACATCTTATTACCCACAAAGCCTTAACAAAGCCGACATGCCGGCTGTACGGTCCTCAATTCAGGATGAAAAGGTGATCCAGGTATTAGAACTGAGAGAGCAGCTATCAAAGTCATCCGTAAAAAAATACGAAGCAATGCTTCAGTATATCACTCATGACGACAGAGCGCATGGCCTGTTACAGTTCTACGGAGCTAACCGTACCGGACGCTGGGCCGGGAGGGGCATACAGATGCAGAACCTCCCAAGAATATATGAGAGGCATATTGGCCTGGCACGAGATATTGCCCTGCAGGGCGAAAGCTCATTGCTGGAGCTCTTGTATGGTAATGTACCCGACATCCTGTCACAGCTCGTACGTACGGCATTCGTAGCTACTCCGGGGCACCGATTAATCGTTGCCGACTTCTCGGCCATAGAAGCCCGTGTATTAGCCTGGCTGGCCGGTGAGCAATGGCGGCTGGATGTATTTAGCGGACACGGTAAGATATACGAAGCATCTGCCGCTGCAATGTTTCATGTGCCTGTAGAAAGCATTGGTAAGGAAAGCCCATTAAGGCAAAAAGGTAAGGTAGCAGAGCTGGCCTGTGGTTATGGTGGAGGCCCCGGAGCTTTGATGGCTATGGGGGCATTGAATATGGGCCTGACAGAAGATGAATTGCCGGGCATTATCAGGGGATGGAGAAACGCTAACAGGAAAGTAGTAAAGTTCTGGCAGGATGCAGAAGAAGCGGCTATAGAAGCCGTAAATAACCCTGGGACGGACATTACTTTAAACGGGCAATTTACTCTTCTGAAAACGGGCAATATCTTATATATCACGCTCCCCTCCGGACGCCAGCTGTGCTATTATGAAGCGCAATTAAAACCTGATTGCAAAGGGAAGGTTAGTGTAAGTTATTATGACCTCAACGGCATTACAAAAAAGTGGCAGAGAACCAGTACGTATGGCGGTAAGCTTACAGAGAATATTGTACAAGCTGTATCGCGTGATCTGCTGGCAGAAGCGATGCTAAATCTGGATACTGAGGGATATAAGATAGTAGGGCACGTACATGATGAAGTAATTCTGGATATGCCGGTAGGGTCTGGTTCCCTGGAGGAGGTCGTAGCCATAATGACAAGAACGCCGGAGTGGGCAAAAGGATTACCCCTTGCTGCCGATGGCTTTGAAAGTGAATATTACAAAAAATAAAAACACATTATTACATTATTATGAACACATTTGACGAGTTAGTGGCAAAAGCCAAAGAAGAAGGCCGCCGATTTTACTTCGCCCGGCTGGGCATTTACAACCAGCCACAGAACGAATACCAGAAGTATATCATAAAATATCTTAAGTGCATGACCAACCAGATAGTTACTGAAGATATAGAGCGCTACAAGAAAGACCTGATACACACGCTGGAAGTATATCACAAAGACTTCAGCCGCTGCAAGAAGATTGACTTTTCGTTTTACCAGAGCAACAGCAACAGGCTGGTACCGGAGTTCAGCCTTGCTACCGGGGGTGTGTGGACGATTTCTTACACCCTTTATCCTGTGAGGTTCTAATGGAGGCAAAGAAGCTATACCAGTATCGGGGGTTCTGGATTGTGTGGTTCTGTGGCGCTAAGAGCTACGGTATTGAAGGCAGCTTCCTTTATCTCACGTCGGCGGCAGTGGCCGAGAGAGTTATTGACACATATATAGAAAAAAAATATAATGGCAGGTAACCAGGGAAATAACAGGATTGTATGGCGAGGGTGGCAGGTAGCTTATCTGAAACGCCACTGGCAACAGATGACCGCGCAGCAGCTTGCCGACCGGCTCGGGCTAAAGCGGACAATTGTCCGGATGAAGCTCTACAGCATGGGCCTGAAAAAGCAGGAGATGGAGTATTGGACGCCGACGCAGGTAAGGTGTCTTAAAGAACACTATCGCACCATCGGCGATACGGAGCTGGCGGAAATGTTTACAAAACGCTGGAAGAAAAATAAAGGATGGACAAGGAAACACATTGAGAAAAAGAGAAGGTATCTGGGACTGAAGAGAACGGTCAAAGAAATTAAGGCTATACGGTTGCGTAACGTGAAGAAAGGCCGCTTCGCGGAATGCCCGGTAAAAGCGTGGAAGGCAAGAGGAGGAGCTGCGCCAATAGGTGAAAAGCGAGTGTGGAATTATACCGGCTATCCGGTGATAGTGATTAAGACGGAAAAGGGTTTCCGACACTATGCCCGCTGGCTCTGGGAAGATACTTACGGAAAGATAAAGAAGGGTTTCAAGGTGCGCACGCTGAACGGCGATCCACTTGATATACGTATTGACAACCTGGAACTGGTATCAGGCGCGCGACACGCAATTCTAAACCGAAAAGGTATCCACGGCCCGGAATACAAGCGCAACCGCGCCAAAGCAAGAATCAAATCTTTAATCAAACAAATAGAAAAAGTAAATGAAAAAAATTGTATCTGATTTTATTAAATCAATGGGTGGCTACGCCGCATACTCGGGAAAACAAAAAACATTGTTTATCAAGGGCAAAAATGCTTCTGAAATTGAAATAAAAATAATTGAAAAGTTCGGTTATGATCTGCCTTTTCGTATTGCTTCACAAGAGAACTTAAAATAAATGAAAAACAAACTAAGCGACTTAAACAACCACCTCTTTGCACAGCTTGAAAGACTCGGGGATGAAAACCTGACCGGTGAAGACCTTATTCGTGAAATTGACCGCGCCAAGGCTATGAGCGGTGTGGCTACACAGATTGTCAACGGTACCAAAGTAGTGGTAGATGCCATGAAGCTGGTGCATAAAGGTGATGCACCCAAAGTGATAGCGGGACTGCTCGGAGATAAAATGGAGGAATGATGCTTTGAGTGAGCGCATATTATCCTATTTAAGCATTACAGATTGACACAAAAGTTATTTTAAATTATTATGGCAACAGCGACACTTGAATTGAAATTTTTGGCCGGAGATGATATTGAAAGTGCTTTTAAAAAAGCGATCAGGATAGCCTCCGTTTTAGAAGTTTGGGTTGAATTTAAATTCAACAGTGTAACCTGCCTGGCAAATAGTTTATCAACCGTTAAGCATGGCGTAAAAGCCTATCACGACGCCTTAAAAAGTGGAGATAGCAATCTTTATGCCGTCGCTTAGCCGTGTTCAAGTCTCTGAAAACCAAAAACCGATCACAGCCACTGATATGATAAAAAATATAAATTATTAATTCCCGTCAGCGGTTTTTAGCCAATGAAATTAAATGTAAGACGCAGGACGGATAAAAAGTAAAACTATGATTAAAAAAGAAAGTTTTTTCATTGAAATGTTAGACGATGGATTTGTTCTAAAAAATGGCAACTCTAAAAAAGCGATTGAAAGCAGTCAGAAACTTGAAGAAGAAATTGTTAAAAGATTCATAGATGCAATTGGGTCATTTACTAGATCAGGGATTCTTAATATGGTTATCAGTTTTGAGGTTGATGAAAATGTCCCACAGGCTGCCGCACGGTAGCAATTGCATTTAATTCTCTGATATACCAAAAAACCGATCACAGCCACTGATATGATAGAAACTATAAATTATGATGGCGATATTGCCATAGCGACGGGGCGCAGCCGTAAAGAAACGCACTGGAAGAATAAAGAAACGACCTGGAGCGCCCTGGTAAAGAAGCTCAGTGATAATCACCGTACGGCGGAGACCTTCGCGGAATACTCGGCTGCCAAAAAGCAGCGCCGGGACGAGATAAAAGACATTGGGGGCTTTGTAGGCGGCCATCTGGTAGGCGGGCGGCGGAAGGCAGGAGCCGTCTCTGCCCGGTCTCTCATCACCTTAGATGCAGATTATGCCACAGATGAACTGTGGAGCGACTTCTGCCTGCTCTTCAACTGTGCCGCTGTGCTTTACAGCACCCATTCGCACAGCCCGCAATCGCCCCGATACCGGCTTATCATTCCTGCCAACAGGGAGTTATCCACCGATGAGTATGAGCCGGTGGCGCGTAAGGTAGCTGCGCTGACGGGTATTGAATATTTTGACAGCACCACCTACCAGCCGGAGCGGCTCATGTACTGGCCTTCGTCATCCAAAGACGGAGAAGCTGTCTTCAGGATGCAGGATGGCCCTTTCCTGGATGTGGATGAGATACTGGCCGGTTACCGTAACTGGCGTGACTGTAGTGAGTGGCCTGTGAGCAACCGCCAGCACGAGCTCATACGCCGGGAGATGAAGAAGCAACAGGATCCTATGGAGAAGCCGGGTGTAATAGGCGCCTTCTGCCGCACCTTCTCCATCCCGGAGGTTATTGACAGATACCTCTCTGATGACTACGAAGCATGCGATATACCTAACCGGTACACCTACCGCCATGGCTCTACCGCTGCCGGCATGGTGGTATATGATGATAAGTTCGCCTTCAGCCACCATGGTACAGACCCATCAGGGGGCAAGCTATGCAATGCTTTTGACCTGGTAAGGCTCCATAAGTATGGCCTGCTGGATGAAGACAGCGATGCCATAGGTATCAACAAACCCAGCTATAAGGAGATGATGAAGCTGGCGATGAATGATGAGGTAGTGCGGGCTCTGCTCATCACGGAGAAGACCGGGCAGGCGGTGAGCGACTTTGAAGATATAGCGCTGGAGAATGATGAATGGATCCGTAAACTCAAGATTGACAAGCGTGGTAACATACTCAACGGGCTGGATAATGTGGTTACCATCCTGGAAAACGACAGCCAGATAAAAGGCAGGATCGCCTTTGACGATTTCGACGGCCGTGAAGTAGCGCTGGGGCATCTCCCCTGGCGCAGCTCCGGCGATACCTCGCGTTATCTGAAGGATACCGACGTATCCAACCTGAAGCATTTCTTAAAAGTGAAATACGACCTCAATACCACCACCGTATTTATAGAAGATGGCCTGAACGTGATCTATGAGGTGAATAAAATCAACAGTGTAAAGGATTATCTCAAACCCCTGAAGTGGGACGGTACGCCCCGGATAGATACGCTGTTTATTGATTATATGGGCGCGGAGGACACGGAATATACCCGCGCGGTGAGCCGTAAGATGCTGGTGGCGGCTGTAGCGCGGGTATTCCAGCCGGGTATTAAGTTTGATTATATGCTTACCCTGGTAGGGCGTCAGGGCATAGGTAAGAGCACTTTAATCGCTAAGCTGGGTATGCAGTGGTTCTCTGATTCATTTGACTTCCGCATGATAGAAAACGGCAATAAAGCCTACGAAGCGCTGCAGGGGGCCTGGCTGATAGAAGCAGGCGAGCTGAAAGGGCTGCGGAAAGCAGAGGTGAACTCGGCTAAGAACTTCCTGGCATCACGCGAAGACCGCTTCAGGGTAAGCTATGGCCGCCGTATCAGCTACTTCCCCCGTAAATGTGTTTTCTTCGGCACTACCAACGACCTGATATTCCTGAAAGACATCAGCGGCAACCGGCGGTGGTGGGTGGTGATGACCTATGTTACCGAGCCGGCTAAAGATGTGTTTAAAGACCTCACCCAGGGAGAGATAGACCAGATATGGGCCGAAGCCCGCACGGTGTATGAAGCGGGCAAAGAAATGCTGGCGCTGCCCAAACACCTGGAAGAGGTGGCTAACAACATCCGTGAAGCACATACCGAGACGGACGACCGTGCCGGTATGGTGCAGGAATATCTGGAAATGCTGCTGCCGGAAAACTGGGCTGATATGTCGGTACCGGAAAGAAGGATATACCTGAGGTCGCAAAATGACCCTTTGCGGATGCCCGGCAGGCTGAGTAGGGAATCGGTATGTGCGGCTGAAATCTGGTGCGAATTATTTGGCAATGAGCCGGGGCAGATGACACAGAATAACACCAAGTTTATCCACAATATTATGACTAATATGGAGGGCTGGCAAAGGAGTAAATGGCCGGCAACAATACATCCATACGGCAGACAAAGAACATACGTCAGAGTCGGAGAGAAAGTACCTTTTTAATAATTAAAAAAGCAGCAACATGGTGCAACACGAAACATATAAGGAAAAAACAAATATGCAACATGGTGCAACACGGTGCAGCACGAAAAAAAAAGAGCGTGTTGCACAAAATAAACCTGAAAATCAGCCTCTTATATGTTATTGCAACAACTGCAACACGAATTTATATAAAAGTATATTTTTCGGTAAAATGGAGTACGTATATATATATATTATAATAGAAAACGCCATTACGCCCATATACGTATAGGGTATTAGGAAAAGCGTGTTGCACGTGCTGCACGTGTTGCACGTGGTTAAGATGAGGGATAATTAATACGTCAGAAACGGGCAGCAAAAAAAAACAAATGAAATGAACAAAAAGGCAGCAGAAAAAGCATTAAAAAAAACATCGGAAAAAACATTAGAAAGAAAAATCGTAGTGGAAGTGAAACGGTTAGGCGGTAAAGCCTTAAAATTTTATTGCCTTTCATTCACAGGAATGCCCGATAGGATTATTCTGCTTCCGGACGCAAGAGTGTTTTTTGCAGAAATAAAAACAACCGGTAAAAAACCCTCGCCCAGGCAAAGATTTGTTCACAATTGGCTGAGAGGATTGGGATTTGTGGTGGTGGTGATAGATTCGGCAAAAGCGCTTGATGATTTTTTAAACGAGATAAAAAATTAAAATGCTATCTGAAAAATATTTATACGAGTATCAAAAATTTGCAGTGAGGCATATCATTACTAATCCGTATTCTGCTTTGTTCATGGAGATGGGACTTGGCAAAACAGTTTCTACGCTTACGGCGATCAACAAGTTAATTAACGAACGGTTTGAAGTGCGCAAAGTACTGGTGATAGCCCCATTGCATGTGGCAGAACACGTGTGGAGCGATGAAATAGCCAACTGGGACCATTTACGCCACCTATCGGTTAGCAAGATACTGGGCACCGAAAGGGAAAGAAAGCAGGCACTATTGACAAAAGCGGATATATACATCATCAACCGCGAGAATGTGCCCTGGCTTGTGGCACAGTACGGCACCGGATTTCCTTTTGATATGCTTGTAATAGACGAGTTGTCCAGTTTTAAGAGTGCTAAGGCTCAACGCTTCAAAGCCCTCCGGAGGGTGAGGCCTTATGTAAGCCGGGTAGTAGGCCTTACCGGTACGCCTGCACCTAACAGCTGCCTGGATCTGTGGCCGCAGCTATATCTCATTGACCAGGGCGAACGCCTGGGTAAGCATCTGACTCATTTTCGTGAAAAGTACTTCACCCCGGGAAAGCGTAACGGCAATATTGTGTATAAGTACGAGGAAAAAAAGAATCTGGATAAAAGCCTTTTTGGGCCTAATCCGTATGAAGCGGAGATATACGATAAGATTTCCGACATCTGTATTTCCATGAAAAGTAAAGATTACCTGGATCTTCCTGACACGCTGTACCGGTCGGTAAAAGTATATCTCACCCAGGACGAAATGAATAAGTACCGCGAATTCGAGAAGAAGCAGGTGTTAAAGCTGATGGGAACTGAAATCACGGCGGTTAACGCCACGGCTTTGGCTACCAAATTATTGCAATACGCCAATGGTGCGGTTTATGATGAGGATAAGGTTTTTCATGAAATCCATGAGGCGAAGCTGCGGGCGCTTGAAGAAATTATTGATACGGCCACTTCGCCTGTTTTAATCTTTTATTGGTTTAAACATGATTTGGAGCGATTAGAAGCCCATTTAAAGCGATTTAAGCCTGAGCATATAAATACCCCGGGTAATCTGAGAAAATGGAATGCCGGGCGAATAAGCGTGCTTCTGGCGCATCCTGCGAGTGCGGGGCATGGTTTGAATCTGCAATATGGCGGAAATACGATTATCTGGTTTTCCTTAACCTGGTCATTGGAACTTTATCAACAGGCTAACGGCAGGCTGAATCGTCCGGGCCAGACGCAAACGGTTATCATCAACACCTTAATGGCTGTTGGTACAATTGATGAGGAGGTATCGGCTGCCTTAGAACGGAAAGAACAAGGCCAGGAAGCATTGATGCAGGCGGTGAAAGCGCGGATAGAACTATATAACAATGTTAAAAAGTTAAACACATGTTAACGAGATTTTTTTTCAGCGGGTCCTTCCCGGTGACTTTTTGTTGCGGCGCTGCGAGCCCCAAAAAAGCGCCAGCGACAGGGTTTTTTTTTGATTACGCAATTGGCTAAAAGAATTAATGAGACTAAATGACATGAAAAAGATTGAGGCTATATCAATACGAGAATTTGCTCGAAGGGTTGAAACGAATGAGCGGAACGTCCGAGAAGCGATACGGCGCGGTAATATCATGGAAGGGTACGATAAGAAGGCGAAGAAGATAATATTCGAAGTTGCTTACAAAGAGTGGGGGATATATTTCAAAGAGCGTAAGCTCAGAAAAGAAATGAAACAGATTACCACCGCGGATTTGCGGACTATTGAAAATATCAATATTGAAGAAATTACGCTGAGTGTTAATGATCCGGCGTTGGTGCTTGAACGGAAACACAACTATATCAAGGCCAGCCGGGATTTGTTGAAATTAAAAACAGAAGCGGGCGAGCTGCAAAATAAAGAAGACGTTTACCGGGAATTATTTTCCTTTGGTAAAGAAGTAAGATTAAAACTTCAGTCAATCCCGGATCGCATTATAGATCAGCTTATCACTTTAAACAGAAACGACGCTCATAAGTTGTTGTCTGAAACAATAAATGAATCACTCCAGAAAATAGCGGAATCCCATGTTGATTAAAGGCTTTTTGGATGGGCTAAAACCGGACCCTATACTTACGGTATCTGAATGGGCGGATGCGAATAGGATACTCGATAGTCAAAGCGCTTCTATGCCCGGCAGGTATAGAACGTCAGTTACTCCTTTTTCGAAAGAAATAATGGATAATCTGGGTGAATATTCAGAGGTGGAGGAGGTAATTGTAATGAAAGGAGCACAATTAGGTATCACAGAAAATGGATTAAACTGGATTGGATATACAATTGACATATCACCTTGCCCGATGCTTCTTGTGGAGCCAACAAAAGAAGTCGTGGAATTGGTTAGTAAAACGAGGATTCAGCCCATGCTTGAAAGTACTCCGGCATTAACAAAGAAAGTAAAGCCAGCCCGTTCAAGAGATAGCGGGAACACACTTACCAAGAAGGAATTTCCGGGGGGCATTCTCCGTCTCGCTGGTGCGAATAGTGCCGCCGGACTTAGGAACATGCCGGTTAAAAGACTTATGTTAGATGAGGTAGATGCGTATCCTGTGGATTTGGATAGTGAGGGGAATCCAATTGATTTAGCGATAAAGCGGACAAGCACCTTTGCCAGGCGAAAGATTTTCATTTTATCAACGCCTACAACTAAAGGAAACAGTGTAATAGAGCCTCTGTTTGAAGCCACAGACAAAAGATATTACTTTGTTCCCTGCCCACATTGCGGCGGGATGCAGCATCTTAAATGGGAGCAACTCCGGTATGAATACAACTCTAAGTCCAGGATTGCTAAGAATGTATTCTACGAGTGTGAGCATTGCCTTTCACCTATTGCAGAAAGGCATAAATCACAGATGCTGGCAGCAGGCCAATGGATTGCGACTGCTCCTGAAAATGAGAACAGTCGCAGGGTTGGTTATCATCTTAATTCGCTTTATTCTCCTTTGGGATGGCTCAGTTGGCGTTCCATTGCGGAAAATTGGGAAGAAAGCCAGGGAGATGTACCTAAACTTAAAACCTTCTACAACACGGTTCTCGGGCTTACTTACGAAGAGACGGGAGATAAACCCGAATGGAAGAATCTTTATGAGCGTAGAGAGGATTATCCGGTTAACCGTATACCCGTTGATGATGTGGCGTTCCTGACCGCGGGTGTGGATATTCAAAAAGACCGTATTGAATTGGAAATAGTAGGGTGGTGTGAAGGCAAGACATCTTACAGTATTGACTACAGGGTGCTTACCGGCTTTGTGGCTGGAGATGGTAGCGCGCAGGTGTGGCAAAAGCTCGCGGCCGTATTAAACGAGACTTGGCAAAAGCCTAATGGCGTTACACTTCCAATAAGACTGATGTGTGTGGATAGTGGATATTCATCTACGGAGGTGTATTCGTTCTGTCGTAATTTCCCTCCAAGCCGTGTGATACCTGTTAAAGGAAAAGACAACTTAAACATGATAACCTCATCGCCGAAAGCGGTTAATGTTACCCGGAAAAACAAAGCTGTTGATTCAGTAAAAGTATGGATGATAGGTACCAATCTTTTAAAATCTGAGCTATACGGGTGGCTTCGATTAGCAAAAGAAGAAAACGGATATTGTCATTTCCCACAATACGACGAAAATTATTTCAAAGGACTTACTGCAGAAGAGCTGGTGATTACCAAAGATAAGAAGGGAAGGGATAAACAAGAATGGGTTAAAAAATACAGGCGTAACGAACCGTTAGACGTTCGTATATATAATCGGGCGGCCGCACACATCGTTGGCATAGATACGTTCACGCCTGCTGTGTGGCATCAGATGAGGACCGGACAGGTGAAGAAGAAAATCAAAATAAAGAAATCTACCTTTCTATGAGAAAATTAGCACTTACGGATGTACTTATTCCTCACCCCTTGTCAGAATTAGTGGTTAAAGCGGTGAGCATCTATTTTAAAATTTCACGTAAAGATTTGATTACTTCAAAAAAAGCAAGAAGCAGAGAACACGTGAGACAAAAAGATATGTTGTATTATCTGCTGAAAGAAGAGTTGCAATTAGCTCCTTTAGAAATTGCTGTCTTTTGTAAAACAAGTAGGCAAAATGTAGACAGGGCCGTTTTAAAAACGGAAGCCGAAATAAATATATACTTGCAATCCACTTGCGACTATAAGAACCTTAAGGAATTATTCCAAACTTTGCGAGTTGAACAGGAAAAATTATGGCAGACTTCACGCAAGAACAATACGAAGCCCTTAATAAAGCGATAGCACAAGGAACACTCACGGTTACTTACTCGGATAAAACCGTTACATACAGGAGTCTGGATGAGATGCTGCGTATCAGGAATCTAATGGCAGCAGATTTAAAAATTATCCAAAAGCCGAATGGCCGTAAATATGCGGTACATGCTAAAAACTGGCCCACATGCAATTAACCTTTTTAGATAAGACAATAGCTTTTTTTAGCCCTGCTTCCGGATTGAGACGATTGCAAAATAAAAACGCGATTGAAATAATCGCGAAAGGAAATAAAAGAGGGTATGAAGCCGCTCGGCGCGATCGGCGTACTGCCGGATGGCAAATCATTGGTGAAGATGCCGAGTTGGCTACTCTTGATGAAATATCCCTTATCCGGAAAAGAAGCAGGGATCTTTACCGCAATAATCCTTACGCTTACAAATCACACAACTCAATCGCAGATAATACTACCGGTACCGGTATCTTGCCGGCGATAAAAGACGATAAATTAAAAGAGGTATGGCGTCTCTGGGCGAATAGTATTAACGCAGATTATGACCGTAATTTGAATTTTTACGGGATTCAAAATCTCTGCATGAAGACCATGAGCATTCAAGGTAATGTACTTATTCTGCGGATCAAGAGCGCGGATAAAAAAATTCCTTTAGAGCTCAAAATAATCACTGCGCAGCTTTTGGATGAATCAAAAGACACAAATCAGACAAAGTCTGGAGGCTTTATTAAAGGAGGTATTGAGTTTAACAAATCAGGTAAGCGCAAAGGCTATTGGATATTTGATCGGGAGCCCAAAGTTTTCGGTTCAACCAAAAGCGTATTCTGGTCTGATGAAGATGTAATACATCTGTTCCAGGTTGAAGAACCAGGACAAGTTCTTGGAGTTCCTTTTGGTGCGTCCTCCATCATGTCTCTTAGGGATTATGATGATTATGCGGATGCGCAATTGATGCGACAAAAAATAGCCGCTTGTTTTTCGGTGTTTATCACGAAAACGGACGGCGAAATGACTGCGAATAGCGATGAACCCGAAGAGCGGTTGGAAAAGATAGCCCCCGGAATTATTGAACATCTGGAGCCCGGTAAACAGGTTATGTTTGCTTCACCACCTCCCGCAGAAGGATATGGTGAATATAGCCGCAATGTGCTCGGAAGTGTTGCCGCCGGTTTCGGCGTCAGTTATGAAAGCATGACCGGAGACCTCAGTAACGTTAACTTCAGTTCAGGCAGAATGGGTTGGTTGGAGTACCAACGTCGTATTGAAAACTATCAGCGATTCATCATCATTCCTAAGCTGTGTAATGGTGTATGGCGTTGGTTTGTGGAAGCAGGAATGCTGTCAGGATTGATATCAAAACAAGCACCTTTGAGTATTGAATGGACTGCACCCGGCCGTCAGATGATAGATCCCGTTAAGGAAGTCAAAGGGATGACTGATCAGGTGAGGGCGGGCCTAATGAGTTGGCAAGAGGCAGTAAGAAAGTTAGGTTATTCACCGGAAGAAGTGCTGGAAGAACTGAAAACATCTGCAAAGCTCTTTGATGATGCCGGAATAAAACCAACGGTTGACCCACGCTATGATAAGGAGCAGGTCAGCCAACAAATTGATAATGCCGATACAGATACAGATAGAAGACAAGACTAAGTCGTTGGAGCGATTAGCCAATCAACTTTCAGATAAAAATCTGAACAAAGCTAACGTGCGCGCGATTAATAAAGCAATTCAGAAAGCTAATACAAATTACCGGCGTGAGCTGGTCAAGAATTACAACCTGAAGTATGCAGAGACAAAAGATATGATATCCCCCAAAAGAGCAACTTATGGACAACCTGAAGGAATCATATCCGGTAGAACTCAACCAATTGGCTTATCGCATTTCACCCCCAGTTTTATAAAAGAGGGTAGCGTTTTTTCCATAAAGTCGGTAAAAGATAAAGAGACTAAGAAGAGAAGTTTGAGCCAGAGGGCTAAAAAAGCATCAAAGAAAGACACCTACACTGGAGTTTCTTTTGAAATAAGAAAAGGTCAGCGTAAGACGTTGCCTTTTGCATTCATGATTCAATCCGACAAGCCGGGAATTATGCAGCAGATATGGGCGCGTGGGGCTTATTCTGGAAATACATTCACGATATTAAAATCCAGGAAACCTATCACCGCTTTAAAAACGTTATCGCCTTTTGGTGGTATAACGACTGAAGACACACAGAAAACAATTGAAGAATCAGCCGGTGCGGATATGCAAAAAGAATTTGAGCGGCAGGTGAATCTTTTGCTGAGGCAGGCGGGCGCTAAATAAAAGGCTTTCACTCACTTTTTAGCATCTTATTTTGCGCAATCAAACCGCAAGTTTGATATAAATACTTCGGCTCATTTTTGCTACCAATGAGTACCATAGCTAAGATAAAGCCATCGCATATTCGGGCGGACATTGATAAGAACAGTTTCAACGAGAAAGATAATACTATCGAAGTTGTTTTTGCCACAGGTACGCCGGTTCGTCGCCACGACTGGTATTCCGGCACTAATTATAATGAAGTGCTGGAGATATCTGAAAAAGCAATTGACTTTTCCCGATTAAAAAACGGAGCGTCCGTTCTCAATGCGCATAACAGCTATAAACTGGAAAGCGTAATCGGAGTGGTGGTTGATGCCTGGATATCTAATAGCGAAGCCAGAGCAAAGGTGAGATTATCTGAAGAACCTGAAGATGCAACGATCGTAAACAAAGTAAAGAAAGGTATTATCCGCAATATCAGCGTAGGATATGATGTATTGGAATATACGATTATTGATAATGCGGATGAACAGATACCCACCTGGACAGCCACGCGCTGGCAACCTATGGAGCTTTCTTTTGTGCCGGTACCCGCGGACCCCAACGCGAACGTACGAAATCAGGAACAAGATTTTATAACAGCAAAAATCGTAAACCCAATAAATACAATGGAAGAAAAACAACGCAATCAGCCGGTAACAAAAACACAGCCGATAGCTGAACATACCCCGGCAAAAAGCGAAGTGGTAAACGTAGAAGAGATTCGCAAAAGCGCTATCGCCGATGAGCGTAAACGCGTAAGCGACATCACCGAAGCCTGCAAAAGAGCGGGCCTTCCTACAGAAATAGGTACAAAACTTATTGCTGAAGGAAAGACCGTTGATCAGGCAAGGGCGGAAATCATTGATGAAGTAGCCAAACGTGCCAATCCGGCTCCGGTAAGCGCTAACGTGCAAATCACAGGTGAAGACGAAGCGGATCAAATCCGTAGCGCTATTATCACGGGGATTGTAGAGCGGGCAAATCCAGGTTCAGAAAAAGATTTTTCGCAAAACGAAAAGGCAAAGCTATTCCGCAATATGCGACTTTTGGATTTAGCAAAAGACAGATTGCGGGCCAAAGGAGAAAAGTTTGCTTTGCTTTCTGAGCAGGAAATCGTAAAAAGAGCATTTGCTACAACGGATTTTCCGGATCTGCTTTCCAGCGCTTTCAGCCGTTCTTTACGCAGGTATTATGATGCCGTGGTGGATGACTGGAGCTTCATCGCTCGCCAGGAGACAGCGACTGATTTTCGTGAGAAGACAGGTGTAAAAGTTGATGGCGCAGTAACGTTTGAAGAAATTCCGGAAGGAGGAGAATACAGAGAGTCTCCGATTCTGCAAAACGAAAAAGCCACCATCAAGCTGAAAAAATATGGTCGCAAATACAGTATTACAGATATTGCCATCATCAACGATGATTTGAGCGTATTCAGTCGTTTGCCACGTATTATGGCCATAGGAGCGCAACAATTCCAGAGCCAGGCCGTTTGGGATAATATCATCTCAAACAAGAATGCGTGGGATGGTACGGCCTTGTTCCATACCAGCCACAAGAATCTGGCTACCGATAGCGGTGATAAGAAAGCGCCTGAAGAAGCGAATCTGGCCAAAGCTCGTGCTGCAATGCGCAAACAAAAAAGTCCCGCAGGCAACACCTTGAATATCGTCCCCCGGTATTTGATTGTTCCACCCGATCTTGAAGTAACAGCTCTGAAACTTGTTACTGCCGTTCTTGCAAATGCGACAGGTTCAGTGAATGTATTCGCTAACGCTTTTGAAGTAAAGGTGATAAATCAATTTACAGATACAAAAGCTTGGTATCTGGCCGCTGATCCAAATGAGATAACCGCCGATGGCATTGTATATGCTTATCTGAATGGTCAGCCGGGTTTGAGAACCGAAAGCCGCGTAAACTTTGACACAGACTCACTGGAAGTGAAGGGATCAATGGCTTTTGCGACTGCAATCTGGGGCTGGCAGGGTTGGTTCAAAAATCCGGGTCAATAAACTATTAACTGAAAAACCACCGGCAGCGAAAGCGTAAGACCGGTTTAATTTCAAAAAAGCTTCAATAAAATAACGATGAAAAATTATAAACAAAGTACTGACAGCATAAATGTTGTTTTGGCCGATACCGTGAAAGGAGGTGATCTTGTAACCGTGGGCACCCTGTATGGAGTAGCTACTGCCGACGGTGATAATGTAAATCTTGTTGCCGTTAAAACGAAAGGCGTTTTTGTTTTAGAAAAAACAGATGCCTCAACTGTAATCGCGCAGGGAGATAAGATATATACATCCAGTGGCAAAGTGAACAAAACTAATACCGATCCTTTCCTGGGGTACGCCTGGGCGGCGTCTGGCAACGGTGACACAACCGTGGAAGTAGGTATTAACGTGTAACCATGGACAACGTCTTTGATACGCTGAAGGTTAATACCTTTTCTGCTATAGCGGTAACGATGGGTTACGATGCATCCTGGAACGGTATCACAGCAAGAGTGTTGTATAACGATCCTTCGGTAAGCGAAAAAGTATCAGAGCACGGTTACGATTATCAAAGACCGACTTTGGAATATAAAGAAGGAGATTGGCCAGGGATGCGTGAACTTATTGAGGCAAAGCAAGATGTGATCATTGAAATAAAAGGCAAGAATTATTACGCCCTTAAAATAGTGGGTGCAGTGGCCAGGGATGGCGACACCTATAAAGTACAACTGGAAGAAATAGTATGAATTATGAATCCATAGAAAGCCAAATCGTTGCAAGGTTGTCTGCTAATACGGACCTTACAGCCATCGCAGATGTGGAAGCGCTTCCGGATTCAGTGGATAATTATAAAACCCCGGTTCAGAAAGGTCTGGTAACAGTTGTTTTTCTGGGCGAAAAATACGATAGCAATCAGAGCGTAGGTCAGGTTTCACAGCATACGACAATCACTTTCAATGTGAGCATACAGGCGCGTTTAATGAGGGGTATCAAAGGAGTATATGCGATTTCCGAACTTGTGAAGAAAACATTGATTGGATTTGCGCCTGCCGATTGTGGTAAGCTGAGTTTAGGAGAACATGATTTCGCCGGTTATCAAAATGATATATGGGAACACAGTATCACCTTCAAATGCCGATCATTAAGAACACAGGATGAAGCCGATTTTGTTCCGGACACAGGTATTACCGATGACGACATTTATTTTACTTTAAATCAAACAGATGAAAACATTCACGTATAAAGGGAAAGACAATTCAGCAGCTGGAGACATAGCGCTGATTCCAGGAGTAGCTTACACCCTTGATGAGAAAGATCCTCATGTAAAATCATTGATAGCACAGGGGTTTTTAGAAGAAACTGTTCCTTCAGTTCAGGAACCGGAAGAAGAAACCGAGTCAAAACCAACAAAAAAAATTAAGAAATAATGGCAGCAAATTATCTGCATGGTATTGAAACCATAGAGCTCAAAGACGGTGCGCGCAGCATATCTGTAGTTAAGTCTGCGGTAATAGGCTTGGTAGGCATAGCCCCTAAAGGCGACTTGAACACGCCTATTGTGGTGAATTCTTATGCGCAAGCCGCTCAGTTCGGTAAGAAATTACCCGGATTCAGCATCCCGCAGTCATTGGATGCCATCTTCCGGCAGGGCGCAGGGACAGTTATTGTGGTTAATGTTTTTGATCCGTCAAAACACAGAGCGGATATAACCAAGGAGATTCATACTCTTGTGGCGGGAAAAACAAAATTGGATTTTGCACCGTTAAGTGACGTAACAATTCTGGATGCTACCGATAATCCTGTGGCATATACGAAAGATACGGATTATACGTTGGATGAGTTCGGTAATTTCGTTGTGATAAGCAATGCGATTTCCGCGACAGAGACACTCAAGTTTACTTATAAAAAGCTGGATGCCGTTGCCGTATCCAACTCGGATATCATTGGCGCAGTTGATTCGGGAACGGATGCACGCTCGGGGATGAAGTGTTTTGATTTGGCATTTAATCTTTTTGGTTTTTCCCCGAAAATATTAATCGCTCCGATGTTTTCACAAGTGAATGCTATCGCTGCGGAATTAATTTCTTTTGCGGGGAAGTTCAGAGCTATCGCGTATTTGGATGCTCCGGCAGGTACTACGGTAGCGCAGGCCATTACGGGAAGAGGTCCGGGAGGAGGCATCAATTTCAACACCTCAAGCAAGAGAGCTCAGCTTCTTTACCCGATGTTGAAATGGTACGATGGGGCATCAGATTCTGATGTTAATTTTCCCTATTCGGCTTTTATGGCTGGCATCCGGGCCGCTGTTGACAATACAGAGGGCTTCTGGGCATCCGCATCCAATCACGAGATAAAAGGTATTACCGGTGCTGAAAGAAACATCAGTGCCGCGGTTAGCGATCCTACCAGTGAGGCTAACCAGCTCAATGAAGTGGGTATCACTACTATTTTCAACACTTTTGGTAGCGGCATTCGCACCTGGGGCAACCGGTCGGCTGCCTTTCCAACTAATACGGAGCCAGATAATTTCATTTCCGTACGTCGTACAGCCGATGTGTTGCAGGAAAGCGTAGAGCAGGCATGCCTTCAATTCCTTGACCAGCCGATTACCCAGGGATGGATTGATAGTGTCAGAGAAAGCGTGAACAGCTTCATCCGCACACTGATTCAGAGAGGGGCTCTTATTGATGGCGTTTGTAAATTCATCAAAGAAGATAACCCACCGTCAGAACTCGCACAAGGTCATGTAACTTTCTACATTGACTTCATGCCTCCTACACCGGCTGAACGTATCACTTTTAATTCTTTCATCAACATTGAGTACTTAACCTCTTTAAAATAATTTGAGCAATGGCGCAAAAAATAAAAATTAACAGGCTGACCAATGCAAACGTATATCTTGACGGCGGTAGCATGCTCGGTAGAGTAGAATCCTTTAATTCACCGACCGTAACAGCTAAGATGGCGGAACATAAAGCGCTGGGCATGATGGGTACGGTAGAATATTTTGCCGGCATTGACAAGATGGAAGGTACGGTGAAGTGGACAGCTTATTACGGTGATGTAATGCGCAAGTTTGCCAACTTTTTCCAGCCTATCCGTATCCAGGTGAGAGGTTCTATTGAAGAATATCAGGGTGGAGGCCGCACAGCTCAAACTCCTGCAGTTCTTTTTCTCACCATACAGCCTAAAAACTTCCCCGGGGGCAATTTTGTGCAGCATGATAACGTAGAGTTGGAAACATCCTACGGATGCACCTATATGCGTCTGGAAGTAGATGGTAATGTGGAAATGGAGATAGATGTGGAAGCTAATATTTATAAAGTAAATGGCGAAGATATGCTGGCCGCATATCGCCAGAACTTAGGAATATAACAAACCGCGGAATGCTACGATAGCTCATCAGGCTCATACCCTGAATGTTGAGAGTGCGAATCTCTTCTCCGCAACAAAATTTAAAATTTATGCCGGAAGAAAAAAAAGGATCAGTGCCGTTGATGGAGAATCCATCATCGCCGCCACATAAAAAAGCGAAAATTTACCCCGCCGAAAAAGATGCTGATGGTTTTTATTATGCGTCTGAGGACGATGAAACAAACGGTATCTTGTCAAAAGAATATGACAATGGTTCTGCTGTAAAAAAGTTAACACTGAGTAATGGCGTTACAGCAATTATCAGAAGATTGAAAGGCCGAGATTTCATTGAAACGAAGAAAAGGATTCAGGCAGACAGTGATTTGGATCCTGATAATTTAGGTTTGGCAATGGCCACTCTAATTGACGGGAAATCACAACCGCCGGAGTATTATTTAGATGATTTGTATCAAAAAGATTATTTGAAACTATTCGTTGCATACGGGAGATTAAATTTAGAATAGGGCTGCATGAAATCGCCTTTGTAGCCCATTTTTATGGCGTATCTCCTCTTATAGTGGAAGATTGGTTTTCTGATAAAATTTATCAATATTACGCGGAAGGAGTTAGACTACACAATGAAATGAATGCAGCCGAAGAGGATTAAGATTTCCAGATCAGGAGGACTGCTAAGGCGAATAAAAATACGGCAATAGCCTGGAAAAGGGTACCGCCGATTATTAAAGAAATAAAACCTAAAACCAGCAGTCCAATACCACCATGATCTAAGGAGGTCAGAGTATTCGGTTCTGAGGCGGTATTGCTTTTAAGTAAGTAACCTACGATTAAGCCTTTTATGAAGTTCATACTACAAAATTACACAAATAAACAATAATGCCAAGTGGAAGCAGTTTAATGGCGGTTGCGTTGATGCTCACTGCTAATACCAGTTCGGCATCTCGTGCGATCAATCAATTTGCAACTAAAACGCAGAAGAAGATACATGAGTTAAGTACAAAGGCCAAAGATTTGACTTCCGCAGCGGCCAATAATTTTAAAAATGCGGGGATTATAGCGGCACCGTTCATTGCGGCCACTAAAGAAGCCATTAATTTAGAAAGTAAAATAGCTGATGTTGCCAAAGTTGTTGATGTGGATTTCGGGTCTGAAGCTTTCGGGAAACTAACACAACAGGCCATAGATATATCCAATAAATTCGGTAATGCCTCGACGAGTGTGGCAGAATTGATGGCCGAACTCGCAGCCGGGGGCGTATCAAGCGATAAAATTGGAGAGGTAGCCATAGCCGCTAATAAAATATCATTCGCCTTTGATGTCGCTGCAGGGGAAGCAGGTAAGAGTTTTATGATTATCCGTAATGCTATGAATCTTTCTCTTGAAGACACCAATAAGGTGATGGATGCTATGAACGCGACAACTAACAAGTTTGGCGGCAAAGCGTCTGAGTTACTCAATTTTATGGCTCAAGGTGGAGCATCTGTAGCACAAACGCTTAAAGTTTCGGGTACAGACATACAGGCGTTTGGTAACGCTTTTCAGGTGATTGGTAAAAGTAGCGGTGAAGCGGCAACCACGATGGATCGTTTTCAAAAGGCGATACTAACAAACGCTAATCTTAAAAAAACATTTGATGACGCAGGAGGAGGAGCCCGGGGGCTTTTGGCAATATTGGAAAAGGCCCGAAGAAGCGGCGATGCGTTTAGCTATCTGAATGCACGCGGTGTAGGCGCTTACAGTTCTAACCTGGCTCAATTAGCCGCTAATATGAATAGTAGTTCGGGTGTGAAATCACAGTTGAAATTTCTATCAAATGAAAACAACATTGCTGGCAGCGTTAATGAAGAAGCGGAAAGGCGGATGAAAACAACCGGGGCGCAGCTTGATATATTGAAACAGAAAGCCATAAATGCTTCTATCAAGTTAGGAGATACTTTGTTACCCGTAGTATCGGACATCGCCCGGAAGATGCAGCCTCTCATTAATTCATTCGTAGATTTTGTGAACAAGAATCCGGGGGTCATAAAAGCGGTCATAGGAGTGGCCCTGGCCTTAGCCTCTTTACGTATTATCACGGGTGTTACACAGTGGTTTTCCGCCGGCATGTTAACAGTTCGCGCAAGTATTCTAAAGGTCGGTTCTGCTTTTTCAGCGGTTACCAAATTGATTATGGCCAATCCGTGGATGCTGATTATAGCAGGTATTGCGACGGCGGTCTTTTTGATAATAAAACATTGGAATAAGATAAAGGATTTTTTCTCAAAATTATGGACGTGGGTGAAGAAGATATTTTCTACGGCGCTGAAAGTGATCGCAGCATTGCTCATTAATTTCACTCCTGCGGGTCTCATTTACAAGCATTGGTTTAAGATAAAAGCTTTTTTTTCTCGCTTATGGGGGGGGGTGAAAAACGTTTTCTTAACGGCTTGGGAAGGGATAAAAGCCATGCTGTTAAATTTCACCCCCGTCGGATTAATCATGCAACACTGGAGTAAGATAACCGAATTTTTCACAAATCTTTGGGCCGGAGTCAAGAATATTTTTTCAAGCGCATACGAGTGGATAAAGAACAGTATGGTGGGTAAATTGATAATGAAGTTGGTGGGCGGCGTCAAAGGGGCAGTAAGTGAAGTGAAAGGGGCGATTGATTATGCGTCGAAGAACAATTTGTCGTCAACTGTTAATTATGTTTCAGATAAAGCTTTTGGAGGTGCAACGGCGATGAATATGACGCCACAACTTGCGCCCGTTCGCGCGGGATCCCGTGATCAGTTCAGCTTTGCCCCGGTAATTAATGTGAATGGCAGTATAAGTGGCGCGGATGCGCAAAAGCTAAATGCTCAAATGCGTAGAGATTTTGAACGGCAGATGGCAGATTATCAATACAACAAACAACGAAAAGGCTTTTAAACATGTTATTACAATTAGGAAATAAGGTTTATGAAGGTCTTTTCGTTCCCTCAACAATCAGTTATTCCGGTAACGAGGCTAATCTGGCTCAGTATGACCTGATAAACACAAAGCCACGGCTACAGTTCACGGGTAATACCTTGGAAGAAGTTACGCTTCAGTTTAAATTGCGAATAGAATTCTGTACTCCTGCACAGGAAATAAAAGATCTGGAAGCATGGAAATCTACAGGCGAAATATTGCCTTTGTTATTAGGTAATGGCGAATATGTCAATGATTACGTAATAAAATCCGTAGGCAAGGAAATCACGCAAACTTTCAATGACGGCACAATTGTAGAAGTCGATATCACTATATCTCTTTTAGAATATGTCCCCGGCTCTGAAGAAGAGCAACAGGCAGCATCTGATCGACGTAAGGCCGCAGCAGTGGGCTATAAAAAGCAGGTTATCCGTCGCCCGACACAGAAGCCAACCTCAGAAGCGCAGGCACACACGGCATTGATGGAAGCACAGAACAAAAGCTGGGAGGCAGCAGAAGAAGCTGAGAAAATGAAAAACGCAGATGTGCCTGAAGAGCATATCAGTAAGGTTCAAAGTAAGGTCGCCATGGCGCAGGCGGCTTTGGAGGACGCCAGAAACAAAATTTCGGAGGTGCAGGAAAACATCACTGTGGCTACCGGAGTAATCGCTTCCGTCAATAAAGCAAAAGATAAGTTGACAGAAATTGGCAACCTGATGCAGCCGCCGGTATCGCTGACGGCATTGAATGATTCTATATTGAACCTTCAGACCGGGTTGAGGGGCGTAAACGATGCGGCGATTCCTTTCACAAACGATATCATACTTAGAAAAATGTAACATGGCAGATACTATTCAATATATCACACAGGAAGGGGAACGCTGGGATGCAATCAGCCAGAAGATGTATGGCACTTTAAGTGAAGTACCCCGCATCCTTGACACCAATCCACAAATACCGATTACCGACAGGTTAAAAGGCGGATTGGTTTTGGAGATACCCATATTGGAAAGTAACGATGTAACAGTCAATTCGAATTTACTCCCACCATGGAAACGCCATAACTCATAACTCATAACTCATACATGCAACTTCTCCGTCCACATATCAAAGTCCTCTATAACGGTATCAACATCACCGCGGATGTAAGTGAAAGCCTTATCAGCTTCACCTATACCGATAACCTTGATGAAGCCGACACATTGGATATTGAGTTGGAAGATGCTTTTCAAAAATGGCAAAATCGCTGGTACCCGGAAAAAGGGGCCAAAATAAAAGCTGAAATAGGAATTGAAGGTGGATTGATATTGGATTGTGGTACCTTTGAAGTGGATGAGATAGAATTCACGGGACTTCCGGATAATATCAACTTAAGATGTATAGCGGCCGGTTTTAAAGAAGGACAAAAGCGGACGGCAAAAAGCCATGTGCATGAGGGTAAAACACTGGCCGAAATTGTAAAAACCGTAGCCTCTGCCGCCGGGCTGACGGTTCAGGGCAAGATAAGCGATGTACGAATAAGCCGCATCGTGCAGCAAAAAGAACGGGATATTCGCTTTCTGAAAAGATTAGCCACAGAATACGGTTACAGCTTCAACGTGAGGGATAAGGCAGTGATATTCATAAGAAAAGAAGAGCTGGAAAACAGTAAGTCTGTGGCGGGCTTTGATAAGAGTGAGCTGCTCGGTTTTTCCATCAAAGATAAGAGCTCTGGCACCTACAAATTAGCGAGTGTCAAATATCATAATCCTGAAACAGGCGAGCTCATTTCACACACTAATAGCGATGGTGGCGCAGATAATACAGACGATACGCTGGAATTAAAATATACGGCCGCATCCAAAGCACAGGCCATTGAAATGACAAAAGCAGCGCTCCGGGCAGCCAATAACTTACAGCAATCCGGCACCGTAAGTTTGCCCGGAAGCCCGCTGCTATGCGCTGGCAATGTCATTACACTTTGGAATCTGGGGCTTCTTTCCGGCGACTACATCATCCATCAATCTGCGCATACCATCAGCAATGATGGTGGCTGGGTGGTTGACATCGAAGTGTATAAAGTTAATTATAAGTTTGAAGACGCCCAGGCCAAAGCTAAACCTAAGCCGGAATACAGTGATGACGTGGAATTAACTAAAGACGAAATTGCAAACCTTTTTTAAGTATGCTTAAATTCGGATATATAACAGAGGTTGACACTTCAAAAGGGGTTGTGCGTGTTCATTTCATCGAAGATGATATTGTGAGCAATCCGCTACCGGTATCTGTGCAGGCAAGTAAAGAAGATAAATACAATTTTCCTTTCAGCATCAATGAGCAGGTATGGTGCTTGATGGATGATAATTGTGAATTTGGGGTAGTGGGCGGTGCGATTTATTCAGCAAAAGACAGCCCCCTGGCAGGTGCAAATGCCGATAAAATAATCGCGAATGTGAACGGTAAATTGACCTTAGAAATTGACCGCACAAACGGAAAAATTAAAGTAGAAAATACCGACGCAGGGTTGAAAGAGATCATTCAGATGCTTAAAGATTTTATTGAAAGCATTAAGGTAAATACACCGTCAGGCCCCAGCGCAGGATTGATAACGCCGACGCCCTCGCAGCTCACTTCGTTCCAAACCAAATTAGATAATTTAATGATGTAAATAATGGCGTTAGACAAAGCGACACTCAAATCAACTATTGAAGCTATCCTCTCCGATATGGAAGAGCGGGACACCGATGCAAAAAGCGAATTCGCAGAACGCCTCAGCGATGCTATTGATATTTTCGTAAAGAGTGGTGAAGTTAACGTTACCGTTTCCACTACTGGTACAGCTTCCGCCCAGACAGGTACAGGTACAGGCAACGTGAGTTAAGACTATAGCAATCAAACCGCAAGTTTATCTATTCGGTTACGACTCATATTTGTGAGGCCGTGAACATTCGTGATATCCATACTACAAATTGGCAGATGAGCCTTGATTACCCAGACAGTATCGTAACGGGTATGAATGATGTCAGGCAGTGTGTAGATGTGATTTTGAAGACGCGAAAAGGAGAAGATCCTTTAAGGCCTCATTTCGGCTGTGGTTTGTTTGACTGGATAGACAAGCCTTCACAAACAGCCATTCCCAACATGAAGAAAGAGATACTGGACGCTTTGCGTCAGTTCGAGCGCCGAATTACTGTGCAGTCCATACGCCATGAAATCTTACCGGGAAACGTGAAATTTGGTATCATATACAAATTACCGGATGGCGATAGTGATATTTTTGAACTGACCGTATCAGACCAGGGAGTTAGCACGGGCACCGAGGTTAGTCAGCTCATTCTTCAGGCGGTTTATGATTCCGATGCCTTCCGTTATGCTATAGCGTTGACTCTTAATGGCGCGTCTGTATTACCACCTGCACCTGCAATCGGTTTTGCCACCATCGCTGATTTATTTACCTGGGTCACCAATTATTGGTATTTGTTTGGGGCCTGGCACTGGCTTTTTGCGCAAAACAAAGTGGTGTTGTATGTCCCCGCTAATGTAGCGGGATCCGGCAGCTTGATTATTCAGTCTATTACAAACGTATTATCAGCGGTAATACCTGCACTTACAAACGCTGAAGATGAACGCTATCAAATTTTATTCAATGACGCTGAAGGCAACCGGATTGAGCCTTATAACGAAAATAACCTGAACACGCCCGGGCAGGTATTGGCGTTTGTGCAAACGTTCTATGGGAGCTACGGCACTTGGGCGATTGATAATAATAAACTGGTGTTGAACGGAAGTGTGGATTTGACTGATTTTTCTTTAACTATTGAGGTGGACACGCCGGTGTTCACTTCATCCTTCACCGAAGGGTTTAAGCTCGGCTTTGAATCATAATGGAAGCACCTGTATTCTTAAATATTGACCCGGAAGCAATCAAATCCGCAATAAAAGCAGACTACGAGCAGATGACCGGGCGCATATTGCAGCCTGGTCAAGTGGAGCAATTACTTATCAATGCGTTTGCATATCGCGAATATCTTCTCCGCGCTCAGATCAATGATGCCGCTCGGATGAACCTTGTAGAGTTTAGTCGGGCACCGTTCCTGGATTATCTTGGACAGCTCGTAGGTGTACGAAGACTCACCGCTTCACCTGCCGTTTGCACGATCAAATTCATATTCGGTATGGGACATGGAGCGGTAACTGTTCCTGCCGGTATTAGAATACAAAGCATTGACGGGCAAGTAGTGTTTATAACGGATACAAGTGTAAGTGTAGATGCATTTACGGATGAAGTAACTGTTTCCGCCACCTGTGCTGCAAGTGGCGTTTCCGGCAATAATTATGAAGTCAATAAAATAAGTGTAATCCTTGATCCTCAGCCTTATCTTCAATCAGCGCAGAATACGGATACCACTAACGGAGGCGCAGATGCGGAGAGTGATGATGACCTGAGATTGCGGATAAAATTAGCGCCGGAATCATTTTCAAATGCCGGAAGCAAAGGTGCGTATGAATATTTCGCCCGATCCGCTAACCCTGCTATCGCTGATGTATCCGTTACTTCACCCAGTCCTGGCCAGGTAAATATATATCCATTACTGGAAGGTGGGGAAATACCAAATTCGGTTGTGTTGGACGAGGTGGCAGCAGCGTGCAATTCGGATAAGATAAGGCCCTTGACAGACTCGGTTACGGTCGCCGCTCCATCAGAAGTGAACTACGCTATTACTGTATCATTGACACTCGTTACAGGTAATATTGATTCAGAAATAATTTCTGTTGTTACGGCTCAGTTACAAGAGTACGCAGACAGCCGGAAAAATAAGATCGGACTGGATGTGGTGATCGAGAATATCATCAAGCGATGCATGGTGGATGGAGTGTACAGCGTAACAGTTAGTAGCCCGGCTGCGACAATCGTAGTTGGGGCCAATGAGGTGGCGAAATGTACGGCGATAACAGTAACCGTAGGAGGGTATAGCGATGAGTGATGAAACTATCATAGTAAGCCCTATACAGCGGCCGCATGTCATCATTTTTGACCTGTTGATGAAACAGCGGTTAGACGAAATAGGATTGGATGCTTTGCTGGTTTATATGATCGATACAGTTGATGAAAGCGCTCTTTACTGGTTGGCATCTCAGTTTGATGTGTTAGGCTTTGGAGGTTGGAAATTAGCGGATACAACTGAAAAAAAACGCTCTTTGATAAAGAAAGCCATTGAACTACACCGGTACAAAGGCACTGTATGGGCTATCCGTGAAGCTTTGAAAACCGTGGGTTTTCCTGATGCGACAATCACAGAGCATGTGAATGGACACTGGGCGCGTTTTACCATCCAGCTCAATGCGGGTGAAGTAGCTGTTAACGCACAACAAATAGATGATGCGGTTACGATGGTAAAGCATTACAAGAACGTGCGAAGTTGGTTAGACGGGATCACCTTTGAGATAACCGTTAATGAAGGAATCCTTCTTGATGATGACAGCTTTGAAAGTCCGGCAGACGTATTAGGCGATGATTTGTTTACAGGTGGTGATTTTCTTTACAACGGAGAACATTTGTATGATGGCAGTAAGAATTATTCAAGCGACAGTGATTTATTAGAACTGACAATTAATTAATAATGATAAGAGAAAACATAAGGGCTACAGGAAGTGTATTTCTACAGGTACGGGATGCCGTTACCGGAAAACTCATAGAGCAGTCTTTAGAAAAAAATCTTGTGGTGAACCTTGGTAAGACCAACGTGGCAAAGCTCTTAGGCGGCGATGCCGCGGGTAAAGCTATTACGAAGATCGCAGTAGGCGAAGGCACGGCAGCACCTACTACCGGTGACACTAATCTTACCAATAAGTTCACCAAAGCTATTGGCAGCGTGGCATACCCCACCGCGAACTCTGTTCAGTTCAATTTTGAAATAGGTACCACAGAAGCTAACGGGCTTAACATAACCGAATTAGGTTTGTTCAATGATAGTGGAGTGCTCTTTTCGCGTAAAGTAAGAGCGGCAATAGCGAAAACATCCGCCGTAGTGATAACCGGAATATGGACTATAAACATTAATTAAAACATGGCAAACTTACCTGAAACCTCCACCTGGGAAACAGGGATATATCAAATAGAAGAGACCGACGTAGTACGTGGCGGCTCGGTAAATAGCGGAGGCATATCCAATAAGCAATCACAACAATTAGGCAACAGAACGAAATATCTCTATGACAGACTCGGCAGAGTGGCAGGCATAAAACTTCTTACGATAAATGCAGATGCGACAATTCCGTCAACTGACCTATACGATCAACAAGTGTTTCTAACATTAGCCGCGACGGGCAAAATTGCGACATTGGAAGTTGACGGATTACCTGACGGGGCTTATTTTACGTTATCGGTTATCGCGGATACATCAGCAATACCTCCTGCATGTGTGAAGATTGAAGTAAACGGCCTTACCTCAATACTGGGAGGGTCTTATGGGGTATCATTTAAAAACCGAATATGGTTGTATGTTGGAGAGTTAATATCTTTTACAAAGATCGGAAGCGTACTCTACGTAACTAATCTGAAGGGTAATCACGATGAAGCCGGGGAAGTGTTTTATAAACCTTTTGCATCGGGATATGCTCTTGAAGCTCGTGGACAATTGGTGGCAAAAGCTAACTTCCCGAGACTTTGGCAATTTGCTAATGATAATAGCCTCACCATACCAGATGCAACATGGCTTGGCAGTTCTGCGAAACAAGGACTTTTTGGCATCGGCGGTTCGGGTACTACTTTCAGATTACCTGACTTACGTGGCGTATTCCTGCGCGGGTTAGATAACAGTCGGGGACTGGATATCGACCGGCCCTTTGGTGGAGAAGGAATCTATCAAGAAGATGCTTTTAAAAAGCACAAACACGATTTGTATTATCGGTGGTATAACGAGCGTGGAGCGAATAGTTCAAATAATATAGGCACGGTAAATCAGATATATCCTAACTCACCGGGTGGCGCTGAGAACAATAAAACCGGCAACACTACTGAAGTTGGGGGTATTGAAACCCGGCCAAAGAATATCGCTTACACCGTATATATAAGATACTAAGCAATGGACAGGACAGAAATCGAAAATATCATTAATGCCAACGTAAATGACAATACAACGCGACAGATAAGCCCGGCAAAAGTGCGCGCCGCGATGGGAGGTATGTTGGACTATACAGAAGACGTATGTAGCACCAAAGCTGACCTCGTAGGCGGCACAACAGGACAAGTCCTCACTAAACAAAGCGCAGCAGACGGTGATGCAGATTGGGATGACCTTCCGACAGAGCTTGTGTGGAAGGCAGACAAAGCGTCTTTCCCGCTAACAGGTGAAGACGGTAAAGCATATGTGGCACGAGATACGGGATTGATGTACAGGTGGGACACGACAGGGAGTGAGTATGTTCTCATTGGCGGTGGAACAGGAACGCCATACCTGACTTTTACGGGTACGGATACATATATTTCTACAAATTCTCCGGCGATAACAGCGTATCCTAAAGCGCTGTATGGTGTTTTCACTAACGCAAATACCGGAAGTAGTACGGTTAAGATAGACTCACTTTCAGCGTTGCCTGTAAAGCTGAACGGACAAAATTTAGCTTCAAATAACATCCTTGCAAACTCAATAAAGCTGTTACTACTTGCTTCTGATAATTCACACTACCAACTACAAGCTGGGTTCTGGGAGATACCGGCGGTTGCAAGTGGAGAGAAGGTGGTGACGGTAAAAAGCAACGGGCTTAATGCGGATTACAATCTACTCGATGCAAATACTGCATCTGCCACAACGGGTGTACAACTCGCAGGAATGGACTGGAGCAACGGCTTTGTATCACACACAGGCGTGTATAGAGAGGAGCGATTCTATAACGGATATCTATACATCTGCACAGGCACGAATATTTGGTCACGCATACCGTATGATCTAATCGTTAAAGATTATATAATCGACGACCTCGACGATAGTGCCGGCGTGAAAACCTCTATTCAAATGACTGCGCTCTACCCAAATGCGGTAAGGCCGCAGGTAGTGTACGGGGTTAACGGAAAATATGAGTATATAGGCAGTAACGTATGGATGTATTTTGAAAATAAAATAGCAGTGTAGATGGCATACTTTGTAAAACAAAATAACAATGTATTTTCCCATAACGGAGTAATCTTTAAAGCCGGAGAACTAACTGAAGGCATTAAGACGACTTTTAAGACGCATAGTTGGGTAAGTGCGGGGACAAATCCTTATAGATTAATATCATGCGATGAGAATCGCCTGTATTTCGCCAACCAGTCAACAAAAGAAATCGAGATATACAACCTTAGCAATCTGTCGTTAATAACAACTTTCAGTACAAAAAACTCCGCTATCCCCAGTTCGGTAGCAGGTAGCAGCTTAACGGGGTTGATTTATGTTTTGTCGTCAAGCAAACTTCAGACCTACGATTACGACACATTTGCCTATGTAAATGAGTATAGTATTAGTGGGGTGTCTTTGGATATAGATGAATCAGATGACAGGATTGCAATCGGAAACAGCATCAGGAAACTTTCTGATCTCTCGTCATTAGGAAGCGTTTCTGGAAGCGGGCTATCACGCCTTGACAAGGTCGGCGGAAGGATTTTTACAAATAAGTGGCAAACAGACAAAGGTCAAGCTGCCGTGTATATCTATGACTATGACACCTTCGCACTTGTTGAAACATTGTTGGGAAGTCAAGTGGGATATACCGGAATCCTTCTTATGGGAGATATTGCCTTTGCAAATGGTTGGGTTTTCTTTCAGAATGGTAATGTCACTTATGCTCCTTACAATAATCCTTCGGCAGGTATTATAAGTAACCTTGGCATCACCGGCGTGTACATTCAAGGGCTTGCATTTGATAAGGTTTATAATCGGCTTTTCGCGGCTGCGTATGGCAATGCAACCAGTATGATAGTTACTCAATATCTTTTTAAATAATATAATCAATGGCAAACATTCAACTCAACTTAACACAGCGCAGCCAAATGGCAAACAGTGAAACTTTCTTACAAAGGTTAAACACCGCAATGAAAGGTACGGCGCAGTACTGGAAGGACTTCACACCAACACAATTTGATCATTACAATGTGGCGGTAAAGAAGAAGAAAGAATTTGCACGAAAAATCTTCTCAACTGGAGTGTATGAGAACATTAGGGCTTATGCAGCATACCTTCTTAATCAATACCGTTATGATGATGCGGGAGAACCTGATATTGATGAAACTGGTCAACTGTCTGATAACGTGTTGATGGATTCTGCACCCTCAGCAGCGACTTTTGAGTATTTCGCAGGTGTTGAGGCAGGAGATGAAACCACGCAGATTGTGTTGTAAAATAGTGCATTAAAACTTCTCAAATGAATGACAACAATAGAGCAAAGAGAAATTCGGGGAATCACATGGAAGCAGGCAGGCACTTACATTGTCGTCGCTGTTGGCTTTATCATTTCGCTTGTGTATCGTGATGTAAAACGTGAGAACGAACTGGAAACATTACGAACAAAAATGCAGGCGATTGAAATAAAAATGGAAGCAGCGGAAAAAGAAAGAAACGCAATGAAAATATTAAGCAACACACAAGACATCAGGCTAACTAAAATTGAGACAAGTATGGAATATTTAAAAACGAAATAAAACATGGAAACTTCAGTTAGCGCAATTCTAAAACGAATCAACCTCTGCACAACGATTGTCATTGTTGCTGTCAGCATCGGATGCGCGGTAATGCTCTTTTATCAACCGGTACCGAAAGATTCAGCAGTGATTCAGAAAAATGAGGCTCTTGAAGAATTGAGAAAATCTGATTTGAAAATCGTGAATGCAAAATTAGATTCGATCCGGGTGGAACAGCAAAACATCAACAAATGGAACAAAGAGAAAGATGATGAGCTGTCAAAAAAATTAGATGAAAATACGAATGCACTTAAAAACAACAGAAATGAGAAACCTCGTGATTTTAGCAATTATAATTCTATGCAGCTTCAGGGTGCAGTCACAGACCTTGTCAGACAGTACAAGGTTGGCAAACGCTGATATAAAAGTATTGCTTAAGATTGGCGACGATTGGAAGCGGCTCACAGAAGAAGTGATTTTGATGAATGATAGAAACATCATTCTTTATGAAAAAATATTCGTGCGTGATACTTTGATTGCCTCTCAAAAGAAAGCGATTGCCGGATATGAAAATGTTGTTACAGGTTATCAGCAATCAGAGGCTAATCTGATTCAACAAAGGCTGAATTTACAGAAGGAAATTAAAATAATTACAAAGAGAGCACGACGAAACAATACCAAGACATTTATAGCATCGTTCGCAGCAATTGCTGCGTCGGTATTGTATTTTTTAAAATAAATAATTTATGTTCAAGAAGCTTCAAATATCCGACATCATAAATCTTGCAACACACCATGGCTACGAACCTGCTGCGCTCAGGGCTGTTATAGCTGTAGAATCAGGTGGAATCGGATTTGCAGCAGATACCGGAAAAATCATTATTCAGTTTGAACCTGTCTGGTTTCGTCGTAAGGTTTCGTATGCCCCGTCAGGCCTCTGGTCAGTGAACAAAGTTGAGCGACAGAGCAGAGAATGGATTGCATTTAATGATGCTTTCCGAATCAATCCTAACGGCGCTATGGAAAGTACGAGTATCGGCATGATGCAGATTATGGGATTTCATTACAAACTGCTTGGCTTCAATTCTGTTGGTGAAATGTGGGATTTTGCAAAAGTGTCTGAGGCAAATCAAATTGAACTCGGAATACGATTTATCAAAGCGAATCCAAAACTTGATAAAGCGCTCAAAAATAAGGACTGGAAAACATTTGCATATTATTACAATGGAGCAGGTTATCGCATGAATCAATACGACAAGAAATTGGCTAATGCCTACAAAAGATATTCGTCATGATAAAAATTATTTGGAATTATTTTAAGCCATCCTGGGAAGGCGAAGATGGCAAATTCTCCTACAAACGAGCATCGGTCTTTGTTTTCGTTTGGTGCATGGTGGCTCTCGCTTTCAGGCGTATTCAGGATCCCTGGGAGTTTTATACATTTCTCACTTTCGCGGTGCTATACGCATTACAATCTGCGATAATCACCGTCGCGCAATTGATTTTTTTGCTTAAATATAAATTAAAAAGAGATGAAGAAACTGTGGACAATGATGAGCCTTGTGGCGATATCCCTATGTGCGAAAGCGCAGCAGACATTAATCCAGGTTGAGGGATGGAATTGTTATATTCAACTTCCCGAAGATTACGGTCAGACGGAGACCAGTTATCCGACAATAATCTTCCTTCCCGGCATTGGTGAAGTAGGCACAGATGCGAATAAGATTATTGCAAATGGCCCCGGCGCCTATGTAAAACAGGGGTGGAACGGAGAAGCGTTAGGTGTGAAGTTTATAGTGATCGGTCTGCAGCCTGTGAACACGTGGCCAAGCGCTGCATCTGTAAAGCAGCGAATAGATAATCTCCGTTCAAGATATCGTATAGGCAATATATATCTCACCGGATTGAGTATGGGGGGATGGATTGTGCTCAATTACAGCAATAAATATCCTGATGAGGCAAAGGCAATAGTAAGCGTGGAGGGGGTGGTGCCGAATGACGGCTATGATGGCTATCCAGGGCCGTGGTATGAATATATAAGATACTATTACGAGGAGCCTGCATTAATAGGAGTGAAGTTTATTGTATTTGAGCAAAAGAATGACCTGCGTGGAGGAAGGGAGGTCATCAACGCCGTAGATTACTGGTATCCGGGTAATGGATATTATTTTCTTACCACATTTGGGAACGGCGGCCATTGTTGCTGGAATGAGTTTTATGGCGGACAGGGGAAACAGCCGGGTATATTCAATATCGGAGGTATAAATCAGACTATTTACGACTGGTTTGCACGAGCAAATCTGAAGGCGCTGGCACGTTACATTACAAAGTGTTTTGTTAAGAACAACGAACTGCAATGGGCGTGTGAAAACATCATGCCCGGCGATATCTTCAGGATTGAGGAAAGTACTGACGGTATTACCTTCTCATCGGTATGCATGTTAGAAGCAGTACCCGGGGTAAGCAGTTACAATTACAAATTATCACAATGAAAAAGATATTTCAGATACCTGTATTCTTATTTTTCCTGAGCCTGTCGCTTTGTATCTGCCTTTTTGCAAGCTGCACCAAAGAAATAAAAAAAAAGCAGGACGGAAAGAAGATTTATAAAGTTACGCTTATCCGTGATGGTAAGGCGCTTGATGCGCGTGTGGTGCGTTGACGGTTAATTGATAATGGCCTGACAAATATTAGACAAGTCACGGGTAATTATAATACAATAACGTTATGAAAACATCCTTGGTGTGCCTTTGTAAAAAACCCCACCGGGAAGGGTGGGGCATAACTGTGCTTTAATTCTTAAGTGTCAATCAAAAATTACAGTTCCACAGTAAGTAGTTCTTCGCCGAGCTTGTGCAAGGCGTTTTGAATTTTTTCTTTTTGCGCCTGCCGGGGTTTCTTAAGGCCTGTAGCATAGTGATGTATCTGTTTTTCGTTGATGCCGGTGAGCTTTGAGAGCGCGGGGGCGGAAAAAACACCTTTATAATAGTTCAACAGGCTTTCGGTATCAAACTTAAAAACCAGTTTGTAAGCCCCTCTTAACTCAGGCGGTAAGTTCTCTTTTTTGTTTTCTTTTTTAAATATTTCCGCACTGATAACGGCTGATTTTTTAGCTTCCTGAGCTGTTGCGCCCATGCCGTAGATACCTTGTACCGACTCGCCATAGGCGCCGAAAGTGCCATCGCTTGCGCGTTCTAAAATAACGGTTATCGTTTTCATTTGTAATGAAATTTTAAAGTGTTTATTTCAACCCCATTTGTTTGATAATACTTTTTCTTAATCCTTCAGGAACTTCCTTTGAACCGTGGAAAGGCACGGATATGCGTAGCCCGTCTTTTTCGTAAATATAGTGGCTGGTTCCCTTGATTCTGACCAATGTCCATCCATTCTTTCGGATTATTTTGTGGAATTCCCTTGACTTCATACGAACTGCTTTTTGATTGACCTCATAAAGGTATATAATTATATACTATTATGCAAACCTTTTGTAAGTTTTTTTTTAAGAGAACTGGTTATTTATCTTCTTCAACCGTTCGGCCTCTCTTTGCTTTTCGCCTATGGCGTAATGCTTTAGCGTGATCACAGGAGTAGTGTGCCCGGCCATTTCGGCGGCGGCATTAATATCAAGTCGTGCGGCTACTTCATCTAAATTAAGATGCTTGAGGCTGTAAAAATCGGCCTGAATACCGAGTTTCTTTTTTACGTGTACGTACCACCGTCTGGTTATCTGTTCCCGTAAAATCATGCTTTTTCCGGGGACCAGTCCTGCGCTGAAAATGTAATCTGTAGCCGTGGCGCCATTGAGCAATTCCTGCCAGAAGGGTAGTGCAATATCCTTTATCACCCTCCATTCTTCGTGCGAATTGCGGCCTTTCTTTATGAGCACCTTGAATCGTTGCCTTTGTAAATCCACGTCTTTGACCTTCACGGCAAGCATTTCACGAATGCGTGCGCCGGAATGGAAGAATATCTGCATAAAGCGCCAGAAGGGGTAATGGTTTGCAAAGAGGTGGGCACTTACTCGCGTTCTTTCGTCATCAGTAAGCACATCTCTCAGCCGGCGAATTGTTTTCCGTTTAGAAATGTCTCTTACCAGATTGTACTCTACCAGGTCAAATTCCATCAGTTCTTTGAACAGCATCATCAGGTAGGTTCTTGTCTTATTATATCCATGCGCCGAAAGTTTTTCTTTTTGTTCCAGGTGAATAAGGATGGCTTTGATGTGCTTCCTTCTGATTTCAGAAACCGGTATGGAAGATAATAACAGCGTGTCGGATGCTCGGTATATTTTCTTGAGGTAGCAGGTGAGGTCTTTTCGGGTGGCATTTTCAAGTTTCAGAGTAGAAGAAATAGCTTTTACGGCTTGTATCCAGGGAGTGTTTTCTGAAATTCCCATCTCATTCACATCGCACAGTTCAATCTTTCTCGCAATCGGGTTGTAACCAGCGTATAATAGTTCCTTTAGTTTTTCAATCATAAAAATAGCCATCTGCCGCTTTTCTTCCCATGTTGTGGCACTGCTCAGCCTGCCTTTGACGATACAGAGTTTACGCTTATTTTCTTTGTCGTAGAAATAATATTGTACATACCAGTTTGCGTGTGTGGCTTTTGCGGATTTGTTCCAGTTAGCGGGGTGGACTGATGGTTCGCTGCAACGGCAGCCGTTAGGGAGTAGTAGCATTTTATTAACTGTTTTATTAACTGTTTTTTCTAAAATGCTATACAGTAAGGAGGAGAAATTTACCTAAAAGCCTTGACTGGCAAGGCTTTTAGGTTTTGTTGCGAAGGGAGGGTTCGAACCTCCGACCTTCGGGTTATGAGCCCGACGAGCTACCGCTGCTCTACTTCGCGATGTGGAGGGCAAATGTAGCGCTATAATTTCTTGCGGCCAAATATTATCATGAACATGAGGCAATTTTTAACCAAAAGATTTTCCTGTGGCACGAAAATAATTTTCCGAATCATAAAAGTCTTTATGGAAGTGGGTTCTGACGGATTGTTTTTGGGCCAAACGGGAACATCGGTAAATTTTTTCTCAGAAAAATTTTGAGGTATCAGATAATTAGTACAAATTTGCACCCAGTTCTTTTAAAATTACTTATCAAGAAAGGCAGAGGGACATGGCCCGATGAAGCCTTAGCAACCAGATTTTCTTAATGAAAGTCCACGGTGCTAACTCCTGCCCTGCGGATTTGCAGGGATAGATAAGACAGATTTTAGGTTTTGATTTAATAAAACCTCCACACACTGGAGAATAAAATATTGACTCACCTGATTCTGTCGGGTGAGTTTTTTTATGCACGCCTGTGTGCATGAAAGGCTCTGCCGGCGCTGTTTTGAAGCTTTTTGAATGATAAGTACAAAAACTTTAAACATTTAAAACCAATTAAAACAGAAACAATGAGCCACGTAACAGACTTATTACACAGCATTCCCTCAGATCCCTTAACCGGTGCCATCTCCGTACCTATCTATCAAACCTCTACCTATGTGCAGGAGGCACCTGGTGTGAACAAAGGCTTCGATTATTCAAGAACAAATAACCCAACAAGAGCAGCCCTTGAAAAATTAGTGGCCGGGCTGGAACATGGAGAATCAGCCGCAGCTTTTTCAAGCGGATTGGCGGCGATAGACTCAGTGGTAAAATTATTGAAGTCGGGTGACGAGGTGTTGGCAGTTGACGATATATACGGTGGGGCATTCAGGCTTTATACCCATATCTATGAGAAGTTCGGTGTGAAGGTGAATTATGTGGATACATCTCGTATAGAGAATGTAGTGGAAGCTATTACGCCTGCTACAAAGCTGGTATGGCTAGAAACTCCTACGAATCCTACATTAAAAGTATCAGACATTGCCGCCATTGCAGGAGTGGCCAAAGCAAATGATGCACTCTTTTGCGTGGATAATACATTTGCATCACCAGTATTACAAAACCCATTGCTGCTGGGAGCGGATATTGTGGTTCATAGTGCTACGAAATATCTGGCAGGCCATAGTGATTTGATTGCGGGTGTGGTAGTTTGCAAAACAAAAGAACTAGGCGATCGTATCAGGTTTATTCAGAATGCTACCGGAGCTATTCTTGGGCCATTTGACAGTTGGCTGGTTATTAGGGGATTAGAGACTCTGCATCTCCGTGTAAAGCAGCATTGTAAAAACGCGCTGGAAGTAGCTCAATTTCTGGAAGGACATCCGGGAGTAAAAAAAGTATTCTATCCTGGCTTACCTTCGCACTTTAATCATGAAGTAGCTAAGAAACAATCTTCTGGTTTTGGAGGTGTTGTGTCTTTTGTACTTTCAGAAGAAACTATAGAAGCGGCAAAAACATTCGTGACTTCAACAAAGTATTTTAAACTGGCTGAAAGTCTCGGAGGGGTAAAGAGCCTTTTGTGTCATCCGGCTGAAATGACCCACAAATCGATCCCCGCAGAAATTCGGAGAGCTTCAGGCGTAAGTGATGGGCTGATCAGGCTGTCCGTAGGTCTTGAAGAAGTACAAGACCTGATAAATGATCTGGAGCTGGCGCTTCAAAAAGTGGAATTAAAAGAAAAAGTGGCTGTTAACGCATAATCAAGATTTAAGAAATGGAAACTGATAAGAAGTTAGTACTTGGATTGTTTGGATTTGGTGTAGTGGGTGAGGGCGTATATTCCGTGTTGGGAAAGACTCCCTCGCTCGAAGCTACCGTAAGAAAAGTGTGTATCAAGAATATCGGGAAAAAGAGAAATGCACCTAAGGAATTATTCACTGATCAGGCAGATGTGCTGCTCAATGATCCTGAAATTAATGTGATCGTGGAGATGATAGATGATGCAGATGCTGCTTTCAGAATAGTCTCTACTGCAATGAATAATGGAAAGCATGTGGTGAGCGCCAGTAAGAAGATGATTGCGGAACACCTGCCTGAGCTTTTAGAGTTACAGCGAAGCAACAAGGTGTCCTTCTTATATGAAGCTGCCTGTTGTGCCTCTATTCCGGTGATTCGCAATCTGGAGGAGTATTATGATAATGACCTGCTGCACTCTATTCATGCAGTGGTCAATGGTTCTACTAACTTCATCCTGACAAGGATTTTTGAAGATAAACTTCCATTTAAGGATGCCCTTCTTCTGGCACAGCAATTAGGGTTTGCTGAAAGTAATCCCACTTTGGATGTAGAAGGATACGATGCATTGAATAAGTGGAGTTTTTTACTCACCCACGCATATGGAATACTTCCGGGAAGGGAAAGGCTGGTATTTACAGGTATTCAGAATGTAAATGAACTGGATGCCGGTGTGGCAGCCAAGAAGGATTGTGTGATCAGGCTGACGGCTTTTGCCAAGAAATTGAATAATGGTAAAGTAGCAGCTTTTGTGCTTCCAAAATTTGTAAAGCAGGATGATCTGCTGGCATTTGTAAAGAATGAATACAATGGCGTAGTGGTAGAGAGTTCATTTGCCGATAAGCAATTTTTTTATGGAAAAGGGGCAGGAAGTTATCCTACTGCATCTGCCGTATTGAGTGATATTTCTGCGCTGCGTTACCATTATAAGTATGAGTATAAAAAGCTTTACTACCATACGCCGGGCGAATTGAGCAATGATTTTTATTTGAAGGTGTATGTAGGTTTCACTGAGTGGAAGCAAGTGCCCAAAAATGATTTTGAAAGCATAGAAGAATGGCATTCGAACGATAGAGTAAATTATCTTGTAGGTATCATACATTTCGATAAGCTGAGAAAATCGACCTGGTGGAAAGAAGATGGAGTTAGCCTGATTGTGGACGCCGATCCATTGATAGAGTCGCTCGATGTTACCAGACTCAAGAAACGCAGTCTGGAGTTGGCAGGTTATAATGGTTAATGCCGATTGTCCTAACTGGTACCGGTCATATTGGAAAACGCAAGCATTGATTATCTATTGGTGAAATCAAATTTTTGATAATTTGATCGTGCTAACCGAATGAATCTTCTTTTGGGTATTTTCTCTTCCTTCTTTTTCCCTGATGAAAAAGAAACAATCCCGGCACCATTGTGCGTGCCCCGATAACCATCAGAATGAATTGCGTTACGTTAAGCAGAACATATCACCCCGCCTGCCGGCTACGTGCAGACAGTGTTTTGTTGCGGCTATTGCCGACAATCCACTCCATTCATTTTCTTAACGCCGTACAATGAATGCGGGGGAGCGGGGATGAGGAACCATATTTTTATTATTTGGCTAGGCGGGACTAAAGTCCACCGGATTTAGGTTTTAAATTTATTACCCTGCCTTGTAGTCCAGGACTATGAAAGTATGACTCAATAAGGGTTTTAGCTGCATTTCACCAGGAGTAATGTGGCTAAAGCCGTAAGACTTAAATTCTTATTCCGTTGGCTGAAGCCAACGATAATAATAGCCAGTTAGAGTACTTTAAATACAAAACTACTTCAGGCGAAAAGAGCAGTTGCGGCGCGAAGGGACAATACGCAATTTGAAAATTCTGCCTTAGAAAATGGCAAACAGCAACAAACCTCTTAAAATCTTTTACCGTGAGCTTTGGCCAACTGAAAAGAAATGCTACCTACGAAGGCTTTAGCCGCATTTTATATAATGTAACCGGGCAACGGAGATTCTTTATTATTTCTAGAAGAGGAAAAATTACAATCCATACTACTCAATTTGATTAGCTCTTTGCCTGCATTAAGACGGGCAAGTTGAGGCGGATAATGCCATTTGTAGATTACCCCGCCCAGTTCTCCCTGTCCAGGCTTCTGTAATGAATTGCTTCGGCCAGGTGCTCCGGTTTTATTTCTAAACTGTGGGCAAGGTCAGCAATGGTGCGGCTTACTTTGAGTATGCGATCGTATGCTCTGGCAGAGAGGTTGAGTTTTTCCATTGCAGTCTTCAACAAATTGGCCCCTGCAGTATTTATAATGGAGACCTCCTTGAGTAGTTTGGAGCCCATTTGAGCATTGGAATAGACGCCGGGATGGTCTTTAAATCTTTCTGCCTGGATTTCGCGTGCCGCTATAACACGGCTGCGAATATCAATGCTTTTTTCTGAGCTGCGCGATGAACTTAACTCGCTAAACGGTACAGGGGTTACTTCTACGTGAAGATCAATTCTGTCGAGTAAGGGACCCGAAATTTTGTTTAGATATTTTTGTACGGCGCCAGGTGCGCAGGTACATTCTTTTTCCGGATGGTTGTAATAGCCACACGGGCATGGATTCATTGAAGCGATGAGCATGAAGCTGGCCGGAAAATCAAGTGCCACTTTAGCCCTTGATATGGTTACCCTCCGCTCTTCCATTGGCTGCCTCATTACCTCGAGTACAGTACGTTTAAATTCCGGTAACTCATCCAGAAAGAGGACGCCATTATGGGCGAGTGAAATCTCGCCGGGTTGGGGAACACTTCCTCCGCCGACCAGAGCTACATCAGAGATGGTATGATGGGGAGATCGAAAAGGACGTTTTGAAATTAGTGTGGCATTTTCAGGAAGTTTTCCTGCCACACTGTGTATCTTGGTTGTCTCCAAAGCTTCCTGAAGTGTTATCGGAGGCAGGATAGTAGGAATTCGTTTGGCCAACATCGTCTTTCCTGCACCCGGTGGGCCTATAAGTATAGCATTGTGGCCGCCTGCCGCAGCAATTTCCAGCGCACGTTTAATATTTTCCTGCCCCTTGACTTCTGAAAAATCGATATCATATTCGTTCTGTGCATTCGCGAATTCTTCTCTTGTATTTACAATTGTGGGTTGTATGAGCGACTCGTCTTCCAGAAAATCGACGACTTCTCTGATGTGCCCTGCTCCATAAACCTTTAATTGGTTGACCATTGCCGCTTCCCTTGCATTTTCTTTGGGTACGATGAGCCCTTTAAAACCTTCTTTGCGAGCCTGAATGGCGATAGGCAATGCACCTTTGATTGGACGGATATTGCCATCGAGGCTCAGCTCCCCCATAATTACATAATCTTTCAGTACTTCCGGATTATTGATTTGGCTGGTGGCTCCAATAATTCCGATTGCTATTGGCAGATCGAATGCAGTACCACTTTTTCGTATATCAGCAGGCGCCATATTTACAATCACCTTTGTGCGGGGAAAGTAGTAGTTGTTGGATTTGATGGCAGATTGTATTCTTTCTACACTCTCCTTGATGGCATTGTCAGCCAGCCCGACAATGATAAAGTGTAATCCTGAAACAACATCCACTTCGAGCGTAATTGTAATAGCTTCTACTCCATAAACTGCACTTCCGAATGTTTTTACAATCATGAAATGAAAATAACGAAAATTATCATCAATATGGTCTTGCTAAACAAGCAGATGAAGAAGCAGGCTAATTTATGGGCCTGCAATTCATGGAGATATTCTGCTAATTGATATTTCGTATGTGGACGCTTTTGCCCGTTTAAAAATCTTTTTCTCTCGTTTTTGATTATTTGCTTATTTTTCCAAACCTTTTAACAACTATTGTAAACCAAAAAATCCAACCTTTTATGGGGTTATTTATCAAGAAGCCTTTGGATATGCTGCTCAACGAAGCCTCTGCGACAGGAGAGCATACGCTAAAGCGAACGCTTAGTGCCGGTGCGCTGGTGGCATTAGGTATCGGTGCCATTATCGGGGCAGGGCTATTCTCACTCACGGGTCTTGCCGCCTCGCATTATGCAGGTCCGGGAATTATGATTTCATTTATTATTGCTGCCGTAGGTTGTGGCCTTGCAGGTCTTTGCTATGCTGAATTTGCCTCTATGATACCTGTAGCAGGAAGTGCCTATACGTATTCATATGCGACTATGGGTGAATTTATTGCCTGGATAATCGGGTGGGATCTGGTACTGGAGTATGCTGTAGGTTCAGCTACTGTAGCATCCAGCTGGTCAGGATACTTTGGCAAGCTCCTCTCTAATTACGGTTTATCTTTTCCGGAGGAGTTAATGAGAACGCCTTTTGAAGGAGGCATTCTGAATCTGCCTGCAGTATTTATTGTAGTCATCATGTCACTAATACTTATACGTGGTACAAGTGAGTCCGCATGGGTGAATGCGTTAATTGTGGTACTGAAGGTATCTATCGTACTTGTATTTATTATTATCGGATTCAATTACATCAGGCCAGAGAACCATATTCCGCTGATCCCTGAGAATAAGGGTTCATTTGGGGAATTTGGCTGGTCAGGGATTATTCGAGCGGCAGGGGTCGTATTCTTTGCCTACATTGGATTCGATGCAGTATCTACTGCTGCACAGGAAACTAAAAATCCGAAAAAGGCAATGCCCATTGGTATTATGGGATCATTGATTATTTGTACAGTGCTGTATATCCTGTTTGCTTATGTAATGACAGGCGTTACTAATTACACAAATTTTGCCGGTGACGGACTGGCTCCTGTAGCTACCGCAATTGATTGGATGGGTCCTATGGTGAATGGTGTAGTACCGAGACCTGACTATCCGTGGTTGAATAATCTTATTATCATTGCTGTATTGTTGGGATATTCCTCTGTGATTTTGGTAATGCTCTTAGGACAAAGCCGGGTGTTTTACTCTATGAGTACTGACGGGCTGCTTCCAAAAGTGTTCTCAGCTATCCATCCAAAGCATCGTACTCCATACAAATCTAACCTGTTGTTTATGATTTTTGTGAGTGTCTTTGCGGCATTTGTGCCAGGTAAAATAGTAGGTGAGATGACCAGTATCGGGACACTGTTTGCGTTTATTCTGGTAAGCGCAGGTGTATTGGTGATGAGGAGTACCATGAAGGATGCCCCACGGGCGTTCAGGGTACCCCTGGTGCCATTTATTCCTGTATTGGGGATTTTAGTGTGTCTGGGAATGATGGTATTCCTTCCTTTTGATACATGGATTCGCCTGATAGTGTGGATGTTGATAGGTCTTGATATTTATATTGCTTATGGTGTTAAGAAAAGTAATATGAATGCGGGCCTGAAGCACATTAAGGATAAAAGCATCATCAGTGTGTGTGGTATCGCACTTGCTATTCTTCTGGTAATTATGGCAGTGGCACATCATGCCATGACAGATGAAGGATCAAAAGACTTTGCGATTTACTACTTCTCACTGGTGTTTGCGGCAATTCACTTCGTGTACTTTATCTACAGATATTTTAAAGACAAGAAAGTTCCTGAAAATGCAGGATAAGATTTGAAACTGATAAATCAATAGGAATCTCCGGTGTCAAAGCCGGAGATTTTTTTTTAACAGTAACTCTTCAATACGATGTTATCTTTACTATTATGAAAATAGCAACTTACAATGTGAATGGGATCAGAAGCAGGCTACCGGTATTGCTTAAATGGTTGGCCGAATCTGCCCCTGATATAGCCTGCCTTCAGGAACTTAAAGCACCACAAGATGCTTTCCCATTGGATGAGATTAAGGCATCAGGCTATGAGGCCCTCTGGAAAGGACAGAAGAGTTGGAATGGTGTTGCCATTCTCGCAAAGAAACATCTTGCAATTACAGAAAGGAAAAACGAACTGCCTGGTGACACCGACGATGAGCAGAGCCGATATCTCGAGGCCGAAGTGAGTGGAATCATTATAGGCTGCATCTATCTGCCCAACGGCAATCCGTTTCCCGGACCTAAATTTGAGTATAAACTTTCATGGATGAGCCGCTTGCACAAGCATGCCTCAGAACTCCTCGAACAGGATAAACCGGTTATTCTTACGGGTGACTTTAATGTGATACCCGAGGAAATGGATGTGTATAATCCCGAGAGGGTTAAAGATGATGCTTTATTCCAGCCGGAATCGAGAAACGCATTTCAGGATATACTGAATTTAGGTTTCACAGATACACTTAGAAATTTATTTCCTGAGGAAAAGATCTATACTTATTGGGATTACTTTAGGAACGCTTATAACAGAAATTCAGGAATGCGTATTGATCATTTTCTGGTGAATTCTTTGACCTTGCCGGGAGTGAAATCCGGAGGGGTAGATAAGCATGTAAGAGGATGGGAAAAAACGAGTGACCATGCGCCTGTATGGATAGAGGTGGAGTAGAAGGTGCGCAAGTTGATACGTTGGATGGCCTAGCCATTTACTAATGATGATATTGCAAGTTCATATCCTTTCATGCCAAATCCAAAGATGGTTCCTGCGCATTTGGCACTGAGGTAAGAGTGTTTTCTGAAATCTTCACGGGCGGCTATGTTACTGATATGTACCTCTATGACGGGAACCTGAATGGCAGCTACCGCATCTGCAATGGCTATGGAGGTGTGCGTGTATGCCCCTGCGTTCAGTATTATTCCGTCTGACTTTTTTGCTGCGTGCTGAATTTCATTTACCAGTTCACCTTCTACATTGCTCTGGTAATAACTAAACTCAACCGAAGGGAATTTTTTGCGTAGTTTGACAAGGTATTCTTCAAAAGTCTCGCTGCCATACACTCCAGGTTCTCTGGTGCCCACCAGGTTCAGATTAGGGCCATTAATAATTTCAATTCTCATTTTTTAAAATTAAGGCTTAACCTGCATTTGGAGACAGCAATTTTTTGAGCAGCAATTCCGTTCAGTTCATTTGCTTCTTCATCATCTCGAAGAAGTTGTCGAAGAGATACCTGCTATCGTGAGGGCCGGGAGTGCTTTCAGGGTGATATTGCACACTGAATGCAGGACTGTCTTTTAGTTCAATACCTTCGATGCTTTCATCATTCAGATTGATGTGGGTAATTCTTACATTAGGATTAGCGCGGGTAGCCTCCGGATCGATACCAAATCCGTGATTTTGGGTGGTGATTTCGCATTTACCGGTGAGTAAGTTTTTTACCGGATGATTCAATCCGCGATGTCCGTGATGCATTTTAAAGGTAGGAATACCCTTTGCCAAAGCCAGTAATTGTTGCCCGAGGCAGATTCCAAAAAATGGCTTCCGGACAGATAGAATTTTTTTCAGGGTTTCTACCGCATAATCCATAGGTTCAGGATCGCCGGGTCCATTACTTACAAAGTATCCGTTGGGTTTGAATTTTTCTGCTTCTTCAAATGGAGTTTTAGCATTGAAAACCTTTACGTAAGCTCCCCGCTCTGTGAGGCAGTTGAGGATATTTCTTTTTACCCCATAGTCAAAGACTGCTACACGAATGGGTGCATTTTCATCGCCCAGGGTGTATTCCTTTTCTGTAGAAACATAAGATGCCAGTTCAAGGCCACTCATCGAAGGTACCTTCTTTAACAGGTCTTTTAGTTCTTCCACACTTTTGCCATCACTGGAGATGATGCAGTTCATTGCACCCTTTTCACGGATGTGGATGACCAGTGCTCTGGTGTCGATCTCGTCGATAGCTACTATTTGTTGCTTTTCAAAGTATTCCTGAAGATTTTCTTTGGATGCGAAGCGTGAATATTTTTCCTCCAGGTTACGGCCGATAATGCCCTTCACTTTTACAGATTCACTCTCTACCTCTGAGTCTATAATTCCGTAGTTACCTATATGGACGCTATTCATAATTACGATTTGTCCATAATAGCTTGGATCAGTAAAGACCTCCTGATATCCTGTCATCCCGGTATTGAAACAGATTTCTCCGGTTGCAGTACCTCGTTTTCCGAAAGCCTTGCCGTAAAATGTGTTTCCGTCTTCAAGAATGAGGATTGCGCGATTGGAAGTAGATGTGTCAGCCATGAAAAAGAATTTTGCAAAGAAAACGATTTGAAGGATATAATGAAGTTGTTATTTTCTAAAAGTTTTCCACTTGTGCACATTGCAGGAGTGAGCCTTCAATACAGGGGGTATATTTCTTGCTTCTGCTACAGCTTGATCTACCTCTTATAATGTATTTATCTGGACTATTGGTTTTTTCCATGGTCCCGGAGAAGGGGAAACAAACAAAATTTCTCTATTTCTCTTTTTATTAGTCGTCTGCCTGATGAAAACTGGTGTTTTCCCAGGCTTCCAACTAATAAAAAAACCGCCTTATCGGCGGTGATAAATTTTGTTTGTCGGGATGACTGGATTCGAACCAGCGGCCTCTTCGTCCCGAACGAAGCGCGCTACCGGGCTGCGCTACATCCCGAATGGGCTGCAAATTTAGTCATTCTGTAAAATAGTCGATCGATTTTATGTATCGCACTGCTGAGACCAGGTACATTGAGAATCGGACTTGTATATATGATTGGAGACCACCCGGATTTTGCGAAATATTTGTGAACCCTCATATAGGTATCCCGGACACAAAGGGGAGTTTTTTTTTTCAATACCATAAAATATTAAATAGTAATTTTTCGTAATTATTCAATTAAATTTGAGTGGCTCGAATTGAGCAGTTCTAATTTTTAATTTTTAAAACCACCGTATTATGGCTATCGTTAAGGTGCTCGAGGTAATTGCCTCTTCAGAGAAAAGTTTTGATGATGCAATCAAAAATGCAGTAAAAGAAGTATCTAAGACTGTAGAAAACATTGATTCAGTTTATGTAAAAGACATGAAGTGCCATGTGAAAAATGGAAAGATTATTTCTTATGGGGCTATCTGCAAAGTGGCTTTCAGAGTTAATGACAAAAGGTAATCAGTAGGAAACTTTGTGAAAAGTAGTTAAGGGGAGTGCTGTTGGCCGGCATCCCTCTTTTTTTTAACATACTTTTCCGTTGAGAACACAGCCTGCCCTTTTATCCTATGACAGGAGTTTGTATTTTGCAATACCATAATTAATCCATTTTAATCCTGATGTTACAGACAGCAGAAGACATTCGTTTACTGAATGAAAAAATCAATTACTCAGCCTCTTTCTTAGACAGAATTCATACAGAGATTTCAAAAGTAATAGTAGGACAGGCGCACATGGTGGAGCGCCTTCTGATAGGCCTGCTAAGTAATGGGCATGTATTGCTTGAAGGGGTGCCCGGACTGGCCAAGACACTTTCTATTAAATCGCTCGCTTCGGCGATTAATGCCAGTTTTAGCCGGATTCAGTTCACTCCTGATCTCCTACCGGCAGATGTGGTGGGTACCATGGTTTATAATCAGCAGAAGAATGAATTTGTGGTGCGCAAGGGGCCTATCTTTGCGAACTTTATTCTGGCAGACGAGATCAACCGTGCACCTGCCAAAGTGCAAAGTGCCTTACTTGAGGCAATGCAGGAGCGACAAGTGACAATCGGCAACTCCACTTACCCTTTGGAAGAACCTTTTCTGGTGCTTGCCACCCAAAACCCCATAGATCAGGAAGGAACATATCCCCTGCCCGAAGCACAGGTAGATCGTTTCATGCTAAAAGTGATTATAGACTATCCTTCGAAAACTGAAGAGCAGACCATAATACGGCAAAATGTTTCAAATTTTGAGGGATTTAAAATAAATCAGGTGGCCAGTACAGGTGAGATTCTGAATGCCCGGAACCTTGTAAGACAGGTTTACCTGGATGAAAAGGTAGAGCAATATATCATAGACATCGTGTTTGCATCACGCTATCCCGAACAATACAATTTGCAGCAACTCAAGCCGCTGATAGCTTTTGGCGGATCTCCAAGAGCAAGTATCAATCTTGCTCTGGCTGCCAAGGCTTATGCATTTCTGAATAAAAGAGGTTATGTGATTCCGGAGGATGTTAGAAACATTTGTCATGACGTACTTCGTCACAGGATTGGCCTTACCTATGAGGCAGAAGCTGAGAATATGAGTAGCGAAAGTGTGGTGACAGAGATTGTAAAAGCTATCAATGTGCCCTGATATTTAACTGTTCTTATGTTGACACCGGAAGAAATCGCAAAAAAGGTAAAGGAACTGGAGATTGTGAGCAAGAAGATTAGTACACATCTTTTTGCAGGGGAGTATCATGCCGCTTTCAGAGGTAAGGGAATGAGGTTTCGTGAGGTAAGGGAATACTATCCAGGCGATGATGTGCGGTTTATCGATTGGAATGTCAGCGCACGATATGCCCATCCATTTTCAAAGGTATTTGAGGAGGAGCGGGAGTTGACAGTAATGATTATGGTCGACATTTCTGAGAGTACTCTCTTTGGAACGGTAAGTAGGTTGAAGCGCGATCTGATCATAGAAGTTGCCGCTGTCCTTACCTTTAGTGCTATAAATAATAACGATAAAGTAGGTGTCATCTTTTTTAGCGATAAAATGGAAAAATTTATCCCTCCCAAGGGTGGGAGAGAGCACGCATTTTACATAGTCAGAGAGTTGTTAACGGTAATACCTAAACGAAAACAGACAGATATAGGAGAGGCGCTGGAATGCTTCAGCAAAAACACCAGACAAAAAAGTATAGCGTTTATTCTGAGTGATTTCCTTGATGGTGATTATGCACACAGGCTTAGGGTGTTGGGCCAGCGACATGAGATAATCGGACTCAGGGTTTATGATAAGATGGATAGTGTGTTGCCAAATATCGGGATGGTAAAGGTAGAAGAGGCTGAATCGGGGAAAACCATCTGGACTGACACTTCTAATGCAATGGTCAGACACCGCTATCATCAGGACTTTCTTAAGAGGAGTGCTGAATGTAAGAATATTTTTACCAAAGCCGGTGCAGAGTTGCTCCATCTTCAGACAAATGAAGATTATGTAAAAGTATTGAAGCAGTTTTTTAAAAGAAGAAAAATCAAACGATAAACAGGAGTTGAAGAGGTGTTTTAATATCTTATGTCTGGCGGCCTTCCTTATGCTGCCCGTGTATATAACTGCACAAGTTCCTACTGTTTCTACGTCAGTTGATAAGACAAAGATTGTTATTGGCCAACAGATTACCTACAAGGTGACATTGCACATGCCTGATAATACGTACAGGCTAAAGTGGTTCGAGGTGCCTGAAAATTTTGGCAGTTTTGTAGTGGCGGCCCGTAATAAGATTGATTCGACCTACGCAAACGGTTTATTAGGTTTTAGCCAGACACTTCTCTTGACAAGTTTTGATTCGGGCAGGCAGGTGATTGCCCCACTGGTGCTGAGTCTGACAAATTATAAGACAGACTCCAGTTATGTGATGCTGACTGACAGTATTGCTATCGATGTGGGATATGCTCCTGATGATAATGTGTTACCCTTTCATGATATAAAGCCTATAATCAATGTAGATTACAGGAACCAATGGTGGTTCTGGCCCGTACTTGGGCTTGCAGTCTTGCTAATCGTGTTACTGCTAATTCTGTGGATGAAGAAGAGAAAAAAAACAGAGGAGAAAGCCCCCATTACTTTGACGCCTCCTTATGAAGAAGCGGTATCATTATTAGATGAGTTAAAGAAAGAAGAGCTTCCTGCAAAGGGCAAAACAAAGATGTTCTTTTTGAAGCTGACAGATATCTTTAAACGTTATCTTACCCGCACTTCAGACCAGTCAAAGATGCATCTTACAGGAGAAGAACTGATTGCTGAGATGCACGGAGAGATTCCTAAGAAGGAGTTATTCTCGAGGTTTGCATCCTGTATCCGGATGGCAGATGCGATAAAATTTGCCAAGCTGGGTGTGGGAGTGGAAGAATGCGAGGAAAGCATGACGATTATCAGGCAGATGTTAGAAACGCTGAACGCCCTGAAAAAGGAGGAGAAAGATGATTTATGATTTTCTGCACAATATCACCTTTGGACAGCCCTGGTTCTTTCTGCTGTTTCTGATTTTTCCGGTTCTGATCTTTTCTCATTACTACCGCAAGAACAGAAAGGAAGCGGCTATGCGTGTCAGCAGCGTGAAGGCACTTGAGCGGTCGGGTACTTTCACCAATATATTTCAGAATATACCTTTTTGGCTACGATTGCTGGCACTTTCGGCAATGATATTAGCGCTTGCAAGGCCTCAGGTACGATACAGTGAAACTTATCGTGAAGGGGAAGGGATAGATATAATCCTGTGTATCGATGTGAGTGGGAGTATGACTGCCGAGGATTTTAGTCCCAATAGGATGGAAGCTGCCAAGAAGGTAGCCATTGACTTTGTGAACCACAGGCCCGACGATAAAATAGGTGTAGTAATTTTTGCAGGGGAGAGTTTCACTCAGTGCCCGCTTACTACCGATCATTATGTCCTCATTTCTCAGATTCAACAAATTAGAAACGGGTTGCTGGAGGATGGCACCTCCATTGGAAGTGGGTTAGCCACGAGTGTGGACAGACTGCGCAATTCGAAAGCAAAGAGTAAGGTGGTGATCCTGTTGACAGATGGTGTGAATAATTCGGGTTTGATTGACCCTTCCACAGCAAAAGAAATTGCAAAAGCATTTCATGTGAAAGTTTACACTATTGGTGTGGGTACCGATCAGGCTGGTGCGGCAACCCTTGAATCCAGGGAAGGCACCGGCACGCAGCAGCCGAAAGTTACCATAGACGAAAAAATGCTGAAGAATATTGCGGATGAAACAGGTGGCAAATACTTTAGGGCAACTGATAACCGGAGCCTGGGAATGATTTATTCAGATATCGACAAGATGGAAAAGTCGAAGATGCAGGTCACAACCTTTCACAGATATTCTGAAAAATTTTATCCCTTGGTAATGTTGGCGATTGCACTTTTGATTATTGAAGCACTGCTTCGATACCTCGTATTTAAGAAGTTTCCCTAAACTTGCAGCATAAACAAATTTTTTTGAAAGCAACCGTATATAAATCCACCGGTAGTTGGTACCGGGTTCGTACTGAAAAGGGAGAATTTCTTGACGCCCGTATTCGGGGAAGATTAAAGACAGATGGAATTACCTCTACAAATCCGGTGGCAGTAGGTGATATCGTAGTTTTGGAGACAGATGAAACTGGTGCCGTAATGATTACTGACATTGTGGAACGGAGAAATTATATTATACGTCAGTCGCCGCAGAATCGTAATCTGCAACATATTATAGCAGCCAATCTGGATCAGAGCCTATTGATCTGCTCATTAAAGGATCCACATACAAGCAGAGGCTTCATTGACAGGTTTCTTGCCGCCAGCGAGGCCTTTCATGTACCTGCAATTTTGGTCTTCAACAAGTCTGATTTGTTTAGAATAAAAGAGAGTGACCTTTTTAAAGAGATCAAAGAGGTGTATGAGAAAATTGGATATCCCACCATCAAGGTAAGTGTTCAACATCGGTTTGGAATCGAACAAATTAGAGGGGTGCTAAGAAATAAGTTCACGCTGATAAGCGGCCATTCAGGAGTGGGGAAATCATCAATGATTAATTTGTTTCTCGAAGGGCAGGAAATTAAGACAAGTGAAGTGAGCGGCTGGAGTGGAAAAGGTGTACATACCACCACGTTTGCAGAAATGTATGAGCTGCCTTTTGGGGGCGCTGTTATAGATACCCCCGGGATAAGGGAGTTTGCCTTGAAAGAAATTGAGCCGGTAGAGCTATCGCATTATTTTGTAGAGATGAAACCTTTGATTGGGGAATGCCGCTTCAATAATTGTATGCATACCGAAGAGCCCGGCTGTGCGGTGAAGAAAGCTGTGGCCGAAGGCAATATCAATGCAGACAGATATGTGAGCTATCTGACTATTTTGAGTACCATGAATGAAGAGAGGAAGTAGGTGATGCGATAAGTATGATTGAAATAGAGAGTGCCTGTCAGAAGGCTTTTTTTACCAATAAACCTGAAATTTCCCTTACGATTTTATCAGAAGTTTGCACATCCTTCACCACCGGATGAGGGATGATTGATACTCCGTTGAAGATGCTATACTGAAGCGTCAGATAGTGTTTCTTGTATTTAAAGTCCCAGCAAAGTGCATCTGCATCGTCAATTTGGTTTATAAATTTCACTTTCAATTCATCCGACAATACATCAGCTATCATGTAAAATTTAGAAATCCCGCAATTGTCATCGATTACTGCTTCAGTAGTTCCGTAGCTTGTTTTGAGATGGTAGCACATAAGGGTAGAGATTAAGGGTTATATGGGAATGAATTAATTTTTAAACTTTTTGGCTTTTTTTGCTGCCTTAATGGCTGCCGGATCACCAGATGCTATCTTCTCTGCTCCTATATTCTTTCCATTAGTCGGGCATCCCAATTTTTCTCTTCCCTTCAGGATTGCACATCCTGAAATGAAATAAGCTATGAAAAGGAATATGAGTGTTTTTCTCATGGTGTGGTTTCGTTTTTTCCCGGTTGGTACCAGGAGGAATAAAGCACATAGTTTCGGGCAATTCTCTCTATCTCACCTTCTATTAACGCCTGAGGTGTCTCCTTTATTTTCTTAGCTGGGACCCCTGCGTACAGGCTACCGGGTGGCACAATGGTATTTTCCAGTACTACCGCTCCTGCAGCGATGATGCTATTGCTACCTATTACAGCATGGTCCATTACGATAGCTCCCATGCCAATCAGCACATTATCTTCTATCACACAGCCATGTATGATAGCATTGTGCCCAATGCTGACGTTGTTTCCGAGGACGGTAGCACTCTTTTTGAATGTACAATGAATGGTGGCATTATCCTGTATATTCACCCTGTTTCCCATTCTGATGAAATTGACATCGCCTCTAAGTACCGCATTGAACCATATAGAACATTCGTCGCCCATGATAATATCTCCCGTTAGGGTGGCATTAGGGGCGATAAAGCAATCCCTTCCAAAGGAAGGGAGCTTTTTATTTACTTCGATGATTGTAGGCATAAAGTATGAAAAAAATTAAGGGTTATTTTAACCAGGACTCAGGGTTCTGAAATGCCGTCTCTTTCAATACGAGGAATTCCACCCTTCCACCTTCACCCTCATCGTTTTCTCCGGCCCGGCCCAGAGTCTGTCCCAGAGATACGTGATCGCCTCGTTTTACAGTCACATTTGTAAGATTGCTATACACGGTAAAATATTGCCCGTGCTTCACATATACAGCCTGATTATCTTCAATATAGCTTACCAGAGTCACTTCCCCGTCGAATACAGCTTTTACGGGTTCGCCTATCTTGGTGGCGATAGTGACACTATAGTTAGTGAATTTGATACCTCCCGGAAGTTCGTTGTTGCCATAATGGTAAAGGAGGTACCCTTTTACCGGCCACGGAAGTTTACCCCTGTTTCCTTCGAAGTTTTTATTTAGGGCTACTTCTGCCTCTGTATTTACAAGTACGCTTCCGGTAGAGGGTAATATTGCATTTGCATTACTGCTTTCATTGGCTCCTACTAAAGGTTTGACGTTTGAAGCTGTATTTGTATTTTCAGAGGATGATGTTTTGGTTCCGGCGGCAGCTTTTGCTTTTCTGGCTGCTTCTGCTTTTGCCAATTCTATCTCGCGCTTAATCATTGCAGAGATAGTGTTTTTCAGTTTCAGGTCTTCCTTTCTCTTTGACGCAATTATTTTATTGAGTTCTTTTTGTTTGCCTTGCAGTTTCTTCACGACCCCCGCTTGTTCTGATCGCTGCCTGGCCAATTTGTTCATTTCCACATTTTGCTCCTTTAGCACCACGCCTTTTCTGTCTTTGCTTTGATCCAGTTCGCTTACCTTTTTGTTAAGTAAATCCTGTGTCTTCAGGATGTTATCTGCCTGCCTCTCCTGATAGTTCCTGTATGATTTAAGGTAGGTTATCCGCTTTATGGCATCATTAAAGTTTTCAGAGGAAAAAATAAAGTTGAGGAAACTATAGTTGCCCCTGTTTTTATAAGCATACACCATGCTCTGCGCATATTCATCCTTAAGCGTATCCAGGACTCGGTTCATTCTGTTAATTTCCAACTGTGTCAGGTAGATTTCATCGCTCAGACTGCGTACTTCTTTCTGAATGCTACCAACAACGTTTTCCTGCAGCCTTACTTTACGCTGAATGAGTGCAAGTTGGTTAAGATTGGTCTTGGTGGATTTTTGAGTTTCATTGAGCAATGACTGTGTTTGCTCTATTTCCTTTCGGAGTTGATCACGTTTGCTCTCCAATGTCGCTTTATCCTGAGCGATTGTATTAAATGCCACACAAAAAAGTAAACCTAAAGAGAATAATTTCTTCAACATCAGATATCAGATATTATAACAGGATTGAATAAGTCAAGTATCGCTAAAGTAAATTTATTTGATGGTATAACCACCTGGCCTGCTGAAGGGAAGTGATAATTCATTGTTAAACTCCAATTGTTTGAAGGAAAGGGTAATATGAATTTCTTTTTCAGGAATAGAAATACTCCGTAAGGTAGAAAAGCGCATTTCACTTCCTTTTTCATAATCCTCATAAAGCAGGTCGGCGGTCAATTCGTTTCCGGGTTCTGCAATCCTGATGTATTGCCGTGCCAGTAACCCTTCAGGCATTTTAAAGTAGGATGTGCTTACCATTCGCGGTGATTCGGAAATGACTTGCAGGAAGTCTCCAGCCTGATTGACTGCCTTTATTTGATTATTACAGAAAATTAACCTGCCGGCAATTATATTTCTTAATTCATCAAAGGTAAACGGGATAGCAGTCCATTCGCTGACAAAATCTACCGGGTGCGACTCGATAGTTTTTTCTATCCGATTCAGCATGATAATACTGTCTTTAGTGATGAGAATCCTCATCCCTTCAATGTTGAGAAAACTGGCAGTAACTGAAATCCAGATTGCAGAATCTTTCTTCACCCTTAGGAAAGCATTTACCTCTGGTTGGCTACCATTAGCATCTGTGTAGTTGATTTTGATTTTTGCCGAGAGTGTGTTGAATGGTATTTCGTTACAGTCACTGTAAAGTGCCTCAGCTTTTTTTATGGCTTCTTCAGATGCAGGTTCAGCCAATGCAGGATTTATACCTGAAGCTCCTGTATGTATTTTTCGAGCGGTACCGCACCCTGCCAGTATCAAAGCCAGTGTGATGAGAAAGGTAACTGTACTAATTTTCTGCATAGCCCTTCAGTTGATTAATAAGTCTATTTCATTCCCGTATGGCCAAACCCTCCTGCACCTCTGCCCGAGGCAGCAAGGTGTTCGCTTTCAGAAAGTTCGCCGTGAACAATGCTTGCAATTACCATTTGTGCTATTCTGTCGCCATGTTGTATGGTATGGGGTTCACTTGAAAGGTTTACCAGTATCACTTTAAGTTCACCTCTGTAATCACTGTCGACGGTTCCCGGAGAGTTTAGACAGGTAATTCCATGCTTCCATGCCATGCCGCTGCGGGGTCTCACCTGAACTTCATACCCCCGGGGAATTTCCAGAAATATACCTGTAGGTACCATCGCTCTCTGAAGACTTTCAAGGGTCAACGGGGTATCAAGTACAGCCCTGAGATCCATGCCACTGGATCCTTCTGTGGCATACTGCGGAAGCTCAAAACCTGATTGATTGATAATTTTAATTGAGAGTTTGTCCATTTTTATTCTTATTACGATCGCACATTAGCGGTCTGGTTTAAAGATGAAGTCAGTTTCGTGAATGGGGAGGGGGCCGGTTTGTAATTTAAGTTCGTTGTCTTCCAGGCAAAAGGCTGAGTACCCCAGTTCGGTAAACATATCTTTTATGGCGCCTCTGTTTTCGCCTGCTATTTCAGATTGTACGATGGGTTTATGTTTCAATATCAGACTTTTCATTTGGGTAAGTACCTCCAGCTCGAAACCTTCCACATCACATTTGATGTAATCGATCTTTTTTATTTCTGCAAAAAGCGATTCAGGCTTCCTCATTTCTGATTCGAACCGGTATTTGTGGGCTGATAACTCGCCATCTTTTTCTTTATCGTACACATGTAAGAGACCCGTCTTCAGATACGGATCGTTTTGGCTGCCGGTCAGTGGATCCACAATGGTAATCTTCTTGTTCTCTGGTCCCAGTGCATAAGGGTAAAGGGTAATATTGGTTCTTTTGCGTGAGAGTTCTTTAAATATTTTGTTGTAAAGACTCACCGGTTCCACCGCATAGACTCGTCCGGATGGGCCGGTCCATTTTGAGAAGAGCATTGAATAATATCCCAGATTAGCTCCAATATCAATAATGGTATCACCGGGTTGAATCAGGTTTTTTACATAGTAGTGGTACTTGTAGATAGGATTTCTTTTGAGGAATCCTGCACGGTATAAGAAGAAATAAGATCGCTGAAGTATTCGTAGATAGTTCTCAATACTCAGGGTACGGTATAATATTCCTTTGATGGATATGGCCATAGGTAAGTGAATGCCTTAGGGACTAGAGTGATATTTTCCTGTTGCCAAAAGTAGCCCATTTTTACAGACAAAAATGCCGATTGCATTAACTGGTTTCTGCCTGCAGCAGTTAAGGGAAGCTTTCTATTTATTGATTTTAGCTTTCAGGATGTTCCTTGCCTCGTCAGTGTTATCGAAGGCATCTTTGGGCACCAGAAAGAAAGTTTGAGGGTTAAAGTAGAGATGAAAGAAGTGCGGACTTTCCACATAAGTGCTGAAAGCGCTCCATTCCCAGCTCCGTTTGCCATTTTCTGTTTCAATTGCCATCTCTGTGTTTCCAAAATCTACCTTATAACGGGTTCTGAAAGTAGAAGAGCGTTTATAAATCAGGTAGGGAAGTATGAACCAGAAGGAAATCATGAGTATGAACCAAAGGCCGGACGCCATCATCAGCGCTACCGGTGAAATCTTCTTAAGAAAATACATGAGTGCACTCAGGATGGCAAAGAGATTTACCAAAATAATAGTGAGCTTAATCTCGCGTCTGCTTATAAAGTGGTAGCGCAGTGCCTGTATAACCTTAGGCTTGTCGTAGGTAAAAAAAGAGGATGTCATTCTGACAAAAATAGTTGAAAGATGAAGATGAAATACTTTTTCATTTTACCAAATCGCTTATTTTTATAAAAAATATTTGGTGATGAAGTTTTTACTTTCGATCGGATTTGCACTGATAGCTTTTACATTGAATGCGCAAACTCCTACAGCCGCTGCTGTACTGGAAAAGGCACAGGTAGAAGCCAAGGCTGAAGGGAAGAATGTGTTTGTGATGTTTCATGCCTCCTGGTGTGGGTGGTGCCATAAGATGGATAAGGCAATGAACGAACCTGATATGAAGCCCTTATTTGAAAAGAACTATGTTATTACTCATCTTACCGTATTGGAGTCTGAAGACAAGAAGAATCTGGAAAATCCGGGCGCAGATAAGGTGCTCGCTCAATATGGGGGCGACAAAGGCGGAATACCGTTTTGGTATGTAACAGACGCTGATGGTAAGTTTATCGAAGATAGCCGCGCCATTGTGGATGGGAAGAAGGCGGGTAATGTGGGCTGCCCGGCAACCGAAAAAGAAGTGGATTATTTTATTTATGTTCTCAGGAAGTCTTCCGGGCTTAACGATACCGAGTTGGCAGACATTAAGGCCAGATTCCTGAAAAATCAATAGTTGCAAATTCGGTTTTTTGGATATTTCGGAAGTGATTAATACCCATACTTTTCCTTCCATCGGGCTTTCAGAAATCTTCTTATTTCTTCTTCTCTGGGATTTTTTCCTGGATCAAATATTTTTGTGCCTTTTATCTTATCCGGCAGAAACTCCATGTCAGAGAAATTATTTTCGTAGGAGTGTGCATATTTATACCCTTCGCCATAACCCAGGTTTTTCATTAGACTTGTGGGCGCATTCCTTACTGCCATAGGCACAGGCAGGTCTCCATATTTCTTTACCAACGACTGGGCTTCGCTGATTGCCATGTAGGATGCATTGCTTTTGATGCTGGATGCCAGATAAACCGCACATTGCGACAGTATGATTCTTGCTTCAGGGTTCCCTATTACATTAACAGCCTGAAAACAATTTGTAGCCAGTACCAGTGCAGTCGGGTTGGCATTGCCAATATCTTCACTGGCGAAGATAACCATGCGGCGTGCGATGAATTTTATATCTTCTCCACCTTCTATCATTCGTGCAAGCCAATACACCGCGGCATTAGGATCGCTTCCCCGCATTGACTTAATAAAGGCAGAAATGATATCGTAGTGTTGTTCTCCCTTTTTGTCATATAGTGCTGTTTTTTGTTGTGCGGCCTGCATTACCAACTTATCAGTGATGGTGATTACTCCTTCATTTTCAGGTTGTGCAAATGTGAATGCCAGTTCGAGAAGGTTCAGCAGTTTTCTGGCGTCACCGCCGGATAGATTGATGAGTGCTTCAGTTTCCTTCAAGTCGATTTGCTTTTTTGAGAGCACAGTGTCTTCAGCGATCGCTTTTCTCAGTATGGAAGTTAATTGTTCAGCATCAAGAGGTTTCAACACAAAGACCTGACAACGGCTCAGGAGCGCATTGTTCACTTCGAAAGACGGGTTTTCTGTAGTAGCGCCAATAAGTGTAACGGTACCTTTTTCTACAGCACCAAGTAGTGCGTCCTGCTGGCTTTTGTTGAATCGGTGTATTTCATCAATAAACAGAATAGGCCTGTCCTGGTGTGCCGCCAGTGATAGCACTTCCCGTACTTCTTTTACTCCTGATGAGATAGCACTTAATACATGGAATGGGCTATGGAGTGTTTGGGCAATAATGTGAGCGAGTGTTGTCTTACCTGATCCCGGCGGCCCCCATAAAATCATGGAGAGAATATTTCCTCCTGCGATGGCCTGAAATAAGATACTGCCCCTGGCTGTCAGATGTTCCTGCCCTGCCACTTCCTCCAGTTTTTCCGGCCTCATTCTTTCTGCCAATGGCTTCATAAATGGATTACTTTATTTTTTATTAAAGGTACTCTGTAAAAAAAATGCAACAGGCCTAAAATAGGAAAGTTTTACATTTGGGAATAAGCTTTATAAAATGCAAAGAAGAAAATTCATAAGACTTTCTTCCCTTGGCGCTTCAATGCTTGCGGTGAATCCTGTGAAGTGGAATGCAGCACCGGCACAACCGGTTATTGTATCTACCTGGGCTGACGGGAAGCATGTGAATGAGGAAGCCTGGAAGATATTGTCTGGAGGAGGAAGGGCATTGGATGCCGTGGAGAAAGGTGCGCGATGGATGGAGGATCAGATCAACTGTTGTGTGGGACTAGGTGCAAATCCTGACAGAGATGGGATTGTGACACTTGATAGCTGTGTGATGGATGAACACGCCAATTGTGGAGCAGTGGCAGCGCTGGAGCGCATTAAGCATCCCGTGTCAGTAGCAAGGAAAGTGATGGAACTGACGCCTCACGTATTGCTGGTTGGACAGGGCGCACAACAGTTTGCGCTTGATAATGGATTCAAGCTGGAGCCACAAGAGTTATCGCCCTCAGCCAAGGAGGCTTACGAGAAATGGCTTGAGAAGAGTGAATACAAACCGGAAATCAATATTGAGAATAGAAAAAGTAGCAACCCTCCTCCTCCAATGCGTCTTGAGGATGGCAGCTTCAATCACGATACGATGGGAATAGTTGCGCTGGATGCCTCAGGTAATATGAGTGGAGGAGTAACTACGAGTGGTATGGGATTCAAGATGCGGGGAAGAGTAGGCGATTCTCCGATAATTGGAGCCGGATTGTTTGTGGACAATGAAGTGGGAGCTGCCACCTCCAGTGGAATGGGAGAGGAAGTGATTCGTATCTGTGGCACTCACCTGGTAGTAGAGTTTATGCGACAGGGTTATACGCCAGAAACAGCTTGTCGTCTGGCAGTAGAGCGGATAGTAAAGCGTGATCCGGAAAAAGCCAAGAAACTACAGGTTGGTTTTTTGGCACTGGACAAGAGAGGACGTTATGGCGCTTTTGCAATACAAAAAGGATTTGAGTTTGCCGTCAGGAGCGGTAGAGAGGAAAGGGTGCTGGGGTGTAAGTATGTCTATGACTATGGCGTTACCTGAGAAAATAATTTAATTGTATATCGCGTATGAGTTGGATATTCAGAGAAGGGGCCGGTAGTGATAAGATACTACTGGAAGTTATTGGCTTCAACATTGAGAGTTGCAAAATAGCGCAGGACAATGGAGCCGGCAGGATTGAGTTGTGTGCTTCTCCGGGAGAGGGAGGTACGACTCCTTCTTATGGGTTTATCAAAGAAGCTAGGAGATTGTTGCATATACCACTCTATGTTATGATACGTCCGCGAGGAGGAGATTTTCTCTATTCGGAACGGGAAATGAGGCTGATGCTGGAAGAAGTTTCTGTCTGTAAACAGTTAGGCTGCGATGGGGTTGTATTGGGTATGCTAAAGGAGGATGGCTGTGTTGATGTCAAACAGTGTAGTTTGTTGGTGCAACATGCCTATCCTATGGGAGTTACATTCCATCGCGCATTTGACAGGGTTAGCGATCCTGTCCGTGCACTCGAAGATGTAATAGCCTCCGGATGCGAGCGTATCCTCACTTCGGGCCTGCATCCAAAGGCATCACAGGGATTAGATGTGATTGCAGATTTGGTTCAGAGAGCAAAGGGAAGGATTTCTATCATGCCCGGTTCAGGCGTAAATGCTCAAAATATTCAATCAATTATACAGGCAACGGGTGCACATGAGGTGCATAGTTCTGCATCCGTACTGCTTGAGACCAAAATGGCTTTTGAGAATAAGGCAATGGAAGAACATTTGTCACATGTAACTGTGAAGGGAGAAGAGGTCAGGAAGATGGTATTCGCACTTAAAGGCCTTTAATAATGCGCAATGAATGGAAATAGCTTTTGCTACTATTATTTATGACCAATTTCCTGTATCCCAATATAGATTGTCGGGTAGTTTGATGAAAGGATTGTCCTTGAGCCTGCCTGCTGTTTAGTGCTAATAGTGGATCATTTGTGTGAAAAAAAAATTGAATTGTTTTGTGGTACTTCTCGGTTTTTCTTCTGTTTAAGTAGTTTTGTCGCCAAACTTTTATTTTAATGCCTTCAGGACTTTTCGCGCTACTTGATGACATAGGTGCATTGATGGATGATATGGCTCTGGCCACAAAGGTGGCCACCCAGAAGACCGCAGGGATTCTGGGTGATGATCTGGCAGTAAATGCAGAAAAGTCGATCGGATTTGTTTCTTCCAGAGAATTGCCTGTACTATGGGCGATAACGAAGGGCTCACTTCTAAATAAGGTAATTATTATCCCTATAGTGTTTGTGCTTAATGTGTTCCTTCCGGTAGCCATTATTATAGTGTTGATGATTGGTGGTGGTTATCTGGCATATGAGGGGGTAGAGAAAATTGTTGAATATTTTTTTCACAAAAAGCATAAGAAGGAAGAACCGGTTCAGGAGGTACATGAAAAAGATACTCAATCAGAGAAGCAAAAGATTAATAGTGCAATCCGGACTGATTTTATCCTTTCGCTGGAAATCGTAATCATTGCCTTAAGTACAGTTCTGGATAAGGAACTATGGTTGCGTATCGTAACGGTATCGGCAGTGGCACTGATAGCCACAGTGGGAGTATATGGGATTGTAGCATTGATTGTAAGGATGGACGATGCAGGACTTAAACTTATCAGTAAGACCGGCGGAAAAGGATTGGGTGGATGGATAGGTAAGGTGTTAGTTAAGTCGTTGCCGGTTATAATTAAGATGTTAAGTGTAGTGGGGACTATTGCTTTGCTGATGGTCGCCGGGGGATTGTTCCTTCATAATGTAGCTTTTCTGCACCACCTTTTTGAATCGTTTCCAGAAACAGTGGCCAGCCTCCTGATTGGTTTGGTGGTGGGAGGGATAGTTTTCTTTCTAGTTTGGATAGTTAAGAGGTTGATAGCCACACTCGTGGGCAGAAAGAAAAAGGTTTCAAAAGCGTAAGAACTTTTTGTTGTTGGGGAATTACCTAATTGCAATTATGCTTGTAATAGGTGAATAGAAGTAGAGTGCGGAGAAGATCGTTATCTATTATTATGGAAGTCTCTCCTGTTCCTGATAACAGCAATGATTAAACTGGTGTTTGTGCTCCACAATCAATCCTGCAATTTAGTAGCAGCACAGTGGTCAGCATTGAGGACTATTCAGGCGTAAGCATACATGTGATTGATTTTTCAGAAAGATTGTACCGGTGCACACAGAGATTTTGTGGTACTTCATGAAGATTATTAACTGATTCCTGGCCTATGGTTTTAGGTTGCCTTGTCTTCGTCCAGAAGAAAAATAAACCTAAAGAAAAATTTGTGCTTCCAAAAATTATCCGATATTTGACCCGCAATAGACTGACATGTATTTAATTACATTACATCATCACCATCATCATTCTTGCATTCAGGCGAGTTGATTGTGGTATCCTGTAAATCTAAATAACCATATTAAAACCGTCTGAAAAATCAGGCGGTTTTTTGTTTCTCCCTACATTCAACAAATTACTTCCCGGTTTCTTCAGACAAAAATTGAAATTGAATGAAGAGATTAAAAGTAGCTGTTCAGAAAAGTGGCAGGTTGAGTGAAAAGTCATTGGAACTTTTCAGGGAGTGTGGTATTCAAATCCCTAATGGCACCCGAAAACTAAAAGCAGCGGCGCTCAATTTTCCTTTGGAATTTCTTTTTCTCCGTGATGATGACATTCCACAGTATGTAGAACAGGGGGTAGCTGATATTGGCATTATTGGTGAAAATGAAGTATGGGAGCAGGAGAAAGACATCCGGATTATACGCAAGTTGGGATTTGCCGGTTGCCGGCTGTCTCTGGCTATTCCAAAGGAGAAGGACTATAGCGGTTTATCTTTTTTTCAGCACAAACGTATTGCTACCAGTTACCCAAATATTTTAAGGAGATTCTTCGCAGAAAAGAAGATACCGGTTACAGTGGAAAAGCTTTCAGGTAGTGTAGAGATTGCGACTGGAATTGGACTTGCTGATGGAATTTTTGATGTGGTTAGTACTGGGAGCACCCTGTTGATGAATGGTCTGAAGGAAGTGGAAATAGTCGCAAATAGTGAGGCTGTCCTGATTGCTTCACCTCAGTTATCCAATGATGCACAGTTGGTAGTAGATCAGATTTGCTTTAGAATAAAAGCTGTTCAGGATGGGTGCCGGAATCGATATATCATGATGAATGTGCCCAATGAAGCTATTCCATTTATTTCGGCCCTGTTGCCGGGTATGAAGTCTCCTTCTGTTTTGCCCCTGGCAGAGCCCGGCTGGAGTAGTCTCCACTCTGTAGTAAGCGAGACTGAGTTCTGGGATGTAATCGAGCAACTGAAGGCTCAGGGGGCTCAGGGGATATTGATTTTACCAATTGAAAAAATGATAATATAATGATGAAGGTGTTTGATAATCCGGCAGTCGAGACCTGGCCTGAATTGACCATGCGGCCTGTAATGAATCTCAAAGATTTATTTCCATTGGTACAATCAGTCTTTGAATCGATTAGAGAGAAAGGAGATAATGCGATCATCGATTACACTAATCAGTTTGACAAGGTGAAGCTGGCAGATTTTAAGGTGACGCAGGAAGAAATAATTGAAGTTGAAAGTCTAGTGTCTGAGGAATTGAAGACTGCCATTCAAAAGAGTTTCGATAATATTTACAAATTCCACAATGCCCTGAAGGAGCAGGTTAAGGAAATTGAAACAACTCCCGGAGTGCGGTGCTGGCGTGAGAGCAGGCCGATTGAGAGGGTGGGAATTTATATCCCGGGTGGTTCAGCTCCTTTGTTTTCAACCGTGTTAATGTTAGGGATTCCGGCGCTGATAGCCGGTTGCAGGGAGGTTGTAGTATGTACCCCGCCGGATAGGTTAGGTAGGATTCATCCGGCTATTTTATTCGCTTCACAATTGGTGGGTGCAACTGCTATTTATAAGATTGGTGGAATCCAGGCAATAGGTGCGATGGCTATTGGAACAGAAACCGTTCCTCGCGTGTCGAAGATTTTTGGTCCCGGAAATCAGTATGTGATGGCGGCCAAACAAGTGGCACAGCAATACGGTGTGGCAATAGATATGCCTGCGGGCCCGAGTGAAGTGATGGTGATTGCCGATGATGCTGCCATAGCTGAGTTCGTGGCGGCTGATCTGTTGTCGCAGGCGGAGCATGGGGTTGATAGCCAAGTGATGCTGATTACAACTTCAGAGAAATTATCTAAAGAGGCAGGTAATGCACTCAAACGCCAGTTGAATCGTCTGCCTGGAAAAGAAGTTGCTGAAAAGGCTCTTGAGAATAGCCCAATCATTCTTTTTCATAGAATTGAAGATTGTATTGCATTCAGTAATGCTTATGCTCCCGAGCATTTGATTTTAGCCGTCGATAATCCACGCGCACTGGTAAAGGAAGTGATAAATGCAGGCTCTGTCTTTTTGGGAAATTATAGTTGTGAGAGTGCAGGTGATTATGCCAGTGGCACCAATCACACCTTACCGACTAACGGGTATGCTAAGATGTACAGTGGGGTTTCAGTAGATAGTTTTATAAAAAAGATCACATTCCAGGAGTTATCTCCAGAAGGAGTTAAGAGTCTTGGCAAAATTGTAGAGACAATGGCGGAGGCAGAGGGTTTGCAGGCTCATAAAGAGGCAATGACACTAAGGTTGAATTTTATAAAATAGTCAATAATGAAGATTGCACAATTGGTCAGACCCAATATTTTGTCATTGAAACCTTACAGTAGTGCCAGGGACGAATTCCCGGGAACTGAAGGTGTTTTTCTCGATGCGAATGAGAATCCCTATGGAGTGTTAAACCGGTATCCTGATCCACATCAGGCAATCCTGAAGCAGACTATTGCAAATGAAAAGAATCTATCTGTAAACCAAATTATGATTGGCAACGGGAGTGATGAGATAATTGATTTGGCATTCCGTATTTTTTGTGAGCCGGGTAAGGATAAAGTGCTGGTATGTTCACCTACGTATGGGATGTACAGGATAACCGCCGATATTAATAATGTGGAAGTAGTGGATATTCCATTGAACGAAGACTTTCAGTTAAATACGCAATTGTTGCTCGAGGTGGCCGAGAGAGAAAGTGTCAAAATCGTCTTCCTTTGTTCTCCGAATAATCCTACAGGTAACCTACTGAAGGATATTGACATAGTACTCAGGCAGTTTGAGGGAATTGTGTTTGTGGACGAGGCTTATATCGACTTCTGTTCTCAAAAGTCCCTCGTAGAAAAATTAGATGAATTCCCCAATCTGATTGTTTCCCAGACATTCAGCAAGGCGCGGGGTTTGGCCAATGCAAGAGTAGGAATGGCGTTTGGCGCTCCGGAGATCATTGAATTCTTCAACAGAGTGAAGCCTCCTTATAATGTGAGTGGTATCAATCAGAAAGCCGCAGTGGACGCACTTAAGGATAGAGAGGGTTTTAAGCGAAACCTATACAGTATTCTTAGCGAACGGGAAAAAGTAATTGAAGCACTTAAAAAACTAAGGGTGATTAAAAAGATTTTCCCTACCGAAGCCAATTTTGTCCTTGTACAGTGTATGCATGCTGGTGATGTATATCAACGGCTGATTGAGAAAAAAGTGATCGTAAGAAACAGAAGTACGCAAATACCCGATACGCTACGCATCAGCATTGGTACTCCTGAAGAAAATAGACTGTTGATCAAATCGCTGAAAGAATTATGAAAAAAGTACTTTTTATTGACCGTGATGGTACGCTGATTATCGAACCACCGACCGACTTTCAGGTGGACAGCCTGGAGAAGCTGGAGTTTTATCCGGGAGTGTTTCAAAATTTGTCGAGGATAGTCAGGGAATTAGATTATGAGTTAGTGATGGTAACCAATCAGGATGGTTTGGGAACAGCCTCCTTTCCAGAGGAGAAATTCAGACTGCCACACGAAAAAATGCTGAAGGCTTTTATCAATGAGGGTGTCGTTTTTTCGGAAGTACTTATAGATAGGTCTTTTGAAAGCGACCACTCTCCAAACCGAAAACCGGGAATTGGGATGCTTCAACATTTTCTGAAAGGTGGTTATGATTTGAAGCGCTCTTTTGTAATCGGTGATCGTTTAACGGATGTGCAGTTGGCTGAAAACCTGGGCACCCGGGCTATCCTCATAAGTAATGAATCTACCAATCGAGCTGCATTAACTACGACAGACTGGAGTGACATTTATACTTTCCTGTCAGGCCAGCCAAGGCTTGCACAAATATCCCGCGCTACTAAAGAAACTACAATAGAATTAACGCTGAATCTTGATGGAAATGGCATTTGTGCCATACACACCGGACTGCCTTTCTTTGATCACATGTTGGAGCAGGTTGGGAGGCATGGAAACTTTGATTTGAATATACAGGTGCAAGGCGATTTACAGGTTGATGAGCATCATACTGTGGAGGATGTGGGATTGACGCTGGGCGAAGCTTTTATGAATGCACTTGGATCTCGTAAAGGAATTGAGCGGTATGGATTTACATTGCCAATGGATGATTGCCTTGCACAGGTAGCGATAGACTTTGGTGGCCGTCCGTGGATTGTATGGGATGCGATATTTCACAGAGAAAAAATAGGTGCGGTACCCACCGAAATGTTTTTTCACTTTTTCAAATCATTCAGCGATACAGCCAGGTGCAATTTGAATATTAAGGCTGAAGGGCAAAACGAACACCATAAAATTGAGTCTGTCTTCAAAGCATTTGCCAAAAGTCTGAGAATGGCAGTGAAGCATTCCGGCTACTTTTCTGTTCCGAGTACAAAAGGGATTTTGTAAATCGAATGAGTATTATAAATCAATTCATTTTTTACTTTCTTATTTATGATAGCAATCGTACAGTATAATGCAGGTAACACGGGGTCGGTACAAAATGCGCTGGCCCGTTTAGGATGTGAGAGCATAGTCACCGATGATAGTAATGAATTATTAAAAGCAGACAAAGTAATTTTTCCGGGAGTAGGCGAGGCTCGTTCGGCTATGAGTTTCTTGAGAGAAAAGGGATTGGATGTGGTATTAAAAAGTTTAAATCAACCGCTATTAGGGATATGTCTTGGACTTCAGTTGATGTGCAGTTATAGTGAGGAGGGAGAGACGGCGTGTCTGGGCGTTTTTCCTAACCGTATTTCGCGCTTTGTGAAACCTGAAATAGTGCCTCATGTAGGATGGAATAATGTTTCATACAGAGAAGATAGATTGTTTAAAGAGATTCCACAGGATACAGATTTTTATTTTGTGCACAGCTTCTTTGCTGATCTTTCAGAGGATACAGCAGCGGTTTGTAATTATGGAGAATCGTTCAGCGCTGCACTGGCTCGTGATAATTTTTATGCTGTGCAGTTTCATCCCGAAAAGTCGGCAGCTATGGGCCAGCAAATCCTGAAAAACTTTTTAGCCTTATGAGAATCATTCCAGCTATAGACCTGATTGGCGGTAAGTGTGTCCGACTCACTCAGGGAGATTATCAGAGGAAGAAAGTTTACAATGAGAATCCATTGGAGGTGGCGCGCCAGTTTGAAGATGCCGGAATTAGTTTTCTCCATTTAGTGGATTTGGATGGCGCGAGATGTGGGAAAATTGTAAATGCGGAAGTATTGGAGAAAATTGCGACCCATACAAAATTGAAAATAGATTTTGGAGGAGGTGTGAAGTCTGATGAAGATTTGCGCATAGCATTTGAGGCGGGGGCTCAGCAGGTGACTGCAGGGAGCGTTGCCGTTGATAATCCTGAATTAGTCATGGAGTGGATTCGGAAATACGGTGGTGAACGCATCATGCTGGGCGCAGATGTAATTGGTAACAGGATTGCTACCCACGCATGGCAGAAGGCTTCGGAGTGGAAGTTGTTCGACTTTCTTGAAGCGTATCTGGACAAAGGTGTTCGTTATACGATTTGTACGGACGTGTCGAAGGATGGGATGTTGGCAGGCCCGGCAATTGAGCTTTACAGTGAGATACTAAGTTGTTTGAGTGTGCATTTGATCGCAAGTGGCGGGGTGTCTTCGATTGAAGAGGTCAAACAATTACGGCGTATAGGTTGCGAGGGTGTCATCATCGGAAAGGCGATCTATGAAAATAAAATTACTTTAAAAGAACTCGCAGATTTATGTTAAAGAAAAGAATTATTTCCTGCCTGGATATCCGTGATGGCAGAACTGTAAAGGGCATAAACTTCATCAATATTCGTGATGCGGGTGATCCGGTTGAGTTGGCAGAGAGATATGTCAGAGAGGGCGCTGATGAATTGGTGTTTCTTGATATCTCTGCTACAAATGAAAAGCGGGCTACCCTGGTGAACCTGGTACAGAAGGTAGCAAAGAAGATTGATATCCCATTTACCGTAGGTGGAGGTATTAACTCGCTGAAAGTAGCGTCAGATGTGATCCTTGCAGGGGCAGATAAAGTGTCGCTCAACTCGGCAGCCGTAAAACAGCCGAATCTGATTCAGGAACTGGCTAATAATTACGGCTGTCAGTGTATAGTGTTGGCAATGGATGTGAAATGGGTAAATGGAAAATGGAAAGTCTTTACGCATGGTGGGAAAGTGGAGACAGAATGGGAAGCAATGGCGTGGGCAAAACGTACAGAGGCACTTGGTGCGGGAGAAATACTGTTGACGTCTATGGATAACGATGGCACTAAGGGTGGGTTTCAGATAGAAGTTACAAAGGACATTGCAGCGGCTTTAAAGATTCCGGTAATCGCATCAGGTGGCGCAGGGAGTATCGCGCATTTTGAAGAAGTATTTACTCAGACAAAGGCTACAGGCGCGCTGGCTGCCGGAATATTTCATTATGGCGAAGTCAGGATTTCTGACTTGAAACAAGCATTAAAGAACAAACAAATAGCAGTAAGATGAATATAGATTTTGGTAAAGGAGATGGGCTGGTCCCCGTCATCGTTCAGGAGTCCACAACACTTCAGGTGCTGATGTTGGGATATATGAACGAAGAAGCATTAACAAAAACACAGAGGGAAGGGAAGGTGACTTTCTATAGCCGCTCTAAGCAAAGATTGTGGACTAAAGGGGAGACATCCGGTAATTTTCTTGTGGTAGATAATATACAAGCAGATTGTGACTGTGACACCATTCTGATAAAAGCTACTCCGTCCGGGCCTGTATGTCATACAGGAAGGATTTCCTGTTTTGGAGAAGTATCTACTCAGGGTTTTCTTTATAAACTTGAACAGATTATTGAGGACCGTATTGATAATAATGTGGCCGGGTCATATACCAACCAACTCTTTAGGAAAGGAATCAATAAGGTAGCTCAAAAGGTGGGTGAGGAGGCTGTGGAAATAGTGATAGAAGCTAAAGATTATAATGATACCCTGTTCAGAAATGAAGCAGCAGACTTATTGTATCACTTACTGGTATTGCTTAAAGCAAAAGGGACGAAGTTGAGAGAAATAGAAGAAGTGCTAATACAAAGAAATCATTGAGGGTAATAACTGTTTTCGGAATGATGTGTTTTCAGCGATTATTGCAAACAGGGGTAATGGTATATTAACCAAGCGCTACTCTTTTCTCTTTCTCCATAAATAGCAGCGATTTCGGATATTTGACGGAATAAATTTCGAAAACTATGAACTATTGGCTGGTTAAGTCGGAACCCTACGTGTATAGTTACAGCGATCTGGTAAGGGACAAACAAACCTTTTGGGATGGAGTAAGAAATTATGCAGCAAGAAATAATTTACGGGCAATGAAGAAAGGAGATCAGGTTTTCTTCTATCATAGCAACGAAGGGCTGGCAATAGTAGGTATTGCAAAGGTGGCCAAGGAAGCCTATCCTGATCCTACGGCTGAGGGAGATACCTGGAGTGTGGTGGATCTGAAACCTGTGAGGAAATTAAAAAATCCGGTAACACTTGACAGGATAAAAGCTGAAAAGTCGCTTGCCGCTATGGAGTTGGTAGTCAACTCCCGACTCTCTGTACAGAAAGTAGGAGAGAAGGAGTGGAATACCATTTTGAAGATAGCGGAGGAAGGGTAACGTGTCCAGCCAAATTTTTCTGAGCCTATAATGGAGAAGATCATATTTTTTACAGGTGCCGGCATTAGTGCAGAAAGTGGGTTACCCACATTCAGAGACAGTGATGGCCTCTGGATGGGATATGATATTAATGAAGTAGCTACTCCCGACGCCTGGAGGAAAAACAGAAATCTGGTACAAGAGTTTTATAATATGAGGCGCAGAGATGCACTCAAAGCACAGCCCAACCAGGCGCATCAACTTATTGCCAGGCTGGAAGACAAGTTCAGGGTAACTGTCATCACCCAGAATATAGATGACCTTCATGAACGCGCTGGCTCCACGCGCGTAGTGCATCTGCATGGTGAAATTTTTAAAATGAAAAGTGATCGTGATGGCAGTACGCTATACGATATTAGAGAGGATATTCCCTCTGGTGCCAGAGCCAAAGATGGAGGTTATCTAAGGCCACACGTAGTATGGTTTGGAGAGGCTGTGCCTGAGATGGAGAGAGCGTTGCATTTGGTGCAGGATGCAGATATTTTTGTAGTAGTAGGCTCCTCATTACAGGTGTATCCCGCCGCTGGCCTTGCACATTCCCTTTCGTTTGGAGTCCGCCGCTTCCTAATAGACAGAAACCCTCCACCCTCAGCAGTAGATTATGGGTTTGAGGTAATTGCAAAGAAGGCGACAGAAGGCATGGCAGACTTAGTTAACTTGCTTGAGGGCTGACAGGAGGCAACACAATGAATTTGCCTCCTGCAATTCATTTTCATTAACCTATAGTTTGCTCACAATTCATTAAGGAATGGCAAAAGTTATTTCGCTTATTTTTGCCGCAAAATTTTAAAGAATGGATACGATATTGACATTGCATGACCTTGTCAGGTGGCTGATATTATTATTCGGGTTTTTAACTGTGATAACAGCTATACTGGGGCTTGCTTCAAAATCGCCTTACTCTAAGCTTGCAGATAAGAGCAATCTTTTGTTTATGATTCTCTTTGATATCCAGGTGGTGTTTGGCTTCATATTATTTTTTGAAAAAGGCTGGTTTGACCATTTGAAACATATAGGAGATTTTATGAAGGATTCCCTGGTACGTTTCTTTTCACTTGAACACTGGCTGCTTATGCTGATTGCATGGATATTGGTACATGCAGGCCGGACGGCGGTTAAGAAAGCGCCCGATGCCCAATCAAAGCATAGAAAAATGTTGGTTTATTTTGGAATTGCTTTGTTGTTAATACTAATAGCTATCCCCTGGCCGTTTAGAGAAGCAGTAGCAAGGCCCTGGTTTAGGTGGTTTTAAAATCCATCTTATTTTTTGACCAAAGAAAACAGATATTGAATGAGTGTAAATAGTGACAGGCCGGTAATTCTAATTACTAATGATGATGGGATTTCGGCGCCCGGATTGCATAACCTTGTAGAGGCTGTAAGCAGCCTGGGTGAAGTGGTGGTAGTAGCTCCCGACAAGCCACAAAGCGGAATGGGGCATGCGATAACCATTGGGATGCCGCTGAGACTTACAAAACTGGAACATTTCGTTAATGGAGTGGAAGCTTACCATACCAGTGGTACACCGGTGGATTGTGTGAAACTTGCAGTAGATAAGATTTTGAAACGTAAGCCGGATATCTGCCTAAGCGGTATCAATCACGGAGCAAACCATAGTATTAACGTACTTTACTCTGGTACTATGAGTGCAGCAATGGAAGCATCGATAGAAAGTATCCCGTCGGTCGGGTTTTCGTTATTGGATTTTAGTGTGGAAGCAGATTTTACTGCTGCCAAAGTATATGCACACAAGATTGTTAAAAGCCTGCTTGAGAAGGATCACAACGACAAACATTTCCTGTTGAACGTAAACATACCAAAAGTACCTCTCGACCTGATAAATGGAATTAAGATTTGCCGCCAGGCTTATGCGAAGTATGATGAGGACTTTGATGAGCGCACAGACCCCACAGGAAAAAAATACTACTGGCTTACCGGTGAGTTTAAGAATTTTGATGAAGGAACAGATACAGATGTGTGGGCACTGGAGCATAACTACATCAGTGTAGTGCCGGTACAGTTTGATCTTACAAACTATCAGTTGAAAAAAGAACTTGAAAAAAACTGGATATTGGAATAATGTTTAAGAAAGATAATTTCATATTCGGACTGGTATTAGGACTGATTGCGCCCGCTATCGGTTTTCTGATTTATAAGTTGATCAAGTTCAGGATGTATTCACTCGAGGAGATGTTTCAGTTTCTGAAGGCCAATCCCAATCTCATAACCAGTTTTATCAGTGTGTCTCTTCTGGCCAATGCAGTTTTATTTACTGTGTTTGTAAACGGCAGAAGGGATAAGACAGCTAAAGGAATCTTTGTGCTCACGGTGGTATATGCGGCGATAGCGCTTGCCTTTAAATTCTGGTGATACTTCTAATAAACTACTTTACAGGAATATTTTTCACTTAACCTGTGTTCGGAGTCTTATATTTGATTTTGATTTATGGTTTATGAAATTGAAAACAATAAAATGAAAAGAACATACCTCCTTATAGCTGTTGGCTTATTATTGATAGCTGCAGCAATTTTTAATTTCACCCTCAATATTGAGAATAAAGGCCATTATTTTGGGAATGGTGTCATTTGCGGTATTGGAATCAGTGTGATTGTGGCGCAGATTCTGAAGTTGAGAAAAAGATAGGTAAACCTCTGCCTATTACCTTAATTTATATTACCCACTTATTGTCAGAGATTCGGATACAAACTATCCTCTTTAAGATTGGGGGCTATTTCTTTTAGTCATTCTGTTCATTAGTTCGTCCAGTATCACCTTATAGAGTGGTAAGAAGAGAAGTGAGTTAATTAATATTTTAAAAGCATAGTCCACTGTGGCTATTTCAAGCAGATTGTTTGCCAGGTAGGCATCTGATGTCTTGTAGAATGCAATGATAAAAAATGTAAATGTATCCATGAAGTTCCCGAATATGGCTGAGGCCAGAGGGGCATGCCACCATTGTTTGTGTTGTCTGAGTTTGTTGAATACAAAGATGTCGTTCATCTGCCCGATGACATAAGCCGAAAAACTTGCAATGGCGATACGGGCTACAAACAGATTAAATGATAGCAGAGCGTCAAAACCAAGCCATTCGCCATCCCTAAAGCAGACTGTAACAATGTACGACACGACGAGTGCCGGAAGCATAGCATAGAAGATTACTCTTCTTCCTTCCTTTGCACCCAATATGCGTACAGTAAGGTCGGTAGCCAGAAAGATGAATGGAAAGGTGAAGGCTCCCCATGTAGCTTTGAATCCGAATACTGTTATCGGAAATTGAACCAGATAATTACTGGAGGCAACTATCAGGATGTGAAAACACGCAAGCAAAAGTGCGATGCGCGAAGAGGTGCGATTGGGCATGTAAGACGTCTTAGTTTTTTTACGTGGGAGAATTTCGAACCACGAGTATCTTTATACCTTATTTATCGGATGGGATGATAGGATGTTTTTTTACCAATCTACCTCCTAGGCCGGAATACGGATTCCCTTTGCTACTTTGTCAATTGCCTTGATCGCCTGTGCTATCTCATCCGATGACACGGTGAGGTGTGGACGGAATCTGATAGAATTATCTCCGCAGGGAAGTATGAGCAAATGCTCCTTCTCTCTCAGGTCGGTAATAAATTGGTTGCGAATTGCGGGGGTAGGCAGGTCAAAAGCACAAAGGATACCACGCCCCCGTGAGTTGGAGATCATATCTGGATGCTTATTCTCCAGTTCACGAAGCGCATCCAGCAGCACTTTTCCCTGAGTTTCCACATTTTGGAGCAGCTTTTCTGATTCTATGATTTCGAGAATCAGTTTGAAGCGCAACATATCAAGGAAGTTACCTCCGAAAGTGGAATTGATTCTGGACGATTCCTTGAACACGTGTCCCTCCACCTGATCAAGTTTCGATTTGCTTGCAAGGATGCCGCATACCTGGGCTTTCTTGCCGAAACTCAGAATGTCAGGCGTAACGCCCAACGTCTGATAGGCCCACATATTCCCGGTGATTGCCATACCTACTTGTACTTCATCAAAAATCAGCAAGATGTCGTTGTCATCACATATCCTTCTAAGCTCTTTTAAAAATTCAGGACGGAAGTGATTGTCTCCCCCTTCGCTCTGGATGGGTTCTATGATTATGCAGGCAATATCGTCAGGGTTGGCAGCAATGGCTTCATTGATCTGGCCGATGGCCTGTACTTCCAGTGCTTTTGTTCTGGCCAGGCTTTCTTCATTAAGCGGGAAGTGCAATTTAGGATTGACAATCCGCGGCCAGTTAAATTTTGGGAAGTATTGATACTTGCGGGGGTCTGAGGTATTGGTTAGTGAAAGCGTATAACCGGAACGACCGTGAAATGCCTGCTTGAAGTGGATAACCTGCGAGGCTTCGACTTTAGAACCTTTCAGCCAGTTCTTACGTGTCTTCCAGTCGAAAGCAGTCTTCAATGCATTCTCCACGGCCAGCGCACCGCCTTCAATAAAGAAACAATAGGATAACTCTTCGGGAATGCCTACACGTGCAAACACTTCTACAAAGTCGGCATATTCCTTCAGATACACGTCGCTCAGAGTGGGTTTAAAGGTAGCATGGCTACCCAGCCAGTCTTTATGTTTTACAATATAAGGGTGATTATAGCCAACAGATGCAGAGGCAAACATTGAGAACATATCCAGATAAGTAGTTCCTGATACCTGATCCACAATCCATGATCCGTGCGACTTTTCAAAGTCCATCACAAAGTCGTATCCATCGGCTAAAATGTGCCGGCCCAAAATTTCTTTTACACTGTTCATACCGGTTGATTTTTTTATATAGTTAAAAAATTTGTCTTCACTTGATATGCTGCGAAGTTACGAAGTCGCAGCTCTTTTGAGGCATTCTGGTTTGTAAAGCAGGTGAAGTGTAAGTGGTACAGTCAGATTTGAGGCGGGAGTACTACCGAATAGTTGCGAGGTAGGAGATGAAGTATGGCCGTCAGTAACCGGTGTTCACCACATTAAAGTCAGAAAGCCCCGAAGGTTTACTACGGAGCTTTCTGATAATTATATAAGCGGCCATTGTGTCGTGGCAATCTGTATATCACCTATGCTTCTACTTCTTTCTTTTGTAGCAGGATATCGTTAATAGCCTGTTTGAGGGTGGCTTTGGGAAGCGCGCCCATAGCCTGTTGAGGCTCTTCCTTCATCGGGCAAAAGAGCAGGGTGGGGATACTTCTGATACCGAAGGCTGCGGCTAACTCCATTTCAGCTTCGGTATCTATTTTATAGATGTATATCTGGTCTTTGTATTCGGCTGCCAGTTCCTCCAGTACTGGCGCAATAGCCTTGCAGGGGCCGCACCAGTCAGCATAGAAGTCGATCAGGCAGGGCTTATCTCCTTCGTACTTCCATTGTTCTGAATTCTTTTCATAGTTAAATACCTTCTTAAGAAAGTCTTCTTTAGTAAGGTGTATTGTGTTTTTTGTTGTATTGTCCATTCCTGTTATCTCCTTTTTTTGATTGTGTATTTTAAATTGGAGGCAAAGGTACAGATGAAAATTGGCTTGCTCTGTGATATATGTTACAATGAAATGATGCCCACCGGTAATGAAAAGTTTTGCACAATTTGAATGAGGAAGCAGTAATGTGGGCATAGTAAGGTGTACCATTATGCGGTGACACCTGGTTTTGTGATCTCCTGAAAGCCTTATTGTTCGGGAGGGGGAGGTAGGGCTTTGTTTTCTTCTGATAGGGTTTTTACGATGTTGCAGCCCGGCCGGCACTCTTGCGATATTGGATGTTTTTTTTAGAATAAGTAGTGTAGGTCTTATTTCTGTCATGATTATTTTTTACCTTTAAGGCTCTCTATTAGTTATTAGTAAAATAAAATTGACAATTATGGACACATGGTTACAGTCATTGATAACAGCTACTCCGCAGGAAGGATTTGAATTGGCTATCACCCTGTCGCGTCGTGGCGTGAAGTACACACAACCGGATACGGAAGTGCTGCATAAGCTGCGTACCGAATACGCAAACAGTGCCGAGGGATTAACTGCTGCTTCGCAGGTAATCGCAATTAACTTCCAGACTGTTGCTGCTGCTAATAATTACTGGAGAAAATAATTGTTTCTTGTTTCCGGCGTAGTTCTCTGCGCCGGTTTTTTTATCCTGACTTTTGCTTCTCACCATTATTCCATCTGTATTCGGGTGGAGCAGGGGAATGTTTTTGCACTCTTGATTGTCTGACTGCCAGGACTCGCCTGATGATCCGAAGGGCACTTGCCGTGATTCCTGACGGTTATAATAGTTGTTGAATCTTCGGAAGGGCTTTGACGTATGTGACTCCGGGTACTCCGGCCGACATCCGAGCCGGGAAATATTTTTCAGCATTCGATTTAATAGCTCAATAATTTAGCTAAATTTGCTAAAAATATTAGCTATTGATGTATTTGAACTGCAAGACATATTACAGTTTCCGGTATGGCACTTATTCTACGGAGGAGTTGGTGGAGGCGGCCGTAGCGCATGGCGTGGATTGCCTGGCGCTGACCAATATCAACGCTACTTACGACGAGTGGGAGTTTGTGCAGCGCTGCCATAAAGAAGGCATCAGACCGGTGCTGGGTACGGAAGTGCGTAATGACGACCGGTTACTTTATATTCTGATTGCGGCTAACAATAGCGGACTGGTACAAATACACGAGTTCCTGTCTGCACACCTGACGGCCAAAAAGCCATTTCCCGAACCGGAAATGCTGAATGGTTTTTTCTCATCTTCTGAAGATGGCTTTGTGATTTATCGGCCGGAGGCTAAGCCGCTACCGGCATTGTGGCCCAATGAAAGAATAGGCATACTGCCGTGGGAGGTGAGCAAACTGATAAGTATCGACTGGAAACAGCATAAAGAGAAACTGGTAGTCTGCCAGCCGGTTACTTTTCAGAATAAAACCTTTTTTAACCTGCATCGTCTGCTGCGTGCAATTGATAAAAACTGTCTGCTTTCCAAACTACCCCCTGAAGCACAAGCCTCGGAGAAAGAGATATTCGCTTCGCCGGTATCCATCCTGCAGGCTTTTCGCGACCATTCATTTATTGTAACCAATACCTACAGGCTGTTGGAGAGTTGTTCGGTGAGTATGGATTTTCATACAGACAAGAATAAACAGTATTACACGGCAAGTAAGGAAGATGATAGGGTGTTGCTGGCCAAACTGGCACAGGATGGGCTTATACGTCGGTACGGGAAGAAAAACAAAACAGCCCGCGAGCGGATGGAAAAGGAGTTGAAGATTATCAATGATTTGGGGTTTAACTCTTACTTCCTGATCAATAACGACATTGTGCAGTATGCAGTTACCAGAGGATTTTATCATGTAGGGCGGGGTAGTGGGGCTAATTCAGTAGTGGCGTATTGTTTGGGAATTACCAATGTGGATCCGATAGAGTTGAATTTGTTTTTTGAAAGATTCCTGAATCCGGAACGCACTTCACCCCCTGATTTTGATATCGACTTCAGCTACACCGACCGCGATGAGGTAATCGATTATATCTTCAAGCGTTTTGGGCGTGACCACGTAGCGCTTTGCGGTTCCTGCGCTACATTCAAACGGGATGCAGCCGTACATGAATTAGGAAAAGTATTTGGCCTGCCGGAAGCTGAAATCAAGGCATTGCAGCGGAGTGGTGTGCCCGAAGATTCTATTCAAAAGCTGGTGTGGCAATATGCTACGCTGCTCAGGGGCTTCCCGAATGTAATGTCTATCCATCCCTGCGGAATGCTGATTACTGAGAGGAAGACGACGGAGTATGCCACCTGCTTTTTGCCTCCCAAAAACTTTACCGGTGTGCAGATGGATATGTTCACGGCAGAGGATGTCGGAATCAATAAATTTGATATCCTCAGTCAGCGTGGGCTGGGGCATATCAGAGAGTGCCTGCAACTGATCAGGCAAAATAAAGGAGTGGATGTGGATATCCATAATTTCAAGGCCTTCCGGAATGATGAACGAATCAAAGAGCAGATCCGGGAGGCCAATACAATCGGGTGTTTTTATATCGAAAGCCCTGCTATGCGACAACTGCTGAAGAAGTTGCGGTGCGATGATTATCTGACACTGGTTGCGGCCAGCAGTATCATCCGCCCGGGAGTGGCACAGTCGGGCATGATGCGGGAGTACATTTATCGCTATCATCACCGCGATAAGATTCCCTATATCCATCCTTTGTTTGAAGAGCATCTGGGAGAAACGTTTGGAGTGATGGTGTTTCAGGAAGATGTAATCAAGATAGCCCATTACTTTGCCGGTTTGTCGCTGGGCGAGGCTGACATCTTGCGAAGAGCTATGAGCGGCAAGTATCGCAGCCATAACCGCTTTCATCTGATGAAGGAAAAATTCCTGGCCAACTGTAGGGATATTGGCCATAGCGACAAACTGGCTAATGAGGTGTGGCGGCAGATGGAGAGCTTTGCGGGTTATAGTTTTAATAAGGCACACTCAGCCAGTTTTGCAGTAGAGAGCTATATGAGTCTGTACCTGAAAACATATTTCCCGAAAGAGTTTATGGTGGCCGTCATCAACAATTTCGGGGGGTATTATTCCAGAGAACTTTACTTTCTGGAGTTGCTAAAGACGGGAGGCAATATCAAAGCTCCATGCGTAAATAACAGTGATATATACACGAATATAAAAGGTGATGAAGTTTACACCGGTTTTATCCATATCAAGGGCCTTCAATCGGCGGTGATGCAGGTGATTGTGGACGAGCGGGGTAGTAATGGGCCTTACCTGCATTTGCAGGATTTCATTGAGCGAACAAATACACCGCAGGAGCAACTGAATATCCTGATAAGTATTGGCGCTTTGCGTTTCACCGGTAAATCTAAAAAGCGGTTATTGTGGGAAGCCAATTTCTTAGAGAAGAATTATCAGGCAGAAGGACGTAATGGGCCGGCGCTGTTTGTGAGTGAGCCGGTTGAGTTTACCCTGCCCGAATTAGTCGACTCTCCGCTGGATGATTTGTATGATCAGGTGGAGATATTGGGGTTCACACTGACCAATCCATTTGCCCTGGCAGCAGAAGATGCTGATCAGTACTGCATGGCAAAGGATCTGCCTGCGCATAAAGGAAAGCAGGTTACCTGTATTGTTTACTTTATATCGCACAAACATGTGGTAACTAAATATAAGGATCACATGTATTTCGGGACTTTTATCGACAAGCATCTGGACTGGATTGATACTGTTCACTTCCCGGAGGTGGCCAGGCGCTATCCGCTGCACAATAGTGGCTTCTATCGTATCACGGGCAAGGTGGTGGAGGATTTTGGTACCTACAGCATCGAGGTGTCAGAGATGATAAAGGTGGGGTATAAAAACCGAAGCTATTCAAACTTTGGATGATGTTATTATCAGGAGAGCGACATATTACACACATGGATTTGGATACATTTTTTGTATCAGTAGAGCAGTTACGTAATCCTGCACTGAAGGGTAAGCCTATTCTGGTAGGAGGGGAGAGCAACCGTTCGGTGGTGGCTTCATGCAGCTATGAAGCAAGGAAGTATGGTATCCACAGTGGCATGGCGATGAAGGCAGCACGAAGGCTTTGTTCACATGCCATTATTGTAAAGAGCGATTATGATGCTTATACCAAATACTCACGGCTGGTAACGGATGTGGTGAGAGATACCGTGCCGCTTTTTGAAAAGGCAAGTATTGATGAGTTTTATATTGACCTGACGGGAATGGATCGCTTTTTCGGTTGCCTGAAATTCAGCGATGAGTTGAAACGAAAAGTCATCAAAGAGAGTGGCCTGCCAATTTCATTTGGCCTTGCATCGAATAAATTAATCAGTAAAGTAGCTACCAATGAAGTGAAGCCCAACGGCAGGATAGAGATCTCTTTTGGTGATGAAAAATCGTTTCTTTCGCCGCTAAGCATTATGAAGATTCCCGGCATAGGAAAGGAAACGGGATACAAACTGATGAAGATGGGAGTGGAAACGGTGAAGGTGTTGAGCGAGATACCGGTGAATATGATGTATAACCTGATGGGCAAGAGCGGTATCGAATTGCATCGCAAAGCAAATGGTATTGATGAAACACCCGTAGTGCCTTACCGCGAGCAAAAATCGATTAGTCATGAGGAAACGTTTCAGGCTGATACGACAGATATCCGGTTTCTGTATGCTACACTGGTGCGTATGACGGAGCGATTGGCTTTTGAACTTCGCAGCCAGAGGCGGTTGACAGGCTGCATTGCGGTTAAAGTCAGGTATAGCGATTTTCAGACTGAACAAAGGCAATTGTCTATTGCCTACACGGCATCAGACCATATACTTATTCGTGAAGTGAAAGATCTTTTCGACAGGCTGTATGCCAGGCGGCAGTTGATCCGGCTGATAGGGGTTCGGTTTTCTGAACTGATTCCCGGTACGTATCAGGCCAATCTGTTTGAAGATACAGAAGAGTCGCTCCAGCTTTATATGGCAATAGACAGCATTAAAAAAAGATTTGGGGAGGGATACCTGTTCAGGGCAGCGGGATTCACCGGAGGTGGGCAGGAAGGAGGGGGAGAAAGTTGTAAAAAAGGGTAGTAACTTCGGTCGCTGGTGCTATCACCCTAAAACACACTTCTGTAAAAGAAAACCTATTATGAAAGTTCTTGCCTTAAGCAGCTCCCGCGCTGGAAATTCAACGTTTCTGGAGCCTGCGATTCCCTATATAAAATCCTTTTTAGGAGAAGGCCCCAGAAGATTGGCCTTTATTCCCTTTGCTTCTACGGGGAGTTATAAAGACTATTTGGGCAGGGTGCAGCAGGCACTTGGTGATTTCCCCTTTACTATTGAGCTGGTAAAGGATGCAGGTTCCGGTGAGCTGATAGCAAGTTGTGATGCGATAGTTACCGGAGGCGGCAATACGTTTAAGTTGTTGCATCATCTGTATCAGTTTGATCTGATAGACGCCATCAGAAAGCGGATAAAGGATCAGGGTATTCCATATATAGGATGGAGTGCAGGGGCTAACATATTGGGTGCTACTATCTGCACCACCAATGATATGCCTATTATCTACCCGCCGTCATTTGAGGCGCTGAATATTTTTCCGTTTCAGATCAATCCTCATTACCAATTAATATATACCCCCGGATTCAATGGAGAAACAAGAGATGACCGGTTGGAGGAGTTTCTAAAATTAAATCCTCAATCGGTAGTCATTGCCCTGCCCGAAGGAACTGCATTGGTTGCCAATGGCGGGGAGATAATATTCAGGGGGGGTGAGGGCGGTTACAGATTCTCCTATGGGGCAGGAGGAGTGGAAAAACGGCAAATTGTGGATGGGCAGCAGGTGGAGAGATAAATCTCTGGATAAGAATGAGTTGTATTTTGACACATTGTGGACAAATTAGTTTTTTGTTCGCTTAAAAGTGTTACCTTTGCACACTTTAAAATCATGCCGTAACATGATAAGCGGCCCGACAGAATGGGCACTCATCTCTGTGAAGCATGTAACAATTCATCTTAAACCAGTAATTGTACATGAAACTTAGTCAATTCAGATTTGACCTCCCCCTGAACCTCATTGCACAAAATCCTACCAAAAGAAGAGAAGACAGCCGGTTAATGGTAATTGAGAGGCACACCGGAAAAATCGAAAACAAGCATTTTAAAGATGTGCTGGATTACTTCGATGATAAGGATGTGTTTGTAGTAAACAATACCAAAGTGTTTCCTGCGCGTATGTATGGCCGCAAGGAAAAAACAGGCGCACGCATCGAGGTATTTCTTCTGAGAGAATTGCATAAGACAAACCGTCTGTGGGATGTAATTGTAGATCCTGCCAGAAAAATCAGGGTAGGTAATAAACTTTACTTCGGAGATAACGACGAGCTCGTAGCAGAAGTAATAGATAATACTACCAGTCGTGGACGCACGATCCGTTTTCTTTGGGAAGGAACTGAAGAAGATTTCAGAAAACAATTGTTTGACCTGGGCGAAACTCCTTTACCTAAATATATCAAGCGTAAGCCCGATGAGGAAGACCGTGAAAGATATCAGACTGTGTACGCAAAGTTTGAAGGAGCGGTAGCTGCGCCTACTGCCGGATTACACTTCAGTCCTGAACTGATCAAGCGCCTGGAAATTCAGGGAATTCGTTTTGCCGAGGTGACACTGCACACAGGATTGGGAACATTTCGTCCGATAGAGGTAGAGGATCTGAGCAAACACAAAATGGATGCGGAGTATTACAGAATTGATGAGGAGGCGTGCAGAATTGTAAATACTGCCAAAGAGAAAGGACACCGTATCTGTTCGGTTGGTACCACGACCATGAGAGCGATGGAAAGTTCTTTTACGTCAGACAAACTGCTGAAGCCATCGGAGGGATGGACCAACCACTTTATCCATCCACCTTATGAGTTTAGCATAGCGGATAGCCTTATTACTAACTTTCATTTGCCTAAGACGAGCCTGTTAATTATGGCCTGTGCTTTTGCGGGATATGATCTGATGATGGAAGCGTATAAGAAAGCAATCAAGGATAAGTATCGTTTTTTCAGCTATGGAGATGCGATGCTGATTATTTAGGATGTGTGCGGATTGATTAATTGGGAATAGCGTGTGGATAAGGCGAGAAGGCATTGTTAAACAGCGTGAAATTTTTTAAATCAATAGTTTTTGCATTAAAAGTTTTCCATTACCTTTGCCTTCCCAAAAAAATAGCCTTCGGGTTATTAGGGGAAAAAGTTCATTTTTTATTGTAAAAAATAGGCCCAATGCCAGTGTAGCTCAGTTGGCCAGAGCAGCTGATTTGTAATCAGCTGGTCGGGGGTTCGAATCCCTCCACTGGCTCTATTGAAAGTTGTGTTTAGGATCATAGGCATTGTGCCTTTGTGGATTAAACCGGGCAGATGGCCGAGTGGTTAAAGGCGACAGACTGTAAATCTGTTCTCTCCGGAGTACGTAGGTTCGAACCCTACTCTGCCCACGTTTTTTGAAATAAAAGTTGATTGAGATAGCGGCTGAAGGAAGACAGCTTCAGCAGTAAGGATTTATAAGCTGTTGTAGCTCAGGGGTAGAGCACTTCCTTGGTAAGGAAGAGGTCGTGAGTTCAAATCTCATCAACAGCTCAAGGAGATGTTGATGAAGCAGTAGGGAAGAGGTCGCACCTCCAGAGAAATGTTGGTAAGTGGGGAAGAGGTCGCACCTCCAGAGAAATGTTGGTAAGTGGGGAAGAGGTCGTATCTACGGGAGTAGAGATCCACAACACTGGCGGGATTTCGGGTTAGTTCCGTAGAGTGGAACTACGCGAAAGTGCAGAATAGGAAGTGAGGTAGTAAATCTTTGAAATTAAAAATTGCGGAAGTAGCTCAATTGGTAGAGCGATAGCCTTCCAAGCTATAGGTTGCGAGTTCGAGACTCGTCTTCCGCTCAAAATATTTCGTTCGCAATGGCGAGTGATATTTTTTAAACAATAAATTAAAACAAAAACAATGGCAAAAGAGAATTTTAAAAGGGATAAGCCGCACGTGAACATTGGTACAATTGGTCACGTGGATCACGGTAAAACCACATTAACTGCCGCTATAACCGATATTTTGTCTAAACAAGGTTTGGCGGAAAAAAAGAACTACGCTGAGATCGACGGCGCTCCGGAGGAGAAAGAAAGAGGTATTACTATTAATACATCTCACGTAGAATATCAAACAGCGCATCGTCACTATGCACACGTGGATTGCCCGGGTCACGCTGACTATGTAAAGAACATGATTACTGGTGCTGCACAGATGGACGGAGCGATCCTGGTGGTGGCTGCAACTGATGGCCCTATGCCTCAGACTAAAGAGCACATCCTTCTTGCACGTCAGGTAGGTGTTCCCCGTATTGTTGTATTTATGAATAAAGTAGATCTGGTAGATGATCCGGAATTACTCGACCTGGTTGAAATGGAAATTCGTGAATTGCTTACTTCTTACGGTTTTGATGGTGATAATACACCAATCATTCGTGGATCTGCTACCGGTGCGCTGGCTGGTGATCCTCAGTGGACTGAGAAGATTGTTGAATTGATGAATGCAGTAGATGAATACATCCCATTACCTCCTCGTCCGGTTGATCAGCCGTTCCTGATGAGTGTGGAAGACGTATTCTCTATCACTGGTCGTGGTACAGTGGCTACCGGCCGTATAGAAAGAGGTAGAATTAAAGTAGGCGAGCCTGTTGAAATCGTAGGTTTGATGGAAAAACCATTGAACTCTACAGTAACAGGTGTGGAAATGTTTAAGAAATTGTTGGATGAAGGTGAAGCTGGTGATAATGCAGGTCTGTTGCTCCGTGGTATTGAAAAGAAAGATATCCGTCGTGGTATGGTACTTTGCAAACCCGGTTCTATCACTCCGCACACTGAATTCAAATGCGAAGTATATGTACTGAGCAAAGAAGAAGGTGGACGTCACACTCCATTCTTCAACAAATACCGTCCTCAGTTCTACTTCAGAACTACAGACGTTACCGGTGAGGTAATGCTGCCTGAAGGAACTGAAATGGTAATGCCTGGTGATAACACTTCCCTGACTGTGAAGCTGATTGCTCCTATCGCTATGGAGAAAGGTCTGAAATTCGCTATTCGCGAAGGTGGCCGTACAGTAGGCGCAGGACAGGTGACTGAAATCATCAAGTAAGCTTGCTGGATGAGTTTACTGTTGTATAAACAGCATTAATATTTAGATCAAGTACCTTTGGGCTTGTGCCTGAGGTACTTTCTATATTATAGATGGTTCATAATTTGAATCATTTCACAAGTTCTTTAAGTGGCTTTTCTGAGTGTTCAGGAAAGCACCTACGGGCATAGTTCAATGGTAGAATAGAGGTCTCCAAAACCTTTGATCAGGGTTCGAATCCTTGTGCCCGTGCAAGTGAATAAAAGTAATAGTATTGATTATGAGTAAAGTAACAACATATATCCGCGATTCTTACAGAGAGCTGATGCATAAGACTACGTGGCCCACATGGAACGAGTTGCAGCAGTCGACGATGATTGTGTTAATCGCAACCATTATTATTACAGCTATCGTTTGGGTGATGGATACCATCTCACAAACTGTAATGGAATTTATTTACTCTTTATTTAAGTAGTCATGTCAGATAATAACGAAAAAATAGTGGAGAGTAATACAGAAGACCAGGGAACTACACCTGAAAAGGATACCAAGTGGTATGTATTACGAGTGGTGAGTGGTAAAGAGAAAAAGGTAAAGGAATATCTCGATAAAGATATTGTGCGGAATGGATGGGATAAATATATTACCCAGATTTTTCTTCCTGTAGAGAAGGTGTATAAGGTGGTAAATGGTAAGAAGGTAATGCGTGAGCGTAACTTCTATCCCGGCTATATCATGATGGAAGTGCTCTCCGGAAAACTGACAGATGATATGGTGCAGCATCTGAGTAATATTTCCAATGTGATGCACTTCCTGACAGACGGGAAAGGATCAAAAGGGAATATCATCAGCCTTAGAAAGTCGGAAGTAAACAAGATGCTGGGTAAGGTAGATGAAATGTCAGAAGCCGGTGGAATGACCATGCTGGAGCCTTTCATTGTAGGTGAAACTATCAAAATTATTGACGGGCCATTCAACGACTTCAATGGAGTGATTGAAGAAGTAAATGATGAGAAGAAGAAGCTGAAAGTGCAGGTAAAGATATTCGGAAGAGCAACTCCGGTAGAGCTGAATTACATGCAGGTAGAAAAGATAATTTAGTGTGTCCTGATAATTTTTTTTGAGCTTTCAATAAAGATATTTGAAGGCTCATTTTTTTTGAGGCAGGTTGTATTGTAAGTTCTTTTTCATGGTTTTCAAAACCTGAATTTAACCCAAATACTTTAATTACATTTGCACCCCTGAAAAGGAGAGTTGTCCGAGTGGTTGAAGGAGCACGCCTGGAAAGTGTGTATATCAGCAATGGTATCGAGGGTTCGAATCCCTCACTCTCCGCAAATCAAAAAAGCCTTTGCGGAAGCAAAGGTTTTTAAGTTCGATACCGAGCCGAGTTTACTCGAGCGCAGGTATCGGACTTAAAAACCACTCACGCGCAGCGTGAAGGTTTTTTGATTTTAACCCCTCCGAAATGGGATCACCGCAGGTAATCTCTGAGTTTACTCGAGCGCAGGTATCGGACTTAAAAACCACTCACGCGCAGCGTGAAGGTTTTTTGATTTTAGCCCCTCCGAAATGGGATCACCGCAGGTAATCCCTGAGTTTACTCGAGCGCAGGTATCGGACTTAAAAACCACTCACGCGCAGCGTGAAGGTTTTTTGATTTTAGCCCCTCCGAAATGGGATCACCGCAGGTAATCCCCGAGTTTACTCGAGCGCAGGTATCGGACTTAAAAACCACTCACGCGCAGCGTGAAGGTTTTTTGATTTTAGCCCCTCCGAAATGGGATCACCGCAGGTAATCCCCGAGTTTACTCGAGCGCAGGTATCGGACTTAAAAACCACTCACTCGCAGCGTGAAGGTTTTTTTCTTGAATGCCCTTCTGCATCAATTGAGGACATCAAAGGAGCTATCTTCCGTCTTCTGATACGACCCCCTAATTGCGATTATTTACCTATCCGACATCTCTCAGATACTCTTAAAATTCAGCCTTTCGCCGGAAATCTCATTGGAATATTCAATTCTTAGCTGTTCAATCTTTTTGTTGAAAAAGGAATATATCTTTTTTGAGTTTCTGGCGGCGTTTTCCTGGTTGGAGAAATCTTGTTGCAAATACTTTGACAGGGAAAACAAAGTTCTTGGGAATTCAAAAATAACCAGGCGTTCATTTTCCCTTCTGGCACGCAACCAGAAAGGTTCGCTCATAGAGAGTTCTCTTACATAAACAATATCCGTGTGCTGCTCGACCTGATCTGCATATTTTATTAAGGAATTCAGATTTTCAGGAAGCCCTATTTCTACCGAAATCTTGTCTGAGGTGATATTCATAGTCTCGTTGGGAAATGAAAACTCAATGGGACGTTTGGTCTTGAGTAATTTGCCTAACCTCCCGGTAAAATTCATGAAATATCCTATTGCCAATATTTCAGCTAAAGACTTCTTGTATGATCTTACATTATCAAAATAGAAAAAGATCGCCAACAATATGGAACCTATTAGCCCAATGCAAATGGCTACCCAGAGGCTGGGGAACAAATTCGGGGTGATGTCGTTGATATATCCACCATAGGTTCCCACGGTGGGAAATATGGAATAGAACAGGTCTTTAACCGGAAAAAACTTTAAGCTGAGTTTCATTTTGATAGTTTTAGAAAGTTAATATTCAGCCTGTATTAATTGAAGTGCCCAAACTGAATATTTTGAATCATTAAGCTTTCAATTCTGAATAAAAATCAATCAGATTTCGAAAAATAAGAAAAATCCGGATTTAAGAGGTTTATGTAATAAGGTTAAATAAAAAGAATACGAGGATACCGAATTCAGGTAATAGTCAGGCTGTGATGGTTCGAGTCGTAAGCTCTTTGATTAGCAGGCTTCCGGAGTCGTTATGGGCGGTCACCGGTGGTATAGCACCCGCTGGCTAATCGTGAAAAGTCCCTTTATTTTTAAGTAACTTTGCAAACTTTTATTTTATAAAGAGATTGGAAAATGGAGAAAAGATATCCTGAGTATCAACAGTTGAGCCTGACTACAATAGCTAATCAAGTTCAGAACTTCTGGGAAGAGGAAAAGGTCTTTGAAAAAAGCATAACGGAAAGAGATGGAAAACAGCCATTTGTTTTCTTCGAAGGGCCTCCAAGTGCGAATGGTATGCCGGGCATTCATCACGTAATATCGAGAACACTCAAAGATCTTGTCTGCCGCTATAAGACGATGAGAGGATATCAGGTGAACCGGAAAGGCGGATGGGATACCCACGGTCTGCCCGTGGAATTGGGAGTAGAGAAACTGCTCGGAATTACCAAGGAAGATATTGGGAAAAAGATTTCTGTAGAAGAATATAATGCTACCTGCCGTAGAGAGGTATTGAAGTATAAGGATAAGTGGGATGAACTGACCCGCAAGATGGGTTATTGGGTGGATCTGAATAATCCATATATCACTTTTGAGAATAACTATATCGAGTCGCTCTGGTGGTGCCTGAAACAGCTTTATGATAAGAACCTGCTGTACCAGAGTGTCAGTATTCAACCTTACTCTCCGGCTGCAGGCACAGGGCTGAGTTCGCACGAGTTAAACCAGCCGGGAACCTATAAGGATGTAAAGGATACCAGTGCGGTAGCTATGTTTAAAGCAGTCCGTGACGACCAGTCGGCCTCACTCTTTGAGGGCAGCACGGCTGATATTTATTATCTCGCGTGGACAACCACTCCCTGGACTCTTCCTTCAAATCTTGGGCTTACGGTAGGGAAGGATATCGATTACTGCCTGGTGGCCACGTTTAATCCTTATACCGGCGAGTATGTAAATATTGTTTTGGCACAGCCGCTAATCCACCAATATCTGAAGCCGGAAGCTGAGGGCCTGCCGTTTGAAAAATATAAGGCAGGGGATAAGGTAATTCCCTGGAAGGTATTGAAAACCTTTAAGGGGTATGAATTAGAAGGGTTAAGGTACGAACAACTGTTACCGTCAGAAGCAAATACACTGGCAAAGATACAGGAGGGCACCCCCGGTGCAAAGCCTTTTAAAATAATAACCGGAGATTTTGTAACAACAGAAGATGGTACCGGAATCGTACATACTGCACCTGCATTTGGGGCAGATGACTTCAGGGTGGGTAAGCTTCATAATCTGGGGATTCTCACACTTGTGGACAAGGAAGGAAAGTTTGTGGACGGAGTAGGGGAATTCTCCGGCAGGTATGTGAAGGATTACAAGGATGAAAAAGATTATCAGGACGTCAATGTGGACATTGCCGTTAAATTGAAACTGGAAGGAAGGGCATTTAAGATTGAGAAATACGAACACAATTATCCTCATTGCTGGCGTACGGATAAGCCTGTCATTTATTATCCGTTGGAAGCATGGTTTATCCGGACTACTGCGGCAAAGCAGCGCATGATAGAGCTGAACAAAACGATCAACTGGAAGCCCGCATCTACCGGCACAGGCCGCTTCGGAAACTGGCTGGAGAATATGGTGGACTGGAATCTTAGCAGAAGCCGGTTCTGGGGGACACCTCTGCCTGTATGGAGAACAGAGGATGGATCGGAAGAGCTTTGCATTGGTTCAGTTGAAGAACTGGCAGCAGAGATAGGTAAAGCGTTTGATAAGGGTTTCATAAAAACAGAAGGAGAAAGTAAAGAAACATATATTAACAGAATAACGGGTGACCTGCACAAGCCTTTTGTAGATGAGATTGTGCTTTGTTCTCCGAAGGGAAACCCTATGAAAAGGGTACCCGACCTAATAGATGTGTGGTTTGATAGTGGGGCTATGCCTTATGCACAATGGCATTTTCCATTTGAGAATAAGGGCGTTTTTGAAAAGAATTTTCCTGCCGATTTTATTGCTGAAGGAGTGGACCAGACACGTGGATGGTTCTACACCCTTCATGTGCTGGGAGCACTGCTATTTGATAGCGTAGCATATAAGACAGTGGTGAGTAATGGACTGGTATTGGATAAGAATGGAAACAAGATGAGCAAGCGCCTTGGGAATGCAATTGATCCATTCACCACACTTGCCGAGTTTGGCCCGGATGCTACCAGGTGGTATCTGATCACGAATGCCAGCCCGTGGGACAGTCTGCGGTTTGATATAGAAGGCATCAGGGAAGTGCAGCGCAAATTCTTTGGCACGCTATACAATACGTATCAGTTTTTTGCCCTCTATGCGAATGTAGATGGGTTCCATAATCAATACGAGCCGGTAGAGGTGAACAACAGGCCGGAGATGGATCGCTGGATTTTGTCAGCACTCAACTCTCTGGTGGCAGAGGTGACACAGAGCCTGGATGATTATGAACCAACGGTGGCAGGGAGAGCCATAGAGAAGTTTGTTAACGATGAACTGAGCAACTGGTATGTAAGGCTTTGCAGGAGGCGGTTCTGGAAGCCGGCACGTGCTGAAAACGGAATAGCGAATCCGGAGGATGTGCAGGATAAAATAGCCGCTTATCAGACGTTGTTTGAATGTCTTACAACTGTAAGCAAACTTATGGCACCGATTGCGCCTTTCTTTGCCGATTGGATATTCAGGAATTTGAATGGTGGAAACGAAGGAGGGGCTACCTCTGTGCATCTTTCAGATTTTCCGGTAGCAGAAAGCAAAGTGATTGACAGGAGTCTGGAAGCAAGGATGACCCTTGCCCAGGATATATCTTCCCTGATATTGTCACTTAGAAAAAAAGTAAATATCAAGGTAAGGCAGCCGCTTCAGAAGGTTATTATCCCTTCACTCGGGGAAGAGTTTGAACAACAATTGGCAGGAGGTATCCCCATCATAAAATCTGAGACTAATATCAAGGAGGTGGAACTGCTCCCGGTGGACAATGATTTCATCAGAAAGAAAGCGAAGGCAAACTTCAAAACTCTTGGAAAAAGGCTTGGGGCCAGGATGAAGTGGGCAGCAGAAAAGATACAGCAGTTGGATAATGAGCAGATTAGCGAAGTTGTCAATGGCCGTTTGGTACTAAACCCCGATTATAAGGAAACCGGAGAGGAACCGGTATATATAACAGCAGAAGATGTGGAACTCTCCACAAATGAAATTCAGGGTTACGAAATTGCCATTAAAGGTCCTCTTACGGTAGCCTTAGATCTGGAATTAACGGGCGAATTGAGGAGTGAAGGTTACAGCAGGGAACTGGTAAACCGAGTGCAAAATTTGAGGAAAGTGCATAAGCTGGAAATAACTGATAAAATTGTCCTAATTGTAGAGGAGAAAAATGGTGTGAAAGATATAATTAGTGATTTTAATGAGTATATTTGCGCCGAAATTTTAGCTCGTCAGATTGATTTTGTTCCCGAACTCGTTGATGGTGAGGAGATTGAGGTAAATGATGACATTCTGACAGTGAAAATTAATAAAATCTAGCAAACCTTTATTTATGGCTACTACTAAAAAGAAGGCAGCACCTGCCACAAAAAAGAGCACCGGAAAAGCAAAGCCTGCGGCTAAGGCTCCTGTAAAGAAGGCGACTGCAAAAGCTGCGGTTAAGAAATCAGCGCCCAAGAAGGCTGTGGCTAAGGCTGCTCCGGCTAAAAAAGTAGCAGTAAAGAAGGTAGCTGTAAAGAAGGCAGTAGCACCTAAAAAGGCTGCAGTGAAGAAATCGGTGCCGGCAAAGGCTGTAGCAAAGAAAGTGGAAGTAAAGAAACCCGCACCGAAAAAGTCTAACCCTAAAACACCAGTTAAATTGAGTACTAAGAAATCAGAGCCTGCGAAGAAAGAGACAGCTAAGGCTACACCGGTTAAAAAGGTGGTTGCTGAGAAGGCTGTGGAGAAGAAAGTTGCACATACCAAAAGCCTTGAAAAAGAGTCGAAGCCGACGCACCAGGAATTGCTTAAAAAGGCTATGGAGGAAAAGAAAGCAAAGGAAAAGAAGGCTAAAGAAGCCAAAGCTGCGAAACTGAAGGATTTCGTAGCTCCAAAAACTACCACAGATCGTGTAAGAGAATACCACCCCGGAAAATCTATATTAGATGAAGCAGAAGAAAAGCCTGTAGGGCCCACAGTCCGTTACAGCGATTCTGACTTGCAGGAATTTAAGGATCTAATTGAAAGGAAGCTTGATTCTGCAAAAAAGGAATTGGCTTATTTGCAAGGTCTTATCACAAGGAAGGATCAAATGGGTGGGGATGAGAGCGAGAGCCGCTATATGACAATGGAGGATGGCAGTCTGAGCATGGAAAGAGAGCAGTTAGCACAAATGGCGAGCCGCCAGATCAGTTTTATAGATCATCTGGAAAAAGCATTAGTGCGTATTCAGAATAAGACATACGGCATCTGTCGCGTGACCGGAAAGCTGATTGATAAGGCACGTCTTCGTGCAGTACCTCATGCTACGCTTTCTATTGAAGCAAAGATGGGTATTACCCGATAGGAAATTCCTGATTTGAATGTATTGAAGTGAAGTTGCTTTTGAAGCGCTTCACTTTTTTATTTGGAGGCTACAGCAAGCGTAGCCACACTTACTTTTGTAGATTGCCCCAGGTGAAGAATGGTGGCAGCACATGCCTCCAGAGTAGATCCTGTTGTGACTACATCATCCACAAGAAGTATGTGTTTTCCGCGGAGTGCATCAGGGTTTGAAACTTCAAAGGTGCCTTCCACGTTGTCCCACCTTTCGGTACGATGTTTATGCGTTTGTGATTCAGTAGGTGTAGTGCGGATTACATTTTTTACAGAAAGTGCCTGCCCGGTGATAGATTGAATACCCCTGCACAGTATCTCAGATTGATTATAACCACGCTTCTTTTCTTTTGATGCATGTAGTGGCAAAGGAACAAGCACCTCACATTTCCTGAACAGCTCACTTTCATTTATAGCCTTGCCCATTAAGTTGCCCAGAAACATTCCCAGGTCCTTGCCTCCATTGTACTTGAATTCGTGCATGATATTTTGTACGAGAGAATGTTTGGAAAAGTATAAAAGACTCATGGCAGATTCAATTTTGATTCTCCCATAAAACATCTGTGCCACCTTATTATCAGCCGATTGATTATAAAAGGTATATGGAAGGTCTGAAAGACAACGAAGGCAGAGGAATTCTTCTTTCCCAATAGCATCACTACCGCAGCCGGGACATATTCGCGGATAGAATAGTTGAATCAGCGATTGAAAAAATTGCAGGGCCATCATTAAAATAAATAACGATACAGTTCTTCAATTTTTGAAAGGGTAACTATCTCTATGTGGTGCTTCTTTTTTGTGATTGACTTTTCGTTGTACTTGCTGATGACAATCTTACTAAAACCTAATTTTTCTGCTTCTGATACGCGCTGCTCGATACGGTTCACCGCTCTTATTTCGCCACTCAATCCTACCTCGCCTGAGAAGCATATTTGTGGAGACAATGGAATGTCTTCGTATGAGCTGAGTAATGCACTGAGTATTGCCAGGTCGAGTGAAGGATCATCAAGTTTGATTCCGCCGGCAATATTTATGAACACATCTTTATTGCCCAACTGAAAACCACCTCGCTTCTCTAACACGGCAAGCAGCAACTGCAGCCTTCGAATATCGAATCCGCTGTGCGTGCGCTGTGGCGTACCATAAACACTGGGTGTAACCAAAGCCTGTACTTCAATGAGCAGTGGCCTGATACCTTCGATTGTGGCAGCGATTGCCACACCACTCAATGGCTCCTCCCGTTGTGTGATCAGAATTTCTGAAGGATTAGTTACCTGCCTCATCCCCTGGCCACTCATTTCGTAAATCCCGATTTCAGATGTGCTTCCAAAGCGGTTTTTGAGTGTGCGCAGGATCCTGTATGTATAATGCCGATCGCCTTCAAACTGCAACACAGTATCCACTGTGTGTTCCAGAAGTTTGGGGCCCGCAATACTGCCATCTTTAGTGATGTGTCCTATCAGAAAAACAGGAGTGCCTGTCTCCTTGGCAAAACGCTGAAACTCGCCCGCACATTCACGTATCTGCGAAATGCTTCCGGCAGATGATTCAATGAAGGCGGTATGTAAGGTCTGAATAGAATCCACAATTACCAATTGAGGACGAAGCTTCTTAATCTCCTTAAAGATTTCCTGTGTATTGGTTTCGGTGAGCAGATAAAAGTCTTCATTATTGATTTGAAGCCTTTCGGCGCGCATCTTAATTTGCTGTTCACTTTCTTCTCCGCTAATGTATAATGTTTTGAGTCCCTGCATCTGCCCGGCAGCCTGCAGAAAGAGGGTGGACTTCCCGATTCCCGGTTCACCGGCTACCAACACTACACTCCCCGGTACAATGCCACCACCCAGTACACGGTTGAGTTCTTCGTCGTGGGTAATCAGCCTCTCTGTCTTGTCGGATTGTATTTCGTTAAGTGTTACAACCTTCCGTTTTTTATCTTCCGAATAATCATTCCATTCATTCTTCACCTTGTCGTCACCTTTTGAGATAATTTCTTCTACATAAGTGTTCCATTCCCCGCATTGAGGACATTTACCCATCCATTTTGCACTTTCGTGGCCACAATTAGAACAGAAGAAAGCAGTCTTTATTTTAGCCATGCCACAGATTCATTGATTAATTGGCAAATTAAGCTATCTGTAGTTTTATACTGTGTTATTTTTCGTGTAGCAAATTGTAAGATTCACCAGGAATTGTAAGCTGAAGAAATAATCTTACTCCAAATCGTCGTAATATAATTTCCATTCATTCCTGAAGGAAGCACCTAATATGCCAATTCCGTTTTGAATGTTTTCTGTGGGAAAAGATAGTTGGTTGACAGGCATTTTTCCGAAATCGTTTTTATATTTTTCGTATTGCTGCAGGTAGTCATAGAATTCCTTGCTGACAGACTTTACACTCACCAGTATTATCCCTTTTTGTTCAGGAGTAGCAGATGTGAAAAGGTTAGTGGCAATCGCGAAGGAAGTGGGATACGATTGTCCGTTAAACAGGGTATCAGTCATAAAGATTCGGTTGAAACTACTGTCCATATTCCCTATGGTTTTGTTGTCTGAACCAGGGTCGGTCGCAAACAGGCCAAGCCTCAGGAACTGATGGGTGGGAATGGTATCTGTAATTAAAGTCACCTCCTCATCCTCGTCTTCCAGTTGTTCAAATAAATCTTTTCCGGCCTGCGTGTCATAGTCATACTTTACTCCCTGCCAGTAAAAGTAGTGCGCCACTTTTACCAGTTGCTTTATGGCTTCAAACAGGTAGTAATTTTTTTCCTGTGCAGGATCCGATATATTGAACGAGAACCTGAGTACTTCTCTGCCCATAAAGGAACTCTCGTCAGTAGAAACGTGGGTCACACTGAATGCTTGTGGAACAAGAACAGATGCGGTCGCAGTGCCATATAAGGGATGCTCGGCTGTCAGGACATAACCGGTATTGGGTTTTATTTTGTGGGGATGGGTGTACATTGCAGATGGCAGGTTAGTAAAACCGGGTGAATTGTTAGGTAAAAGCTGCATATTACCTCCGCCCTGTTCTGAAAGCGAAACCCGTGCATCGTTTACTTTTTCAAAACTGATATTATTTCCTCCTCCCGCTATCAGACTGGCTGTGACAGGTATCTGTATGGAGTCGCCCGCAGTTAGTTCGGCCAGTATTACCAATTTGTTTTCTTGTGGTAATGGATAAAGCGGTTTGTCAGTACAGGAAATCGTTATTAATATCAGTATGAGCACGATCCATGCCGATGGGATGGCAGGAAGTTTTGAATTGTTATTTAATGATGAAGTCTTCATGGGCAGGCTAGAATTTATAGGTGACAGATAAATAGGGGGTCATTCCAAAACTTGCAAAGCTGTTTTCGGAAATCATACTTTTACTTTTCAGTGTGCCCTTCATCTCATAGATATATTGATCGGGAGATCCGTAAATATTATATACTCCTGCAGTTACTAAAAACTGATTGTTTTTTGATGAGTTTGTCCGGTAGTTAATAGCCGCGTCCAGCCTGTGATAGGGAGATGTGCGATACTGATTGTATTTCGAGTAGTGATATACAAATCTGTAATCTTTGAGCAAATCTGCCGGATTAGTAATCTGCCGGGTGTTGTCAAAATCGGGATACAGGTAGTCAGGCATGGAGAATACATCTCCTGTGGAGAAAGACCATAGGGCAGAGCAGTCAATTCTTTTATTGATTTGATAGCCGATTCCTGCATTTAGTGAATGACGGCGATCGTACTTGTAAGGAAATTTAGCGCCCTCGTTGATTCCTTCGAATTGTCTCCAACTCCATGCGAGTGTATATGTAGCCAGAAAGGACAGTTTACCTCCTGATTTTTGTATCGTCCATTCTGTGCCGTATGCCCATCCTTTGCCTGAACTCACATTTTGCTCCCAATTTTCGTCGTTGACAAAATAGCTTTTTCCTTCTACATAGTTTGTTACATTCCGGAGTTCTTTCCAATAACCCTCTACAGAAAACTTCCATCCGCCGGAATGATCAAACCGATAGCCCAGGTTATAGGAGTCGCTCTGCTCTGGTAGCAGTTTGGAAGTACTGGGCACCCAGATATCTGCATTGGTATTGAGATAGGGATTGGTCACGAGATGCAGGTACTGAGTCATGCGGCTGAATGAGCTGAATATCTGGTGGTGGGTAGCAAGTTTGTATGAAGCAAAGATTCGAGGTTGAAAAGAAAGGTGCTCATAGTTTTTGAAACGGTAGGCCGATACATGGAGCCCCGGGCGTATAAAGAATTTACTTCCAATTCTCATTTCTGCTTCACCGTATGCAGATAGTTCATCAAAAGGTAGTGGTTCGAAGGTGTGGTAGTTATCCTCATTGTCATCAATTTCCTCAGAAAATTTTGTTTCAAACGGTTTTATAATGGTATGTCCCAACTCAATACCCGCATTCAACTTTGTTTTGTGATTTAGAAATATTTCAGCCTGCGATTTTATATTATACTGTGCTGTAGAAGTGAATGTACCTACTGAACCAGATTCTAATTCAATGTCATTATCTTCATCATCGTCATTGTCTTCTTCGAATAGCGTGTACTTATAAGCTCCCAGGTTGTGGTATCGGCTCATGTTGATGGAAGTATTAATAAAAGAGCGGCTACTGATAACCTTGTTCCATGAAAGCGAGCCAATAAGGTTTCCCCATTTATTCAGATTTTCTGTATTAGAAATTGTTTTACTCAGAATATCACGGCCACTGTAAAAACTGGCCATGAGCTTATTATTCTTATTTATTAATTGTGTGACCTTGAAATGTGCATCATAGAAATTAGGATCCAGCCCCTTGTTAAATGTGGTGAGTATGGGAGATTTCCAGCTATGACGAAAGGAAGCCATAATAGCAGTATGGTCTTTAACCACAGGCCCTTCTATGGTAAATGAGCCGGAGAGTGTGCCTGCATTCGCTTCCCCCTGCCACTTTTCCATATTGCCATCCTTAGTGTGAATATCTATAACAGAGGAAATAGCCCCTGAATACTTTGAAGGGAAATCACTCTTGAATAATTGCATTGACTTTACGGATGTCTGGTTGATAATTGACAGGGCACCCAACATGTGCGTAGGGTTATATACCAAGTTGCCATCCATCAGGAAAAGATTTTCCTCAGGTCCACCTCCTCTGACAAATAAACCCGAGAAGGATGAAGGAATGTGTTGCACACCCGGTAGCAAGTAGGTGTTGCGAAGTGGATCATTTTCTCCCAGCAGGTAATTATAGTTTTCGCCCTTGCGGTGATCAATCCTGTTGCCACTGGTCTTCATCAACAAATTGCCAGAGGGGACGATGACGGGTTGCATAACTAAAGTCTCCTGATGTAAATCAAGCGTTATTTCTGCTCTGGTGTTCTTTTTTAATACCACATCCAGCGCCTCCGGAGTGTAACCCACATGAGAAATTTCTATTCGATGTCTGCCTTCAGGCAGGGTAATACTAAAAAATCCATACGGGTTAGTGGCAATCCCCCTTCGGGTAATAGGATCAATGATGGTAGCGCCGGCCATAGGCTCCCGGCTATTGGCAGCTCTGACAAATCCATAGAAGGTGTAAAACGGAACGAGTGCATCAGTATCTATTAGAGATGCAGATTTTACAAGAATCAGTTTTTTGTTTTTCTCCATGAGCCTGGCATGTTGGCCTTGTAGTACTTTCTGAAGCACAGCGCCTACCGACGACTCACTACCATCTAGTGTCACCGTCCTGGTACCCTCAATGCTGTTTGAGGCATATTCAATGACAACCCCACTGTGTGTGTTTAAGTTTTCCAGAAATTGGATAACAGTGCCCTTCTGCATATCAGGCACAAATGAATGGGCAAGTAAGGATCTCTTTTGAGCCCTGAGAGGGCTGGTGCTGATAATTGCTAATAAAAGGGATATGATGAAATATACTTTCATTGAATAGGGTAAATGTTGAGAAATGAATAAAGGGCATTCGCCTCCGGTTACAACTTATTCGCTGATGGTGAAGTTCCCATTTTCTTTCGTAATCTTCAAGCCGGTCATCAGTTGTATTTCGTCCATTACCTGGTCTATAGTTTGTTTTCTGAATTCTGCCTTTAATGTTATGGAGTCAGCTTTTTGCGCCACTTCATCTGTTAGTTGAATAGGTACCTGATAATAACTGCTGATATCTTCTACTGCTTGTCTTAGCGGGGTATTATGGAAAGTGAGTGTTTCGCTTTCCCATGCAAGGTAGTTGTTGTTCAATACAGTATCTCTGGCAAACTTACTGTGGGTAAGAGCTGCCTTTTGTCCTTTCGTCAGGATCACATTTACTGAAGTGTCATTTAATTCTGCGAATTTCACACGTCCGGTATTTACAACCACCTGGTCCGAGGTTTCATCGCTTCTCACCAGAAATGAAGTACCCAGGACTTCTACAAGTGCGTGCGAAGTAGATATTCTAAATGGTTTTTGTGGATTGGGTTCTACCTGAAAATAGCCTTCCCCCGCCAGCCTGATACGTCGGTCTTTATTACCATAGTCATTTGCATAGCTCAGTGAACTGCCTTTTCTCAAAAGCACAATTGAGCCGTCGGGCAAAGCAATCCGCTTATTGCTATCATTGGCCGCCATCGTTTCCCATTCTGAAGTAGGGCCTGAAAAGAAAATATAATAAGCACCCGCCAAAATGAAAATTAGAATAGCTGCTGCTACTGCCATTTTCCGGAATGAATATAAAGTACCTCTCCTGATTGAAATAACCTCAGCAGGTGTATGCTGGATTTTTTTTTGAACCTCGTTCCACGCAGCGGTTGTGTCAAAGTCGTAATCAGCAATCATTGTCGCACTATCTTCCCATAATTTACGGTACACTTCATACTCCTGCCTGTTGGCTGCACTCTCATTGATCCATGCTTCCAATTCAGCATGCTCTTCAGCCGAGGCCTCCCGGTTTAGCGACCTGATTATTAATTGCATTATGTTTTCGTTCAACTCCATTGTACCGCTTATATTTTTTTACTATTGCATTAAACAGTTTTTATTTTAGCCGGTTAGCAGGTTTATTAATATCGCTATGGCAAGTATTAGTACTTTTTGATCTTTCACGTATGCTCTTATAATTTTCAGCGCCTTGCCTATCTGGTTCTCCACCGTTTTTACTGAAATATCCAGACTGTCTGCAATCTCTTTATAAGATTGTTGACTCAGGCGGCTAAGCAAAAACACTTCCCTGCACTTTGGAGGTAATTGTGCCATTGCAAGGCGTAGGTGCTTCTTATAGTCCTTTGTGTTTTCGTTATTTTCCGCTACCCCTGTGGTTTCCTCCGGAACACTATTTTCATCCAGCGCTACTGTAGCTGATTTTTTTTCTTTCTGAAGTTGAGTCAGGCAATTATTCCTAACTGCTGTGAAGAGATAGAACCGTATAGTTTCAGCATGGATCATCTCCTTTTTCTTTTCCCATATTCTGATGAATACCTCCTGGACAATATCTTCACTGGTAGCAGGGTCTTTGGTGAAGCTAAGTGCATAATTACATAATGCATTATAGTGTTGTTCAAAGACCTTCTGAAAATGCTGATATAATGATTCGTTAACCTCGGGCATACTGCGCTTATCGGTAATCTGCTTTCAGTCAAAATTATATTTTTCAGGGTGAATAATTTCATGTTTATCAATTAGAATTTTAGGTGGATAACCTGCCGGCTGAAGCACACTTTTTTATTTGGGCATAAAGTGTTTGTTTCCCCGGTGGTAGTTTTGTCCTTTATTTCTTCTTTTTACCTCCGATTGTGATGGCATAGTTAAGGCAGGGGCGTAGCTCATTTTTACCCTTCTTTTTGTTAATCAGATCTACCCTGAAGTCAATTTTACTACGGTTTCCTACTTTAAGTTTGGTACCAATGGCGCTCTTTTGTTTGTCAAAATCCATTTTGCCATGATCGATTTCCTGATAATTCTCTGAGAAAACGTATATATCTGCCTTCTTTGAAATTTGATAGCTGAGGGTTACGCGGTTTGCCCAGAAGTATTCCATCGGGTTTACTGCAAGATGGTCTTTGTTGAGTGAGCCAAACTCCAGTTGTAGCATGGGTCTGTATTTTATCTCGAGCTTTTTTGAAATATCCCCTTTGAACGTCAGGTCATATCTTATCTCGTTGTAGTGGGTACCATTATCGCTCATACCGTAACGATATTCACTACCGGTTTTTAGCCATGAGTTAATCTTGTATCCGATTTCTCCTGCAATAACAGATTTCTTGTATTTGCTCATGTGGTCGTTTAGATAAACATAGTAAGTGCCTGAAATAGACAAGTTCCTGAGAGGTTTAAACTCTAGTGAGATGCTGGGGCGCGCTTCAATATCACTGATGTATTGAGCCTGCGTTTGAATGCCAGACAGCAACAGTACTGTAACAATCAGGGTGATGATATTTGTTTTCATTTTCAATATTGTTTAGGTGGGGTTTGTTGAAGAATTTGTTTGTGATTGTGTGGGGTTATTTTTCTATCCCATTAGCTGCTACAGGCGATTCTTTTTTTCCAAAGAATGCTCTCACCTGTGCTGTGTCGTGCATGAGGTCGATGCTAAGCACATCCACCGACTCAATAGGCAAGCCTGTGCGGTTGCGTAGGTCAGCAATCATTTCGTTGCGCATCTCCGGGCGGATAAGATCTATTCTCTCGTAGATAATTTGTCGGGAGAACTCATCGCTATAACCATTAGTGATGTTGTTAATGTTATTGATGTTATTAATGTTTTTGATATTCTTTACTTTCTTATCTCCGGTATCAGCCTCAGGGATAGCTTTGGTTGAATTCTCCATGATAAATGCAAAAATTAGGACAAACGCATTAGAGCCTAATAGCACCGCATAATTGTTTTGTGTAGTGGCCAGGGAATTGATGAGGCCAAGGGCCACACACAAAAACAAGTATCCCATTTCCTTGATGGGTACAGTAACTGTTCTGTACCTCATAATTGAAAAGATGGCAAACAGTCCAAATGCAAATCCTACTTCAAGGTTAGCGCCGCTCAGAAGGAAGCATATCAGGAAATTCACACAATTGAAGAGGATAAGCGTAAAGAGGAAATCTTTATTGGGATGTCTTGTGTAATAGATAAGCCTTACAAGAATAAGCGCGGTGACGATATTAATAGAGAATCGTATGGCAAACTCATGCAGGTTAAATTCGTGCACAGTTTTTGGAATAACATTGCTGTCCTGAGCTATTACCGAGGTGATACCCAGCAGGAGTGTAGCAATTGTGAGAAGGATTGACTTTTTCATTGTTATTTGTTTTGAGGATTGATGGTCATTGGGTTTTACTTACTGATGTTTTCGAGTTTATGTAACAGTGGCTTGAAATAGTTATGTTTGATCTCCGGATGAATACGGATTAGCCCTACCACATATTTGCTGATACTTGAGGGAGGAATGTGTAATTCTCTGAGTGAAGCGGCGATACCGTTCGTAAGAGAGGCCTTGGATTGCTTTAGCTCTATGATGGCAAAGTCATGCATCCTGATTACTTCATCTGATCCTGAGGGATTCCTGAAGGCGAGGTTCAGGTCTATAGTGCAGCGTTCGGTTCTCGCATTGTTTACCAGTGTGATTCTTGTATAGGTATTTACAAGAGCCGGTGCAAGGGTGCTTGATACGTCTTTGGAGCGAAATGGCCTCACCTTACGATAAAAAGAATTTACTTTTTCGCATTGCTTGTCAGAGAGCGCGGTGTGTATCTGTGCCAGCTTTTCTCTGTATTTCTTAGTGCGGAGATTTGTTTTAGTTTTTATTTCGAAGAAGTGAAGATTGCTTTCGGTATATGTCCTGCTGCGGACTTTAATTCTGCCGGGAAGTCGGTTGTGATGGTCTCGGTAGAATTGGAAGTCGGTAGTGTCAAAGTACGTGGTGACATAATTGAATGCCCTGCGCCCATCGATGTCCAGTACGGAATAGCGATTTTGAAGATGCTTGAAAATAAGTGGAAGGCTTTTTACAGGGATTACGTATTTGCTGTCAATGCGGTCTTGCAATTTTACGCCATCCATATCATCCAGCGATATGGGTGTCAGTGCATTGACCAATGAATAGACCTGGGGAGATTGGGTTGCTGTGTACATCGTTCAAAGTTTTAGGTGATTAATCAGGGAGTTTTTAATCGCTCCTCTGATACTAAAACTGAGAATCAGAAAAAACCCCTACGCGGTTGATAATTTTTTTCGGAATAATTGTTTAAGGGTTCATTCGTTTTTAGATAATACCGGGATTGCAACAATTGCAAAAGCATTCGAATGCTCTGACTTATGTAGAAGCTAACTGCCATATGAATCAATTGCCTTTTGTTTGGGGAAGACTGAAAGGAAAGCTTTGAATAAAATGATAAACCCGGAGGAAAATGATAGGTAGGAAAAGAAATGATGAAATAGAAAAATTATAAATAAGCAGGAGTGTGCTGATGGTCGAATTTAATTTTTGAGTTATAGCATTCGATGTTAGGTATTCATAAAAAAACACCGGACGAAAATCAAATAATGCGAATTAAGGAAGATTTACATGGTCGTTTTCGAAAGTAAAAGAGCCGATACCAGATCGACTCTTGTTACTTACTAACCCATTAAATTCTATTGCTAAATTACAATTCTCAGACAGATAAACAAATAATTTTTGTGGGATGTAGATAAATATTTTTTTCTAATTCATCTTGTTTATTTGCAAAGGATATCTTTATAATTATATGATAATCAATAACTTAATATAGTATTTTGAAGATTTGTCTAATCTTTCTTATTTGAGAATAAAGTACTTTATATAATAAGATAGATTATATTTGTATTAAGTTTATAATATTCTCGATCTGCCGGGCTTTGAAAATATTTAGAGTTTTTTATTAATCGTTTGGGAGCATTTAGAAATAGTAAAATATTTTTGAAAATCACAAAATGACGGTTGGGTAAATTGGGTAGCCCGGGCAGAATAGGGCAGCTTATTCAACCTGTAGCAAATTGAGTATATTTTTTTTCAGAAAGTGATGGAAACCCGGAAAACGGGCTGCGATATAATAATTTAACTATATATGAGGAGGAGTTAATCCGTGTGTGTAGGATCAGGATTACTGATCGCAGGCTCTGAAACGGGTGAAAAATAATCAAAATGCAGCAAAACTGGAATAATGCTAAATCAAGAAAAGTATTCAGGTGGCACCTGCTGCTTTTTTGGGTTTCGGCAGTTATATTGTGGCTTATCTGGTGGGTAAGGCATGATGCAAATGCCAAAGCAGAAGGGAAATATTTTCCCTGGCCGGTGTGGCCATTGCTAATCTGGTTAATGGGATTGATTATTCATTTTCGTGCTGTGTATGGAAAGCGCAAGGAATTGCCACGCGGATATCATTCTCAATCGGAGAAGAAGCAGCCCAAACCTAACAAATGATGTCAGGATGAAGAGATACGAATCATATTGCCCTGAATTCAATGTGAATCAGAATAGATTAATCACTGAAAAATCAGAATTATGGAATTAAAGGGATTAGATCCTGTATTGCATTCGCAGTTGCGACTTGCAATAGTGTCTGTACTGGTAAGTGTCGGTGAGGCAGATTTTAATTTGCTTCGTGAGAAGACGCATGGCACTTCTGGAAATATCAGTGTGCAACTGGCGAAGCTCAGGACAGCAGGATACATTGAGATTTCAAAAACTTTTAAAGACAATTATCCACTTACCAAGTGTAAGCTTACTGCGAAAGGGCTTTCTGCTTTTGGGAATTACAGAGAGGCTATTCAGGATTATCTGTTTCCTGAAAAAGAAGGGTAGTATATGTTTGCGAAAAGTTAAGAGCCTGTCTTGTGTTTCTTTTAATTTATACTTTTGACCAAAGTTAAATTATGATGAATTTCAAGGGAAAGTGGTTTTCTCTATTGTTACTGATTCTGATTACCCAGGTGGGTTGTGGCCAGTTAAAGCCGCAGAATTGGACTGCTGACCAGTTAGAGGATCCGGCCCGGCTTGCCGAAAAGATCAGACAAAACAGGAATGTGCCCATTCTTATTAATGTGGGGCCATCGGCACTCATTCCCGGTTCAATTGATGCAGGCACAGCAGGACATTCTTCGGGGGTGAAGAAACTTTCAGAAGTGCTGAAGTCTGTAAAGAAGGATGCAGATATTGTTATTTATTGCGGATGTTGTCCGTTTGCCAACTGCCCGAATGTGCGGCCTGCTATTGATGTGCTGAAGTCAGGTGGATACACGAATTACCATTTATTAAATCTTCCCCAGAACATCTATGCAGATTGGATTTCAAAAGGTTACCCCACAGTGAAAAAGTAGTAATTGAAAAGGAGTTATAAAATATTATTTGTTTCGCTTAGCCTTGTTTATTTCCATGCAGTGGCTATTGGACAGGACATTACAGATACGCGCCGGAAAACCGAATCATTTGCAAGGCTACAGCCTGCCGATGTAAGGGCTGACGTGGCTTCCTTTAGTTTTGGGGGGATTGCGGAGAGTGCAATGGCTAATAGTCTGGACAAAACCCAGGCCACGATTGTAAGCAAAGACAGCCTGGTAATTTCGGGTGATGGAGTTTATGCTAAAGTGATGTTGAGGCCCTTCGAACCGGCAAAGCACAAACTACTTTTTGAGGAAGAGACCAACCTCATCCGGATAGACAGGCGTACCTATTACGGAAATTATGGAAGAGTGCCTAAGAAAGAGATTGCATCTGTTTTGCTGATAGTGAATGGCGATACCCTCACAGTGCCGACGGCAGCGTACAATGATCTTTACAATCTGAATTTCACCTACCTCAATAATGGTATAGAACTATCGGCAGATGCAGTTTACAGATCCAAAGATGGGAAAAGAGTATATCTGTATCTCTTTAATAAGTCGAGAGAGGGAAATTATGAAGTCACCTGGATTTTTAAGGACGGAAAATATGTGCGCAGAGTATTAGACTATGATTTTCTATAGTATTTAGCGGACTCCAAAGTTCTCCGTTATAATTTCTTGTCACCCGATTTGTAATCCTTATTTTTGCACCAAAATAAGAAAATGCCCTTCAATTCAGTTCTGAAACTATTTTTACCAAAGGACAAAGTTTTTTTTAATCTATTTGAAAGCGTAGCTGAAAATGTCCAGAAGATGGCAGAAAAGCTAAACGCACTTGTTTATGAGCCGGACCTAGAGAAGAGAGGGGTGATAACCAAAGAGATTGCGGATCTGGAACATGAGAATGACGATTACACACACAGAATTTTTACGGAATTAGGCCGGAATTTTATCACTCCTTTTGACAGGGAGGATGTCCATTACCTTGCTACTGCTTTGGATGATATCTGTGATTATATTCACGCATGTGCCAAGAAGATTGCTTTTTACAAAGTAAATCCGAATGAGTCCACCTTTCAGAAGATGGCAGACCTGGTGTTAAAAAGCTGTACAGAAGTACAGAAAGCTGTATTGGAATTGAGGGATATGAAGAATCTCAGGAAGATGACTGATGCAATGGTAGCCATTAACAGTATGGAGAATCAGGCTGATGATATTTTTGACCTGAGTATTGAAGCTTTGTTTGAAAATGAACCTGACGCAAAGGAGGTGATTAAGAAAAGAGAAATTTACCAGGTATTGGAGATTATCACTGACAAATGCGAAGATGTGGCTAATGTAATTGAGTCCATTATTATTAAATATGCCTGATCGCCAGATTGATTGCCCATTCCGGAAGAAACCGATTCTAAGATGATGACATTTTTGATTGTAATTATTGCACTGGCATTGATATTTGACTATATCAATGGTTTTCATGATGCAGCAAACTCTATTGCGACGGTCGTTTCGACAAAAGTACTTACCCCTTTTCAGGCGGTAGTTTGGGCAGCGATATTCAATTTTGCTGCCTTTTTTATTTTTAAGGAGCATGGAGTGGCAGATACGATAGCCAAGACGGTGAAGCAGGAATTTGTTACACTTCCCGTAGTATTCTCGGGGTTGGTGGGCGCCATCATCTGGAATCTGATTACCTGGTGGTTTGGTATTCCTTCTTCTTCATCTCATGCTTTAATTGGAGGATTCGGTGGAGCCGCTATAGCCCATGCAGGTTTTTATTCAATTAATGCCGAACCTATTTTAAAGATTATAGCATTCATATTCCTGGCTCCATTGCTGGGTATGATCGCTGCATTTATCATTTCACTCTGGTTTATTAATTCTTTCAGAAAGGGGCATACTCCCAAAATTATTTCAGTAGGTGTAATAGTGATGGTTATTATCGTGTTATCATTAATGTTAGAAACCGATAATTCGAAGCTGATCACCCATTATGAAAATTATTATCTGAGGGTAATCTTTTTTCACGGAAACTTTAAGTGGGTGCTGATGGGTTTTATACTTGTAATTATGGCAGCATTTACTTTTTTCCTGAACTCACTCAATACGGTAAAAGCACACAAGTGGTTCAAGCGGTTGCAGTTGGTATCCGCAGCAGCATTTAGTCTTGGGCATGGAGGTAACGATGCGCAAAAGGTAATGGGTATTATTACGGCCGCCTTAATTGCCGGTGGCGCTATTGATACGTTTGAACAGATGCCTGTGTGGGTACCGTTATCCTGTTACACTGCCATCGCGCTGGGTACACTGAGTGGTGGGTGGAAGATTATCAAGACGATGGGAACCAAGATCACCAAGGTGACCCCTTTTGAAGGTGTGGCTGCAGAGACAGCAGGTGCCATTACGCTGTTTATAACCGAATCTCTTAAGATTCCGGTAAGTAGTACGCATACCATTGCAGGTTCTATTGTGGGTGTCGGAGCCACCAAACGATTGTCTGCCGTAAGATGGGGTATTACCGTAAATCTTATATGGGCATGGATTATCACCATTCCTATAAGTGCATTCATAGCAATGCTTGTATTCCTGGTAGTTCATATTTTTGTATAGAATAATTTCTCTCATCCAAATTGGTTTTAAGCAAGAGGTTATGGATAAGATATTAGTAACAGGAGGTTGTGGGTATATTGGCTCACATACCATCGTAGATTTGTTGCAAAATGGGTTTGATGTTATCTCTGTAGATAATAATTCACGCTCCACACAGGTGCTGCTGACCGGCGTAAGGCAGATTACAGGAGTAGAAGTAAAGAATTATAAAGTAGATCTTTGCAATTATGATGATCTCTATGCAGTATTTCACGAGAATACTGATATCAGAGGAATTATTCATTTTGCTGCATATAAGGCTGTCGGGGAATCGGTGGCACACCCCATGATGTATTATGATAACAATCTGGGTTCGCTGATGAATGTGCTCAAGTGTGCAGCAGAATTTAAGGTGCCCCATTTCATATTTTCGTCGTCGTGTACAGTGTATGGTAATCCGGATGCAGTGCCTGTTACAGAGACTTCACCTGTGAAGCCCGCTGAATCTCCTTACGGGGCTACAAAGCAGATGGGAGAGCAGATAGTGAGAGATGTCAGTAATGTCTCAGGGATCAGCAGCGTGTTGTTAAGATATTTTAATCCGGTTGGGGCGCATCCTTCGATTCAGATTGGCGAATTGCCTTTAGGGAGGCCACAAAATCTTGTGCCTGCAATTACACAGACTGCAATTGGTAAGTTAGACCAGATGACAGTTTATGGCGATGATTACGATACACGCGATGGGTCGTGTATTCGCGATTTTATCCACGTGTCAGATATAGCAGCAGCACATACTCTTGCGCTGAAATACCTAATACAACAGAAGAATAGCGACAAAGTTTCCGTATTTAATCTCGGTACCGGAAACGGAGTCACCGTGCTTGAGGCTATCCTGGCTTTTGAAAAAGTAAGTGGGAAAAAGCTGAATTATAAAATTGGAGCACGAAGGCCTGGTGATATAGTGGCTGTTTATGCCAATAACCAGCATGCCAGAAAGGAATTGGGCTGGAACCCGGTTTACACCATTGACCAGATGATGGATACTGCATGGAAGTGGGAATTGAAACTGGCTGAGGATGAATCCTTTTTTGGCGATGAGAAGTTTTTAATGAACTGATTGGCTGATATGCACCGCATGGCATGACATAGCTAAAGAGGGTAATGTATCGTTTGGCTTCTTCCACTTTAGCAGGTAAGGCCGGCATCCGTAAAATGTATTGAAAAAATTGCCCGTATTACACATTAATTCAGCGATCGCAAAGGGCTGAATCGCTTATCTTTGTCACTCTTTTTTTATAATTATTGAAAAGGTTTAAGTAAGATTTTACGATGACGAAGTTTTTGAATTTCCTGATTAAGTATCGCCTGCATATTGGTATTATATCATTACTGGCAGCAATATATGTGAATATACAGGCCGGCTTCTGGCCTTCCTTTGTGCTTTATCTCATTGCTACAATCATGATCGTAGGCCATTTTCTCTTTGGGCCTATGCGTCTGATACAAGGTTATATGGAAGATGGGGATGTGGATGGAGCCAAGAAGGTAATCAATTCTATCTGGTTTCCCGGATTGCTGATAAAACCGGTACGTTCGGTGTATTACACATTGAAAGGAAATCTGGCAATGGTAGAACAGGACTTCGATACTGCTGAAAAGCACATGAGAAAAAGCCTCAATCTTGGCTCTCCGGTCAAAGAAGCAGAAGGTGCCAACAAACTGCAGTTGGGGATGCTGAGCATGCAAAAAGGAAATTTTAGAGAAGCCGAAGGTTTTATTCGGCAGGCCATACGTGCAGGTTTGCCAGATAAAGAGAATGAATCAGCCGCCTATCTTCAATTATCTTCTATCATGGTGAATAAGCGTGAATTTCGTGCAGCAAAAGAATACTTCAGAAAGGCTAAAGCGCTAAAGCCTACCACTCCACAAATTAAGGATCAATTGAAGCAGATGGAGAAATACATCACGCGCATACCCGGATAATGAGAAAGCATCGTCCACTTGCCCTTTATTTGTTGTTTCTGACGGCAGGTGTCCTTGTGTCTGCAATTCAGTTTAATTGCGGTCAGATAGCGATGCCGGTGGGTGGGCCCAAAGATTCGATTCCTCCTGTACTCACCTCAGCCTCTCCACAAAATAATTCTCTGGAGTTTAATTCCAGAAGGATCACACTGAATTTTAATGAGTATATCGAATTGGACAATGCATTTAAGAATGTGCTGGTATCCCCCGTACCACGGAAAACCCCTGTTTTTGATTATAAGCTAAGAACGGTTACGGTAAGGCTGTTTGATACATTGTTACCCAACACTACCTATACAATACAGTTTGGAAAAGCTATAAAAGATTTGAATGAGGGGAATGTGCTGAAAGATTTTGTCTATACTTTCTCTACAGGGAAATATATCGATTCTCTTACTCTCGGTGGTAGAGTGATGCTTGCCGAAACAGGAACCGTTGATTCTACCCTTGTGGTAATGCTTTACAATGTGCATACGGATTCAGCCGTGTACAAGCAGAAACCTAAGTATATCGCCAGGCTTGATGGAAAAGGTAATTTTCATTTTAGGAATCTCCCTCCTGATAACTATCAGATTTTTGCATTAAAGGATGAGAGCGGCCAGTTGATGTACAACAACCCACTTCAACTTTTTGCGTTCTCAGATTCTCTGGTTGCCCTAAAAGGACAAGATCATGCTCCTGTAAACTTATTTGCATATTCTGAAGAAAAACCACAACCCAAAGTGGCAGCTCAAAAGACTGAACCGGAATTGAAATACGCTACCTCACTTGTATCAGGCCGGCAAGACTTGCTTACCCCTCTGGTACTTACATTTAATAATCCTTTGCAATCGTTTGATTCGACTAAGTTATTACTGACGGATACTTCTTACATTCCTGTAAGAGGAGTAGGGTACTCATTAGATTCTACGCAAAAAAAACTTACACTTACTTATCCTTGGAAAGAAGGAAGTCAGCTCCAGCTACTCGTACTTGATGGAGCTGCTACGGACACATTAGGTGCGAAATATAAAAAGTCTGATACACTCAAACTTGCGGTAAAGAATGAAAGTGACTATGGGAGTGTCAAACTGAACTTTAAGAATTTTGACAAGTTTTCCCATCCTGTATTGCAATTGCTGAATGACCAAAATACTATGCAATCATTCCCGCTTAAGTCGGCTGTCTTTGAACTCAGGCTCATCAACCCCGGAACCTATACCATACAGATATTGGAAGACTCAAACGAAAACGGCGTTTGGGATCCGGGAAAATACGAAGCTCGTAAACAGCCGGAGAGAGTGCAGCGGATTACACAAAAACTGTCTGTGCGTGCCAACTGGGATAACGAGTTGGATATAGAGCTGTGATCATTTCCTTACGACTTCCTCATCAACCATTTGGATATTTCTTTAAGCGTTACCTTCTTGCCATAAAGTAAAATACCGGTGCGGTAGATTTTTGCAGCTATATACGTTGTGAAAATAAACCCTGCTATCAAAAGCACGATAGACAATCCCAATTCCCAGAATGGTACGCTGCCGGTAGGTATTCTGGCCATCATTACAATTGGAGAAGAAAGTGGTATAATGCTTCCCCATACAGCTAATGAGGATTGTGGATTATTGATAGCTGCTGCCATAATAACAAATGAAAAAATGATGGGTAGTGTTACCGGCAGCACAAGGGCCTGGGCATCCTGTGCATCATCGTTTACTACGCTGCCTATTGCTGCAAAAAGAGCGGCGTATAACAGATACCCACCCATAAAGTAAAAGATAAATGTAGGAATGATAAGCCCCCAGTTGGCAGATAACAATAAGTTCTTGGCAGAGAGAATTTCCATTGCTGCTGTTGCATCCTGATTGCCGGCCATCGCTGTGGATAGGCCGCTCCCTGACTGGAGAGTTTCAGCAGGTAAAAACAGTCCGCCGATTGAAAATAGTAGAAAGATGAAAACAATCCAGATCAAAAGTTGCGTCAGACCTACAGCCGCAATTCCTATAATTTTTCCCAGCATAAGCTGAAAAGGCCTCACTGAACTTATTATTACTTCTGCTATACGGTTTGTCTTTTCTTCCATCACGCCGCGCATTACGGATGTGCCATAGATCAAAAGTGTCATGTAAATAAGCATTCCGGAAGCGAAGCCGATCCCGTATGCCAGTCCTGCATTTGACTGCTCTGTCTTTTGCCCCTGCCGGATTACAGCTGAAAATTTATAGAGATTCTCCTGTTTGATGTTGTTGATAGAATCCAGCAGTGATTTATCGATGTGGTTTTCAAGTAACGCTTTGTTTCTAAGTGCATTATTTATTTGCGATTTAATTCGCTGCTCTGTCATAATGCTAATTTGCTTTTCAGAGATTAGAGAGACAGAATCGATACCCGAAGACAGATCCGGTGGTATAATCAGAATAGCAGAATATCCCTTTTGAGCGAAGTTGTCCTTGTTGACGTCTGTTGTAAAGTCGAAAGTAACTGACTTGTCATTTTGGAATGATGAGGAGAAAGACCCTGAAGGATCATTGATAGCTATTTTTTGGGTATCCTGACTTTCAATACTAAAGTAAGCGATAGCGATCATCAGCCCAAACAGCAGTAGGGGAAGTAAGAGGGTGGTAAAGAGAAATGTCCGCTTACTCACGCGTGTGAGATATTCTCTTTTTATGATTAATCCTGTTTTTTTAAACATTGCAATTCATTAAATAGCATCAGAAAAGGCCGGAGTAGTTTTGAGTTCTTCCACCAGCCTGATAAATATTTCATTAAGTGTAGGCAGTACTTCATTAAATGAGGTAATGTGGGTGTTGTAAGCCAGGTATTCTTTCAGCACATCCGACGGTGTGGCATTGTTACCAATCTTAACGGTCACTATCTGATCTTTTTGTCTGTAGATGGTTGATGTCTGACTTTCGAACTGCGGAAGCGGGCCATCAAATCCGATATTGAAGATATGTTCTTTGAAGTCGTTTTTTATTTGAGAAAGGTCTCCATCGAGGATTTTTTTTCCTTTATTCACCAACACAATACGTTGACATAATTCTTCTACCTGTTCCATCCTGTGGGTACTGAAGATAATAGTCGTGCCGGCTTTATTCAGCCTAAGTATTTCTTCTTTTATCAGGTTTGAATTCACTGGGTCAAGCCCACTGAAGGGTTCGTCAAGAATGAGTAATTCGGGCTCGTGGAGTACAGTAGTTACAAACTGTAGTTTTTGACTCATTCCTTTGCTAAGGTCTTCGGTTTTTTTATTCCACCAGTTTTGCATTTCAAATTTTTCAAACCACATTTTTACCCTCTTCATTGCGTCGCTCCTGGATAACCCCTTCAGCATAGCGAGATACAATGCCTGCTCACCAATTTTCATTTTTTTGTAGAGCCCTCTTTCTTCAGGCATATATCCAATATTGAAGATGTCGTTCCTGGGATCGAAAGGTTTTTCCCGAAAGAGAATCGACCCATTGTCAGGAAATATAATACCCGTAATCATTCGGATAAGTGTGGTTTTGCCGGCTCCGTTAGGACCTAGCAATCCAAAGATATCGCCCTGAGCAATGCTGAAGCTGATATCGTCAACAGCTTTGTGTGCTGCATAATACTTCTTCAGGTGTTGCAACTCAAGTTGAGTCATAATATTTATTGTTTAGCAGGAATACTAAAGAGTAAGAGTGGTAAATGTAATGAATAGCGTGTAAAATGCAATTACTCTATAGTGATGAATCAATATTTAATCTCGCAGGAATAGCACTTTAGAAGGGAATAAAGGAATCGTCCTGTGCGTCTTCACTTGTAGTGAAGTCGTCAGACCCCTTGTCAATACCGGGTTCTGAGGGTTTGTGGGTATTTTCGTCGAGGGAAACTGCCACTATTTTCCAGGCATCCAGGTTGTTGAAGTATGAAGCTTTTCCTTCTTTCTCCCATTTGCTTCCGCGTATGTTAAAAGATACCTGGATGCGGTCGCCGGGTTTGAAAGCGTCGAGCAGGGATGTCCTGTCCTGAGTAGTCTGAAACTTTATTGGATTGGAGACCACTTTGCCGTTAATTTCTTCTGAACGCTCCACCACAAATTCACGTACTTTAAAAGTTGCGGTGCGTTGAATAGCTTTAAATTTTTCTAATAGAATGCCTGTTAGTTCGTATCCCATTTTTGAAAGTTTCTTTTAGGTTAAGTGAATGTGGTAAATAAAAATTAATAATTTTTCAAAAAATATTTTACACAAAAAATCACATAAATATTATGGATTGGAAGTTTTCAAAATTAAGCTATAAGAAGCCTCTAAAAAACTGTTTAGCACTGTAAGATACGTTAAAACCCAATACAGACACTAGCTGAATAAGGCGGAGGTTTTTACCCGAAAGAGACGTGAATAATAAGAACGGTCACTACTGGTTTTTTTATGAGATAAACAAACAATAAAAAATTTTTTTTTCAACAAATTATCTTGATATTCGCTGTCACAGTGAATGACATTTTATAGAGTGCTTTTTATGAGAAATTCATTCACTTTTCTGGGGTGAAATTTTTTAGTAGGTATCTTTAAAGCTGCGCTTCATTTATAATGGATAACGTTTTTGAAAAAGTATGGGCTAACTGTCTGAATATTATAAAAGACATCGTGGAGTGGCAGCATTACAAGACTTGGTTTGAGCCGATCAAACCTGTACAGTTGGAAGGTAATGTGTTGACCATTCAGGTCCCTAGCCAGTTCTTCTATGAGTATATTGAAGAACATTATGTAAATCTTCTTGCCAAAACCTTAAAGCGTGAACTTGGAAAAGATGCACGGTTAGAATATCGCATCATGGTAGATAGTGGTGATAGCCGCAATAAGCCAATGATGATGGATGTTCCCGGGCACGGGTACAAGCAATATGGTAATAATGAAATGGATTTTCCGTTAATGATTAACAATCCCGTGAAGAATCCATTTGTTATTCCAGGTTTGAAAAAGATGCAGATTGATTCACAATTGAATCCAATCTACGTGTTCGATAGTTATGTCGAAGGTGGGTGCAACAGAGTGGCACGCAGAGCCGGCAAGACTGTCGCCGAAAAGCCCGGAGCTACCTCGTTTAATCCTCTGCTTATTTATGGTGGGGGTGGACTAGGCAAAACGCATCTCGTACAGGCAATCGGTAATGAGGTAAAAAGGTTGCATAATAACAAGGTAGTATTGTATGTAAGCTCTGAGAAATTTATCAATCAGTTTATAGATCATAGCCGTAATAATGCGATTAATGATTTCATACATTTTTATCAGTTGGTTGATGTGCTGATAATTGATGATGTTCAGTTTTTCAATAGGGCAGAGAAGTCGCAGGATGCTTTCTTTGCCATCTTCAACCATCTGCATCAGAGCGGCAAGCAGTTGATCCTTACGTCAGACAAGCCACCCAAAGATTTAGAGGGAGTACAGGAAAGATTGCTGAGCAGATTCAGATGGGGGCTAAGTACCGATCTTCAGATACCGGATTATGAGACGCGTATTGAGATTCTGGAGAAGAAGATGAAGAATGACGGACTTGAAATGCCCAAAGATGTAGTTAAATACATTGCATACAATATCCAGAGTAATGTGCGGGAGTTAGAGGGAGCACTAATCAGTTTGCTGGCACAATCATCGCTTAATAAGCGTGAAATAGATATGGAACTGGCTAAGAAAGTGCTTCGCAACTTTATCAAATCCTCAAGTAAAGAAATCACTATTGACACTATTCAGAAAATGGTGTGCGAATATTTTGATGTGCCTTATGATAAGTTGCTTCAGAAAACCCGCAAACGCGAAATAGTGCAGGCTCGTCAGATTACCATGTTCCTTGCGAAAGCATTTACCAAGAACTCGCTTAAAACTATTGGTGAGCATTTCGGCGGCAGGGATCATACCACTGTGATTCATAGTTGCCAGACAGTAAAAGATCTGATGGATACAGATACGATGTTTAAGGAGAGTGTGTTAGAACTTCAGCACAAAGTGCAATTAGCTTCCATGTAACACCGGATATATAATCGAATTAAAAAAGGTTGCTTTTCAAAGCAACCTTTTTTTTGTCGGGGCGGCAAGATTCGAACTTGCGACCTCCACATCCCAAATGTGGCGCGATGACCGGGCTACGCTACGCCCCGAAACCCGAAGGGCTGCAAATGTAAGGATACAAAAGAGATATTGAAAATTATTTTGTAAAAAATTGTTGGTATAGAAGATTTTCAGATGAGAAATTGGGTAAAAGAGTTGCTGAATTATTTTTCAATTTAAAAGGCTTTGGTTACTTTTGCCAGCCCTGAATAAGGAGAGGTGCCTGAGTGGCCGAAAGGGCCGGTTTGCTAAACCGTTGTACGGGCTTCAACCTGTACCGAGGGTTCGAATCCCTCCCTCTCCGCAAATCAAAAAAGCCTTTGCGAAAGCAAAGGTTTTTACGTTCGATACCGAGCCGAGTTTACTCGTGCGCAGGTATCGGACGTAAAAACCGCTCACGCGCAGCGTGAAGGCTTTTTTGATTTAAGCCCCCTCGAACGGGATCACCGTAGGTAATCCCTCGTTTACTCGTGCGCAGGTATCGGACGTAAAAACCGCTCACGCGCAGCGTGAAGGCTTTTTTGATTTAAGCCCCCCCCGAACGGGATCACCATAGGTAATCCCTCGTTTACTCGGTTGCAGGTATCGGACGTAAAAACCGCTCACGCGTAGCGTGAAGGCTTTTTTGATTTAAGCCCCGAACGGGATCACTGTGTAGATAATCCCTCGTTTACTCGTGCGCAGGTATCGGACGTAAAAACCGCTCACGCGCAGCGTGAAGGCTTTTTTGATTTAAGCTCCCCTGAAACGGGATCACCATAGGTAAAATCCCGTTTACTCGGTTGCAGGTATCGGACGTAAAACCCGCTCACGCGTAGCGCAGAAGGCCTTTGATTTAAGCCCCCCCGAACGGGATCACCGTAGGTAATCCCTCGTTTACTCGTGCGCAGGTATCGGACGTAAAAACCGCTCACGCGTAGCGTGAAGGCTTTTTTGATTTAAGCCCCCTCGAACGGGATCACCGTAGATAATCCCTCGTTTACTCGTGCGCAGGTATCGGACGTAAAAACCGCTCACGCGTAGCGTGAAGGCTTTTTTGATTTTAGCCCCCCTCGAACGGGATCACCGTAGGTAATCCCTTGTTTACTCGGTTGCAGGTATCGGACGTAAAAACCGCTCACGCGTAGCGTGAAGGCTTTTTTGATTTTAGCCCCCCTCGAACGGGATCACCGTAGGTAATCCCTTGTTTACTCGTGGGCAGCGAGATGGTTTTCTTGATTTGAACTTCGATTGAATTCACTTCAGTAGATATTCTTGAGTTTAGAGAAGCTGGCTTACCTTGACTTAATAGCACTTTACGCTATCAACTCTGAAAAGAAGACGGGAAAGCCTTTCGTGCATTTATTTTTGGCATTGCTTTTAATCGGTTATATTATTGCAAGGAGAAAAATTGAAAAGCGATGAAAAAGTTAACAACACAAAGAGTCCTCCAATATTTTCTACAGGGGCTACTCATTCTGGGACCTGTTTTAATCACGGTATATCTGATTTATGCTGTATTTGAGAAGGTCGATAGTATTCTCAGGCCTTTAATTAATATTCCCGGACTGGGCTTTTTGGTGATTATTGTTTTTATAATCCTGGTGGGATATCTCAGTTCCTTCTTCGTGATGGAGCGACTGGTGTCGCTTGTAGATAATATTTTGGAAAGAACACCGGGAATAAAGTTGTTGTACTCCTTTGTCAGAGATTTTTTTGAGGCCTTCGCAGGAAATAAGAAAAAGTTTACCCAGAATGTGCTTGCATGTGTGGACTATCCGGATGTGTGGAGAGTGGGATTTATAACTCAGGAAGATATGAGTAACTTTGGAATGAAGGATTATGTAGCTGTATATCTTCCTATGGCCTATTCGGTGGCAGGAAATGTGTATATTGTTCCAAGGGAAAAAATCAGGATGCTTCCGGAGATAAATGCGGCTCAGGCAATGAAGTTTGCGGTGAGTGGTGGGGTTTCGGATACGCCGGATATTGAGCCAGAGGAGAAAAATGATTAATTACAGGTAATGAAGAAGGTTTTATTCACAATCATACTTTTAGGGATGTCTTTTCCCTGCTTCTGCTGGGGGTTTTATGGCCATCGCGTGATTAATGAATATGCTGTTTTTTTACTGCCTCCCGAAATGCTGGTGCTCTATAAACCCAATATTAATTTTATTACCGAACATGCTGTAGATCCTGACAAGAGGCGGTATGCTGTTGCAGGGGAGGGCCCCAGGCACTATATCGATATTGATCTTTATGGCGCCTATCCATATCCTGAACTCCCGAGGAAGTATGAAGATGCCGTGATGAAGTACGGAGAAGCCACGGTACAGGAAAATGGAATAGTGCCCTGGGCGGTTATGACCATGTATCACAGACTGGTAAATGCATTTAAGGAGAAGAATTTTTCGAAGATATTAAAGACAAGTACCGAACTGGGGCATTATATAGCAGATGCGCATGTACCCTTACATGCCAGCAGCAATCATAACGGACAGTTGTCTGATCAGAAAGGAATTCATGCTTTTTGGGAGAGCCGGGTACCTGAATTGCTCGCGGCGAAGGAGTTTGATTTTTTTATCGGGAAAGCTGAATATATTAAGAACCCCGATAAGTTTATATGGGATCGGGTGCTCGAAAGTGCTTTAGCTGCTGATTCTGTGCTTCGCTTTGAAAAAATATTAAACGATGAATTTAAAAGCTCCAAGTATTCCTACGAAGAGCGAAATGGTAGTTTTATAAGACAATATTCTACTGCTTACACCATAAAGTACAACGAGATGTTAGATGGGATGGTTGAAAGAAGAATGAGGGAATCTATTTATGCTATAGCCTCTTTCTGGTACACCGCCTGGGTGAATGCAGGGCAGCCGGATCTGAAAAGTCTTGTGAATAAGACCTTTGATGCTGATGATCTTAAGGAATTTGAATCGCTCAATGAGGCATGGCAGAAAGGTAAGGTGATTGGGCGTGCCCATGACGAAAACTGACAGAAAGCGCTGATGTACTCTGAATGCAATCGAATTAAAAAAGCCACCAATTATACACGGGTGGCTTTTCCAATAGTATGCTATATCGGCATAGTGGTTTATTCTGCTTTCAATAAATCTTATTTATTTATAAGGCTTGCAAAGTAGTGTACTGTCCTGACCAACTGAGACACATAGCTCATCTCATTGTCGTACCAGCTTGAGGTTTTTACAAGTTGGGTGTCACCAACTGTGAGCACCTTCGTTTGGGTGGCGTCGAACAATGACCCATAGTGCATGCCAATCACATCGGAGCTAACAATCTGGTCTTCGGTATATCCGTAGCTTTCGTTCGCCGCAGCCTTCATAGCGGCATTGATTTCTTCTGCAGTAACCTTCTTACTTAATATGCTGGTGAGTTCGGTAATAGAGCCTGTAATTACGGGGACTCTCTGAGCCACTCCATCCAGTTTGCCGTTTAATTCCGGTAAAACTAATCCTATGGCTTTTGCAGCGCCTGTACTGTTAGGAACAATATTGGAAGCGGCTGCTCTTGCACGCCTGAGGTCTCCCTTTGGGTGTGGAGAATCAAGTGTGTTCTGGTCGTTAGTGTAAGCATGGATGGTAGTCATGAATCCGGTTACAATTCCAAAAGTGTCATTCAGCACCTTGGCCATTGGGGCCAGACAGTTGGTAGTGCATGATGCACATGAAATGATCGTTTCACTACCATCGAGGATATCATGGTTTACATTAAATACGATTGTCTTTACATTTCCTTTTGCAGGAGCACTTATCAGTACACGTTTGGCGCCGGCGGTAAGGTGTGCTTTGGCTTTTTCTTCGTCAGTGAAGAAACCTGTACTTTCAATTACGACATCCACATCGTGCTTGCCCCATGGAATCTGTGCAGGATCCCTCTGGGCATATACCATGATTTCATCTCCGTTTACAATTATAGAATTGTCAGTATGCTTTATTTCACCTTTAAATGGCCCCTGAGCACTGTCATATTTCAATAAATGAGCTAACTGTACGGGATTGGTCAGGTCGTTGACTGCCACTACGTCGATGTCCGGCATGTCAAAAATCTGACGATATACCAATCTTCCGATTCTTCCGAAACCATTAATGGCTACTTTGATTTTTTCCATAATATTCTTTGTTTTTGAATTTTATTTGAGTTGCAAAGGTAATTCATGTAATTCTAATTTTTTCTGCCACTTACGTATGGATTTCCTTTCAGGTAGAATCTATAAGGCAGATGGGCATCTTCATCGGCTCCCTCCACTCCGATTCTTTTGCTGATACCTATATCCTCGTCAGGAATGCTGAATCCATCGTCTTCCAGATATATCTGGTTATCAAGTAAAAATATGCCGCTTAAGTGTTTATATATCCCCAGGGCTTTTCCTGCATTTCCCGGCCCGCGCGTGAGTGAGTGGTCCAGGACTGTTTTCCCTGTCCTTTCCAACATGATGTCTATTCCTTCCAGAGGTTCCACAGCACGGATTAGTACCGCATCGGGTTTTCCTTCCTTGTTTGTTACCACATTCAGCATGTGATGGATGCCATAACAAATATAAATGTAGGCCGTGCCGGCAGGGGAATACATGTGTTCATTTTTGGGTGTACGTTTACCTCCATAACTGTGCGATGCCCTGTCAACCAGGCCCACGTATGCTTCTGTTTCTACAATACGTCCTGAAGTATAACGGTCATTGATATTTGTGACCACAATCTTGCCCAATAGTTCTCTGGCTATTAAAAGCACATCATTTCGTTCATAAAAGGATCGCGGTAGTTTTTTGTGTTTCATATTTACAATAAGTAACGAAAAAGACTGAGCTAAAAAAGCAGTAAATAGTTAATTTCGGTATAGCAGGTGTCTTATCAGATATCCTGTTAGCAACTAATATTTTTTATCGTTGTTCAGGCAGATTTCTATATCATTTCATTCCTATCTGGAGGCACATCGGTTTATTCGCACGCACAGACTTTGGGGCTGGATTATATTGCCCGGAATTGTCTATGCGGTACTTTTTCTGGTGGGTATTTATTTTTTATTGACAGGGTCAGGACAGTTATTTACATGGATGTTAGCCAGGCTGGGATTGTCAGACTGGGTAGCAGGTGTGCATAGCGCGATCATTGGGTATCTTGTTTTGTTTGGAAAAGTGCTGTTTTACCTACTTGTTTTGTTATTATATTTTTCTTGGTTCAAGTATATTTTTCTGATAGCAGGTGCACCCTGGTTTGCGTTGCTGAGCGAGAAAGCCGAATCGTTACTTACCGGAAAAGATTATCCCTTTCGTCTTTCCCAATTGATCAGGGATGTGTTTAGAGGTATCAAAATAGCGCTGCGCAATGCTTTTTGGCAAACACTTCTGGTCATAGCCTTATTATTGTTGGGTATGATTCCGGTGGTTGGGTGGGTTGCCCCTGTAATTTCAGTTCTTGTAGAGTGCTATTATTTTGGATTTTCCATGCTGGATTATACCAGTGAGAGGAGAGGGCTCGGGGTGAGGAAAAGTATTGAGTTTATTAACCGCCGTAAAGGACTGGCTATTGGAAATGGTTTGGTATTTTATGTGATGCTGGCAATACCTATAGTCGGTTGGGTGCTCGCTCCGGCTTATGCTGTAATTGCTGCTACGCTTAGCCTTCGGGGAGATGTAATCAAAAATTAGTTTCGGGTACCAAGAAGAAAGATGGCAGTTTTTTTATGCAGATTTACTGTCTGATGTTTCCATTCAGATACTGCCATAGTTTTAATCCATTCTTCCTGGGATGTAATCTCAGCTCCGATACATAAGAGTGTTTGCGCTTTACATGTTTTTAGAATATCTGCGATGAGTGCGTTGTTTCGGTATGGGGTTTCAATGAAGATGTGTGTGCTGTGGTTCTTGTAGGATTCTTCTTCCAGTTGTTTGATTTTTTTTATCCGTTTTGTTGATTCGATGGGCAGATAACCGTGAAAGGTAAAGTGTTGTCCGTTTAATCCACTTGCCATCAATGCCAGAAGAATAGAGCTTGGGCCAACGAGTGGCTTTACCTGAATCTTCATTTCCTGTGCAATGGACACCAGCTTTTGGCCCGGATCTGCCACACCCGGGCATCCTGCTTCACTTAGAATCGCAATACTTTTTCCTGAATTTACCGCAGTGAGGAAGCCGGAAATTGTCTTTGACTCATCCTTATCTATTTCATGCCATTCAAAATCATCTATCACTATTGAGGAATCCATCTTTTTCATAAACCTCCTTGCAGTGCGTATGTTCTCTGCGAAGATGGCTTTGCATTCTTTAAGGCAGTTTATTACATAGAGAGGAATAGTGGCAGTAGCCTCTTCAGCCAGTAGTGTGGGTATCAGGTAAACCATCCGGTTAAAATTCAGTTTATCAAATATCAAAAAGGCCGGCAGTTCCGTATTGGGTTGGAGGTACTTTGCCCAGGTGGCGGTAGGCTTTTTCAGTCGCTTCGCGCCCTCTGGGAGTTCGCATAATGAATCCCTCCTGTATCAGGAATGGTTCATAAACCTCTTCAATAGTGCCCGTTTCTTCACCTACCGCAGTGGCAATTGTGGTAATACCTACGGGGCCGCCCTTGAATTTCTCAATGATGGCACTTAGTATCTTATTGTCCATTTCGTCGAGTCCGAACTCATCTACATTCAATGCCCTGAGTGCGTGTTTTGTGATATCAATATCGATGGTACCATTACTTAGCACCTGGGCAAAGTCGCGCACTCTTCTGAGGAGCCCATTGGCAATTCTTGGTGTTCCCCGGCTGCGGCCTGCGATTTCTTTAGCCGCATCTGGTGTGATACTAGTGGACAGAATACTGCAGCTGCGCACGATGATCTTTTCCAGTGTGGCTGCATTGTAGTACTCCAGCCTGCTCTTGATGCCAAACCTGCTGAGAAGGGGAGCTGTGAGAAGGCCACTTCTTGTAGTAGCGCCAATCAGCGTGAAGGGGTTGAGATTTATTTGTACACTACGTGCATTGGGGCCGGTATCGATCATGATGTCAATGCGGTAATCTTCCATTGCGGCGTAGAGGTATTCTTCCACTACATTGCTCAGTCTGTGGATTTCGTCTATAAAAAGTACATCTCTGGGCTCTAAATTAGTAAGCAATCCGGCAAGGTCTCCCGGTTTTTCAATTACAGGACCGCTGGTCTCTTTAATATTAACACCCAGTTCGTTAGCTACAATTCTGCTAAGTGTAGTCTTACCGAGACCGGGAGGGCCGTGAAACAGGATATGGTCGAGCGCTTCATCTCTTTGTTTTGCGGCCTTTATAAATATTTTCAGATTGTCAATGAGTTGTTGCTGACCATTAAACTCGCTGATGGCACCCGGCCTGATATTATTCTCAAAATCGCGGTCAGCTGCCGTCATTGATTCTTTTTCCTTATTAAGGTTTTGGTTCATTAATTATTTATCTTGAAGTGCCTTTTGGACAAAAGTGGTGCACGATTAAAGTATAAGATCGGTTGTCTTTTTCTTATTGCCAAATCTACGACAAAGCAGGTTTATAATTGGATATTGATGAATAATATGACCTTTTAAAGATTGAATATACCATTGATATAATCCATACTGACCGGCTTGGACAGGCTGATTAATTTTGTGCTAATGAAGAATACATTAATGAAATACTGGCTTTGTCAGATTCTGGGATGGGGTGGATGGATGGTATGGAACCTGGCATTTGTATTTTTCTTCACTTTCACTCCTGATTTTTACTTTAAGGGTGAAAGAAAGATTTATTTTTTGCTGGGCCTGCTGGTCCAGTTTGTCTGGTTTATTCTTGCCACACATTCATTAAGGGCAGTACTTAAAAAAATCAGATGGATAGAGTTTCCGACTAACAAAATAATTGTGGTTTTTGTGGTAGGTGTGTTAGCAACCGGCCTTGTGGGATATTATGGCGCCAGATTTACCGTGCAGGCGACCGGAGCTTCGCTCTCGCAATATGAAAAAAGAGAGGGAAAGAAGATTGCCATTGAGATGGAGAAAAAGCAGGGGCTTACAGGTGACTATTATGCCCATTTCAATCAGCCGATAAAAGACTCCACTAATTATAAAAAGGCACTACGGATTAAGATGAATACCGGATGGTATAGGGATTCTAAAGGAGGCTGGAAATATCAGAATTTTCTCGGAGGCCGTTTCTGGTGGGATCTTGCATTTTCATTTATCCTTGTCGCCTTATGGCTTTCTATATATATCGTCTGGCATTACCTTTTGCGGAACCAGAAGGCTGAGCTGGATAAACTTGAACTGGAAAAGACTGTAAAGGAACTGGAACTCAAAACTATCAAGTCGCACATCAATCCGCATTTTATTTTTAACTCATTGAACAGTATTAGAGCTCTGGTAGAAGAGAATCCCGGCAGGGCACGCACGGCTATCACTGAACTATCCAATATTCTTCGCAGCAGCCTCCACATGGAGAAAATGGAGACCGTATCGCTGGAAAGGGAGCTGAATATTGTGAAGGATTATCTGGCATTAGAGCAAATGAGGTTTGAAGAGCGGCTTAAGGTTAATTTCGATATCCAGGAATCTACGCTCGACAGTCCTGTTCCACCCATGATGTTGCAGACATTGGTTGAAAATGCCATCAAGCATGGTATCAGCAAACGGATTGAAGGTGGCATTATCAATATTATTTCTACATTTAAGGAAGATACACTCGTGATTCTGGTGCAGAATAGCGGCAGGATTGAGGCAGATGGAAATGAGGGATTTGGACTGGCTAGCACCAGAAACCGACTGAAAATTTTGTATGGAGACAAAGCCGGTTTTGTTGTTTCCAATTTGGATGATGACATGGTTCAGGCAAAGATTGTCCTGCCGGCTTATAAATAGACTTAAACAAGAAATATAGAAAAGCTTTTTAAATGCAAAGAGTAGTAATCATAGATGATGAGCGTCTGGCCAGAAATGAGTTGAGAAGATTGTTGGCAGATTTTCCTGATGTCGAAGTGATAGGAGAAGCCTCCAATTCAGTAGAGGGACTGGAAGCGATTGAAAGCCTTAATCCAGATCTGATTTTTCTTGATATTCAGATGCCTGGTGAAACCGGATTTGATATGCTGGGCAAGCTCGATAAGGCACCTAAAGTAATCTTTGTAACAGCGTACGATGAATATGCATTGAAAGCTTTTGAGATTAATGCGCTCGATTATCTGATGAAACCCGTAGAGCCCAAGCGGCTTGCAGACGCTCTCCAGAAGGTGCAGCAGAAACAGGAGGCAGAAGCTGCGATCTCAGGTAGTAGGACGATACTGGGCGATAAGGATCAGGTATTTGTAAAGGATGGAGAACGCTGCTGGTTTGTGAAGCTTGCTGATGTAAGGATGTTTGAGAGCGTAGGTAACTATGCAAAGATTTATTTTGGTAATAATAAACCACTTATTTTAAAGTCGCTGAATTCGCTGGAAGAACGCCTTGATGAAAAAGTCTTTTTCAGAGCAAATCGCAAATACATAATCAACCTGAAGATGATAGAAAAGATTGAACCCTATTTCAACGGAGGGCTACTTATCGACCTGGCAGGTGGCGAGAAAATCGAAGTGAGCAGAAGACAGGCAGTTAAATTCAGGGATATGATGAGTTTGTAAACTGTTTCCTACACAAGACTTATTGAATGAATTGCGGCCGCCATCTCTGCAATCAGGGATGGGTCTTTTTCAATCGCATTACCTACAATGACAAGGTCTGCGCCACTCTTGCAGTTCAGATATGCTTTTTCAGGGTCGGTAATTCCGCCTCCCACTATCAAAGGGCAATCGATATGGTTGCTTACTCTCTGAATCATGTTTTCTGTAATGGGGCGTCTGGCTCCACTACCGGCATCCATATAAATGACCTTAAGTCCCAGCATCTCGCCCGCCATGGCAGTACATAATGCGACATCGTCTTTGTCGGCCGGAAGGGGAGTGGCATTGCTGATATATGAAACTGTAGTAGGGGCTCCACCATCAATTACCATATATCCTGTGCTGATTACCTCCAGTCCGGAGCGTTTCACCGCAGGGGCACTGATCACATGTTGCCCAATAAGCAGGTCGGGATTCCGCCCTGAAATTAGTGATAAGTACAGAAGTGCATCGGCAAAGGGGGTTATCTGGCTGCTATTGCCCGGGAAAAGAATTACAGGTATATCAGTGTCTTTTTTAATTGTCTTTACACACTCATCCAGAAAGTCGGAAATCACGAGGCTGCCGCCGACCAGAAAATAATCAACCTGAGCTGAAATTGAGAGTGTTAATAGTTTTTCCAGTTTCTCGTAATTCACCTTGTCAGGGTCAATCAGAAGCCCGAACGACTTCTTACCTGAGGCTTTCCTGGCGCATAATGCTGAGTAAATTTGATTCTTCTTCATAAAGGATGAGTCAGGAGAAATTGAAACCAGATGACCTGATCCAAATATTCGGGTACAAAATACGACATTTAGCTACTTAAGACGACGATTTTTACCGGTAAATTATTTTGTACTTTTAACTTTTATGCTCAATCTTCTAAGCGAAATTAGTTTTAAGACTGCCCGTTCGGGTGGAAAAGGCGGCCAGAACGTGAACAAAGTGGAAACGATGGTGGAAGGCTTTTTTCATGTAACTGATTCTAAGATATTGAAGAATTATCAGAAAAAAAGGGTGTTGGTGGTGCTTGCTAACCGGATCAATAAAGAAGGTTTTTTGCATGTAAAAAGTGATGCGACCAGAAGCCAGTTGCAAAATAAGGAGGATGTGATTGTGAAAATTCATGTACTCATCTCAAATGCGCTTATTAAAAGAAAAACCCGCAAGCCCACCACCCCCACGGAAGCCTCGAAACTGAGAAGATTAGAAACCAAGAAGAAGAAAAGCCTGCTAAAGAAAGATAGAACCAGGATACGTGGTAACCGCGATACAAGCAGTGAATTATGAAGAAATTGTTGACCCTGTCCTTAATGATTGGCGGGATATTATGGACTACACTCATTCCACTGGACAAGCCGAAACTGATTAAGTTGCCGGTACCACCGGGCTGGCCTGAGCCTTATGCTATTTTTAATGATAATCCGCTCACGGAGGAGGGTTTTTTGCTGGGGCGCAAATTGTTTTATGATGGCAGGCTGAGCAAGGACGGTAATTTTCCCTGCGCCAGTTGCCATGAGCAGAAAGCAGCGTTTGCTACCTTTGATCACGATTTCAGCCATGGCTTTGGCGGTGCCTTTACTACGCGAAATGCACCGGCACTGCAAAACCTTGCCTGGAGTAATGCCTATAACTGGGATGGAGCGTTTCCCACCCTTGAGTCGCAGGCCGTATCACCAATTACTGCTGCAAATGAAATGGCGGAAGACCTCGATTCTATTGTGTTAAAGCTGAGAACTGATAAAGAATACCAGACAATGTTCCGGAAAGCATTCGGAAGCAAAGAGATTACCAGTACGCGAATACTTAAGGCACTGGCACAGTTTAGTGGAATGCTGGTAAGTGCTTCGTCAAAGTATGACCAGGTACTTATGGGGAAAGATAGTTTCAATTCCTCAGAGCAACGTGGTTACGAGCTTTTTAAGCTTCATTGCGAGAGCTGCCATAAAGAACCTTTATTTACAGACAATTCTTTCAGAAATAATGGCCTAAAACCTGACACGCATGAACCCGATTATGGCAGGGTAGGAGTTACCGGAGTGGTGTCAGATTCCTTAAGGTTTCGGGTGCCTTCCTTACGAAATGTCGGGGTGACCCAACCTTATATGCACGATGGAAGGTTTTATTCTCTCCATAAAGTTATAGAACACTATAGCTCGGGGATTCAGAAGTCAGCGACGCTGGATAGCATATTGCTAAAACCCATTGCCCTTGATCCCAGAGAAAAATACGACCTGGAACGGTTCCTCTACACGCTTACCGATTCCACATTTCTCACAAATCCGTCTTTTGGGCCACCCGGGGCTGACTAACAAACGGGTATCCGCATTTGTTCCATAGTGCTTCCTGCAGGAGGATGGGGGAGGCAGGAAAAACCTTTATGTTTTTTTCAAAAAAAAACTCAAAAAACTTTCAAAAAGAAAAAAGTTTCCATAGTTTTGCGCCCCAATGGAGATCAGAGATAGAATAAAAAAATGTGCAGAGGAACTTTTCTGTATGTATGGCATCCGTTCGGTTACAATGGATGAGATAGCGCTGAAGCTGGGTGTGTCTAAGAAGACTATATACCAGAGCTTTAATGACAAGGGGGAATTGGTGGACGAGGTGACCAGAGATATTCTGGAAAACAACATGAAGTTGGCAATTACCTGTCACGAGCAGGCCAGGGATGCGGTAGAAGAATTGTTTTTGGCAATCAGAGCCATCCACACTTTCCTCACAGATCTGAATCCATCCGTATTGTTCGATTTGCAGAGGGGATATCCCAAAACCTTTAAACGATTCCATGATTTCAGGTTTGGATTTTTGTACAAAATGATAGTGGATAATTTGAGGTGGGGAAAGAAAGAGGGGCTTTACAGAGAAGAGGTGAATGAAGATATATATGCCAGACTTAGAATTGAAATGGTATCAATGGCATTTAATGAACAGCTGTTTCCAAGATC
>JAMLGT010000020.1 GCA_023957755.1 Chitinophagaceae bacterium
CAAATGCCGGCAGGTTGATACTTTCGGCAAAGAGGTCAATGAAACGGACATCGTTATCGGGGTCAATGATTTCATCGAGGCTTTGCGGAAAGAGGGTGCATTGATTTCGCTCTTTTCCTTTAATGTATTGCATACCTCAATTTACGAAATCTACATACGTGTATGCATAATAGATATACACAGGATGTGTATTAGTTTTTAGACAGTCTGACGGGCCGCGTATTGGCGATGGGCGGGATTTTTAGCACTACCGTTCAATCGAAGAACAAATGTTGAATTTTGCACTTCCGTTGATACGAAGCCGTTCAGCCCGCCTATTGCCAATACGATGTTATAGGGCGTTTTTCTTCTCATCTGTTTGCCAACGATTTGTTTAATGTCGTCAGTAGAAAGTCCGCTATTTCATTTTGGTCTTCTGTCATATTTTGTCTGTTTGAATTTAGAACTTTTTCAAATGCAAACTTAAATTCATACCAACCGTCTGTCAATCCGTTGACATATTTCTGTGCGTCCTTAAATTCTACTGTAATTTCTAATTTATTTTCGGAAAGTAGTTGTTCAATCAACTCGTCAAAAATTCTCCAATAGTCTTGCCAACCTGTCAATTTATAATCTTTCATTGCTTACGGGAATTTAAGGTTGAGTTCGTTAATGTCTTTATCCACCTTAATCCATTCATCTCGTTTGTCAATGTCGCAAGGAACTTCACTTGTCAGCATAAACAAAGGTGTCAGATAAATTACTTCAACTGTCCGTTTGTTGTAACCCAACGCTCCGATGTCCTGCATTTGAAATTCAACTGTCTTGAAACTTAGGTGTCCGTTTTGATACAAAATTGTCTGTGTCCTCCAAACACCTGATGAAAACAAAATTTTCATTGGGTTGACGACAAAAATGAAAATCAAAAAAATTGCCGGATAAACTGTCCCAATAATTCGTTTTGCTTTTTTCTTTATTGAAAACAAGTTCCAAAGTAGAATTGTCGGTGTGCCGATTAAGAAACCAAAGTAAACGAACGATTTTAGAAATTGATTTTTGATGTCAAAACTTGTCAAACCGTCTAACAGAAAAAGTAAAACTGTCAAACAGTAAACAAGGTTTAATATTTTGGTCGTCCGTGTCAATTCGTGAGTGTCGTCTTAAAATGCCCTATAACGAACAGGGCTTTATGCAGGTTGGGAATTAGAATTCCGTCTGCCCGAACCGATGGCCGGATATATTCTGAAGTTGAAATTAAGAACTAAAGTTGAGATTTGTTCGTCCAGCCCGAACTGAAGCTGGGGTTTGCAAATAGCTGATGATATATTCGTCAGCCCAACTTGCATAAAACCCCGTGTTACCTGCACACCCCTTTGTTGGTCGCCGGGTTGAGCGTTGGCGGGAAGCACACTCTTTTGCAAGCTTTGGTTTGCGTGTAGGCTTTGTGCGGCTTGCAAATGTGTGTGCTTGTGCGTAGGTGTCAAGGTAGTGTTACTATTTCACTGTCCTTATAGAGATTGCTCAAGTGTTGCGACTTAATCCTAAACTGGCTTCTTTTTTTAATCTTTGGTTTCGTGGAAACATTCTCCATTTTTATTCCCGGGTCATAATAAATGTTTCCAATTGCCATTTGTTTTAGAAATAATTGGAAGTCTGTCCCAGTGCCTAAAATTATTTTGTTACCGTATTTGTACTTCCTGTTTCCTGTTGTGTCCGATAGTGAAGGAACATAACAAGCCTGATTATGTTTTCTGTTCCAATGTAACAGCATTGATGCAAAACTCCACGCTGCCGCTTCGTTTCCTTTCCTATCCACTAAGGCAATTCGCCCATTTGAACTTCTGATTTTTCCGCTTGCATTGTCAAATCCGATTAGCTGCATTTCAAGATTTGTGGAAGCATGTCGAATACCTGCTTTATGAATACCACCAAAATTTATTCGGTCTTTTCTGCCTGTTTTGTCAGCATATCCGTATTGATTCAGAAAAATGTCTGTTCCTTTTGTTTTATAAACTCCGTCCGTTGGTTCAGGTGTCATCAGGGTAATGACAGATGAGTTTATACGCTCAAAATTCGTTACTCCAAATTGTTTGATTTCCCAACCTAAAAAGTCAGGTTCGGAATAACCGTTTGGTGTTATGCCTAATTCAGCTTCTAAAGTGTAGCCGCCACAATTGGAAGAAATACAAGGTAAAATATTTCCCTCTTTATCCAATCGTTTGGATGTAATCCAGTCTAACTGATTAATGCGATAAAGTTCAGCAAGTAGTTTTGCTTTATTATTAACCGTTTGTGGAAGTTCTATTACTTTGAAAACGCCAACTTCATAATCGGTTTTCAATGCATTAAACTCTTGTGATATCTCTGAATTTGGTGCAGTAACATAGCCTAATACAATTCCTGTCTTTGAAACGCTTAGAAACAACAGTCTTTCGGCTAAACGCTGTGTCATTAGCTCCGAAGGTGGGTTTTCACACTTTGCTAAAAAGCCTGAAAATCTCACTTCGGGATATTTCGGATAAAGGATTAGTTGTGAGTTTGGTGCAGGATAAATATTCCCGTCATCACCAATCCACGAAAAATTTATTGATGCCTTAAACCGTTCTCTGTTCCAATCGCCTGCTTCTTCTGTTTTGATTTCAGCGATGGGAAGGATATTTAAAATCTCAAAACTCCCACCTAAATAAACCTGATTTTTAGAATTATCGTTAGGTGAAAGTTTCTTTACATAAATTTTTTGACAGCCATTATCAGCGAATAGCTTTTTGAGATTTTGCAGGTTCATCTATTGCTAATAATGATTTTACTAATTGTTTGCCCACAGACTGAATTAGGGGAACAGTCACAGAATTTCCAAATTGTCTGTAAGCCTGGTTGTCTGAAACAGGAATAATAAACTCGTCAGGGAAGCCCTGTAGTCTTGCACATTCTCTTGGTGTAAGCCGTCTTGGATTGATGCCGTCTTGCGGTATCAAAATCTCTGAACCGTCCTTGTAATAACGTGCAGAAATTGTCCGTGAAATACCGTTTAAGTCTGTCATTCCAAAACCAAAACCGTTGCCCTGTGCTTTATGTTTTGCAGCATAGTTCTGCAAATAGTTCCAAAGTTTATCGGTGAGGGTATATTTGGTCTCTATTTCTTCTTCAAGAATGTCTTTGATTTTTGCAGACGGTTCAGGCAGTTTGGGAAAATGAAAATTCTCCTTGCCTTTAAATATGTCGTTTCTGAAACCAACAACAATTATCCTTTCACGATGTTGAGGCACAAAATGTTTGCCGTCCAAAACTTGATAATGTATTGAATAACCTAATTCGGTTAGTGTGTTTTTGATAACTTTAAATGTATTACCCTTATCGTGTGAAACAAGATTCTTGACATTTTCCAACATAAAAGCCTTTGGCTTTTTATGCTCTAAAATCCTTGCAATGTCAAAAAATAATGTTCCCTGTGTTTCATCTAAAAAGCCGTGCTTTCTGCCTAATGCGTTTTTCTTTGAAACACCTGCAATTGAAAACGGCTGGCAAGGGAATCCTGCTAACAAAACATCGTGGTCAGGAATTGCCTTTTCGCTAATTTTTGTAATATCGCCAAATGGTACTTCACCAAAATTGGCTTCGTAAGTTTTCTTGGCAAAGTTGTTCCACTCGCTTGTGAAAACACATTTGCCGCCTAAGTTTTGATAAGCCAAACGAATGCCGCCGATACCTGCAAATAAATCAATAAACTTAAACTTAGGATTAGCTTTTGGTGGAAATGGGACATCAAATTTTAGTGGTATATAAAGTTGTTCGGGTTCTTCAACTACTGATAATATTTCGTCTTGCAAATATTCTTCTGCAGATGGTTTGAAATATTGAGAAACGCCATTTTTGTGGTTCTGCCAATAATGTGTCAGATGGGCAAAGCCATCATTCAAGTGCTTGTCCACGTTTATATTAAGTTTCTCTTTTATTTTACTATAAGTCGCCATTCATCCTATTTTAGGGTTTCTTCAATTTTATTTATGCAATTTGCTAAATTATTTCGTATTTCTTTGCTCCAAAACCGTAAAACTTTCCACCCGGTCTTAACAAGTTCATTGTTTACCTGTTTATCCCGTTTCATATTACTCTCAATTTTAGCCCACCAAAAGTCCTGATTGGTTTGAATACGGTATTTTTCGTTGTCCCAATCCTTTCCGTGAAAGTATTCACTGTCAACAAAAATGGCAAGTTTGTGTCGCTTGAAAGTAAGGTCTGGCTTGCCAAAAACAGTCTTGTCGTTTTTACGGTAGCGGTGTCCAAGCCGCCAAAGAGTTTTTGCCAAAAGGACTTCATCCTTTGTCGCCTTGCTCCTGATGGCTTTCATATTTTTCCGTCTCTGTTCTTTGGTCAAAACGTCCATTCAGCAAAGTTAGCCAAATGGTTGCGGTGCTTTGGCAAAATTGCGGCTCTTTTGCAAGCTCAGGTCTGTGTGTTGGCTTTTGTGCGGCTTGCAAATGTGCCGCAATGTGCGGTGGGTTGTTGAAGTTTTGTCTGTCAGCCTAATAGTTGCACTGTCGCTCGTCTGGGGTTGCAGGTAACTCGCTAATTTATGATATTAGACGCTGTATTTCAAAAAAATTGCTTCTGATTTTCACCGTTTTAGCGTTATACTTTTTGTATTGTAGTTAGGACAATCCAATCCGCATTTATTTTTAATATATTCCTTCCTCAACCCGGAATTTCATAATCTCCCTGGCCTTCCTCCTCCTTTTTCACCGTACCCGTTTTCTTGTCCAAAGTAGTATCTGGCAAGCTCCTGCAGGAACTTTTGTAACAGTCTTTTATCCACTAAGTTCATGATCCGGCGCAGGTTGAGTGCCGTGCACATCAACCCCTCATCAGCCAGCGGACTTCTATGTTGATGTGGCATTGCTTCTCTAACGCCAGGGAAGACCGGATGCCATTGAGATAGCCATACAAAAAGAGCTTGAGGAGGTCTTTGGGATGGTAGGCAGGTCGTCCTTCCAGAGACTGTTTGGCTACAAAAGCAAATGCGGGCAGGCTGATACTTTCAGCAAAGAGGTCAATGAAACGGACATCGTGAGCGGGGTCAATGATTTCATCGAGGCAGAGCGGAAAGAGGGTACATTGACTTCGGTCTTTTCCTTTGATGTATTGCATACCTCAATTTACGAAATCTATGTACGTGTATGCATAATATTTATATACAGGATGTGTATTAGTTTTTAGGCAGTCTGAAGGACAGGGCTTTATGCAGGTTGGGGATTATCCCAATGTCCTTAGAAATAGAAACTTTAATTAAATGGCAATTTCAATGCATTTGCAAATCGTAACCTTTATTGCGTACGTCCGGCTCCCCTGAAAAAAATAATATAAGTAAGCAGAAATATCGCACCACTCAGAAACATAAGATAAAATCCGGCTTCCTGCTGCTGCCAGATATTAAATGAACTGCACAACAATATGTTGAAAGAATAAAGAGTAATCCCCACCGCCAGTGTCATCGCAGCCAACATGCCCAGGAATGCCACCTTCACCTCAAATAGGGTAGCTCTCAATACCCCTACCATCACCAACCCTGTCACAAACATGTGCAGGTGCATCGCGCGGTTATACCCGGTATAGATTACAGCCAAATCCACACTAAGCGGCAGCATCCAGAAAATAATGGAGGTCATCAGTATAATCAGCACACTGATCTGAGTGGCGAGCGCATTTATCCTGAGCTTTTTGAAATACAATCCTGTAGCCGCACCTAATAGAACCATTGCCGGCAACTGTATCACCTGATGCCGCATCATGGTTGCCGACAACCAGCTATTCCAATAAAAAGAAACCAGCCACATAAGCAGGGCAATAGTCAGGAGAAAGATGAGATTCCTGTACTGCTTATACATTGCTCCATTTGTTTAATAATCTGCGAGTCATCTTCACGCGCAGGGTCAAAGACGCGAACAATCTTATTATCCGGCGATATAAGAAATAAATATACGGAATGATTAATCAGGCCCGTCTCAGGCATTTGGTACACCCAAACCCCGGTCTCTTGCAGGAATGCGTGAAACTGCTGTGCAGACGCATGATAAGGAATAGCAAAACTCCATCCGTCAATATTATCCCGGCTAAAGAGCTTTCTGTATTTTCTAATCTTATCCAGCCCGTCGCGCTGCGTATCAAAACTGATGGTAATCAGCTCCAATTTCTCAGGAATAACAGCAGAATCAATAGAATGATAAATGTGTTCCAGCCGGTTGTTCACCTTGTGGCACACGTCAGGGCAATTGAGATAAACAAAATTCACTAACAGATATTTGTGCTTGTCTTTCGTGTGGAACACAGTACTATCCTGATCGATCCACTCAAAGTCGGGAAACTCCCTGGGCACTTCTCCTGCACTCTTCAACGTATAAGAAAAAATGGTAAATGAGCTAAACCCATAAGTTGCCACACCAATCACCGTTACACACGCAAACAAAACCAGTATCGGCAACAATATCTTTTTCATTATAAAATAATTTCAGGAAGGATTCGGCTCCCATCTACCAGGCGCTCGCTTTCTGTCTCCTGGTCAACTTTGCAAACAAAGACCAATACATCACCAGTAATCCCAATAAAATCAAATAAATAAACATCGCAGCATAACGTGCTAACTGTGTTCCCGTTTCCTTAACATGGCCTGCTTCTATCCCCTGATAATCGGCAAAGCGCCTTGGCACACCGTTAATTCCACTCAGGTAAAACATTAACAGGAATCCATACGCACCTATTACAAACAGCCAGAAACCTGCCTTTCCGGTCACATTCTTCAGATGAATCCCCTCCTCACCCGAAAAAAGATAAAACAGGTATCCGAATATAAACAATACAACCCCCATTAACATATAGGTATGAAAGTGAGCCGGCACCCAAAGCGTATTATGCAATCCTACATTAATAGCTATTGTAGTATCTACCAAAGCCGCAAAACCTCCAATAGCCCATCCCATCATCCCAAATAACGACATTAAAGGGAAGATGCTCCACTTCATCTTTGAATGATACACTTGCGCAATAATCCCAAACATGGTAACCGCAGTGGCGGGCACTGCACTCATATAAGAGAATATCTGACCGATATATTGCATAGATCTCGGCTGGGCAAAATCCATATAAAGGTGATGCAGATACGCAAATACGATAAAGAAGAAAGTGGCATTCCATGAATACACAACGACCTTATCCACTTTCCATTCTCTTTTGGTAAACTCAGGCATCAGCGCATATACCCAGCCCACCCCGCAATAGAGGGTAACATTTACCAGCATGTGCCCAAAAAAGAAAGTAAGATTCTTCATGAGCAATGGATTAAAGGCAAGGCTCGGTTCAAATGTCTGCAGCAAATACATGATCAGCATCACCGCACCTGCCAGAAAAGCAAATATGCCCGGAATCAGCGCGACAGTAGCAATCAATACCACAGACGGTAGTTTCTCATGGTCGCCTTTTCTGAGGTATTGCCACCCCAAAAGGTTAAAAAATCCCCCATAGCGTTTGGTAAGCGCATACAATAAATGCAGGATACCTACGAGCCAGGCTATTCCCATAAGGATAAGTGCCACCGCCGATACCTGCGTGGACCAGGTAGCCCAACTAGCTCCTTTAAAAGGTAGAGGATACAACATGTACCATCCGGCGGCAAAGTTACCTATCAGTGTACCGTAGGCTAATGCCAGAAACCCGATCAGCACAGTGAAATACACAAAATATCCTACCCCAAGGCTCAACCGTGTAATTCGCGTTGAAATTAAATACCAGAGGCCTGCAAACGCAACACTAAACAACACACCTGCCATACCCAATCCATGCATGGTCATAAATGCATAAAATTTTGTGTAATCCAGTTCCACCACTTTCCCCTGATTAAGCCGCATATATAATCCAAGAATTACAAGCAGCGGAAATACAATCAAAAAAGTAACTGCCCAGATAATCGCAAGTTTTCGTTCTTTCTTTTTTTCTACCTGACTAATTTCTAAAGTGCTCATAAACTGTTATTTTTTATTGAACATGGATTTTCCCTACCATATAAGAGTGTGTTTGTCCGCAGTATTCCATACATACTACATAATACTCACCCGGCTCATCAAATTGATGATATAGTACATTATTGTATTGAGGCATTGCCTGTGTCTGGGTTACCAGCACCCCCTTGCTATTGTATATTCCAAAGCTGTGATTCACATCTGCCGAGGTGACCACAAACTTCAGATTCTTCTTTGCAGGCACCGTCACTTCATTGCTTCCGACAAACTCCAGAGGGCCGGTAGTGCGTTCTCCGTTAGCCATCTTCCAAAACCACTGTACACCAACAATGCTAACCGTCTCATCAGCCACCGCATTGGCACGCGGATAAGGCAAAAGGCGCAGTGAAATGAAAAGTCCCACTATCAATACAAGGCAAAGGCCAAAGAAGTATCTGGTTCTGACTGAATATACCTTGTGTTTAGCGGCATCTTTATCCTCTTCCTTCGAAGTAGAGGAAATCACAAAAATTACTACTGCCACTACTATTATGGCTCCTGCCAATGTCAGGACACCCGCAAGGTTTTGCAAGGTCATAAGAATGGTAATCGAACTCATTACTATAATTTTAAAAGCAATTTGTTTCAGGTGTTGTTATGGAAAGCAGAGCATTCATGGCTCACTATAATTACGAAATACCTGTCTGTATGTCTTATCCCGCGCTAATATGTTCTTAACACTAAACTCGCATCCCCTTCCCTCAAATTAGTTTTGGCAATTGGGCTTCAATTATTGCGCCAACCCTTACAAATGTATATATTAAATCAAATAAAAGACATTTACCTCTTATTTTTGTGACATTGGCATGACAATCTTTTCCGATGAATAAATTATTGCCTGAAAACCAGTTCTATTCCTGATCCGGATAGCAGAGCTATTCGCCGATTTAGCTAATGCATCATCTCCACTATCTCCTTCCCAAGGAGTGTACTTAACGCCAGACCCATTCCGCTCAGTCTGATTGCACAAAACACCCGGCCAGACAACTGTTCAGCAATAACCTGCTTCTCATTACCCATTCCCATAATGCCGGTCCATCGCTGTGCCACCTCATACTGTTGTCCCGGTAAAATAATTTCTCTGAGCACCCGATCGAGATCATCCTGAATTTTCATATTCAATTGTCTGTCAGTTGTTGTCTCTGCCTCAAAATCAAGATGGCGACCTCCACCGAGCAATATTCTATCATCTATATTTCTGAAATAATAAAATCCTTCAAGGATATGAAACGACCCTTTCACCTTCAATCCTTCAATAGGTGCAGTAACCAGTGCCTGCGCCCTTGCAGGAGTTGTCCTGCTACCTTCCAGAATTGTCGATGCAAAGCCATTGTTGGCTATTAAGAATTTATCGGCAGTAATACTGCCCCTGTCAGTAAATACTTTCACATGGCCGCCTTCCTCAAAACCCGTTACACTGATTCCATTCAATATCTCCACCCCGGTGGCCCTCGCAAGTTTCAGCAATGACTTATACATCTTCCCGGTATCCACCTGCCCTTCAGCAGTATTCTCGATCAGGTGCACTACGTTGTCAAACCCAAATTCGGATATTTTTTCATCTGCCGGTTTATACACTCTTTCACCCGTAATCGATTCCAGTTTATCGTTCAGATAGCCCATCTGATCGAGACAGTGCTCATAGAGCTGATCCCCCTGGCGAAAAAGCTCAAAACCGTGCAATGGCTCATAGCCTATCGCATCATCTCCTAAAAGGCTTCTCAGATTCAGCAGTCCACGATAGCGTTTCTCCACTAAATCAAATACTTTCTTTTCATCTGAATGGGTAAGATCTGCAAGTAATTCAGAAACGCTCCCGAAACAGGCAAAGCCGGCATTCTGTGTACTGGCACCCCCACAGATGGCATCCTTCTCCAATACCAATACCGAACTTGCAGGATGCTCCCTCTTGTAATAAACAGCAGCCGATAACCCTGTGAATCCCGCACCACAGATAATCAGGTGCCGATGATAAAGAAATGATTTCTGTTCCCAATAGCTGACCATGATATCCGGTATTTCCTGTTGAATAATGAAACAATAAATTTAATTTTTTTCGCTGAAAAAAAAATGCTCCACGCCTTCTTGAAGTGTCGATTCTGCAAACTCGCAGTTTTAAACCATACCTTTAGCTAGTCAAACGAATTATCATGCCTCAACTAATTATAGAAGCACGCGAAGCATCCATCAGCACCGGACTCAATGTGCGTAGAATACTGCCATTCAGAAAACGCAGAATGGTTGGTCCGTTCATTTTTATGGATCATGCAGGCCCGGTAGATATTCCAATAAATACCGCCTCAAATCTGGATGTACTTCCACATCCGCACATCGGCCTTTCAACGGTAAGCTACCTCTTCGGAGGACAAGTAACCCATCGCGACAGCCTCGGCGTAGAACAAATCATCAAACCAGGATCGGTCAACTGGATGACCGCCGGAAAAGGAATCGCACACTCAGAACGATTTGAAGAGCCTGATGCACTCGCCGGTGGCGAACTGGAAATGATACAGACATGGGTAGCCCTGCCTGAAAAAGATGAAGAGGCAGACCCCACTTTTGAAAATTATCAGCCACAGGCATTACCGGTATTTACAGATAAAGGTGTATGGATGCGGTTGATTGCAGGAGATGCATACGGATTGCAAAATAATGTAAAGACCCATTCTCCACTGTTTTATCTCCACACCCAATTGGACCGTGATGCCAGGATTAACCTCCCCACCGGACATGCTGAAAGAGCTATCTATATCGCAAAAGGCACTGTAGAAATTAGTGGCCATACCTATCAAAAGGGCCAGATGATCGTTTTTGGAAAAGAAGAAGACCCCGTGCTGAAGGCAACAGAAGACACCACCATGATGATGTTAGGCGGCGAACCGGTGGGCGACCGGTTTATCTGGTGGAATTTTGTCTCTTCCCGGAGAGAAAGAATTGAACAAGCTAAGGCAGACTGGAAAGCAGGGCGCATCATACTGCCTCCTAATGATAACAAAGAGTTTATACCACTTCCTGAAGACCGCTCCAGGCCTTCGTCAATGCCACCCCAGGCAGAGCCTCTCTCTTAAGAAAGCTGATAAAGGCATCATAATTGCGTGGTAAAGAATGGGCAAATAATAAAAGCCAACGATAATGAATTCGGAAACAAAATATTGCAGGAGTTGTTACAACCATCTGGCAGGATATGTGGGAGTCTCGCTGACAGAGGCACTGGAAAACAAAGGCATTCTCAAAAGGCAAAATACAGGCTATGATATTACTGAAAGTGGCCTGAAGTTTTTCAATAGCCTTGGCATCTCCGTACAGGCTCCGGATAAGTCCAACAACCGGCCACTTACCCGGCAATGTATTGACGGGTCGGAACGGAGGCCTCACCTGGCAGGAAAGTTGGGCGACGCATTGCTTCACCTACTATTTGAAAAGAAATGGGTGAAGCGGTTGGGCGAAAGCCGTGCTATTGTTCCTACCGACAAAGGAGAACGAGAGTTCTTTCTGCCGTTAGGCGTTCCTCTCAGGGTAACCGTCCACTAAGTAATAATCCATCTTCACCTGAAATCTAAGCTATTCCACCCATCTATACACCATTATACTGCTATCTGTTTTTAGTAATGTAACCTTTGTGACCGTTCTTGCGGAGATTATTCATCAGCTTTGCAGCTTTCGTTTCTGATTATGGAGATAGCGGGATATGCAGCGGCAATACTTGCCGGGATTGTTTTGGGACTAATTGGTGGCGGGGGCAGCATTCTTACTGTCCCCATACTGGTTTATTTATTCGGCATTGAGCCGGTATTAGCTACAGGTTATTCACTCTTTATTGTGGGAACAACCAGTGCTATAGGCTCTTACAATTACTTCAAACTAAAGCTTGTGCATATCAGCAAAGCCATTGCATTCGGAATTCCCTCTATCATATCGGTATTCCTTACACGTGCGCTGATATTGCCAGCTATACCCTCCATAGTAATGAAATCAGGAGCCTTTACACTTTCCAAAAACCTTTTCCTGATGTTGCTCTTTGCCATCCTGATGCTGGGCGCATCCTATAACATGATTAGAAAGAAAAAAGAGCATCCTTCAGTAACAGGAAAGAAACCTCAATACCTCCTCCTCATCATTAATGGTCTGTTTGTCGGCCTCCTGACCGGGCTGGTAGGGGTAGGCGGCGGATTTATGATTGTCCCCGCACTGGTCTTACTGAGCAGGCTTCCAATGAAAGAAGCAGTAGGCACCTCGCTTACGATTATAGCAGCCAACTCGCTGATCGGATTCCTCGGAGAAAGAAATATGCTACACTTCGATTGGCCCCTTATTCTCAGGATTACAGCTTTTACCATTGCAGGGATCCTTATTGGTATTATACTTTCTAAAAAAATCAGCGGAGCCAGACTTAAACCCGCTTTTGGCTGGTTTATCCTGGCAATGAGCATCTTCATCATTATAAAAGAAACATTACTATAACTCTTTAAACACAAATACATGCAGCAGACACATTATTACGAAGTAAACCTTAACTGGAAAAGAGACAGGATTGGAGAGCTCTCTTCGCCAATTCTTGATACAACTATTGAAGTAGCGACTCCTCCGGAATTTGCCGGAGGCGTACCCAATATCTGGTCGCCAGAGCATTTTTATGCTGGCGCTATCAACAGTTGTTTTATGACTACCTTCCTCGCTATCGCTGAAAATTCAAAAATGAGTTTTGAAAGTTTCGAATGCAAGACTATCATCAAACTGGAACGCCCCGAAAAGAAATACATGATTACAGAGGCTGTCATTTATCCAAAAGTGAAGATGACTGATCCTGAAAAAGACAGGGACAGAATGTGGCGTATCCTGGAGAAAGCAGAAGAAAACTGTCTGGTAACCAACTCAATGCTCACAAAAGTGCGATTGGAGCCTCAGATCAGCTAATACTTCTTTTGTAACTATTTTTTTACACGAAATTCAGGAACTTCGCAATCCTTCCGTCAGGAATGAATTATAAATCAAATACTATGTTTTTTCAACACATCTATGACAAAACCCTTGCACAGGGAAGTTATCTGATTGGTTGCCAGGCTACACACGAAGCTATCGTTATCGACGCCAAGAGAGATATTGACACTTATCTGCAAATTGCAAAGGACAACAAACTAAATATTACCCATATAACCGAAACGCATATTCACGCAGACTATCTCTGCGGCTCGCGCGAACTGGCAGCAGCTACCGGAGCTACCATGTACCTGTCTGACGAAGGGGGTGAGGGATGGTTATATGAATTTCCTCACGTAGGGCTGAAAGATGGTGATATCATTAAAGTGGGCAACCTTTCGCTGGAGGTCATTCATACGCCCGGGCATACTCCGGAGAGTATCAGTTTCCTTCTGCGCGATCATCCGGCTTCAGACAATCCTGTGATGTTGTTTACAGGCGATTTCGTCTTTGTGGGCGATGTAGGCAGGCCCGACCTGCTTGAAAAAGCGGCAGGCATTGCCGGCACAAAAGAAGCGGGTGCAAGGGATATGTATGCCTCATTAAAAAGATTTGAGGCACTTCCTGATTACGTACAGGTATGGCCGGCACATGGTGCGGGTTCAGCCTGCGGCAAGGCATTGGGAAGCGTACCAAGTTCTACAGTAGGTTATGAGAAAGCACGAAATTGGGCAATGCAATTCGGAGACGATGAAAAAGGATTTATCGACAACCTGTTAGCAGGGCAGCCCGAACCGCCTAAATACTTTGCGATGATGAAGCACCTGAACAAATCGAGCCGGCCACTGCTTATAGAGGTGCCTCACCATAAAACACTATCCAAAGACGAATTCCTGAATGCCTATCAAAAAGGAATGAAGGTGATTGATGCAAGAAGTAAAATGGAATTTGCCAAAGGATTCCTCCCAGGTACCATCAGTATTCAGGGCAACAACTCTTTTGCCACCTGGGCAGGATGGGTGCTCGACTATAACGAACCTTTTATCATCATTGCCGATGAGAATCAGAAAGAGGATCTTACCAGAAAACTGATGAGAATAGGTCTGGATAATATCTATGGATTCTTTTATGACATTCACTCTCTTGGTATCCAACTGCAATCCTCCGCCACAGTGAGCCTTGACGAGTTCAAGTCGCTCCTTAACAACGACCAGTATCAAATAGTAGATGTACGTGGCACTTCAGAATACGAAGCCGGCCATGTACCCGGTGCCACTCATGTATTCATAGGCACTATAGAAAAACATCTGGATCAGATAGATAAGAACAAAGAAACAATACTCTACTGCCTGTCAGGAGATCGTGCTTCCATCGCATGTTCTCTGCTGAAGAAAAATGGATTTACCAACGTCAGTACCTATCAGGGCGGATGGTCAGAGTGGAGCCAAAAAGTAAAGTCAGATAAAAAAGAACATTCACCAGCTTAAAAAAAGACAATTAATTATATGCAGGAAAACGGAAAGGAGCTATCGCTCGAAGAGATGCTACAGAAAGACGTATTTCTGGTAGATGTACGTACACCCGGAGAGTTTATGGCAGGATCGGCAGAAGGAGCCATCAACATTCCTCTGGATGAATTACCTGATAGAATTGAAGAATTCGAAGGCAAAGAAAACATAGTAGTATTCTGTCGTAGCGGAGCCAGAAGTGAACACGCTAAAGAGATACTCAAACATCACGGTATCGAAAACGTAGTAAACGGTATAAATACAGATAGAATACTGAAGGCCGGAAATGGAAAATAATACAGATAAAAATATCAAATGCTGCACCACCAATTGTGAAAGACCATTAGATCAGCACTTTTGGAACTCACAATGGGAAAGTAGGCAGACCGGTTGGGATATGGGAACTCCTTCTCCTCCCATCTCCCATTATATGGATCAATTCGAGAACAAAGAGGCAGCGATCCTGATTGCCGGATGTGGCAATGCTTATGAAGCCGGGTATCTGGTTAAACATGGCTTTACGAATATTACCCTGCTGGATATCGCTCCGCGGGCGGTGGAAATCCTTAAAGAAAAATTTCATGACAATCCAAACATTCATGTGGTTTGTGGAGATTTTTTCGAGCATAAAGGAAGCTACGATCTGATGATAGAACAGACCTTCTTTTGCGCCATACCCCCTTCGAGGAGGAATGAGTATGCCCAAAAAGCCGCTTCCCTACTTAATAAAAATGGGCGGATTATCGGTGTACTTTTCGATAAGGTATTCGAGCAACAGGGGCCACCATTCGGAGGGTGTCCATGCGAGTATAAACCGATATTCAGTCCCTATTTTGACATAAAAACGATGGAGGCATGTTACAACAGCATCCCACCACGAGCAGGAGCAGAAGTTTTTATTAACCTAATCAAAAAGAAAAGATAAACAGATGGAGGACTCAATGACATATAAAATCAAAACCTACCTGGCAGGATGGAATTTTATGCGATTGCTGCGTCTTGCGCTGGGGGCCTTTATTCTTATCAAAGGCATCATGGATCAAAACTGGTCTTTCGCAATTCTGGGAGGATTGTTTTCCCTCATGCCCCTATTTAATGTGGGATGTTGTGCAGGCGGACAATGTGCTCCACCACGTAACCATGAAGGAAGGCTGCAGAAGGGGAAAGAAATCGAATACGAAGAAGTAAAATAACCAATAAAACATTATGAAGCATCTTTATTGGGGAGTGCTATCTCTCCTGATATCCTTTACGTCCTGCTCTACAAATCACGTTGAAGGAATAGACCCAGAAGAGAAGCAGGTTTATTTTGAAGAAGGTAACCACATTGCATCCGAAGCGCAAAAAGCTTTATTATCTAAAGTCACCAAAGCGATCGCGGATAGTGGTGTCAATGGGGCCGTGGCATTCTGCAATGAAAATGCAATACCAATTACCGACTCCTTATCAAATGCTTTTCATGCCCAAATTCAGAGGATCAGCAATAAAAACAGAAATCCTGATAATGTGCTAAAAACAGAAACTGATATCATGGCATGGGATCTCATAGAAGGCATGGCCAGAGAGGCGACAGCACCTCCGGCACAACAAGTGGTATTACAGGAGGGCAACAAAATATTTTATTACAAGGCTATTACCCTTGGAATGCCCACCTGCCTGAAGTGTCATGGTAATAAGGATACAGACATTGCCCCGGAAACACTCCAACTGATTCAGACAAAATACCCGAACGATAAAGCCACAGGATACCAACTTGGCGAGTTAAGAGGCTTGTGGAAAATCGCCCTACAGCCGGCTCAAAGTGACAAAACAGAATAAACATGCAATTCATAAAAAATAATATCCTCACCATAAGCGGTATTGTACTCGGCGCCGTAGCCGGATTTATTTACTGGAAGTATGTCGGATGCCTTTCAGGCACATGTATGATTACATCCAAACCCATAAACAGCACTGTTTATGGCGCAGTTATGGGTGGATTATTCTTTTCTATTTTCAGGAAAGAAAAGAAGAAAACCATTTAGCCGCTAATCCGCAAATACAAATTGCCTAAATGAATTCTTAAATCCATCCTTTGATCCGCCCCAAATGAGGCAATCAGGACATATCGCAATATATTCGCACCATTCAAAAACTGATTAACAAAAAGAATAAAAATGCAAGAAGTTACAAACAATCAAATGCCCCGTATAGGTGATCAGGCCCCTGATTTCGAGGCACTGACCACTACCGGCAATCTAAAATTTTCTGACTATAACAAAGGCAGTTGGGTACTACTCTTTTCTCATCCGGCAGACTTTACCCCGGTATGTACAACTGAATTGTCAGGCTTTGCCAACGATTCTGAGTTCTTTGAAGCACACAACACGAAACTGCTCGGGCTTAGCATCGACAGCATTCACGCACATATTGCATGGACCAATGCCGTAAATGAAAAAACAGGTGTACTGTTCAACTTTCCGATTATTGCCGATCTGGATATGTCAGTAGCAAAACGTTATGGAATGATTCAGCCGGGAGAAAGTGAAACCGCTGCCGTACGTGCAGTGTTCTTTATTGACCCCAATGGTAAGATCCGCCTGATCATGTATTATCCAATGAATGTAGGCAGGAACATGGAAGAAATAAAGCGTGCGCTTGTAGCCTTGCAAACAGCCGATAAAAACAAGGTGTCAATGCCATTGAATTGGAAACCGGGTGATAAGGTGATTGTAGGTGCTCCTAAAACCATCGAAGCACTCGCTGAAAGAAAGGCGGATACTTCATTAGAGCAGGTGGACTGGTACCTGGCTATGAAGTCGCTAAACTAAATGGTCACACGAAACATATCAATCTGATAACAAAAGGCCGGCAATCTAATGAAGTGCCGGCCTTTTTATTTTAAACCCTGTTCATTTATTTCTCTATCAGGGATATTCTGTATGCCTGCACTTTAGGTTCCGTTTCAGGGGATAAGGTAAATGTCACCTTTAGGCTCCCCCTTTCACCCACAATCATAAAACTACCCCGCAACTGATTAAGCGGTTCCACAGCATCCACCCTTTGTATTTTACCAATAGTCTTGTACAACCTTTCTGCCTGTGCTTTTAATTCATCCACAAAATAGTCATCAAAGAAGTTATCAGCAAAAATGCCTGACGCCTTTGCGCCCGACCATGAAGGCAGGAGGTTTACCAATTGGGCTTTCCTCTTTTCCAGAATTGAAGATGGCGGTAACGATCTGGGCTGCAGACCCGCCAGCAGCAACAAAGAATCGATGGCAGCCTGAACAGGTGCACCCATCGAAGCATAGGTATGGTTAGCAAATGCCACCACTCCAATTCCATAGTCAGGCAATATGCGCCATTGCGAACCAAATCCCGGAAGGCCGCCGCTATGAGTAACCACCTTCACATCATTACAATTCTGATACAGATGCAATCCATAGCCATAAAAATCTAGTATCGGACAGGCCTTGCCTGTAAAATCTTTCTCATCTTTCCATATCCTTGAAAAATTCCATCCCTGCTGCATCTCTCTGACTGAACTGCGCTTTACAGGGCCATTGTCCGCATCATCTCTTGCAGGCCAGGCTGAAAGATGAAAGGCCATGTATTTTGCAAAATCATCAATGGTCGTGATCAATCCTCCCATAGCACCAAAGATTCCACTATGTAATAGCGGCTGAGGCACCCACTTCCCCTTTTCCATCCTGTACCCGACAGCCAGCTGAACATCCGGCACATCCTCATAATCCCAATAGGTATGATTCATTCCCAGCGGTTTCAGGATATTTTCGGTTATGTATTGCTGATAGGTCTGCCCCGTCACATTCTGGATGATCAGACCCAGCGTACCAAAACCCAGATTGCTGTATTCATAACCTGTACCGGGCGTGGTAGAAAAACTAATACCGGCGGCATAGAAGTCTTTGAGCCATTGCGTACTCCTGCCCAGTTGACGATCACCCCAGGGGTTATCTTCCGGGAAACCTGCATCATGTGTCAACAGATGGCGTACAGTTATTTTAGGCGCGTCGTTTGTCAGTGTTTTTAATCCTTTTGCTTCAGGAATAAACTTCTCTATCGGATCGGCGAGTGAGAGTTTGCCCTCATCTCTAAGTTTCACTATCGCCATTGCGGTAAAACTCTTCGTCATGGAAGCAATATGGTAATCCGACAGAGGATTGGCTTTAAATCCTTTTTCCTGATTGATTACCCCCTGGTGAAAGCTATGAATCAACTTGCCATCCACCACTACTCCAAAGGCAATTGAAGGGAAGTTTTTATCAGCCGCATACCTGCTGAACAGTGCATCCAGTTTCGGCAATACAGCCTTAATTTTCTCCAATCGTGTGGCATCTTTGAAAACCGCAGGCTTGTATGCCTGCGCACCGGCACTGCCGAAAATCAGCAAAAAAATTATCGTCAGCAGTATATTTGATTTTCTCATGGATTATTAATTATGGATAGGCAATAGAGCATACTGTTTTCCATACTCCAACATCTGTGAAAAGAAATTATCAGGATATTCAATCTTTACATCCACAATCTTATCTCCTTCCATCACCGGGATCAATTTAGGCTGAATGAATCCTTTATAGGGCTTAATGTTCAACTTAGCAAACCGCTCCAACACTTCCTTATGCAATTCAGGGTTTACCTTCACGCCATAAGTCTCTATTAGCTTTTTGCCTCCTTCATAATCTCCTTCTGATTTCACCCGCTGAATTTCCCGGAGCAATTGCCCGAAGAGTGCCCGTAGTTTATCATAGTCATTCACCTTTACATAAGTCTTGCCATCTCTTTTTACAAGCTCCACTACATTATCCTTCTTACCGTGCTCGTAGGCCCATCCTGCCACTAACTGACGGTTACGCATGTGCGCCTCTTCCAGGTTATCCCCCAATTTGAGCCTTGTAAGCTGTGTCATCAGCCCATTCATCATATAGTTGTCATACTCGGCCTTCCCCACATCTGTGGTGCTCATTACACCCAGCTCGACCAACTTGGGATCTATAGCATAATATAGTGCCACCAGGTCGGCCCGCGCTTCTTCAAGTGCAGAGGCATAGTTTTTTAATGTCTTATCAGGAGTGGCAATTCCCGGATTGATCTGACCGCTTGCATGGCCAATTACTTCGTGCATTTCAGTATGAAGATCGGCTGCCAGGCTACCCCATTTTTTAATTCTCTGTTTTACGGTGTCGTTCACCCCAAACTCATCCAGCATGCCGCTACTTGCACTGCTGACATTATATGAGTGTACAATATTGCTAAGAGATACAGACTTGGATCCATGCTCTTTTCTGATCCATTCATTGTTAGGCAGGTTGATTCCAATTGCTGTTGAAGGGGCTAGCCGGCCCGCCTCATTAATTACGGTAATTGCCTTTGCAATAATTCCCTTCACTGCTTTCTTTTTATGAGCATCCATCAGCGGAGAATTGTCCTCGAACCACTGGGCATTCGAAGCAAGAATATTGATATTACGGGATGCTTCCATGTCTTTCATGCTGACCACACTCTCATAACTCGCTTTTTTACTCAGTGGATCTTCATACGTCTCAATAAAACCATTTACCACATCGGTGATACTCGCTGTGTCGTTCACCCATGCTATACTGTATTGGTCAAATGTGGCCAGATCACCGGTCTTATAATACTCAACAAGTAACTCAAGCGCCTTCTTTTGCGCATCATTTTCCGCAAGCGGAATGGCCTTTTCCAACCAGTACACAATCTTTGTAATCGCATCGGAATACATACCACCTACTTTCCATACTTTTTCTACCAATTTGCCATCCTCCTTCATCACCTTGCTGTTTAATCCCCACATGGGTGATTCACCACTTGAATTAAACTTAGAATAAAAGTCCTCCACTTCTTTCTGTGTCACATTCTCATAAAAATTTACAGACGAGGCCTTCACCACATCCTTATTGGCACCAAAATCCACAAGCTTGGGCTCAATAGCGGGATTGTAAATAATATCTGTAACCCTATTCATAAAGTCAACAAAGGATTCTCCCTTGTCCATTGGGAATTTAGCCGTGTCACTGGCCTTAGCCACACTCACAAAATATTCAGGTGTGCATTCGGGAAAAAACTTTTCATTGCCATAATGATGATGAAATCCATAACTAAACCAGAATCTTCCACAATAAGTTTCAAACTTTTTCCAGTCGTCTGAATTCTTATCGCCCGAATAGGTTTCATACATATTCTCGAGGGTTTTACGGAGCATCAGATTATACTTGCTTTTCTGATCGTAGAAAATATCACGTCCTGCAAGGCCTGCCTGCGACAGGTAATATACCAACTCCTTTTGCTGAAGGCTTAGCTGATCGAATCCGGGTACCTCATACCTGAGAATCTGAATATCGGCAAACGACTGAGCCGTTACATTAAAGGCCTCATCATACCCCACACTCTTGCTCTCACTTTTCCCATCCTTATCCGTTTGCGAATCGCAGGAAGTAATGGCTCCTATCAATGACACTGAAAACATAAAATAAAATATCCTTTTCATAAATTTGATTTGGGCTAAAAATAAAGAATTATCACCTTCTTACTACCGTAAAAGTTACCAGAATACTTAAAGGCATGGCCACCACAAACCACGGAGAATCCTTCCGTAATAAAAAAATAGGATAATCTATGTATTTGCAAACTCAGGGCACCACAGCGACATCTGCCTTATTATCTTTCAAACCCCGTAAATGCAGAATTGAAATTGCCACACAGCCAACTAATGCAATGCTTACAGAATGAACGTAATATACTCTCTGCAACGGTTAAAACAAATTTCAGATGCACTGGTTCTACCTGAATACCGAAATCAAAAAGCTTTTCATATCCGACCATGAAGCGCTGTCTGCAGCTGCATTATAGGCTACCGGGATACCAAATTCCTTTCCGTTTTTATCGGCCTCCGGACTGGTGAATCCATGCTTAGCATCTGCATAGTCTTTAAATAAATAGTTCACTCCGGCATTATCCATTTTTGATTTGAATGGCGCTACATTATCTTTTTCAAACTCATCTTCCAGCCCATGACAAACGAGCACCTTAGCCTTAGCACCGGCTTGTGGTGTGATGCCCCCCAGGCTTGGATGGAATCCTACAGCCGCCACCACATCTGCTCCTGATGTAGCTGCTGTGATTGCAGCATATCCTCCAAAGCAAAAACCAATCACCGCAATCTTACTGCTATCCACTTCCGGGTATGTTTTCAATTTCGCAATCGCAGCTTCAACCACATCTCTTACTAATGCCGCATTACTTCCATAAGGCTTAGTAAGCGCCATAGCTTCTGTTGGATTGTGCGCAATCATTCCCTCGCCAAACATATCCACAGCCATAGCGGCATAGCCAAGTCCGGCCAACATAGCTGCTCTGTCTTTCACATAAGCATTCAACCCCCACCACTCGGGCAATACAACAATGCCGGGACGTTTTCCTGTCTGGTTGCTATCTGCTGCATAGCTCACAATGTGCTTTGTGCCACCAAACTCAAAGTCGGACTGTTGCCGGCTGATGTGCTTCTCCTTAATCTGAGCTTGCAGTTCCTGAAAAGTTCCTTCCATAGTATTTTTATTTAATGGTTGATTATTTGCTTCCTGGTTACCGTTCTGATTGCAGCCGGTTAGGAATAGCATTCCGAACAGACAAATAGCAAAGCAGTGCGGTGTGACACTTTTTAACAAATGATATTGCATCACAATTTGAATTTAGCAGATAAATTCTTTGTTCAAAATTACTCCGTTTATTGTTTACTTTGCTCCAATGTCATTATTTATCTCCTCTATCAATTCCGGAAGCAATGGTAACTGTTATTATGTCGGGAACACCCGGGAGGCCGTGCTGGTAGATGCAGGTATTTCGTGCAGCACAATAGAGAGAAGAATGAAAGAGGTGCATCTTGACATTCAACACGTAAAGGCAATTTTTATATCTCACGAACACATTGACCACATCAAAGGGGTGGAAACTCTTTCAAAAAAGTTTAATATACCTGTATATATTTCAGAAACCACTTACAGATCGAGCGGACTGGATATAGAAATCGGACGACTACATTATTTCACAGACGACGACCTCATTACCATTGGTAATCTCCATGTTCATACTTTTAGCAAGATTCACGACGCAAGTGACCCCTTCAGTTTTGTAGTTCGGGATGATGAAGTGCAAGTAGGTATATTTACGGATATAGGTACCTGTTGCAATAACCTGATAAACTGGTTCAGAGGATGCCATGCAGCATTTTTGGAATCAAACTATGATGAGCAGATGTTGCAAAACGGCCCTTATCCTTACTATTTGAAAAAGAGAATATCCGACGGACGTGGCCACCTAAGCAACACCATAGCGCATCAACTCTTTGCAGATCACCGTCCGGAGTTCATGACCCACCTGATACTATCGCATCTTTCTCAGCAAAATAATACGCCTGAGATTGTGGAAAAACTTTTCTCCTCCGTTTCAGATGATGTCACTATCACTGTAGCTCCAAGGCATCAGGCCACACCCGTTTTCGAAATCACTACCAGGGAAACTAAAATAATACCTGCAGTCACTTATCAACAGTTGCGTCTGGACTTTTGATTTTTCCCGGGAAACCAAATCCTTACAAAATGTAAATTTGTTACCTGGTTTAAGCAACCAAAACGATATATCTTCCTGACTCTAAAAAAAAAATCATGCAAAAATCTGCAATCGTCTCGGGAGCCGGCGGTGCATTGGGCCGGGTAATCGTAAAGAAACTCCTGGCAGAGGGATACCACGTGAGTGCACTCTACCATAGCGGAGACCATGAACCAAGCGAAAACTTTACAGCCTATAAGGTCAATCTCCTCGACGAAGCACAAACAGAAGAAACGGTGACATCAATCTTTAAACAGAGAACAGAAGTGCAGGTGCTGATCTGCACAGCCGGCGGTTTTGCGATGGGAGATATTGAGCACACCACCTCTTCTGCCATTCAACAACAGATAGACCTGAACTTTAAAACCACCTACCATCTGGTGCGCCCGGTGTACACCCGCATGAAAAATCAGGGGGCAGGAAGAATATTTATCACAGGAAGCAAGTCCGCGCTCAATCCTGAAACCGGGACACAGACACTGGCTTACACCCTCTCTAAGGCCATGCTTATCAACCTTGCCACAATCCTTAATGCAGATAATCGCCATAAGGTCATCACAACTGTGATTGCACCATCAATAATTGACACTAAAGCCAACCGAGAGGCAATGCCTGATGCAGATTATTCCAGATGGGTAACTCCTGAACAGATAGCAGAAATTATTGCATTTTATGCCTCTGAAAAGTCTGAAATACTGAGAGAACCGGTGTTGAAGGCCTTTCATCTGACCTAAATATGTCGTAATTATGACCTAAATCATATACTGGTGGCTCTTTCAATGGAGATTTTGAGATACTTTTGTCCACCATTCTATGAGCGACTACAGAATCAAAACATTAGTCTTTGTGGGGCTTAGCCTGTCCTTTCTCGGATACACCGCATGGATTTATTTTCACAAAGAAAGAGAAGATCATCCTGCGAATGCAGCCGCACAACATGGCAAAATGATCTGGCAGGAAAAGAACTGTGGATCATGCCATCAGCTCTACGGACTCGGAGGGCATCTGGGCCCCGACCTTACCAATGTATATGCAAGTAAGCCTGAAGCTTATATCAGAGCAATATTGTCGGCAGGTACGCCGGTAATGCCTAACTTTCACCTTTCGGAAAATGAAAAAGCAGATTTGATAGAATTCTTTAAATACACTAATTCTACCGGAACCTCAAGTCCTAAATCCTTTACACTTCATGCCGATGGCACCATATCAAAATAAAAATAACCACGCCGCACCCTTCATCACAACAGGATTGATATTGCTGTGTAGTGCGTTGTTGTTCGGACTATTGGCTGCTATTCAATACATTGTACCGGGATGGGGGCGTGATACTTTTTCCTTTGAAAAACTCCGCCCGCTACACGTTTCCTCCGCAGTATTCTGGATCATTGCCGGAGCTATGGGCGCTGTGCTCACTTATCTGCAAGAACATAATCAGCAACCGCTGAAGAATAAAGCACTGGTAAAATGGCAGTTTTACCTATTTGCTACTTCATTCGCGGGTATCCTGATATCATACTTCTTCGGAGTATTCAGCGGAAGGGAATATTGGGAGTTTCACCCATTATTTGCTATCCCTATCACTATTGGCTGGATACTGTTCATTATCAACTTTACTACTAACCATCTGAAGTTAAAAGGAGCGCCGGTATATGTGTGGATGTGGTTTACAGGTGCAGTGTTCTTCCTGTTTACCTATCTCGAGTCTAACCTTTGGCTGATTCCGGGCGTAAGAAATCATCTGGTGAAAGACATGACCATCCAGTGGAAGTCGTATGGTTCTATGGTGGGTGCATGGAATCAGCTGATCTATGGCAGTTCCATCTACCTCATGGATAAGATTGCCGGTAACAAAAAATACAGCCACTCTCCAATCGCCTTCGGACTTTATTTCCTGGGGCTTTTTAACCTGATGTTCAATTGGGGGCATCACATCTATACCCTTCCTGCACATGCTGCCATTCAGTATATAGCATACATCGTTAGCATGACTGAACTCTATCTTTTCGGCAGGATTATTTATTTGTGGAAGTCATCGATAACCACAGCACGAAAAAATATTCATATTCGCCCCTTCCAGTTTCTGTTGTCAGCAGATATATGGGTATTTATGACGTTGGGCCTTGCTATAGCAATGTCTGTGCCCGTACTTAACCTCTATATGCATGGCACACACGTAATTGTAGCGCACACCATGGGGGCTACCATCGGTATCAACAGCCTGTTACTTCTGGCCTTCGCCTACGATATGGCAGGGAGCCAGGGAGAGGTTATGATACGAAACAAGAAACTCATTGACAGAGGAATTGTTCTTACCAATATATCCCTGTTTGTCTTCTGGCTTGCGCTGATTATCGCCGGCTTCATGAAATCTTTCTGGCAGATGAGCGACACTACCGAACCTTTCGGTGCGATGATGTTAAGACTGCAGCCTTATTTCCGTGTATTCTATATCGCAGGACTGGGCCTTGCCACCGGATTGGGAATGGTTATCTATCCGCTCCTGAAAAAGCAATGGACAAAAAGGCTGACAAGAAACACCGCATCAGAATTTTCAGGCGGGAGCTACCAGGAAAAAGCAGTTGAAATCGCCTAATAATCTCTACAACCTTCTTACCCAGATATTCCTGAAACTGATGGGCTTACTATCGTCACCATGAGCCTGCAGTTTAATGGGTGAAGGGCCATGAGCATGATACTCCGGATAACCGATATATACGGTTTCTCCTTTCAGGGAGACATTGTGCTGCACTAACACTCCGTTGAATATGACTGTTACCCTTGCCGAATCTTTCAGGCTTCCGTCAGTATTAAACCTTGGTGCCGTCCATATCACATCATAGGTCTGCCATTCGCCCGGCTTTTTATTAGCATTCACCAGAGGGGCATATTGTTTATACACGCTACCTGCCTGCCCGTTAGAGTAGGTACGGTTATTGTAATTATCCAATATCTGAATTTCATAACCTGCATCTCCTTTTCCGGTGCTCGCCAGAAACAAACCGCTATTGCCCCTCAGTTGGCTTGAACCTTCAATTTCTTTTGGAATTTGCCATTCTATATGAAGTTGATAGTCCATGAAAGATTCTCTGGTCTGGATATTTCCCGATTTCTTATTTACAGTTACTACTCCATCATGCACATACCATTCAGCAGGACTTCCCGGCTTATTGACACTCTCCCATTTCGACAGATCCCTGCCATCAAAAAGGATCAATGCATCAGAAGGAGGCTGTGCATTCGTAGTGCCCGGTGTAACAACCGGAGGAACCGGCGACCAGACTTCTGTTTCTTCAGGTTTCATTTTTTTTTGTGCGAGGCAGTTTAGAGAAACTCCAATCGCCATAAGGACAATAATTGATTTTTTCATTTTCAGGAATTGGAATCAGGGTAAGTAGCACATTCTTTCATCTCTTGTTCTGTATAGGAAAGGCCATATTGTTTCAGGACATCATCGGGTACTCCATTCCACATATTCGGCTGGTTGCCTACATAGCCTACATCCTTCACTCCGATAGGAGAAGTAAAAAAGCCTGACGCAGTAAGGTTTCTCATAAGAGTAAAAAAATTAACCCCCTGCTGCATTTCCTTCTTTGCCTTCTTTGGATATGCAATCATATCCACCAGCTCGATCTGCTCTTTGGAAGTACAGTTGACAAAGGCATTATTAAACCGTTTATAACACTGCTGATCCATCCATTGCAACCCGCCACGCATAGGCACCTTAAACTCCGGCTTATCCTTCACAATAAACTCAATAAAATCAGGCACTCCTGCGTCAGATGCACTTCCACTCACATCATCCTTCGGGATGATGATATCCGCAAGCACAGTGATAGTTGCCATTTCATGAGTTGTAAAGTAGGTCTGGGCATTCACCTGCTTCAACTGAGCTTCTTCCTCCTTCATTCTGCCGGCAGGCATGGTATCCTTACCATCCTTCACCACCGCCGCGCCTGTGGCCTTCTTATCTTCAGTCTTACAGGCATCCAGCAGCACTCCTGTAGAGAGCGTACCAAATGCCAGCACCTTTAATGATTTACGTCTGTCCATTTATGTTACCTATTTAGATATTATTCTTCTTTAGCTGATCGATAATATACTCCGACGTGCGCATGCTGAGCGCCAGAATCGTCCATGTAATATTCTTATCAGCCTGTGACACAAATTGTCCGCCATCCACATTAAACACATTCTTACAGTCATGCGCCTGTGCATACTTATTCAGTGCGGAGGTTTTGGGGTTATTTCCCATCCGGATGGTACCTGCTTCGTGGATAATGTTTCCGGGATTGTGTAGTCCGTAATTATTCTCCGGCCCGTCATCTCCACCCCATGTTATCACGGCCCCCATTGCATGGAGTATCTCCGCAAAAGTCTCCTTCATGTGCTTAGCCTGTTTGATTTCATAATCTGAATACTTTGTATTAAATCTCAATACAGGGATGCCATACATATCCACCACATTGGGGTCTATCTCACAATAGTTGTCTTCACGTGCGATCGACTCTCCGCGACCGGCCATGCCTACATGCGCACCAAAGAAATATCTGTAATCTTCCTTGAGTGAGACACCATATCCGCCAGCCTCCTTTTGCTTGCCCTTAATTTTGTAGGTCCCATTAAGGTTTTCAATTCCCCAGTTAAATCCATACAAAGGCATTCCAAAGCCTCCGCCATATTCAATATGATACCCTCTGGGGAAATCCAGTTTTTTATTATCAAGCCACCAGGGCGTGTACACATGCATACCGCCTACACCGTCTTCATTATACCGCTTCCTGTCAAACAGTTCAGGAATGATGCCTCCCATATCTGCACCCGTACTATCGTGCAGGTATTTGCCCACCACATTGCTGGAATTAGCCAGCCCGTTAGGATGCCGGGCCGATTTGGAATTAAGCAATAACCTTGCAGACTCACAGGCGCTGGCGCCCAGCACCACTGTCCTTCCCGTAATCTGATACTCCTGCAAATCCTCTTTATTCACATAACTTACTCCTGTAGCCAGCCCTTCTCTGTCTGTCAGTATCTCCCTGGCCATCGCATTCGTGAAAAGATCTACATTCCCTGTTTTCATCGCAGGAAACACCAGACACGAACCTGAAGAGAAATCTGCATACACCTTACAACTCCGGTTGCATTGAGAGCAGAAAAAACACTGGCCTCTTTCCTTATTAATCGGCTTAGTAAGTATGCTCAGCCTTGAAGGAACCACCGGTATTCCAATACTGTTGCCTGCGCGTTTAATAAACAGTTCATGCAGTCTGGGCTTTGGAGGTGGCAGGAAAATGCCATCTGGTTCGTTGGGCATGTTAATATTGGTACCGAAAACCCCGAGCAAGCGGTCTATTGCATCATAGTAGGGTTTCACATCCTCATATCCAATAGGCCAGTTTTCGCCCAGACCATCCACATCCTTGTGCTTAAAATCTTTTGGGCCAAATCTCAGCGATATCCTTCCCCAGTGGTTCGTACGCCCTCCTAACATTCTCGCGCGCCACCACTCCCAGTTTGACCCCTTCGCCTGCGTATAGGGTTCTCCATCGATCTCCCATCCCCAGTAGCAGCCATCAAAATCGCCAAACGGACGGTATTTGGTACTTGCACCCCTTCGGGGAGATTCCCAGGCATTCTTAAGTTGTGCGGAATCCACCGCAGGATCATAATAAGGCCCGGCTTCCAACAATGCCACTTTTAACCCTGCTTTTGCCAGCACATAGGTCGCCATACCACCACCGGCACCTGAACCAATTACAATCGCATCATATTTTTTTGGCTGTTTCTTAATTTGAAATTCTCCCATGAATTATCAGGCTTTTTAGTTTCGAGAGTGTAATCATTTAGCAGGTATGAAAATAGCATTTTCTATGGGAATTACGCATGGACTTTTTTTTCTATGCTTTCTCAAATTCAATTCGACTTAATATTAGCAGCCTTTACGATTCAAATTCACATACTGTAAGGCCGGTTGCAAACTAGTCGGATGACAATATTTCTGTACATTATGTGGTATCGCGCTTATGCCAATGTCACAATTGAACTCCTCTCTTTAAATGATGTAATTTTGCTTCCTCATTTTGAACTCATCTCATGGAAATATTGCCGGGTGATTTATTGAAAGGTATTGACAATCCTTCCGATTTGAAAAAGTTGAAAAAGGAACAGTTGGCTCAATTGAGCGATGAACTCAGGCAATACATCATCGATGTGGTAAGTATATACGGCGGTCACCTTGCTGCAAGCCTCGGAGTGGTAGAACTTACTGTCGCGCTGCACTATGTATTTAACACGCCATACGACCGGGTGGTCTGGGATGTAGGCCACCAGGCTTACGGACATAAAATTCTCACAGGCCGCAGAGATAATTTCATTACCAACCGCAAACTTGGCGGCATCAGCGGATTCCCAAAGAGATCAGAAAGTGAGTATGACGCCTTTGGGGTGGGCCATTCATCCACTTCAATCTCTGCCGCACTGGGAATGGCATTGGCTTCAAGGTACAAAGGCGAGTATGACAGGCAGCACATTGCAGTTATAGGTGATGGAGCACTCACAGCCGGCCTTGCCTTTGAAGGATTGAATCACGCGGGCATCTCTCAATCCAATTTGCTAATTATCCTCAATGATAACCACATGAGTATAGACCCCAATGTGGGTGCGCTCACCAAATATCTTTCAGGGTTGAATGAAAAAAAAGAAAGTAATGAGTTGGATACTGGCCATGCAGCGCGAAAAACCAACTTCTTTGAATCGTTGCAACTGCAATACTTCGGGCCAGTCAACGGGCATGATCTGACAGCGCTAATCGACACACTCACACTCTTAAAAAATACCGATGGACCTAAGCTGCTTCACATCAGAACAATAAAAGGAAAGGGATATGTTCCGGCAGAGCAGAACCAAACTCAATGGCATGCACCCGGACTATTCGATAAAATATCAGGACAGATATTAAAGAAAAAAGCCGACAGCCCCCAACCACCAAAATATCAGGATGTATTCGGACACACTATCATAGAACTCGCTAAACAAAACGACAGGATAATGGGGGTAACTCCGGCAATGCCTACGGGTAGTTCATTGAAATTTATGATGGACGAGATGCCTGATCGCGCTTTTGACGTAGGCATCTGCGAACAACACGCGGTGACGCTCAGTGCGGGCATGGCCACACAGGGTTTGCGCGTATATTGTAACATTTATTCTACGTTTATGCAGCGGGCTTACGACCAGGTGATACATGACGTAGCCATACAAGATCTGCCGGTAATCTTTTGCCTCGACCGGGCAGGAATCGTAGGAGAAGACGGGCCTACGCACCACGGAGCCTTCGACATCGCATATATGCGATGCATTCCCAATATGATTGTAAGCGCACCAATGAATGAACATGAACTAAGAAACCTGATGTACACTGCCCAACTTCACAGCAACTCCCACCCATTTGCCATCCGATACCCGAGGGGGCGTGGCGTCCTGGCCGATTGGCGAAATCCGTTTGAAGAAATACCGGTAGGCAAAGGCAGAAAACTAAGGGCCGGACGAGAGATTGCAATCCTCTCTCTGGGGCATCCCGGAAATTTTGTAACCGAGGCAATCAGCAAAGTGCTCCCCAACGGAATCGATCCTGCTCATTACGACATGCGATTTGCAAAGCCTCTTGACGAAGAATTGCTTCACAGGATATTTAATACATATTCTAAAATAATAACTATAGAAGACGGTACCGTAAAGGGTGGATTTGGTGCTGCTGTTTCAGAGTTTGCAGAAACGAATAATTATAAGGCTCAGATCACCATTATCGGAATTCCTGACAAGTTCATTGAACACGGAACTCCTGAAGAATTATATAAAGAGATTGGGATGGACGCAGAGGGGATTGCCCATACAATACAGCGGGTTTGCTAAATCACAAACTATACTTCCCTCAGACGCTTTCTCCTGCTCCTTCTTTTCAAAATAATATATATCGTCGTTCCTGCCAACATGAGCGCCAGGCCTTCAAGAATATAATTCCAGGTATAATCTTTTTCCTCTAATGCAATCGCTGAAGTATCTCCCATTATTACCAGTCCGGCCCAGAAATGTGGATTCGCCGTGCGGCCTTTTTCATTTTTCAGATATTCCAGTTTGGCTGCGCGCAGCGCATCGTCTTTCTCCATCCCCCTGAGGAGGTTTTCGTAAAACATTTCCAATAACTGGTTGCTGGCTTTCTCATCAATATTCCAGAGGCCAGTCAACATACTTTCGCTGCCTGCGTAGTTAAACGCATGAGCCAGGGAAATCATGCCTTCACCATCCATATACCCGGGTTTGCCTGTCTCACAAGCGGATAATACTGTAAGTGCGGATGGTAAGCTGTACTGATATAAATCATTTACATAAAGCACATTTGCATCAGATCCTGATTTGTCTTTTGCAAATATTAGTTTAGAGTAAGCCGGATTGATATTATCTGAGACTGCATGTGTCCCCAGATGGATTACCTTATTCTTTCCCGCTGCATTGATAAAGGCATCCCTGGTACATTCCACTCCTACAAAGCTTTTGCCTCCTAATAGCCCTGCGAGTTTATTGAGCAACATACGGGAAAATGGTTGTGGTAACAAGGTCAGATAAGTACGATCCATCTTCAGAGAATCAGTGATCGTCTTTTTATAGTTATCCTTTAACTCGTCTGTAAATACCGGAGCAAAACCTGCAAACTGGCCTTTAAATTTCATGCTGCCATGACTCCTGTTCATCAATAACATACTGTATTGGTAAGAGAAAGTGTACCTGGCCAACAGGCTCTCTGTCGCCAATTCGCCGAATGAGTGAATCTTTGAAGGAGTGAGTATTTCCAGATTCAGATTATAAAGTACCCCGTCAGGTATTACAATAATCTTACGATGATGAACCCCTGATACAATGGGCTTCCAGAGCAGGTTGTACAATTCAAAAAGTGCATCCGTAACTGTAGAAGTGGATGATAACGGGCTTATTACTCTGGTAATATTTTCAGACAATCCTGTAGAACTTAAAGAGTAAATCTTTCTGGAAATATTGTCGGCCACTAAAGCGTACAGGCTGTCGCCTGCAAAAAAGTACCGCACCAGTGTATGCCCGGAAGGTACCGAAGAATATAAATTGTCCGGCACAGACAAAACCGACTGATATCGCATTCTGAAATAGTCAGGATAATTGTGCTTCAGGTATGTTCTGTAATTATTTACCTCATCAAGGGCCTGCAGATATTTTGCAAAGTTGTCTGAGGCCTTACCCTGCACCTTCGCAATAGATGCAAGATTTGCATTGAGTGTTCTCTCTTTTTGAAGGACATTCCTGGGTACCCCTGCGTAGTCTATAGACTGCGCAGCATTCAGTCGGTTCCTAATGCGCGAATACAAAGCTGATTCCTGGAGACCCATCACCCGGTCTATATACACACTCTCGTTTGTAATCCTGTATAATTCTAAATTAAGTTGTTTTACAAAGTCAAAAAGATCCTCATTCTCTGCAATAAGAATCCGGTTATTTGCCTCATCATTGAGGAAACTCCTTTTTCTTTCCACAATATTTATAGCTACCTCCAGTCGTTCCAGATTAGATTCGATAAACTCTTTGGTTTTATTTTTTTGCATTGCATAAGAGGCCTTCGTACTACTTAAGATAGCCGCAGGTTTTCTCGACTCCACTTTAATAGAGTCTAACAAAGAAGAAGCGCTTTCAATTTTTTTATTAAGCAGTTTCAGAGCTGTCTCTGCATAATTATAGGAGGATCGATAGTTCTTTGCTAAATACTCTATTTCGGAAAGATTCAAAAGCTGGTCAAAGGCAGCCAGGCTTTCCTTATTCTGAACTCCTAACACATAGTCATAGGCTTTTTGGGCTACCTCCTTTGCCATCACACTTTCGTTATTAATGGCATGGAATCTGGATTTCTCTGTCAGGAATCCCAAATAAATATCATCATAAGCCCCCCCCAATGCTACCTGGAACAGGCTATCACTCTTTTGGTAATAGCTTTCAGCCTTTGGGAATTCGCCTCTGTTTTGAAATATCCCTGCAAGCGCATAGTATCCATCCGCGAGCCAAAAAGGATCAGCATCGTCCATCAACTCAAGATTACGAATACCCATCTCCAGATAAATGCGTGCTCCTTCTTCGTCTCTCATATCATGCAACAAACGACCCAGAAGAAGCTGGGAGTTAAAAACTTCTCTGTTTCCGGGAGGCAGATTGTTTTTTTTCTCTGCATAAGCAATTTCAAGGAGTTCCTTTGCCTTTTTGAAATCGCCTATACCTTTATATAATCCACCCAGATTGTCAATGCATTGATAGAGAAACGATTTTCTATGACTCTCCTTATCCTTCTCTTCACCCGTAGCAATGAATTTCTCCAGATGCGCTATGGCTGCATATTCTTCCTCGATCGCTTTCTGCTGCTCTCCCAACAGGCTCGATACACCCGCCATATTATTATAAAGCACTGCCACTCTGTAAAACTGATTAAGCGGTATTTGTGGAGCCTTCCCGATGGAAATCAATGCCTGCCCGAAATAAAACATGGCACTGTCCAGTTTCGACTCATAATACATTGCAGCTCCCATCCCGTTTTGAGCTATATAGAGTAGTTCATAGTCAGGATTTTCCAGAGACGACATTACCTTTATAGCTCTGACGCCGTGTTCTCTGGCCAGACTGATTCTGCCCGTTCGCTGGGCATAGGTTGACAAGTTATTTTCTATAGTGCCAATTAAGGCATTACTGCTACTGATTTTCTGAGCATACTTCAGTGCGTTTTGACAAACCGAATATGCCTTACCGTTATCACCTGCAAATGAATAATAATCAGCCGCTTCAATATACGCCTGGCTGGCGGTAGCATCCGACGGGGCCAGTTCGAAAATTTTCTTCAGCAAGGCTTCTGTCTCCCTGTCTGATTTATTAATTCCATCTACATAATAATGAATTTTGCCACCAATAAAAATGTAATTGACTATGGAATCCGGCTTACGTAATCTGAAGTATTTATCCACCTTCTCATTGAGTACCTTCAGTGCCTGCTGATACTCCTTCTTCTTGATGGCTGCCTGCATTTCAGGTATCCCATCTGACTGGCTGAAAGCAGACAGCGAGAATCCCATACTCATTACAAGTAAAGGCAGGCATCGAATTATTTTTGCCAATCTCAAATGCATGTCAAGTTATTGCGCATGAAGGTCCGAAAGCAACTTTTCTTTCTGTTCATTATCAGAGGCAGTAATGTAATGCACCGCCTCTTCTTTCTTTCCCATATCCAAAAACGCCAGCCCCAGATACCAGTTAGCATCATTATAAAAAGCACTTTCTTTGGTTTGCAACACTACTTTAAAAAAATCAACAGACTGCGCGGCCTTACCCATTGCCAGATAGCCGGAGCCAATAAAATAGTTAAGTGTATCGCTATTCTTATTGTCTTTTAATAACTCCAGCCACCTACGGTTGGCTTCCTCATATTTTCCCATCTTATAATCAATCATACCCCTGTCAAACTCATAAGTTTCCGAAACACCCATTGCGGTGATTAATCCTGCTTCAGGCTGATAATATTGGGAAAACAGGCGTTCATTATCCGAAATAAAAAGGTGGGTAACAATTGGCGACACCAAGAAAAATGTAATAATAGCGGCTGCAGCCAATAATGTAAAGAGTATCACCCGGCTTTTTTTCCTCCCTGAAAAAACAGACTTAGATGATTCCCTCAAATGAATCCGTTTTAATTCGCCCTCTAATGCTTTCTCCCTGATTGCAGTAGTGGTCAGTTTCACCATCCGCACCTTTTCTCTCCATTCCTGATCATTATCTACTCTGTGCGCGAAAGATTCTGTCTTCTCCGGCGGCATGTTTCCACTGAGGAAATCCTCTATCTCCTGATATTCTTCTTCGGTTATGTGTATGTTTTTCATTGGGAGTTTCGATTTATAAGTTCTCTCAATCTCTGAATACATCTGTATTTTGAGTTTCGTGCAGTTGCCTCTGACCAACCCTTCACTTCTGATATCTCTCTCATCGACATTTTTGAATAATAAAACTTCGAGAGCAAATCTTTGCAGCTATCACCCAACTCATCAAAATGATGCTTAATCAAATCTATAAGCCTGTCTTCTTCCTCATCATACTCAGTCTCCGCTTCCCGGTTTAGTTCCTTGTCTGTAAACAATTCACTTTTAAACGACTTTGATCTTAACACATCAATCCATTTATTTTTACACACCCTGAAGAGATAGGCACTAAAATCAGCCTGACTTTCAGGGCTAAATCTTTCCAATTGTACATTTCTCCACACTGTCAAAAATGCTTCCTGATAGATATCCTCTGCCTGAACGGCATTACCCCTGTTTTCCTTCACATACCTCTCCACAGCAGGAAAATTATTCCTATAAAGTTTCTCTAACAACTTAGGGTCATGAGCATATAACTGCTCCCGGAAACCGATCTCGATGTATTTTTTATCCTGGGTATTGATAGCGCTACTTGATGGTTATTACTGAAAGATAAAAAAAATCATTAAAAAACAAATAGCCCCTCTTTATCCCGGCACTAGCGATTGGCAGCACTTTTTCAAAAAAGGTTCATTCTTGCTGGTGAAGAATGAACCTTTTACCCACAAATAAAAAAACACCAGTGAACAGTAATCGCTAATGCTCAATAATGTCCATTCTATACTATAATCGTAGCAGTATAGGTAATGTCATCAAAAAAAGTAAGACTTTTCCGATTATGAATTTCCAGTGCGGTTACACCCTGATTATCAATCGTATATAAAAAAGTTTTTGTAGCTCGATTAAGTTGTGCAAAAGCTCACCGGGTTTAGGTTTTATATTTATTACCCTACCCTTTAGGGTGAGACTATGAAAGTCTTACTCAACAAGGGCTTTAGCCACATTTTGAATAATTTAACCGTATAATGATAAAAAAAAGTGTTACCGGAAGCATCTCCCGATAACACTTTAAAAATTATTCCTGCCGGCTTCAAATCTTATAGGAGCCGGTTTCTATCAGGTAATCTGCTACAAGTCTTCTGGCTGCTTTGGTGTTATATGGCTCTGCCTTGGTAAAGCGCTTCAGCCCCAGCAACATCATTTTTTGTTCATCACCCTCTGCAAAAGCGTTGATTGCGTCTTTGCCATACTTATTGATTTTATCAGCTGCATCAGTAATATACACCCTCATAATTGCCTCAGTAAGCGCCTGCTTCCTTGCATCTACCTTTCCTGTATTTCTGATAACTCTGATCAGCAGACTCTCAGCTGTAAACGTTTGTATTGCCATATCTGCAATATTCATAATGATCTCCTGCTCATCCGTCAGCTTATTCATTAATTTCTGAACAGCGGCGCCTGCCACCATCAGAATTGCCTTTTTGAAATTTGCGATAGCCTTGAGTTCCTTATCAAATTGCCCCTCCTCTTCACTTCCAAAGTCAGGAATACTCATTAACTCTTTCTGAACCTCCATCGCAGGCCCCATTAGATTGAGCCTTCCTTTCATTGCACGCTTTAGCATCATATCCACCGTCAGCAATCGGTTGATCTCATTAGTGCCTTCAAATATTCTGTTGATTCTGCTGTCTCTGTAACCACGACTGATGTTATACTCATCGCTAAATCCATTACCACCATGTATCTGCACTCCTTCATCTACTACAAAATCCAGCGCTTCACTTCCTTTTACTTTCAACATGGCACATTCAATCGCATACTCCTCAGCAGCACCTAACAGCGCTTCATTAAATGGCTTGCCCGAGGCAAGGAGTTCTGCTTCCTTCTCGGCAATCCAGTTCGAAGTGCGGTATAAAGCGCTTTCGGTAGCATAGATCTCAATAGCCATCTGTGCCAGCTTATGCTTGATGGCACCAAAGTTGGCTATTGGAGTTTTAAATTGTTCACGTGTCTTCGCATACTCAATAGAGTCGGCCAGTGCCAGCTTTGCTCCTCCAATTACAGCCGCAGCCAGCTTCAGCCTGCCGATATTCAGAATATTGAAAGCTATAATATGCCCGCGACCTATCTCACCCAGCACGTTTTCGACAGGAACCTTGCAATCCTGAAAGTATAGCTGGACGGTGCTGCTGCCATGAATTCCCATTTTATGCTCTTCAGCCCCCTGAGTGAATCCTTCCGCTCCGCGTTCGATGATAAATGCGGTGAACTTATCCCCATCAATTTTTGCAAAGACTGTATATACATCCGCAAACCCACCATTCGTAATCCAGACTTTTTGTCCGTTAAGCAAATAATATTTTCCATCGGCACTTAGTGTAGCGGTTGTCTTAGCCCCTAAGGCATCACTCCCACTACCCGGTTCAGTAAGCCCATAGCTCGCTTTCCACTCCCCGGATGCCAGCTTGGGAATATATTTTTTCTTCTGTTCTTCGGTGCCGAAATAAAGGATTGGAAGAGTGCCAATGCCGGTATGAGCGCTCAATGCCACACTAAAAGAATAACCGGCTCCTAGTGCTTCTGTAAGCAAGGTGGTAGTCACAAAATCCTTTCCCATTCCTCCATAAGACTCCGGAATTGAAGTAGATAGCAGCCCCTGTTCGCCAGCTTTAGTGAGCAGGGAGGCCATCAGGCCCGGTTCCTTGTTATCTATCCTGTTCATAATCGGCAGCACCTCTGTTTCCAGAAACTGCATACACATATCATGAATCATAGATTGCTCTTCCGAGAAATCTTCCGGTGTAAACGTATCGTTCACATTACCTGGTTGTATCAGCCATTCACCCCCCGAAGTGGGCTTTTTTGCTATTGTATCCATAAAGTATTATTTAAAAAATCATTATCAAAAACACCGTATTCAGAACAAACCCTCACAACAAGTGCGCCACTATTACCCCTAAAGCATTCCTTGTAAATTATCATAAACCTTTTGCAACACAACCTTTGCCAGGTCAATATTTTTTTCCGAAACGCCCGCCAGTGCTTCGTTCAATGTCTGGTTTGCCACCCTCATGGCTTCCTCCTCCATCCTCCTCCCATCAGGCGTCAGATAAATCAGATTGATCCTCCGGTCTTTCTTATCTCCTACGCGCTTCACGAGTTTATTCTTTTCAAGATTATCTACCAGCCGCGTAACACTTGGCTTGTCTCTAAAAGTTGCATCGCATAGTTGCTGTTGGCTGCGGCCGTCTTCCTTCCACAAATGGTAAAGAATACTCCATTGCTCCACAGTAGCTTCCACACCTGCCTCCTTGAAGTTTTTCTGCAACCTCCTGGCGATAGCAACTGATGCCTTGCCTGTGATAAAACTATAAAGCTCTCCTTTCCTAAATTGGTTGTTACTCATACGGTTGTTTATGCAACTAATACAAATGTAGAAAAATTAGCCAATTAAAAAAATTAATTTTGACAAAAATAAAAAGAGGAATCTTCTGTGTTTTTTATATCTCTGACCATATTACTATTTCTCCTATACGCCCTTCTATTCTTATATTATAGCAATGCCTGGAAAAAAATTCCCGAATATTACCCTTCGGCGAATATGCACTCACAGACAATGGTTTCAGTGATAATCTCTGCAAGGAATGAAGAGGAGCGGATAGGCAAATGCCTGGAATCGCTCGCGCTACAAAATTATCCACCGGAATACTTTGAAGTCATTGTGATAAACGATTTCTCAGAAGACAACACCTCCCAGGTGGTGCGCTCATTTAGTGCAGGTTTTCCACAACTAAAGTTAATAGAACTAAGCGACTTTGTGAGGAAGGAAGACATCTGGTCATACAAAAAGAAAGCCATCGAAACAGGGATAAGTCAGGCAAAAGGTACACTCATCATTACCACAGATGCTGATTGCGTGATGCCACGAAACTGGATATCTACAATAGCAGCCTTCAGGAATTCGAAAGAGGCCGGGATGATAGCCGCACCTGTTTCATTGATTATACCATCTGATTCAAAATCATCCAAACTCCCTTTTTTTATTTTCCAGATAATCGACTTTATGACTATGCAGGGAATTACAGGGGCAGCTCTTTACAAACGGTTTCACTACATGGCAAATGGAGCAAACTTTGCCTACACAAAGCAACTCTTTCACGATATAGAAGGATATAAAGAGGCAGATGATATTCCCAGTGGGGATGATATGATGCTGATCGAAAAAGCCGGCAGAGCTAACCAGGACAAAATCTATTTCCTGAAAAGCACCGAAGCAATAGTGTGCACGCCCGCAGAGGCCACACTGAAATCTTTTTTTCATCAAAGAGTACGCTGGGCAAGCAAATCCTCTAAATACCAGGACTATAAGATAAAAACAGTTCTGGCAATGGTTTATCTGGCCAATGCATGGTTGGTAATTGTAGCGCTATCGGCCTTCGTGGTGCCCGGGTTAACACTACTTCTGTTATCCATTTTTGTAATAAAAATAATTGCCGAACTATTACTTATTATTCCTGTGAGCCGATTCTTTAACCATACGAAACTACTCTGGTGGTTCGTACCCTTACAGCCCTTCCATATTTTATACATTCTTTTTGCAGGATGGTTTGGTGCTTTTGGCAGTTACAGGTGGAAGGGAAGAATCGTTACCAAATCCGGCCGAATGCCTTAACATTGCACTGCCATGAAAATACAAACCCGAATAACGGAACTACTACAAATTGATCTTCCCATTATTCAGGCAGGAATGATATGGACTAGCGGATGGCGCCTCGCATCTGCAGTCAGCAATTCGGGAGGGCTGGGTGTAATCGGCTCCGGAAGTATGTATCCCCAGGTACTGGATGAACATCTCCGTAAAATGAAAGATGCCACAAACAAACCATTTGCGGTTAACCTTCCGCTCTTCTATCCGGATGTAGATGCCCATTTGAATACCATCATCAAATACGGGGTCAGGATTGTAATTACTTCTGCGGGTAACCCGGCAAAGTACACTCCTTTTCTGAAGGAAAAAGGGATAATGGTTATCCATGTGGTACCCGGAAAAAAATTTGCTGAAAAATCTCAGCAGGCAGGATGTGATGCCGTGATTGCAGAAGGTGTGGAAGCCGGAGGCCACAATGGTCGGGAAGAGACTACCACATTCGTACTATTGCCATTGGTCTGCAGTTCGGTCGATATTCCTGTCATTGCAGCAGGAGGCGTAGCTACAGGCAGGCAAATGGCAGCCGCTATGGCGCTTGGTGCCGATGGTGTTCAGATTGGCAGCCGATTCGTAGCCAGTGAAGAAGCCTCATCGCACACCAATTTTAAGAACGCTGTGATTCAATCACAGGAAGGAGACACCGTGCTTACACTTAAAGAACTTATGCCGGTACGACTCCTGAAAAACAAATTCTACGCCGACATCGTAAGCGCCTACGAAAGACATGCATCTAGAGAAGAACTCGTATCTCTGCTCGGCAGGGCCCGTGCTAAAAGAGGAATATTTGAAGGGGATATGAATGAAGGAGAACTGGAAATTGGCCAGGCAGCAGCACTTATTGATAAAATAATGCCCGCCTCCGATATTATCAAAGAAATATGCACAGAGTTCAGCGCCACGATAACCAATCTCAATAAAAGATTCCCCACGCAAGACCCTTAACAATAAAACAAACTACTTGAAGACAATCGTCGAACACTCACCTAAAAATAGCGACACCTAAACATTTTTACACTCCCTGTCTCCCTCAAAATAAGGCAGGCACACATACTACCCCGAAAAATAATATACTATATTTGGGCGGCGAAAAACAGAGTATCATACTATACAATTTCTAACAATCTCCGAGATGGCACGCAACTTTGAAGCTGTTTACAAAAAACTGTCTCTAATATTATTTATTTCTATCCTTTGTTTAATAAACCCATTGGGACTTCTGGCACAGGAAATAAGAGCAATACCGCCTGACATTCAGGTAAATCCTGAAATACTAAAAAATGCTTCCTCTGCAGAACTCCGCAGACTTTTATCTGACAATAACAAAAAGGCCGGTGAGCAACCCGGTGATGATCTTCACCGTCGTAACGATAAGAAAACACTGGATAGCGATAGCCTCAAACAGGATAACATAAAAAGAAGTATTGCCGGCCCCTCGGATGTGTATGGAGCAGATTTGTTTCGGAACCAGCAAATCCTCGAACTTTCCGAACTCAATACCCCACCAGACGATTATCCAATCGGTGTGGGTGATAATATTGTAGTAACCCTTTGGGGGGGAGCCGATTTCGAGCAGGAATATATAGTAGGCAGGGATGGTTCAATCTTTCCAAGGGGATTGGGAAAAATCACAGTTCAGGGTCTCCCCTTTGCCAAAGCCAGAGAAATCATCACTGGCCGATTCAACAATGTGGTGCCTGCAAAGACTAAAGTATCAGTAACATTGGGGCAACCCAGAACTATAGTAGTACAGGTATCGGGGAATGTAGAAACACCCGGACCTGTGGTGGTATCTGCATTTACGAATGCTATGAATGTAGTAGCACTGGCTGGTGGTGTTTCAGAATACGGAAATCTTAGAAAAATTTTGATCTCAAGAGCCGGAAAGATCATTGATTCCATTGACGTCTATAAGTACCTTTTTAATGGGAACTACGGCAATCATCTCTATCTTGAAAACAACGACTTCATCATTGTGCCATTTTATGAAAAAAAGGTCCTGGCAACAGGACAGTTCAAACGGCCAATGTATTATCAGCTCCACCAGAACGAAGGCGTGGAAGACCTGATCAGATATGCCGGAGGCTTCACACCTGATGCGTACGTATCTGCCGCCTCTATCATCAGAAACCAGAATGAACACCAGATTATCAAGACCATTAACCTGAAAGCTATTGGAATGAAAGCATCCGGACAAGTAGTAGATGAGCCATTGCTGGATGGAGATATTGTAGCCGTAAATCTTATCAACCCCGGATTGATGAACAGAGTAGTAATCAAAGGTGCGGTAGCCTATCCCAACCTTTACGAAGTAAGGCCGGGTGACAGGGTGTTTGATCTGATAAACAGGGCAGGAGGAATTACCCCATCCACCTACCTCGACAGGGCATACATCTACAGAGGAGCGGCTGATTCATCTACTACTGAGCCTGTGAGAATCAGTATCAACCTCAAGGACCTTAACAAAAATCTGAACAGCCCTGATAATCTGCCCATTTATGCCAACGACATTATTGAACTTTTCAGCCGCTACCAATTTGATGACAAAAAATCAATCTCCATCGGAGGAGAAGTACGGAAACCGGGTACATACGATAAGTACGGAGATATGACCCTCAAGGATCTCCTTTATTTTGCCAATGGCCTTCTGCCATCGGCTGAGTTTGGTATGATTGAAATATCAAGAGTAATGGAGTATGATTCTTCAGGTAAATATCTTGTTCCAGTCAGCAATAAGACATTTACTTATTCCGTAAATCGAGATTTGGCTTTAGATTCAGAAACAGAAGATATCCAACTCATGCCCTTTGATCAGGTGATTGTGAGGAGAAATCCAAGCTTTAATCTCCAGCAAAATGTAAAAATCACCGGCGAAGTGTTATACCCCGGACAATACCCTAAACTTAATCCCGGAGAATCATTAACCTCATTTGTTGCGAGGGCTGGCGGACTAAGACCTAATGCAAATTTGAGTGGTGCACTTCTCTATCGTTTACGGGATAGCGTCTCAAACAAGATAAACCCGTTGAGTAAATCTTTGGCAGCTCTGGCAGACTCATTGAGAGGAACCTTTCAGGAACCTAATGCAGATTATGTAGCAATTGACCTGGCAAAAGCACTACAGGATCCGGGTAGCAAATACGATCTGACAATGGTTGCCGGTGATGTATTATATATTCCTCCTGTAAATCCAGTAGTTACGATTCAGGGGGTGGTACAAAACAATTTTAAGGTATTCTTTGAAAAAGGAAAAACAGGGGCCAGGTATTATATCGACCAGGCCGGAGGTTTTAGTCAGAGACCCTGGAGAAAACGAATATTTGTAACCTATGCAAATGGCACGAGCAAGAGTACCAGGAGTTTTGCTTTCCTCCATTTTTATCCAAAGGTAGAAGCAGGAAGCACAATTACCGTACCTCAAAGACCGGAAGCAAAAGGGATAGGAGAAAGAGGAAGTCAAATAGTGACTACGGCAGTTCCAATCCTGATAGCTTATATCCTTACCCAAATCAAATGGTGAGCCAATGAACTCGCAACAATTAGTAACTGCCACATATAATAACATCAGAAAACGACTCATTCTGATTCTTGTTTTTTCAATCATCTGTGCAATAGCATTGGCAATCCTTGCTTTCAAGTCGGGGATAAAATATACGTCTAATGCAGTAATCTTCCCTCTTACAAATAGCGAAAGTACTTCTTCATCAAGTTCAGTACTCAGCGCATTGACGGGGAGATTTGATATGGGCAAAAATTTTACTGAAGAAAATTCTGTAAACATCATCGACCTGGCACAAAGCCGAACCATCAGTGAGGAAGTAGCCAGAACAGTGGTACCTGCAATGGACAAGAAGACCATTGGACGAATCCTATTTGAAGAATTTAATAAAAATAAATTCTTCTTCCAGAAGAGCCCGCAAATAAATACAGACGACTCCTCACTAGCCATCTGGGCAGCTAGCGAGCAACTTAGACCTAACCTGAGTGCCATCATTACCAAGAACAACAGCTTTCTGATCAACTACACAGGAAAATCTCCTGAACTCGTCAAGGTCATAAGCTATACATATATTGACAAGATATCTTCATACTATATTGCAATAAAACGCGAAAAATCAAGACAAGACTTTGAGTTTGCCACCCGGAAAGCCGACTCGCTACGGTCAGTCCTGAATGCCAAAGACAAGAACCTTATCGGGATGGATAATAAAACACTTTTCACAAATACCGACAGACTACAATTCAAGGTACCCGTTGAGAATGTAATCCTTGATAAGCAAATGATACGCTCTCAATACGCTGATGCAGTTGCCAACCAGCAAAACGCAGCCTATAAACTGCAAAGAGCTACACCTGTCATCAAAGTACTTGACAAGCCAGACCCGCCATACGATACTTCCTCCCGATCACCCATTCTCTTTGGTATTGGTGGCTTCATTGGAGGATTCGCATTCTTAAGCTTTTTATTATCATTACCTGTATTATTCAAATTCAGTCGCGAGGAATTCAGGAAACTTATTTATGGAACTGAGCCTTCATAAAACCCAATACCCGGAATCAGAGCATCCTCAGCCTTACAACCCCGTTCAGCCTCTGTCAATACAGTTACCTAATTTTGCAAAATGAACTTCTCATCGTCCTTATTGGAAAACGCCGTTAATGAATTTGCAAAACTCCCGGGGATAGGAAAGAAAACTGCTTTAAGGCTTGCGTTACACCTCCTGAAAAAAGAAGATGCTGATGTGGATGCATTTACAGAAGCCATTACCAGAATGAAACACGAAGTGAAACTGTGTCCGCGTTGTGGAAATCTATCGGATAATGAACTCTGTGTAATCTGTAAGGACGCTACCCGGAAAAAAAGGGTAATCTGCGTAGTAGAAAGTATCCGTGATGTAATCGCCATCGAAAGCACACATCAGTTCAGCGGCCTCTACCATGTGCTGGGAGGAATCATCTCTCCACTGGACGGCATTGGGCCTGATCAACTAAACATTGAAAGCCTTATACAGCGAGTCAATAAGGAAGAAACCGAGGAACTGATATTTGCATTAAGTCCTAACATACAGGGTGACACTACAATATACTATATCAGTAAGAAATTGGCTGACACCCGGGTGAAAATTACCACTATCGCAAGAGGAATTGCATTTGGAGGAGAACTGGAATATGCCGACGAACTTACACTTGCAAGAAGTATTGCCAATCGCCTCCCTATCGACAATTATGTAAACGGGATTTAAAACTAATACAGCGGATACTATAAATTATTCCGCTCTTTAAGTACTTTGCAAGTATAGGCTATCGTATCTTTTACAGGTATAAAAGTAAATCCTGTGAGTGCCTTTAGCACCTTTGAATTATCATAATACACTTTCCCAAGCGATGACAAGGCAGTTTCTCTGGTAAGCAGAGGTTTTCTTCCGGTAATCAAGCCTTTTAGTTTCTCGTATCGCCATACAATTGCCGCCAAAAAGGGAGTAACTTTTCTATGTGGCGGACGCTTCCCAAAACAATTTGCAATTGCTGTAAAGACTTCCCTAAAACTAAGACACTCACTATTAAGTATAAACCTCTCAGCAGTAATGGGGGATTGCATTAGCTGAATCATCGCGCTCACTACATCCCGCACATCTACAAAGCCGGCTACCCCTTCTGAATACCATGAGAATTCGTTATAGGCAGATTTGAAGATTGCGAGTGATCCTTTGCTCCAGTCATCACCACCGAAGATGATAGAGGGATTCACAATTACTGCATCCAAACCCTCTCCAATCCCCCGCCACACCTCCATTTCAGAAAGATACTTTGACTTACTGTAATTGCTCGTATCTGTTGTTTCAACCCAATGTGCATCCTCATTTACTATGAGAGCGCCGGGATTACGCCCGATAGCTGCCACAGAACTTACGTGCACAAGTTTCCGGATACCTGCGTCGATACATGCATTAACGATGTTGGCTGTGCCTTCTACGTTAATCTTCATCAGCCGATATCTGTCTGATGGGTCATAAGACACGATAGCAGCACAGTGAAATACATGAGTAATACCCTCCAACGCTTCTTCAATCATCACAACATCCAACACATCCCCTTCCACAAATTCGAGATTGGGATGACTGTAATCCATCCTATGGCTATGTACCATCGCACGGACTTTAAAGCCCTGATTCAGGAGTTGCATTACCAATTCCTTTCCTACAAGCCCTGAAGCTCCGGTAACAAAAATCTTATCAGTGTCTCTGTTCAATGGATTAAAAAACTAATACTTATAGAATCCTTCTCCTGATTTTCTACCCAGCATACCACTTCCAACCTTCTGCTGCTGCAACACAGAAGGACGCAATCTTGCCGGCCTTCCTAAGGCTTCATACACGGTCTCAGACGTTTTGAGGTTTATGTCTATTCCGATAAGATCCATCAACCTGAATGGCCCCATCCTGAATCCAACAGATTCCAAAATAGCGTCGATCTCCTCAAACCCTGCTACACCCTCCTGAGCCAGTCTGAGCGACTGCAAATAATAAGGTCGCGCCACTCTGTTTACAATGAATCCCGGAGCGTCTTTGCACACTACCGGTTGTTTTCCTATTGCGGCACAAATCTCCTGCAGTTCTCTGACTACTTCGCTACACGTATGCGATCCTTCTACAATTTCTACCAACGGCATGATATACGCAGGATTGAAAAAGTGCATACCCGCAATACGCTCCGGAAAATCAACCTGCTCCTGCAATTTTGTTATGGAAAGTGATGAAGTATTAGAGGCAAATATTACTTCCTCATTATTGACCAATGCCAGCTGTTTTAACAAATCAACCTTTGCTGACAAATCTTCAACTATGGCCTCCACGATCAGGAATGCGATACAATCTCCCGGGTCGGAAGTGAATTGAATCCTGTTAATAATTTCTGTTTTTTCTTTGGATGATATCTTATTCTTCTTCAGCAGATAATCCAGGTTCTTCTCGATTGCCTCAGCCGCTCTTGAAAGAGCTCCGCTATCAAGATCGAACAGAATCACAGGAAAAGCATTTTGTGCAAAAACTTGTGCTATACCGCTACCCATTGTGCCGGCCCCGCAGACTGCTACCTGAATGTCCATAGAAATAATTATATCGCATTTCGGAATTGGGCGAGGAACCGCACATCGTTCTCACTGAACAACCTCAGGTCATTAATCTGATACTTCAACATGGTGATTCTTTCGATCCCCATACCAAAAGCAAATCCTGTATATTTTTTTGAGTCAATTCCGCAATTATCCAGCACGTTAGGATGCACCATGCCGCATCCCAATATCTCAACCCATCCTGTGTATTTACATACATTGCAACCCTTTCCTCCACAAATCAGGCAACTGATATCCATTTCTGCGCTTGGCTCTGTAAAAGGAAAATAGGACGGACGAAAACGGATTCCAATATCCTTCCCAAACATTTCCCTGACAAAGAAATAAAGCGTTTGTTTCAAATCGGCAAAGCTTACATCCTCTTCGATATACAAACCCTCTACCTGATGGAAAAAACAGTGGGCACGCGCACTAATCGTCTCATTTCGGAATACCCTTCCGGGACATACAATCCGAATGGGCATATATCCTTTTTCCATTTCTCTCACCTGCACACTACTGGTATGGGTACGCAACATCCAGGCAGGATCCTGATTTACGTAAAAAGTATCCTGCATATCTCTGGCAGGATGATTCTCCGGAAGATTTAAGGCAGTGAAATTATGCCAGTCGTCCTCCACCTCAGGGCCTTCCGCTACTGTAAATCCCAATCTTTGGAAAATGGATACAATGCGGTTGCGCACAATACTGATTGGGTGCCTGGTACCTACCGGAAGTTCATTGCCCGGCAGGGTCAAATCAATAGAATGCCCTTTTTCTTCCACCGCTGCAGACACTGATTCCTTCAATTGAGTGTACTTCTCTTCAGCATACTTCTTCAGTGCATTGAGGGCAAGACCTGCCTCCTTCCTCTTTTCAGGAAGAATAGACTTCATGTCGCCCATCAGATTCTTCACAGCACCTGAGGAGCCGATAAACCTGATTCTAAAGTGCTCCGCTACATCTTTTTCAGCAGATGCAAATCCATCAATTTCTGACCTGATACGGGAAATTTTTTCTAATAACTCATCCATAGAACCGCGAAGGTAGGCACAAACATTTATTTTTTCCGGCACATAAAATTATTAATTTGTGCCGGCATCATTATATAATCTGATCAGCCCCGAATGAAAAGAAAAAACCGCTTATGAACGACTTAGCCCAATTCCTCGACCCGGTGAGCACGGATATCATCAGTGGCGATATAGCGTACAACGACAAACAAATTGGACGTATTGCAGACATTTATAAGACGAATTTTCCTGAAGTTTCTCAGGCCGATATAATTCTGGTGGGGACCGATGAAGCCCGTGGGGCTGGCTACATCTCTGATAACCATCCGGCAGATGTAGTGAGGGAACAGCTTTACAGGCTGTACTTATGGCATCCGGATATTAAAATTGCTGATATAGGCAACATCAAAAATGGTAATTCACTTAACGACAGCTATTCGTGTCTGCGTACTATACTCGGAGACTTTGCAGGCACGGGAAAATCTGTAATAATTATCGGTGGATCGCACGACAACACGCTGGCACAATACAGTGTGTATGCAGAAAGCGGCAAGTTTGCCGAGGCTACCGTCATCGATGCACATATCGACCTACAGAGTGAGGCGGCACTGAAGAGTGAGAGTTTTCTGATGGAAATGCTGACCTCAGAACCCAATTTCATCAGGCACTACAATCATATTGGTTTTCAAAGCTACTTCGTGCATCCCTATATGTTAGAGACTATGGATAAGCTCAGGTTTGATGTGCATCGGGTAGGAACAGCAAAAGAACATCTGGATGAGATGGAACCGGTAATGCGGACGTCAGACTTTTTCAGCTTTGACCTTGGAGCTGTCCAATACGGTGCTATTCCGGGCAGCGGGGTTAGTCCCAATGGATTTACCGGCGAAGAAGCCTGCAGCCTGGCCCGTTTTGCAGGGATGGCCCAAAAAGCTGATTCTTTTGGCATATACGGATATCGCCCTGAAAGAGATATCGACAGTATTACTGCTCTGCAGATTTCACAAATGATCTGGTATTTCATTGACGGGAAAAGCAGGAGCAGGATGGAATCTGACTTCAATGACACATTCGCCTTTAACGAATACCATACTTCGTTTGCAGAAGGAGAAACCACTTTCCTCCAAAGCAAGAAGACAAACAGGTGGTGGATGAAGATGCCTGGCAAAAAATATATCGCATGCAGCTATAGCGACTATCTGTATGCAAGTAACAATGAAATTCCGGAGAGATGGCTGCGTGTGCAGGAGCGGGAAGGCTGAACGGCCTAGCTTTTCCTCCTGTTGATTTTCCGGTACAAGTCGGGCAGTTTCCAATCATAACGAATAGCAAGCGTCCGTACCAGAAACACCGCAATAATGGAGACAGACTCATTAATTTCTTCGTTTACCCCAAACAATCGCAACACAAAGAACACTGTGCCTCCTGCAATACATGCAGAAGCATAAATTTCCTTCTGGAAGATGATAGGGATATTATTCAAAAGCATATCCCTGATTACACCACCGAAGCAGCCGGTAATAGTTCCCAAAGCCACACAAACCACCGGATGCAAATCAAAGGCAATACCTTTCTGGATGCCCACTATTGTAAACAGCCCCAGCCCCAATGAGTCAAATACAAGTAATGTCTTCCTGAAATTCCTTATTCCATGCCTGAACAAAATAACCACGACCGCAGTACCAAGAATGATGGCAGTGTAGTGGATATCCCTTATCCAGGTTACAGGAAGATCACCAATCAGCATGTCTCTGATAGTACCTCCGCCAATAGCGGTTACAAATGCTATGATAATCACCCCAAAAAGGTCTAACCGCCTGTCCAGTGCCGCATATACACCCGACACGGCAAACGCAATAGTGCCCAGCACATCCACCACCTCTGTATATTCTGAAAACATATTAAAATTCAAAAAACAGAAATCCCTGCCAGCGCCACCCACATGCAAACAGTAGAAATTCCGGTAACTTTATTCCTGCAAATGTATAACCATAGCGATTATAGCACTACACGAAAAGTGAAACCAGCAAAAATTTGATTAGAATATGAAGAAAACGCCTCTTATCATCGACGTACGCGATGCCTCAGAATTTGAAAAAGGACATGCCAAAGGCAGCATAAACATACCCATCTCTCAATTAGAGGAAAAGATTGAAGAAATCAAAAAACAAGGGAAGCCAATTATCACAGTCTGTGGAGGTGGCACCCGAAACGGCCGTGCCTGCGAACTGCTGAAAAAGCATCAAATAGATACCACTGCCGGTGGCAGTTGGAAAAAGTATTAAAAACCAGACCACCATCTGCACAATTATTACAGTACTCCTAAAAACAAACTCCTTTTTGATGAAGGGCGCTTTCCGTCGTAAATTGCCATTTATATGCAATTTCATCTGAATTCCACCTTTCAGCCGGCAGGCGACCAGCCTGAAGCAATCAGGCAACTTACAGAAGGGGTATTATCGGGAGAAAAGTATCAGACACTCCTGGGTGTTACAGGGAGCGGCAAGACCTTCACGATGGCTAATGTGATTCAGAATCTGCAGCGGCCAACACTGGTATTGACTCACAATAAAACATTGGTAGCTCAGCTTTACGGAGAGTTCAAACAGTTTTTTCCGGACAATTCTGTCGGATACTTTGTTTCGTATTACGACTATTATCAGCCGGAGGCTTACCTACCGGTTACAGACACCTATATTGAAAAAGACCTCGCCATAAACGAGGAACTGGATAAACTCCGGCTGGCCGCCACATCCCAACTGCTTACGGGCAGGCGTGACATTGTGGTGGTAGCAAGCGTGAGCTGCATCTATGGTATCGGTAACCCTAAGGATTTTGCCGAAGGGGTCATCCGGATACAGGAAGGGCAGACCATCAGCAGGCAGGGCTTTTTACATTCATTGGTAAATGGCCTTTACAACAGAACCCAGACAGACTTTACCAGAGGTACATTCAGAGTGAAAGGCGATACGGTAGATATTAATCTGCCCTATATGGATAACGGGTATCGGATTACATTTTTCGGAGATGAAATCGAATCAATTGAAACACTCGACATTGAAAGTGGCAGGCGTATTTCAAATGTGGACCACTGTGCCATCTTCCCTGCCAATCTGTATCTGGCACCTAAGGATAAAATTAATCAGATACTAGCTGAAATTCAGGATGAAGCAGCCCAACAAACCGAATACTTTAAGAGCATCGGAAAACTTATAGAAGCACAAAGAATTTCAGAAAGAGTAGCCTATGATGTAGAGATGATCCGAGAACTCGGTTACTGTAATGGAGTAGAAAACTATTCCAGGTTCTTCGACAGAAGAGAGGCCGGTACAAGACCTTTCTGTTTATTAGATTATTTTCCGAAAGACTATCTCTGTTTTATAGACGAAAGCCATCAGACGATACCCCAGGTGAGTGGAATGTATGGAGGAGACAGGTCGCGCAAACTGGTACTTGTCGATTTTGGATTCAGGCTACCAAGTGCCTTAGATAACAGGCCGCTCAACTTTCATGAATTTGAGAGCATGCTTAATCAGGTCATCTTTGTCAGTGCTACTCCGGGTAATTATGAATTAGAAAAAACCGGAGGGGTGATCGTAGAACAGGTGGTTCGTCCGACCGGACTTCTCGATCCTCCAATTGAAGTACGTCCATCACTCAATCAGATTGATGATCTTCTGGAAGAAGTAGATCAGCGGGTGAAGAAAGGAGACCGGGTACTGGTAACCACCCTTACCAAGCGCATGGCGGAAGAGCTGGACAAATATCTGCAACGAATAAACATCCGTTCTAAATATATCCACAGCGAAGTACACACGCTCGACAGAATTGAGATACTCCGCCAATTGCGCCTGGGCGAGATTGATGTATTGGTGGGCGTGAATCTTTTGCGCGAGGGATTGGATATTCCGGAAGTGTCTCTGGTAGCCATTCTCGATGCAGATAAAGAAGGATTTTTGAGAAATGAACGATCACTGACCCAAACAGCAGGACGCGCCGCACGTAATGCAGACGGGCTGGTTATCTTCTATGCTGACAGGATTACACAAAGCATGCAGAAGACCATTGATGAGACCAACCGTCGCCGCGAAAAGCAAATTGAGTATAACAGAGTACACCACATCACTCCTGTAACTATCAAAAAAAGTATCAGCCAGATAATGGGTCAGACCTCAGTGCTCGATATTAAAGGTTATGATGAAAATGCCCCTAATGCAGTTACTGAAATCACCACAGCCGCCGAGCCACTGGAATATCATACCAAATCCCAATTGGAAAAAGCAATTGCAACCACCAAACAACAGATGGATAAGGCAGCTAAAGACATGGACTTTATGGAAGCAGCCCGCCTGAGAGACGAAATGTTCCGAATGCAGAAAGAGTTAAAAGAGATGAAAGCATGAATCTTTAAATACGAAGATGTTGCAAATGCTCTCATTACCTTTGCAATATGAAAATTGACATTCTATCCGCTGTGCCACAATTAATGGACAGTTTTTTCAACCATTCAATCCTGAAAAGAGCACAGGAGAAGAAATTGGTGGAATTGAGAGTACATAACATCCGTGACTACACGAATTACAAACACGGACAAATAGACGATTACCAGTTTGGTGGCGGGGCCGGGCTGGTATTAATGATAGAGCCTATTGTAAATGCGATTGAATCGCTTCAAAAGGAAAACACCTACGACGAAATTATTTTCCTGACGCCTGATGGGGCACTCTTCAATCAGCAGGCAGCCAATCAGCTATCGCTTAAAAAGAATCTGTTATTGATCTGTGGGCATTACAAAGGCATCGACCAGCGCATACGCGACCACTTTGTTACTCAGGAGATTTCTATCGGAGAATATGTCCTTAGCGGCGGCGAACTGGGGGCAGCCATTATTACGGATGCGGTATGCAGATTGCTTCCGGGCGTATTAAACGACGAAACCTCTGCGCTATTCGATTCATTCCAGGATGGTCTGCTGGCACCACCTGTCTATACTCGCCCTGAAGAGTTCAGAGGTTGGAAAGTACCCGAGGTATTACTTAGTGGCAACCATGCCAAAATCGAATCCTGGCGTCACGAGATGTCCCTGAAAAGAACCGAAGAGCGACACAGTAATAAGAAAGGAGAGTAACCAACCCGGAGATTTCAGGAATAGAAATAACCCATCCGCCATAACATAATAGTCCCCTCCGTTCACCAAACTTCCTCCAGCGCTCTTCAAAAAATCACACCTACCGGATATAGAAAGGGCCTGCACTATAGAGGATATTGCAGGTTTAATTAAAGGTGGTTAGCTGTATTTGCGCCACACAATAATTATTAATACGTATTGCGCAAAACGTATCTAACAAATTGAAACACAATGGTGAAATATTTTGCGGGGGCGGCTGGGGAAAGGTGGAAAGTTTCGTATATATTTGAGTTGCCTGTAATTTTTATGACCATCTTCCGTCTGACATTTCTGTTTACTTTGTTTGTTTCAGTCAACGTAGCTAATGGACAAACCTCAAGCGACTATCTTGATACACTTGTAAACAATTATACGACCGACTTAAGAAACAAGAATATTGACACTATTTGTATTTACCAAGACTATTGTGTAGGTTGTTTATATAAGTGGAAAAAGGTCAAAGACAGATGCAACTTTAGCGGTCTTTATATTCCAACCTATATTTTTTGGACGGACAGAGGTCAAACGTATATGACAAAAAAAGACAACTGCTTTGACTATTCAATAATTAAAATTCCAAGCGACAGCATTTGGACTTACTTTTTTAAAAATCAGGATGGAATTAAAAATGAGGAGCTCAAAATTCCTCAGTATATTGAAATGAAAAATGGAAAAGAAGAAGTCTATTCTTCAACTATTGACCATTCACGTCATCAGAGACTTAAATTAATTGTCGGACAGGACACACTTATTGACAAAGACTTAGACGATTATTACCTGACAAAACAAATCGGCATTAACGGGCAAACAAATCTTAATTATGACTACAACATTAATTCACAACTAAAAAACTTTCAACTTTTAATAGAAAGAACAATCAAAATGACGACTAAGCTAAACCCATTGAAAAAAACGAGAAGATAAAACTACAGGCAACATGGGGTTTTATGCAAGTTGGGCTGGACATTAAAACATCACCTAATTGCAAATCCCAGCTTCAGTTCGGGCTGGACGAATAAATCTCAACTTTAGTTCTTAATTTCAACTTTAGAATAAATCCGGGCAGCGGTTCAGGCAGACGGAATTCTAATTCCCAACCTGCATAAAGCCCTGTCCGTCAGACTGTCTAAAAACTAATACACATCCTGTGTATATCTA
>JAMLGT010000021.1 GCA_023957755.1 Chitinophagaceae bacterium
CAGGCTAAAACCAAATGCCACAGTTGAAGACCTTCTTAAACAATTACCCGGGCTTCAGGTATCCAGTGATGGCACGGTAACTGCGCAGGGACAGACAGTGAAAAAGATACTGGTGGATGGGGAAGAATTTTTCAGTGACGACCCTACCATTGTGACCCAAAACCTTAGGGCTGATGCCGTGCAGAAGGTTCAGGTATTTGATAAAAAGAGTGACCAGGCCGCACTCACAGGAATCGATGATGGTAAAAGTGAAAAGACTATAAATCTGGAATTGAAAGATGAATCCAAACAGGGATATTTTGGAACTATAGCTGCGGGTGGATTAGATCGTTATTACAATTTCAGAGCGATGATTAATGCGTTCAGAAAGAAGAGGAAGCTGGCCGCTTTTGCAGTAGCAGGCACTACTTCCGAAACGGGTCTGGACTGGACAATAGCCGGCAACTATGGCTTTAGTGCAGCTAATGTGCAGACCAATGAAGAGACAGGGGTAACAACTGTTTCCGGTAAGAATGCAGACGAAATGGGCAGCGGAAATTTCAGCGAACAGGGTTTGCCGGAAAGCCTTAAAGGTGGATTGCACTATAGCAACGCCTGGAAAAATGACCGCTACAAACTGAACAGTAATTATCTGTTTAACCGCCTGCAGGTACGCACTGCTGACAATGAGTTTGCCAGAAATATATTGCCGGATTCTGTATTTTTTAACCGGACAAATTCTTCCGGCACTTCACTCCGCCTCAGGCACTCCCTTACAGGAAGTTATGAAATGCAATTCGACTCCTCCTCTTCTCTTAAAATCTCCGTTAATGGAAGTGCCGGCCACAATGAATCTTTTTATAATTATCAGGTAAGTAACACGGCACAGAACGGCATTCCGGTCAACGAGAGTAACCGCCTTCAGAATTATAATGGAGAAAGTCAATCAGAATCTATCAATCTGTTCTATAGTAAAAAATTTAAAAAGCAGGGACAGGCCTTTTCTCTGTCGCTCAACCAACAATACAATTCATGGAAGCTACACGGCCAGATAATAGAGGGAGCCGACTTCTACGGAGTTTTGGGGAATTTTCTGAAAACTGATTCTATTAACCAAAGAAGCAAGGAAAAATCTACGGCCTTAGACGCATCACTCAGGGCGGCTTATACTTTACCTATCACCTTGCGAAGTTTTCTCGGATTTAGTTATGGTTATGAGTTTTTCGATTCCAGAAACCACATTCTCAACCACAGCCATAATAGCATCACTGATGATTATACGGACCCTGTGGATAGCCTTAGTACAGACTTCAAATACATTTACCATATTCATTCAGCAGGGTTATCCTACAGGCTGGTCACAACAAAAATAAATTTCTCACTGGGGAGTACAGTATTGAGATCAGACTTTTTAAGAAATGACCTGTGGCAGGATACTTCGGGCAGGTCGACCTATTTCAATGTGTATCCAAAAGCAAGTTTAAAATACAGATTCTCCACTTCAAAGAACCTTTCGGTAGAATATAATGGGAGCACCATCCAGCCTACAATAGAGCAGGTACAGCCATTGAAAGACAATTCTGATCCGCTGACAATCAGACTGGGCAATCCAAATTTAAAGCCTTCGTTCCAACACAATTTTAATGTGCTTTATAATAGTTTTCGACTGTTGAATAGCATCTACTTCTTCCTTGGCGGACAGGTAACACTGGTTAATAATGAAGTAAACACAAGCTACAACATTGCCGCTGATGGAAGGAGGATACTTAAATACGTGAATACGGATAATAACTATACAGCAGGCATATACGGTGTATTTAATATGCAGATCCCCAAGTCAGTCTGGAGAATTGGAGCGGGGCCCATTCTCTGGGTGTACCGATACACCAACTACATCAACAACTTAGAGAATATAACCCTTGCCCAAAATCTTTCATGGCGATTTACGGCAGCAGCAAGAATTCCTGAAAAAATGGATTTGGACCTGGCACTGCAACCGGGATACAGGGCCTCCCAATCCAGTATCAATAAAGATGCTTCCACAGGCTATGCAGTACTCAATTTCTCACTGAATAGTAATTATCAACTCCCGGGAAAGTTTGAGATAGGAACCGACTTCAACGGAAACTTAAGACAGCGCACTACTACATTCGACTCTAATAACAACCTTTATTTATGGAATGCATACGTGGAAAAGAGATTTTTAAAAGAAGAGAATCTCAGTCTGAGATTTTCATTTTTTGATATTTTAGACCAGAATAAGGGGTATGACAGGTATGAACTGGGGGAGCGCATTATGGAACAGCGATATCTTACCTTTGGCCAATATGGCCTGCTTCAGGTTTCCTATAATTTCAAGAACAAAGGATCTAAAGCTCCGGCAACTATAGACGGTATTCACTTATAAAAAGTAAGGGCAATGCATAGACTTACATTTCTTATTGTTTGGACGCTCTGTGGTTTACCGTGTGTAGCGCAGCAATTTATAACTAAAGGGAAGATTACCTATGAACGAAAGGTGAACATCGGTGCGTATTACAATAGCGAGTATGGAAGCACATCGCAACAGAAGTTAGATCAGGTAAATTCTGATTTTTTCACCCTGCAATTCGACAACAACCGCTCTATTTATGAACCCCTGGGCAATATTCGCAACCTTATTTTCAGCAGGACGGCTGTGGACAATATTGTGTACAAGGATTTTGAAAAAGATTGGGTAGTATCGCTCAAGAATGTGTTTGAAAAGAAATTTTTCATTAGTGATTCATTGCCCAAAATTGTATGGAAGATCAGGGATGACTTCAGAGAAATTGCAGGTTTCAATTGCCGGAGGGCTACCACTATGCTGTTTGATTCTGTTTTTGTGGTAGCATTTTATACTGATGAAATTATTTTGCCAGATGGTCCCGAGAATTTCTCAGGCCTTCCGGGAATGATTTTGGGGCTTGTGATTAATCGGCTACATACCAGTTGGTATGCTACTAAAGTGGAACTAAATGTGGACGAAAGAAAGATCATTACTCCTCAGGGAGGTAACCCTATAAATAATAAGGATTACGATCAGCAACTGATTAAAAGTCTAAAAACATGGGAAGGCTTTAGGGACAGAATTATATGGGCCTGTAAAATATAATGGGGCTCCCTACCCTTTCCCAACGTCATCTTGTGCTCGATGCGGATTCTCATCACCATTCCCTCTGTCATTCCGCACTCCGATGCGGAATCTCAACATAATGCAATATGAGATTGCGGGTCGGTGCCCGCAATGACGACGGTTTTTTTAGTGGGTGTCATCCCACGCTCAATGCGGAATCTCAATAATATACCCTCTGTCATTCCGTGCTCCGACACGGAATCTCAACATAATGCAATATGAGATTGCGGGTCGGTGCCCGCAATGACGACGGTTTTTTTAGTGGGTGTCACCCCACGCTCAATGCGGAATCTCAACATTTTACCCTCTGTCATTCCGCACTCCGATGCGGAATCTCAACATAATGCAATATGAGATTGCGGGTCAGTGCCCGCAATGACGGCGGTTTTTAAAGTGGGTGTCACCCCACGCTCAATGCGGAATCTCAACATTTTACCCTCTATCATTCCGTACTCCGACTCGGAATCTCAACATAATGCAATATGAGATTGCGGGTCAGTGCCCGCAATGACGGCGTTTTTTTTTAGTGGGTGTCACCCCACGCTCAATGCGGAATCTCAACATAATGCAATATGAGATTGCGGGTCGGTGCCCGCAATGACGGCGGTTTTTAAAGTGGGTGTCATTCTGTGCTGCGACACAGAATCTCATCAGGATGTAAATCGGGTTCGTGGATCAGCACTCCCAATAACCCAATGTCTATATATGTTACTGTACTAAAAGAGGCAGCATTCCTGAAAACTAAATTCCTCTTCTCTTAATTTCCTCACGGATAAGGTTTAGTTCTCTTCCTGTCTGCCCACCCAGAGAAGAGTTTTCTTCCGCACGGCGCATCAGATAAGGTATTACATCGTGAATAGGGCCAAAGGGAAGGTACTTAGTGGAATTATAGCCTGCCTTCGCCAGATTGAAGGTAATATTATCACTCATACCATAAAGCTGGGAGAAATAAACCCTGTCAGTATTGTGAGGCATTCCGTATTTATCGATTAGTTCGGCAGCGAGTCGGTTGCTGTCTTCATTGTGCGATCCCACAAGTGTGTACATATTGTGTTGCGGATCCACACAGTAACGTACGGCATCATCATACATTTTATCCGTCGCTGCTTTGTCTGCATTGATTGGTGAAGGGTAACCCATCTCTGCCGCACGTGCTCTTTCTTTTTCCATATAAGCACCTCGTACCAGTTTGAAGGCACATATAAAACCTGATGCTTTTGCAAATTCATTTACGTCTTTAATATATTGCAGTCGGTCGTGACGATATAGTTGCGCTGTATTATATACCACCGGATTTTCTTTGTTAAACTGCATCATCATTTGTGTGGTGAGTGCATCCACCGGATGTTGAATCCAGCTGTCTTCTGCATCAATCATCACTCCTACTTTTTTCTCTACAGCCACCTTGCAGATATTTAACATACGGTCACAGGCTCTCTGCCATTCTGCTTTTTCTTCAGCAGAAAGGTGATCTGTTTTCAACTTGCCCCTAACCACATCATTGTAGTCTGATTGCGCATGAATTTTTTCCAGGAGCCCAAACCTGGCCATCCCGGTCACTTTGATGCTCATAAAAGGAATGTTGGGTTGCCCGGAAGCGAAATTGATTACCCGGATAAACTCCTCCATCGCATGTTGATACTTGTCTTCGCCCTGGCCCCCCTCCACACCATAATCCAGAATAATCTGCACATTGAATTTGGCCAGGTGATCAGCCACAGAGGTCGTCTGCTTAAGTGTTTCGCCTCCTACAAATTGCCTGAATATGGTCTTACGGATGAGCCCCTTCACAGGTAGGTTCCATCGCAATGCTACAGGTGTTGCCCAGATACCGAGCTTTACCAACCAGGCCTTCGACATTGAGGAAAAAAGGAATCGTGCCCCTTTCAGTTCTTTATCGGATTTATATGCAAATGCGTTTTCAGTGTTTTGGAAATTAAGATTCATTGCGTTACATATTTTTGGCAATGCAAATTTATAGGATTGCCCAGTCATTTCAGTCTGATATTAGTCATCATTTGGGGATAATCCCCATTGCGATCTTACTAATGCTGACTTTTCAGGGCTTAGCATCTTTTGATCGTAATGTCCTGCGATTCTTTTCTGCCTCATGGCCTCATATAGCGTCACTGCACAGGCAACAGAAATATTGAGCGACCGGATAATGCCCATCTGAGGAATCACAAATTCCCCATCCGTGAATTTTCTGATTTCATCGCTGATACCAAAAGTCTCATTGCCAAAAACAAGCGCTATGGACTCTGAAAAATCCATTTCGTATAAGTCCCTGGATCCTTCGCCCAGATAACTGGCAAAAATTCGTTTGTAATTACTACGCAAAACTTCAAAACACGCTTCCACATTGGTAAACTGATGAATCGTGAGCCATTGCGCTGCAGTGGATGAACTCCTGAACCCCCACTTTTTGTGTGGAGGGATTCTGTTGTTTAGTATATAGATATCCTGAATACCTACAGCATCACAGGTACGCATTACCGCAGAAACATTATGCGGATCAAACACGTTTTCCAATACCACTGTGAGGTTGGGCTGCCGTCTGGATAATACACTTTCCAGCCTGTTTTTTCTCTCAGGTGTCATCTTTAAGAGTTAATGATTTATTGCTGTTGCCAGTACTTATGTAGCCAGATCTGCTTCCACCGTATCATACTCGTGCTCTAACCCACGAAAGTCGACCGGCACCAGTTTACTTACTCCCGGCTCCTGCATGGTCACACCGTAAATTACATCTACAGAGGCCATCGTCATCTTGTTATGGGTTACAATGATGAATTGGGATTCTTTGCTAAACTTACGAATCATCTGAGTGAACTTCTGCACGTTGGCATCATCGAGCGGTGCATCCACTTCGTCGAGGATACAGAATGGGGCAGGCTTAATGAGATAAATTGAAAATAACAGTGCCGTAGCAGTCAAAGTCTTCTCTCCCCCGCTCAACTGTGTGATGCTGGTAGGGCGCTTCCCTTTAGGTTTGGCTACTACATCGATACCGGTCTCGGCAAGGTTGTCGGGATCTACAAGCACCATATCTGCTGAATCGTCTTCAGTAAAGAGTGCTTTAAATACTTTTGAGAAGTTCTCACGCACCTGATTAAAAGTCTCCAGGAACTTTTGGTTAGCTGCAGCCTCCACTTCTTCTATTGTCTGTCTCAGGCTTTGTCTGGCCTCTACAAGGTCATTCTTCTGTTCGGTGATAAAGTCGTACCGCTTTTTCATTTCAGTAAAAGCTTCTATAGCTGTCGGGTTCACTTCACCGATATTATCAAGCCGTTTTTTCAGCCGGTCATTTTTTTCCTGCAATTCATCCTTTGAAAAGCTGGTAGTCCTCTCCTCCTCGAGTATATCGTCGAGGTTTACACGAAACTCTACCATAAGCCTCTCTTTCATCCCTGCCAACTGAAGTTTCAATTCGTTCAGGTGGTCTTTGATTGCAGATACTGCCTGATCAGCCTGTTCTTTGGATCTGTGCAGTAAACGTAGCTGATTCTCTTTTTCAGTCAGTTCGTTTCTGAAAATATGAAATTGTGTGTCCGCTTCATTCAGCCTGGTTTCTTCCGTTTCCTTCTGCTTCATTTGGGCTACAATCGCTTCCTGAAGCGCGTCAAGCGCTTCACTTGTGGCCTCTATTTGCTGCAGCGCCTCTGTCAATTGGATTTCACTATCTTCAAGTTGTTTCTGTAAGTTGGCTACCTGTGATTGTTTGAAGGCCAGTTCCTGTTTGATAGCCTGTACTTTGCTTTGTTGCTTATTTAACTGGAGGTTGGCTTCGTAGTATTTTCTGTTGTGGCTATTAAAATCCTCTTCTGCGAGCATAAAACTCTCGCTGGCTTCTTTTAATACGGCTTCATGGCCTTCAGCTTTTTCGTTGAGCTGGCTAAGAAGTCCACGAGTATCTGAAATACCCGAACGCGTCTGATCCAATTGTTTTCCCAACTCTCCCATCCTTAATAATGCCCGCTCCTCCTGCTGTTCCAGGTTTTCAATCTTATTGGAAACTGCACTCAGGCTATTGGTCAGATCATTTATTTCTTTCTGCAGATCATTCAGTTGTTTCTCCTTGAGGCTTACATTCAGGTGTATTACCTGGGAAGAAATGGTTTCAATCTGAGATTTGAGTGTTTCACATTTCTCTTTCTGAGTCTTTATATCGGCTGCCAGTTTTTCTAGATTCTTTACACGGCCGATCTTCTTGCCTTCAAAGAGGCCCACACTTCCGCCTGCAATAGAGTAGTCTCCTTTTACCATCCTGCCGGTTTTTTCCAGAATCACGCCACTCGCATGTTGGAAGGCTTCCTCATCTTCGGCAATGCACACATCACCCAGCAGTTTCTCCGCAAGCGCAGCGTATCTATCCTCTACCTCTACCACATCCATTGCACGTGTAACATTTCCGGCAGCGCTTTGCATGCTGCTTTCCTGAGGTGCAATCCGGTCAAGGATAAAGAATTTAGCCTTTCCTTTCTTATCTGCCTCGAGCAAGTGGATAGACTTTAACGCAGTTTCCGCATTGGGTACTACATAATAATTGAGGTAAGGCTCCAGAATATTTTCTACTGCCGCACGATACTCCTCCTTTACATACAATATATCCGAAAGCAATGGAGCATCCTTCATCCATTCTGCACGGTTGTGCAGATACTTCACACTCTCAGGATATCCTTCCATCTTGTCGATGAGGTTTTTCAGCAGATCGTACTCATTCTGCCTAGAATCCAGCACACGGTTTTCACCAATAAGTTGATTACGCAGTTTTTCAATAGAAGCCTGTGAACTTAGTATTTCAGCTTTGATCCGTTCATTCTCTTCGGTGAGATGGTCAAATTCTGACTTCTTACTTTGAAGAGAGGTTTCCTTTTGTGATTTATCGCTTCTGAGCGTTTCCAGATTCGTCTTTCGTTGTTCCTGTTCATCTTTCAGCAGGTGTACTGTACGCTCAATATTTGTGATGGAAGTATCGGCTACGGCTACATTTTTTTCAGCCTCAAACCTGTTTCGCTGAATCTGTAATTGCATTTGACGAAGATCATCTACCGCCTTGCGTTTTTCATCAAATACAAGCCTTCTGGCATCCAGTTGTTCTTTCAGGCCTGTCAATGCTTCTGACTGCTCAGCAAGTCCTCTTTCTTCTTCGGTTATCTGAGTTTCTGTAAATACAATACTTTCTTCAATGGCCTTCACCTGGCTGCCGGCTTTACCTATGAAGTCTTTAAGCCCCTGCTCTTTCTCTTTCAGATGACTTAACTTCTGATTGGCCAGGTTCTCATTGCTCTTTTTGTCGCGCAATTGGTTCGACAGCTCATTAAATTGTTGCTGGAGTGTTTGCAGCGCAGTTTCTTTCTCGATAAAGGTTACTTTATCCTTTTCTACTTCCGCTTCTGCTTTTGCAATCGATGCTTCCGCTTCTGCTTTTTTATCAGTCTCGGTATTTTGCTTTTCCGTGAGTTCCTGATAGGTGAGGTTAAACCCTTCAAGCGCTGCTTTGGCAAGTTCAATGCTGGTCTCTTTGTAATCTCTTTTTACCTCGAAATATTTTTCAGCCTTTTTCGCCTGATTCTCCAGCGTTTTTAGCTGATTATTGATTTCGAACAAAAGATCTTCAATTCTTGCCAGGTCGTGTTCCGTGGCATCCAGTTTCAGTTTGGCTTCGCGTTTTCTTGTCTTATAGATAGTAATACCTGCAGCCTGTTCCAGCATCCTGCGTCGGCTGTTCTCTTTATCCTTTATGATGTCGTCCACCATTCCAAGCTCAATGATGGCATAGCTGTCTGTGCTGATACCTGTATCCATAAAGAGGTTATGGATATCTTTAAGGCGGCAGTTGACATCATTGAGCCTGTATTCACTGTCGCCATTCCGATAGTATTTCCGGGTAACGGTGATAGTGTTAAATTCGGTGGGAAGCAGATTTTTGGTATTCTCAAACGTGAGACTTACTTCTGCCAGGCCGCTGGGATTCCGGTTCTTTGAGCCATTAAATATAAGGCTCTCCAGATTCTCACTTCTGAGCTGACTGATTTTTTGCTCGCCAATCACCCACCTGATACTGTCGATAATATTACTCTTACCACATCCATTGGGGCCAATTACCCCTGTAACTCCATCGTCAAAATTCAAAACTGTTTTATCTGCAAAACTTTTGAACCCCTTAATTTCCAGACTCTTTAACTTCACGGGTCGAATATTTTTAATTGATTGTACCCAATATCTGCACCCTGCCTTCCATTGCTGCCGGAAAAAAATAACCGGCTTGTTTATCAGAATTACTTCAGATACGGGCAACGGCAAATATATATGGAATTGTGCTTTTAAGGTAAGTATAAGGCTGTAAAGGGCTTGCTAAATTATTCACAGGTTCTTCACAAAAATTACCCTGTTTTTTCCAAAAATGACAGAAAATCAGTCAAAAAAACGACGAATATCATTTTTTTTCATCTTTATGAGTTTTACCTTTGCACACGAATTTTAAATTCAAGACACAATAAAACCTACTTTTTATGAAAAAATTTTTGGTTCCTATTGACTTTTCTGAAACTTCATTGAACGCAGCAAAATATGCAGCCGGTTTGGTGCAGGGGATTGCAGACTCGCACTTGATCCTGTATCATGTATATAGCAAGATTACATTAGCTACTCTTTCTGCAAAAGATGAGGGGTCTCGTCAGAAGGTGAGCGAAGGAGCATTGGAAGAGGTTAAAAAAGATTTGAATCAGTCTGGTTCTCTTTTCATTTCCTGTGTGGCAGAAGAAGGTGGTTTTATCGAGAACCTCAGCGATTATGTGCAGGGTAATAAGATAGACCTTATCATTATGGGTATTACCGGTAGCAGCCGGATAAAGCAGGTGTTTATGGGGACAAATACACTTAATGTCGTGCGCAATGTAAACTGCCCTGTAATGATTATTCCTCCCCAGGCACATTTCAAGGGGTTAAAGAAGGTAGTATTTACCTCAGACTTTAAAGATGTAGCCAGAACCCACCCATTTGATGCCATTGAGAAGCTGCTGGACATGTTCCATCCTAAGCTGGAGGTGCTGAATGTGGATGAGGAACACTATGTAGAATTGTCAGAAGAATATAAAGTGGAAAAGCGCTCAATGGAAGAAGGATTGGGTAAATATAATCCCGAGTATGCATTCCTCAGGGCGTATGACTTCCTGGACGGAATAAGTTCTTTCGTAGAGTCGCGTGAAATTGATGCAATCATCACATTGCCCAAGAAGCACAGCTTTTTGAGTCAACTTTTCAAGACAAGCCATACCAAAATGCTTGCTTATCATAGTACGGTTCCGATTATCGCAGTTCCGGTGTAGGCACTCCCTGCCCTACAGGTAGATTTTTTAGCAGAAAGCAAAAAATAGCATGCTGAAATACGCAGCGGCTTCACCTTTGTCTTTGCAGGAAATACTATATTTTGTAATTTGGCAGACATCAGTTGCAATTGAATTACGAAACAGATTAATCAGCTGTATTTCCCAAGGGATTTTTTCCCGAAATAGTGGATTGCGGAACATTGGGTTATAATTAGCATCCGCAAAGGCGAAAGATTATTTTTATGAAAAATATTAAACTAATTGAAGTGCCCAGTGAAATAGGGGCCGGAACCCGTGGCGCCAGTCTTGGCGTGGAAGCTATTAAAATAGCAGCACTGGATTTCATGAGTAACTTCTTCATTCATTTTCCGTCAGAAAAAGTACAAACTGAAAATCAGATGTTATTCGAGCCGATACACTCTCCCTATGCAAAAAGGCTTCAGGGGGTGCTGACCATGACAAAACGGATTTCATCTGCAGTTACAGACAGTATTCAGAATAACTTTTTTCCTATAGTAATTAGTGGCGACCACAGTAATGCTGTCGGCACTATCGCGGGAATAAAAGCGGCTCTGCCAGACAGTAAACTGGGTGTAATATGGATAGACGCTCATGCAGACCTTCATACCCCCTACACCACTCCCTCAGGGAATGTGCACGGAATGCCGCTGGCAGCAAGCATTGGTGAAAACAATTCGAGATCAAAAGTGCATGAACTCGACGAAAAGACCGCAAAACAATGGGAAGAACTGAAAAGCTGGGGCAAGACAACACCAAAAGTACTGGGAGAAAATATCGTATTCATCTCACTTCGCGATTTTGAGAAGGAAGAAAAAGCACTTATCGACAAGTATGGCATGAAAGTGATCACTACCAGTGAAGTGAGAAGAAAAGGGGTTGAAAGTGTGGTGCGCAGTTCGCTGAAGTTTCTCAATGAGTGCACACATATTTATGTGAGCTTTGATGTGGATAGCCTGGATCCTTCAATCAGCAGAGGTACAGGAACCCCCGTGGGCAACGGATTGAAAGAGAGAGAGGCCGACGATCTGGTAAGTAAACTATTGCAAAACCGTAAGGTGTGCTGTTTCGAAATTACAGAAGTGAACCCTACCCTCGACACAGAAAACCAAATGGCAGAAATAGCCTTTCATATCCTGCAAAGAGGCGTGAATGTGCTGATGATGAATTAATATCAGCGAATCGCACTCACAACATCACCCATGCAGACTATCAGAAATTTATTACAGCCTATTCCCTGTTAAAAACCACTTTATAATTATAGCTGGTTCCATTTTCTACATCTGTCACCCGCAGCACATACATCCCCGGCGACAAGGACGATGGCTTATGCAATGTGTATCTATTGCCGGTAGCTTTTTCTCTTAAAATCACCCGTTGATTTACAAGGCTTAATAATTCTATCTGCCATAATTGTCTTGTGTGTGAGGTTTTCAATTCTATGTTCACATAATTCACGGCAGGGTTCGGATATATGTTTACGAGGTGGCTTCCCGATAATACCAGGTTGATAGATTTGCTATATACCACCTTCCCGTCTTCCATAATGATCCGCAGACGATACAGATTGTCACGTGCCGGTGAAGCATCCGTAAACAGATAATTGCCCGGAGAAACATAATCCCTTATATTACGCTTCCCAATTATCTGATATTTGTTACCGGTGCTTCGCTCCACATGGTATTCTTTAATCCCCTTAGTGTTTGGCACTTCCCAGGTCAGGTCCACCTTCCCGTCCACAAATTTCCCAAAAAGCATTACCTGCTGTGCAGAAGTGGGTGTATAACACGCACCCGAAAGATTATATTCGTATGTCCTTTCAATACATCCATCATTAATGCTAACCTTACAGATATAATACCCTGTATCCGCATAAGATAAAGGATTAAAGGCCAATTTGTATCCGTACGAAATAAACGTAAGGTCAGGAGTATCCTTCGTTTTCTTGAAATACCATGTAGTAACACTGTTAGGGATAGAGTCTATTCGCATTGTCACAGGCTGCCCCACACAATTTTCACTGACCATAATTGAATTATCGGCGAGTGGCAGGATACTGGCGTCGCCTAAGGATGCATTTCCACAGGCATCCACAGCCCTTAATCTGATTAATTGGTAACTATATCCGTTGTCAATTTTAAAAATCGGGCTCGATTGCGGGCCTGCAATAATTGATGGCGTCGAGGGAATGCTTCCGATAATCTCATAAGTGAAAGGTCCTGCACCATGGGTGACCACTGCCCCCACACTAAATCCATCTTTATCGCACTGATATGCAGTAGAGCGTGTAAGCATAGGGAATGAGTACGGAGCGATGGTTACCGTGTCATACTCCTGCACGTTACATCCATCGTTGGTCTGGTAGCTGATAATATAGGTGCCGGGTCCATAGCTTGAGAAGGTATATTTATCACCGGAAACCATATCCGGATTTTTTGCAGGATTGTAGAGCACGCCATCCTTCTTGAAAAGCCGTACAGTCACCGGGCCTGTATTGGTAGTTACTTCCGTATGGAGGTTGCCGGATCCGTCTGGCCAAACACCACCCGGACATTTTTGTTCAACCGAAGGGGTGTGTTTTAAGTAACCGACAACCGGAGAAAGGTAGGCAGTGTCTTTGTTACCACAGCTTGTTTCCGCAATTATCATATACTGGTCACCTGCTGCTACATTCATAATGCTGTCCACTACTGTGGGGCCGGTCACTGTCTTCGTGTAAATCCATACGTTAGAAGGCGAATAAATCGTAAATGTGACGGGATATACATTGGCACTCAGATTGAATTTCGAGTATCCATAATAACACGACCTTGATGCTGAGGCTGTAATGTTAAATACCGGAGCTACCGAAGAGAAACAAACACTGAGCGTCGTGTCAAAACAACCATCTTTCGCAAGGATACAATAGCTTCCATAACTGAGTTTGGTAAACGTACCTGAAGTATTAAAGCCCAGCGTGTCACCACTGCTGTTAGTAAGGTAGTAAACCGGGCTTGTAAGATTAGTCTGCCCCTTCACAGAAGCTGTAAAATCGCTACAACTAAAGTCTTTTAATGTCACAGATGCACTTATTGAAGGCTTTGCCGGTGAGGCACTGAAGCAGGTAGTCAATACAGTATCAGGGCAAATAGGGAAAGCCTTTATACAGTAATCTTCATAAGGTAACATTGTAAACACACCTGAACTGTCGCAACGCAACAGGTCTCCATTGCTGTTATACAAACAGAAGTTGCCCCCTGCAAGATTTACAGTGGATACTGATGCAGTAAAAGTTGAGCAGGTCTTATCTCTTTGAACGATAGTCATATCATTGACGGCCTGAGGCGGACCTACGGTAATACATCTTTGTACGGTGGTGTCTCTGCAACCATCCTTCAGGGTAATACAATAACTTCCCAATGGAATACTGTCAAAGATTCCGGTATCGTTACATTCTATCAGGTTTCCATCAGCATCATAGATACAGAAGGTTGGATTGATAATACCATCATGGTCGATATCAAGACCAAAATTGTCACAATTCACATACGAAGGCACAATGATGTCCGGAAATACCGGTGGTGGTGGTGCTACCATAAAACACCTCTGGATAGTAGTGTCAGAGCAGTCTTCAGTAATTCTAACGCAATAGTATCCGTAAGGAAGGCTTTTAAACTCTCCTGTAAAATTACAATTCAAAGGGAACCCTCTTCCGTTTCTGTAAATACAGAATTTGGGGTTAGTCAGATTTTTCCACCCAGTGATGGCGACATCAAAAGTGGTGCAGGTGTAATTTGAAATTTTCACCTGGTCATCTACCGAAGGCTGTGCCGGCGATGCGGTAAAGCATCTGGTAATCGTAGTATCCGCACAGTCGTCTGTGACTTTGATACAATAATAGCCATAACTGAGGCCTGTAAAGATGCCATCGTTATTACACGCTATTTCATTTCCATCTTTATCATAAAGACAAAAGTTGGGGTTAATAAGGTTTTTCATTCCGGTCACCTTTACCGAAAACATCATGCAGATTTGATCGTAAATAACTACCTGGTCATCAATAGATTCTTTAAATGATACTGCTTTGTAAACACTCTTAATAATCCCACATGTATCCATAGCCAGGAGTTGTACTGAATTAATCCCTGGGATATAAATACCTGAATAGGGACTGTCCGACCATACAGTGTCTGTAGATCCTTGTGGAAGTATGGCATATTTCATTCCGGGAATTCCGGTAATCGTACTAATGTTGCCTCTGCTATCCGTTACCACGATGTAACCTGAAGCTGAATCACATGAAATCTTTGTAAAGGAAGCACTGTCGATTTTCCATGTATAGTTCCCAATGTCCACAATGCGGGTCTGAATACCGCCACAGGAATCTGTGAGTCTGACTGTGTATTCACCCGCCGGAAGGTTATGAAACTCGCCGGTGGAACTGATGGTGCCCACTTGCGAGGGAGAGGGAGGCATGATGGTAAAAGTAAAAGGTGCTCGCCCATAATGGAACTCATCCAGAAGGATACTCCCATTGCTTCCATTATCGCAACTCACATCCACTCCGGATAAAGAGAATCTGGGATCTGCATAGTTCCCCCCAACGGTTACATCCTGTATAGTGAAAGTGCAGCCATTATTGATATCAAATACCTCTACGGAATACACACCGGCAGATAACCCGGTGATAGAGTCAGCACTGGTATAATCAATTGAGACCGGGCCTGTAACTTTATATTTATAGGTTCCCGATCCACCGGTAGCATTAATCTTTATGGCACCGGTAGCAGCACATCTTGATTCAAAAGACACAGTGGTGGCCCCCAGTGATTCACACTGGCTGAATACAGATTGGCTGAAAACCAACATCAACAATAAGAGAATGTAGGTAGAAATGTTTTTCATGCAGGTGCTGGGTATTGGATAAAAAATTCCTCTATTCTTCTCCTAATTAAAACGTATTTCAGGACTATTTATTGGGTCTGGTTGCGAATTATTGAAGAAGCTGGATAATATGTTGTGACTCAAATCGTTATAACAGACTTTAGCCTGTTTATTAATACGGCCCAAAATTCTTAACATTGCACAACTAAACTTTAGCCCCGGATGAAAACAGCATTGATAACAGGTATCACAGGACAGGACGGCGCATATTTGGCTGAACTTTTGATTTCAAAAGGATATATGGTGCACGGCATAAAAAGGCGTGCTTCATTGATCAATACACATCGAATCGACCACCTCTATGTAGATCCTCACGCAACAGAAGTGGGATTTCGCCTTCACTACGGCGATCTGACCGATAGCACAAATTTGATCAGGATTGTACAGGAGACACAGCCCGACGAGATATACAATCTGGGTGCAATGAGCCATGTGAAAGTGAGTTTTGAAACGCCGGAATACACTGCAAATGCAGACGGAATAGGCACACTTCGACTCCTTGAAGCAATAAGGATCCTGAAGATGGAAAACAAGACGAAGTTTTATCAGGCTTCCACATCTGAACTGTTTGGGCTGGTGCAGGAAGTACCACAGAAAGAAACAACTCCATTTTATCCCAGAAGCCCTTATGGAGTAGCCAAGCTATTTGGATATTGGACAACAGTAAACTACCGCGAAGCATATAATATGTTTGCATGTAACGGGATACTCTTTAATCACGAAAGCCCCCTGCGGGGAGAGACCTTTGTAACCCGTAAGGTTACCCGTGCTGTAGCCTCCATTGCATTAGGGTTTGAAAAAATGCTCTATCTCGGAAACCTGGATGCAAAAAGAGACTGGGGCCATGCACGAGATTATGTGGAGGCCATGTGGTTAATATTGCAGCAGAATCATCCGGAAGACTTTGTGATTGCTACAGGGGTCACCACATCCGTGAGAGATTTAATAAAGGTTGCATTTGAAGAAGTAGGTATTGAGTTGACCTTTGAAGGATCCGGTGCCGATGAAAAAGGAATTGTCGTAAAGTGTACAAACGAAAAGTATCAGATAGCGCCTGGTACCCAGGTAGTAGCAATAGATCCCAATTATTATCGACCCACTGAGGTAGATCTTCTTATTGGCGATGCTACAAAAGCAAAAGAAAAATTAGGTTGGAAGCCTAAATACACCATGGAGGAGATGGTGAAAGAGATGGTAAGAAATGATCTGGAGGTCTGTGCAATTAACAGAGAAAGTAAACGCTTTCTTTAAGTTATTCACCAGATATCCGCCATTTTCACACCACAATCACAAAAAGAAGTGATTTTGTAATAAAATTCCTTTTTTTGCATGACAGAATTACCGCTTTTGGCTATTGGCAGCAATTTTGTAATTAATATCAACAATTAAACAAACATTACACAATAAATTAAAGTAATATGGCTCAGGAATTTACAGAAGCAAACTTCAAAGAAAAAGTACTAGACTCAGATAAACTCACTATGATCGATTTCTGGGCTGAATGGTGCGGTCCTTGCCGTGCAATAGGCCCTGTAGTTGAAGAACTGGCAAAAGAATACGATGGGAAGGTGAATATAGGAAAGGTGGATGTCGATAAAAACCCCGATCTGGGTGCGCAATATGGAATTACGAGTATCCCGGCAATTCTTTTTGTGAAAGAAGGTAAAGTTATCGATAAATTAATCGGTAGCCAGCCAAAAGCTAACTTCGTTAAGAAGATAGAATCACACATGTAAGTATCGGTAAAGAAACTTAGAAAAAATCCTGTTTTATGCAGGATTTTTTTATCTGGTTCACTTATAAGGGTACTGCAAAATCATTATAAGAATTAGACTTATTCATCATTAGAACACAAAAAAAGAACCGAATTTTCTTCATGAAGAATAGATTTCTCATACTCTTTCTGCTTATGGTGCAGCACACCTTTGCACAGACTGATCATAAGATTGAGAATTTAATAATCATAACCACAGACGGTTTTCGCTGGCAGGAGGTGTTCACAGGGATGGACTCTGCCATTGCTAACATGGGAATATATAATGAAAACGCGCGGGAAGCTATTTTTAAAAAGTATTGGGCTGATAATCCGGAAGACAGAAGAAAGAAACTCCTACCCTTTTTCTGGAATACGATTGGAATCAAAGGACAGGTGTACGGGAACAGAAACCTGGACAATTATGTGAATGTCGCCAATCCTTATTGGTTTTCTTACCCGGGCTATAATGAGATATTTACCGGATACGCGGATACGTTAGTAAACTCCAATAGCTACAAAAGCAATCCCAATACGAATGTACTTGCATTTCTCAACAAGTTTCCTGCTTATAATGGCAGGGTGGCCGCATTTGGCGCATGGGAAGCATTTGAGCGGATATTGAATGAAGCAGAATCCGGGTTTCCTGTAGTGAATGCATTTAAACCTTTTGGTGGTAACAATCCGAACACAAAAGAAAAGCTCATAAACAATATGCTTAAAGATTCCTATAGGATATTTGGTAACGGTGAATGTCTGGATGTCTTTACACATTACGGCGCGATGGAAGCCTGGAAAAAGGATAAGTTGAAAATTATGTATATCGCGTATGGTGAGACCGATGAGTTTGCACACTCTGGAAAATATCGCTCCTATCTGGATGCAGCTCACCAGTTTGACAAATGGCTGAAATCTATCTGGAAAACCATTGAAAACAATCCGGAATACAATGGAAAAACAGCACTATTCATTACTACTGATCACGGTCGTGGTGATGCCCTACTGGATTCCAAATGGACAAGTCATGGTGAAGAAGTAAATGGAGCTGACGAAATCTGGTTTGCCGTGATGGCTCCGGGTTTAATAAAAGGAAAAGGAGAAATAAGAGAAAAAGGGCAGTATTACCAAAAACAATTTGCGCAGACACTTGCCGGATTGCTGGGGTATGAGTTCAAAGCAAACCACCCTGTAGCAGAGGCGGTGAAGGAGATTTATAAGTAGCTTATTTTTCCGACAGCAGATGTCTTAACACCACGGCATCATTATGAGCCTCATCTTTTGCCGCATAAACCAGTGTGGTCATTTTTCCCTCTTTAATTTTTTGTTTCAAAATAGAAAATGCCTCCTTGTTTTCCAGAATCTCTGCTTTATACAATTTTTGAAATTGCTCCCACTTTGCAGGATCATGATTAAACCACTTTCTCAAATCCGTGGAAGGAGCAATGTCTCGCAGCCATAAATCCACTTTAGCCACTTCTTTTGAAAGTCCGCGGGGCCACAATCTGTCAATGAGAATTCTGAAACCGTCCGATGCATCAGGTTCTTCATAAACCCGTTTTATTTGAAAATTACTTTTCATACCGCATAATTTAGAATTAAACCTTTGCTCACAAAATTAATTCCAGTTTCCTTTTCTTAGTGTAAATTGAACCCCTATACTTAAACAAGCACAAATTATCCTTTATGAAAAGAATTTACTTAATGACTGCGGTGCTGATCCTGTTTGGATTTATGGCACAAGCCCAGAGATTCCCATTTGGTGGAGGACAAATGCAGCGAAAATTGGATCCGGTTATCCAACAAATGCTGGACGAGGAGACAAACAATTCACAACTTAAACAGTTGGCTCACGAACTCCTGGACAAGATAGGGCCTCGGCTGGTAGGTACCCCCAAAATGCAACAGGCACACGATTGGGCTGTCGCTAAATATAAAACATGGGGAATTGAAGCCCGAAATGAGAAATGGGGAGAATGGCGCGGATGGGATCGCGGAATCACCCATATCGACATGATTGCCCCCTGGGTAAGAACGCTCGCAGGGACACAGCTGGCATGGAGCCCATCTACCAAAGGGAAAACAGTTTCCGGAGATGTAGTTATCATTCCTGAAGTTGCTGACAGCGCCGCTTTTCAAAAGTGGTTGCCTTCTGTAAAAGGAAAATACGTGATGATCAGTATGGCGCAGCCTACAGGAAGGCCTGATGCTGATTGGAAACAATATGGAACTGAAGAATCAATCAAGAAAATGAATCACGAAAGAGATTCACTCACTAGAGCCTGGTCGCAGCGTGTGTCAAAGACAGGATACAACACACGTACGCTGCCTGTAGCCCTTGAGAAAGCCGGTGCGGTAGGCATCCTTACGAATTATTGGAGTAAAGAGTACGGCGCTGACAAAATTTTTTCTGCCTACACAAAGAATATTCCCACAGTAGATATTTCTCTTGAAGATTATGGGCTGGTGTATCGCCTTGTAGATGGCGGCACACCAGTGAAACTTAATATTCAGGCTGATAGCAAAGAAACAGGTGTGCAGCCCACTTTCAATACTATCGGTGAAATAAAGGGAACTGAAAAGCCAAATGAATATATTCTTCTCTCAGCACACTTCGACTCATGGGATGGCGGCACTGGTGCTACAGACAATGGTACGGGCACACTTACAATGATGGAGGCAATGAGACTCCTCAAAAAATATTATCCAAATCCTAAGCGGACCATATTAGTTGGCCATTGGGGAAGTGAAGAGCAGGGCCTTAACGGTTCAAGAGCTTTCGCAGAAGATCATCCCGAAATAATGAAAGGGATGCAGGCCTCTTTCAATCAGGACAATGGAACCGGAAGAATAGAAAATGTTTCCGGACAGGGATTCCTGTATGCTTATGAATATCTGCAAAGGTGGCTTGCAGCAGTACCGTTTGAGGCTAAGAAGGATATCAAGACTACCTTTCCCGGATCCCCGGCAAGTGGAGGTACTGATAATGCATCGTTTGTAGCTGTGGGCGCTCCTGCATTTGGACTGGGCAGCCTTAGCTGGGGTTATTTTAATAATACATGGCACACTAATCTGGATACTTACGACAAGATTGTTTTCGATGATGTACAGAAGAATGCGATATTAACTGCCGCGTTGGCATACATGGCGAGCGAAGATCCTTCTTTCTTCAACCGGGAAAAGGCAGTGTTACCTAACAATCCTTTTACAGGACAGCCGGGAGCATGGCCAAAGGCAACTCCCCCTACCAGAAAAGGTGGATTAGATTAGTAAAGAATTACTTTTTGATTGATACAATTATTAAGGGAGCAGCAATGACTCCCTTTTTTATGCTTCTGTGAATTCATGTATCGAAAATAAGAATCCCTAAAATAATCAGGCCTGCTTTAGAAAGTTAACTCGAATTTGAAAGGGAAAAGAGATAAAGAAAAAACTGTACCCGGGACGGGAGTTGAACCCGTACAGCCATTGCTGGCCACAGGATTTTAAGTCCTGCGTGTCTACCAGTTCCACCACCCGGGTAAGATTTTCACAGAGCTGCCTCTAAACAAAAAAAGCAGGTCACCTGCTTTTTATTAGAAGTGATGAGCGGAAGACCGGGCTCGAACCGGCCACCCCGACCTTGGCAAGGTCGTGCTCTACCAAATGAGCTACTTCCGCTAATAATTTATAAGAACTATTGATTAATGGGCTGCAAAAATAGGGGAACAAATGTTGCAGCCAAAATTTTTATTTATACTGTGGATTATACTGCGTATTTGTGGGTATCTCCACTTTAGGCTTACCCTTATACCTGTTGACATAAAGGCCGTAGGTCATTCCCGCAAACAGCGCTAAAACAATAGCCACCTGGCAATAAAATAAAAACCGGGAAGTGCTGACCCAGCTACGGGCAATGTCTGTATTGGTATTCTCGATTTCTTCGTGTTGCATGGTTAAGATTTTATTGCTGACAAAAATAACAGTTTGATTTGAAATATCATTTTTTAATCTTCACAATATCTGAAAATATTTTTTTGCCTCTGGCAAAGTACTCCCACACAATACTACCATTATATACACCGGAATGACTATTCAATGGCTTATTTGCTGTTTTGACTTTCTCTTCAAATAGAACCCACCGATAAAATGAAAAGTGGGCCTCCACAATGGTGAAGCAATACCTGAGTTTCCCTGTTAATAAAAACCTGATACCTGCTACGCCATCAAGAACCATTCTTAATAAAATTGTTACAGATTTTTCTGAAGCGCTCTGGTTTTTCCAGATCATAATCAGATTGTTTCTGTAGTTTAGAAATAATTTTCTGGGATTATCATGCGACAGGCTCCCGCCTCCCAGATGATACACTATAGACGATGGACATACGTAAACCTTTTTTCCATTGTTTTTAACCCGCCAACACCAGTCAATTTCTTCCTGATGCGCAAAGAAAAAATCATCAAATCCACCTATACCCAGAAAATCATCCGTTCTCACCATCATAGCAGCGCCACTTGCCCAAAACACTTCGCTAATGGAATCATATTGCCCCTTGTCAGTTTCCAGTGTTTCAAATATCCTGCCACGACAAAACGGATAACCTAATCTGTCAATCCAGCCTCCTGCTGCTCCTGCATACTCAAACATCGTCCTCTGATTAAGGGATAAAATCCTTGGCTGGCAAGCAGCTATAGTGTCATCCGATTCCATCAAATGTAACATTGGCTGAATCCATCCCCTTGTAACTTCCACATCACTGTTAAGTAAGATATAGTACGAGGCAGAAATCTCCTTAAGCGCACGGTTGTATCCTTCAGCAAATCCATAATTTTTCCCCAGGCAACAGACTCTCAATGCAGGATACGTTTCCTTCAGAAATGATACAGAATCATCCGTGGAGCCATTATCTGCAATGATAATCTCAGCCTCAGACTCCGAATGTGCAATGACAGAAGGCAGGAATTGCTGTAAATACTTTTTCCCGTTCCAGTTGAGAATAACTACAGCAATATGAGGTTTTAGTGTATCCATCCTTAAGTGAGAATTGCAACAAACATAAAAGATTTTACGTTTTAAATTCTACCTTTCATCTTTCTATCTTCAGAACCGGAATACTATGTTCAGACCTTTTCTGAATTTCAGGACACTACTCGCACTGATCGCCGTAGCTATTGTGACCGGCACCATCTTTTATTCCAATTATCTGTCCAAGAAAATTGCAGAGGAAGAACGCGAAAAAATCAGTCAGTGGATTGCTGCAAACAATTTTATAGCTGCTGCTCCTTCTCAGGCTGATATTACCCTCGCCAGCCAGATACAACAAAACAACAACGACATCCCTGTAATCTGGACTAACGAGAAAGACAGTATTATCGACTTTAAGAATCTTGATTCACTCAAGGCGAGGTCTAAAGAGTACGTCAGAAAAAAATTGGCCGACTTTAAGAAGAAAAATGCACCACTCGTGGTAGTACTTAACCGGTCGCCTTATGTGGCTGACAAATATTATTATGACGACTCGCTGCTCCTGAAGCAGATCAGGTATTTTCCTTCTGTGCAGCTATTGATTGTTGCCCTCTTTATTCTTGTGGTAATTTATTCGATAACTGTGAGAAATAAAGCCACTCAGAATCAGGTATGGGCAGGTATGGCCAGGGAAACTGCCCACCAACTGGGCACACCGCTCACCTCGTTGCAAGGCTGGGTAGAGATTCTAAACGAAGGGCAGGAAAGCAGAGAGATAGCCCAACAAATGCAGAAGGATGTTACCAGGCTGCGCCTGATTAGTGATCGCTTTGGAAAAATTGGAAGCGCGCCACACCTTGAACCCAATAATATTGTTGCGTTAGTAAGTAATATGATTGCTTATATCAAAAGAATTGCACCTGAGAAAGTCAGATTTGATCTACAGACTGACAACCCCGACATCACCGCAAAAGTCTCAGCCCCGCTTTTTGATTGGGTGATTGAAAATCTGCTCAAAAATGCACTGGATGCCATGGACGGAAAGGGAGAGATTAAGATTGTGATTTCAGAATCCGGCAACCAGGTGGCCCTGGATATTAAAGATGACGGTAAGGGAATGACAAAAAACACCATCAGCAAAATCTTCAAGCCCGGATTCACGACCAAAAAAAGAGGCTGGGGGTTAGGGCTGTCGCTTTGCAAGAGGATCGTAGAACAATACCACCAGGGTCAGTTGTTTGTTAAAAACAGTGAACCGGGGAAAGGCACTACCTTCAGGATTATTCTGGATCGGATATAAATAATTTTCAGGAATCCCGATGTTTGCTACAGCCTCTAATGGCTACACAAAATCTTGTGTCCCATTTTATCTCTCTTTGTGATCAGATATTTTTCATTATACTCGTTTGGCTCAATCTCAATAGGGAGTGTTTCTACAATTTCGAGTCCGTACCCAAGTAGCCCTACCCTCTTTTTGGGGTTATTGCTCAGTAGCCTGATTTTTGAAATTCCCAAAGCTCTTAATATCTGGGCGCCCACTCCATAATCCCTGTTATCTGCCTTAAAACCGAGTTTCAAATTGGCTTCTACGGTATCAAGCCCCTGTTCCTGCAGTTTATATGCTTTGAGTTTGTTTAGCAAACCAATACCTCTTCCTTCCTGGTTCATATAGAGCACAAGGCCTTTCCCTTCTCTTTCTACCATTTGCATTGCAGTATGTAATTGATCTCCACAGTCGCACCTGAGCGATCCCAGAATGTCGCCTGTAAGGCAACTGCTGTGCACACGAACCATAACCGGTTCTCCTTCTTTCCAATCCCCCTTTTTAAGAGCCAGGTGTACTTCGTTGGTATTTATCTGTGTGAAGGCGATAAGCTCAAATTCACCCCATTTAGTGGGCATCTTCACTCGCTCCTCTTCTCGGATAAGTGTTTCATTTCTGAGTCGATACTGAATCAGGTCCTTGATAGAAACCAATTTGAGGTTATGAAAATCAGCTATTTTTCTTAATTCAGGCAATCTGGCCATTGTGCCATCTTCGTTCATTATCTCTACCAGTACGCCAGCCTCTCCATGACCTGCTATCTTCGCCAGATCTACTGTAGCTTCAGTGTGGCCGGCTCTGCGGAGCACACCGCCATTTCTGGCTTTAAGCGGAAAAATGTGGCCGGGTCTTCCCAGATCAGACGGTTTGGTTTCCGGATTTATAATTGCCTGCACAGTCTTTGCGCGATCATGTGCTGAGATACCGGTGGTGCATCCATGGCCTAAGAGGTCGACACTCACGGTGAAGGGAGTAGCATGCAGAGCAGTATTTTTCTGAACCATAAGGTCCAATTCCAGCTCATCGCACCGGGACTCAGAAATAGGCATACACACCAACCCTCTGCCGTACTTGCTCATAAAATTTATGATCTCGGGTGTCACATTTTTGGCCGAAGTCACAAAATCACCTTCGTTTTCTCTGTCCTCATCATCTACCACTATCACCAGTTTTCCCTTTTTTATATCTTCAATAGCTTCTTCTATCGTATCCAGTATCATGATTCATTTTTAATTTTCGCAAAGTTACGACCTATGGTACTAATATTTCAATTGTAAACAAATAGTAACAATTATGTAAGTAAAGCGCACGAAGGCCGGGTATCAACAACTGATTTCTGTATATTAAAGCAGTGATTGGGTATAAATAAAAGCATATTGAAACTGCCAGGATAATTTGAGATTTTCAACTTCTGATAATTATCCACAATTCACAATACGGATAGCTTCTATGCCTTTAAGAGTTTATAAAAAAAAGAAGGTAATTGGTAATAATTCAGTTTCTTTGCACCATCAAAAAAACAACGATTTATGAACTTTAAAAGAATTTTACCAATTCTATTTGTTGGCCTGTTTGCGCCTTTTTTGATTAAGGCACAGGTGACAACCAGTAGTATTACCGGATTCGTGAAGTCGGTAAGCGGTGAAGCACTTGAGGGTGCTACTATCACGGCTGTACACGTTCCTTCTGGTACAAAGTATTTCACGGTGAGCCAGAAAAACGGAGTATTTAACATCCCCAATGCAAGAATCGGGGGGCCCTACACAATTTCAGCAGAGTCCGTTGGATATGCTACTCAAACTTATCAGGATGTGACTTTGAGGTTGGGTGAAGCATTTAATGCACAGTTTACGCTTTCAAGTGAGGCAAGTGTATTAAGTGAAGTCACTATTACAGCATCAGGAAGTCCCACTACTATAAAAACTGGTGCAAGTACCAATATTAATGCAAGACAAATTGCGACATTACCTTCATATAGCAGAAGTGTAACTGATTTGACCAGGCTGACACCACAAGCATCCGGAACCTCATTTGCCGGACGTGATGGCCGCTTCAACAACCTGCAGGTAGATGGTGCAAACCTCAATAACAACTTTGGTTTGTCAAGTGATCCGTTACCTGGTGGAGGAGCAAGCCCGATTTCTATTGAAACATTTGATGAAATCAGTATTAATATTGCTCCATTCGATGTACGGCAGTCAGGCTTTACCGGAGCCGGGCTCAATATCACTACTAAGAGTGGTACCAACACTTTCCACGGATCTGCGTATGGTTTTTACAGAGACCAGACTTTCCAGGGTAAGTATGTCGGTAAGACAAAATTACCGGAAGCTTCCTTCTCTAAAAACAAGAGCTATGGTGCAACCTTAGGTGGGCCAATTATCAAAGACAAATTGTTCTTCTTTGGAAACATCGAGGTGGAAAACAATCAGGTTCCCAATCCTACAACCTGGTTACCAACCGGGCTGGCAGGGGTTCCCGCAAATAACCAGTCTGCATCTCCTAAGGACTCATTAGAGAAATTCAAGCAGTATTTGCTTTCCAAATACGGTTACGATGCAGGTACTTACGATCAGCGTCCTAATTTCGTTACCAAGAATACCAAGTGGCTGGCCAAGTTAGACTGGAACATTAGCAATAAGCATAAGTTAACTTTAAAGTATTCTGATTTTAGTGGATCTGATCAATCTCCTGTTAACGGATCAAGCGTACCTAATAGTGCCGCAGGTGGTTTCTCAATCACAAACCCAATTACCGGTGTGACAGGTTCTTCTCAGGGAAGATTACCAAATAACAGAAACAGTAATCAGGCAATCGCACTTTCTAATTCTGATTATGGATTCAATCACGTAGTACAGTCAGGTTCGGTTGAGTTGAATAGTAACTTTAGCTCCAGATGGTCTAATCAATTACTATTAACTTATACCCATATTAATGATACCCGCTTTAGTCCTGGTGGAATATTCCCGACTATTGAAATTTTCAATGGCGATGGAACAGTGGCTGGTGTAACTCCCGGTCGTAACTATATGACTGCCGGAACAGATCCATTCACCAATAATAACGACGTCGTTAATAATATTGCAATCTTCACTGATAACGTGACCCACTTTGCTGGTAAGCATACCATCACTGCGGGTGTTACCTATGAACAACAAAAAGTAGGTAACGCGTTTATGGCGGGGTCTGAAAGCTATTACATATATAATACCCTGAATGAGTTTATGAACGATGCCCCTCCGGCATTCTATTCCTATACTTATTCTTTGGTGCCGGGACAAAAGAAGGTTTTCTCCGCAAATCTGAAATTTGGACAGTTGGGTGCTTATATTCAGGATGAAATCAACTTCAACCCCAACTTCAAACTCACTTATGGATTGAGAGTGGATGCTCCTATTTACTTAGAGCAACCGATTGAAAACCCTGCTATTTCTGCACTTCAATTCCCTAATAAGGATGGTGTAATGACAAATTATACTACCGGATCATGGCCGAAAGGGAAACTGATGCTTTCTCCACGTGCAGGTTTCAGATGGAAAGTGCCGTCTGATCCGTCACTCGTTATTCGTGGTGGTGTAGGAGTATTTGCCGGAAGAATTCCATTTGTGTTCCTGACCAATATGCCGACAAACAGTGGCGTATATCAAAATGGCGTGGTAATAAACCAAAAAGCTGATCTGGCTTCTATCAAGTTTAATCCTGACCCGGATGCATACAGAGGCCTGTTTCCTGACCAGGTTACTGCCGTTGCGCCTAAGAGTTTTGTCCTGATAGATCCTGAGTTCAAATTCCCTAAAATCTTAAGGACCAACTTTGGCGTTGAGAAACAACTTGGAAATGGATTCTCAGCAAATCTGGACATCCTTTACACAAAGGATCTTCACGCGGTGAGAATGCGCAACGTGAACCTGATAGCACCAACTGGTGTGCTGAAAGGTGAAGATAGCAGGCCTTACTACCCTACAACTCAGGTAGGAAGTGGAAAGTCTGTTAATCCTGCACTTGGAAACATCATCATGCTTGAAAATGTAAATAAAGGATACTCTTTCTCTACCACTGCACAAATCAGTAAGAGAATGAGAAAAGGATTTTATGGTTCATTAGCCTACACTTATACACTAGCCACAGAAGTAAGTCCGAACCCCGGATCACAGGCTAACTCAGCATGGCAGTCGATCATAAACCGCGGTACCCCTAACGAGGCTGAACTATATTATTCTGCTTACGGAATGCCGCATAGAATTGTAGGTAATATTAGTTATCGTTTGGAATACGGTGGACACTTTGCTACAACGCTTAGCCTATACTATGAAGGAGCAAACAATTCTAAATACTCCTACATCGTAGGCGGAGATATCAACAGAGATGGAAACAACGCATCAGACCTTATGTACATTTATGCAAAAGGATCAGACGTTCCTTTCGTAGTGAACGGTGCATTCTCTATTGCTGACCAGCAAAAGGCTTATGATGATTTCGTAGCAAGCTCTCCATATTTATCAAGGCATAAAGGCCAATATGCAGAAAGAAATGCTGCCCTGACTCCTTGGTTTAACAGAGTAGATGCTCGTTTATTGCAAGACTTCTATATCAAGGCCGGTGGCCAACAGCACAACCTGCAGTTTATTGTGGACATAGTTAACCTGCCTAACCTCCTGGTTAGAAACTGGGGTATCAGACAGGGATACACTGTCAACAACCCGCTTACCCTGAAAGGCGTTGATGCAAATGGCAATCCTACCTTTACTATGGCAACTCAGAACATTGGAGGCACTCTCCATCTGAGAGATGCTGCATTCTCCAAGTTGACTTCTTACTCTACAACCTGGGGTATGAACCTTGGAATTAAGTACTTCTTCTAAAAATTGAAGTCATAATATATGAGAAGGCTACCACACAGGTAGCCTTCTTTATTTCCTGCCGGATTAGCTCTCAAATAATAGGATATTAATTGTCCGGATAAGTTGGGTCAAACCCCGGCGGGCTTTGGTATTAAATTTATTACCCTACCCTTAAGTGATGAGCGGGGAAAGCCTTATTCAACTAGTACTTTAGCCTCGTTTGGAATAATCTAACCGGATCACAATGATAGAATATTATTGTTGTCCGATTAAGCTGGGATAAAGCCTACCAGGCTTAGATTTTATATTCATTACCCTACCCTGTAGTGGAGGACTATGAAAGTCTTACTTAACAAGGGCTTTAACCACATTTTGAATAATTTAATCGGACAACGATGATAGATTATATCAAGGTGCAAGCCTTTGTTCGGGCTGATTATATACTTTTGAAAACTGTTACCCGGCAAAAGTGTTTTAGCAGGAGTCAATACTTCAAATTATAAAATCTGATAAAGGAAACGGAAAGCTGCAATTACACAACCTCTTTCTCTTTGAATTCTGTCGCAGAGTCAGTGGTTTCAGCAGCCTTCATCCTCAGCTTTCCTGTAAAATGGGAACCCAATTCCATTTCAATAGTGTCTGTCTCTATATCTCCGGTTACTACCCCGGTATTCTTTATTTCCACTTGTTTACAAACTACATTACCAGAGACTGTACCATGAATAATGGCCGAGCGGCTTATGAGATCGCCCTCAATCACTCCATTGACCCCCAGTACAATTCCACCTTCCACAACCACATTACCTGAAACTCTGCCGTCAATTCTGATTACACTATTCCCCTTTATTTCACCGGTAATATGATATCCTTCACCTATGACTGTGCTAATCTCCTGTTTATTGAGATCTATGACTTTGGATTTTTCTTTTTTTCTGAGCATAGGATAAATTTTAATTGAGGGTTAAGTATGCTTTAGGGTTTACCTTCTTACCATATCGGTGTATTTCGTAATGCAAATGAGGACCGGTAGATCTGCCAGTGGAACCAACTTTTCCGATTTGCTGGCCTATCTCAATCGTCTGGCCTTTAGAAACCATTATTTTGGACAAATGTCCATATAGTGTCTCATAGCCGTTAGCATGTTTGATTACGATACAGTTTCCATACCCTCCGTTTCTTCCTGCAAAGGACACAGTTCCTGTCGCCATCGCTTTTACCGGAGCGCCCATGGGAGCACGGATATCAAGCCCCTTGTGGGCCTCTACCCCGCTTCCTTTAAAAGGGTTATCTCTGAAACCAAAAGAAGAAGTTATGGCTCCCCAGAAAGGATACCCAAGAGGGACAGACGCAAGGTCAAAGCTCAGTTTTCTCAGGTATTCTTCATAAAATTCGCCTTTCTCGGCTGCGGATAATTCACCTTCCTCTTCACCTCCCTGAGGTAAGCTAATCACCTTTTTGATTCCTCTTTCTTTCAAATACTTGTTTATGGTTTCCAGCTGCTTATCGATATTTTGAAATCTTTCTTTGATTGCGTTTGTATCAAGTTCCGCAAAGGAAAGGTGTAGTTCCTGAATAGTGTGCCGGAGGTCGTGCTGAGCCTGGATTTGTTGCGCCCGGTCTTTAAGGAGATACCCAATAGCCCCAAACAACACGATTGTAACCAAAAGGAACGATATCAGATATTTTCTCCAGTTAAGAATAATATTACCTGAAACTTTTCCGGGGCGAATTGTCTTTTGGTTCTTGGTTAGAAATAGAATTGTAGCTTTTTCTTTTTTCATGGAATTGAATTTTATTACAGAATACCGTAATACATCCTTACTCACAGTCCAAGCGGCTAAAATTCTAACGAATTACAATAGTATTAAGTATAAGCAGTTTAAAAAAGTTATCCCCATCCATTCCTGACAAGGATGAGGGTTTCGAAGATAACAAAATCAGACAGTAATACAAGTAATGCCGTTTCAGGGATTACTAAATCAACTAAATTTTACAATAATATTACTCATTAGATATCAACCAATTATAAGTTGGTTTTTAAAGTACTATCTCAAATAAAGAATTTGATTAGCGATCCGGAGTGCAGAAGTAAAACAAAAAATTAATTTGCCGAAAAGCTATTAACATTGAGATTTCTGACTAAATTTGTATTTACTTCTCAACAGTACAAAAGGACTGTAAAGAGAATTTTCACTTATCCTCTGAAGATTACCGTGAGCGCTGTGAAGCCTCCGCCCCCTACTCCTCTGTAAAGCTACCCCCGAATCCACTTTATCTTTTGTAATTACCAATTACCCTCAATTGTTAATTAAAACTTACACAAAATGAAAAAAATTTACGTGTCATTTATTGCATTGACTTTCTTAGGAGTCACCAATCTGAATGCACAATTAGGTCCTAATCTTTTGGGAGCAAAGGGCACTTTCAGTGCACCATTTGTGACACCGAATCCCAATGCCGCAGCATGTACGCAAACAGAGGATGGAATACCCAGTTACCGCCCCAAAGACAATATTGGTAACAAATTGGAAAATCTGGATGACAGCAACCTTCCCGGAACACCCAGAAGTGCTTATACCTATGTTTTTGAAAGTAATGGATTACTGCCTGAATACACTTACACCATAATTAAGAATATAGGTGATGCCAATGGGGGTAACTGTATTAAATGGGACTGGAGAGCTCAGGATCATACAGGTGATGGCGGATGGTTCATGGCTGTAAACGGGGCACCTTCCAGTAACCCTCAATACAGCCGAATTTTTTATAGAATTGAAGATATAACTGTGTGCCCCGGGACTGAATACCAGTTTGGTGCATGGGTAATAAACCTGTTGCCCGGAACAAGCCCTGCAGCGCTTCCCGGTTCTGAGCCTGATATCAGCTTTGTGGTTAAATCAAGCAACGGCCAAATCGACACCATAGCAAGAAGCGGAAAGATTGGATACCAGAATACGCCGGAATGGAAAGAGGTGACCGGTACTTTTACAGCTGCTGCGGGCGTTACATCTGTCACGCTGGAAGTAGTAAATTCTACCACCGTGGCCGCTGGAAATGATTTAGGGCTTGATGATATTTCTCTGAGGGTAACGCAATCTAATATCACGCTGGATGGTGCCGATGAGAAATGGTGTGTGGGAACTAATCCTAAAATCACCTTTACAGTTCACGACAACTCCAGAACCAATAGCTGGTACAAATGGCAGATAAGCACTGACGGAGGCGCCACATTCACTGACAGTACCGCCCCGGCTCAGGCTACTTTTGTTGGAACTGAAGGGAATTACTACTACAACCTTGAGCTGAACATCACAAATGTGCAGGAATCAATGAATGGTAGAATTTACAGATTGGTAGCAGCTACTGCGGAAGACGCATTTGGCAATAGTACCTGTGCACTCTATGACCAGTCTTATACGGTGGTTGCTACAGCTTGTGGCCCCACACCTGTTGACCTGATGAACTTCAATGCCAGGTATAATAATGGCCAGGTTACGCTGGATTGGCAGACAGCCCAGGAAATTAATAGTGATAGGTTCGAAGTATATAGGAGTGCCGATGGACAAAACTATTCTCTGATAGGTTCAGTAAAAAGTGCAGGAAACAGCAGCATGGTGAAGAGCTATAGTTTTGAAGATGCAAATCCGGGAAATGGAGGTTATGCGTACTATAAGCTGAAACAAATTGATATAGACGGCCGATTCATGTTTACAAGCGTAGCAAGAGTAAATCTGGGTACTGCCCAGGCTACTCTACAGGTTTATCCTAATCCGTTTGCATCACACTTTACTTTGTCGTTCAGTGCCACTAAGAACGCTGATGCTACATTAATTCTCAGGAATTCAATCGGTCAGCCGGTATTGCAAAAGGTAATTAAGACAGTGAAAGGTAATAACACAGTGGACATTTCCAATTTGCCGGTACTTCATCCCGGAGTGTATTATGCCACAATCCATAATGAAGAGCTAAACTTTAATATTAAGTTGCAGAAGCAATAAGCAGCATTACTTCAATAGTCTGAAAGAGCCGTCTGATCAGTGTTTCAGACGGCTCTTTCATCTTTACGCATTGCCGATGGCGTATATAGTAAACTCTTTTTTAGAAAAAGAATTAAAGAAAAATAAAAAAATTTGAAGTTCACTTGCATTTGTCAGTTATCCGAATAATTTTGTGTTGGAATTACATCCGGGGCATCTGCCCAATTCAGAAATCCTCAATATCTTTTAGAAGAATTTACCAAGTAAGAGCCTTTTTCGCTCCTATCTTACCTCCAAGGTTCCCATCATTAAAGCCAACAGATCCAGACTATCTTTTGTGATTACCAATTTATCAAAATTGTTAATTCTAAAATACACAAGAAATGAAGAAAGTTTACTTATCTGTGCTGGCCCTGGCATTTATGGGAATCAGCAAAGTCCAGGCACAAACCCCACAAATGGGGCCCAACCTTTTAGGTGCAAAAGGTACTTTTAGTGCACCATTTGTTCAACCACGCCAAAGGCCTAGCTCCTACAGCTCCAACTATTGTGTAGTGAGCGGAAATAATGCGGTGAGTCCTGCCGATAATATTGGCAAGAAACTGGATCAGTTAAGCAGCTCTGACCCGGGAGTGCCAAAGAGCGGTTATACCTACGTATATAAAAAAGATGGCTTAGTTCCTGAATTTACCTATACGCTTATCCGTATCATCGGTCAAGGATCGCTGAGTGGCGGTATGGGTAACTGTATCAAAGGCGACTGGAGAGGCCAGGATGCAACCGGCGATAACGGTTGGTTTATGGCGGTAAACGGTGCACCCAATAACACCCAGAGCCCGATTTTCTACAGAATTGAGGATATTGATGTTTGTCCGGGCACAGAATATCAATTCTCAGCGAAGGTAATTAACCTGCTTCCGGGTGACAGCCCCGCCGCTGGCGAAGGTTCAGAGCCTAATATCAGCTTTGTGATAAAAGGAAATGACGGTTCTATCGATACCATTGCAAGGAGCGGAGCAGTAGCTTACCATAATATTCCTGAATGGGTCACCGTGGGTGGAGCCTATACTGCGGGGACTTCTGTTACTAAAGTAACCCTTGAAGTGGTTAACTCCACAGCAGTTGCTTCGGGTAATGACCTTGGCCTTGATGACATTTCCTTTAATGTGCTGGAATCAAGCATTGGACTTTCAGGCGACCTGAATCCAATGTGTGTAGATGCAAGTGCAGTAGTTAACTTTACTGTGAACGACGTAACCGAAACTAACAGTTGGTATAAATGGCAGGTTAGTACAAATGGTGGTACTACTTTCACAGACAGCACGGCTCCTGCTCAGGCTACTTTCTCTAATGGTTCTTATACCCTTACACTTACTGTAGCTAACCTTCAGGAATCAATGAATGGCAGAATATATCGCCTGGTGGCAGGCACCTCCCCTTCATCATTTGGGAACCCTAATTGTAGCAAGTATGTTCAAAACTTTGCAGTGAGAGTAAACGCATGCGGCCCTACACCGGTTGATTTGATGAATTTCAACGGAAGGTATAATAATGGCCAGGTATCTTTGGATTGGCAGACTGCACAGGAATTTAACAGTGATAAGTTTGAAATTTACAGAAGTGAAAACGGACAAAACTTTGCCCTGGTGGGATCAGTGAAGAGTGCTGGATATAGTGGAGATGTAAAGAGCTACTCTTTTGTAGATGGCAATCCGGGAAGCAGCCAATATGTGTACTACAAATTAAAACAGATTGACCTTGATGGTAAGTTCATCTACACAAATGTTGTTAAAGTGGCTGTCGGTGGCTTAAAGGCATCTCTGCAAGCTTATCCAAATCCGTTCAGTACCCACTTTACAGCCTCGTTCAGTGCCAACAAGACCGCTGATGCTACAATCACGCTGAGAAACTCAATTGGCCAGCCGGTAATGGTAAGGACACTTAAGGTAACAAAAGGTAATAACACAGTAGATATTTCGAATCTGCCTCCGCTTACTCCGGGTGTGTATTATGCAACAATTCATAATGATGATATCAATTATAACATCAAGTTGCAGAAACAATAAGAAATAAGTAAGCTTTTTTACAAAATACCGTCTGCCCTAAAACAGACGGTTTTTTTATTATACCTGATTGATTTTGAATATATTATTGGATTTCACACTTCAATTACTCATTTTGTTTTCCTGCATCCGACAAAAAAATATAAAGTCCACTCTTGCATTTTTCAGCATGCCGGATAATTTTGTGAATGTTTTCCTCCTGATGCCTTCCGGCAATGCGAGAAAAAAATTCCCCAATACCTTTTGAAGAATCTGATGTAAGGCGTGTTTACGCTAACTTCCAAATTTCCCTTTGTCAAAGACCGATTTGATCCAGTTTATCTTTTGAGATTACCAATTTTAAAAATTGTTAACTCTAAGACTCAAAGAAATGAAGAAGTTCTACTTATCTATACTAGCCATCGCGTTAGTAGGAATTTCAAAAACAAATGCTCAATTAGGGCCCAACTTACTAGGAGCAAAAGGTACATTCAGTGCACCCTTCGTTACCCCTAACAATGGAGCCGCAAGCTGTACCAACAGTGGAGATCACAGTTATGCACCTGTAGATAATATCGGTAACAAACTGGAATCGCTTAATAGTCCCGAACCCGGAACTCCTAAAAGCGGTTACAACTATGTGGCTACCTCAGGCGGGCTAAATCCTGAATACACCTACACTATCATCAAGAATATAGGTGATGGGAATGGTGGAAACTGTATAAAGCCTGAATGGAGAGCCCAGGATCATACCGGCAATGGTGGTTGGTTTATGGCTGTAAATGGTGCGCCATCTAACAATCCATCGTATAGCCGTATTTTTTACAGAATGGAGGATATTACTGTTTGTCCGGGAACGGAATACCAATTTGCCTCATGGCTAATAAACATTCTTCCTGCAAACCACCCAGCAGCTCAACCTGGTTCTGAGCCAGAAGTAAGCTTTGTAATAAAGACCGATAAAGGAGGTATTGACACTATCGCAAGAAGTGGAAAGTTAGCATACCATAACATTCCTGAATGGGTTGAAGTTACAGGTAATTACACAGTACCTTCAGACGTAACTACAGTAACGCTGGAAGTTGTAAACTCTACCACAGTGGCATTGGGCAACGATTTGGGTCTTGATGATATCTCGTTCAGAGTACTTAAGTCAAGCATAGGCCTTTCAGGAGATCTGGGTACCATGTGTGCTGAGTCAAGTGCCGTAGTTGATTTTACAGTAAATGACGCAACCGAAACCAACAGCTGGTACAAGTGGCAGGTAAGTGTTGATGGTGGGGTTAACTTTACAGACAGTACCGCACCAGCACAGGCAACTTTCTCTAATGGCTCTTATACTCTTACTCTTACAGTAACTAATTTGCAAGAGTCTATGAATGGCAGAATTTATCGTCTGGTAGCCGGTACATCGGCTGCATCATTTGGCAATCCTAACTGTAGTGAATATGTTCAGGACTTTGCAGTAAAAGTTACTGTATGTGGTCCTACCCCGGTAGATCTGATGAACTTCAACGGAAGATATAACAATGGACAGGTATCTCTTGACTGGCAAACTGCACAGGAAGTAAATAGTGACAAGTTCGAAATCTACAAAAGCAATGATGGACAGAATTTCTCAGTGATTGGTTCAGTTATAAGTGCAGGATACAGCGGCTCTGTAAAGAACTATTCATTCAACGATGCAACTCCGGGAAGCAGCAAGTATGTGTATTACAAATTAAAGCAAATAGATCTGGATGGCAAGTTCATATTTACCAGTGTAGTGCGAGTTGCTACTGATGGTATGAAAGCATCTATGACCGCCTATCCTAATCCATTCTCAACTCACTTTACTGCTTCATTCAGTGCAAACAAAACTGCTGATGCAAAAATGACGCTGAGAAACGCTATGGGACAGCCTGTAATGGTAAGAACTCTTAAAGTTATACAAGGTAATAACACTATTGATATTGCGAATCTACCTGCGCTTACTTCCGGTGTATATTATGCAACAATTCAAAATGATGATATCCACTATCACATCAAGTTGCAAAAGCAATAAGTGGAAAAAGTAAGCTGGTTATGATAAAGCCGCCTTCCCTAAATGAGGCGGCTTTATCTTTATAAAGATACCACACTTTTTACGCTCTCATTCCACCCAAACCAATGCGCACCGCTATTCCACAATTTTTTCAAAGTGAAGTAACCTGCCATCGGCCGATACCCCTTCTGCAATTATTCTGAATCTGCGGGTTCGGTCATTATTGAAAAACGAAATTTGAATTTCAGGATTCGATGGAGATACAGCATATCCGGACACCCAGTTCAGTGTAATTCTCTGGTCTGGCCTCTCTATTCTCTGATTATGAGTATAGTCAGGATTATAAAATTCTTTAATTATCGTGTAACCATAATATTCAGCGACGGATGTGCCATTAGATACACTTCCGGGATTCAGGTCGCTCCCCTTCTTCAGGTAAACAGCTAATGCAGTGCCTCCACCGGCTACCATAGGTGAAAACGGAATAAGTTTCACCATCGCAATTTGGTTCAGTGGGATGGTTTCCAGCATGAGTGTATTGGATGGCATTTCATCCAGAAATACAGTCACATTGCTATTATCCTCTACTGCACCTGTAGGATCGTCCTGAGGCTCTCCATCAGTATAGTATCGGAGATTACCCCCCCTGTAGTTGAGTCTGTAGCTACCCGGGCCACCGGAAATGCGCAATCCCGGAATTCGTTCCTGTAAATATTGGAAGATGTTGCCGGATGGACTTTCTTTTCGGATATCCAACACCCTGTTGAAGAAGTTCCCTTTAAACATACCTGTAGCATAATCATCATCCAGCTTTTCCAGGGTTGTACGATACTTGCCTTTAATGGTTATTTCAGGTAAAAGGTCTTTATCATTTATACCTATCCCGCTCCGTTGAAACCATTGTAGCGGAGTGCGATTGACAGCACCCGCTCCGGGCCATAATTGCATTAATGGTGGGTAAGGGCCTCCAAAGATGTCTCCCTTGTCAAACCTTGCTTTAATTGTCTGGCTCTTATTCCCTTTTATGTCGGAGAACAGAAAAAAATTCTTATCAAAAAAGATAAGGGAATCTACACTAAACTTCCCGTCTGCACTCGTCCTGATGAGAAGTGAGTTCCTGCCCAATCTGAGCGAATCGCGGGTCATAAACAATAACAGATCCTTGTCTGCAAAGTTTTTTTTCTCATTTCCCGAAGTAATCTTTCCACTAAGTGTAATATAACCAGGGTCATTAAACGTAACAGTCGAATGTTTTTTACTTGATAATTCCTTCCATTTGAATCTTGTCCATCCATTCGTCATCATCACCAAATCCAGATATCGGCCTGCATCCTTATTTTGAGAATCAAAATAAAATGAAGGATTATAGATATACCCGGACAGATCGCTTCCCAACATAAACCACGACCAAATATTACCCGTGTAAGGCAAAGGGTAATCCATATCCGCATCCGTTACCGATACAGAAAAATCGCCGATAAGGCTATCCCCGAAAGACAGGCGGAAATGATTGTATCCTCTGTTGCCAGTATTCAGTGTATCAGTCTGCAACCTTCCTTCCAATGCGTATTCTTTGTTATCAATAAAAGTAAGGCGCTCGGCAAGTGGCATATTATCCCTGTTAAATACTGTCAGGTGAAGGATTCCTGAATACAACTCACCGGTTTTTATCGTCCCTCTGAACTCTCTGCCGTTTTCCAGATTCAGGTTCTGTCTGAAGACTATCCTGCCTTGCATTTGTCCGATGAGTAAAGCAGGTTTTCTTTCCTCGCTGACAGCAGTTGAAAAGACCCTGAATCTCTTTCCTCCATCTGCTTCAGTGACTTCAATACCTGTACCTTCATCCGCGGTCTCCGGTAAGGGATACCTGCCAGATTGGCCATCGATAATAGCATAATATAGTTCTCCTGAATTGGGTATGATGTTAAATACTCCCATCCCATCGTGAATAGATTGAATTGACGTCACAGTATCTCCAATGCTGTTTTTTATATAGCCTTTCACCTCTTTTGGAAACCCCATCTGGTCAGTAGCCTTGAAAGCAACCTTATTTTCCGTGCCTGCCAATAAGTTTCCCCCTTCAGGAAAGAATCTCAGGCTTCCTGCCTGTACTGTATTAGAGGCACTCCTTTCTCCTTTTCCTACCACATTAATAATCTTTCGGAAGGTAAAAAGAGGTTGATTCATCATCAACGGAGCATACGCCCGTAGCAGATAAGACCCACTCCCCAGAGAATCAGGCAATATCAACTGCCCGGTAGCCAGTGAATAATAGACCGGGAAAACATTCGTGATTAGGACGCCTTTCTCAGGGTCTGTAAGTTCAATGAAGAGGGTTGTATTGGCAATAGAAGGTTCAAACATGGACATAAAGTAGCCCTTTGCCCAGATTGTGTCTCCCGCGAAATAGGTGTCCCTGTCTGTCTGAACATACAGTTTTTGAATAGAAGTTATTTCTGACCAATGATTCAATAAAGAATCCACTGATCTATTTTGAGAATGTCCGACAAAAAACAGGAAGCAAAGTAATACCCCCCAAATGCCCTTCTTTGGTTTCAAAGTGTTTTGGTTTTTGAATGCAATTTAATTATCTGTATTCTGGCTTTGCAGATTAATGAATAATTATTTAATCAGCTTATAATTCGAAGGCTGACTCTTTATCAATACGCTTATTAATCAAGAGTTTATATGAAATGTCAGAAGCGAGAATGATTGAAATGAGTACATAGTAAAATTACTACCGGAGAAATTCAGGGAAAATACAACAATTACCCCTTTGTGAGCGTTATCTGAGTTGGAGAAGACTGGCCTGTGGAAAATCGACCGGAAAAGGATTTTTTAGAAACGATAAATCCCGGCAGATATGGCTGTATGAATAATCTAAATCTAATGCCTCTATGAAAAAAATTTACTCAGTTTACCATAGCCTGCTTTGCCTGCCGATACTCGTTTGTATTTCATTGTTTAGTATAGAAGTTTCTGGGCAATGCGGATTCAAGCCGGGTTTAGGATGTCCCGGTACAGATTACTCCAATTACGGATACAACTCCACCTCAAACGCTTCGACTCTGGAGTATGACAACTTCACATCTGCTTTCCATGCTACTATGATCAGGAATAGCAATGGCAAAGTGCAGATTTGGGGAGAGCAAACTGCTTCAGACGGTAGCTCCCCATTACTTTTCCCTACTGAAGTGAATAGCACCAATTTCCCGGGACTTACCGGAACGCCCATCAAGTATGCCATCACCAGCGAAGGGGCAAAGCATCAAACCATTCTGCTTACCACAGACGGGTTATTTGTGTGGGGAGTAACCAATATTGCCATTTCTTCTTCGATTAAAAGCACGCCTCAGTTTGGAAAGATATCAGTAAATGGCAAGGCGGATGGATTACCGGCCGGTGTGTCACCGTCTCAGGTGAAAATGCTATTCGGAACCAGTAGGCTTATTGCTTTGGTTACCTGTGATGGAGCAGCATACGTGCTTTCCAGGCAATATGCCAATAATCAGGGAGATGGGCTTTCTCTACATGATACACAATGGGCAAGAGTAAAAATAAATGCAACTACTACACTTGATAATGTGGTGGCTATCAGAGGAAGCATCACCACACTGATGGCATTGACATCTGACAATAAGGTATATACGTGGGGCGAAAAGACTTTACTGGGTACTGAAAATTCGTACAATGTGCAATCCCGACCCTACGCGACCGAAATGTCGCTGCCAGAAACCAGCCCCATTAAGATGATTGGTTTGACCTCCTGGGACAAGTACCATGAAAGTAATAAATCAACGGCTAATGACCCTACTTATTATATCCTCTATACAAATGGCAAATTGTATGGAATGGGCAATAATGAACTGTATCAACTGGGGGACTTTTCAACCCAAAACACACCCTACAAACCATCTGGAAAGTATTCAGTTCTGAAAACATGGGTTCAGCCTTATTATCCTAATCCCTCTAATCCTTCCACGAAGGGATCACTCATGGAAGATGTAAGATGGATGTCGCCAAAAGAGCACGACTCGCGTTGGCCCGCCATAAACATTTTAAACAATGATGGCAGGCTCTGGAACTGGGGTTCAAATGCAGGTTCCATGATAGGGCGAACCGCCATAGGACAAGATAAAAATCTAAAAACTGCCTTCAATCCCGGCCAGCCTTTGGCCAACGGAGATTTTGACCCATTGACCTCAAAGGTAATTACTGTGCAGACCGGGGGGCACACCACCATGATTATCCAGGAATGTCAGGAAAACTTTGGATATGTGGGACATGCGATTCATGGTAGCACGGCAGCAGGAATCGATGGAGACACCTATTATCCAAAGTTTATCTTCAATACAGCCACAATCACCGTGTGTGGAACCAATATAGTACCGGAGATCAGCTTTGAAGTAGAGCCTGTAAAATCAGATGAAGATGGGGATATTGTATGTAAATCTCAGGTATTGCTACTCAAAGGCACACCAGAGGGAGGCACCTTTACGGTGGTCAGCGGCCCTGGAATAATCACTAATGGGAATAAACTAACTATAACCGGCACTAACTCATCAGGAACCGTCACTGTACGCTATACACTCGCCACATCGTATTGCTCTATCCTATCCGTCGAAAAGGAAATACCTTATGCCGATTGTCCCATACGAACTATAAGTGGTTCAGTATGGATCGATGCAGATCACGATGCTATAAAAGATCCGGGGGAACTGGGTACGAATGCCTCGGCACCCGGACATAGTGGTGTATGGGCTAATCTGCTTGACAATACCGGAACAGTAATAGCTTCAGTAGCAGTGGCAACCACCGGTAATTTTTCATTCGGTGTTCAGACTAAAGGAACCTATTCCGTCAGGATAACCAACGTACAAATCGGTACGGGTAATACAATACCTGAATCTGCCCGCCCATTGCCTTCAATATGGAGATATACCGGTCATAACTTTATGGGGCCATGCGTGGTACCTGCATGTGTGGATCCTGATATTATAACCAACATTGTGGTAGGAAATTCCAATGTAAGCCATATCGACTTCGGGATAACGGCTGCATATATGATTTCAGGTACCGTGTATCACGATGCGAACGGACTAAACGATATTGTTCCGGCAGTGAACGGTATTCCCGTTTATACACCAGGTGCAGGTTATCAGGCATCCGGCCAGCCACAACTCTATGTTGTAATCGTAGGTACGGATGGTAAAGTTGTGGACTACACTACAGTAAAGTCTGATGGCACTTACAGTTTTGACCTGCCCACTCCTATTGCAATGACACTATTTCTGACCATCAATCTGCCGACAAAAGGAACCGTTCCGCTACCTCCCTCTCTCGCAAACAGTTGGCAATTTGTAGGTGAAAATTTCGGAGTCAATAATGCCTCCGGAACAGGTGTAAATGATGGAAAGGGCACAGGAAACAATGCACCTTCTACCCGATACGATGGGAAACTGGCTGCATCGTTCCCTACAGGCGTCACCACTATATCTCAACTTGACTTCGGAATTGAATTACCTCCTGTTGCCGACCCCAAGGAATATCTCACCACGAATGATGATTTTAGTGCCGGTAGTCCCAGCGGCTATCCTGCTGTATCAGGATTCAAATACATTTTGATGTCGTCTTCCAAACTTGTTGATAATTATAGTACAAATGGCTCTCTGTCAGGTACAGACTATGAAGACTGTACCATTCATGGTTCATGCAATGGTAACCCCGGTGGTACCATATCAACCTTTACAGTTACCAGCCTAAAGAGTAACACGAAACTGTACTACAACTTCGGCGGATCGATCGGGGTAAAGGAGGTCACGGCAGGAACTGTAATAGAAAATTACGATATAAACAAGATGGTAATTTATGGGGAAATCGGTCAGGGAGTTACAGGATACGAACTACAGTTTAATTACACAATAACAGACGCAGCAGGACTGATAAGTCCCATTGTCCCCTATATTATCCGGACCACCACCATACTGCCAATTGAATTTATCACATTCGAAGTCTCCAAAAGAGAAGTAGAATCTGACCTCCACTGGGTAACTACCACTGGTAACGAAAGTATTGGTTTCATCATTGAACATAGTCGTGAAGGCGTGAAATGGGATAGTATTGGATTTATCAAAAGCAAGGTGCAGGGAACCGGAAACTCCACCTCATACAGTTATAGGTTTTCGCATACAAAGCCTTCCCTGGGATCTAATCTATACAGGATAAGGCAGATGAATCGTGACGGATCAAGCAAGTATAGCGCTATCCGTGTGGTGAATTTTGAATATGGCGATCGAATTGTCATCCATCCTAATCCGATTACTGACAGGATAAATATTAAAGGCTTATCAGGTAATGAGACAATTGTGATTTATAATAATATCGGCAAGACGATTTATAAACAGACTATCACTTCCAAAGAGGTAATTCTGCCGGCAGACCATCTTCAGACAGGTATCTATAACATCCAGGTGATTAATACGGATGGCACCAGTGTTTCCTTTAAGGTTATAAAGAATCTCTAGGAGCCAAATCTTCAATCAGCAAAAACTTCCTAATCCTGACCGTTAATAATTAATCCGGTCAGGATTTCTTTTTTCACCACCTGATTACGAAAAAATATATTTCAGGCACACTTTTCTATTGTCAACCGTCAATTGTGACCCTGGAAATAATTTCCCAATTTCAAAAGTGCCTGTATAAGTGTTGAGCGTCCTTTGCATAGATTTTTATTAAAAGGTTCAAATTCAACAGTATGAACGGTAATATAGAAACCACAAACCGAATGAAAAAAGGCCTGTAGGGAGGATGGAAAATTAGAATTTTCTCCGGTTGCCGCTGTTGATAAAATGGTTAAGGAATGATGAAAAGAATAGGTAGCATTATAGCATGGATGATGTTTGTATGGATAATAATTTTTCCGCAGCACGCAATCGGCCAAACTGCGGATCCGGGAAGTGTGCAGACAGTGATCCATCTTCTAAGCTATGTTTCCATGGACTATGCAATGGCTGTTGAAAATGGAAATGTTATAGATAAGCAGGAGTATGAAGAGCAGGTTGAATTTGCCCGGCAGGCATACGAATTGGTGAATGAAGGGCAGTTTCTTGGTGAGAATAAGAATAAAGTATTAGATCAACTCACCACGCTCAGGAATCTTATCAATAAGAAAAGTACTTCTGTTGAAATCAGCCGAATTGCAGATGCAATAAAGCACGACATAATCAGGATAACCGGTGTAGCCACTGCTCCTAAGACATGGCCTGACATAAGGAATGGGCAATCACTATATATAGCCAATTGCTTGACTTGTCATGGTGAAAAAGGAGACGGCAATGGGCCCCTTGCAGGTGAACTGGAACCTGCACCCACAAACTTTCTTGGAGCAGAGTTGTGGAATAAGTTTTCACCCTATCAGGGTTTTAATACTATAAAGCTTGGAGTACAGGGCACCAGTATGAGAGGATTTCCGGAACTGACTGATCAGGAAGTGTGGGATTTGGCATTTTATATAAAGTCGCTACCTTATCAAGGCCAACTAAAGGATAGTCTGGCATTACGACAGGAGTTCAACCAGATTAATCCACAGATAAGCCTGAACGAACTGGCTACCCTCTCAGACAAGACGCTGATGGACACCCTTAGTACAAGATTTAAAAATGCACGCCAGAAACTGGTAGCAGTAAGGCTTTTGGCCCCGGAAGGCAATAATATCAACGCAAGCCTTACCATCTCAACCACCAATCTGAAGGAAGCACTTGCAGCATACACAGCCGGGAACAAGACACTGGCGAGAACAAAAGCGCTTAATGCCTATCTGGAAGGAATTGAGCCTGTAGAAGCCAGATTGCGTACGCTGAACTCAAAATTTGTACTGGATCTGGAAGGGCAGATGTTGAACGTAAGACAAGCCATTGAGAAAGATAAAGGCCAGAAAGTGGTAGAAGAAGAAGTGCAGCAGGCAGTGGCAATGATTTCAGAGGCAAATGAAATTCTCAAAGGGCAGAAAATGAATTACTGGCTGACGTTTATACTTGCCACTTCCATAATGCTCAGAGAAGGGCTTGAAGCATTTCTGGTACTGGCAGTCGTGCTGGCACTTATTAAATCATCAGGCATCAGAAAAGCAATACCCTGGTTACATGGCGGTTGGATGACCGCTGTTTTAATGGGTGGTATCGGATGGTTTCTTTCTGATTATATCATCCAGTTCGGGGGAAAAACAGGGAAATAATGGAGGGACTTATTTCGCTGATAGCCGTAGTGGTGCTGCTTCTGGCCGGATACTGGCTTCATAGCAATTCTAATGCAAAACAGTGGAAAGCCTTTGTTGAAAATAAGGTCGGCCATTATCTGAAAAAAGAGAAGATGTTTGGCCTCGCTGCCTTCTCTTTTATGGTAGTGTTCAGAGAGGCCTTCGAAGTAATACTATTTCTCAAAGCCGTTAGTCTGGAAGCCGCAAGTACCAATCAGTCGGCCATCGGGCTCGGTGTTCTGGCAGCTTTTTTACTGATAGGCGTAATCGCATTCTTCTTTTCTAAATATTCAAGAAGAATTCCTATCAGGCAATTATTCGTCTATTCTTCATGGGTAATTGTGTTCCTGGCTGTCATTCTGATTGGTAAAGGTATTCACGGATTGCAGGAAAGTGGATGGATATCTGTAACAGGCATTTCGTCATTCTTCAGAGTGGATTGGCTGGGTATTTACCCCACTTTACAATCTGTTTTGGCACAAGTGGGACTGATTGCCGTAATCCTTGCGACTTATTATATAAGTAGTTTAAGGCTCAAAGCCCGGTAATCCTTTCATCAGACAGTTAAAATGCAGCCCTAAAATCTGATTCACAGCGACTATTGTTACGAACATATTCGTACTTTACAGAAAAAAAGTCTTTATTTTTTCCAATTGACCGTGCAAATTACCGTCTGTGTAGTTTTAAGAACTTGTTAGAAGGAACTGGAAATAATTTTACGTCCAATTCTCGCATATACCATAAATATTATGAAAAAATTACTATTAATTCTGCTTACCCTCTCTTCTTCAATAATAGCAGTAGCTCAAAATGCTACTGTAAAAGGAACTATCAGGGATACTACCCAAAATTCACCTGTGGAACTAGCCTCTGTGGCTATCCTTAGTCAGAGTGACTCCATTCTGCAGAAGAGTACGAGAACTGATAAAAACGGAAATTTTGAGATTACCAACCTGAAGGATGGTGCCTACATATTATTGGTGAGCTATCCTAAATACGTGGACTATGTGGATATGTTTGATATTTCAGGGGGGTATCCTGTAGATTATAAAACCATCCCACTCACTCAAACTGCCATGTTGCTTGACGAGATCGTAATATCCCAACCACCTGTCAGAATTAAAGGTGATACTACAGAGTATATGGCAGATAGTTTTAAGGTACGCGAGAATGCCACCGTAGAGGAATTACTTAAGGAACTACCCGGTATTCAGGTGGACAAGGATGGAAAAATCATGGCCCAGGGAAAACAAGTACAAAAAGTACTGGTGGATGGGGATGAGTTTTTCAGTGATGACCCCACAGTTGCTACAAAAAACCTGAGAGCAGATGCCATTCAGAAAGTACAGGTTTATGATAAGCGAAGCGATCAGGCAGCTTTCACCGGAATTGATGACGGCCAGGAGGTGAAAACTATTGACCTGAGGTTAAAAGAAAATGCCAAGAAGGGATACTTTGGCAAAGCATCCGTAGCAGGTCTTGACAAATATTACAACCTTACAGGAATGCTCAACTCATTTAAGGCTAAAAGAAAACTTTCAGTGTTTGGTGTAGCAAGCAGCACAGATCAGACAGGCCTTAGCTGGAGCGACCAGAGCGCGCTTGGATTCAGCGGAGATGGTGGTGGATTTCGTGGTGGTGGTGGTCGTGGAATGATGATAGTAGGAGCTATGGGAAGCAGTGGCGGTGGCGACCTGAGCGCAGGAAATTCCTACGGGCAGGGCCTCCCGGAAAGTATTAAGGCCGGAGCACATTACAGCGACAAATGGAACGATGGGAAGAATTCAGCCGGCGGAAACTACCTCTTTAATAAGATTGATATTCGGTCAGGAGGCAGCACATACAGTCAGAACACATTACTGGACAGCGTGTACTACGGTAAAAGCTCCTCAACCGGAACATCAAGCCAAATCAGGCAGAGCCTGAATGGTGTGTTGGATATTCAAATCGATTCGACCTCTCAATTTAAGATTACAGCCACCGGCAGCCGGAATACATCTGACAATTATACAAAGGATTTGTCCGAAGCCTTAAGTGAAACACTTGATCCGGTGAACAACAGTACGAGTGTTACTACCAACCACAGTGAATCGGAAGCTTTCAACACCAATGCATTCTACAGAAAGAGATTTAAAACTCCCGGAAGGACAATCAGCATCAACTTCAACCAGAGATATAATAATACGAAGAGTGATGGCTTCCTGAATAATGAAGCAAATTACTTTGACCCGCTTGGTAACAATACAAGAACTGACCACACAGATCAGAACAAAGTTAATACTACCAGGACAATGACATTTGAAGGAAAGATCAGTTATACAAATCCACTCGGGAAGAAGTCATTTATTGAGCTGAACTATAGCTACAACCACAATGACAACTATCAGGTACGGCTTACTTACAACAAGGATTTAAATGATAAGTATAACCAACTGGTGGATACACTGAGTAGCGATTTTAAATACACTTATAATATTAATACAGGAGGATTAAACTATCGTTACAATGGTAAGAAACTGACTTTCTCGGCCGGTGGTAACGTCTCTAGAACAGATTATCAGCAGCAGGACAACTTTCTGGGCACTACCAGACCCTATGGTTATACGAATCTGGCACCAAGAGCCGATCTGAGATATAAACTAAGCTCAGCATCCACCATCAGTTTCAATTACAATGGTAATACCCAACAACCCACCATTGATCAGTTGCAACCATTGAAAAACAATAGTGACCCGCTTAATATTGTGGTAGGTAACCCCAACCTGAAACAATCTTTCAGTAACAGTATCGGGTTAAACTTTAACAGCTTCCAGATAATGTCGGAACAATATGTTTTCATGGGAGTGAACTTTAATTCTACAAGCAACCAGATCAGCAGCAGCTACACCATTGATAATATGGGGCGCAGAGTCACTCAATATGTTAACATCGACGGTGCTAACTACTCACTGAGTATGTATGGAAGCTACTCACGCAAACTTGGTAAGACATGGCGTTTGGGAATATCTCCGAATGCATCAGTGTCAAAAAACACGAATTTCATTAATGGACACGAGAACATAGCCAATAGTTTTGTAATCAGTCCGGGGATTAATTTCAGCAAGCGTGATGTGCAGAAATATGAATTGGAGATTCGCTACACGCCATCGTTTAACTCTTCCAAATCAAGCATCAGTACGGCTGCAAATCGTAATTACTGGACTCAAAATGTGGGATTCGACGGCCGTGTGAGTCTGCCTGGTAAAATTGATTTGGGCACAGACATCTCTTACGAATACAGGCAACAGTTAGATGCCTCGGATACAAAGAATCAGGTTACGCTATGGAATGCGTACATTGAAAAGAGATTCCTGAAAAAAGAACAATTGACGCTGCGCTTCAGTGTGAACGATATCCTTGATCAGAATAAGGGTTACTCAAGAGTTATTCAGCCGAATGCGATCGTGGAAAGCAATTATCTCACCTTCCAGAGATACGGGCTGTTAACCCTTACCTATAACTTTAACACTACCGGTACCGGTGGCTCAGGCCCTCAGGGCGGCGGCATGAGAACGATGAGATTCTAAACTTATAAAAATAATTTCAATGAAAAAGATATTTCTATTATTAACTATTGCACTTGGAGCAGGTACCGGATACGCACAAAGTCCTATCCTTACCAAAGCAAAGATTGAGTACGAAAAAAAGGTAAATTCATGGGCATCCGTTCCACCGGATATGCTTGACAGAATCAAACAGAATACCCCACAGTATTCATCTACTTTCTATAGTTTTGAAACCGATGGCCAAAAATCAATTTACAAGCAAATCCCATCAACCAACAATAATAATATGGGAAGGGGATTCTTCAGGATGGAACAAGGCAGTGAAGACGATGTGGTATATACTGACTTCACTACCGACCAGCAGATTTCGCTGAAGAGCGTTTTTGAAAAGACCTATTTGCTGACAGACAGTATCGGCCATATCAACTGGAAAATCACAAACGATTTTAGAGAGATAGCCGGATTTAATTGCAGGAGAGCTACTGCACTGATAATGGACTCTGTATTTGTTGTCGCATTTTACACTAATGAAATTGTAGCGCAGGGCGGTCCGGAAGGATTTACCGGTTTACCGGGCACTATACTCGGACTTGTAATAAACAGGCTTCATACCACATGGTATGCCACCAAAGTGAGTGTGGTGGATGTGGATCCTTCCAGAATTAAGGCTCCTACAGATTCTAAAGCTGAGAAATCGAATAAAAAGAAATTAATTGAAAGTCTGAAAGACAGATTCCAGTCAAACAGAAATAGTTGGATTAACGATGACCGGATGATCTGGGGAATTATGATCTAAATTTTTGCCGTAACAGAATACAAAAAGTCCCGCCATTTTTCTGAGCGGGACTTTTTGCGTATATATTATTGGTAATGTAATCAAAAATGGTTGGTGGTTATTTGAATAAAAACCCCTAAAC
>JAMLGT010000022.1 GCA_023957755.1 Chitinophagaceae bacterium
CATCTCGGTATATTGGTCAGCAACGAGTTTTTCAATATCAAACTCTGAGAGGCTGGCCTTGATCTTTCCCTCCTCCATTTTGCCCAGCGAGAGAAATTCATTAAGGATATTATTCAGATTAATTACCGAGGATTTAATTCTTTGAATATGCTTATCCCGCTTCTCCTGCTCATCTGTCAGTTTGTATTTTGCCAGCAGGGAGGCCGACGAGAGAATAGTACTCAGAGGCGTCCTGAATTCATGAGATGCCATTGAAACAAACGCACTCTTCATCTCGCCCAAATCTTTTTCTTTGCTCAGTGCTTGTGTAAGTTCATTTCTGGATTCTTCCAGTTTGGCCAACGCCTTCTCTAATTCCATCGTACGCATCTTCACCTTTTCCTCCAGTGCTTCATTAAGCGCCTCCATCTGTTTATTCATATCTGCAAGGCGAAGCCGCTGCTCGCGCAGCTTTTCCTGTGCAGAAACTCTTACAGAAATATCATTGATAAACGCAATTGAATAGGTACCTGTGTCGATAGTATAGCTGCTCAGGCTTATTTCCAGTGGAATTTCCCTGCCTGTACTTGTGATACCACACAAATCCCTTCCTGCTCCCATCGGCCTGATTTCAGGCTTAAGATTGTATGCTTCCATATTGCCTGTGTGCGACTTTCGGATAGGTGCAGGAAGCAGGATTCCCAAATCCTTGCCAATAAGATCCTTCGCGTCCTCATATTCGAATAATTTAAGCAGAAAGCCATTAGCTAAAACGATTTTTCCGCCCTTATCCACTACCAATATGCCTACAGAAGCATTCTGAAATATAGCTTCAAATCGCTGTTCAGCATTTGTCAGGCTTTGCTTCATTAAAAAAGAAGGTTTTCTTGTGTTGATACGCTATCCTGCATTTTGAAAATGCCATTCTTCTCACATCTCACTAATCTCCCTGAACCTACGCTCCGGGCACAACTTCCACGCCTCAGGCTTCTCAAAAAACAGAAGCGCAAAGGTACCACCTTTTGCTATCTTTTGAGACTGGGTCTATGCGATTTATATCATTATTTCTTAGTAGCACTTAATCGGGTTCGGCAATTCAAAACAGAAAAATCAGAAATTCCCAAAATTCAAAACCGGGCTCCACCCTTCTAATACCCACCCTCTCTTCGCCAGCCCCCAAGACAAAACCTGCCCATCTTGCTTTCATTTCAGAGTATGAAGGCACAAAAACCAGATACTATCCGGCACAGCCATGCTCCCTGGAATAGCACTGATTGGAAGCCCTGCCACGCGATGGAAGAGCGGAACCTGCCTTATCTTCAGCAGTTTTTTCTCTAATCCATGCCCTTTTATGGTTGTGGTTTGATTTCCTGTACTTCCAGCAATAAAGTGGTGTATTGTGCTCTTGTTTGTCCGCGAAAAACCTTACCTGTGACCAGCACCTTCTTATTTATGAAAGTTCTCATATTAAGGTCTTTTACATTGACAACCTGCAATTCCCTTTCGCCTCTAATAATGCGATCATCGGTCTCGGGATCGCCGCTCTCGCCATAACCTAAAGGTAATGCAAGCGCATTGACAGGATAATCGGATTGCAGTACCATTATTTCTCCTTGCGAACCGGGGAAAGATTTTTTTATAATTATTCCGGAGATTTTCGCCAAAGCAGGATCATAAAAATAATCACCCGGAGCATAATCCAATTTTTCAAAATTCAACGCACCAAATTCTTTCATGGTCAAGTGAGTGGTACTGTTATCCGGAAAGGATTTGAAGCCAGAAAAATGCTCCACATCGTAGCGATGTAACAACCAATTTCTGGAATCAGCCTTATACTTAAACGTGAAATACCGGTGATCAAAATCCGCCCCGGTTCCTACTCGCTGTTCGAGTGTGAAAAAACTATTTTTTACAGCCACCCGGGAATTATATGGGTTAAAACTATCATCCGCCATAAACAATACGTTGTTAGCACCTGCTTTCATGTATGCACCTGCACTTTGATGAAGAAGCAATTGTATCAAACAAAATTCATCATCCCGGCTATACATCCACAACACAGCATCTTTCTTGTATATGTCCCCATTCAAATCCCCCTCCGCATAGGTTACCAATTCATATCCCGATGGTATCCACTTTGAAAATTTTTCAACTCCTTTACTAATAAAAGCATCCGCACTGAAGGGATCTGTCTCGCCCTTACCGGCTTTCTTTAGAATCATTTCTTCAGAAGCATCTTTAAAATTAATGGCACCGGTCTGCTGTTCAGTTATACCTGTCCGAAGAAAATAATTTTCAATTCCATAGTTCCACGTTTGTGAGGCATAATGAGTAAAGTAATATTCATTACCCCTCTTTTCAAAAACCATAGAGACATCGCTAAAACCACTGTTGCTGCCTATCGTGTAATCTGCATGTAAGAATTCGCCTCCCAGATACGGCGAACTACCTCCGGAAGCCCCCAACATACTACTACCCATCAATAGTCCATTGTTCTTCGCTATCAGCGATAGTTTACCATTCTTATTGCTCACCAGTATAATATCCATCTCATCCTCATCTTCAACAGTAATCATGATATCACCCGAAGTACTGGTAAGCCCCGGCCCTGAGGTGTCGCTAATTTTTTGATTACCAATAAAGGGCTTGAAATTTAATTTGCTAATCTGCGCGTTTGTGGCGACAGTATTTAAACCAATAGATAGTAGTATAAATAGTATATTTTTCATAATTCTTAAATTTGATTTTAAAAAATTCAGCCTATTGCTTTCAGGCGATGGTTTGTGAATGCCAATACGGGTGTAGCTGAACGCATTTCCCGAAGTAAGCAGCATCAGAAAAAGCCCATAAAAAAATGGAACAGGAAATTTATTCCCGGGTTTGAATATCGCTTTCATTTTGAATCCTAAATTAAACTTCATAATACCGGTCTTCATTTTCAAAAACGGCTACATATTTATTTTCAGGAATGTACAGCACCCTCGAATCGGTATATTTTTCAAACGATTTTAAATGATTTCGGGAATGATTTTATCTTTAATCAAGGTTCGCCAACGACTGCCGTCATCCCCTTCCAATTGCACCTGGAAACTAAACAACCCGGTTTGTTTTAGGTATTTATAATTTAACAAGGAATATATAAGATTACACTTTCAATATTTCCATTCTTGTCAAACTGAATAACCCATCCATCATCAGCATTTTCATTTGTGGGAACTGAAATCGATTTTCCACCTCCATTTTCGCTATCGCTTATCCACCAATTGTCTCTTTTCTGCAACACATTTTCCAATTCAGTTAAAGTAGTTTTTTCAGTAATCGTTCCTTTGTTGGTTTGTATTTTTAATCCGGAATTTTTAAATATTAGTGATTGAAAAGCTGCCTTTTTATTGTTACTCAATTCAAAAACCAGATTAGGATAATGCAATTCACGATACATACCCTCATCAAAATAAGTTCCACAATCAGGTTGCTGTTCAGGTTCAGTTATTTTTCCACTTCCCAAAATCTTTTGATAATCTTTTAGCGTAGCAGTCAAAGGAATAGAAACATTGTTGGCATTCAGAATCTCATTCACTTCAAGAAACTCTCTCTCTCCAACATCCGTTCTGTGAAGAGCCGTGTAGGTGTTTACTAATTCGTTTCCCTTCAAGATAAAAGTAACCGGAATGTCTTGTCTCTCCTCTTGATTGTCAACAATAGCTCCTTGAATAAGGCAATCCTTTATTTCCCTGAAAGCAAATAATAAGTCAGGATCACCGGCTTGAGCATCAAACTGGCTTAGGTATTGCCATTGTTTATTTTTTTGTAAAAAAACCACATAGTGAAAATCCCAACTATTGCCACCTCCACGACCTTCGATGGTAAATGGGAATAATGCATCTTCACTTCCATCTTTGTCTAAATCACCATAAATAATTCCTTTGGGAAGCACATTCCAGGAAAAATGCTTTTCTCCTTCCAATCCCAATTCTTTAAGGAAAGAAGGATTCTTTTTAAGAACTTCAAAAGCCTGGATTAAGGCAGCTGTATCTGCCCCAGATAGCGCCCCCCTAGCTATTACAGGAGTATCAGCGGCAACATTTTGGGGTTGTGTATTAGAGCTTACCTGTCCGCAGGCCGCAAAAAAAGCCCAAAACATTACAGCCAACAGGCGGTAATAAATTTTATTACATTTCATAAAAAAAGCATTTTAGCAATCATTATTTACCAATATGTCGCCCAATTTTTTCAGGGGCTTTTGTTTTTCATTTTTATCGGAAAGAAAAAAGTAAAGATGTTCACTTTCGTAAAAATCACTTAACTGCAAAATCATATCCGGCAGGGCATCCCCATTTAAATCACCCGCCCAAATGAGCTTAGGAACAGCGCCTATTATTTCCGGCAAATCAACCAGGGGATATGTAATTCCATTAGTGGTCAGGGACAAACTAAAAGGCTTAATTTTTTCAAGGTAAATATTACCCTCGGTGTCTTTCTGTAGCTGATTGACAGGAACGGGATTTTCTTCTTCATCTAAAACAACGCCTTTGAGATTAAGTTGTACAGGGAAACCATCCAGAGCTATGGTAACTTCAGTCCCGGGCAAAAGGTTTATGTTTTCCTTAGCAGTTACCAGGCGCTCACTCAGACCATCAAATGGTGTAAAAAAGAGTACCGCATTTTCATGTTCCGAACGAATTATCATAATATCCTCTCCTGCGCATTCATCAAAACCATAGCTAATTTTCAAGTTAGCTTTTCCTATTTTCCATTCACCTGTTTTATCATCTTTATACAGCTCCATCCAGGTCTTAGAAGATACATTTTTAGGATAACCCGTACTTTCCTTTCGGTATTGACCAGGAAGTAACATTTCAACGCCCTGTGGGAATGCAGGTAATGAATCATGAGCGACTGTTACCAGAGTAGAAGTATTCGCAACAGTTGTGTCATTGGTTTCAACCGGAGGGTTGCCATCTGTTCTACCGTTGCAGGCAATAAGGAGACCGAGAGAAAGGATACACAAAAAATAGTAGTTATTTTTCATTTTGTTTTTTTGACGATGGTCTTCACTTTGTCGGTGTTAGAAATTTGGTGTGCACTCTTATCTTTCAATATTGGGTGCTTCTCCCCTCTCTGAAAGATTAAAAGATTGGGTAACAAAGTAAATTCAAAGCATATTCTTCACAATACCATAATCATGGGATACGCCGGGCCAGACTTGCTGTGAGGACGAGGAACTATCCTTCTCTGCGAGGCGCTACAGGACAACCGGAGGCTTTTATACGACGTACCTCTGAGTGTTTGCAAAGAATCTCGTAGCGTATCTCCTCAGCACACAACAAATAATTTATAATGTGGCTAAAGCCCAAGTAGTTAGCCTCTCTTTTCGGTTGGCTAAAGCCAACGGTAAAAGATTTTAAGAGGGTTGTTGCGATTTGCCTTTCCCTAAGTCGGAATTTGAAATTACGGCCTAAGTGCCACCCTTACGGGGTAAAATTGCTGGTTTTAATTATCAGGACTTTTTGAACAAAAGTTTCCAACTATTAATTACCGTTGGCTTCAGCCAACGAAATGAAAGGTAACAGGTTACGGCTTTAGCCACATTTCTTATGAGACTAAAGTTTCAGCCGTTTTTTCTTATTTATCCTTGTCTTTCACCCATCAATAATAGAGTTGTCATTCCGCACCTGATGTGGAATCTCATAAGGACGCCACCCGGGATTGCGGATCGGCGTCCGCAATGACCCGCCATTTTTTGTGGTGAGTACACACACGTAGTACTGGAGATAATCTTTCTTTTCAGTTGGCTAAAGCCAACGGTAAAAGATTTTAAGAGGTTTGTTTCGGGTTGCTTTATTCTCAGTCAGTATTTTCAAATTGCATATTGTCTCTTTCCGCCGCAACTGCCCCTTTTGCCTGAAGTAATTCTGTGTTCAAAGTACTTTCACCACTATTATTATCGTTGGCTTCAGCCAACGAAATGAAAGGTAACAGGTTACGGCTTTAGCCACATTATTCTTAGTGAAGTATAGCTAAAACCCTTATTGAGTAAGACTCTCGTAATCCTGCCCTAAAGGGCAGGGTAATAAATTCAGAACCCGGGACCAGTGGGCTAAAGCCCACTTAGTCGGACAATAATGACAAAAAATATTGGCCTATATCTCACTCTCCGGTCTTCATTTCTATGGCCTTCGGGAGCACTCATAATGGAATCCTTTTCCCGACAGCACCAGGATTGTTTCTTTTTCATCAAGGAAAAATAATAGGGAGATAATACCCAAAAGAAGTTTGAGTTGCTTAGTGAAGTCAATTAATCAGGAATCAGAGTTAACTGATAATTTTTATCTCCGTGATAGTAGAGAAGTACTTCTCAGTAATTACCAGGTTGCTGTTAACAGTTTTGAGAACTATTGTTCCCGCTTATTTCATGTACTTCCGTCATACAGGCATCGTCATTGCACCGTATCGTTTTCTCAAACAAGAACTTGCCTGCAAGTTGTGTTTCGCTTGCCTACACATCCAATCATCCGAATAATTGTAGCACCTGCGCGGCGACCCTTCTGCCGGTTTCGGCTGCTCCATTCATGAAGCCCTGAAACATCTCACTGCAATGTTCTCCGGCAAAAAAGAAATTTCCCACAGGTTGAATTTCAAGACCGGCAATGGTAGTCCACTGCCCTGGTTTATAACAGCTATAACTCGCTTTTACGTAGGGGTATTCTATCCAATTGACAAAAACATGTTTTCCCTTAAACTGCTCTTTTGAATGGATAAATATCTTGTCCAGTTCATCAACAAAACCATTTACTCTTGCATCGGGCAATTCGGTGCGCCATACATGCGATGGAGGAGCCAGCGGATTTTTGAATGATTCATCACAAAGCTTTTGAGAAAAATTGCCTCCGAAATAAGCAACATAAGCACCAAAAGGGTTGTTCTCAGTACGATTGACACTACCATCCCAACCATTGGTCATATCGTTGGTAAAAAGATATCCCATTGCGTTATTTTGCTTGCTTCGCCAGGGCTGGCCTTCATAACCCAAAACCAATTTGGTATTCTTTCCATAGCCCAGTTCGTCGATACATCTTCTTTTTTCAGGTGAGATACTTTTGAGGGAGAGCCTGATAGTTCGTAAAATGGTAAAAGGAAGTGTGCACACCACAGTTTTACTTACCACCTGTTCCCCATTCTCAAAGCGAATCGTAAAGGTCCCATTATCATTTTCACTTATTTCATTCACCTGAAAATTCTTTTCAATTTTTCCGTCACCTACTTTTTGAGCAAGCTTGTTGATGACCTGAGCGTTTCCACCCTTTATCCTAAAACGTTCATCGCTGTCGCCAAATACCCTGAACCCATCATCGGTATTCGTATCAATCATATCGAGCATATTGAGTGTGGACTGCTCCTCGCAATCCAGGCCATACTCTGCTATAAAAGCCGCAACAAACAAATCTTTCAGCCATTGGGCACACGGAAGCAGCCGGATATATTCCGACAACGGTGTATTATCTAATCTATGAGCATCGGCAGTGTCGTAGTCTTCGCCGAGACTATCTTTATCCCTGGCTATCCTTCCTGCAATCTTTTTGAATTCTTTAATAATTTCTTTTTCCTTAATCTTTCGGTTGTCAAAAAAGTAAATATCCTTTTCCCAATGGTTTCTCTCCTGCTCCTCGATCAAATCAACCAGCTCGAGATTAAATTCCTTTGCCAGTTGCAACATATCTTCATGATCGCTATCTATAAAATCGCCCCCAAATTCAGGAAAGATGCCCAATTGCATGGAGTCGCTATAATGAGTCAGGATTCTACCCCCAAGGCGATTGCTCGCTTCAAATACTTTAAAGTTCACTCCGGAACCAAGGAGGTGATTGGCACAGTTCAATCCTGCCATTCCTGCTCCCAGGATTGCAATGTCTAACACATTCGAATCACCCTGTTTACTGCGCTTATCATTGTTATTACAGGAACTCAGGAATGGAGGAATTGTTAATGCGATACTGACACCTGCCACGCCTTTGACCGATTGGCTCAAAAACTGCCTTCGGTTGAAAGCTTTTGTATCGGTATTCTGCACATCTCTGATCTTGTACTCTTTAACCTTCTCGCTTAATGCAGAGAGCAGAAAACGTGTTAGCCTGTTTCTGGATTTTTTCATTATGCTAATTTTTGGGTTGATTTTGAATTTTCTTTATGTATGTGAGCAGGTTTGCATATTGACCTCCTGCCTGTTCCTGAAAAATCTTTTGTGTCTTCACACCGGGATTATTGCCATTTCCTAACTCCGGCAAAATATCACCCAAAGCAGCTTTGATACCTGAACCGCAAGCCTCAATTAGTTCACGTCCTCTTAAAAGAGGTTGATTTTTTTACTTATTTGTGCATCCAATGATACATGGCATACGCATAAAACTAATATAAAAAGGGCTTTTGATCTCATTATCTTCCCGGAGTTTTCATTTATTTATTTCGTAATGCCAGCTTTCATTTTCAAAAGCAGGTTTACATTTTGTCAGATTGTAAAACACTATTAGCTCTGTATCTTTCCCTAAAGACCCTGTATAACTTTCCGGTATTACCACTATTTTTTTAAACAGACTCATAGCTCCTTAAATTATCAGATAACCTATTATCACCGCCCCCGTGTAAAGGATAGGAGAAAAGAGACAAGAGACACCCTACCAGCTACCACCCCCACCTCCGCCAAATCCCCCGCCGGATGAACCACCACCTGAGCGGCTGCCGGATGGCGCACGTACCATTGCAGATTGTGCAGAAGCCATGCTGACTTGGAACGATTTAGAAAATAACTGCATCTTCCACAATTGGCTGCCGCTGCTGTGGTACCAGGTAGGGGGCGGAACGTTCAGTGAATCAAATTTCTTTGCCCAGCCATCCAGCAATCCAAAAGCAAGTGCATAGCTCATCGTCTTTTCAAAATAATGCGGGTCCTGCTCAATAAGAGCCTTAATTTGATTTACTTCTGTCAATTTAATAAACTCCCTGAAGCCCATTAACTCCGAAAAAACGGCATTCCCATGTTGATTTTTTTTCTGCAGATAAAAACTCATAAAAGCAATAAACACGCAAACTACCGGTGCCAGAAATGCTGCAGTAACTCCTACTGTAAACAAAAATACCGGAGAAAGAATCACCCCCAAAGCCACAGCAACTCTTGTAGTAATTTTCATCACTTTTTTTGCTCTGGATTCATAATACTGTTGTGCCGTTTTTTTTAGGTGCTCTCTGCAAAGATTCATAACTACATAAAAACTGCGATTCAGACTGCTGACCAATACTTCATTTCCCCAAATATTGAACAACGAATTAAACATACTTTGTTCGTACTCGGGAGTTGAAATGGGAATATTATCAAGCTTTCTCAGCTTCATATCCGATTTGCCGAATATGCCACTTTTGGGAATTTCTTCAATTTCAATTAATCCCTGCGATGCCCAGTGGGGAATAAGTGCCATGAGATCAGAAGCATCGTCTCTGTCGTTGATAAGATAACCGGCCATCGCCGGATCGATTCCCTGGGGAGGATAATAAGTAGTAACAGAAGTTACTTTGTCGTCTTTCCCAAATTTCAACCAAACCAGCCAGAAAGCTACCAGAAGAGTGGCTAAAGCAGCCATCCAACCATACTGTTGCCAGAATGGCGGCTTGATAATATTTTCTCTAATTAGATTTTGAGGCAATTTCACTAAAACTGTAACGTCCTGTCCGGGTGCAGAAAAGTAATATCGTGGGCTTTTTCCGGAAAATTTCCCGTTGGAATACGTGTTTTCAAAATCAGTGGAGACAACCGTTGTTCCTGTATTTCCAGCATATACAAAACAGTTCTCAGGAAATAATTCCGCACCTTCCGGCGTGTGGATGTTGAAACTGATTTGCTGAAAAATTGCTCGCCATCCGTTAGGTTTGATATTCCAGTAGAATTGCACCAAATCGCCATCAAACAGAAATCCATTGTAAACCCGGTACCGGATTTCGTAATGCTGAATGCCTGACACAAGTTTGTCTTTTTCGCCAATTTTAATTTCTATTTTACCATCTGTCCTTTGTTCCCATTTGGAAGAAATCTCAAAATGATGATTGGGAACTTCTATGTGTTGAATAACCAGGTGGCGCTTTTCATTCTTTCCATCGGTATTTTTTATAGTGTAATCAGTTAGGATTTCTCTATACAAGCCGTGTTTGGGCTGCAGAAATTCTACCTCATAATTTTCAATCACATCAAAATAGCCTTCTTCATTCAGGTAAAAATCGGCAATGAAATTATTAACCACAAAACCCTGTGCAAAAGCTACTGGAGGAGCAGAAAACAAGAGCAATATGAATATGAGTTTTTTCATCTGAATTTTACGATCCTTTCAGGGCTGATACCGTTTATGAAAATCGCCGTCAAGCACCACATTTTTTTTGTCGGCCGGGTCATACTTTACATGCAGCGTATCGCCGATACGATAGATATTGAGCTGCGATTCCCGCACAAATTCATACGTATGGGCTTCCCAATTATTGATGCTTTGATCGGTTATTTCCAATCCTATAAACATTTTATATACATAATCCAATCCGCCCGATGGTTGGGAATATTTCCCACCACCCTTATAAAAATCAGTGATAATGCCAGTTGCCGGAATACTACCGGGAATATCCTTAGGTTGCAATGCTTTTCTATCGGATGTAGCCGCAGGCCTGATGATTATAAAGAATCCCGCCATGCCGGTAATAATTAGTAGTATAATCAGTAGCGTGTTCATCTTTCTATTTTCTAAAATCTACAATCACATTATCCCGTTCATCCTCCTCAATTCCAAAGAAATCAAAATGCCTGTAATTAAAAATCCCTGCGAATAACAGCCCGGGGAAACTTTCACCATAAGTATTATTCTCACGAACCGTACTGTTATAGTACCTGCGGGCACGTTCCAGCAATTCTTCTATTTGTGACAACTGTGTCTGAAACTTTAAAAATGAAGTGTCTGCTTTTAGATCGGGATATGCTTCCGCAACAGCGAATAATCTGCCTATTGACTGTTGCAACTGATTTTCTGCCTTAATCCTTCCTGCAATATCATCAGCAGTGACAGATACTGCTGTATTGCGTGATGCAATCACCTGCGTTAAAGTTTCTCTTTCGTGTGCTGCATATCCTTTGACTGTATTCACTAAGTTGGGAATAAGATCGTGGCGTTTCTTAAGCGCTACATCAATATTGCTCCATGCATCCTGAACCATATTACGGTTCCTGGCGAATCGGTTAAAAATCACTGAACCATAAAGCAAAAGCATAACAATCACCACAGCCACTCCAATCATCGTGATACTCATTAAAAATTTTTGTACAGGTTCATTGTAAAAATAATTGCAGGATTCAGTTTATTAAATACCGAATTCATGGGAGGCGCAAAATTATCCCCCTCTTTCCTGTAACGCAAAGAGGCAGGAAACCTCCCGGCGAAACTCCTTAGTACACACCGGGTAATCTACCAGCTTCCTCCGCCGCCGCTGCCCGCACCACCACCGGATGAACCACCACCACTACCTGAGTGACTACTACCCGATCCGGAATTGAGACTAACCATCCCGGCCCCTGCCACCGACATACTGTTGTTCATGGAAGTAGTAAACAAGCGTATTGTAAGATTATTTCCCGAATGGCTGCTGCTATACCATGAGGGTGTCTGATGTAGCAACCCTTCAAACTTTTCTGTCCACTCCTTCAACAAATTAAAGGACACTGCATAAGGCATGGTTTTTTCAAAATAACAGGGGTCTTCTTCCAGGAGCACTTTAAGCCTGTCTGCCTCAGCCAGCCGGATAAACTGCCTGAAACCATATAGCTCTCCCAAGATCTGTTTCCCCCTATCAGTTTTCGCCCTCATTTTATTAAAGAGGAAAGCAAAAAGCACCGGGAAAAAAATAAAAAAGAATAAATAACTGATGATTATAAAAGTGATGAATCCACCAGATGCAATATTTACGTATGATCGTGCAACAAAGGGAAACCATGAAATAATAGAAAAGGCGATTATCCAACTTAAGATCAGGACGATGATTTTTATTCTTCTTCCTGCATTCTTATAAAACTCCTTCGTCTTCTTAATTAACAACTGTGTTCCTTCAGTAAAAACGCCACGTCGTGAACTCATATAAACTTCATCACCACCAATAAATAGTTTTCTGAAAATATTGAGCTGATATCCCGGAATGTCAGCAGGCAAATCTTTTAGTTTTGTCAATTTCAGATCACCTGCGATAGAATCTCCACCTGCAGATAACTCTTTCATTTTTATATATCCTTTAGAGCCCCAATAGGGCAACAAACTCTGTATATCTCTGGGATTTGTGATATCATCAATCAGTGCTCCTGCCAAAGCGGAATCAATACCATCCGGCGGATAATAACTCGTAACCGGTGTAACAGAGATTGCTCTTAACCTGAGTTTAACAATCAGTACAATCAGGGTCACCATACCCAACACAATTCCTAACCATCTGTATCGTTCTGTAAACGGCGGAGTAAAATCCACTTCCTTTATAAAAGTCTTTGGAAGCTTAATTAATGCCGTTACACTCTGCAGGTATGGTGATACAAAGCCGGGATTAGAATGAGCTGAAAAAGCATTGCCGTTGTAGCTGTAAGAAAACTTATCCGAGATAGCAGTATCACCTTCAGGCCCGGCATAGACAAAACAATTTTCAGGTGAAAGTACGGATCCATCAGGGGCATAAACAACAAAATTAACTCTAAAAAAAACCGAAACCCATTCGGGAGATTTCACATTCCAGTAAAATGAGACCTCATCGCTGTCAAAAAACAAAGCATTTTTCACACGGTAACTGATTTCATAATGCTGTATCCCGTCCACTAATTTTCCTTTGTCTCCAATCTTAACACGCAACCTGTCACCTAATTGTTTTCCAAGAATTTTATTGGTAGAAAATTTCTTCCCGGCCACTTCAATATCAGAAATGTACATAGTGCGTTTTGTCACCCTTCCTTCTGCATCTCTGTAATCAAACCTGGTTATAAAATCGCGGTATATACCGTGTCCGGGATCGTGAAATTCAACATCATACTTTTCCACTACATCAAAATATCCCTCCTTGCTGAGGTAAAACTCAGCTGTGAATTGCTGCACTGAAAAGCTTTGCGCATCACTGCCTGCACAAAGTGAAAATGCAAATAAGGCCAGGAATAACTTTCTCATATTTGAAAGAGTTCATTTATTAGAATTCTTAAGGCAGATTGAATGCGGCGTCATTCTTATCTGTAGGATAGTAATTCCACCCGAAGCGCGAGCCCCTGATAAACCCCGAGGTTACCAACAAAAGGCTCACGAAGCCGTATTTGATGCTGTTCTAAAATTGCTGAGATCAAAATCATCACCAACCGGGCACATTGTCATAATCCATTCCCTGCTGTTGCACCCCGTGGGCAATCATCACCTTACTTTTATTTCTCGGATCATATTTCACTGGAAAACTGATGCCCGGCTGAAACAAGCCGACCTCTGTTACCGGCAGCATCTGTTCTATCCTGGCGGGCCAGGTTTCCCCCATTGGACTCCTTACATTTACTTCAATAACGATAGAATAAAACTGATAGGCTCCTGCACGCATAGACATTCCCGCCTGATAGCTCTTTATGACCGTTGCAGTAGCCGGAAGCCCGTTTGGAATATCCTTTGGTTTGAGTCCGCCAAGTAACCACCGTTGTAGCACATAAATCAATAAAATGATAAATACCACAAATCCTATTACGATATACCAAAAGCTATTACCCAAAATTCTTAAAATAAAATTATCGTTCCCGCCAGAACTCATTTTCATTGTGAAATAAATCATAGCAATTGCGAATATCCCAATGCCTGCCCCCATCAACAAGGAAGTCCGGGCAAACTTTTTTGAGAAATTATTATCCATGGTGATTGTTTTTAAAAGAGAATCCGAAGGATTCAGATAATAATAGTTACGTTGTGCAATATTGTTCGCCCCTGAAGGGGTCGTATGTTTATGTTTGTTATATCCTATATACATAATTGACCTCTTTGTGGTCTTTATCAATCATATAAATTTTCCTGTTTAATTATTTTTCCGTTGTTAAGATTTATTGTCATTAGGTAATCGTTATTGCTAACCAACATTTGATCTGCTTTAATAAAGAAGCGTTCAAAACCGTACCTAGGAATCATTGTTTTGAGTTTCTTTTGTGGAAGCTGTATTTTCCAAATGGTTTTTAGAGAAGTCTTATCAAGCATTGATAATTCCATATCCACTTCATTGTCACTGGCTATGGGTGAGAGTACGAAGAAATTGTTTTTGTAATAAGTAATAGATGCATCACTATGGGCAGCGGCTGTTTTGTTTTTGGAAAGTGTCAAAAAGCTTACTTCAATGAAATCATCCTGAGAAATAGTTTTACCATTATTAGTGGTAATACTTTGCCTGCTACCATTGATTTCTTTGGTACCAAATTGCCGACTGGAAATTCTATCAGAAACCTGGAAATCATCTGCAAAAATATACTCCACCATATCAAATTTTCCCATGACCGTTTCAGCTTTCCCAGTAACAGGGTCAATGCGGTAATTGCGTTTGTCGTTAGCTTCTAACAATACCCCCTTCTGTCCCGAAGTATTGACAAAAAAACGGTTGGTGCTTTTCCAATCCACACCGGGATTTAGTTTTTCTAATTCGCCAAAATCAAAGCGAAATTTATTGACCTTCATATCATACAAAGCCAATTGGTTCCCTTCGTGATAAACAGACCGCATCAGCCAAACCTCATCACCTTCTGTCCAGATCACATACATTTGATCACTTTTCCCGGTTTTGTATTGCCCCTCTGTCAATTTCCTTCCGGTGGTGGTTTCCATTACCTGAAAATAAGTCGGAAAGGCCATTCCCCTGATGGTGATGCTGGCATCCACATCGGGCATTTCAACTTCAGGCTGAAAGGTATAAGCGAAATATTTTCCGTCTTCGCTAAAAACGCCTGTTTTAAATACTGGCACATTGGTCAATCCCATCAGACTTCCCATTCCCTCCATTTTGCCAGATGTGAATTTGGAAATAGTATTGCTTATGAATGCCGTGAAAAGTCCCGAGCCGATAATACCGATGCCTACTATAATCAGGCTGAGGATATAAAACTTCTTTCTGAAACTCATACTACAATTACTGAGGTTTGTGATTTTATGGTTTTAACATTACCGCTGCGATTGGGCGAACACGACTTTGCTGCGGTGGTTGGGGTCATATTTTACAGCAAAACAGACACCCGGTTGAAACATTCCGATTTGGGTGATCGGAAACATTTGTTTGATTTTCGCTGGCCAGGTTTCTCCTTGCGGATTGCTAACATTAACTTCAATAATAAGTTGATAATATCGTGTAGCCCCGCCTGTCGAAGCTGACTGTCCACTCTGGTAACAATTGGTAACAGTAGCAATAGCCGGAAGTCCGTTTAGAATATCTTTAAGTTTTATTTCCGACTTGAGCACTTTGTTTCCAAATAAAACCAACAGTAGTATAACGATAATAGTTCCCACAATTGCTGTGATAAACTGAGGACTATCTTCTCCGTAGTGCGTTGCTGCCATTCCCACTATATAAAAAATAATAGCAATTAAGATGGCACTTCCGAGAAAAGTAAGTAAATATTTCATTTTTGAATATTTATAGGATTATGAGTTATTTTAAAACTTCACTTGTTCAAATTTATTCCTATCACTAAACCCTTTTCCCGTACCCAATTGCCCGGATCCATTGCTTCCAGTACTCCACACGCTTCCATCTTCTTTTAACACTAAAGAATGATAAGCACCTGCTGCAATGGCTTTACATCCTTCTATTATCTTTACAAAAGAGCCGCTATTGTTATTGTTACCATTACCTAATTGCCCAAAGTCGTTAAGTCCTGCAGCCCAAACACTGCCATCATTTTTTAAAAGAAGGGCATGCCCAAAGCCTGTAGCAATAGAAGTGGTATTGTCGGCAATTCGCGTAGGCCTATGTACAGTATAAGTATTACCATCACCTAATTGTCCGGCACCATCGAAACCTACACCCCAAACCGTCCCATCTGTTTTTAAGAAGACAGAAAATTGATTGCCTAAACTCATAGTGCTTACACTTCCGGCGATTTGTACAGGCATGCTACGACTTACATCACTACCATCTCCTAATTGATAAGCAGCATTATTCCCACAAGCCCAAAGCGTATTATCCGCTTTTAAAATATAGGCATGTGCCGTACCTGCCTTTACAGCTTTTACATTGTCCATTATTTTCACAGGCGTAGTTTGATTATTGGTATTGCCATTGCCCAATTGCCCAAAGGTATTATTGCCCATTGCCCATAAGCTGTTATCGGTTTTAATAAAGAAGCTGAAATCCTTGCCTGCTGCGATTTCCTTTACCTCTGTTGAGATTTGAACAGCAGTAGAACGATTGTTGGTGCTACCATCGCCTAATTGACCATAATCGTTATTCCCAATTGCCCATAAACTTCCATCTGTTTTTAGAATTAAGATATGATACTCTCCTGATGTCACCTTGCTGACATTATCCATCACCTTTACGGGCAGGTACTGCAACGATGATTTGGTATTGGGCCACTGATACCTGCTATTGTTGCCCCAGGTATATAATTGACTTTGTGCATTGATAAAAAAGGAAGTATTGATTCCCGAAGCTACCTGCATATTACCCGATTTAATATTTTGTGATATGCCAGCAGTACTTAACAGTAAAGCAGCCCCCAGCAAATACGATTTGTTAAAGGGTCTATTTAAATAAAACATTCTTTTCATTTTATTGTTTGCATCCCCAATGTTATTGCACTCCAATTTCTATTTCTTTACTCATACCCGATGTCAGGTTGCCTCCCACTTGTTTCACCTGTATGGCATATCGGTATGCTGAACCGCTGCGGACTGAATAGTCCATGAATTCAGGCCTTTCTTTATCTACTGATTGAAGCATGGTCAAAGGTTCGTTGCCTTTGGCACGATACACAATAAAAAAATAGTCGCTTTTCTGAGTGGGCGTTTGCCATGTCAGTTTTACTGCTGTTTCTTTTTTATCGTACACAGCCACTACATTTAATGGAGCAGGTAAAACATTATTCTTTGAATAAGTCAGATTTACTACAGGCGATTTAGGCGATCGCAAGCCGGTACTGTCAATGGTTTCAGCCGCATAATAGTAAGCCTTATTCGGAACGATAGCAGAATCTGTAAAGCTGAATTTATTTCTGGCATCAGCCATTATTCTGGTTAGTGATTTCCATTCTTTATCTTTTTCTTTTTTGAATATTTCATATCCTGTCACACCCTGGCTTGAGCTTCCTATCCAGTCTGTTTGTATCGCTTCACCCACCACTTTAATACTTTCTGCCAGGGGCGATGTAGGTGGTATGTACACCGGCTTAGTTAGTATTGCCGGCACCGAATAACCAGAGTGGTTATTATGATAATCAACCGCTACAACTTTGTAGTAAACCCTTCTGTCTAATGTATGCGTAGGGATGGTGTCATTATACCTGTTATCCATGATAGGATAGCCCGTTATCTGCGCGTATTCGCCATCACGATTGTATGAGTAATACACTTTATACCCCTTCACATCCTGTTCGGGATTGGCATCCCAGTGCAATGACACGATACCTATCGAATCTACTGTACCTGCCAGGCCGCGTGGAGCAGAGGGCGGAATACTATCCTTCATCACCGTCATCAATGGCACAGAGGTTGCAAGATTGTATGCAGTATCTACCGCCATCAGCACATAGTAATTCTCTTTATCAACGAGAGCGCTGGTATCAGTATAGGATGTGGCGCCTTTGGCTAAGAGGTTTTCTGTAAGCGGTTCAAAAGGGCCAGTAACGGTGGGGCCACGGCTTACATAATATCCCGCTAAGTCAGTATCTGTCTTATTGGCCTCCCATGAAATCATAATCTTTTTGCCACCCAGATGCTGATAGGATTTTATGCGGGGCACTTCGGGAGCGGTAAGGTCAATACCATGAGTCTTAACGGGGTCGCTGAATGGGCTTGATTCTGCAAATGCTGTATTGCCGCTAATCCGATATTGATACTCTTTGTAGTTGACGGGAATTGAGTCTATATATACCTGATTATATTTAAGAATGGAAGCAATCTTCAGGCCTATTGAATCAGGCCTTTCGTCTTCGGGCAGGGACTCCGGTGGACTATAGGGCGAGTAATATGGAAGCTTATTGAGCCGGTTCCAGGTTTTACCGCCATCATCACTGCGCTCAATATTATAGGTACTAAAATTCCCAACCTGTTGCCTGTTCCATTGCAATTCTATCTGTTTATCACGGCTGATAGCCTGCAATCCCTCAGGAACGGGTTCTTTGGAAGGTTTGATATTGATTACCGTAACCATAGCCGTATCCACCATAAAATCTGCATTTGCTGTATCTGAGGTGATGATGTATATATACCTGCCACCGGGGCGCACATCCTTGTCCACCCAGCGAAGCCCGGCTACTGTAGCTGCTTCCGGCGAAAAATCAGCAGCCTGCATACTGTACATAAACAGCATCCCCGTTGAAGACTTTACATCTCTCAACTGTTCTACAAACGAAGCATCCGGCCGTTTTAACATAGAGTCCACATTACTATACATTGCCATATCCAACAGGGAAATGTATTTATTGTTTTCTCCATACTGTTGTTTTATTTGTGCACGACTCCAGGGCAGGATAGCAGTTTTAGTCAGTTGCTTTTCGTAAATCTTATTCTCCGAGACCACATCATATCTTCTGATCTGATATCCTTTGTACCTCGCCATGTTCCACGCATTCCAGTTAGACGGGGCCCACCTCAAGACGATAGAATCCTCAGCAACCTTTGCAACGGCGTAAACCGGAATGGGAGTAGCCTTTTCCTGTGCATTGATATTGCTGGCCGCAAAGCCAATTAGTATCACAGCCATCATTACACGTCTGGACAAATATTTCAGATTTTTCATAATACTACTTTTCTTTTTAAATTCTTTCAAGCGTTACTTAGTATAGTTGAATTTCCCATCAACAGATGATGCCATAATTGATTTAAAAGGGTTATTGTAGCTCAGTCTATACTCCCTGCCCTGTACCGAAGGAAAACGCTGGAAGTCACGTTGCTTTTTAAGATGGATCGCGATTAGCTGGATCATTAATTCATTTGATTGTGAGCCAAACAGATAATTATAATTAGATATTTTAACGGATGCTCCGCTAAGCCCGGTTGCAATCGTCCTGTATTCATTGAAAAGAGTATGTTTCAGTGTAGAGAGGCCATTAGCAGAAACTGGTAAGCCAAATGATAGCAACGCATCTTCTGCCTGCCGATACTGGGCCAATCTTTCATTGATATACTTCATATTACCAAAATAAGACTGCACTGCCCCTTCAAACAGGTTAAAATCTGTGAAGTAATAGAAATCACGCATCCAGGTAAAGTTTATCACCGGACGTGTTTCTTGATATTGTCTCATGGGAGTTCCGGACTGCATAACCACTATGCCGCCGTTCTTCTGCTGCATGGCATCGTAATTCATGCTTCCACCGGAACTGCTGAATGCACTGGTGTATGATGCCGGCAGGTGGGTGAATGTGGTTTGTGCAGGAGCTGCAGTTGAAGATGAAGCCCTGCCGCCGCCTGTACCACTACCCGTATTGTCCAAGACAGCCTGCATCAATCCATCAGTATTAAAATATGCAGCTGCGCCCCCTCCGGTACCCATTTTTATACCTCCATTCTTTACACTTCCCAGTAGCATCACATTCATTACGCTCCAGGTTTCAAACACATAGGGTTGTGTCGGGTTATTATTTCCTGATAAAAATTCATAATTTGGCTTAAATAAGAATGTAGCAATGCGCGCCTCATCCCATCCCCAGTCAATTTTCAAACCATTGAGGGGAACAGTCGAACCATAGCGATAGGTGTTAAACAACATCCATTGGTCGTTTCCATTTGTCAGCTTTTTGTAGGAAAAATTGATATCAAATAGATTAGCTGCATCTCCGGAGAAGAGATTGATGTTCGTCGGAACTTCAATTCTGAACAGTGGCGGGAAGAATTCATTTGTACCGAGTCCCGTTTTGAATTTTTTAATCTCAAATACGTCAAATGGTTCATCCTTAGGCGATACACTGAAATTGATCACGTTAAATAGAGTGCTACCTTTTACTGCGATCGTGTGGCCACTCATCTTTTCCCAGAAGGTATTGTATTTGCTGGTGTGGAAGTCAATTGAAAATAGAGAAACACCATAAACAGAAGTTGCCCTCTCCATCACCGAGGTTGATTTCGTATTCAGTATCAGGTCCAGATTCCCGGGTGTCGAGGAAATCACGTTATCCCAGTTGGCAGCGCCGGAACCCGTTTTGTCAAAAGCTGCTTTTACGGTAGTGTTATGGGCTGCTATATTACCATTGTTTTTTGCCTTTATGACCAATTGGTTGGTGGACTGGGTCATATCCTTCTCCAACATCTGAGCAGCATTAACTGGTACCAGCATCAGATTCATGCGATATCCTTCATTGAGGCTCAGCCCTGCCGGTAATTGGAAACTAATTTGTTCCACTGCTCCGGGATTCCAGGTAAAGGAAGTAGAAACAGTATCGCTGCCGCTGAATGCAGGAATAAACTGAACCACCTTTTTATACTTCGGATCATTCAATGGCACACGATCCATACGAGGTTCCTGTAAAAACCTCAACCCACCCCTGCCGGAAAACTCATTCTTCAGCAGATAACGTTGTCCATTAATCGGATAAGTATAAGCTATCTGTTTATTATTCAGCTTTGCGTCTGCTATTTTGGTACGGAAGTTTACCACCTTCTCCTGCCTCATCACTTCTTTTAGACTCTTGTCCTGCTGATATTGATATGCGACCACTGTTACTTTAAAAGAGTAATCTTTTTGCTGAGCAAATTCCCTGTCTTTCAGGTAGTTAGCTACTCTGTTATCGTTAGTATATTTGACATTTACCGGATAAGCATCATTGTTGTCTTTAGTAGCTTTCAATTCAGTAAAAGATGCTTTGAAAACATAGAAACGGTTGAATGGCAATGAGTGATCGGCATCCGGTGGATTAGGATAGCTGACAACCCCATCTGTTATCACTTTACCATTTTTGTCTTTCAGCTTATACCCCTCATTTGTATAGGCGCCTCCAGATACAGGTACATTAAAAGCCACGTACGGATAATCATAGATACCGATTTCTGAAGGAGAGGTTTCGGCTATCAACTCCAGATGTGCCAACGGATCGTATTCAGGATAGCATTTAGTACCAAAGTCAAATGCCACAGTCTCGTCAACAGATATGACGCCTACGATAGACCCCTGAATTTTCACCATGCCTTCACCCCAGGTGGGATTAGGCAACCCGCCCCTTAAGTAAGCACCCAATTGCAGAGAGATCAATGATAAATCACCAATCCCCAAATGCACACCCACATCCATTCCAAAATAGGCATACAGCTGACCGATAGCATAATATCCATTATAGCCAATAGCTCCATTTACGCTACATGCCCCTGTTTTGCCTGGTTTGGTTTCTACCATAGCAAGGTCAAACCCAATCATACCGTTTGCCTTTGCATAGAATATCAGGAAATCTAAACCTATCTTAGCATCTACTGCTGCGCCAAACATAAATCCACCTGCAGCATTTGTTTTCAGAAACTGGGAGATAGCCTGTGCATTTTGTTCAGGGCTGCTGGAGCCGCCCGGCTTCTGCACCTGATGTCCCGAACCTCCTTTAAGGAAGGTTCTGATTTTATCAGGTAGTGGTGCGAACGCCGGCAACGAACCCGCACCGACCCCCATACACAGATATGCTGTAGCCGTTAATTTGGCATAGAGTGCATCTCCCTCATCACCAAAACCAAATTCAGCCTTTACCCTGTTGCCCTTACCCTTGTCTGGCCGTCCTACATAAAGATAGTATTTAGCATTGGCGTCCTTACCGCCACCATGCATCCAAACGGGAATGTTCAGATTGGCGAAGCCCATGCTGGCCTTGACATCTATGGTAGCATCGTAGGTTGCGGTAGTAAACCCAAATTCCATATCTACGGCAGCATCTACCAATCCTTTTTTATAATTAGTCGGAGTGGTAATAATATGCCCGTCTCCATTGAGTACCAATTCAGATAAACCTCCATGACTGATTTCTGCATTCACGGTAAGCGATGCATTTACAATTGTCGGGTTGGCATAGGTTACAATAATATTAGCCTGAAGTACACTTTTTGCAGCCTTTGGTACCATCGTTAGCTTTGCCGTTTCACCCGCAGTGCGAATTTTTTCAAAGTCAATAGCCTCAATCCCCATATTACTGAAATAGCCGCCCCCAAAGCCATTAAGCATTAATCCCCCAAAAATTGGAATACCGGTTGAAGTATAAAACTTGCCGCCTACACCACCGTATTTAATGTTACCCTTGGTTCCGAAATAAGCTTCTGCTGTGATATCAGCAAAAACGAAATCAGCATGTAAATTTCCATGTACCCCATCGCCGTAGGTAGCATTGCCACTCCAGAAATTCAGTTTTCCGTCAATATTTACGGGACCAAACCCTCCCGCTATATAAACAGACTCTACTGCTACACGCGAAAATTCTACCTTCGGCTTCAATCCTACCATAGCATATTTACCTACTACCCCTAAGTTGGTGCCTCCGGATACGGTTGCCACGTCGCCAAAACCCACATTCACACTCAGGTCAAAAAACACCCCCACTTCGCCCGCCTTGGGCCGTTTCAATTCAAAATTATCTATCGTGAACGCAAAACCTGATATCTTGCCGGTTGTTTCGGCAGGAGCAAAATCATCCTCTGCTGAAGGAACAAAATCATTGCCTGCATAAGGCCCGCTGTTTACTGCATACACCGACATGTTGTCATAAGTATCTATGAACGCAGACGATGGTTTGTTCCCTTTTTGAATGGGTACCTGGCCCAGGGTCATAGACTCCAATCCAAAGGAAAACCCATCTTTGTTAGATACCATCAGATTCTGCACACCCAACAATGGAATATTACCACTAACAGGTATGCCTGCACCTGAAGCATCAAAATGCATGGATATACCTCCTGTGAGTTTGGCTTCAACATACACATCTTTATTTTTTTCCTTTACAACCGAAAACCGTGAATCACTTGATACAGAAAGTGTCGCCTTCCACATGTCCATATCCATTTGTTCTTTGGGGTGGATATTGAAACTGTAGGTATATCCATCGCTTTCATTTTCTCCCTTATTCAACAGGCAGGTATAACTCAACCCTGTTTCGCTGATGGGCAGCCATACCGAACCTTTCATATCCATAGTCTGGTACAAGTTATTGCGTACAATAGGTATGTTGATTTCGCTCACCACAAAACCCCACCCACCCAAGCTGGCATTATCGGTCTTTTTGATTACGTCGGTAGCGCTGATGCGCATGGTTACACCTGCATCGTCAATAATAAGTCCGTTAAAGTTAACCGCAGCGCTTTTGCTTACTACGAAGTCTTTTGGAAAATACATACCTAAATTGGGCATGTAAAATCCTTTAAAGGTTCTGTCCACTGTGCCACCCTTTTCTGCATACCCGGCAGGGAAAGACGCAGGAGTGGATAGGGCGGCAATATTGCGAGTATTAGAATGGTCGTAATAGAATCCTGAGGTAGCCTGTATCTGAAATCCAGGGAGTGATTTAAAATCAAATTTATCACTGAAACTCAAGTCTGCAATCCAGTCGTTCCAATCGCTAAAATCAAACGTAGCGTTTAACTTAACCTTTTCTCCGGTTGGCTTACCATCTCCAGTTAGCGCCCTCATCTCATCGGGCATCGTCAGGTCGGCCTTTACAAATACCTTTTCAAAACCATTGGCTGTACTCCATTTCAGATAGGTAGTCTTAGTTGTATCTATCTCACCTGCTATCCCGTCAGCAGCCCCTTTAAGTGTAAATGCTGTACCTCCCAGATTGATATGCCTGTCTGAAGGCAAAAACAACAATCCGTTGGTAAATGAAAATCCGTCTCTCTTAATACAGAATTTTGCACCGGCAAGCGACAGCCATTCGTTAGCTGTACCCGCATCGGGGATGTTCATACTGAACAACATACGCATATCCGTACCCGTAGATGAAAAAATAATACCTGTTATTGCCATGGTAGCATTCACGCCGCCAATATTTTCATTGTCTAATCCCAACGGAAAATCAACAGGTGCACTACCTGTAATCTGTTTAATCTGGTTGGCTACTTTATTCACCCTGTTCATAATCGGGTTGACCTTATTACCTACCAGGCCATTTACTTTATTTCCAAAATCCGGAAGACTAAGATTCAGAAAATCTTCTCCTGCCGCATGATCCCAGGTAGTAGTAACCTCACCTGCCAGCAATTGTTTTTTTTCATTAATCCGGATGTTTTGAAAAACTACATTCAGCATGATGTCTTTGCCGTAAGGCTTCCATAATATGGTACCGCTGCCCTTAAACTGGTCGCCATTTACCTGTTGTGCATCTTTCACCACCATATCAAAAGCGCCCACATGCACCACATCGGATGCATTCAGATTTCCTGTGAATACAGGAATGCTGCCATCTATTTTAGGCACATCTTCGCAAGCACCGGCAATTGTCAGTGCCCGATATCCGGGCCCGTCACCGGTTTTATCCGATCCTCCTGCCCCCAGAGGCCTGTATTCTAAGGTTGCAATCTCACTATATCCCTGGTTGGCAATCTCAAGGGGATCGGTAGTAGTACGAGGCAGATTGGCTTTCACCCTAACCACATATTTCTTTCGTGAACGAAAAACATTCGGATACTTCATTGTATCCAGAATAAATCCAGGTCGCATCAGATTTCTTTGTCTGAAAGTATAGGGATTATAGAGCGCATCCTTAATCGCCTGACCTGGAAAAATTTCACGTATTTCCAGATCGTATGTGATACCACGCAGGGGCAATCCACATGTAGAGGATGGGGGCGTCCATGCAAATTGTATCTGTGATGACTGCGGTGTGAAAGTAGTAACACCCCTTAATCCACCTGTCAGGGTTGAAACCGGCATAGTAAACTGGGGTGCCGATGCCGTATAACAAATTCTGAATGTTGCACATCCTGCACCTATAGGAGATAACGGCCTTGACTGGCCAGGAACATCGTAATCATAAGCGTTTACGCATATCCGATAGGTACCTTCCGGCAATTTGTAATTGATTGCATTTTGCCTGAGCGCACTCAGGTCAAGGTTCTCAAACATCAATTGGCTTCTCGAAAAATTCCCGAAAGTCTGCTCAATTAAATCCTTGTCTAATTGTATGGTCTGCTGTGGCCCTAAAATAATCGGTTTCGAAGGCCTGTAATCAGGTCGGAGCGATACACTCATTGGTGTGGGTGCCAATCGTTCAATTCTTCCACTTAATTTGACACGCTGCGGCGACTGAGAAGTGTTGACAATACGAATCATTAGTTTTTGCGTTAATCCCTGAAACTGCTGATTTTGAACTTCTGCTGCCAATTGCGGCAGGTAGGGACTCACCGGCTGTTGTACGATTACGTTTACCTGTACAGGTTGCTGTGCCCACACAAAACAACCTGACAATAAAAAGGCCATTAAAAGCTTAATCCTGCGTATCGCAATTGAAAAAGTCTTTATAGGGGAAGGAGTTTTCATACTTCAATTATTTAAAATTGGCAGGTATATTGGATACCGGCTGAAAAATTTTTGGTTCTTACGGCAGTGGGCACTAAACTGATTTTATCCAGGGGGTCCAGATTGACCGGAGGGGTAAGTATATAACTACCGTACAAGCTAAAGCTGCTCTTACCCGCTGTAAGGCTGCTACTGAGCGAAAATGTAGTGTTATTACCCGGAGTATCACCAGTTGATTTATTTAAAAAATATCCCACGTTACCCTGTACTGAAAGTTGATGCTGTTTAAGTAGTTGGATATTGGCACCCACATTTATCCCTGTGGATTGATACTCATAATCCTTCTGACTATAAACACTATAATTGATACCCGTATTGATACCAAAATATTTTTCTATAAACTGCAGATCGTAAGTACCATTTACATTGATATTGTTCCCTGCCGTCATGTCTTTTGTTGAAGGATTGCGGTCAACCAGGTCAGTATAGTTAATACTGGCAGTGACTGTGTGTTGTTTGTTAGCAGCATAGGTATTGAAGGAAGGTGAGAAAGCGTAATTCATCATCAGTTGATTCATCCTTACATCTTCATCAATAGCCATTGTGCCATCTTTCTGATATACATTAGCACCATTTACATTCAGGTTCAGATTCCAGTGTTGGTTCAGATTGGCATTGATAGAAAAGTTGCCTGCCATTGTCTGCAATTCAGAAATCAACGCTTTAGACAGGTTGTTATGCTGTGCATTAAAAGAACCATTAAGATTGAGATGCCCCCTGAATAAATTAGTCCCAAAGTTTCCGCTGTAGGTTTCAATATCATTTACCATGTAAATTGTACCGAGAGACATATAGTCAGGCTGAATACGCTGGTAACCCCCGGAGATGTTAAATCCTTTAAGCGTCAGACCTAACTGTGTCCTTCCCGAATAACTAAACACCGTACTGTAATTGATGGGAGAAAATGTTCTCACAAATTTGGGTACTTCATAATGCCCGATGCTGTCAAGGCTTTCAAAATTCATATCCCTGTTAAGAAGGCTGAATGCCACATCACCTGAAAAAGTAAGCACCTTGAAAAGACGATACGACCACGCACCGCCTACAGCCGTATTCTCCTGTGGCTTAAGCGTATTGAGCGAATCTTTGATTGGCGGAATAGATCCTTTATCATCTTTTCCGTGAAAAAAGCTTAGTGAAAACTCATTACCATCGTTTCCGGCACCAATCTTAAACCCATAACCTATACGGCTGTATTGCGGTTCAATTCGATGGTCAAACGTAGTGTCTTCTGTGATGGCTTTATTAATGCGGCCATAGAAACCGGAAAACCGGAACTTACCCGGGCGCAGCTCTATACCTCCTCCCAGGAAACTCTGACCGTCAAATACAAATGGGTTAAGTGACATACTGCGATAACCCAGGTGCACTGTAAGCCACTTGTAAGTAGGGCTCATACCAAACTGAGTAAACGGAGTCGTATAACTGGTACTATACTGATTCACCACGAAGGAAAGTGGAATGCTGAAACCATAAATACTGGCTGTAAGGTTTCCATTCAAATTCCAGCTAAAAGGATCACGAGTCATATCGGGCTCGTTAGACGAGTAGTAGTCTGTTCCCGCACCTATACTCCCTGAAAGGTGAAATGGTTTCTGTTCCTTCAGGTTAGTCAGGTCCTGTGCATGCAATCCAAAAATATTTAGAGCAAGTACAGTTATTATTGAAAAAATCTTTTTCATTTCTAAATTGGGTAATCAGTTCTTAAGATGACTTGAAGCATCAGTCCCTGAGATTGTAAAGGGATTTGAGTTCACCAAAATCAACAGGCTTAGACCTGAGAATACCTCCGGCCGCACCCTGAATTAACACGATCCGGACTTTGATGGACGCAAAATTGTACGAATTAGGAGCGTCATTCGGGCCCAGATCTACCCCAAAGTGGACTACACCGTTTTGAAAGGACAAAGCCCTTATATTATACTGCACCACAGCCCCTTGTACATCTATAGTACGATATACAATCGGAAAAAACTGCCAGGTGGTAGCCGTATCGGGTGCATTATTAGCTATACCATAAATAAGAACCGCACCGTTGTTGAAAACATCAGTCGTAAGTGCCGGTATATTGACATCAAAGAAATCATTAATCAGCACATTATTGGCGACCCAGCTTTTGACATTAGGACTGGCACCGCCACCACCCAATACCAGTCCGGTTCCCCAATTAGTAGCAGAAAGTTTAGGGCCGTAAAGCATCAAGTTTTGCTTGTCCAGATAATAATCCCCGATCGCTCCAAGGGATGTAGCAGGAGTACCACTGCCGGAAAGTATCTGTGAGCCTCTGTCGCCCTTATCGCCTTTATCACCCTTGTCACCCTTGTCACCCTTATCACCCTTGTCACCTTTGCCTCCCTTATCGCCCTTGTCCCCTTTATCACCTTTTGCACCTCTGAGATTAAAAGGTACACCCCAACCTGAAGATTGTTTAGGTCCATAGAAATCACCATTAGAAATATTTACATAATAGTCTCCAGGATTTCCTACACCGGCACCCGGAACAGTACGTCCACTATAAATAATACTGCCGTCTTTGCCCGCCGGGCCTACGGGGCCAGCTTCTCCTTCGGGCCCTAATGCCCCGGCGGGGCCTTCTTTACCACAGGAAAAGGAAATGATTATTAAAAGTAAAAAAGATAAGGGCAGGAAAAACTTTTTCATTTTGATCGAGTTTGATTTTTAATGTTTACAAAATCCTGAGTTACCAGAAAAATGTTAATACAAAGGAAAATGCAAAAAGCCATCCTGTCAATCCCATAATCAGGGGAGATGGTATTGTATATGAAAGGAAAATTGTAATGTGATGTGACGGCGTGAGTTTCAATGTGAAGAATAGACTTTCCCGCTATCTTTCTACTGAAGCACCTCTACACTTTAAACCAACCGCTCTTTTAATGCTTTGCTTACCGCTTCTGCCTGCGAATGAACGCCCAGCTTTTCATAAATACTTTTTATATGCGTAGTAACCGTACCAAGGGTAATTCCTTCATGAAAAGCAATCATCTTATAACTATTTCCATCGGTTAATGACTGGAGTATTTGTTTTTCGCGATTGGTGAGTGCATAATCAGTCTTTCTGGTATGCTGGTTGTTGAAAAATTTCAGCACTAAGCGTGCTACCGCCGGCGACATAGGAGCGCCACCTTCCATCACTTCATGTATTGCATTGGCAAGGCGTGTGGTCAGATGTTGCTTGAGTATATAGCCAGTTGCACCATTTTTAATAGCTTCTAGCACATGGCCATCATCGTCAAAAACGGTTAACATTATAACAGGCAGATCATTATATTTCGACCTTATTAGATTTAATCCCTCAATACCGTTGACTTCCGGCATATCAATATCCATCAGAATTACATCTGGTTGATTCTGTTTTATATTATCCAACACATTGCCGGCATTTTCGAATGATGCCAAAAGTTCAAAATCTTCAGCAAACGAAATTAAAGATGCCAGACTGGTTCGGAGTTCTGTGTTGTCTTCATACAATAATATCCTGATAGGCATAATTTATCTGTTTGTTAGTCTGTCGTATCAATTAGCAAATATCAATTATCAGCCAGCTAATCCACTACCCTATTCATAGGATAGGTGCAAAGAGAAAGATACTCGTCACTCTATTCAGAAAAGATGGCTAAGAAGTCGGGACTCCGCATACCCCCTCACTTAACCCCGGCCCCCACCAACGACACCTCTAATAAAATAATCGTACCACTTCCTTTCTGTGAATTTATCTCTAATCTGCCATTCATGTATTCAGCTCTCAGTTTCATATTATGAAGCCCATTGCCCATTGCCACTGTCTCTGCATCAAATCCACAGCCGTAATCCTTTATCTCTAATACCAGCATGTCGTCGCGCTGGTCCACGTGAATATCTACCTGGGTTGCCTTGCTATATTTTCGTGCATTATTTACCGCTTCCTTAAATATCATCATAAAATCTTTCCTCACCTGTGGTGATAACTTTCTCTTTGGATCGCTCAGGTTTTTGGCAAAGGCAAAGGGAATGTTTGATGTACCCAAAATATCTGAGGCCATCTTATGCATCTGTGACACAATGGCCCCCATACTATCATTTTCCGGGTTGAGCGACCACACCACTTCACGGATGCCTCCGGCCACTTTGTTTGAAAGCCTGTTTATGTTTTCTGCTGCTTCCTTAATCTTAGGGTTCGATTCATTTTGCATCCCCAACATACTGCTGATGATTTGAATGCTTGAAATGGTAGATCCGATGTCATCATGTAAATCTCCGGCTATTCCCAGTCTTACCTTTTCCAGTTCCTTTGCTCTTTTTACTTTCTGCGCTATCCGCAGCCGGCTGATAATGACGATAGCGGAAAAGAGTATTAACATCCCCACAATCAGCACCAGGTACATTCTGTTCTTATAAGTTGCAGTTGCGTTCCGTTGTTCAGATAAATTCAATTGATATTTCAGAGAATCTTCCCGTGCTTTCTGATCAAATTCATACCGGATACCCATTTTTTGGTACTCAAGATTTTGGGCGTGCGTCAAAATGCTGTCTTTCACATTCGCAGCCATTTCAAGGTATTTGATAGACTTCTTGTAATCACCTGTTTCTTTATAATACCTCGCTCTCAGGGGGTATAAATTTGCCAGGTAGGTCACATCAGATACTGCACTTTCGCAGGGTTCACACTCTTTGAGATAATAGGATGATTTTTGAATATTTCCCTTTCGTAACCACGCATCAGACAGATTGGTAATCACCTGACACCAAACCCTTAATCGCCGGGAAACATTCATTTCCAAATATTTCAATGCTCTTTCGTTATGCAATATTGAAGAATCTAACTGGCCTGATTCCATAAAAGCATTTGCAATATTAGCCGAACGAATAGCCAGTCTGCTATAATTATTAGTCCCCAACAGGTGTTCAATTTCGCTGCCCATCTTAAAGTATTTGATAGATTCGGCATAATCTTTTTTTGTATAGTATATATTGCCGATAGTACCATAACAACTTGCCATCCCCGACGAATCATTCGTCTCTCTCCTTATCTCTAATGATTTGAAAGAATACTCCAACGCATTTTCCCAATCTTTCAGGTTATCATATACATTTCCAATATTAAGGTAAACTGCTCCTAAAGCCTTCTGATCCTTCAGATTTTCGGATAGTTCGAGGCTTTTAAAAAAGTAGTCCAGCGCCACCTTGTAATGATTTTGGCTTGCTGCAGCCACCCCGGCACGGCTATAACTTTTGGCCTCCTCTAGTGGGAGATTTTCCTTCTTAAAGAGTGAGGCTGCTAAAATGCATGTATCAATCATTTCAGCAAGTTTACCATCCTGATACAGGTACTCACTTTCGTTATACAAAATTCTGGCGTAATATTTATTCGATTTATTCTTTCGGGCAATATCCTTTGCCATATTAAGGTAGCGGTAAGATTCACTAATGTCCCTTTTGGAAATGTCTTTTGCCTTATTAAGCAATTCTGTTATCTGAAGACTGTCAGTATCATTACGGTTCGCAAATGAATAGGAACTACAAAGTAAAGCCAGTAATAAAAGAATGGGTGTTCGCAGCATAGCAAAGGAGTGGATTAACAAGTGGCATCAGGAAATTAAAGAATCACAATTCTATTATCTTCCTGATTCCCACCAAACAAATATATTAAAGAAGCTAATTATTACAACAATCTTATTAATGAAAGAATTTACATCGCAATGTAAAAAGATGAATCAGCATATAACACATAAGATGATCGGGGGCACCATAAAAGCAGCCACAGATAAAAGAACTATATGACACATTAAAATAAAAAATCAACCTTATACCTCGTCAAGAATTAGACTTTCCCGGAAAAGTGTTTAATGGCAAATAGACGGGCCAAAGGCAAGCCCTGTTTTTTCGTATAAGCATTTCCTCTACCTCTGGCCAGTTGCTCCTCCGCAAGCCCTGTTTCCTCTCTAATTGCCAAATACAACCTGAAGTTTTTACTCTTCCTGATCCCCTACTACTCCCGGTTACATTACTGTTTGCCATATTTATCATCCTTAAATTAAAACTTTTAGCTATTCTATAAATCGTACTATCCACGCAAAAGCCACCCACACAGCACCCCAATGTTCCCATTCTCAGCTTCAGGTATTTCTGCCACTCCTTCCTTAAAATGCCCCCAAACGGGGCTCTTAAACACATCAGAAACACGAAAAAGACAGGTAAAAGCACTTTTGATAATTTACCTCACTTCTGGTAACTTTGCATTTCTAAAAACGACCTTCAAACTATTTAATTGAACCAGATACAATTATGAAAGAAGTAGCATTCAGAGAAGCCTTAAGGGAAGCCATGCAGGAAGAGATGAGAAGAGATAAAAATGTGTTCCTGATGGGCGAAGAAGTAGCTGAATATAACGGTGCTTACAAAGTGAGCCAGGGAATGTTAGACGAATTTGGCCCGGAAAGGGTGATTGACACTCCTATCACGGAATTGGGATTTGCAGCTGTTGCCGTGGGAGCTGCCCAGAACGGACTAAGGCCTATTGTGGAGTTTATGACATGGAACTTCGCCAACCTGGCACTGGATCAGATTCTGAATACTGCCTCCAAAATGCTGGCAATGAGTGGCGGCCAGGTAGGCTGCCCTATCGTTTTCAGAGGGCCAAACGGGAGTGCCGGACAACTTGCTGCACAGCACTCTACAGCGTACGAGGCTATGTATGCCAATATCCCGGGACTAAAAGTAATTTCTGTAAGCAACCCTTACGACGCTAAAGGACTCCTGAAAAGCGCTATCAGAGACGAGAACCCGGTAATATTCATGGAAAGTGAAGTGATGTACGGCGATAAAGGAATGATTCCGGAAGAAGAATACACCATCCCTATCGGAGTGGCTAATGTAGCAAGAGAAGGTTCGGACGTAACTATTGTCAGCTTTAATAAAATGATGAAGGTGGCACTGGAATCTGCCGGCGAACTTGAAAAGGAAGGTGTTAGTGCTGAGGTAATCGACCTCCGCACCATCAGACCACTTGACTGGCACACCATCCTGGAATCAGTGAAGAAGACTAATCGGCTGGTAATAATCGAAGAAGAATGGCCTTTTGCTTCTGTCTCTTCGGAGATCGCTTACCGGATTCAGAAAGAAGGGTTCGACTATCTGGATGCTCCTGTGAGGAGAATTACTGCTGCAGATGCGCCCATGCATTACGCACCCAATCTCGTGAAAGCATACCTACCCAGCGTAGAACGCACGGTAAACCTGGTGAAGGACGTGATGTATTTACAAAAATAATTCAACGATTCCTCTGCGGGAATCATAAATTCAGATACTATGCATTTTGGAAATTCTAATTATCCGCTACCTGCTAATGAGCCTGTATTATCTTATGCACCGGGTACACCTGAACGGGCCGCATTAAAAAAAGCGCTCAAAGATCTGAAGAAAACAAAGGTGGATGTACCAATGTATATCGGAGCAGACGAGGTGCGTACGGGAGTTAAAAGGGATATCAGACCTCCACACGAAACAAAATTCCTTCTGGGCCAGTATCATCTTGGGGATAAAACTCACGTTAAGAATGCCATAAATGCCGCCCTGAAAGCAAAAGAAAAATGGGCTTCCCTGTCTTGGGACACACGTGCACATATCTTCCTGAAAGCTGCGGACCTGATTGCTACAAAATATCGTGCAGTTACCTGTGCGGCTACCATGCTCGGACAAAGCAAAAACGCATTCCAGTCTGAGATAGATGCCGTATGTGAGATGATAGATTTTCTCAGATTCAACGTGCACTTTCTCGATCAGATATATCGTGAACAGCCTATCAGTTCGCCAGGCCTGAAAAACAGAATGGAATATCGTCCGCTGGAAGGTTTCGTAGCAGCCATCACACCTTTCAACTTTACCTCTATCGGTGGCAACCTACCCACATCAGCCGCCATGTGCGGTAATGTAGTAGTATGGAAATGTGCACACACCCAGGTGTATAGCGCCGAATTGTTTATGCAGGTACTGAAGGAAGCGGGGCTTCCTGACGGAGTTATCAATCTGGTATATACTGATGGACCTACATTCGGCAGTGTAGTATTCAACCACCCTGACTTTGCAGGAATTCACTTCACCGGTAGCACTGCGGTATTCAAGAATATGTGGAAGCAGATAGGTGAAAACACAAAAATATATAAGTCGTACCCACGCATCGTAGGCGAAACCGGCGGAAAAGACTTCGTATTAGTACATAAGAGTGCCAATGCAGATGAAGTAGTCACAGCATTATGTCGCGGTGCTTTCGAATATCAGGGGCAGAAATGCTCTGCTGCAAGCCGTGCCTACCTGCCTTCTAATCTTGCTGCTGAGATCAAGAAAAAATTAGTTTCCGAAATCAATACAATGAAGATGGGCACCGTAGAAGACTTTACCAACTTCATTAATGCGGTGATTGATGAGAAGAGTTTCGACAAACTGGAAGCATATATCAAACGAGCGAAGAAAGACAAGAATGCTAAAATCATAGCCGGAGGGAAATGCGATAAGACGAACGGATACTTCATTGAACCCACAGTGATTGAAGCACTGGATCCAAAGTATGAAACGATGTGCGAAGAGCTGTTTGGCCCCGTACTCACTATCTATGTATATGACGAAAACAAGTTTGACGACACAATTAAATTACTGGATAGTACCTCACCTTATGCGCTCACCGGTTCGATATTTGCAAGAGACCGCGCCGCAATTGAAAAAGCTACTCAGCGCCTGATGAATAACGCGGGCAACTTCTATATCAACGATAAACCCACAGGGGCAGTAGTAGGACAACAGCCGTTTGGGGGTGCACGAGGAAGTGGTACTAATGACAAAGCAGGCAGTATTCTTAACCTGTATCGTTGGCTGAGTGCACGCACCATTAAGGAAACTTTTGTTCCTCCGGTAGATTATCGCTATCCATTCATGCAGGAACCATAAGTCATCTGAAGAAAAACCATTTTCAGTAAAATGACTACCATCCTCAACAAAGCACAACTGCAAATCACGATCAGGCGACTGGCGTGTGAAATTGCAGAGAACTATTTTGAGGAAAAGTCTATCGCGATTATAGGGATCCAACCCCGTGGGATTTTCCTGGCAGATAAGATAGTACCTGAACTACAGCAACTGCTGCCTGATACGAAAATCAACTATGGCAAACTCGACATTACCTTCTATCGTGATGATATCCGAAAGGAATTACATCAGCCCAACAAGACCGATATCCTCTTTTCTCTGGAAAATAGTAAGGTGGTACTAATCGATGATGTACTATTTACGGGCAGGACTATTCGTGCTGCCATAGATGCGATGCTTTCGTTCGGACGACCAGACCGTGTGGAACTCTGCGTCCTCATAAACAGAAGATATAGCAGGCAACTGCCCATTCAACCTGATTACAGTGGCAAAGCAATAGACTCTGTGTTGTCGCAGAAAGTAAAGGTAGAGTGGGAAAAGGATGAGGTAAATCTATACTAGTTTAAGCATCACATTATTTTAGGCAGGAAGAGGTTGTTTGCTGTGTAATTTTTAGTTACACAGAGGTTTTCTCTATGTGGTTCTCTGTGTAGTGATTCTTATTACATGGAGTTGCACAGAGGATTCACAGAGTTGCACGGAGATTTTTCTCTGTGGTTCTCAGTGCCTTCTCTGTTTTCCTCTCTGTGTAATTTTTTTGGTACACGGAGTTGCACGGAGGATTCACAGAGTTGCACGGAGGATTCACGGAGTTGCACGGAGATTTTTCTCTGTGGTTTTCTGTGTAATTGTTTTTTGGTGCACGGAGTTGCACGGAGATTTTTCTCTGTGGTTTTCTGTGTGATTGTTTTTTGGTGCACGGAGTTGCACGGAGGAGGTACGGAGGTTCACGGAGGTTCTTTATCTCTGTGGTTCTCTGTGGCTTCTCTGGCTTTTCCTCTGTGTCATGTTTTTTGTTACACGGAGAGGCACGGAGAATTCACGGAGTTGCACGGAGTGACGTCTTTTTCATATTCACTTATTCATTAAATAATTTTATGTATTCTTCAAAAGCATAAATGCGGTTTCTTTTATATCCTGTCACCTCTTTCAGAATGCCCAGTCTTTGAAAATCAGAAATCAGGCGATTCGCTGTTGATACATGGATATTCAGCAAGCCTGCTACAGTGGCTCCATCCAGAATGGGTTGCTTATACAATTCATTAATAAAGCGTTTGCCGTCATTTTGTTTTCTTCCTAATTTTATAAGCCTGTTTAATTCCACATCATCTCTTAAGTGAATAATTTTCTGAAATGTTTCAACTCCTTTTTTTGAAGTCTCTATCACACCTGCTAAAAAAAATTTAATCCATTGGTATAAATCATTATTGACCCTCACTCCGGTCAAATTACCATAATACAATCGCCTGTTCCTTTCAAAAAAATCGCTCAGGTACAATGTGGGTTGTTTTAATATTTTCTTATCAATTAAATATAAGGTGATCAGCAGTCTGCCGATCCTTCCATTTCCATCTAAGAAAGGATGGATGGTTTCAAACTGATAATGAATAATGGCAATTTTGATGAGATGCGGCACAATAATGGGGATTCCTTCCAGTTCCACATTAATAAATTTTTCCAGATCGTGCATCAGATCCGGTATTTCTTCATGAGTGGGCGGCACAAAAACCGCATCTTTTAACGTGGCGCCAATCCAGTTTTGGCTGTTGCGAAATTCACCCGGTAATTTTTCCTTTCCGCGAACACCATCCAAAAGAATGGCATGGGTATTCCTTATGAGCCGGTTGCTTATGGGTAATTTCTCCAAATCGTCCATAGCGTTATTCAGCGCCCTGATATAATTGTGCACTTCTGTCCAGTCATCTCTTTTTTCGGGAATCAAATCTTCCGCTTTCAAAAGCGCTTCTTCCAAACTGGTTTGTGTTCCTTCTATCTTACTGCTTACGGTTGCCTCTTTGGTAACGTGCATTTTAATAAAGAAATCAATGTCTGGTATCAGGTCTGCAAAAGCATCTAACCTGCCAAGATACCTGTCTGCTTCGCTCATTAGCTGCAGTATTTCAGGCGAGGTCAAAAGCCATTGTACGCAAATGGGATTAGGCGTAAAGCTTTTGTATTCATACCGTTGTACCCACTTGCCTGCCTTAAATTTTTGTATATCTGCTGTTTGCATAAGTACAAATATAGAATTTTATAATTGCACTTAATGGCATAAGTGCAATTAAAGATAATTATAATTGCAGAATGAAAGCAGGTTTTTTCTCAGTGGCCCTCTGTGCCTTCTCTGTCTTCTTCTCTGTGTAATGTTTTCTCTGTTACACGGAGGGGCACGGAGAATTCACGGAGTTGCACGGAGGATTTTCTTCTCTGTGGTCCTCTGTACCTTCTCTGTATTTTCTCTCCGTGTTAAGGTTTTTTTGTTACACGGAGTACCACGGAGAATTCACGGAGTTGCACGGAGGTTTTTTTTTCCGTGGTTCTCTGTGTCTTCTCTGTTTTTCTCTCTGTGTAATTTTTTTGGTACACGGAGTTGCTCGGAGGAGGCACGGAGGTTCACGGAGGTGCTTTTTCTCTGTGGTTTTCTGTGGCTTCTCTGGCTTTTCCTCTGTGTCATGGTTTTTTGTTACACGGAGGGGCACATCACGATTCAATCTTCTCACAAATCTCACTTTCCGATACAAAAAGTAAAAACCCTTTACTATCAAGGGTTTCAGCTATTTGGGCAACATTAGGGCAACAAGGTTGCTAATATCAAAGGAAAGTGTATAACAAAGAAAGGAAAAAATATTGATTAGTGAAGTGTCCGAAGTGCCTTATCACTTGCGAGGGCAATTAAGGTGTGGTTACTTTCTAACGCAGTTGCTTTGCTACTGCTTCGGATTGTAAACCCATATACTGGCAAAATTCTTCAATGGTTACAACTTGGTGTTGTTCCTTACTGAAGTACTCCTTAATCTTCTTAATGAGCTTCCTGCCGTACCTGTCGCTTCTGCCTGTGATTACCATAATATCTTTTGGGTAAATGCACATTCTATTCATTAATCAAAAAACTAATTTTCATACTTCATCTATGCCTTTGCTATGGCTTTGCCTTAGCTATTCAGTAAAGTATTTACTGCAAAGATAAAACTATTTTTAATGAGGTATGAACGGTGTTTGTTGGAATAATATGCACTTATCGGAACGAATGACTTCGGCTTTTTGTAAAGGCTATTTATGTATGATATTTTTGGATTGATATTCATTTTTAACCCAATTAAATTTTAATAAAATGGCTCAACAAAAAGGTATAATCAAGCTGGACGGTACTATTGGTGGTATCACATTTTACAAGTCCAAAGACGGGTATCTTGCTCGTGAAAAAGGCGGTGTATCTGCCGACAAAATCGCTAACGACCCTGCGTTCCAAAGAACCCGTGAAAATGGTGCTGAATTTGGTAGAGCGGGTAAAGCTGGCAAAGTTCTTCGCACTTCTCTTCGTGCATTGCTTCAAAACGCTTCCGATAGCCGTATGGTTAGCCGCTTAACTACTGAAATGCTTAAAGTAGTACAGGCGGACGCTGTAAATCCTCGTGGTGAAAGAAATGTAATTGACGGGGAAGCAGAATTGCTGCAAGGTTTTGAGTTCAATATTAATGGTAAGCTCGGCACTACTCTCTATGCACCGTTTACGGCTGCAATAGACCGTGTTTCCGGTGCGCTTACTGTTGATATTCCTGCATTCGTACCTATCCATATGCTTGCTGCTCCGGGTGGCTCTACGCATTACAAAATCATTTCTGCAGGCGTGGAAGTTGATTTTGAAAATGAAACCTATGTTATGGATACGCAGGACACTGCAATCCAACCGTGGGACGCAACTGCTACGGCTGCAATCAACCTTGCTAATGCCGTACCTGCTGCAAGCACTCACCCACTTTTCCTTGCACTTGGTATTGAATTTTATCAGGAAGTAAACGGACAAATGTATCCGTTAAAAAATGGTGCTTTCAATGCCCTGGCACTGGTGAAAGTAAGCGGTGTGTAATCTCAACGAACTTTCTTTCAGTTAATAAATTAGCTCCTGTTCTCAGGGGCTTTTTTATTTTAGGGCATCAAGGCAAAAACGAATGTTTTACTTTTTTTGTTTTGATATTAGAAAGCCATAACAACCATTGCAAATAATCTTCCATTCATTATGATTAAGCACTTCAACTTTTGTTTTGGAAACCTTGTTAGCATTGCATCTGTCGCAATGGAATGGTTGAGCTTTCTCTGATTTTGTAATATTGAAACGGTTCATATCATTGTCCAATTTTGGTAGAATTTCTTCCAAAATTAAAAAATCAAGTAACGAAATGTAAATGAAATGCCCTAAAAGGGCAAATCAGATACAAAACGAAAGCCTGACGGCAAACAATGAGCGAAAAGACCGCCCGGCAAATGATAAACCACAACCGAACCATAACGGAAGGCTACAGGACGGCGGCGCAAATGCCTACTAAAGAAACAACGAGGAACGGAAGAAACGCTGCTGAAAGGCTCAATGGCGGGGCGGTGCTGACTGATAATACGAAGCTGCTTTTTCATAATAAAAAATTTATGTGCATTCTTCACGTAGGCGGCG
>JAMLGT010000023.1:5000-33740 GCA_023957755.1 Chitinophagaceae bacterium
TTACGGGAGTGACCGCTCCGGGGTTTGTCATCCAGTTGGAGTAATTTTTTGAGATGAACTTAAAGAATTCTGTATTGGCCTCTTTCTTCTGTGTCTGAAACACTTCCTGCATTTCAGGGCTCTCACTCTTCTTCATTTCCATCTCCCAATACACCAGCTTCTTATAAATGTCCATCCATTCGTTATAATCCGGATTATTACTCAGTGCCATAAACAACTCTCTGAAATCCTGTTGATAAGCACTGGTGGTCTTCTGTGCCACAAGCCTTTTGTTGTCAATAATCTTCTTCAGCGACAGCCATACCTGATTGGGATTTACAGGTTTTATGAGATAATCTGATATCTGTGAACCGATGGCCTCGTCCATCAGGTTCTCTGTCTCATTTTTTGTAATAAGTACTACCGGTAAATTGCTGTTTTCTGATTTTATCTTCTGCAGCGTTTCCAGTCCTGAAAGCCCGGGCATACTCTCATCCAGTAGCACAACATCTACGAAGTTTTCCTTTACATAATCTAGGGCATCATAGCCATTGCTAAGTGACTTTACATCATAACCCTTCTTTTCCAAAAAGATAATCTGAGATTTAAGGCTCTCCATTTCATCATCAACCCATAGTATTTTTGCTACTGCCATCTTTTTATCCAATTTTCTTTGCGATAGACACAAATATAAATTAATCCTTCCCCAAATTTTATCTTTGCAAACCCCCTCTAATAATTATTAACAATATAGCCTGATGGCATTCAGAAAAATAATCAACGATCCTGTCTATGGATTTATCAATATTGCAGATGAACTCATCTTCGAGTTCATCCGCCATCCTTATTATCAGCGCCTGAGGCGAATTCACCAGATGGCGTTGGCTCACCTGGTATATCCAGGCGCTGTCCACACCAGGCTGCATCATTCACTAGGGGCTTATCATCTGATGGGCAATGCGATAAACATCCTGAGATCAAAGGGTGTGGAAATCTCAAAAGAAGAGGAACTGGGGGCAAAGGCTGCGATACTCCTGCACGACATCGGGCATGGGCCATTCTCTCACGCACTGGAAAGTGTACTGATAAAGAATAGTCACCATGAAGAAATCAGCCTGTTGATTATGGAGAGGATGAACAAAGAGTTGCATGGCGCATTGGATCAGGCAATTGCCATCTTCACCGGAAAGACAGAAAAACACTTTCTTCATCAGCTGGTAAGCAGTCAGCTGGATGTGGACAGGATGGACTACCTGATTCGCGACAGCTTCTTCACCGGAGTGAGCGAAGGAGTGATTGGTTATGACCGAATCCTGAACATGCTGATCGTGCACAAGAATGAACTAATGGTGGAAGAAAAAGGGATACAGTCAATTGAGAAATTTCTGGTATCCCGCCGGTTCATGTATTGGCAGGTGTATCTGCACAAGACGGTATTATGCGCCGAAAAAATGCTGGTTAAAGCACTCCAGCGTGCAGCATCCATCGGGGCACAATCGCAGTCAGCAATGCTCAACACTTTCCTGCACAACCCTGGCGAACTGTTGATACGGGACAGGCTTGACGACTTCTGTCAGTTAGACGATACCGACATCACCTATTCCATTAAGCAATGGGCACATCATAAAGACAAGGTGCTATCTACCCTTTGCTGTGGGCTTCTGAACAGAAACCTGCTGAAAATCCGCTATTACTCTTCCCCCATAGCAAATGAATTGCTTGAGGAAAAGCAACAGCTGGCTTCAGGATATCTGCAGATCAACAGGGAAGACGCATCCTATCTGGTTTTTTCGGGAGAAGTAAGGAGCACCACCTACAATCCGGGGAACGAGCACATCAATATTCTGTTTAAGGATGGAAGCGTAAAGGATATTTCTGAGGTAGATCACCCGCTAATCCATCAGAGTTTACTGGGCGCAGTAAAAAAATTCTACATTTGCTACCTAAACATGAATTTCCATCCTGAAGCAGTTCACTAAACAACTTTTATCCAGATAACCCATGGAGTTTACAGCTCAACAAATAGCCGCAATAATCGGAGGAAAGGTAGAAGGAAATCCCGAAGTCAAAGTATCTGCTTTTGGGAGAATAGAAACGGCTATCAAGGGAGAGATTGCCTTTCTGGCCAACCCTAAATACGAAGACTATCTGTACAGCACAGGAGCTACTATTGTGATTATTAATCAGGATCTGAAGCTTGAAGAAAAGATTGAACCCACACTTATTCGGGTATCAGACCCTTACTCCTCCTTTGCGGCCCTCCTTTCCGAATACGAAAAGATAAAGCAGCAGAATCTGTCAGGTATCCAGCAGCCGGTATTCATCCATGCCACAGCTAAAATCGGAGAGAATGTCTTCATAGGCGCTTTCTCTTATATCGGCGAAAATGTGGTGATCGGTGATAATGTAAAAATTTATCCGCAAGTATATCTGGGTAATAATGTGATAGTAGATGCCAATACGGTATTATTCCCTGGTGTGAAAATCTACCACAACTGTATTATCGGGAAGTCGGTCTGCATACACGGAGGCACTATCATCGGGAGTGATGGGTTCGGCTTTGCCCCTCAGTTAGATGGTACTTTCAAGAAAATACCACAGATCGGGAACGTGGTAGTAGAAGATTTTGTGGAAATCGGATCTAATTGTTCGATTGACCGCTCTACCATAGGCTCCACCATCATCAGGGCAGGAGCTAAACTGGACAACCTCATTCAGATAGCGCATAATGCTGAAATAGGCAGCAACACGGTGATTGCTGCCCAAAGTGGAATAAGCGGTAGTACTAAAATCGGAAAAAATGTAATGATAGGTGGCCAGGCGGGCCTCGTAGGACACCTCCACATCGCCGATGGCGTAAAAATCAATGCGCAAAGCGGAGTCACTAAGTCTATTAAAACAGAGAATACAGCTGTTACCGGCACTCCGGCGTTTGAATACACACAGGCGTTGAGGAGCCAGATCCTGAGCAAAAATCTGCCTGAACTTGAAAAAAGAATTAAGGAACTGGAAAAGGCCCTTGCCGATTTGCAAAAGGAAAAAAGCTAATATGGCCCCACTCGGTCTCCTGCGGGCATCTGTTTCCTAAAATGTAAATTCATCGCCACATTCAATACTTTTCCTATTTTCGCCCCATGGTGAATAATCATCCTGAGGAAAAATATTACCAGCATACGCTAAAAGAAGAAGTAACTATTTCAGGCGCAGGAATTCATACCGGCAAGTCAGTGACTATGCGCATCAAACCTGCCCCGGGCCATCATGGTATCCAGTTTCAGAGAGTAGATCTGCCTAACCAGCCCACCATCAAGGCTGATGTGGACAATGTGGTGGACACGAACAGGAGTACAACCATCGAGGCAAACGGAGGAAGAGTGGGTACCATTGAACACCTGATGGCCGCCCTTACGGGTATGGAAATAGATAATGCACTAATCGAGATCAATGCGGAAGAAGTGCCCATCCTCGACGGCAGCGCCGGCGAGTTTATAGAACTACTCGACAAAGCCGGAGTAACCAAACAAAAGGAAGAAAAGGTTTATTACAAACTACACCACAACGTATCGCTTGAAGACCCGGCCAAGAAAGTAGAGATGGTGGCATTGCCGTATAACGGTTACCGTATCAACACCCTGATCGACTTCAACAGCCAGGTGCTGGGCACACAGCATGCAGACCTGAAGTCGCTGGCTGACTTCAAAGCAGAGATCGCATCATGCCGTACATTCTGCTTCTTCCATGAATTGGAAGCACTGGTAAACAACAACCTCATTAAAGGGGGCGATATCAACAATGCGATTGTAGTAGTGGACAAACAGGTGGATGAAGAGCAGGTGAAGCGCATTTCGAAAGTCTTTCACAAGACAGATGTCAAAGTCAGCGAGGCCGGCATTCTCAACAACCTGACACTCAGGTTTCCGAATGAGCCTGCACGTCATAAGCTTCTGGATGTAGTAGGTGACCTCTCACTGGTAGGGTATCCGTTCAAAGCACACATCATTGCAAACAGGCCGGGACATTCTACCAACATCAAATTTGCCAAAAAGATAAAAGAACACATTAAGAAATATAAGTACAGGGAAAATATCCCACATTACGATCCGACACTACCCCCACTTTTGGACATTCAACAGGTTGAAAACACATTACCCCACCGATTCCCGTTTCTGTTAGTGGACAAAATCATTGAACTCACGGACCACCATGTAGTGGCCATAAAGAATGTGACCTTCAATGAACCGTTTTTCCAGGGGCACTTTCCGTCAAACTCTGTAATGCCAGGTGTTTTGATCGTGGAAGCACTGGCACAGGCAGGAGGTTTCATCGCTATTCCCAGAGACACAACTGACAAATACGATACCTATTTCCTGAAAATAGAGAACTGTAAGTTCAAACAAAAAGTAGTGCCGGGTGATACGCTAATTTTAAAGATGGAACTAGTATCGCCAATCAGAAGAGGAATTTGCGAAATGAAGGGAACTGCGTTTGTGGGGGACAAACTAGTCGCAGAGGCCGTGCTGATTGCTCAAATTATTAAACGTACAGAAACTCTATGATTAGTCCCTTAGCAAATATCCACCCGGGAGCACAAATAGGTAAGGGCGTGAAGATTGACGCCTTTGCCACTGTAGAAGAAAAAGTGATTATCGGTGATGGATGCCACATAATGACTCACGCCGTCATCCTGAACCATTCTGTAATAGGGAAAGAGTGTACCATCTTCCCGCATGCCACAATAGGAGCCATCCCCCAGGACCTGAAGTACGAAGGGGAAGAAACCACGGTCGAAATCGGAGACAACACCACTATACGCGAATGTGTGACAATCAATCGGGGGACAAAAGAAAAATGGAAGACTACCGTGGGCAATAATTGCCTGTTGATGGCATACAGCCATATTGCACATGACTGTGTGATTGGCAACCATGTTATCATCGCCAATGCCGTACAACTTGCCGGGCACGTAGAAATAGGTGACCACGCAAGTATCGGTGGACTGGCTGCTGCCATTCAGTTTTCAAAAATCGGTGCGCATTCCTACATAGCAGGAGGTTCTGAAATCATAAAGGATATTCCTCCTTTTGTCAAAGCCGGACGGTCTCCGCTGTGCTATGTCGGTATCAACTCCGTGGGGCTACATCGCAGAGGATTTAGCAGCGAGCAGATCAACAAGATCCTTGAGATATACAGAGTAATCTATCTGCGCGGTTACAATATCTCACAGGCACTGGAACATATCCAGGACAACTTCCCTGAATCTGCCGAAAAAACAGAGATAATCAACTTCATCTCATCCAGCAAAAAAGGTATTCTGAAACTGGCTTCCAAAGATGCTTTTGAAGAAGTACAGGATAATAACAAGGTGCAGTAACTCATTGCAACATGAACATTTCCCTTGCCAACATTGGCAAACGCTTCAACACTGAATGGATATTCAGAAATATCAATTTTGAATTTGATGCGGGATCTCAATACGCTATCACAGGCCCCAACGGCACAGGTAAATCAACACTCCTGCAACTCATAGCAGGATTTGTGCAGCCTAATGAAGGATCGATTACTTACAAGAATGAAAAAGGCGCCATCGCCGCCGAAAACACCTACAAAGAAGTAAGCCTGGCAGCACCTTATCTGGAACTGATAGAGGAAATGACCCTTAAGGAATTCCTCATCTTCCACCGGCAAATGAGAGGGCTAAGCGACGGAATCTCCATTCCTGAGATTGCAAATCATGTGTCTCTTGGCAAAGCATTACACAAGCAAATAAGATATTACAGCAGCGGGATGAAGCAAAGAGCCAAACTTGCACAGGCATTCTTCTGTAATGCATCCGTGCTACTTCTTGATGAGCCCCTGACTAACCTCGATAGCGAAGGCGTCGCCACCTACTATCACCTGATAGAAAAGTTTACGGCAAACCGTCTGGTAATTGTAAGCAGCAATGACGAAAGAGAATACTCGTTTTGTACCCAAAAAATAGACCTTCTTAATTATAAATAATTGGGAAATAGAAAACTGCATTTCCTAAACAGAAGCCTTTTATACTATATTTGCGACTCTGATTTCTTAGATATCTTCTGTGGCATATCGCCTGATGGCAGAGCATAATTTTAAGAGTATTCAGCGATACAAAAATTCATAATCATAACAGGTGAAAGGGATAAAAATCATCTTTCTGATCGCACTCATAGTCATTGCTGACCAGGTTCTGAAAATTTATATCAAGACCCACTACCACATTGGAGAGTCGCACAATGTGCTGGGTAACTGGTTTAAACTCTACTTCATTGAAAATGAAGGTATGGCCTATGGCTGGAAATTCGGAGGGCAATGGGGCAAGATGTTGCTGACAGGATTCAGAATGGCTGCCGTGATATTCGGTATATTTTATATCCGTAATATTATCAGGAAAAAATTTCATCCAGGATTTATCTTTTGCGTAGCACTCATCTTTGCGGGCGCATTGGGCAACCTGATAGACAGTATGTTTTACGGGTTAATTTTTGAGTATAGCAATCCCGCTACTGGTAATGTGGCTGCAATTTTTCCCGACCATGGATATGCCGGTTTCCTACATGGAAATGTGGTAGATATGTTATATTTCCCGATTATCGATTCCACTTTCCCAGGCTGGATGCCCATCTGGGGAGGTGAAGATTTTATTTTCTTCAGCCCCATTTTTAATCTTGCGGATGCCTCAATATCAGTAGGTATCATTTCCATACTGGTATTTCAGAAAAAATTTTTCAAGCCTTCCGAGACAGCAAAAGATGGAGTATCCGAAACGACTCCGGACAAAGGGAAGGCGTAATGACCCTTTTTTGATACACTTAGTTTTTCTAATTTTATCAGTAATTAGAAATAATAACCACCCATGAAAGTTGCAGCAGCCCTGAGTTCATTTTTCAAAATTTCCCTTCCGGTAATCATATTGCTCTTTGTGTCGTCCTGTAGCAAAGAATACAGCCAGGAAAATGTAAACACCAGTATGGCTGCCGGCACATGGCAGTTCAAAGAAGGTGCTTCAGATTATATGGGCGATATCGATACTGCATATATTCAAAGCGGAACTTCTACTAACGAGATGCATCTTATAGGAACGAGTAAGGATGGTTCTCAAACATTTCATCTCACGCTTTATGCCGACGAGTTTAATCCGGGCACTTATAAGACCACAGCATTCCAGTCATCATTCGAATATTTTAGTGGCAGGCTGGATATATATCAGGCCGCTCAGCCCTTCGGAGAGTTCACGGTAACCATTACCGCGGTCAATAAGAATACGATTACAGGAATCTTCAGCGGAAAGGCTTCGGCAGACGGCCAGACCATTATAGATATTTTTAGCGGTTCATTTAGCGCCATCTTTGCGGCCCCTGTGATAAAACCGAAGTCAGAAGGTGCACTCACTAACGATGCGGGTAATTGCATGCCTGTAGCAGTAAATGGAAACTATAAACAGGGGATTCCACTCAATAGCACAAACACCGTGGGCATTCAGGCTGCTATAACCAAAGCCGGCACTTTTACGATATATACCGACAAGAAAAACGGAGTCGTTTTCTCAGCCAAAGGTGAGTTTAGTCAAAACGGCCTGCAATCGGTAACACTCACCGGAACGGGGATCCCTGAAGAAAGTGGCGACTTCTCCTTCACCCTGCATTATGGAAACAGCATGTGTGCCTTTACTGTGCACTTTGAGGCCGGCGCAGCTCCTTCAAGAGATTATTTTCCCACATCTGATAACTCCAACTGGACCTACACTGACGGTGTTACCGACTATACCATGCGGGTAATACCGGCGAAGGTGACAATAAACGGAAATACTTACAGTGTCATCCTTCAGGGTACCGACACCGCTTACGTAGCCAGGAAAGTGTCAGGTGACTATTTTGATTTTATAAATTACAAGAAAAGTCTGAGCCTGTCGGGCCCACTTAATCTGGAAACGGTCTTCCTTAAAGACAATGTAGCCGTTGGAAGCACCTGGGACGGCCCCAGCTTCACGGATGTTTCATTAGGAGGCATGATGCTAAATTTGAGATTTGAAATTCTTGCCAAAGGGGTCACTGCTTCTTCAGGAACATTTACCTTCCCCGATGTAATCAAGGTCAAAACTGATATCTATTCAGGAGGCACACTCCTAATGCCACTTTCAGAAAGCTGGTATGCCAAGAATGTGGGCCTGGTATTTTATGAAGACAAAACGGATAACAGCACCCTCACAATTAAGGCATTCAACATCCTTTAGAAGTGCTTCATGATTTTCTGCCGGAATTTCATTCCATTGATCTGAGCGCTGAGAATGTAAATTCCCTGAGGTAGATCAGACATACCTTCCCAAACAATTGTCTTACTTCCTCTCTTTATCTCCCGATCAGTCCGCTTCAGCACACGGCCATAATTATCAATCAGCGCTAACTCAGCAATACCTTCCACAGAAGTAGCCAGGTCAATCCTGATTTCACTTTGGAAGGGATTTACCACCTTAAGATTTAGCGCGGTAGTGTAATTCCTGAGAGATATCGCTTCACTTACCACAAATCCATTGTTTCCTTTTTTGATGAGCCTGAGCCTGTAAAAAGCACTATTTATCAATTCTTCATTGTCAGTAAACTGATAATCGCCTCCATTTATATGCTTCGGCAGCACAGTGCCGATTGTCCTGAAGTTCATTCCATCTGTACTTTTTTGTACTTCTATTTCCTTGAGGTTATCTTCTGCAAAAGTGGTCCATGACAATTGCGCATTCGCGCCTTCCAGCCTTCCTGTAAAGCTTTTAATATCTTCTGCCTGGACAATACAATCTTTCTCCTGTACTTCAAGCTTCACCTGCTGGCTATTGCCACTCGAACATTCCTGTTGTCCAAGGTTAGCTGCTGTAGTAGCCACTTTTACCCGGAAATAAGTATCATTATCTGTAATCTGCGAGGTAAATGCTGTATCTACCACATACTCCCATAACCCATTCTTAAGTACCGGAGTACCTATTCCACAATTACCCGTGCTAACCCACGTAGCCCCTCCATCTGTGCTCTTCTCCCAGCAATAGTAGATGTAATTATCAAAATAACTTCGGATGGTATCGCTCAGATAAAACTTACTACCCAGGCATACATTGGCTACATCACTCGGATTCATTATAAGATTAGGGTAACAGGTGGCCAGAGAAATGTCATCTAATACCCAGTCATTCCCTCCACCACCGGGTGCATTATTTTTGATGGTAATTTCAAAGGAAGTTTCTGCGGGACCGGTCTTGTAGATAAATCCCCGCTTCATCCATTTACCATTCCACTCAATTTCTCCGGTAGTATAATAGTCTATCCCGTTTACTGTAAAAGCCAGGTTAGGCAGTACGCCAGGTGTATTAGGCGAGGTGCCATTGGAATCCAGTGCACAATACCCGCATATATTTCGAATCCATGCCGAAAATTCATAATAAGTATTGGGGCACAAGCCGTAAATAGAGTCCTTATAAGCGTCTCCGGTAGGGTAGGCAGAATTCACTACCAGCATATATCCTCCATTGGTTCCCGGAGCTACTGCCGGGTTTCCTACTTCAGGGTCTGCGGCACCGGTATGATCACCTACGATATCCCAAACGTTAAATACCCTATTATTGGCCCCGTCTCTGATAGGCACTGTGTTATCTGTAGATCCATTACCGCTTGTGTTATTAGCGATTGAGTACTCTCCGTCATCAGGGTGGTTCGGCCCAAGGTTTACCTTCACATACCCCGGTGCATTAGCTTCCAGCACTCTGTTTTGTAAAGTACCATCCCCAAAGCTACTCTCTGCCGTAAAGCTCGCACTCGCATAATTTTGGCAAAGACCATCATTCTTTATAATCTTGATACCGCTATAACTGAAGGCTTCCGTTGCATTTAGTGTTGGTTTATTTTTTGGTTTGTAAGTATAATAAAATTTTCCACCCAGATACACAGTATCTCCAAAATCTGCTGTCACCTCTAGTCTGTATGCCACTACAAAAAGTGTCTTGGTATTATAAAATTTAGGTTTATCTCCCGGGTCTATTGTGCCCCCACCCATCAATGCTCCATCAAAATTCAGGAAATCGACATTCGATGCTCCCTTCCCCACATTAACCCTTAACACCTTCGTTCCACTCCAGGCCTTCGTCATCCCCAGATCATCACCCCCTGCATCAGTATAGGGGCCTCTGAATATCAGCCCTTCATTAGTAACTATCTTCATAGAATTGGGCACCAGGGAAAACCCCGGCTTGATGGTATCCCTGTAATACACATTTGTAGCTTTCTGTTCCACCAGCATCTGTGCGCGGATTTCAATAATGTCGCCCTTTTCCAGAGTCCCTCCCCCATTAATCCTTGTGATGTTCTGATAGGTATAGCTGAATTTAAATTCAGCATTCGCTCCAGCAATTGCAGTAAGAAAAAATATCAGGCAAAGAGAGGGCCTGCTAAAGGCCTTCAGGCTTTGCAGTACAGCTTTTGGTATATTTGTTTTCATAAGCAATGGCTTTAGATACTCCAATCATAATAACGCATCATATTTCTAATTATTATTACATATTCCATTAAATAATAATCTTACTCCCGATGACGTTACTTCAAATGGTGTTAAAGTCCATTTTCTATGAAAAATTCTACTATCGCATTGATTCTATGCCTTTTATGTTCTCAAACGATACTTGGACAGGGAGAGCCTTTTACCATGAGGGTCATCAATACAGGTTACAACCTGAATTCAGCATGGGAAGTCACCTACGGTCCCGACGACTCACTCTGGGTAACAGAAAATAAGGCATATATAATCAGTCGAATTGACCCTGTGAGTGGCACTAAGACCCCGTTGATAGACCTTTCCTCCAAGAAGAATTTTAGTAATCCCCCCAAATGGCCTCAGGGCGGATTGATGGGACTGGTATTACACCCTTCAATGTATTCAGAATGGCCTATCCCATCCAAGCCTTATGTTTACGTTGCTTATGTCTTTCAATATAGCACCAGCGGTGGTAACGCTTGTAACAGCACCCAGCCCTGCACTTTCAAAACGAGGATAGCAAGATATAATTACGACAGAAACACCCACTCACTATCCAACGAAACGATACTAATAGAATCACTAAACGGGAGCAACGATCATAACGCCGGCAGGCTGGCTATCGGGAAGGTAAATGGTACTGATTATCTCTTCTATTCAATAGGAGATATGGGAGCCGGTCAGTTTAATAATATAAACCGTACCAATAATGCTCAGTCCACCACCGTTCCTGAAGGAAAAATTTTAAGGTTCAATCTCGAAGAAGATGGTGATGCAAACATGTGGGACAAGTGGATTCCCAACGACAACCCGTTCTCTTCAGGAGGAAAAAAGAATCCTATATGGAGCTATGGTCACCGAAATCCGCAGGGGATCGTATTCAGCAAAGACGGAATACTCTATAGCAGTGAACAACAGGATCGTACAGACGACGAGGTAAATATTATTGAAGAAGGAAGAAACTATGGGTGGCCCAAAGTATCCGGCTTCTGTGACGGGAACTATACAGGCCTTAAGCTCGCCAACCAAAACGTGGGAGACGAGGTAGATAATTGCACCACATTGAATGCAAAAGAGCCGATTTATACGCTTTTTACTAATTCAGACCCGGGTTCTCTTCCTAATGATTACCTTACATGGCCTACAGTCGCTGCTTCGGGTATTGACATCTACGAGAAAAATGTAATCCCCGGATGGAGCAAATCGCTTCTGGTACCTTCCCTGAAAGCCGGGCTTATTTTCAAACTAAAGCTGAGTGAAGACGGACAGTCAGTTACAGATATGACTACCATACCCGTTACCGAATACCAGGGGCGTTTTCGCGATTTGGCTATCTCTCCTGACGGGTTAAAGATATACGCCGCGGCAGATATGGGAGGCACAGCCAAACGTCCGGACGGCACCTATGGAGCACCACTTAACCAGGGGAAAATTCTCGAGTTTACCTACACCGGTACCACCATGGCAATTCGGGACGATACTTATAGGTATAACAGGAATACCGACTTCCAACTGTACCCAAATCCTGCCACCACACAGATTCACATCAAGAGCATTAAAAATACCAATAAACCACTCTTCTATTACCTATATGAGACTTCCGGAAAATTAGTACTTAATGGAAAAAGCTTTACTGACTTTTTCGACATTAATGTTAGTCACCTATCCAGAGGCATGTATATCATAAAAATCTATAACGGATATAACAGGAATATATACACTGAAAAGGTGACCATTCAATAATCACCCGGATAGGTGAGACAAAAAGATAGCGGCTGCCACTGCGGCATTCAATGATTCAGCCTTTCCCCTTCGGGGAATAGTCAGTTGCCTCTGTGACACTTCCAGAATCGACTCGCTGATACCTGCTGATTCGTTACCAATTACTAGTATTCCCTCCTGCAGAGGCGCACAGTCGTAAAGAGATGAGCCATTCAATGTAGTGGCAATAATCTCTACATCGGATGTCTTCAGGAACTTTTCGAGATCAGTATAATGTAACCTCACATGTGCAAGACTGCCCATAGTAGCCTGCACCACTTTAGGATTATAGGCATCGGCCGTCTCTCTGCTGCAAAAAATATCTTCTACGCCAAACCAGTCTGCAATTCTGATAATTGTCCCCACATTGCCAGGATCCTGCACTCCATCCAGTGCCAGCGATATTTTTCCCTTAACAGTAGCCGGGGGCTGCGCATCAGAAATCCTGATTACGGCAAGCACATCATGCGGCGTTTTTAACTGTGAAATTTTCTCTAAATCAGCCTGCGTAATTATGGTTATTGGCAAATGCGAAAGTTCTTTGTCATACTTATCAGGTGCCTGCCAATGCTCAGTCGCATAGATATGCTCCACCCGGAAAGAGGAATTCAGAAACTCTTCGACCACTTTAGGAGTTTCAGCAATGAAAGCGGAAGAACTGTTCCTGAATTTTTTGTGGGTTAAACTTTGAATATATTTGACTGTATTTCTTGATAACATTTTATATGAAATTAGTGGATGACTGCACTACTTTATTAAAACGGGTATTTCCGGCTTTGGCAGTTATCTTTCTGTGTAGTTGCGCTGCTACCAAAGAATACTCAGGATTTACTTTTGTACGCAAATATCAAAAAAACGTTCCTTTCGTATTCAAAAATAATATTTCGCTTCATGCAGAATCGACTAATAAGGATGAAGATGCTGCAATGGCTTCACGCTTGTATAACCAGCTTGAGGATAGTGCCAGGGTAAGGATAAAAGATGTGGTTTTCGTTTTGCATTATATCAAGAATCCTCCCACATTTGACACCACAGAAATTAATAAATCGGCCCGAAACATGTACTCCTATATGCAGAATCAGGGGTACTATCATCCATCCGTAAGCTATACGGTTGATACCATCGAGCTTCCCTCAAAAAATCAGATACGGATGGTCATCAATTATGATGTCGTATCCGGAAAGCGAACAACAATCGATACCATAGCCTATTTAATTAACCAGCCCGAACTCCAACAGATTGCAGTCAGCACACGAAAGGCTTCTGTATTACAAAAAGGAGTGCCTGTCACCAAAGGCGGAATCAATGATGAGATTAACCGTCTGGTAGATTTATACAGAAACTTCGGATATTATAAGTTTACTGCCGATCAACTCAGGGTATTAGGCGATACCACAATAGAGGCATTGACTACAGTAGCCGAAGATCCATTCGAGCAACTGAGGTTATTGGCTGAGGCCGCCGAAAAAAGAAACAAACCCACCATCAGGCTCGCCGTACAGTTAAATAATCCGGATGCCAAAGACAGCCTGAGGAAATACTATATCAACAGGATATACGTAATTCCTGATTTTAAGCCCACCGAGTCTTATAATGATTCCTCGTTCAAAACGATTCCCATGCCGGGCTTTACAATAAAGTTCCATGAAAAGAGATTCAGCCCCGGCCTTATCAAACAAAATATTTATCTGAAAGAAGGTACCGTATTCAGACAAAAAGACTATTACAAAACGATCAACGAACTATACAAACTTGGTCCATGGGAAAGCCCGACAATAGATATCCTGGAGCACCCCGACAGCAGTTTGCTGGACCTTGTAATAAAAATGTCGCCACTGAAAAAGTATGGTTTTCAGGGTAACATCGAAATGAGCTACTCAGCCAATAGCAGTACCTCCAACCTGCCCACTGTGGCTACAGGAAATTTGCTGGGGGTATCGGCAAATCTGGGCCTAACTGACAGAAATTTTGCACGATCTGCCATACGTATGACAAATTCAATCAAAGTAGGATTCGAATTCAATACCCAAAGGCGAAACAGTGGTGGTACCTTTATCAATTCCCGAGAAACAACTTTCAACAATAGCTTCCTGTTTCCAAAATTTATATTTCCTTTCGCAGTACTCAACAGGAAGGAATGGGTCACACACCAGAGTTTTATCAACACCAATCTTTCATTCATCAATCGATTTGACTTTTATAATCAGCAAATTATAAATACCGGATTCGGGTTTAACTTTTCAAAGCAGGAAAACAGGCTCTGGAGCCTGAAGTTGATCAACTTTGATTTCCGCAGACTGTATAATCGCAGTGCACGATTTGACAGTACACTGGATGAATTTCCATTCCTGAGATATTCTTTTAATACAGCGCTGGTAATGGGTACCGGACTTTCTTACTCTTCCCTTACCCCTGCTTTCAGAAACCCCAATGTGATTAATAAACTCAATGTCAACATCGAAGAGTCAGGACTGCTTTGGGGATTCTTAAAGCAGAAAAACAAAACGGCACTCAATGGCAATTTTTTCAACAAATATTTACGCGCATTTGTCAAGACGGACATCGAATTTGTACACAACATCAACTTCGAAAAATCTACGCTTGTGTTCAGAACCTTTGCCGGAGTGGGTATTCCTATCAGCAAGTCCGATACTACACTTCCTTTCTTTAAGCAATATTTCGGTGGCGGGCCCAATAGTATGCGTGGATGGCCGGTACAGGGATTGGGAGTCGGTGGGCAACCGCTTGCACCTTATACAGCCAAATCATCCAGATTTAACGACAGAACCGGCGACATTCAACTGGAAGGAAACATCGAATACCGATTCGATGTAGCCCCTATGTTCTCCAACGCGCTGTTCCTGAGGATGGCTGTCTTTACTGATATAGGTAACGTTTGGAATTTGAAAAATACACGCCCGGATGGCCTGCCGGATACCACACAGTTCAATCTGAAATACCTTTATAAACAACTTGCTGTTTCTTCGGGAGTTGGCTTCCGCTTCGATTTTAAATACTTTCTGCTCAGATTCGATATGGGATTCAGATTCAAACGACCGGATTTATGGACCCAGGATGCCGGATGGCAGTTCCCGGCAATTAACTTTAAGAATATGTTCGGGTCAGCGTTGGAAAATCGTGTCTGGAGATATCAAAACTTCAACGCTACTATCGGGATTGACTATCCGTTTTGATACTGGTAAATACATTTTCTCAGGCCCCACTTATCAAATTTTTCCAGCTACTCAAACCGAAAATATTTTGGATAACTATATTAATAGTGATAGTTTTGTGCATCCAACCCTGTCTAAGACTACCTATTTTCAATCTCCTTCTTCTTTTCTATTTTTTTAAGGTTCAGCGTAATTTAATGCCTATTGAATTGTAAAACTTTACCCAATTAGTATATAGTTATTTATCCTATGATTGAAAAGCCACTAGTTGGGGAGCTGTACTATTGCGGCTCCTTATTTTTTATCCTCTAATTTTTTTCTTTAGAATCATTGCATTTCTTCTCAGGGATTTCGCATCAATTCTGCCACACATTGAGAAGAAAAAACAAAAAGGGAAGAAATTCATTTCAATTTTTTCAAAATAATTTTTCTAAAGAAAATCAGCACTTATATTTGCGCCGGAGAGATGGCTGAGCGGTTTAAAGCGGCGGTCTTGAAAACCGTTGACTGTCACAGGTCCGGGGGTTCGAATCCCTCTCTCTCCGCAAATCAAAAAGCCTTTGCGAAAGCAAAGGTTTTTAAGTTCGATACTGAGCCGAGTGCACTCGAGCGCAGGTAGCGAACTTAAAAACCAATCACGCGTAGCGGGATGGCTTTTTGATTTAAGCCCCCACTTAATGGGATCACCGTAGGTAATCCCACAGTGCACTCGAGCGCAGGTAGCGAACTTAAAAACCAATCACGCGCAGCGGGATGGACTTTTTGATTTAAGCCCCCACTTAATGGGATCACCGTAGGTAATCCCACAGTGCACTCGAGCGCAGGTAGCGAACTTAAAAACCAATCACGCGTAGCGGGATGGCTTTTTGATTTAAGCCCCCACTTAATGGGATCACCGTATGTAATCCCACAGTGCACTCGAGCGCAGATAGCGAACTTAAAAACCAATCACGCGCAGCGGGATGGCTTTTTGATTTAAGCCCCTACTCCAGGGATCACCGCAGGTAATCCCACAGTGCACTCGAGCGCAGGTAGCGAACTTAAAAACCAATCACGCGCAGCGGGATGGCTTTTTGATTTAAGCCCCCACTTAATGGGATCACCGTAGGTAATCCCACAGTGCACTCGAGCGCAGGTAGCGAACTTAAAAACCAATCACGCGCAGCAGTATGGCTCCGTGAAAACGGGGTATCTAAAAAAAACGGCTTTCAGCAACCCACATTGCAGGAATGCCAAAAGCCGTTACGGACCGTATCCGTCAGAAAAATCCTTTATTATTTTCTAATGAACTGCCTTATTTCCTTCACCCCGGCTTCATCCGTAATTACCAAATGATAACTTCCGGCAGCCAGCCTGCTCACAGCATCTACCACTATTGAATTATTGCCCACAGAAAGACGTTCAGTTTTGTTTGCAACCTCCTGCCCCATAAAGTTGAGGATGGAAATCTTAACACGCTGATCTTTTGAGCTGTTCATTGTAATGAATAAGTTACTCTTTACAGGATTGGGATAGATTGTCAGGCCATTTACAGTATTACTTACTCTTACTAATAGAGTTTGTGTAAGGTAGGAAGAGCCATCCAGATCATATTGCTTAATCCTGTAATAGAATTTATTGCCTGAAAGGCCGCTTATATCATCATTATAAGAATAGGTGTTAACCCCTGATGCGTTTTTATTAGCTTTAACTGTGGTAACAGAAGAATAATTAGAACCATCTTCACTTCTTTCTATCACATAATAATTTGCAGAAGCTTCGTTTTCTACACTCCATTTCAGATCTACTTTATGTTGTTTTTCAGTAGCCGTAAATGATGTAAACCTTACCGGTAGTATTCCTTTTTCTACAAATATCCCAGTAACAGCTGCAAGATCCAGCCCACCAGAGGTGGTGTTGGTAGGGAAGAATGTAGAATTAGTGTAGTCCACCAGATCTGCAGGTGTAGCACTTAAAGGCAGATCATCAGAAAACAGAGAGTATCCATAAACTGATTGGTTAGCCCCAATCCCCAGGCTCTGAAGTGAAAGGAAAACACCTCCGATTAATTGAGTGATGTTAGTATTGTAAACCAGGTTCTGAGGATAAGGTGCTTTCAACACGTTAAAATTAAATGTACCGGTCACATCCCCATAATCAGCTGAAGCTACTCTGACAATATTACCATAAGCAGTGGGATTGCCTGAACCATCAACGGCGGTAATAGCAGCAATACAGAAAGGGTCGTGTCCTCCTGTGTTACCACGTTCAAAAATGGCAAACCCGATTTTTTCAGGGACAGGCGTTGAGAATACTGAATTCAGAACCCAGTCGAGCCTTTCAATATTATTCACATTTGTTGTGGATCCATTCGTAAAAAGATTATCAGTTCCTTTTGTAGTCACATTCGTGTTAAAAAAGGTTTCCATATTATTATCATACTCTGGAAACAAATTATATACGCTTGCGGTATTCACTGTGCGTGCCCAAACGAGCGTAAAGGTTCCGGCAATATTTGAATTATCCACTCTCCTGATTTTTACCTGTCCGGGAAGTGAAGAAGTGTAGGCATAGTCAATGCCACCTGACTTGAATTCTTCCACATAGTCCACACTATTGTTGGGACTGATTCCCCAGTTGTAGGTCTTGCCACTTATATCATAAGTAGTCCCGGTAGCCGCTGTGGCCGGAACTGTCGTAATTGAAGTAATGGGTGCCTGGGCATTTACAAAGGACACCGCTACACTAAAAAGCACCAGAGTAGAAATCTTTTTCATCTGTAAGTAGGGTTTAGAATTAATAATGGCGCAAATTTATATCAAGCCTGTTGAATATGGATAAAAAAATACAACCCATACAATAAATAAACTACATGCCAATGCCCTAATCCTTTTAGTGTCGAAAACCAATTCTGCATCTGATTAACTACATTAAAGTCGTAAACAGAAAATAAAATGTTCCGCGCCCTATCCTATTCAGAAAACTGTCTCCATCTTCTTTCCTGGTGGGAGGATGCCACCACATTTTCAATAAAAGCCATGCCCCTGACTCCGTCATAAACCGTAGGGAAATCCATCATTTCCAATGAAGGCTGCTGTCTTTCACGCATAGCCGTTAATGTGAGTGCAAAGTTCCTGTAAAGATTGGCAAAGGCTTCCAGGTATCCTTCCGGATGACCTCCGGGTGTACGTGTATTGGCCATAGCATAACTGCTTAACTTTCCCACGCCTGTCCTTAACACTTCTGCAGGACTGTCCAGGCGCTTTAGAATCAGGGTATTGGGTTCCTGCTGGCGCCATTCGATCCCCCCCTTCTCTCCATAAATTCTTAGGGTGAGATTGTTTTCTTCACCGGCAGCAATTTGAGAAGCCACCAATGTACCCGAAACTCCCTCCTCAAATTTTAATAGCACATTTCCGTCATCGTCAAGTGCGCGTCCGGAAACCACTATATTCAGATCAGCGCACAACTCCTGAATCTTCAGCCCGCTGACATACTCTGCAAGGTGCGCTGCATGCGTACCTATATCGCCCATACATCCGGCTGCTCCTGATCGACTGGGGTCGGTTCTCCATGAAGCCTGTACATTGCCCGAATGCTCTTCAGCTCTGCTAAGCCAGCCCTGCACATATTCCACCATAATTTTTCTGACCTTCCCAATGGCCCCCTCCCTTACCATATTCCTGGCTTCCTTTACCATCGGGTAACCCGAATACGTATGCGTAAGACAAAGCAATAGCCCTGTTTCTTCAACCTTCTTCTGTAGTCGCTTCGCTTCATCAAGCGTAAATGTCATCGGTTTCTCAATAACCACATGAAACCCATTTTCGAGAGCCATCATTGCAGGCTCGAAGTGAGCGAAGTTGGGAGTCACAATCGACACGAAATCAATCCTCCTGTCTTCCGGTAGCCCCGCTTCGGTCTGTATCATCGTTTTATAGTCAGGATAAATCCTGTCATCTTCAAGGAATAAGTCTCTTCCTGACGCAAGCGCCACTTCGGGATGCGAACTAAATGCACCCGCCTTTAATTCTATCAATCCATCAATAGAGGAAGCCATCCTGTGCACTGCACCTATGAAAGCACCCCGTCCGCCCCCAATCATCCCCATTCTAAGTTTTCTTTTCATTTTTCTTTTTATTTTTCTGTTACCTCTGAAAATATTTTTTTATTACTCAGGTATTTAAAAATAGTATATTTAAACTTTACAAAAACTAATCGCCACAATTTCGTATGAAAAGTACTACATGGCTTCGTCTGGCCTTTATGATGTTTCTCGAATTCTTTATCTGGGGGGCATGGTTTGTTACCCTGGGCATATTCCTGGACAATAACCTTCACGCCAGCGGTTCACAAAGTGCGGCCGTATTCTCCACCCAGTCATGGGGCGCTATCATTGCGCCTTTTATTATCGGCCTTATTGCTGATCGCTACTTCAACGCAGAGCGCATCTTAGGCGTTTTACATCTTATTGGTGCATTGCTGATGTATCAGATGTATCAGTCGGATGCTATTGGATCCTTTTATCCATACGTCTTGTCTTATATGATTTTGTTCATGCCTACACTGGCGCTGGTAAACTCTATTTCTTTTAACCAGATGCAGGATCCCGAAAAACAATTTTCCAGTATCCGGGTGCTTGGCACCATTGGCTGGATTGTGGCCGGATTATTTATTAGTTACGTTTTCATTTGGGATTCTAAAGAAGCCGTTGCAGGAGGCGCTATGAAATATACATTTCTGATGGCCTCTGTAGCTTCACTGATTCTGGGCCTGTATAGTTTTACCCTTCCCAAAACGCCGCCTCGAATGGCAAAAGGGGCCACCACAAAGATCGCTGACATCCTGGGCCTGGATGCGCTGAAACTTCTGAAAGACAAGAACTTTGCAATCTTCTTTGCTGCCTCCATCCTGATTTGTATTCCGCTCGCATTTTATTATCAATATGCCAGTCAATACCTGTCAAACATTGATATTCCCAATCCGGCAGCTAAGATGAGTATTGGCCAGGCATCAGAGGTCATCTTCATGTTACTGCTTCCTGTATTCTTCAAACGATTCGGATTTAAGAATACCATCCTGATAGGGATGCTGGCGTGGACAATAAGATATGCACTGTTTGCTTATGGCAACTCCGGAGACCTCGCTTTCATGATAATTCTGGGGATTGCGCTACATGGAGTTTGTTACGATTTCTTCTTCGTTTCCGGTCAGATTTATACTGACAAGAAAGCAGGTGAAAAATTCAAAAGTGCTGCACAAGGACTCATTACACTTGCCACCTATGGAGTGGGAATGCTTATCGGATTTCAGATTGCCGGAATCATCTTCGACACCTATACACTCGGAGAAAACTCATTCGACTGGAAGATGATCTGGATTATCCCCTCTGCAATAGCCCTGGTAGTCTTCCTGCTATTCGCAGTTCTTTTCAAGGAGAAAAATGAAAAAACAACTGAAATGAACTAGTTATGAAGTCAAAATACTCCAGACGTTCTGTTCTTAAGAATATCACACTGGGAAGTGGGGCACTTTTTCTGGCTCCTGCCATGCCCATCGCGGCCACCTGCAATACCAAACCTTCAGAAGGCCCGCTCAAAGGAAACATCAACCATTCTGTGTCTCAATGGACATTCAGTTATTTATCCCTGGAAGATTTGTGTAAAGCCGTAAAGGAGATCGGCTTTAGCGCAATCGACCTTACCGGGCCAAAAGAGTGGCCCACAATGCAAAAGTATGGCATCTACAGTTCCATGTGCTATACGCTCGGCGATAACAACCTCTACAAGGGACTGAATAATCCGGAATATCACGATAAACTGATAAAGGAGTATCTCGAGGTAATCCCAATAATGAAGAAGGCAGGATACAAAAACCTGATTTGTTTTAGTGGGGCGCGCAAAGGTATGGATGATGAAACCGGGCTGAGAAATTGCAAGACGGCTTTGGAAAAGATTCTTCCCATAGCTGAAAAAAACGGAGTGACTATGGTGATGGAATTACTCAACAGCAAACGCGACCATAAGGATTATATGTGCAACCACACCGTATGGGGAGTGGAACTATGCAAGCGTATCGGCTCTGAAAACTTCAAACTACTATACGATATATATCACATGCAAATTGAAGAAGGCGACGTCATCCAGACTATCAGAGACTATCACCCGTATATCGCCCATTATCACACGGGAGGCGTACCGGGCAGAAACGAAATCAATAATTCGCAGGAGCTAAATTATCCTGCAATAATGAAGGCAATTCTGGCCACCGGCTTCAAAGGATATGTGGCACAGGAATTCGTTCCCACCTATCCTGACAAGCTCGATTCGCTCCGTGAGGCAATTAAGATCTGTGATGTGTAAGGAATAATCAGGCACTTGCCGGCGCAATAGTCAATGATTTTAATAAGCCTTTACATGGGTATATTATTCTAACTCCACTTTGGCCACCTTGTTATATTTCAGTTTGAAATAAATCATTGTGAGTGACATCACCAGTACCACTGCATTGGTGAGTACAATCACCATATCATTTTTCAAAAAGCCATACACTATCCACATCGTCTCGTTAATAGCTGCAATCAGGAACATGTTCAACGATATATCCCTCGCTGATTTTTCCTTGTAGGTTTTTATCACCTGTGGCAGGAAAGTAAGTGTGGTAATAAACCCGGCACTGTAACCCAAAATATCTACTCCGCTCATTTAATTTTTTTTAATAGTGTGATTTCTTTAATTGCTCCGCATGAGCCATCTATTCATCTTACTATTCCGTATCTTTTTTGCAAAGCAAATCTCAAGAGTCAAATATAGTTATAGTGTAGTTCAGACAAAAAATCATTTTATATACGGAGCAACCAGATGAAGAGCGCATATTAATTCAACCGGGATATGTATTCCATAAAGCAGGCAAAGAAACTAAACGCAATGTTTCTCTTGTCGTTTAATTATTCTTTTGCCTACTAATAAAATTAAAGACTACTAATTCTCCGGAATCCAACAAAAAAATTTTACTTTCACTACAAAGATTCTTTCCCTTATTCATAACTAAGATTAATGATAGCAATAATATTCTAAACCTAAACTGGAATTAACTATGGCAGAGAACACCTTTGATGCAATTGTGATTGGTTCGGGCATTTCCGGAGGATGGGCAGCAAAAGAATTAACTGAGAAAGGGCTAAAAACCATAATGCTCGAGCGCGGTAAGAACATCGAACACATAAAAGACTATGTCAATGCCACTAAAGGCCCCTGGGAGTTTCCTCACCGTGGTGGACGCACACAGAAAATGATTGAGGACTACCCGGTATTAAAAAGAGATTACCCGCTTAACGAAACCAACCTCGACTGGTGGGCCGATGACAAAAAATGCCCTTACACCGAAGTCAAACGTATGGACTGGTTTCGCGGATACCAGGTAGGCGGCCGCTCATTACTCTGGGGACGACACACTTACCGGTGGAGCGACTTTGACTTCGAAGCCAATGCAAAAGAAGGAATTGCCATCGACTGGCCTGTGAGATACAAAGACATTGCACCCTGGTACACCTATGTAGAAAAATTCGCAGGCATTAGTGGTTCCAGGGAAAACCTGCCCCACCTTCCTGACAGTTTTTTCATGCCTGCCATGGAATTAAACTGTGTGGAAACCGACGTAGCGGCCCGGTTAAGAAAACATTACAAAGAACAAAGACACCTGATACCTGCCCGTATTGCCAACATTACACAACCAATTCAAAACAGAGTAAACTGCCAATACAGAAACAAATGCTGGCTGGGATGCCCGTTTGGCGCATACTTCAGCACGCAATCCAGCACCCTGCCCGCAGCAGTAGCAACCGGAAACCTCACACTAAGGCCTTTCAGTATCGTCACACAAATTCTTTACGATAAGGATACCGGAAGGGCTAAAGGAGTGGAAGTATTAGATGCAGAGACCCGGCAGACTTATACCTACTATGCCAAGATTATTTTTCTCAACGCCTCCACATTCAACAGTACCTGGATACTGATGCATTCGGCTACGGACATCTGGCCTGAAGGATTGGGTAGCAGCAGTGGCGAGCTGGGGCATAATATCATGGACCATCATCTGGGTGTAGGTGCAGGCGGCAGAATTGAAGGCTACGAAGACAAATATTATTATGGTCGCAAGCCTGCAGGGTTTTATATCCCCAGATTCAGAAATATTTTCGGCGATAAAAGAAATTACCTAAGAGGATTTGGTTACCAGGGGTCAGCCAGCCGGCAGGGATGGGGCCGGGAAATAGCCGAAATGAATATAGGAGGGGCATTCAAAGATGCACTTAGTGAGCCGGGAGGCTGGACAATAGGAATGGGGGGATTTGGTGAAATACTTCCCTATCACGAAAATAAAATGACAATCGACAAAAATAAGAAAGATGCCTGGGGACTCAATGTCATTTCTTTCGATGCTGAGTGGAAAGAGAATGAAAGAAAGATGAGAGAAGATATGAAAAACGATGCTATGGAAATGCTTGAGGCTTCGGGAGTAAAAGATGTGAACGGATACGAGGGAGACGGCACAATCGGTAGGGGTATTCACGAAATGGGCACAGCCCGTATGGGCCACGATCCCAAAACTTCTGTACTTAACAAGTGGAATCAGGTGTGGGATGCTCCCAATGTATTCGTAACCGACGGATCATTTATGACCTCAGCCTCCTGTGTCAACCCATCACTAACTTATATGGCCTTCACTGCCCGGGCAGCTGACCATGCCGTTAGCGAATTAAAAAAGAGAAACCTTTAAATAACGCTATCTATGCCAGAGAAGAAAAACAGACTTACCAGAAGAAATTTTTTGAAAAACACTTCACTCACAGCCGCAGGGTTCATGATTGTACCCCGGCATGTCCTTGGTGGCAAAGGTTACACCGCCCCAAGTGACAAACTTATTATAGCAGGAATCGGCGCAGGAGGAAAAGGGCAAAGTGATATTGCCAACTTCTATAAGAGCGGCAAAGCAGAAATTGCCTTCCTGTGCGATGTGGATGACCGTATGGCAACCACCAGCAGAAAAAATTTTCCCAAAGCAAAATATTATAAAGACTGGCGCGAACTACTCGACAAGGAGCATAAAAACTTTGACGCCTGCTCTGTGTCCACCCCCGACCATACACATGCAGTGGCCACCCTTGGTGCTATGGAATTAGGTAAACATGTATATGTACAAAAACCATTGACACATGATGTGTATGAATCAAGGGTATTGGCAGCAGCAGCCAAACGATACAAAGTCGTAACCCAGATGGGCAACCAGGGAGCCAGTGGTGAGGGCGTGCGTCAATTGCGCGAATGGTATGATGCCGGCGTGATTGGTGATGTGCATACAGTGTATTGCTTTACCGACAGGCCGGTTTGGCCACAGGGAATTCCATGGTCCAACGTAACCGCCCCTGTCCCCGCCGAATTAGACTGGGATCTTTGGCTTGGTACCGCTCCTTACAAAGACTATGTAAACAAACTGGTACCCTTCAACTGGCGCGGCTGGTGGGATTATGGCACCGGTGCGCTTGGTGATATGGGTTGCCATATTGTAGAACCTGCATTCAGCGTTTTGGGACTCACCTACGTCAACTCTGTGCAGGCAAGTGTGGGCAGTGTCTATGTCGATGAATTTCAGAGAGGATATTTTCCTGAAAGCTGTCCTCCTTCAAGCCATGTAATCATGAAGTTTCCAAAAGGCGCACGCACAAAAGGGCCTGTCGAGGTGCACTGGATGGACGGGGGAATACAACCCATGCGGCCTGATGAACTGGGCCCTAATGAGATATTTGGCGACGGTGGAAACGGAGTCCTATTCATTGGCACCAAGGGCAAGATGATGTGTGGCACATATGCCGAGAATCCACAACTATTGCCCACCTCTAAAACCAAAGAAACCAAAGTACCACAAAAGTATCCGCGTGTGAAAGGCGGCGCCGAAGGGCATTACGCGCAATGGGTAGAAGCCGCTATAGCCGGATATGGGAATATGGAAGTAAGTTCTCCATTCGAAATTGCAGGACCGCTCACGGAAGCACTACTCATGAGTAATCTTGCGATCCGTGGATTCGATATCAGGGTACCAAAGCAAAATGGAAAGGGGTATAATTATCCTGGCAGATATCTGGAACTGATCTGGGATCCCAAACAAATGAAAGTTACCAATTTTGATCTTGCCAATCAATTTGTAAAAAGAACATATAGAGAAGGCTACAGCCTTAACTTTAAACTTTAAACTATGGACAGAAGAGAAGCTATCAGATCAATCTCGCTGCTGCTGGGCGGCACAGTAGTCGGCGGTACTTATTTTCTTACAGGGTGCAGGGCCAACGAAACCACCACACTCACCTTCACCAAAGATGATATTGCCTTTCTCGATGAAGTGGCAGATACCATACTTCCTGATACTGAAACACCAGGTGCAAAAGCTGCTAAAGTGGGCGAGTTTATGACAGTAATGGTAAACGACTGTTACGAAAAGGAAGACCAGGAAATATTCCATAAAGGAATCAAACAGTTGAATGATGTTTCCGCCAAAAAATATGGAAAAGGGTTTATGAAATTAACTCCTGCACAACGCACAGAGATACTCGTCGCCCTCGACCAGGAACAAAAAGACTTCCAAAAAAACAAAAAGCCCGAAGAGCGCTCACACTATTTCAGAATGATGAAGGAGCTTACCCTGCTGGGGTACTTTACCTCTGAAATAGGCTGCACTCAGGCACGCCGATATGTAGAACGCCCCGGAAGCTATAACGGTTGCCTGCCCTACAAGAAAGGGGACAAGGCCTGGGCTTAAAAAACTGAAAAACTATGAGCATAAATAGAAGATCTTTTATAAAAACGGCTGCCGTGGCAGGACTTGCATACTCATTATCTGATACGCTCAAAGCCTGTGGATCTGCCGGCGAAAAACACCTTGGCGCATTCGGACTGCAACTCTACTCTATACGTGATGTAATCCTGACCGATACAGCTAACGTATTAAAACAAGTAGCCGACATGGGTTACAAACAAATCGAAAGTTACGAAGGAGATAAGGGTATTTTCTGGGGAATGACAAATACAGACTTTAAGAAATTGATGGACGACTTAGGCCTTTCCCTTGTATCAAGCCATACTGACATCAGTAAAGACTTTGAAAGAAAAGCCGCAGAAGCAGCTGCTATCGGCATGAAGTATCTGATAGACCCTTGGGAGGGGGCACAAAAAAGTATCGACGACTTTAAGAGGATCGCCGACAAAATGAATAACTGCGGAAAAATTTGTAAGCAAAATGGAATACGTTTTGCATACCACAACCATGACTATACGTTTGTGAACCTCGAGGGACAAATTCCTCAGGATGTGCTGATGAAAAATACAGACCCGGAACTCGTCGATTTCGAAATGGATATCTACTGGGTTGTGACCAGTGGACACGATCCGGTAGAATGGATTAACCGATACCCGGGCAGGTTTAAACTGGCACACGTAAAAGACAGAAAGAAAAACGTCCCGCTTTCAGAAAAAGAAGCTACCTGCGTGCTGGGTACCGGCGAAATAGACTTCAGGAAGATTATTAAGGCCGGCAACTTTACTTATAATATTGCAGAACAGGAACAGTACGACAACATGAGCAGCCTGGATGCCGCGAGATTAAATGCAGCGTATTTGAAGGAATTAAGATATTAAAACAGGGGAACGCGAGAGCAGGACGCGTACACAAAAGGAGTTTATCACAGGGCCTTAGCCCCATTGACAGCCTCACGAAATATAACGCTTCGCAAACAGCCTAAGCCGGTATAGCTGATTGACTATCCTTCCCCGATTTATTTACCAGGATAAACCTTTGAAAAAATAGTCTGAACTTGCACTAGTGGAAGAAACTCAGGTAAAATCGAAAAAACGCGTTGCAGATCATGGCGAAGGCAGCCTATTCGGTCAATACGATACTGGTCAATACTTAATGGCATATCGATCAACACATCGTGGAAATTGAACAGCAGGAAAGGGGTAAAGCAACTTATGGTGCCGGGCTCCTAGAAAAACTATCCAGAGACCTTACCCTGACTTACGGCAAAGGTTTCAGCTGCTCCAATCTAATTTATATCCGTAGGTTTTACCTGGCATTTCCAAAAAGTGAGACACTGTCTCACCAATTGAGCTGGAGTCATTATGTTGAAATATTGAAAGCAGAAAACGAACCTGGAATCAGCTTCTACACCTGCCAGCGCGAAAAGGAATACTGGAGTGTGCGCGAACTGAAACGCCAGATGAAAAGCATGCTCTTTCACCGTCTGGCTTTAAGCACAGACAAAAAAAGAGTTTCCACAAAATATTCCTGACTCAAAAACAATAGTTGCAACAGGGGAAAGGTGAAACCTTATTCAAAAATTCTGATTAAGAATCGTAAAAATATAGTATTGACTTCCTTTCACCAGTTTTTACCGCTGACCTTCGCATTTTGATGAATGTGGCTAAAGCCGTAAGATTTTTGCTTTTTATTTCGTTGGCTAAAGCCAATGGTAAATAGCAGCTGAAAACTTTTGTTTACAAAATCCAAAGAATCAAAACCAGTAATTGTGTCCGGTAGAAGCGCTACTTAATTTGAGCACTTTGATTCTGAATCAAGAAAAGCAAAGCGACGAATTCCTTTTACCGTCGGCTTCAGCCAAATGAAAAGGAAGGTTTTCCCTCTGTGACTTTAGTCGCATTTCACTAAGGGTAATGTGGCTAAAGCCGTAAGATTTAAATTCTTATTCCGTTGGCTAAAGCCAACGATAATAATAGATAATTAAGGTACTTTGAACACAAAACTACTTTCAGAAAAACGAGTAGCCGTAGCCGGTAGAGGTAATTCTCAATTTGAAAATCCTGACTTAGGAAAAGATAAACCTCGGTAAAACTTCTTCTACTTTTTACCGTTGGCTTCAGCCAACTGAAAAGAAAGGCTTCCCTCCTGCGACTTTAGTCGCACTTCACTAAGAGTAATGTGGCTAAAGCCGTAACCTGCTACCTCTATTACGTTGGCTAAAGCCAACGATAATAATAAATAATTAAAGTACTTTAAACACAAAATTACTTCCATAAAAACGAGTAGCCGTAGCCGGTAGAGGTAATTCTCAATTTGAAAATCCTGACTTAGGAAAAGATAAACCTCGGTAAAACTTCTACCACTTTTTACCGTTGGCTTCAGCCAACTGAGAAGAAGGCGCCCTCCTGAGGCTTTAGCCGCATTTTTATCGCCTTAAACAACCTAAGGAAATCGTAACTTCATTCTCACCAGCGTATTCTTAATGAAGAAAAAAATATCAATAAGCCTCGCCACA
>JAMLGT010000024.1 GCA_023957755.1 Chitinophagaceae bacterium
ACTTGAACTAATAACCTCTCAATTAGGAATGGTTGATGTAATTATCAACCCAAAGAGTATTGAATTTGGACGAAGAAAAGTGATTAATCTTTATCGCTTATTTGAAAAAATCAAAATCTTGTTTGGACATCTTGCAATTAAAAAAAGAGATGTTACAATTAATTTAGTTGCAGAAGGAAGAATTAGAGATTGCTCTTGCTACGAATCAATTGAATTTATTCCACTCATACTTTTAGACAATGCTCTAAAATATTCTGTTGCAGATTCTCAAATTGAAATCAAACTTGAACAATCATCCACCAAAGTAAAAATCATAGTAAAGAGTATGGGGCCATTTGTTAGCGATAAAAACAAGGACAGAATATTTGAAAAATTCTTCCGTGACGAATCTGCTGAAGAATTTTCAAAGGAGGGAATCGGAATGGGTCTTTGGATTGCACAGCAAATTTTACAGGCACACCAAAGCAAATTGTTCTACTACAAAGACCCAAAGGAAACACGAGCTATCGGTTTGAACATTTTTGAATTTGACTTACCAACCATAAGTGCTTATTAATTGATATGAGGACATCGCAATTAAATAAACAGTTGTGCAAATTTCGGAGAACACACCTTGGGATGCACAGTATGGCATCCGCCAACATCGATAACTGTTGCTCAAACGCCTTTTCAAAATAATAACAGCCTTTAAAAGTCTTTCAGAAAGCAAAAGCTGCTAATTTTCGGATGCAAAATTGGTAATGTGGAAAGTTGAGTTTAAGGCAACCATGCTGATTTTTTATCAAAAAGCGGGAGAATGGATTGAAATAAGATAAGACCGCAGCTTCTCTAATGGTTTTTGCAGAGTCATTTGTTGCATTTTAATTTTCCGGCTATTAAATTTCAGTAGTTTTTTAAGGTTGTAACACAGGGCGGACACTAATTCTAACCCACACTCTTTCCGGCTTAAAATTTCCTCAAAAAAATTCCAAATTGTTGTCTATTTAGTTAACTTTGTCAAGTGGAAACTATACGACAGGTTATTGCTTATAAACGATACTTCCTGGACTTTTATGAAGACCAAACAGACGATGTGCAGAAGAAAATTGAATGGACCTTAAATTTGTTGAGAACAATTGACAGAGTTCCTAAAAAGTACTTTGACCATATAACCGGAACTGACGGACTATTTGAGGTTAGAATTGAACTTGGAGGCAATATTTTTAGAATATTCGCCTTCTTTGACAAAGGAAATTTAATTGTATTAGGCAACGGCTTTCAGGAAGTGGTTTATCAACGAAGGTTATCCATAGAAATGAATTCAAGAGGTATCAACCACCAAAGAGAATTTGAAATGCCTTTAATCTACAAAGGCTACGATGTGGGTCAAAGAAGAGTGGACTTTCTGGTGGAAGGCGAAATTTCTGTTGAGATAAAAGCATTAATCATCCTGGAAGATGTGCACCTGGCACAAGCCATGAACTATTTAGAAGCATACAATTTGCAAACAGGTTTACTGATAAATTTTGGTGCAAAAAGTTTACAGTACAAACGTTTATTTAATAAAAAGTTCAAGTCAGAGCAATCTTGATAATCCAATAAATCTTAATAAAATCAAGGTTAAGTCAATACAGCAAATTGAAAAAGACATGTGAATTATAAGCGAATTAAAATGAAAGAGCAACAAAAAATATCCATCCGTTTTTTCAACGACCGTGAGGTGCGTGCTGTTTGGGATGATGCTCATGCCAAATGGTGGTTTAGTGTGTTGGATATTGTAGCTGTGCTGAACGAAGAACCCGACTATGCAAAAGTCCGCAACTATTGGAAATACCTGAAAGCCAAACTCAGAAAGGAAAACCATCAGTTGGTTAGTGCCACTACCCAACTGAAATTAACGGCTGCAGATGGCAAAAGGTACAATACAGATATGTTGGATAGTGATGGGGTTATTGCACTTTCCAAAAATTTTCCCAACAACAGGGCTATGAAATTCTTAGACTGGTTTCTTTACAGCGACACCAGTATTGATGGACAAAGTAAGAAGAAAGCCTACACCCTTTTTGAAAGCAATTTAATTAACGAGTTTGAAGTGGGTACTACCAAAGGTTTACAACAAATACACGCTTATCTCTTTGGCGGCTTATATGATTTTGCGGGGCAAATCAGGAAGAAAAGTATTTCAAAAGGAGGGTATCAATTTGTGTATGCCCAGCACTTAAAAGATAAATTGAAACAAATAGATGCGATGCCACAAACCACACTTGAAGAGATTATCTTAAAGTATTCCGAAATGAACAAAGCACATCCCTTTATGGAAGGCAACGGCAGGAGTACAAGAATCTGGCTCGATTTGATACTTAAAAAACATCAGAAAAAATGTGTGGATTGGAGCAAGATAAAAAAAGACGATTATATGAACGCTATGATAATTAGCACCGTTGATAGCAGTGTTTTAAAGCAACTAATAGAAACGGCACTAACCAATAAAATTAATGACAGGGAAATGTTTATGAAAGGCATTGACTATTCCTACTACTACGAAGAATGATAAAAGATAGCCTTGGCAATACCGACCTTTTAAAGCTGCCCAAAACAGCTTTTTTATGCAGCCGAAAAGTGCCAGCTTCGGTGGTATTGAAATGCTATGACTGGGCAATAGAGCAAAGAGAACAAGGTAATTGCGTTATCAGTGGTTTTCACAGCCAAATAGAAAAAGATGTATTGCATTATTTGCTCAAAGGCAAACAGCCCATCATTTTGGCTTTAGCAAGAGGACTGAAAGAAAAATTAGAACCTGAATTGTTAAAAACATTAGAACAAGGCAGACTGTTAATCATTACACCGTTTGACAAATCGGTAAAACGAGTAAGCAGCCAAACCGCACAAACACGCAACCAACTAATGACAGAACTTGCAGACCAAATCACCATTGGCTACGCAAGCCTGGGCGGACAATTAGAAAAACTAATAAAAGGAATTGAGCAACCAATAGACAAAATCGTATGAGCCAACGCTATTTGCAAGCACATTGCCAAAGCCGCACAAGCCCAAGCACAGGCCAAAGCTTTGTCAAAGAGTTTGCAAAGCCAACGCATAGAAAAATTGAATAAAAAATATCTTCATCCCTTATGAAAATAAAAAATACGCAACCGCACAACCCGACACGACAAAGACAACGAAACGTAGTATTGACAATGGTTTGCAAGGGCGGACAGACAGAACACCAGCCGGTAACAATGGTAACTGTTGCTCAACTTCCTTTTCAAAATAATAACAGCCTTTAAAAGTCTTTCAGAAAGCAATAGCTGCTAATTTTCGGATGCAAAATTGGTAAGAGGGGAAGTTGAGTTTAAGGCAACCATGCTGATTATTGATCTAAAAGCGGGAGAATGGATTGAAATAAGATAAGACCGCAGCTTCTCTAATGGTTTTTGCAGAGCTATTTGTTGTATTTTAATTTTCCGGCTATTAAATTTCAGTAGTTTTTTAAGGTTGTAACACAGGGCGGACATTAATGTATGTTTGTTAGCGGCAGCCATTCCCCGGGTATTTACTCTTTTCAGATTCATGAAGTTGATAAGCGTACCCAGCACCGGCTCTACAGTGGCGCTTCGTCTTTTTATCAGCCTTCGGTGATAGGCTTTATTCTGAGTTAGTTTTTTATGCATGCGGTCATAATAGGGTTTGTGTATGCTGTCATCTATTTTCTTAAATTTTGTATCTCCGCCGATGCAGCTTGCCCGTAGGGGACAGCTTTTACACACCGTTTCACTGCTGCGATAGGTTTTCTTTTCATAGCCCTTGCTGTCCCGGTGTTGTTTTTTCATCGGCAGTATGGCGCCGTTTCCTCCTTGCTGTATACACTCGTATTGATCCTTCTCTTTGTTGTAAATAAAACCTTCCCGCTCGGCCTTGTATTGGCCGAAGTTGGGTATCCAGGCGTCTATGTTTTTTTCTTCTAAATATTGCAGCGACTGACCGCTGCTGTAACCGGCATCGGCTACCAATTGGTCTAATTGCAGGTCGTTTGCTTTTAGGTTTTCAATTGCTTGTTCTACAATTTCGGGGAGTATGGCGCTTGTAAGCTCCCCCAAAAATAGTACGATTTAAAAGTAGACAAAAGTCTTAATTTTAAAATCGTAAAACATGAAAAAAAGTCAATTCGCCCCGACTCAGATTGCTACTATTCTCAAGGAATTTGATGGGGGTAAAACAGCCGAAACAATCACCAGAGAATATGGTGTAAGCAAAGCCAGCTTGTATAAATGGCGACAACGCTATGGCGGTATGGAAGCCAGCGAATTAAAACGTATTAAAGAACTGGAGGAAGAAAACCACCGTTTGAAACGCATGTATGCCAACCTTGCCATGGAGTTGGATGTTGCCAAATACATTATTGAAAAAAAGCTTTAAAGCCTTGCGACAAGCGAGCTATCGCTGTTCAAATACAACAAGAGCGACCCAAAGACATCGGCAAGGCGTGTCGTTTAATAAAACTAAGTCGTAGTAGTCTGTATTATCAATCAGTAAAAGATGATAGTATGTTAATCCAACAGTTGGAAACCCTGGCAAAAGAAAATCCCGTAGAGGGCTTTTGGAAGTGTTACTATCGCCTGCGCAACAGAGGTGAAAAAGTCAACCATAAGCGTTTGCACCGGGTATACAAGCAAATGCAATTACCCCTGCGCCGTAAGGTAAAGAAGCGGCTTCCTGCACGAGTAAAAGAGCCGTTAATAGTGCCGCAAGCGTTTACACAAACCTGGAGCATAGATTTCATGAGTGATGCATTGAGCAACGGGACTAAATTCAGAACCTTTAATGTGATAGATGACTATAATCGTGAAGTATTATTTATAGAAACAGATTATTCTCTTAAGAGCAGCAGGGTGATATGGGTATTGAAGCACTTAGTTAACCGTTACGGTAAGCCAAAACAAATACGCATGGACAACGGGCCGGAATTTGTAGCAAAATTAGCCCAGACCTGGAGCCAAATGCAAGAAATTGAGTTTAAGTATATACAACCAGGTAAGCCCACGCAGAATGCATACATAGAAAGGTTCAATAAAACATACAGAGAAAGAATACTAGATCAATATTTGTTTGATAACCTTGATGAAGTAAGAGAAGAAACGGATCGTTTTGTGCATGACTATAACCACCATAGACCACACGATGCACTGGGTGGGCTATCGCCGAAAATGTATAAAGAAAAGTTTTGCTTTCAGGGGCTCCGTTCCGCTTCGGCTACGCCTTCGCTCCACTACACCCCTGAAAGCAAAAACAACAATCAATGCTTAAATTATTCTACTTTTAATCAGTACTAAAAATGGGGAGCCTACAATGAATTTATTGCTAAACTTCCCATCAAAGCATCTAAGAAAGTGTTTTATAACATCGACCTGGCAGAACAGACACACGACCCTAAATTGTTTAAGAAACTACAAGGTGAAATCTGGGAGTTCAGAAGTAAGTATCTGGGGAATCAAAACAGGCTTTTAGCCTTTTGGGATAAAACTGAGAAAACAGAAACTATTGTCCTCGCGACTCACGGGTTTGTAAAGAAAGACCAGAAGGTGCCACAAAAAGAAATTGATAAGGCTGAAAGAATCCGTCAGCAATATTTTGGAAAAAAAAAAAGAGATAGCAATGGCAACTAAACAGGTGAAAAGTTATTCTCTGGACGAAATGAAAGATAAGTATATCGGGAAGCCTGGAACGAAAGAGAGAGACCAATACGAATATGAACTAAGAATGGATGTTTTGGGAAGGATGATTAAGGCAGCAAGAAAAGAGCGAAACCTAACCCAGGAGCAATTAGGAGAACTTATTGGTGTACAAAAGGCCCAGATCTCAAAATTGGAAAACAGTGCCAACAGTGCAACGATTGACACCATTTTAAAAGTTTTTAAAGCCTTGAAAGCAGACGTACATTTCAATGTTACATTGGAGAAACAGAAATTACATCTTGCATAAAAATTAAACCGGGCAAACACACAACATCCACATTGGCTATAGCAGGGCTGACTTACATTTCATCAGCTTTTTGTTCGCTATTGAACTTAGGTTCCGGCTGAAAATTCGTTGATGAACTTTTGTGCTTATTCTGTACTTTTAGTTCTTACATCGGTCCCGATAGCTATCGGGATTGGGCGAAAGGAACATTGAATATCCTGCCATCGCCGGGGCGTTAAGCGGTCATACCAACAGAACGGCCTCGCCCCTGAAAAGAGTAAAACGATTTTAAAAAGCTATCCATTTATTTTGACAAAGTTCACTATTTAGCTAACTTTACCAAGTGGAACAGAAATTTCTCAGACACGTCTTTTATTATAAAAATTACTTCCTGGATTTTTATAAACAACAAACAAAGGACATTCAGAAAAAGTTTAACTGGACAATGGAACTAATCTCTGTTATAGACAAGGTTCCGAAGAAATATTTTGACCACATGACGGGGACTGACGGAATCTGGGAAATACGGGTTGAGGTGGGTAATAATATATTTAGAGCATTTGCATTTTTTGATGAAGGAAAGCTAATTGTGATAGGGAATGCCTTTCAAAAAAAGTCCCAAAAGACACCTAAAAACGAACTTGAATTAGCAAAGAGAATTAAAAAAGAATATTTTGATGAAAAAAGGAACAAATAAAAATCTAACCTCCTTTGCCGACCATCTTGATAAGGAATATGGCAAGCGGGGAACTAAAAAAAGAGAGGCTTATGAACGGGAGTTTGAAGCCTTCAAAATAGGAGTATTAATCCAGGAGATGCGTGAACAACAAAACATGACTCAGGAACAACTTGCTGAAAAAGTAGGAACCACCAAATCATATATTTCTCGCATTGAAAGCAATGCAAGTGACATACGTCTTTCAACTTTAATGCGTATCATACAAGATGGTCTGGGAGGTCATTTGAAATTATCGTTGACATCCTAAACTTACCGGCACGAACCCTTTACATTGGGCTTGCTTCCATGCCTACAGAACGAATAAAATCTCAACATTTGGAATTCTATTGAGCACTGGTACGGGCCAAACTTTCACTGTTCAGCATTTGTACTTATCTTCAGCTTTGGTTTCGCTATTGGGTCCCGATAGCTATCGGGATTCCGGCTGAACAAGCACTGAATTCCGGCACGGTGGCAAGTCCTCTACGTTAGCGGCTATGTTAGACTGTAAGCTCCCTCAAAAATTATTACGACCGAATTAATGACTAAGAATGCAAACAGTGTTTAACAAATTAAAACAACACTTGACCTTGAAAGTAATTTTACCTTTAAGTTTTAGCTTCCTTTTGACTTCTTGCTTTTATTCGGGAAAGTACATTGCAGCATATACTGTTCAAGACAAGAATAAGAACAAAAACACAAGAGAAATAACGATTGACTTTATTAACCAACTTGCAGACAAATACGCACTGAGTAAAGATCCGAAATTCAACGGTATAGACACACTTGGATTTTTTGGACAACCATATCATTACTTCAAATTTTGGTTTGAACAGAAAGACACGAATACAATTGTAAAACTGGACTATTGGGGGACATTTGGAAGCAGAAAGAAAAAACCTTACAAAGACTTTTTCAACGAACTTGACGATTTTATGAAAGAAACTTTTATAATCATTGATCAGGACATTAAGGAAGAAAATAACTCGAAGAAAAAGTAACAAGGAACTATGACGGAAGATAGAAACACAGCTGGTAACAGCAGTTTGACAATATGGCGGCTGAAGTGCTTCTATGAAACATTTGTGCAAAGTTCAACCGCAGTAATTCTATTGAACCCCGATAGCTATCGGGATACTGAAAATCCGCCACTTCGCCAAGCTGCAAAACGAAATAGCACAATTCGCTCCGCTTCATTGTGCTATTTTGCAACCTCTCAAATGAACTAAACTAAAATATGAAATCACTTCTTTTATTCACATTCTTAGCTATTTCTATTTATTCATGTTCACCGAAAATCCGTTCAACGATAAGTTCAAAACAACCACCGCTTTCAGACACAACCTTCGTTTTAGTCCTACAGCAGCAGGACGACTTTACAAATGACGGAATTGAAATTGGCACAATCAAATCAGGTGACAACGGACTTTCAACAAACTGTACATATTTTGAAGTCATTGATAAGCTCAAACAGATGGCAAGGCAAAACGGAGCAAATGTTATCAAAATTACGGAACACAAGGTACCAGACAGATGGAGTAGTTGCGACAGATTCACGGCCAGGATTTATCTGGTTCCAGATTTCCGAAAGCATGAAAAAGAAATTCAGTGGTCACCAACCAGAAAATTGACCTGGGAAGATTTTAAAGGAAATCCAAAATCAATTCCTAATTTAAATGTGGCTGCTCAAACATATTGTGGCTTTGGCTTTCAAACAAATTATGTAACTGTACTTACTAAAGCAAAAATATTTGTTACAACCACTTTTACCTGTAACCTAAGTTGGGTGAGACCAGACCAAAAAAATAGAGCAGACTTGTTAGAACATGAACAGGGACATTTTGATTTATGTGAAGTTTATGCAAGGAAATTAAGAAAAAAATTACAGGAACAGAAATTGACAGTTTTCAACCTCAACACTGATGCAAATGCTATTTTTAAAAATGTTTACGCTTTGTATTTGGACAGACAGGAATTATATGAAAAAGAAACTAATTACGGACTTAACAAGGAAAAACAAAATGAGTGGAGGATGACAATTAACAATGAACTCAGCGATTTGAGTAATTACACGAAATAACACTTCTGCCATCATTTGCATTAGCTATAGCAGTGCTGAACGAATAAACATCGGCTTTATGTTCTCTCCTATACTTCTTTTCCGGCTAAAAGATCTATATTAAACTTTTGTGCTTATTCTGTAATTTTAGTTCTTATATCGGTCCCGATAGCTATCGGGATTGGGCGAAAGGAACTTTGAATATCCTGCCATCTCCAATGCTTTATCCGTTGTATGCCGTTCAGACAAACAACTTCAAATTCGCAATATGAACAAAAAAGCAAAAATAAAATCAGGATTATTTTTCGGAATTGCAATGACTGTATTTTCTATTCTACAGGATTTGTTGACACATTCTAATTTGACTACAAAAGATATAGTTATAATAATTGTTTCGGGACTATTTGTTGGTGCTTTATCCGGACTTTTGTTTGGTTGGTTCATCGGACTTTTTGCCAATTCTAAAAGCTTAACGAAGGACACAAAAATTGACACAGACACAGGTGAAACTATTTTGTTCGACACTGGAGCTAACCACTTCAAAGGTGCCGAAGCAGTAGGTGGAAAGCTATATCTAACTGATAAACGACTTGTGTTTAAATCTCATAAGTTCAATATTCAAAATCATGAACTTTCAATCAATTTATCTGACATTGACAAAGTAAACAGATATAAAACATTAGGATTAGTAAATAATGGTTTGTCGGTGACAACTATTGACAACAAGACTGAAAAATTTGTAGTTCAGCAAATTGAGGAATGGCTTAATCAATTGATAGAAAAGAACGGCTTACAACACGTGCATTTGGAATAGTATGGCCTGACTTTAAGTACTCGGCTACAAATCATCTATCAGCTTTAGTCCCGGCAGATATTACACTGTTCGGCATTAGTTCTTAACTTCAACATCAGTTTTTAAATTTAGAATTTGTTCCAGGCTGACAGTTCGCTATTGCCCTGCCATCGCAAATGCTTCACCGAAATAGCGCAATACTAAACGACCTCCCCAAAAATGAGAATAACTTTAATTTCAGTTTTTATTTTCCTGACAGGACTTTCAAAAGCTCAGACAAATACTTATTTAGAAGACTTGTCGGCATTAAAATCCATTCTTCAAAAGACACATTCTTTTAAGGTTCAAATAAAAGGGAAAAAGCTGGATGACTATATTGACTTATACAACCGCTTGTCTTTGGACACAACAAGCGACCCCAATAGCTATAAATACTTTTATAATTTATCGCAATTACTTTTTCCACTTCGTGATAACCATTTGGGATTCTATCAACTCCCAAACTATAAGAATCTCAAAACCAAAGAAGCCATTGACAGTTTTGTAAAAACAAAAGAATTCTATCTCTATCCAACATATAAAATCAATATTGACTCTTTGAAAATTGAATTATCTAAAAAACCTGCTGATTCAATTGAAGGGATTTATCATTACGATAAATTCTACTCTGTTGGTTTGTTTAGAAGTGGATATAAGGAGCTCATTGGTGTAGTACTTGACTCTGATATCAAATTATGGCAAAAAGGGCAGGTTGCTATTCATTTGTACGAATATATTCCAAACCATTATAAAGCAATTTACAGGCATCCGCAGCATAAAGGGTTTCTTCTTCAAACTAATGAAAAATACGAGAATAAGTCGTTAGTGAACTCTTACTTCTATCGTTCTTATTCTCAAAGTAATTATACAAAGGAACCTGGACATGTTGACTATGTGAATCTTCCGACAAACTCTTCTAAGTTTGAATTAAAAACCATCAGTGATAACATTCAGTACTTACTAATCAGAACATTTCAGGCAGATTTAAGAACTATACTATCGTCGCGAAAATTTTATGACTCCATAGCGTTAGCATTAAACAGGAAATACCTCATTTTAGATTTAAGAAATAATGAAGGTGGAGCAAAAAAGGAGATGAAAAAATATTTTTCTCTTTTAAAAAAGTATGCTAAACATGGTCATTTATACATACTACTAAATAATGGCACAGCAAGTCAAGCGGAAATTTTCACCTTGAAATTGCAAAAACTTAAAAATGTTATCACAGTTGGTCAAACTACAATGGGCATGCTGACTTATGGTAGCAATTATGGAAAACGAATTAAGCTGCCGAGCGGGATGTTTGAAATTTATCCTACTGACATGAAAGGCAGCAAAAAACTCCTTCAGTATGAAGACTATGGAATTAAGCCTAATATTATTTTGAAAAACGACCGAAATTGGATTGAACAGGTGACTGAACTCATTCTGAAAAAATAAAGCGACATCGTGACTCCGAAAAAAATAGAAAGACTAAAAAAGAAGATTGCCGACATCAGGCGGACACTTGCCGCCGAAAAAAGAAAGTTCGGTTGTTACGACGATAGCAGAGGTCTGCGATACTTGCCGACAAAATACTTTGTTCAACTTGCCGATTATACGGGTGGACAAACCTATCTTAAATGGTTTGATAAAAACTTTCCAGATGATAGCGGGTTTCCAGAGTTTTTGTTTGAGTGGACAATTATTCTTTTTAAGACAGGCAAAACAAAAGAAGCTGAGAAAAAAGCATTTCAAACTTTTTGCAGCAACCCTTACTGGTTTGACAAATTCTTCGGTAGACCCATAACGCCAGTTGACATGTGGCACAGTTCAAACTTTACAACTCCCGAGTACACCGAAGCCCTTGAGTATTCAAGTGAACAGGCAGACCTTGCTGACTTCAGTGACTGGCTTGACAAAACAACTTCAACGGAAGACTTTGTTAACCGAAGCAAAAAGTATATTGAAATTTATAAACAGTTGAAAACTGAGACTGATAAAGAGATGCGGCATTATTTGGTGAGACAAGCATTTCAGTTGGAACAATCAGCTTGACAACAAACAACTGCTGCTTACATCGGTTTTCTGCTATGCTGGCTTGACGAACATATCCTCATCTTCGGGTTCGCTAATCAGCTTCAGTCCCGGCTGGACTTTTTCTACTCGGCTTTTGTGCTTATCTTCATCTGCGGTTCGCTGCTGTACTTCTGTTCCGGGCTGGACGGAACACGGAATACCAGCACAGCAGAAAGCCGCCGGGGGGTGTTGGTAGCAAACCTAAGGTAACTACTAATTGATAGGAAAATTTTAAGAATGAAAAAATGTATTTGGTGCAGACAGGATGAAAACAAAACTACTTTTAATAAAACAGCACATATAGTTCCACAGGCATTAGGTGGGGAACAAATTTGTGAAAATGTTTGCGATAAGTGTAACGAATTTTTTGGTTCGCATTTTCAAAAATTTCCATCGGTAGAGACAATTATAAAAGAAGCCTTTAATATTTCAAGAATTAGATTTCTGATACATTTTGGAGAAATCGGAAAAAACAAAATTCTAACTAAACCTACCTCACATTTTTTTGATATAGACATCAAGAAAAGAAAGTTTGAACTGAAGCTTGCATACAAGTTACAAAAAGGGTATCAGGAAAAACTTTGCAGACTATTAAAAAAGGGAATTTATAAAATGTTCCTTGAGGAAACAGAGAGACGAAACAATAACGCTTTGGATAATCAATACGATTTTATTAGAGAATTCGCGCGCTATGACCTTGGTGATTATCCCGTTTTTTATTATGAACGCACTTCGGCAGTAATTTTAACGCCAGTAGAGCTTGTAAAAAGACCTCAATTTATTATAGGAGGAGTGGGACTAAAATATCTTGTAAACGAACCCTGTTTTATGGAATTTGAATTTTTGGGGCATGTCTTTTCCATTGCAACTACACGATATTGGGCCATAGCATTTGATAATTATTTAGCAAAAAGTGAAAAGGCAAAATCCGGTTTTTTTCGTGGCTTTATACCGTTAAATCGTTTTAATGACTTTGATTTTGCATTAAAGATTTTGGATAACTGAAAGAACAGTCTGCTACCAACAAGGGGATTGCTGCCACGCCCACTAAACGAATTAAAATCTCAACAATAGGAATTCTATTGAGCATCAGCCCGGGCGAAACTTTCATAGCTCAACATTGGAACCTGATGACATCAATCAAAAGGTGACTGAATCGTGCCCTATCCTTTAATATTGAATTTGGCAAACAATTCTCTGTCCACGGGAATGAATTCCTTTCGAATTGTGTTCTCATTTACTACCTTTAATCACTCCATTAAACTATATCATGAAAAGACAAATTTTCCTAATCATCCTCCTTGCTCCACTTTTTACGGTAGCGCAATCTACACTGACTATAGAAAAGATAATGCAGGATCCGCGCTGGATTGGCACATCGCCCTCTAACCCTTTCTGGAATGTGGGAAGCGACACACTTTTCTTCTCCTGGAATCCTGAAAAAAACACGTCAGACTCCCTTTACTTCATCACACTAAAAAACAATACTCCCCAAAAAGCAACCCTTGCACAACAACAGACGCTTCGCAGAGGTGAGAGTGTAAGGTGGAACCGTGACCGTAGCGCAATTGTATATGTAATGAAAGGCGATATATTTTATGAAACATTCAAGCCGGCAAAAACGATCAGAATTACTCAGACGACCGACTTCGAATCTAATGCTGACTTTTCATTTAATGATTCGAAGATTGCCTATCAGTCGGGCCAGAATCTCTTTACATGGGATATAGCTACCGGACAAATCACCCAGTTGACCAATTTCGTTAGTACTGACCCACAACCGGGAGCCCGTAATAGCCAGCCTTCAAACCCTGCTGAAAAATGGCTTGCAAATGAGCAGCTACAATACATCCAGGTACTGAAGGAAAGAAAAGAAAAAAGTGATGCAAGAAAAGCCTATAATGATAAGTTCAGAACTGAAGACTTCAGAAAACTCGTAACCGGAAACAAACGTCTCAGCGGCCTGTCACTTAGTCCCGACGGGCAAAATGTTGTCTATACCCTAATCCAATCAGGTACTGCCTCTAAAAGGACAATCGTTCCCGATTATGTTACAGAATCCGGATATACTACTGACATTCCCGGAAGAGCCAAAGTGGGTGAATCGGGCAGCACCTATCAGCTCTATGTGTACGACAGAACAGCAGACACACTTGTGTCTGTAAATCTGGAGAATCTGGAGGGCATCCGCAATATTCCTGAATTCTACAAAGACTATCCATCAGTATATGAAAAACTGAAGAAGGATAACAAACCCCGTCCTGTTTCGGTAGGTTTCAGAAATGCATGGTCGCCCGACGGAAAAAACCTTCTTATTGAAATACGCTCGCAAGATCATAAAGACCGCTGGTTACTTGTTTATAACACTGACACAAAAAGCACTACCCAGGCAGATCACCAACACGACGAAGCATGGATAGGAGGGCCTGGAATGTTTAATTTCGGGTGGCTCAATGAATCCACACTCTATTACCAAAGCGAAAAGTCAGGTTACTCCCATCTGTATCTTTATGATATACAATCGAAGTCAACACGCCAGCTTACCAGCGGAAACTACGAAGTGCAATCCGCATCGCTAAGTCCTGATAAGAAATACTTTTATATTTCCACAAATGAAAACGACCCCGGACAAACAAACTTCTACAAACTCCGCATCACAGACGGAAAGCAGGAAAAGATTACTTCCATGCCTGGCGGAAACAAGGTAACAGTATCCCCGGATGGGAAACAATTAGCTGTTCTCAACTCTTTGTCAAACAAGCCGTGGGAGCTTTACCTTCAAAAAAATGAAGCAGGCAGTAAGGCATCCCAGATTACAAATAAGGGTATGAGTGACGAGTTTAAGGCTTATCCGTGGAGAGCGCCTGAAGTAGTCGCATTCGAAGCAAGAGACGGAGCTAAAGTGTATGCAAGAGTTTATAAACCCCACAACCCTAAACCGGGTATGCCTGCAGTGGTGTTCGTACATGGAGCCGGATATCTTCAGGATGCGCATAAATGGTGGAGCGATAGCTATTTCCACGAATACATGTTTCACAACATGCTGGCAGATAACGGATATTATGTGATAGCTCCTGATTACAGGGCCAGTTCCGGTTATGGGAGAGACTGGCGTACGGCAATTTACAGGCACATGGGTGGATGGGATCTCACTGACAATGTGGACGCCGCACAATACCTTGTAAAAACTTACGGAGTAGATGCAAAGAGAATTGGTGTTTATGGAGGATCTTATGGAGGATTCATCACCCTTATGGCGATGTTCACCACTCCTGATGTCTTTGCGGCCGGAGCAGGACTGCGCTCTGTAACTGAATGGGCTAATTATAATGATGGCTATACCAGCAATATCCTAAACGATCCGTATAATGACAGCCTGGCTTATCGTCGCAGTTCACCTATTTACTTTGCCGAAGGGCTGAAAGGAAACTTATTGATGTGCCATGGACTGATAGACGTCAACGTGCATGCACAGGATATTATCAAATTGACACAAAGGCTAATAGAATTGAAAAAAGAAAATTGGGAGCTTGCACTCTATCCGCTGGAAGACCACGGATTTATAGAGCCCACCAGTTGGATGGACGAGTATAAGCGGATTTATAAACTGTTTGAAACCGTACTTAAGAAATAAAGGCACTTTCCCGATGGAAATAAAAGAGCTGTACGAGTTATTCCTGAAGCACCCTTCAATAACTACCGACACAAGACAATTAAAGGAGGGTGATTTATACTTTGCGCTCAAGGGGCCTCACTTCAACGGGAATCGCTTTGCAGCACAGGCCTTGGAGGACGGTGCTGCCTATGCCATAATTGACGAGGATATCTCTCCGGATAATAGCAGACTCATCAAAACAGATGATGTCCTGAAAACCCTGCAAGACCTCGCAGCATACCATCGTAGCAAATTCAATATTCCCTTTCTGGCTATCACCGGAAGCAACGGGAAGACTACCACAAAAGAACTGATTCATGCGGTGCTCTCTTCGCACTACATAACCTACACTACGCGCGGTAACCTGAACAACCATATTGGGATTCCCCTAACCATACTGTCTGTACGTGAAGATGCACAGATAGCAGTTATCGAAATGGGGGCAAACCACATGAAAGAAATCGAAGGCTATTGTAAGTATGCAATGCCTGATTACGGGATGATTACTAACATAGGCAAAGCCCATCTCGAAGGGTTTGGTAGTGCTGAAAACGTTAAGAAAGGGAAAGGAGAACTCTTTGCTTTTCTTCTGGCAAACAACGGGCACGCTTTCATAAATGCTGACGACCCCAATGTGCTTGATCTTGGATCCCGGCTTCCCCACAAGACATTATACGGCAGTAGCGCCACACCGCCGACAGGTAGTATCATCAGCAGTGATCCCTTTCTGAGCGTCACGCTCTCCTCTCCTCACGGTTTGGAAATTGCCACCCATTTGGTGGGAGGATATAATGCGCCTAATGTATTTGCTGCAGTCGCTGTAGGCAGACACTTTCGGGTGCCTGATGAAAAAATCAAAAAAGCAATCGAGGATTATGTCCCTGCCAATAGCCGTTCGCAGATGATCCTCAAGGGCAACAATACGATTATCCTTGATGCGTACAATGCAAATCCCGGAAGCATGAAAGCTGCGGTTGAGAACTTCGCCACCATGAAAGGGCCTAATAAAATTCTTTTTCTTGGAGACATGAAGGAGTTGGGCGCTGATAGTGTGAAAGAGCATGAAAACCTCGTCGCACTTCTGAATCAGCATCATTGGTACCGCGTAATACTTGTAGGGCCTGAGTTTGCAAAAACCCAACACCCTTATTTACACTTTGACAACTCCGACGAGGCGCACAAATGGTTTCAGGAGCAGCAATTTTCAGATACTACTATCCTCGTCAAAGGTTCACGAAGTATGCGCATGGAAAAGGTGATAGAATAGGCTTCCTCAATTATTATTTCCGGTAAAATGAAAAATCCCAGATATCCTAATTCATTATTATTTAAAGTAACCTCTCTCAATAGTACCAGGTATGCCTACCTGTTAGGTACAATGCACATGATCTGTGCAAAAGACTTTCACATAAAGCCAAAGATTATAAACGCACTCAGAAAATGTGATACCTACTATATGGAGGTGGATCTCGGTAATTCCGATGAAATGAACGCAATGGCAGAGAGCCAGGCTTCGCTGAGAGACTTGTCGGAAGGCCTTACAGCGAAAGAAAGCGCGCAACTTCAAACTGTCATTCAGAATGCGACAGGAGTATCTGCAGAAAACATTGAAGAGGTATCCCCTCTGGCACTCATCAACAAACTGACGATGGAGGCAATGGGATGTGACGACATAAAAGTACCGGAGATTGAGCTTGTTCAGATTGCTTTCCACCTGGGCCTCACCACAGGAGGCCTGGAAACGGCTCTCGATCAATTCCACATTGCGCAAAAAGTATTCACCGGAAAAGAAATGCTCCATCAGCTAAAAGGCATTAAAGGATACAAAGGCGTATTCCAAAACATTGCTATGGCATATCACTCTGAAAACCTGGCTAAACTCGCGGCACTCATCACTGACAAGCAGTTTATGAGCAAGCGCGCGTATCAGACATTGGTTACCTCCCGAAACAGGAAATGGGCAAAGCGAATACCCCGCCTGATTGAAAAAGGCAAACCATTCATTGCGATAGGAGCAGGTCACCTGCCCGGCGATACCGGGGTCATTGATCTGCTACGGCTTCAGGGCTTCTCCGTGAATCCTGTTTACAGATAACATGTTATCACAACTTCCTGAGCCGTTCGATTCCCCAACGCCTTCCGATCGAGAAGGTTCCCTATCGCTTGTATAACGGCCGTGCCGCTTCATTATTAAGGCTTGATTGAGAACATCCACCTTAACTGATCAAATGCTTATCATATCCCTGGTCGCGCAGATAATGATAGGCTGCCAGTACATTTGCAGGTACTTCCTGCGGAATTTGGAATCCTCTGGAAGGATATTCAATTATCCTCTGAAGGTCACCCACCATCACATTAATGACCCTTTCAATGGGTATCTCATCGGTTGGATAATCCTGAAAAGAAACCTGTGGCGAAGTGACTACAAAATCCTTCCCGGGCCACTGTTTCATAAAAGTGGCGTAGGTGCGCCGTTCCATATAGGGTTTCTGAACCAGAATAAAGTCCTGTGGATCTATTCCTTCGGATTCAAGCAATCTCTTTGTAAACTGAATATTCTCTCCCGTGTTGGTAGATTGATTTTCTATCAGAATTTTTTCTTCCGGTACTCCTTTTTCTATTGCCACTCTTGCGAACAGGTCTGCCTCTTTCTCGGACCACAAATCCTTTGTAAGATTTCCTAATCCACCTGACATTACAACGAGTGGCGCCCAACCCTCTAAATATAAATCTGCCGCCCTCTCTGCCACCCTCAAATCATGGCTGCCCAACGCCATGATACAATCTACCCTACGCAATGCCTGATGCATCTGATGATAGTTCCAAAGCAGTCTGGCTGCCTCAATAATTCTCTGATTCATAGCCACAAAAGTATATTATTGATGGTGGAGATGGAGCGGCCTGGCAACCTGTACCAAAAGGTACAATACCCAATGACTCCAGGCTGCAAGAGAAATGAAAGATTAAAGCTTTCAGCCTTCTCCTTAGCATTATCAACTTTTTTATTATATATTTATAAATCAAATAACCTTCCTGAAAGACCGACGAGTCCTTCTGTGAAACTACCAATAACTGACATCCACTTCAATAGTTACAACAACTGTTAATGAGAAAGTTTTTTTTGCTAACCGCCATTTTGTTATCTGTCTATAATCTGACAGCTCAAAAGATTTCGCCCGCCGGCACTACTAATATTTGCCAGAATCATACCCAGGATTTCACTGTAACAGGTGGTTCACCCACCTCATTCCAATGGCAAAAGGATGGCGTTAATATCAATGGGGCTACTTCAGCATCGTACACAGCAGGTATTGCGGGCGTGTATCGCGTTATCATCAACGGAGGAAAGAAGCAGGGTGATACGCTGGCGGCAGTGACACTGGTGGTCAATCCTAACCCGAAGGCTAACTTCACCTTCAGTCCTGGTGGTCAATGCAGCAGTGTTCCCGTTTTCTTTACTAATTCTTCTCAGGATGGAGCATCCTATCTCTGGAATTTTGATGACCCGAATTCGGGAAGTAATAATACCACAACCCAAAAAGATCCTTCTCATGTCTTTAAAGGGACTCCGGGAAATGGTACTCAGACTTTTAATGTCAAGCTTATTACAAAAACGGCCGCGGGCTGCGTCGATTCCATCACTAAGCCTATAACAATCAAGCAACGGCCTGATGCTTCACTTGGGGGCACAGGCAGTGGAAAATTTAATGGAGACAATTATTTTTCAATTTGTGGAAATCTTCCTACAGGCGAGTTTAATTTCAGCAATCAATCAACAACCCAATCCACTAACACGTCATACAGAATAATATGGGGCGACGGTGCTCCCGACTTTACCAGTACTGTATTTAATACCGTTTTGCAACACACCTATTCGACCGGAACACACCAAATGCTTTTTATTGTCAGCGGTCAAAATGGATGTATTGATACAGGCTTCTATCGAATTTATGTAGGAACGAATCCGGCCGTTGGTTTGTCCAATCCGGGCAATACAGCTATTTGCGGTGGATCCTCTCTAACTTTTCCCATCACAGGAATAGATAATAATCCACCTGGCACCATCTATACCATTACATTCAATGATGGCTCCATGCCCGAAGTATTTGAACATCCAAATATTCCTGCTTCAATAACTCATAAATTTGACAAAACCAGTTGTGGAACAAATAGCAGTTCCGGCTCCACCGTCTATCCAAATTCCTTCTCAGCAAGTATCCGGGCTTCTAATCCTTGTAACTCATCTGAAGCAACGATAGTTCCAATCTATGTTTCAGAAAAACCCAATGCCAAATTTGTTATCTCACCAAAAGACACTATTTGCGTCGATAATATAGTTACCCTTACTGATTCCAGTAAAAGCAGTTCCGTTTATAATGGAACTTGTACAGAAGGTAAAATTATATGGTCGATTTCTCCAGCCACCGGATGGACTATTACAAACGGAGGTATCCTGGGCAATGACTATGGTTCTTCCAACACTGAAATATGGCAGTCGGGCTCAAAGACGCTAAAACTTCAGTTCTTGCAACCCGGTGTATATACCGTAAAATTGAAGACAGGAAACGCTTATTGCGGACTAGCTGAAACTGTACAAACCATCTGCGTGAATCCAAAGCCTTCTGTAGCTTTTGCCGTCGACAATAATGAAGGTTGCGCACCTTTTACTGTAACAACTTCCACAACAGCCAATACCCCTACCTGTGGCGAGAATAAATATATCTGGTCAGTAAAATACACAGCGGCTACCGAATGCGGCAACTATAGTGGTAAATTTATCTACCTCAACAATACTGACTCCGCGTCCAAAAATCCGGTTTTCCAGTTTTTAGATCCGGGAACTTATATTGTGAGCCTTGTTATGCTGAGTCCGGGTGGCACCTGCTCTACCCCAGTACTCACCAGAACGATCGTCGTGAAAGATAAACCCCGGGTCGAATTCAACAACTTGCCGGATACCATTTGCCAATATCAATCTATCTCGCCTACGGCCTCGGTTAAATGCTTTATTGATAATTCGACTACCTATTTATGGTCGTTCCCGGGGGCTACGCCCGCTTCTTCAGCATCAGCCGCTCCCGGAAAGGTGACATTTGACAACGCTGGTGAGACGGAAATATCACTGACAGTAACCAATAGTTGCGGAGCAACAACGATTACAAAAAAATTAATGGTGAGTCCTACCCCCGACATCGAAGACATAGCCAATATAACTGTATGTGCAGGAGAAACAGCAGGCCCTATTAATATCACTACCAATCCGTCCAATGCTACAATCACCTGGGCCAATAGCAATACCGGTATCGGCCTGGCAGCCAGTGGTTCATCTGCCACTATTCCTGCTTTCACTTCGGTTAACAACACTTCAAATACAATTACGGCTAACATTACTGTGAATGCAACTCTGGGAACATGTAGCAGCACAAAAAATTTCTCTATCAACGTAGGAGCAAGACCTGAAACACCCACAGTTCAGAACGCAGAATACTGCCTGAATGCGTCAGCCACACCGCTTACGGCCACAGCAGCTCCGGGGAATCATTTGCTTTGGTATAATACTGCCACCGGCGGCACGGGCAGCACTACAGCACCCACCCCTTCTACAACGGTTGCAGGCATCACCACCTATTACGTGAGTCAGGTATCAGGAAGTACAAATTGTGAAAGCTTCCGGGTACCTATAAGCGTAAAGGTCAATCCCATTCCGTCCATAACCAGTGCTACTGCTAACAATCCTGTGAATTGTGCTACTGCGACCGGATATATCACCTTATCAGGGTTGGATCCTTCGAAAAACTACCAGGTGTCTTTTACTAAAGCAGGGATTCCTACAGTAATCACTCTCCAAACAAATAATAGCGGTAATCTTATAATACCTAACTTATCTGCCGGATTATATACCAATATTTTTGTATCCCTGGCAGGTTGTCCATCTAATGCAGTAGGCCCATTCACACTGTCAGACCCCAACCCACCGGATGCACCGGTTTTGTCAAGTAATGCTCCTTTATGTATTGGATCTTCCTTAAACTTAAGTGCAACGACCAGTACTACCGGTGCTGTTACATTTAAATGGACAGGCCCTAATAGCTTTACCAGTAGTCTGCAAAACCCTGTCATTAGCAATGTGAGTATAGCTGCATCAGGAACTTATTATGCAACGGTAACTCAGAACAATTGTACTTCTGCGACCTCTTCTATAAACATAGTTGTAAATGCGCTGCCCGCAGCTCCCTCCACATCACCTGTGTCTTATTGTATAGACGCTGTAGCTTCACCACTTACCGCGACAGGCACTTCTCTGCTTTGGTACACGAGTCCTACGGGAGGCACCGGTTCATCCACAGCTCCCACTCCGGATACTCATACAGCCGGCACAACGTATTATTATGTATCACAAACCGATAACAATGGTTGTGAAAGTCCACGAGCAGCACTTAAGGTAACTATAGAACCCAAACCAGAGGCGCCAATTGGGCAAAACGTTGAATATTGTCTGAATGCTATTGCCAAACCTCTTACGGCTACAGCTTCTGCCGGAAACTATTTGCTATGGTATAATAATGAAACCGGAGGGACAGGCAATACATCTGCCCCTGTGCCACCTACGATATCCGTGGGCACTATCACTTATTACGTAAGTCAGGTATCCGGAAGTACTAATTGCGAAAGTAAACGTGTACCTATCAGTGTTAAAATAAATCCACTTCCCTCCATAACAAGTGCTACTATTACTAATCCTGTAAATTGTGCTACCGCAACCGGATCTATCACATTAACAGGACTGGATCCCTCAAAAAATTACCAGGTATCTTTCACTAAAGACGGGACTCCAACTGTCACAAGCATACCAACAGATGGCAGTGGTAATCTTACAATTCCTAATTTATCTGCCGGGTCATATACTAACATTTTCGTATCCTTACTAGGTTGCCCATCTAATGCAGTAGGCCCATTCACGCTATCTGACCCCAACCCGCCAGATGCACCGGTATTATCAAGTAATAGTCCTATTTGCTTTGGTACGACTTTAAATCTGGGGGCCACGACAACTGCTACCGGTCCCGTTTCTTTCAAATGGACAGGACCCAATGGCTTTACCAGTAATCTACAAAACCCTGCTATTACCAATGCGACCTTAGCTGCATCTGGAGCCTACTTTGTAACGGTAACTCAGAACAATTGTACTTCTGCAACTTCCACTATAAACGTAATTGTAAATGCGTTGCCGGCAGCACCCTCCACAACACCTGTGTCTTATTGTATAGACGCTGTAGCTTCGCCGCTTACTGCGATAGGCACTTCACTACTTTGGTACACAAGCCCTACGGGAGGCACCGGTTCATCCACAGCTCCCACTCCGGACACCCATATTTCAGGAACAACAGATTATTTTGTAACTCAAACTGATAATAATGGTTGCGAAAGCCCACGCGCTATACTCAAAGTAACTATCCATCCCAATGCCATAGCAAAATTCACTCCTCAGAAAAACCTCTTCTGCCCACCTTTCACTATCACTGCAGCAGAAATCGGACTTCAGGAATATCCGGCTAACAACAGCGAGTATAGGTGGTATGTGGATGGAAGCTATGTAGGCAGCGGAACTGTTTTTCCGGGATTTACCCTTACGGCTCCCAACGATTCAGTAACGATTAAGTTGGTAACAAATTCTCTATTTGGTTGTAAGCAGGATAGCATGAGTTATAAGTTTTTCACGTATAAATTGCCTAATCCAAGCTTCACTCTGGATAATAACGATGATTGTGGTCCGTTATCTGTCCTGATAACGAATACAACAGAAGACATTGGATTGTATAGTTACTATTGGGACTTTGGCAACGGCCAAACTTCCACACAAGTGCAACCAGGTACAATCACCTTTAACACCAATCCTACCTACAACGATACCACCTATTTTATTAAGTTAAAAATGCTTTCGGAATGTGATACCATCACACTTACAAAGTCTGTTCATGTAAGTTCAAAACCAAAAGCACTTTTTTCGCCAGATATTACTACCGGCTGTTCTCCGATGAAGGTTACTTTCAAGAATACTTCCAGAGGATTAAACAATACTTACTATTGGGATTTCGGTGACGGACATACGGCAACAACAACTTCTGGCGCCAATATAGAGCACACCTTCAATACCGGCAAGGTCGACACATTCAATGTCAGACTCATCGCCGCTAATGGATGCGGTAACGACACCCTTCAATATGCTGTCATCGTTGCACCAAACACTATCAAGGCAAATCTTGCAATGAATGGGCCTGATCACTCCGGATGTCTGCCACATACAGTCGCGCTAATCAATAACAGCGCCGGTGCGAGTTCGTTCCAATGGGATTTTGGAGATGGCAACTTCTTAAGTACTTCAAAAAATGTCGATACTGTTTATCATACCTATTATAATTCAGGAACCTTTACCATTTCTATGCGTGCTCAGAACAACTGCTCAGACACTACTGTCTTCGATCAGGTGACTGTGTATCCTAAACCTGTCGCTGCCTTTACAACTTCAGTAAGCAGATTATGTAAAGGAGATGTAGTATCATTCACCAATCAGTCCTCTCTCGCAACTTCTTATCAATGGCACTTCGGTGATGGCACTACTTCCGTATTGGAAAACCCAACTCATACCTATACCACACCCGGAATCTATAAGATCAAACTCCTTGTTTTCAAATTGAATGCACCCGGCAGTTCATGCATTGACAGCACAGAAAAAACCATAGAAGTAGTAGAAAGTCTTCCCGGCACCTTTACTATGAGTGACAGCGTAGCTACATGTGCCCCCCTCACCGTACGATTTTCAAACCCAATCCGGCCATCAGTAACTGCCCATTGGGATTTTGGAGATGGCGCACAGGCTTCAGGCGATGAAGCGGCTCACATTTATCAGTTTGCAGGAACCTATTCTATTACCCTCACTGTAACAGTACCGGGGGGATGTACATACAAGACGACAAAGACCGTCACTGTGAATGGGCCATCCGGAAAGCTCAAGTACACAGGTGGAAATATTTGCTCACCCGGCCCTGTCAGGTTCGAAGCAGATGCCGTTAATACAAACACTTACCATTGGGATTTCGGAGACGGAGTTACACAAACCACTGCCCAGCCGGTTGTGTATCACTCTTATGAGAATCCGGGCAATTATATCCCCACATTAATCCTCAAGAATACGGCCGGATGTGCCTACCCTATCAATGGGATTGATACCATTAAAGTGGACAGGGTGGATGCTGATTTTAAAACGGCAAGTGATCTCAAGTGTGGCTCCACAACCCTCTCTTTCTCAGACAACTCCTTTGCTTATTCAGGCAAGAATCTGGTTTGGTGGGATTTTGGAGATGGCACACAGGGAACCGGCAATACTGTCAGTCATACTTATACGTCATCCGGAAGTTACAATATCAGGATGATCGTCATTAGTAATACAGGATGCTCAGATACCCTGCAAAAAACTTTAGATATTCATGTTAATAATTTTCCTGTTACAAGTATCAATGCTGATGACGAAGCGTGTGCTAACCTTCCGGTAAGGTTATCTGGTATTATTCAATCGACCGATGCTATCGGCCTGATGCAATGGGAGCTTTCAAATGGGGCAAGAGCTGTTGGAAAAGACTTTGACTACGTATTTACACAACCCGGCACTTATCAAATCCGCTTTATCACCGGCACGGTGAATGGTTGCTACGATACGGCGAACCATACAATTACTATAAAACCTTCGCCTACCATAAAAGCAAGCCAGGATTTGACAATCTGTAAGGGCACGTCAGCACAACTAAGTGTAAGCGGTGCAATACGGTACGAGTGGACCCCCTTACAGGGTCTAAGTTGCTACGATTGTGCTACACCTATAGCAAGTCCGGACATTTCCACTCCTTATATTGTAGCAGGATACAACTCAATAGGCTGTCCTGATTATGACACTGTACACATCACTGTCATACCACCACTGAAATTAAAAACATCAGGCAATGATTCTATTTGTATCGGTCAGTCTGCCAACCTTCTGGTCAGTGGCGCTGCTTCGTACAAATGGTCGCCCTCTGTGGCATTGAGCAGCACAGTTATCTCAAATCCCGTAGCTAATCCTTCCACAACTACTACGTATAGAGTTATCGGTTATGATGGTCATAATTGCTTTACCGATACCGCCTTTATAACTGTGGCAGTTGGGAAATATCCCACCATCGATCTCGGACCCGATCAAACATTACCTACCGGCACCATGTTGCCCTTAAAATCGGTAGTAGAAAACGGGCCTGTCAAAAAATGGATGTGGACACCAGCCACAGATCTTGATTGTGCGAATTGTCCGGAACCAATAGCACATATCAAGAAGGATATAACCTACGCCGTAGAAATAACCAGCGTTTATAATTGCAAGGCCACAGACACAATTCAGATCAAAGTATTTTGTAAGAGTGCCCAGGTATTTATTCCCAATGCCTTCACCCCTGACGGGGACGGCATCAACGATATACTTATGGTCAGGGCAAGTGGAATAGCAAGTGTCAAATCTTTCAGGGTATTTAACCGATGGGGACAGTTAGTATTTGAAAGAAATAATTTTGCTCCCAATGAACCAACCTTCGGTTGGGATGGACGGATAAGAGGTGTCATTCAGCCTCCGGGAGTTTATGTGTACACGGCAGAGGTTATTTGCGAAAATGGTATTTCTTATACATACAAGGGAAATACTACAATCCTTAAATAGCACAATATGAAATACTTTATTCAAACGATAATAATCTTCCTTATCTGTACCACCAAAGGAATCGCGCAGGATATCAATTTCTCTCAATTCTATGAATTGCCCTTACTTCGAAATCCGGCATTAGCCGGAATCTTTGCCGGGGACTTTAGAATTACCGCAGCCTATAGATCCCAGTGGCAGAGCGTGACCACTCCTTATGAAACGGAAGCATTAGGAGCTGAGCTCAAATTTTCTCTCGGAGAGAACAATTATGATTTTTTGACAATTGGCCTGCAGATAACTAACGATAAAGCTGGAGACTCAAGATTGAGTAAAACTCAGGTATTACCTGTTATTAATTTACACAAGTCTGTCAATGGGGAAAAAGACAGCTATATATCTGCAGGATTTATGGCAGGCCCGGTGCAGAACAGATTCGATCCCACCAAACTACAATTCGACGATCAGTTTATTAATGGTTCCTTCAGTCCTACTAACCCTACAAGGCAAACATTTAGTAATACAAATTTCACTTATTGGGATATGGCAGCAGGTTTGTCATACACCAGTGTGGGGCCAAATGACATACGGTATTATGTAGGTATGGCATTATTTCACTTCACAAAACCACGGGTAGCATTTATCAGTACCAATGACATCAAATTAAATCCCAAGCTCGCCATCAATGTAGGGGCCTCCATTCCCACAAGTGATGTAGATAAATTTGTTCTTTATGGTGATATCTTCACCCAGGGAGGGCATAAACAAGCTCAGGGAGGTTTCCTCTATTACCATGACCTTGTTAACTATAATGATGATGACATTATCTCGATGGGTGCAGGGGCTTTCTACCGTTGGGACGATGCTATTATTCCGGTGATCCGATTAGATTATTATCAGGTTGGAGTAGGACTTAGCTATGATGTCAATGTAAGCAAATTAAAAACTGCTTCGCAATTGCGTGGAGGCCTGGAGGTTACGCTGTCCTACAAAACCTATTTCAATATTCTGAATAGTTCGCTCAACAAATTACGCTGTCCGACATTTTAAGCGACCAGAACCACTCTTATAATTTGTAGAGCACCCCTAAATCGGGCATATAAGAATTTTCAGGAGCCGGCGCTATCTTGTTGAGCGGGGTAGCCGTACTAAAGTGTGATTTATTAAGGAAACAAAAATAACTGTCCGTTACCTTACCAGTGCAATGATTCCTTTCTTCACCACATGGTTACCATCAATGTCTGTAAACACAATCGTATAAACATAGATATCATTCCCCTGAATGGCACCCTTATACCTGCCGTCCCACCCGGCTTTCTGATCTGTAGATTCAAATATCTTCATGCCACGCCTATCCCATATTTGCATACGGTAATTAGTGACAGGAGCGGGGAAAATGGGTCTGAAAATATCATTTTTGGAGTCTGCATTAGGAGTGAATGCATTGGGTATCCACACATCCTTACAGTCGTAAAAATCAATATACACCGAATCAGCCCCCTTACAGCCATTAACATCTACCACATCCAACCGATACTTGCCGCTCAGGGTGACGTTGATAGTACTTGTGGTCTGACCTGTACTCCACATATACTTACTGAATCCTTTTGCAATCAGTGGCACCACATTGCCCTGGCAAAGGCTGGTATCTGTTCGCAGGAAATCTCTGGGTAGGGTGTCAATTCTCAACACACTCATTTCAGCCGAATTCACACAACCATTACTGTCAGTTACCGTCACCTGATAATGGCCAACCAACGTGGTAGTATAGGTCGGGTTAGTACTTCCGTCCTGCCACAGGTAGCTGACAAAGTTCCCCGGATTCAGTACGAGCTGATCTCCAATACAAATACCTCTGTCTTTACCCAGGTCCGGTTTGGGTAATTCGTGTACTGTCAGGTTAGTGGTAATTATAGAATCACATCCCAAATAATTGGTGAGTGTATCATAATAGACTCCTGTCTTTGTCTGATAACTACCTGCAGCAAAATAAGACTGTCCCACACAAATAGATGCATTAATCGTTGTAAAACTTCTTGGCTTTACAGTCAGGTAAAGAGTCCTCGTGCTGTCACACCCATTCATTGCCCTAAACACATCCACATAAACACCGGTAATCGTATATCCTTCAAATTGATCGCCATCACAAATAACTGCACTTATGGTAGAACTGAATACAGGCTTCACCGTCAGATAAAGCGTCCGGGTACTATCACATCCGGCAGATGTCTTATACACATCCACATAAACCCCGGATGTAGTATGGCCGGCGTAATTCTCACCAGCACAAATTTCCGTAGTCACGGATGTGAACTTCACCGGGTTTACCGTCAGGTATAAGGTACGTGTACTATCACAACCATTCGAAGCAGTATAGATATCCACATAAGTACCCGATGCCGTATGTCCTGCATAGTTATCTCCCTGACAAATAGAAGCGGTGATAGTGGTTTTGAAAACCGGATTGACCGTGAGGTGCAATGTCCGGATACTGTCGCAACCATTTACCCCATAGTAAGTATCTACATAGATCCCGGATGTAGTATGACCGGCATAATTCTGCCCGGCACATATTGTATCATAAACGGTAGTTCTCGATAGTGGCTTCACAGTGAGATACACAGTACGGGTACTATCACAGCCATTCTGCGCATAATAATGGTCAATGTAAGTACCTGATTTCGTATGTCCATAATAATTCTGCCCTTCACAGATCGAGACAGCAAGGCTTGTCTTAAATGTGGGTTTTACAGTCAGATGCAGGGTGCGGGTACTATCACAGCCATAAATATTAGAGTACACATCCACATACGTCCCTGTTTTCGTATGTCCGGCATAGTTATCTCCATCGCATATAGACGTTGTAACTGTAGTAAACGACAAGGGATTTACCTTCAATATCAAAGTCCTGATACTATCACAACCGGTATTTACACTTACAAGGGTATCGATATAGGTACCCGACTTTGTATAGCCTGCATAATTCTGTCCATCGCAAATAGTTGCGCGAATGGTCGTACGGATAGTCTGAGCTACCGCAACATTATTTGTATAGTTTTTCTCAACCAGAGGTGCATTAGGAAGCGAAATAGGTATGGCTATTCCCGAATCATTTACTACAATATAAATCTGCTCAAGCCCACGGTATGGAATATTCAATACATGGGTATAGCAATTACTACAATATCCACCGGGTGTGACATAAGGCAGATAATACGTATTTGGAATTTTATTAGCTCCCGGAAATCTTGGATCAGCGTCATAAAAACTTACAGGCGTACCTACCGGTATCGGAGCATATCCATAGTTCGCAATACAGAAATTAATCTGCACCTTGTTATTGTCATAACAGGTAAAATATCCTGAAAAAGGAACTGCATCTGCTGTCGGGTCTGCTACATTAATTGAATAAAACCCTGTTGTATCGGAGCAGGTTCCATTCGTAGCTACCAATCTTATCTGGTACACTCCCGGCACCGGAAAGATATATTTGAAATTGGCATCTGTACTTTCCACATGTTCCATCATTCCCTGATTATTACTTACAAGCCATTGATAGGTGGCACCATTGTAAGAAGTATTTGTGAAATAAATACTGTCCTCATAAACGCCTGTCCTGGAAGCAATAAATTGTTTGTCTGAATAAAATCTTGCTGTAACACCGCAATTAGTTATAATCCAATCGGTATAAGAGGCAAAGCAACCCGGACTGTTAAATGCGCGAAGCGTAACAGTATCTTTCCCTTCATCAGTAAATGTATAGGAGAAATTAACTGTGGTGGCGACTACCACGTTATTTACAAGCCACTCAAAATTTGTAGCTCCGGTAGATGTGTTGGTGAAATTGATAGTATTGCCCTTTGCAGAATATGCAATATCTCTTGTAAACCCTGCCACTATGCTTTCAGTACAGGGAGGATCACATTTATTCTCAAGAAGCCCTGATCGCTGTGTGTTGATTGCGGCCCTCATTCTGTCTGCCTGACCCTGGGTGAATTGGTTCGCACACGCTGCATTACTATAATCCATAAAATTGGAGATCTGATCAGGCACATCGACAGGGAAAAATCCATTTGAGTAACTGGATAATGTATCGGTAGAACATGAATTCTCCGGGCTGCCACATGAAGATGCCCTCATTGAATTATCGGGTGGGGTATCGCACACACGATCGCCGTCCGTAGTGCAGTCGTTATTAGTGCACCCGCCCTGAAAGGTATGATACAATCCAAGATAGTGCCCCATTTCATGAGCCAGAAGGCTACCGAATCCTGTAACCACAATCCCATCTGACGCACCACCTCCCGGAGGCATAGTAGCATAACCACCCATCCTCATTCGGGTCCACGAGCCGCAACTGAAATTAGCATAGATTTCCGTCTCAATACTATTAATCAACCATATATTTATATAGCGTGATGGGTCCCATTGTATCAGCCCCTTCAACTTCGCATCTTCCAGACCGCTATTTAAAGAATGGCCATGGAAAGAGGTAGTCCGGGTAATACCATTCGTGATGCCACCGTCAGGCGCTTTCCTGGCCAGGCAAAACCTTATTTTGGTATCTGCACCGACGCTTGCAGCATATACGCCCGACTTGCTAAACGCATCATTCAACAACTGAATTCCGGCTATCACCTGTGCATCAGTCGTGGCGAATGGATTGTTATTAATTACGTGTACTACTACCGGAAGGGTAATGATGGTGTCATCCAGAGTTCCGTATGCAGCCTGAATTTCTTTATTCATAGCATCCTCTCTCAACTTGAACTGAGGGTCTTTTCTCAGGTTGGTTAAAAGCTGATCAGTACCGCAACTCGACTTCTCGCCGCCACTTGCCAGTATAGAGTCGATAGTGGACTGCGGAAGGGGTTTTTGTGCAGATGCTTCAATAAGAAAGAATAAAGAAAGAATCGTACAAATGAAAATCTTCATATTCCAATTGTAGTACCTCATTTTAAAAAGCAGGTTTGGACAGTTATCAATGTACTTTACCAAGCAAAAAGTTGATAGGTGTTAAACCAATAACGCTCGAAATGAAAAGAAACTGATAGGTATTCCTCACAAGTTTAATGAAATTCCTTCATAAGAGTAAGAAAAAAGAGGAATTTATCTTCCGGACAACATTCTTTGAAAGTCAATATTTAAAAGTCAAAGATGCGAACTAACCACTAACAGTGCCTGCACAGCTATCATACTTAGCAAGGTAGCAGCGTCTGGAAATTTTATTTATACATTCAAATTAGAAAAGGGCATACTACCGGATTACTACATTTATTTGGATTAACCTATTCCGGCATACCGGAGCTCTTTGTACGCTTAAAATCAATAAAAAAGGTGACTCCAACTGCAAGTACTGTAATTAAGAAAGGAACGATTATTCGCAATATCTGGTTTTCTCCCAACATTCCCCGGTAGTTTAACAACGAGAGTGAAACATGGAATAGAAAGAGGAAAAGGCCCAGGTACGCCCAATTATTTGAGATACGATCCCGCGAAATACTGACCTCCTTAATTTGTTGCGGCTTCAGAAATAGAAGCCTTACCTTCTCCCAGTCCCAGATCACAAGCAGTGAGGCAGCCAACCACATCAGAAAGGTTATATATCGGGTATTGCCAAAATTGACGCCTACAGTAATGAGAAAAATATTTGTAACAATCCCCAAAAACATAAGTGCGCCAATAGTTGCGAAACGTTGTGTCATCAATAGGAATGCAGCCACGACCTGGCTAACTCCCAGGAAATTCCAATAAATCCCTGATTTATAAAGTGCATCAAAAAAGTAACCCACAGGATTGCTGACGGGCAGTAACGTAAACCTCTCGCCTAATACTTTAACCAGACCGGAAGGAATGAAAGCGTATCCGATAAGATAGCGCACAAACACCACCAGATAGTTAGCGCTAATATTACTGCGGAGCATTTTAATTCTCTGAATCATCTGTTTGTTTCAGGATTTATTTTAAAAGATTTCTTATTGTCGTTGTGTTTTTATAGGTTCCCGGCTTCATGAGCAGCCCACTCGACAGAAAAACACAAACTAAATATCCTCAAAAAATATCAAAAGTAAACTGAAGCACCACACATCCACTGCTGCACCTCTGGTAACTGCAAAAAACCGCGTGAAGGAGAGTGCAATATATCTAACTATCGCCAAAGGGTGTATAAAAGCGGTTTGATTATATCCTGATTACCATTTTGATTGCTATGCAAAACAAATTCGGGGTGAATGAATGCTCTTACCATATCAAGAATAATAGTACACTCTGCGTCAGAGCGCCAGAAAGACTCCTCATCTAAAAAATCCAAAATGGCCCGAAAAGTGGGGAAGGCTACAGAAACACTCTTAATGTTACCATCTATATACTTAATATTATCACTCTCCACAATACTTTCCGGAGTCGATTTTATATGGTCTGATACTCCCTTGGTTTCTTTTTGACAAGAAAAAAAACTAAAATGAAAAGAAGTATGAAGGAAATTCCACCGATAGTTACGATGGAGAGGGGAATTCTCTCATAAAAAAAAATCTAAATCTTTAATAATATTTACCAAATATTAGCCAAAGGCACAAATTTGCATAAAATATTAAAATCCAAATTAAACCCAAATTTTACAGTTGGCTGCAAAACGAATAGTCAGGGTTATTTGTTCGAAATGGTATTTCTCACAAACCCTTGCTAAGTCGGGATTACCGGGATGCCATGCTCAAATGCCCTCGCGCTTTGCATTAGCCAAAGATGCTACTGCAAAATCCCGGTTTATCACCAGCAGTTTAAAATAGCACACTATTGCCTTCTGACCAGTGACTGTAGTTTAGAATCAAAACCTTTGAGATGTAAATGTAACCCTGTAATCCATAGTTTAGTAGCGTAGTAGCACAGGTTGATCTGTCAATTCGGTGACACGAACCAGAGCTGCAGATTAAGGTAAACTTTCGCCGTGGTTTGTGTCTTCACAAACCAATTCTTCGCAACATAACGATAAATAAAACGCCTGTTTTATAGTTCGCGAAGACGCAAACCAGGGTTGCGGAACTTTCTGGAATATTACGGATCTAATAGTAAGTTTGTGGTTGGTGCCTTTATTTTTATAAAGCCGGAAAAAAGCGTGCAGGTTTTCTACTATTGTAAGAACAACCAAAAAGAAAATGGCACATTATACGTACATTTTAGCTTATGAATATTTTTACAATAAGCAAAAAAATTAAGGGTAAACTATGAAAATAAAACAGCACCACTACATCTAACCAAACGAAAGACAGAAATGTTGGACATTGAACTTCTTAAAAATGATAAAGATAACGAATGGCTGGTCCGGCAATTTGAGGCATACCGATTCAATGATACTATGCAGGAGGATAAATTTTTTCCGCGGCCCTACATTTCTATTATTTTTCATTTTAAAGACTGTGCGCATATTTCCGGGGAATCTTCGCAACAACTGGAACCCTTTTTTGTAGCGCCCATTATCCCCCAGGCTATCATTTTAAAATTTAAAGGGAAGCTGGATACA
>JAMLGT010000025.1 GCA_023957755.1 Chitinophagaceae bacterium
AAATAATAAATCATCGTTGTACTGCTAAATTTCTCAAAATGAGGCTAAAGCCTTTGTTGTGTAAGGCCTTCACAGCCCTGCCCTAAAGGGCAGGGTAATAGATTTAAAACCTAAGTCCAATGGGCGTTAGCCTTCCTCAAGGGATCACTGCAGGTAATCCCTGAGTTTACTCGAGCGCAGGTAGCGAACTTAAAAAACAATCACGCGTAGCGGGATGGCTTGGGAAGAATACACGTATTATCGTAAAACTCACTCGGCGGCCGAAACCCGGGTATCACCATTTTCAAATTTCCCCACTCTTACCTCCTTCTGAAAAGATTCCTAATTTTACTTCAGAGCCCCCGAAAGGCACCATAGAAAAGTCATTTTCTAATTTCAGGGGTTCTACAATCTGCAGATGAACTTCAACCAGCTAAAATATATCATTGCAGTGGACAGGCATAGAAACTTTGCCCGTGCTGCCGACGAATGTGAAGTTGCCCAATCCACCCTGAGTAAAGAAATTCAGCGTTTAGAAAAAGAATTTCACATCATAATATTTGACCGGTCCAGGTTTCCTGTGGCTACTACAATGAAAGGGGCCGACCTGATTCGCCAGGCAAAGACAATCCTGGAAGCTCAAAAGCAATTTGTAGAAATTGCAAGAAAAATGGCCAATCGTCCCACAGGAAACTTCAGGTTGGGTATTCTACCTATACTAGCCCCTTACCTGCTGCCACTATTCATCAAATCTCTCGGCGAGAAATATCCTGAATTGAATGTAGAGATTCTAGAACTTACCTCGCGGGAAATGATTACCCACTTCGAGCAGGGGGATCTGGATGGAGCTATTGCGCTGAGTCCATTTGATAAAGATGGTTATTATGAAGCCCCATTATTTGAGGAGGACTTTGTGCTCTACATGAGCTCACAACATCCGCTTTCAGCCAGGTCTGTGATAAAATGGAAAGAAATTCCCTTTAAAGAATTAATTCTCCACGACACTTTTAAACATTTCCTCTCTTCTTCCTCTGTAATTCACGGCCGCTCACTTCTTTCACCGAGCACGCTCGGTAACATTACCTATCACAGTGGCTCTCTTGAAACTATACGCAAGATTATAGACCGAAACGGTGGTATCACATTATTACCGCGACTAGCCACAATATATATGGGTGAGAGAAGGTTGAAGATGGTAAGACCAATTACCGATCCGGTACTTAACCGTACAATCACACTAGTAACTCCAAGAGGATTTGAAAAGAACAGAATTACAAAGGTGATTCGTAATGAAATTATTTCAGGGCTGCCGAAAGAATAACTATCATACAAAATACAGGTAGCTTCTATAGTCACTCGCCCACAATACACCCGGGTACTGACGGCAAAAAAAGAAAGCCGGCTAAAAAGCCGGCCCTCTCATATTTTTATGTCAGTTCAATCACTTTTCAAATACACTTATGTATTTCCCAAATGAACCTGCAGAAACCGTATGCTCATAACCGAGGCTGAAAGTATTTGGATCTACAGTGAAGGTGCCATTACCACTTTGCTTGGTAGTCGCCTGGCCATATCCAAACAGGTCAGACACCCATGCCTGGGTGGGTACTGTAGTTGTACCGTGTTCCAGGTCTATCCAACTCATGGAAAACTTAAGTGGTGTTGACATACCCCACAAACCAACCACCTGCATATTCAGCAATGGGCCGTTCGCAGAAACAAGGGATACTTCTACCGGATACGGATCACCATCCAACTCTCCTCCATAATAATCAGACTCTGTGTAAATACCCTGGAATACGTTGGTGGGAGCTTCCCAATATTTCTTAATCGTAAGAAGATAATGAGTCTTAGCCACATCGGCAGGCACATCACCGCCGGTAATAGAAATTTTCAAATTATCCGATCTGGATACACTTTCATAACCATCATAAATACCTGTAATCTCCAGATTTACCAGCGCTTCTCCTGCTTTTACCACTAATGTGGTAGGTGCGCTGAATTGTTGTCCGTTCACAGCAGTAGCTGAGGAGTAACTAATATTAATCGTCCTGTCCACATTAGATACATTGGTTACCCCAATAGGGATAATAAAGGGTGCACTTTTACCATTTACAGGTTCAGGAATGATATAAGTGCCTACTGTATCCGCAGCAGCCCATGTAGCTATTTTAACGAAAGGTGCCGGAGTAACATCCTTCCCAACCACTACATTGTTTTTTTCACATGATACCATGCTAACCACCAAAAAGGCAGCCAACAAAGTATATAAACTATTCTTTATCATAATGAATCAATTATTTAAGGTTATTAAGGATTCTGATCGTCAGGTGTCATGTTTGTATTATTGTCCAATTCCTTCTGAGGTATTCTCATTAAGAAACGAGGATCCTTAGGAGAAGTTGTGTACACACCTGGATTATAGTTAGGCGCACCGTGGTTGCCGGCTCCCTGAGGACGGCTGAGCCCTTCATTAAGCCTCTTGATATCCCACAGTCCGAAGCCTTCGCCCCAAAGCTCAATTCTACGTTGCAAAAGAATCTCATCAATCAATCCCTGACCGTTGAGGTTTGCAGCAGAGTAGGCCGGGTTTCTGGACTTCACAAGTGTCTCAAGTGCAGTCCGTGCTTCCGCATCTTTACCACCCTGACGTGCTAATCCTTCAGCTTTTATCAGATACATTTCCGGTACATTCATATACTGATAGTCAGCAGCCCATGATCCCGGTGTAGGCACTCTGAATTTTTGCTGATTATATTCAGGATTTGCATCAGTTCCTGTACCCGGGGCAGTAAACGCTAATTTTCTTACATCGCCGGTAGGTATCTGGTCATAAAGCCATTTGGTGATTTTCTTCTGACCTCCCAGAGCAGCATAACCTCCGGTAGCTATATCCATGTGTGAAAAGAAAGAAGCGTAAATAGTAGCTTCTGCAGCAGGAATTTCTGATCCCCACATACACTCTGAATTTCCAATTGTAGAGAAAGAGGTCCTCGCGAGATAGGAACTTGCATTCATTAATGGATACCCACCCTGAATGGCCTGATCGGCAAAAGTTGCAGCAGCTACCCAGTCATTCTTCAACAAAGCAATTCTTGCCTGGAATCCTCTTATCACAGACAAATCAATATTTGTCTTGGACGCTCTGGGTTTACCTGTAAGCAAGGTAGCGGCATCGCTGAAGTCGTTATCTATCTGTGTATAAACATCCTGAAGTGTGCCTCTGGGTGCCCCCTCGGTTGCTCCCGGCGGATAGATTGGAACTCCCTTAGCCGACTCATTTCCTTTTAATGTTTGCTGGAAGTAGTTCGCCAGATAGTAATATGCATACCCTCTTAGTGCGAGTGCCTGCCCCTTGATCGACTCTTTCTGAGCCTGTGTGGCATCTCCTACTCCATCTACGTTGGCGATAATTTTATTCGCCTGGCTAATTTCATCATAATACCTCCTCCAGGCATTCATCGACTGACTTCCATCTGTAGCACTTGCCCATGCTGTAAGGCTATAGTCTGCGTTGAACCAGCCATATCCCTGAGAATGTACTACCATATCATTACCCATGAGATCAAACATGAGATCCTGAGCTTTTTGTCCGAAATCATCGTGACCACCTGCACCGATTCCAAATGCGAACAGTTCTTTATAAATACCTGTCAATGCAGCTGACACAGAGCTGTATTTACTGAAAATCTCAGCTTCGGTAACGCCATCGCTTGGCTTAGTCTCCAGGTATTCTTTCTTACAACCTGTAATTAACAGGAAGGAAAACCCGGCTATTATTATCGAAAGTTTTTTCATAATATCCTATTTTGATTTATTATTTTAATTTGGCATTAATTCCTACACTGATTGTTCTGTACGGAGTATAGCTCCAGTCAGATGTACCTGCAAATGATCTCTGAGGATCCATTCCCTTATGTGCGGAGAACAAGAACAAGTTATCACCATTTACAAAGAAATCCAATCCACCCAGATACAGCTTTTCGGCAGCATCAGTAGGCAGTGAATAGCTCAGCGAGATGCTCTTGATATTCAGATACGATCCGTCAAACAGCCATCTGGTTGAGGCCCCATCCTGACCGGAAATTGCATTCTGCAATCTTGGTACGGCGGTTACATCACCAGGCTTCTGCCATCTGTCGAGAATATCAACAGACCATGCTGTACCCGCACTTCCACGATGCATCAGGCTTGCATAGTTGCCATCGTAGAACAATCCACCATAAGAATACACCATAAGGAATGACAAGCCAATTCCCTTGTAGTTGAAGGTATTCGTGATACCACCAAACACATCAGGAATAGAAGATCCTTTGTAATAATAAGAAGCATTATTAAACACATTGGTTACTGTCCTGTTACCGGTTGGCTTACCATTGGCATCTAATACATCTTTATAATACAGTGCATCACCGGTAGAAGCATCTACACCAGCATATTCCCTAAGCCAGAAATCATAAATACTATGCCCTTCCATCAACTTCTTCGTTCCTGAAACGATTCCATTCTCTCTCTGATTTGGAGGAAGTTTGGTAATGGTATTCTTGAAATGGGTCAGGTTGAAATCAATTTTCCAATCAAAATTCCTTGATTTAACCGGTACACCTGAAATCTGTACTTCAATACCGGTATTCTTCATTGTACCGATATTCTGCCAGATAAATGTACCTAATGAAGGGGGTAACGGTACCTGGAACAAAAGGTTGTCGGACACTCTGTTGAACCATTCTACGCTTCCTGACAATCTCCTCTTCAATACTGAATATTCAATACCTACGTTAGTAGTCTGGTTCTTCTCCCAAAGAATATCAGGGTTTTCCAGGCTCTGCGGTGGAGTATAGCTTCCGGTACCATCTGCATAGTAATAAGCTTTATAAGAGTAAAGTTGTCCGATTGCATTATTTCCCTGCTCCCCATAGCTCGCCTTCAGTTTCAGCTCGTTAAGCCATGAGATATTCTGCATAAAGTTTTCCTGAGAAATACGCCAGCCGGCACCTACTGAGTAGAAATTACCCCAGCGCTTATCGGCAGCGAAAATAGAAGAGCCATCTGTACGGTAGCTTCCGGATAATAAGTACTTTGAATCAAAAGTATAGTTCACGCTTCCGAAATAGCTCTCCATGGTTTCATTATCTTCTGAAGAGGAAGGCGGATTAAATGCGTTTGAACCATTATTCAATTCTGTCTGACCCGGGAATACGAATCCTGACATATAACCTGCCAGATTATTTTGTTTCCATCTGTAGTTTTCATGTCCGGCCAGTGCAGTCACATTATGCTTGTCCATCGTCCTGCTCCAGGTAAGCACCTGATTTGCAGTGAGGGATACCTGCCTTACATTGCTCTTGGTAGAACGGCCACCATCGGGTCCACCCGGGGTGGAAGGAGCCGCATCACCATATTGGTTATTTTGATAGTTTGTACCATTTGCGGAGTAAAAGTTAATACCCACAGTGGTCTTGAACGAAAAATCTCTGAGGAACTTAATCTCTGCAAAAGTATTCGCATTACCATTAAATGCTCTGGTTGAACGGTCGTCCAGATCCAGAGAACCCAACAGGTTAGCACGGCCCGCATAAGGACGTGTACCCATTTGTGCAGGTGTACCCCAGTCTAACATAGGCTTACCTGTGAGCGGATCGTTGACAATACCGCCTGTCACCAGGTCATGCTGATACACCGGGTAAATAGGGCCCATCTGACGGGTGAAGTAGAATGGGTTGGTTGTAGCTGTACCGCCTGAAGGAACGGCTTTATTAGTGCTCATTGCTCCATCAAGATTCAATCCGGTCTTCAGCCATTCTGTGGCATCCATATTAACGTTTAACCTCATGTTATATCTCTCATAACCTGAGAACCTCACAATACCTTCTTCGTTAAGGTATCCGGCCGCAAAGTAGTAGTTCACTCTGTCAGTAGCTCCGGACACATTAAAATTAGCATTGGTACGCAATGCAGTTCTGTACAAAGCATCTTCCCATGACTCATCCCAAAGCAACTTGGCCGCAGGATTCAGTTTCCCGGTTACTGGATCTACCAGTTGATTACCAGGGACGTTATAAGCATTATACACTAACCCACTTGAACTGGTTAATACATTTGAAGCCATTTGGCCGGCCACCGCATCAGAATTACCCTGGAACTTATAGTTATTCTTGTAAGCTTCCCAGAATAACTCATAATAATCTTTTGGACCTACTCTGTCATACTCGGGAATACCTCTTGTCATGAATCCCTGTTGGTAGTTAATCCTGGTTACAGGTGCACCTCTCATCCCCTTCTTGGTAGTAATCATTACCACACCATTCGCAGCCCTGGAACCATATAGAGCAGCAGCAGTAGCATCTTTCAGCACAGTCAGCGACTCAATATCGTCGGTATTCAGCGAAGTGATAGAACCATCATAAGGCACCCCGTTTAATACATACAATGGAGAACTGCTTGCATTTACTGAACCAATACCACGAATAAGCATACTTGCGCCGGAACCCGGAGCACCTCCTCCATTTGTCATCATCACACCCGGAATCAATCCATCCAACGCTTTAGTAACCGAAGTCACAGGCTTATTGGTAAGTGTCTGGGAGGTAATGGTATTCTCAGAACCGGTAAAGGAAGTCTTCTTAACAGTACCATAAGGTACATTTACAACTACTTCCTGTAGCTCACCCACGCTCTGAATCAACGCTACATTTATCAGTGTTCTGTTACCGACAACCTCTTCATGTGTCTCAGAGCCAATCGAAGAAAACACAAGCACCGCACTTCCGGATTTCACATCAATTGCGTAGAATCCTTCTGAGTTGGTGACTGTTCCTGTTTGTGTACCCTTAACAACTACAGAAACATCAGGCAAAGGCTGTCCATCCTGCCCCATTACTGTTCCTGTAACCCTTCGATTTTGTGAAAATGCGTACACTGAAGTTAATAACAACAGTGCGCATAGCATTACGAATCTTCTCATGAACATTATTGATTTTATTGAAAAAAAAATTAAGAATTAAACATCGGCATTATAAGAGACATCAGTCTCTGGTAAAACGCTGCAAATTTACAATTTTATTTTCAGTTCATTAAGGAGATCGGGCTGTTACTCTTTCATAGATAAGTAATAATTTTAACCAATATCAAATTACTTAACAAAATTTTTGCAATCACCTCCAGAGCGAGTTAATAAAAGACTTTGACGGGTTTAATATCCTTCGATTAAGAACTTACGGCAAACAGGTATAAACTACCGTTCCAGTTTTAATTTCAATTTGTCTTTAAGCGTAGCCACAAGTGGATAGCGCTTTACAATTTGCTGGTATTTCTCTCTCGGGTTTAGATACTTAGATTCTTCAACAGGGGTATTGTCTGTCTGAAGGGCTAACGAAAAAGTAATCATGCGATTATTAAAATGAGATTGCAGGTGCCGGATAAGATCACTGCGTTCGCCATCAATCAGGTTCTGGTGAAAATCGCTATGGCAGATTATTTCGACACAGTTATTATCTACCGGATGCACTTCAGATTCTCTAAAAGCCGTCACGGCTGACACATGGCCCTCGGCTTCAAGTTTCTTTATAAATGCATTCCATGATATACCCAACTCATCCGCAGTTAACTCTTTCACACCCTGTGATACGATTCTTGCGGCTATATCTTTTCTGATATCGTCCAGAGAGCGGGGTTTCACTACATCTGCGTGTTGCTTTTTTTCCTTCTGTTCGGCACGCTCTGTCTTCACCGAAGCAGCAGGTGCCACCATTGGTTTTTCAATATGGAGTTCAGGGGCAGGTGATTCAATTTTAGTTTCAGGAGCACTTACAATCGTTTCTTTCATCGGGTACTTCACCAACGCCCTGAATGACACACTCTTTGGTTGCCTATCTAATTTTTTTTTTACTTCATCATCCGAAGAGAAGTCTATAGCCTGGTTCAGATAACTCAGTTTTACAAGTGTCAACTCTACCAGAAGTCTCTTATTTCTTGACTGTTTTAAGTTGATAATAGCATCGCTCAGAATGCTGATGGCACTGATGATCCATGATTCGCTTACTTCCCGCGCCTGGGTAGCATATCTTGGCTTGAAATCTTCAGGCACTTCAAGAAGGGAAACCACCTTTACGTCTTTGCTTACGAGTAAGTTGCGTAGAAATTCTGCAAATCCATCCAGGAATGCATCTCCTTCGAATCCTTTACGATCTATCCCATCATAAATCAATAGTGCCTCACTGAGCTGTTGTGTTATTAATGCATGCAGTATCCTAAAGAAATAATCTTCGTCCAGCACATTCAGATGCTCCAGCGTATTGGCATAGGTGACATTACCACTCGTAAAACTCACAATCTTATCAAACAGGCTTAATGCATCCCTGAGGCAACCCTCACTTTTCTGGGCGATCACGTGCAGTGCTGCATCTTCCGTATGAATATGCTCCTTCTCCCCTATCTCCTTCAGATGCAAGGCAGTATCCTTATTGCTTATCCGTTTAAAATCAAATATCTGACAGCGAGAGAGAATGGTAGGCAGTATTCTGTATTTCTCTGTGGTAGCAAGAATAAAAATGGCAAAGGGTGGCGGCTCTTCCAATGTTTTCAGAAATGCATTAAACGCGGCAGACGTGAGCATGTGTACCTCATCTACTATATACACCTTATATTTTCCGGCCTGAGGCGCAAAACGCACCTGATCCACCAATGCCCGGATATCTTCTACTGTATTATTACTTGCACCATCGAGTTCATGAATATTCAGGGAAGTACCTCTGTCGAATGAAATACACGACTGACATTCATTACAAGCCTCCCCATCAGGCGTCCTGTTCTCGCAGTTGATCGTCTTACCCAAAATTCTTGCACAGGTGGTTTTTCCAACTCCTCTTGGCCCGCAAAACAAAAACGCATGCGCCAGTTGGTTATTCTTTATTGCATTTTTCAGGGTAGTAGTGATATGATCCTGACCAACCACTGAATTGAAATTCTGTGGGCGGTACTTTCTTGCAGAAACAATAAATCTTTCCATAACTATTCAAGCGAATGTAAGCAATTTATGGCTTTAGAGTGGGCTGGCATCTTCAAAAAAATATGAAAATATGGCACCACTTTTTTATAGCTGAAGAAATGGCCCGGTAAAGTTTTCTCTGACTACTTCACATAAAAAAAACCGCATCACGACGAATGCGGTTTCAGATAATGTATGTCTTAACTTCTTAAGCCAATTCCACTTCAGCACCAGCTTCAGCGAGCTTAGCTTTCATATCTTCAGCTGTAGCCTTATCTACTCCTTCCTTAATAGTCTTAGGAGCGTTATCTACCAGTTCTTTTGCTTCTTTCAGGCCAAGTCCGGTAAGGTCTTTAACCAATTTCACGATGCTGAGTTTGTTAGCGCCCGGGCTCTTCAATACTACATCAAATGCAGTCTTTTCTTCTACAGCGGCTGCGCCACCACCGTCACCACTTACTACTACTGCAGCAGCAGCGGGCTCGATTCCATACTCAGATTTTAGAAAATCAGCTAATTCCTGTACTTCCTTTACTGTTAAGCTTACTAAGCTTTCGGCTAATGTTTTTACGTCTGCCATTTTTTTGAGTTTTAATTTTTTCCGCCTTCTTCTCCACTTTTATTATCCGGATCCGGCGGATTGTCTTTTAAAAAAATTGTTTATTATCTAATAAGGCCTGAGCCTGATTATTCTTGTGAAGCGGGAGCCTCTCCCTCGCTTTTTGGCGCCTCTGCCGGGGCCTCTGCAACTGCCTCAGCAGGCTTTGCTGTAGCATTCTCAGGTTTGTTCTGAAGTGCACCAATCACTCTCTGCATTGGCGACATCAGCAAGCCAATTACCTCAGCAATCATCTCATTCTTAGTCTTGATCTTGGTGAGGGCTGTCAGTTGATTATCTCCCACAAATATTTCACCATTCAGGAAAGCTGCTTTCAAAGCCGGCCTTTCACTATTGCCTTCTTTGCGGAAGCTGCTGATGATCAATGCGGGGTCTTTAGGACTTTCGCTAAACATCAATGCAGTTACATTCTGCAATGAATCGTACACTCCTGCATACTTCTCATTGTCAAGACTCTCCAGTGCTTTTCTGATTAATGTATTCTTTGCCACTTTCATTTCTACCTTCTTGTCGAAGCATGTGCGGCGAAGGGCTGTCACCTGACCTACAGTCAGGCTTTCAGTATCTGTAATATAAAAGTTGGTGTATTGGCTGAACTTTTCTTTCAGCAAATCTATCACCTCCTGTTTTTGTTCTTTATTCATACTGTTTCGTTTTACGCGGCATTAACGCCGGATAAATAATTTAATTAGCTCTGAACTGATTTAGTGTCAATAGGAATGCCCGGACTCATGGAGCTGGCCATGCTCAGCCCTTTCAGGTAGGTGCCCTTAGCGGTTGCAGGCTTCAGTTTAATTACTGCATTAATCAGTTCCATACTGTTATCTGCAATCTTTTCGGGAGAGAAACTCACCCTGCCGATAGACGCATGAATGATTCCTGCCTTGTCCACCTTAAATGCGATCTTACCACCTTTCACATCATTTACGGCAGCAGCCACATCATTGGTCACCGTACCGGTTTTGGGGTTAGGCATCAGGTTCCTAGGACCGAGTACTTTACCCAGACGACCTATTTTAGGCATTACTGATGGTGTAGCGATAATTACATCCACGTCAGTCCATCCGCCATCGATCTTGGTAATAAATTCATCCAGGCCTACATAATCGGCACCAGCCTGCTTAGCTGCTTCTTCCTTATCAGGAGTACAAAGCACCAGTACGCTTTTTGTTTTTCCTGTACCGTGTGGCAGTGACACAGTACCTCTCACAGCCTGATCAGCTTTCTTAGGATCCACACCCAGACGGATGTGCAGGTCAACTGAGCTGTCAAATTTTGTCGTATTTACCTCTTTCACCAACGCAGAGGCTTCCTTCAGCGAATAGGCTTTATCAGCTTCTATTTTGCCGTTTGCTATTTTTCTCTTTTTCGTAATCATTTGAATAATTTTTAACCCGCAGAGCGGAATGAGTTATTAACTTTCCCAGGGCGCTTTGCCTTCTACGGTAATTCCCATGCTGCGGGCAGTACCGGCTACCATCTTCATAGCTTTTTCAATGCTGAAAGCATTCAGATCGCTCATTTTGTCTTTAGCGATTTCTTCTACCTGAGCCCAGCTTACCTTACCTACTTTGCTACGGTTAGGTTCCTTGCTTCCGGACTTTACTTTAGCAGCTTCTTTCAACTGAATAGCAGCCGGAGGGGTTTTAATGATAAAATCAAATGATTTGTCCGCGTAAACGGTAACAACTACGGGAAGCACTTTCCCTTGTTTGTCCTGGGTTCTTGCATTAAACTGTTTGCAGAACTCCATGATGTTGACTCCTTTGGAGCCGAGTGCCGGGCCTATCGGAGGCGCCGGATTGGCTTGTCCGCCCTTTGCCTGGAGCTTGATAAAGCCAGTGATTTCTTTTGCCATTTTTACAATTTTTGGTGTTAACGTCATACACATGGTATGACTCCCAAGTCCATAATATATCTAAAAGAACTTTTTTGGGAGCGCAAAGGTAAGAAAATCTTTATTTCTTTTGAAAATATTTTACTATTTATTAAAACGTCAATAGTCCCCATCATCCATTTCCAAGCCTTATCCGGGGAACTTCTCAGTTTGCAAAAGCAAGGTACTCAGGTGCTTGCACCCTCTCAGAAGGTTATTTAACCCGGATTGCACATTAGGATTATTCAATTACAAAGATGGCTGTAATTTTCTAACACCTGGTGTAAGCTTCCCCGTTTTGCACACCAATCAAAAATATAAAATTCATTAAAGATTTTAGTTTTATATGGTAAGAATTGAAGTCTTTTGGTGGAGCATATCTCAAAATTTTACCTATTCATGTTCTAATGCGTAATCCGGAATAAAGGTTATTATTCCCCATTAGCCAGGTATCCATATAAAATCTGCCGCAGCATTACATATCCTTTCTTTTGAAACTTCTTAATGAAAACAGAAGAGGTATCACTATCCAAATTAAAAGTCCAAAAAATGAAATAAGAATGCCGGTAGTGCTACCAAAAAACTCACGAAATACAGCACCCGTATAGCCCATCAAGGCGGATATATCCATCTGGAGTAATATCTGTACCCGGCTTAAATCAATAGGGTTAAAGAAACTCATTACTACCATCGCATTTTCCAGGGGATAGTCCTGAAACTGGAAGAGTAAAAATAAAACCAATGCATCAAATATTAATGCAAAAAACAACCAGAGTGCAATCGCCCATCCTATCCCTTTCGCCTTATCTCTCGTCCAGCCTACGGCCAGAAAAGCTATGCTCACAAACACTACGGTCAGGAACAACCCTGAAAGAATTAATACCAATCCAGTAGGATCTGCATGATAGAGCATCACAGGCACTCCTACTCCGATGAGAAAAGCCAGAGACAATGAAGTGGCTAATCCGCCAAAAAGGCTAAGCCATATCGTTTTCCTCTTTAATGGCTGGCTTACTAATAGTTCCGTAAATTCTGAGCTGTTGTAAACATAAATGGTAGAAAAGATCACGCAAACCAATGGTACCACCAGTAAAATCAGATTGAGCAGGCTTGCCATTCCTTTAGCAGCACTCGACTCCAGATTAAACACACTTAACGATATCAACAGAAGCAGTGCAGTATATATTACCACTATTTTGTTCTGTATGATATCTACTATTACATATTTTAATATTTTTTTCATACCGGTTGCATTTGGTTTGAAGGCCTTCCAATTGATTTGTTACCCATAATCTTAGCTACCGCTCTGGATAGTTTTTCCTCGCCCGTAATTTCTTTCAGCTCTGCGAGTGGTCTTTCAAACAGGAAATTACCTTCATTCATATAAATAACTTTTGTAACCATATCATCCAGTTCGCTAAGAATATGAGAGGTGATCAGAATCAATTTCCCTTTGTCTTTCTCCCGAATGATTCTCTCCTTTAGCGTCTCTGAGGATACAGGATCAAGGCCTGCAGTAGGTTCATCCAGAATCAGCACACTGGGTTTGAACATAAAGGCAAGTGCAGCACTTACTTTCTGAGTGGTTCCTCCCGAAAGTGTCCGCATTTTTTTATCCATCATAGTATCCAGGCCAAATCTTTTTATCAATTCATCATCAGGTACTACCCCACCTTCTTTTCGGATATCTTTCATCATTTCTATGATGTGTGCTATTGTCATATTCTCAGGGTATCTGCCTATCTGTGGCATGTAGCCGATCTGGCTTCTGTATTTCCAGTCGTTATTCACCTTTTGCCCGTTAAAAAGAATCTGACCGCTATCCGGCACCACCATTCCAAGAATAGTCTTAATCATGGTGGTTTTCCCACACCCGTTAGGGCCCAGCAATGCAATACACTCACCTTCCCGAAACGTTGTGTTTACATTGTCCAAAACCTGAAGACGGCCAAATCTCTTCGAGATATTTTTTAACTCTATCATAATGGTAAAGGTTTCATATAGGGTTTCTCATCCTTAAGATTTTCCGGAGTGATTCCCGGCAAAAGCTTTTCTGTCTTATCTAAAAGAGATACAATGATGCTCCTGAAAAGCATCAGCGAAGCAGGATTTGACTCTATAATAGTTGAATATAAACTGATGGGCCTGTAAGGGATATCGCCTCTGCCATCTTTGTTAAGATCGTACCCTTCATACTTATCCCAATAGTTACCCGTAAAACTATTTGCTACTAACGTACCGTTGGTAGCCACATCAAAAGTGTTGCTGATAAAATTGTTACGCGTAATTTCATTATCAAGTGTGCTGGCAGAAATCTTAATAGCGTAACCGTTATTCACAAACTTATTCTTGAAAATCTTAAGTCGGTTACATCCTTCTATATCCAAAGCTGTAGTATTGTGTCCGAAATAATTACCAGATATTTCGCCATCGGATATATCCTTTAATAGGATGCCAAAAGCTGCTCCGCCCCAGTTGTCATTAAAGTAGTTGTTGTACATGTTGACGTTGTTGGTGTACATCACTGCTACTCCCGACTCATTCTTTTCAAACACGTTGGCAATATAGGTATCGTTATTTGAGAACATAAAATGCAAGCCATACCTGATGTTCTTTCTGCTAATATTCCTCCAGACAAGCGAATTGGTCACAAATTCAAAATAGATGCCATCACGATGGCCACTGATATTGTTCCCGATGATATACATACTGTCTGACCTCCAGCAGTGTACGCCATTTCCAAAAAGCACCTCGTTATTGGCATACGCCCGTATCTCATTGTCTTTGATTGTGCAATTCCTGCTGTGCTGGGTCAGGATGCTGTATGTATTGTTATCAAACTGGTTGTTCTTAATCGTCACACCATAACTATCCACCAGCAAAACACCGGCGAGATCGTGCATTTCTGATTGCCCGGAATTGATAATACGAAAGCCTTCCAGTACAGCGCCTTTCGCATGAATCTCCATCACATTCCCTTTCTTTCCACCATCAATAACCGGGAAACTAATACCTTTTAAATATATTGCCTTATTGAGTTTTATCTCATTCTCTTTATACACCCCTTTTTCAACAAGCACTGTATCGCCAGGTTGTGCATTATTAATCCCCTGTTGAATCGTCTTGACAGGATGCCCCTTCCCTACATACACCTTACCGGCAACCAGAGGGTTTTGTACTCCAATTAAAGCAATAACGATTCCCAGAACAATTCTTAATGTCTTCATTACTCCATTGAATAAAGGTCCTGCAATGTAATCTTGTCTCCATGCACTTTCTGTTGTGTAGCATTGAAATAGTCCTGATTATCAAATGCAGCCACATTGCCTCCCATTGGCGAGTGCAGGTCTTCACTTTTCAGAAGCAGCGCCTCTGATGCTTTGATGAAATTGTGTGGATCACCAAAGTTTACGAGATACACCTCCTTAATTTTATTACTATCAATCTTTGTCTTCCTGAATTCCACCAGGCAGTGTGTATCATCAAATTTGTACACCTTGCCTTTATCTGTAATGATTTCTGCACCGAAATTTTTGTCGGCTATAGACATCTTACAGAAGTCACAACTGTCTTTTCCTAATTGGATAGGCTGTGGACCGCTGCTGCAACCTGCAAGCACTATTACCGCAACGACCATTACCGAAATAATCTTTTTCATAATTATATCCTCTTTTTTCTTTTATCAATCCATGAAAGTACGACTGCTCCCATCAATACCAATCCGGCACCAAAAAACAGTATTCCTCCCACATCAGGCCACGAATATGCCTGAAAGTTGAGCAATTCTTTATATCCGATTAACGGTGGTGTATAGGACATGCCGGGCACCTGAATCGGCGCAGTAGGATCCAGGTCATTACCATAATTATACTCCCACCTGTAAAAATCGACCATCGCCACTATTCCAAACAACAGGAACGAGTAAAACAAAACATTTAATAATCCTCTCCTGTTTACAAGTAAAACTATGATTGCAAACAGCGCAAAGAAAGCGATAATATAAGGCAATACGGTAAACTCAATAAAATCTTCGGTATGGAGTGTTTTCATACCGATATAGTGATTCAATCCATTCACAATTTCTACGTCGCCTCCCAATTTATGAGGATACATTTTAAGTGTAAGCCCTTCAGGATATTGAGGCGCATACAACAGGATCTTCCAGAGTGGCACAAATAGTACCACAACAAGCATTACGGCACTTACAGCAACCAATATTTTCTGAAGCCCACTAAGATGTTTTGTTTTCATTTTTTTAATGTTTTAAAAACCAACAGGCCTTTTTTAGGGGCCTGTTGGAATATTATCTTCAACTATTTTGAAGCCTCCGGTTCCACAGTGGCATCTGAATTCTTGCCAAGGCTGAAGGATATAGGTACATTAGACCCTTTAGGAGATACCCTTATATATCCCTGCATTTCCTGGTGTAGCGCGCTACAGAAGTCAGTACAGTAGAACGGAAATATAGTAGAGACTTCAGGAACCCATTTCAAAGTCTGAGTTTCGCCGGGCATTACCAGCAACTCTGCATTGTTAGCCCCCTTGATTGCGAATCCATGAGGCAGATCCCAGTCTTGCTCCAGGTTAGTTACGTGGAAGTACACTTCATCGCCCACTTTAATTCCCTCAATGTTATCAGGTGAGAAGTGCGAACGAATCATTGTCAAATAAACATCCACTCTGTTACCCTTGCGCTCTACTCTGGATTCTTTTTCACCCATAGTTACAAACGGATTCTTATTCTTCATCAAATCATAAATCTTTAGCGATTTCGCTGCTATTTTTTCAGCCGGCATTGCTTGTGCATAGTGAGGCTCACCCGCAGTTGGGAAGTCTAACAACAGCTTCATCTTATCGCCTGAAATATCAAACAGTTGTGCGGTCTGGTTCAGTTCAGGGCCGGTAGGCAGATAGCGATCTTTAGTAATCTTATTATATGCTACCAGATACTTACCATAAGGTTTCTTAGAGTCGCCGCCTACAACCATCAGGTGACCGGTAGAGTAGAACGTAGGTGCCCGATCCAATACCTTGAGGTCAGCTATACTCCATTTCACCACTTCTGAAGAAAGGAACATACTGGTGTATGCATTTCCTTTACCATCAAACTCTGTATGGAGAGGGCCTAATCCAGGCTTCTGTACTTCACCGTGCAATACTGATTCATACTTCAATACAGGAATACCTTCGTAATCACCATCAAAATCTTTGGCTTCAATAGCCTTTGTCATCTTTGAAAATGAGAACACAGGAATCAATGCAGCCAATTTACCGCTACCTACAATGTACTCTCCGGTAGGATCTACGTCGCAACCGTGGGGTGATTTAGGGCAGGGCATCGCATAAACCAGGTCAGGGAACTGAGTAGCATCCAGCATGATTACCTCATCCTTGATTGTAGAAGTAGCCTGATGCGTGTCATCACTATACACGTTATGTGCATACTTTACTTTCTGCTTCTGGCCCCTACCCTGCTTCAGATACTCTTCAGCTTTCTTCCAGTTCACAGCCATGATGAAGTCTTTATCTCTCTTAGAAGCATTTACTTCAAGCAGTGTATGTGCCTGCTCTGAGTTATAGCAGCTAAAGAAGAACCAACCGTGGCTTGGCCCTTTACCGGCATGACTCAGGTCAAAGTTTACCCCTGGAAGCAGAATCTGGAAAGCGATATCCATATTTCCTGAATTTGGATCCACTTTAATGAAGCTGACAGTACCCTTAAAGTTTTTCTTGTAAGTGTCAATAGGCACATCACCATTGTCATTATCCATCGGTACACTGAAACGAGTACCTGCCACTACATACTCTGTATTCTCTGTAATAAACGGAGATGAGTGGTTTCCGGCACTGTTCGGGATTTCAATGATTTCGGCAGTTCTGAAAGTTGTCAGATCAATACGGGCAATCCTCGGAGTGTTGTTTGCGTTTGCAAACAGCCAGCGTCCGTCGGTTTCACCATTAGTCTGCGAAATCTCCAGGTGGTGCTGGTCATCCCAGGGTACAAAACCATGAGAAGTGTTCAGCATCGGAATGGTATTTTCAGAATATCCGTATCCTGTCTGAGGATCGTTCGAGAATACCGGAATTGTTCTGAGCAAACGGCCTGAGGGCAATCCATACACGGTTACCTGGCCACTAAAACCACCCGACACGAAGTTGTACACTTCATCATACTTACCGGGCGCGACATACACTCTGGATGCAGCGTCGCCTGCTGCAGCACTTCCTGCGTTTTTAGGTTTACATCCGGTAATACCAAGCAGGAAGATTGCTGTAGTAAGTGATAAGACCGGGATGATCATTCGTTTCATGTTAATGAAAGTTTTGAGTTGATTGTTTGGGTTTTGAAAAGGCAATACCTTGCCTGTATTAAAAATTTTGCGTTTTTAATTTATGATTGAAAAAAACTTTTCGGGTAAAACCGGGCATAAAGAATTACACCCGGTATATAATTGAAACAATGAAAACTACTTCACGCCGTCGTTCTTGCGCATAAACTCGAAGATATCCTTTGCGTCATCATCACTCAGATTCTGGTTGGGCATCCTTACCATACAAATTTCGAGCATGGCCTGAGCTTTAGGATCTTTGTCCAGCATAGCATCCGTATTGGTCATAAAGTTCAAAATCCAATCCGGAGAGTGCCTTTCTGTGACGCCTTTCCATCCGGGGCCTACCAACATTTCAGCAGAGAGTTTGTGGCAGGAAGCACACTTAAGGTCGTACACCTTCTCGCCAGACTCTGCCATTGAAGCATTCAGCGCAGCGGATGGCTGATAATCCTTAAATTTCCCTTCCCCACGATGAGGGTCGTACTCTTCAATAGTCGGCTTCTCAGCCGTCTCGTCGCCTTCCTTCGCCTGATACCCTCCCTCAGGTCCTCCACAGGACATCATGAACAGGGCCGCCGAACATGCAATCAAGATTTTTTTCATAATTGTAAAAGTTTAAAAATTTTACTTTGCAATATTACAAGGTGAGGCAAATTTATATTATGAGACTCGTCATAAAAAGTCCATTTTTAAAATGATTGTAATCATAAATATCTACCCCCTCCCTGCTTTTTTATTTTTTTAGGTGGTTTACAGCCGGATACAGTTGAAATTCTATAGCTTTGATACACCTTCAAGGGTAACTTGAATACCTGTTTATTACGATGAAAACAAACTTTGTTACCAAAAAATGGATTGAGGTTGCCTTAATTAACTTCTGCGTGGTAGCCCTTGCCGGTGTGACGATGAGGTATAAAATTAACTTCTCGTTACCTGCAGTGAACCAGAAATACCTCATGTATGGCCACTCCAACTTTGCTTTTGTAGGATGGGTATCACTGGCACTGATGACCCTGATGGTCAGGTATCTGATTAGAAACAAACTGGAAACTAACTATAAGAAATACAGAATATTGCTTATAACTGAGACCATTGCTGCATACGGAATGTTAGTTTTCTTTTCCATTCAGGGTTACGACTTCCTTTCAAATGTCTTCACCATTCTGGCTATTCTGGTCTCCTACACATTTATTTATTATTATTGGAAGGATCTTAATAAAGTACAGGAAAATTCCTACGCCAAATTATGGTTTAAGGGCGGACTGGTACTCTGGGCAATTTCTTCACTGGGAGCTATCCTCCTCGCCTATCTGCTGGCAAATAATATCCGCATTCAGGACCTGTATTTCGCAGGTATGTATTTCTTTCTCCACTTTCAGTATAACGGGTGGTTTCTCTTCGTATGCTTCGGGATATTCTTTGCCTATCTGGAAAGACTGGGGCTTACCCAGGTGCGCCCGCCAAGCTACAGCCTGTTTCTGATAATGATTATTACCGTACTTCCTGCATTCTTTCTATCGATTCTCTGGCTCAAATTACCTGCATTCCTCTATTGGACAGCTAACATCTCAGGAGTACTACAACTTGTAGTCCTTATATATTTTATCAAAATACTGAGCATGGTGGTGCGGAGCGGACATATTAAATTTCACAAATCCACTAACTGGTTGTGGACCATGGCTTCCATTGCTTTTATTCTTAAAATAATTCTCCAATTACTCTCAATAATTCCATCCCTCAGCGCCTTCGCATTCGGTTACCGCCCTATCATAATCGGTTATCTACACCTTTCATTTGTGGGTATAATCAGCCTGTTTATTTTCGGATATATCAATGAATTTATCCACCGGTTTCGTGGCAGGGTCAGCGGTGCCGGCGTGTTGGTTTTTGTGTCAGGCTTTATCTTCCAGGAACTTATCCTGCTTTTTCAGGGGCTGGAAGCAATGAATGTGCAACCGGTAAAAAGCGCTAACATGCTCCTGTTCTGGTGCGTGATTCTTCAGGCGGCAGGCCTGTTATGGATTACCAGAGGCATCATGATGGCCAAAGACGAGGAAGTGGGTATGACGCCCAGAATCTCATAATGACGTAAATCATATTATTTTATCAGGCCGGTCATAAAGTAAATTTTGTTACCATATTAATTTTGGTATCAAATTATTTTCCGATGAAAAAAATAATTGCCGCCATCGACTTTTCAGATGCCTCATTTAATGCGCTCAGTTATGCTGCTTATCTTGCCAACGCTTTTAACAGTACACTAATCGTCGTCAATGCATACAATGACACAGACGCAATTGACGAAATCCCCGTAACTGAAATTTTTGACAGCGGTTCGGATCTGGACAAGGCTAACCACAACTTTCTCGTGGCACAAATGGAAGGTGTTGTCAGAAAATTCACTGTAAAAATCAAGGGCATTGTAAAAAAAGGGAAGACCATACCTGTGATAAATAAAATTGCAAATGATGAAAAAGCTTCACTCATAGTGATGGGCATGAAAGGAAGAGGGAAAAGCAGTTCTATCTTCGGAAGCACCACGACGGCGATGATTGGTAAAACAACCCTTCCAATGATAATTGTACCGGAAAAAACCACATACCAACCATTTGAAAACATTGTTATCGCAGTGGATTTTAAAGAATCTACCCCGGCAAGCAAGTTTAAGGTGCTAAACGAAATAATCAAAAAATATGATCCATTCCTTCAGATTCTGAACGTACAGAAAAAAAACAGCCGGCTTACCCCTGAAACCATTGCCGGTAAGATAAGGTCAGGATTGATGTGGGATAAGTATAACCACAATTTCAATATCATTGAAAATGATGATGTAGGCGATGGCATTAATCAATTCCTCAAAAAGCATCCTGCACAACTGGTAGCTATGGTAGCACGCAGACACGGACTGGTAGAAAGAATCTTCAATAAATCAAACACCAGGCGGATGACAAAACAGGCGAATATTCCACTGCTCATCATGCACGCGCCTAAAGAAGCAATTTAATTTATCAAAACCCGAAGACAAACAAAAAAATCATGTTCGGATCACTTACCCACACAGAATCAGAGAATCTACTCAAAGAAAATATCTACGGACGAATAGGATGCCATGCATTTGGGAAAACATACATTGTACCCATCAGTTACGCTTATGATGATGGATATCTTTACTTCCACACTTTTGAGGGCCAGAAAGTGCAGATGATGAGAAATAACCCATCTGTTTGCTTTCAGATGGATATCCTCAGTGATATGGCTAACTGGAAATCAGTAATAGCACAGGGCACCTTTGAAGAACTTACCGGAGACGGCCGCAACAAAGGTATAAAAGTACTACTCGACAGAGCACTGCCCGCACTCGTCTCAGAGACTGTAAAACTCACACCCCTCTGGCCTTTCCCTGAAAAAAAGTATGAAGATATCCCCGGGATTATCTTCAGGATCAAAGTCAGCGAAATTACCGGCAGGTTCGAGGAGAGCGCACCCGTAATCAGATAACCTTTGCGGGTGAAATGACGAAAATCATAGCATGCTATGTTCAAGGTCATTCCATCTGCCATAGGAAAAATTCAATTTTGCTGCTGATTCCTGACAGAACCAATGGCACCGCTAAACTCACAACTTACTGAACTCGATAAATGGCTTGAAAAAATTATTTCATTCCAACAGGAAAATACTGCCCTGAAACTGAGACTGAGTGAGTTAGTTGATGGAAGTATCTATACTGATTTCCTTCAGAAAGCCGAATCACTTAACAATGAGTTGCTGGCCAACGATGAGAGCCTTCAATTGATTACTGATTCAGCCAGGAATCTGGAAGAACTCCTACACCAGAGCCCCGAAAATAACAATGCCTCTATTATTCAGAAAAAAACAGACCTGAAAAAAGACATTGACGCTTTCACTAAAAGATTTTCACAACTGAAGCGCCGGTTTCTGACAGACCTCTTTTCTGTCAGTTGAACATAGTATCTAACTTCTTCACATTCACGACCCTGATGTTGGGCCCATCGGTCTCAATGAGTTTCTCATTCTTAAAATCACTAATAGTACGAATCAGAGATTCTGTAGTAGTGCCTGCAATGTGTGCAAGGTCTTCTCTCGATATCTGGATCAGATAATTATTGTTCTCCTCCGCTTTATACTTCCTGAAAAGAAACATCAACGCATTGGCTACCCGTTTGCGCAGGGAATTATAGGCAAGATTTATCAGCTGCTCTTCCTTCTCCGTTACCTTCTCCGCCAACAGCGTGATAAATTTACGCGCAGTCTCTTTATTGCTACTCACTAATTCTTCAAAATCCTCCCGCCTGATGGAGCCGATTTCACAGGCTTCCATAGTCTCAGCACTCTCCTTATACACCGTATTTTCGATTAGTGCGAAGTATCCGAAAAACTCACCAGCATTATATAAGCCTACCGTCAGTTCCTTTCCGTTATCATTAATCTTATAGCTACGCACTTTCCCTTCTTTAATGTAAAAAAGATAATGCGGATTAGCTCCTTCAGCATAAATACGTTGCTTCTTCTTATAACTGTGATAGGATATATCGTTCAACAGCTTTTCTATCGTAAGTTTATCATCCGGAAATGCCCCTCCATCAAACGCACTTCGGGCCTCATTTTCCAGCTCTTTCTTCTTTAGCCTCACCTCTATGGCATTCATTAATTCCAAATCCGTAAAAGGCTTAGTCAGGTAATCATCGGCCCCCAGTTCCATACCCTTCCTGAAATCTGCACGCTCGGTCTTGGCCGTCAGAAAAATAAAAGGCACACCCTTCAGCAATTCATTTTTTTGCACAAGATGCAACAGGCCATAGCCATCCAAAACCGGCATCATGATATCGCAAATAATAATATCCGGCGACACTTCCAGTGCTTTCTGAAAGCCCTCTTTACCATTCTCAGCGGTGTGTACTTCAAATCCTGCCAACTCAAGTATCTCTCCGGTGTTATCACGGATATCGGCATTGTCTTCTACTAATAAGATTTTTTTCATCTCGGAAAAGTGATTGTTATTTCAGTGCCTTTGTTCAATTCGCTTTTCAGTTCCAGGTGGCCTTTCATCATCTCAGTATATTTTGAAACGATATGAAGCCCCAACCCGGTGCCACTAATATTCTTTGCATTGCTACCTCTGAAAAATATGGAAAACAATTGTTGCTGATCGCGTTCAGAAATTCCCATACCCTGGTCTCTGACGGTGAAGATAATCTTTTCAGCATTTACGATTGTACGTACTGTTATGGTAGTATTTTCTTCCGAAAACTTAGCTGCGTTCGACAACAGGTTGATTACAATATTCTTCATAAAACTGGGATCCAGTCTTACCATTCGGTCTCCTTCGTGCACATAATCCAGCACCTGCCCGGGTTTAAAGATATCTGTCATCTCGGTATATTGGTCAGCAACGAGTTTTTCAATATCAAACTCTGAGAGGCTGGCCTTGATCTTTCCCTCCTCCATTTTGCCCAGTGAGAGAAATTCATTAAGGATATTATTCAGATTGATTACTGAGGATTTGATTCTCTGAATATGCTTATCACGCTTCTCCTGCTCATCTGTCAGTTTGTATTTTGCCAGCAGGGAAGCCGACGAGAGAATGGTACTCAGGGGCGTCCTGAATTCATGTGATGCCATTGAAACAAACGCGCTCTTCATTTCGCCCAGATCTTTTTCTTTGCTCAGCGCCTGTGTAAGTTCATTTCTGGATTCCTCCAGTTTGGCTAATGCCTTCTCTAACTCCATCGTGCGCTTCTTTACTTTTTCCTCCAGCGCTTCGTTAAGCGCCTCCATCTGTTTGTTCATATCCGCCAGGCGAAGCCGCTGCTCGCGCAGCTTTTCCTGTGCAGACACCCTGACAGAAATATCATTGATAAATGCGATTGAATAAGTGCCTGTGTCGATAGTATAGCTGCTCAGGCTTATTTCCAGTGGAATTTCCCTGCCGGTACTTGTGATACCATACAAATCCCTTCCTGCTCCCATTGGCCTGATTTCAGGCTTATGATTATAGGCCTCCATATTGCCTGTATGCGACTTTCGGATATGTGCGGGCAGTAAGATTCCCAGGTCTTTCCCAACAAGATCATTTACATCACCATATTCAAACAACTTAAGCAGAAAGCCATTTGCCAAAACGATTTTCCCTTCTTTATCTACTACCAAAATGCCTACAGAAGCATTTTGAAAAATAGCTTCAAACCGCTGTTCTGCATTTGTCAGGCTTTGCTTCATTAAAAAAGAAGGTTTTCTTGTGTTGATACTCTTTCCTGCATTTTGAAAACACCATTCTTCTCTCATCTCACCAATCCCCCTGAACCCACAGTGCAGGCATGGCTTCTGCGCCTCCGGCTTCTCAAAAAACAGAAGCGCAAAGGTACCATCTTTTGCCATTTTTTGGGATTGGAAATATGCGATTTTAATCCTGATTCCTAAATAGCACTTAATCCCGTTCGGCAATTCAAAAACAGAAAAATCAGGTATTCCCAAAAATGAAGACCAGGCTTCACAGATTATCAACACATAAAACCGGGAGTTCACCAGGCCAAACGCCACAAAAATCAATCAAACAAAACAAAATAGTTTATTAAGCGTTTCGGCAAAGTCCTTAAAACTATCCCTTACTATCGGAAGTGGCCAAAAGCCTGTAGGGGGTATAAAATTCATTGCCCCCACGCTTCTAATGCTCACCTTTTCTTCGCCAGTCCCTAAGTCAAAACCTGCCCATCTTCCTTCCATTTCAGAGGATGATGGCGCAAAAAGCAGATACTATCCGGCACAGGCATGCCCTTGAGAATAGATCCAATTAGAAGCTCTGCCAAGCGATGGAAGAGCCGGATCTGCCTGATTATCCATCTTCAGCAGTTTTTTTCCGATCCAAACTTTATTATGGTTGTAGTTCGATTTCCTGCACATCCAGCAATAAAGTGGTGTATTGTGCTCTTGTTTGTCCGCGAAAGACCTTGCCTGTGACCAGCACCTTCTTATTTATGAAAGATTTCATATCAAGGCCTTTAGCGTTGACAACCTGCAATTCACTTTCGCCTCTACTAGTGCGATCATCGGTCTCGGAATCCACACTCTCGCCATAACCTAAAGGCAATGCAAGCGCATTGACAGGATAATCG
>JAMLGT010000026.1 GCA_023957755.1 Chitinophagaceae bacterium
GCCCAGGGCTTCGTTGTTAAAGCCGGCCACTACATAGTCTGCCGAGAATTTCAATGGGCCATAAGGGAACTGTTTGGCAGTAGAAAGCACCTTAGACCCCACCTGCCTGTTCAGTCTGGAGGCCGCAGTATCTGCTGCTGTTACTTCAAACTGCTGCTGAAAAATATCCTCCTTCTCTTTCTTCTGATCAATCTTATGTATTTCCTCTCCCTCTCCAAGCTTCTTGCGCTCCATTAACTTCTGTATATAAGTAGTAGGCCTTGCCGACACATTTCTGCGCTGAAGGGCGGCTTCATCAATCCGCAATTTGTAAAGCGACTTATCATCGCTCTGCCGTGTGACTTCACTTACCTGGTTATTTTCTCCTGCAGCCCTTGTTTCGCGGATACCACTTGCGTAGTTAGTGATCGGAAACACATATGCAGAATCACTTGAGAGCGCCACTACAGCGATGGAGTCCACATCATCTTTCTTATAAAATCGCAGCACGCTATCCACCTCGGCAGGGGTAGGATTTCTCAATATCTCCTGATTGATTAACACCAGTGTATCTACCCCGGCACTCTTTGTAGAGAAGAATCCTGCATAACGGTTCATCACTCCATTTGCATCATTAAGGAAGGTGAAGTGATTGACATTATATTGTGCCGGATAGCGGGCATCACCAAAATCCAGATTGGTCAGTTGCGTAATCTGGTTTAACTCCGGGTTTTCAGGCGAAGAGTTGGTCACCATAAAGATGTTAAACCGGTTTTTCATCAGTGAAGTATCGCTCCCCGGGTCAGAGGCCGACGGGCGATTGCTGCTAAATAGTATTCCGTTCTTGTTGGGAAATGCCACAAAGCTGGCATCCAGATCGTCATACACATCATTTGTAATCTGCTTTACTTTTTCATTCTCTACATCGTACGTATAGATATCCGTTTGCCCATTCTTAACCGCGCTGAACAATAATGTCTGGCTGTTATAGATATACTTCATGTCCTGCACCTGATCAAAAACATCTGTCAGGTCTCGTTTATAGGGCTTCACACGGGTAATCACATCATAAACAAAAAGTTTCAACCTTCCCTCCTCATTATAAATTACTGCCAGCATATTGCCTTTAGGATCCCAGGCCATCATGGGGTAGTTAGGATTTATATCTCCCATCCTTGCCTTCACTCCAAACTTCAGCAACACTTTGGTATCGCCATCTTCATCCAGTATCAACTTATACTGTCCTTTTTTGTATTGTACCACTGCAAAGGAAGAGTTCCGCTTTGCGGGATTTACATTAAAATGAAAGTAATCGGTGTACTTACTTATCACCACACTGGTTATCTCACTTCCTTTAGGGAAATTCCTCCTACGGCGTATATCATTCTCATATTTCTCCGATTGGTAATTCATAAATTCTTCCAGAAGATCGTTGAACTTCTTCGTCTTTGCTACCTGCTGGGTAGCCTTGTTCAGGCTCTTATAGATCCGTGCCAGATATAACAGGTAGGTAGTATTTTCTCTCCCATACTTCTCTTCAATATAATACCAGAAAGCGTGGCCGGCCAGTTGTGGATGGTCAAAGACAAACTGATTGAACTTCTTGTATTTCAGACTCAGAATTTCACTCTTCAGGTCGTCATCAAGCGCTGTACTCCAATTTTCGGCAGCATAGGCTATATATCCGTCTGTCAGCCATTCCGGCAAATCCAATAAAGCCTGATTACCCGCCATCTCGCCCAAATCATCCCCAAATAACATATTCTGTACCAGTATTTTGGCAATCCCCTGGCGCACCTGACGCCTCAGGTCGGCATGATTCCCATTGAAATACACTACCAGCTTATTGTTAACCAACTGGGTAGTGCCCCCTGTATTTTCCCAGTCGATTCCCTGACCAATATTGGTCTGCTTCATATCATCATAGCTGTTATAAATTACCACATTGGCACGGCGTTGCAGCGAATACTCAATAAACCGCTCCATACCCGGAAGTTCCTCCTCAGCTATCTGAAGTATATACTTGGCCAACTGTTCTCCGTTATCATAATAGTAACAATTAAAGTTGACAGACTGGTAATAATCCCACTTCAACTTCTTAAACTGAAGCCTGCTTCTCCCAAACTCTACACTACTCACCTGCGCCATAGTAACTGGCAGATAAATAAATATTCCTATAAGAATCAGCAAAAATATTTTTCCTCCGGTACGGATCTTTTGGTCTTGCATTCTGCTATGGTTAAATTGCCCTAAAATTACCCTTTTCTGATTTAATCTTTACAAAGCAAGTTAAAACATCAGCAGCAAATTATGTTTCTTATAAAATCATTCACATTTAATCCTTTTCAGGAAAACAGCTATGTGTTATACACTGATTCAGGAGACTGCATCATCATAGACCCGGGATGCTATCAGGATCATGAAAAGACTACACTTGCCAATTTCATTGAATCCGAGGGGCTAACCCCCGTAATGCTGGTAAATACTCACTGCCACCTGGATCATATCTTTGGGAATAAATATATCGCAGAAAAATACAATCTGAAGCTGAAATTTCATCCTGACGACCAGCCTGTTTTTGATTATGCTCCCACAGCCGGATTAATGTACGATATGGCATTTGATACCTATACAGGTGAAATAGAATATATCCGTGAAGGGGAAAAATTATCAGTTGGAAATGATGAACTGGAAATTATCCACGTACCCGGACATTCACCGGGAAGTGTATGCCTTTATAATGTGAATCAAAAGTTTCTCATCGGCGGCGATGTGCTTTTCAGAAATAGTATTGGCAGATATGACCTCCCCGGAGGAGATGGTGCCTTGCTCATCAGTCAGATAAGAAGCAAGCTGTTTCTGCTACCCAATGAGGTGATAGTGTATCCCGGTCATGGCCCTGAAACCACTATCGGGTATGAAAAAAGAAACAATCCGTTTTTAGTTCCATAACAAATGTCTCTTAATAGTGCGGATATCCGGTGGAAGGAGAGTGCGAAATGGTATCTGTGATTTTCGTCATAGATACACCAGCCCTCAGCACCTGCCCTGCATATCTGCGTCAGTGGCTTGAGGATTCCTTGCAAAATGCTTTAAATTACGAACTTAGAACCTGCCGAAGCCAAATGTTATCTCAAATTATATTTAAGTGAAAGAAAAAGTTCCCTGCCTCTGCTTCCCATACTTCTCTCATGTGTGTAAAAAAGAGAAATATTTCGAGTGCTGATCGTGCTGACATTCAAAATATTTCGCAGGCTCAATTCAATAAATAATTTTTCTTTCACGACTTTTTTTTCCAGCGCAAGACTAACAAATGTTTCATTATAGCGAATCTTCTTGTTAGTCACATTCATCAATGATGCGCTAATATCAAAAATCCTTAAACCGGTTAGATAGACATTAACTTTGTGCATCATTACATTAGACTTGGATTTCCTATAGTCCGCACCAAAGGTGTGAATACCGGTATGTTGTATTTCAAAGGTATAATCACCGTTAACGACTGACTTAAGATGACTTCTTAGCTGATTAGAAATATTGAAAGAGGAAATACCGGAATTGGATATTTTATTTCGATAACTACCTGACTGTGTAAAGTAAGAAAATGAAATATTAGACTTCAAATGAAAAGGTAATGCCCCTAACGTTTTATCAGAATTCATCATAAACAGCAACTGATCTGTATTATGCGGATAAAATATGACAGAGCGTACCATACCTACTCCTGTATTAGTCAAATTTCCTGCATAGTAAGTCCTGCCACGGCTGTAACTCGCCATTCCGAAGATTATCCATCCCAATCTTATGCTCGTTAGGTTATAGTTACTCTGCAAATAAAGGCTTCCGGTCCCTTTCAAATCCAACTGACCAGATCGCAACTCATGGAAACCTGTTTGTACAAAATCGGCCATAAACATCTCATTAGTACTCTCTGTTTTCCGTAATCCAATACCTACGGCAAGATTGGAACTTCTTTTGCTGTTCTTAAAAGTAAAAGAATAATCATACACAAAAAGTTCATCTCCCGAGGACTCGATCACGGTATTGTGATCAAAAAAATTTTCACCTATTACTGTAGTAAGCGTTATTGTTTGACCTTTCCTAATGGGTAGTGTCGATTCATATCGAATGGAGATTTTGCGGGTGTTTAAATAATTGTCGTTAGCAAAGGCCGTACTTGAAGAATCATCATCTATTCTCTTTGCATTAAGACCTGAGCTAATAAGTCTGTTTTCAGAAGAAAAGGCTACTCTAATATCATGCTTCCATGAGGTTTTGCTAAAGGATATTCCCGACTTTACATTTAAGTACTTTACATTGTAGTTAATTGCTGACCTTAAATTGTATAACAGATTATCGTTAGGGAACTGCCAAAAAATTATATCCGGATCGGTAACAAGGTCATCATTTAATGATTGTTGGAAATAACCTGCCGAGGCTGACCACAACACTCCCTCTCTGATTTTTTTAAAATAATTAATACCGGCCTGTCCATAAATATTTTCTCCCCGTAGCAATTGCTCAACATTCAGCGTGTGGTTAGAGAGCGATGCCATCAAGTCTCTCTGGTTTTGGGCAGTAAGAGAAGTTTTAAAATAAAGGGACTCCTTCGCTGAACTCATCGAACTTGTCCAATTAAAGTCCCATACCCTATCCCGTAGCCTTCCTGAATCTTTATCGGTCTGTATGGAACCGTCTTCAAAAATCCTTTTGTCAGTTTGATTTTGAAGGAGTTTATCTTCTGCATATTTTACATTAACTAAGTTTTCCCACTTTTTTGACTTTATCAATACATTACTCGTAGCTTGAAGGCTTTTGTTATCTTTTTGATAATATAAGGGCACACCTTCGAAAAAATATGGTCTGATGTCCACTAAAGGGGCTACAGGCGTGAAAGAAAAGAAATCGTTCATTAGGGCAACGTAATCGTCGATATCCAATCGGCCTGACTTTCCATATGTTATACCACGCGTATTATAATTCAATCCGACCTGCGCCTTCATCCCGGGAAAGAGCCTTATCAGAAAAACATCGGCTGCATTACTTTTATCTAACCCATAGCCTGCTCCCACATTTCCAAACAAGTATTTTTTATACTGATCTTTCAGCACAAGATTAATTACCTGCTCGCCACCGCGACCAAAGTCTTTCAACAATTGGTTTTTCTGAAAATTTTTTATAATCTGAATTTTGTCAATAATTTCAGATGCAGCGTTCCGGGTGAGCAATTGGTAATTCTTTCTAAATAAATCATCCCCATCCAATAGCACAGCGTCTATTGACCTACCATTAAAAAATATTTTTCCATCGTCTCTGACTTCTATACCCGGCACTCGGCTCAAAAGCTGCTCTATGTTTCGCTCATTATTCAACGAATAAGCATTTGGGTTAAATGTAATAGTGTCGCCTGTGTTGCTGATTCTGAACTTTAGATTTACCCTAACCGTATCTAAAAAAGAAACTGATGACTGAAGCACAAAATCCTTTACAACCTTATCTGCATTGCTTCTAAATTCAAGCCTGGCTCTTACTTCCTGATAGCCATCCCTTCTTACTGTTAATAAATAATCTCCCACCGAATCGTTTATAGCAAGTGCATACCACCCCTGTGCATCTGTTTTGGTAAATGCCGCCAATCGCTCGTCTCCCTGTATTATCGTGTGCAACAATATATCTGCCCTTACCACAGGTAGAGAATCTTTCGTTTTTACAAATCCCTGGATAGTTACTTGTGCAGAAGCATTAGCAAAGCTCATAAAAGATAATGCTATGACCCAGACCCAATACTTCATATCTCACAGGTTTAATGTTGGCAGGAAACACTCATTTTTTGTGCATAAAAGTGGGGATTGATTAATTATTCATTTCGATCATTCTCTTTACCCTTTCAGCGTCTTTATTCGCCATATTTCTATATTCTTTTTTATCCATCAAATCACCATTTAGCCATACTATAGCTTTGTTTACAGGTATTTCATCAGTCGATATTTTTACTGCTTTATAAAACTCCCTCCTCCTATGGCTATAATACTCCAATATTAATCCCGGCAATCCTGCCAAATTTGAAGGACCTGCGGAAATGGGTATTTCTTCCGTAAACCATATCGTTGCAGTATCACCGTTTGGTGTTCTACCCTTAGCAAGTTGACATTTGTACCCACTTATTTCCTTGGTTTCCGGCAATAGATCAAAGGTAAATCGCACTGTGTCTGAAAGCCAGACAAACTTATTTTCGTTCAAAGATTTCAGCTCATAACAATCAACCGAATCATAATACTTAGCATAAACTATACTCATTTCTCTTTCTAAATCTCTACTTTTCCGAAAACCGTCAACGACCAAATCTTCGTATTCTTTGTGATTGACACTTTTTCTCAACCCATCTAAAAATTCCTCAACCGATCTTCGCTGATACAGATAAACCGAACTCTCCTTACCGAGAAAAAGTTGTCCTTTCCTTCGCGAAGTAAAAACACTGTCGTTGAAATAGCCATTATACACTGCATATTCTACATAGAGTTTGGTGGTATCATCTTTCAGATTGGGAAGCCTTCGTTGCGCCTGACAAGAGTTATAGCTTACGAAAAGGAAAATAATTCCGACAAGATAATTGGTTATTTTCATAATGATTAAAATCTGTTTTTTTGAAAAAGTTTAAAAAAAGGCTACCTGCTTCCAGTAAACCGAACGCTTCGAATGTTAATAAAGAAAGGGCTGCTAATTATTTAGCGGAGGCAGTAGTTCCTGACACCCTTCGCCATAAGATCCACTAGCTATAACCTCCCCTGTGACATCATCATATACTTTCCAAAAATAATACCCTTCACCAACCGTTCCTTCCGGACAGGGCATGTGGGCAGACCATAACATTGGTTTTAAAAAATCATTAGGAACAACTGTTTTTTCTCCCATTAATAAAACAGTTTTCATACTTATATCCGTATCAGGCTTTACAACTGCAAATGAAGAAAAAGCCAGGAAAGAAAGAAAGAAAGAAAGAAAGTTTTCTGTTTCATAATTGACAAATTTTAAATAGTTAAATAAAACGTCAGTAAAGCAGGTAACCCTGAAATGAATTTAAACCTTTTATTCAGATAAAAAAAATAACATACCTCTATTTCACTAAACTTCTATTTTCTAATCTCTTTCTCTACCTGTCGAAATGCAGCATTAGGTGTGTGCGAAATTGCATCTGTGCCCTTCCATATCCCAAAACAAAATCTTGCCGAAAGCAAGACAATATTCATCCTTGAAAAGCCCCGGACTCCTCCAGGGGAGGGAAATCAACGCACAAGGCATTATAACCCGAATTCTGAATTCACTGAAGGCGGATAATATTTCAGCCTATACTTAAGCGTAAGAAATAGTTCATCGCCTCCTACTTTTCGGACATAAACATCTCCGGGTGTTTTTTATTCCACTCCGTAGCATCCTGATATGCTTTGGCAACGGCAAGCAGGGTGGCTTCATCATACAGGTTACCCACAAACGTGATACTTGTAGGCATGCCTGCTTTATTAAACCCATTTGGCAATGCCACCGCAGGATGCCCGGTCAGGTTGGTTATGGCAAGTTGGTTACCGCCCCACGACGGGCAAATAATTACATCATAATCCCTGAGCACCGCATTCACTTTTTGCATCAGGATATACCGATGTCGGTTCACATTTACATACTCAGCGGCAGGTATAAATCGGGATGCACGGAAATAATTTGGCCATTCTCCTTTGCCCTGATTGGTCATCAGGTCGTCGAGTCCGGTGCGGGTAAACGCATCAAACGCCGCCGAAGCCTCAGAGCCTATAACCAACCCTATCATATCAATATTATATATCCCCGAGTCAGGAAAGTTCATAGGTATCAGGTGCGCACCTTTGCTACGCAATACTTCCAGCACTTTATATTCATTTCCCGTTGTATCCTTTTTCGGAAAATAGTTCACAGCATACCCAATCCTCAGCTTGGATAAATCTATCTGCTCCTTATAGTTAAACGGCATCTGTATGGCCGAAGCATCCAGTCCGTCGGTACCATGCAGATAGTAAAACACCACTGCCGCATCTTCTGCACTTCTGCATAGAGGGCCGGCTTTGTCGAGAGACCAGCTAAGTGTCATTGCCCCTGAACGGCTGATAGCACCAAAAGTAGGGCGAAGTCCGGTAGCGCCACATACCACCGATGGAGATATAATAGATCCGTAGGTTTCTGTACCAATAGCAAAAGGCACCAGGCCGGCTACCGTAGCAGAGGCAGGCCCTGCAGAGGAGCCACTACTACCTGTCTGCAGATTCCACGGATTTCGTGTACGGCCACCATACCAGTAATCGCCCATAGCCAAAGCACCGGTACTCAGCTTGGCCACTAATACTGCGCCTGCTTCCCGCAATTTCGTATATACATAACTGTCAGCATCCAGAATCTGATCTTTATAAGGCGCTGCACCCCATGTGGTTTTAGTACCTTTTACGGCAAACAAATCTTTAAGTCCATAAGGGATACCATGCAACAGTCCTCTGTACTTTCCTGCAGCAATTTCCTTATCTGCTTCTGCAGCTTCCTTCATTGCAATATCCTCAGTAATGGAAATCACACAATGAAGGGTGTCTCCGAATTTCTTCAATCTGTTTATAAAAAACTTTGTCAGGGCTACCGAAGATATCTTTCTGCTCTTGATCAGAGAAGCAAGTTGCGGAATAGAATAAAAGGCCAGTTCACTCCTGTTTGCAGGCATTTGTGTCGTTGGCAAATGGAACTTTACATCTCTTTGCCTATTGTCCTGTTTCATATCCGGAAGCAGGGGACTAAAAGTTAATGTAAGCGGCGTAGCATTAGCCAAATTATACTGGTGCATTTTATGATACACACGTGCACGGCTCTGCAGTGTGCCCAGCATAGAATCTGCCTCCGACGTAGTAAAATCCATACTGATAATCTTTGAAGCAGCATGGATATCCTGAGTATCGATCGTTTGCTGGCCTCTGCAAAATAAAAATGCTATTGAAAAAATAGCAGAGATAACAAGGTATTTCATGTAATGAAATTACAATAATCTCTATATGGATTGGAGGCAATTATTTGAATGGCGATGGCTGATGTATAAAAGAGCACTGTTTCCGCACTGTTACCCTTCCTGGCCCTTCTGGCTCTTCCACCACTTGTAGCCAATCACTACAATGGCGATATAGGGTATCGCTACCAGATACAATATACCGGCATTAAGACCCTGAGCAGGCCGGGCTCCCAATTGCATGGCCGTCTTGGTACAGATAGAACATTGTGCGGCTACATCTGAAGTGATGAAGCCCAGCACCGCAATAAAAAATATAGTAAGTAAGTATTTTTTCATAGCCACAGCAAAGGTAGGGATATAATGATTAAAAGAATAAAACCGAGCCTGATGTCTCCGTACCCATTTAATTTTTTCAAAAGATCAAAAATTATAATATTGAACCGCCACCATACCACTTTCTTTCTTTTCTGGAAAATAATTCAGGTTATGCCAGACAGATTTGAAAAACTTTCTCCCGATTATGCAACAAACGCAACCTTTCTGCGACTTACTATCAGAGACACGTTGAGAAGGAAAATTACCTTGTCAGGTGTTTTGAGGAAATTAGTGGTTGAAAAATAACAGATTATTGGACCTCGTAATTAAAATAAACGCCCTGAAAGCATCGAAGACCCACACAGCTGAAAGAGAAGAAACGTTTTCGCTGCTCTATCGAAATTATGCCAGAGGGGTGTTTAACTCAGTATGGAGGATCACTAATAATTATGCAGAAACGGAAGATATCGTACAGGAGGCATTCTGTGTAGCATTTGAACAAATAGACAGACTAAGGGAGCCTGACAATTTTGGCGGATGGATAAAGCGTATTGCACTCAACAAAGCCATCTCGTATCTGAGGAGCAGGAAAATAGTGCTGACAAATAATGAGGACATGCTAGACACTCCTGATGAAAACCCCGACACCGAAAAAGAAATAATGGAACAGAGCAGGGTGGAAGATGTAAAAGCAGCCATACAGGCACTACCGGACGGGTTTCGCACGATTGTCTCCATGTATCTGCTCGATAACATCCCGCAGGAAGAAATTGCAGCTATGCTCGGGGTCAGCCACTCCACAGTACGAAGCCAATACCATCGTGCGAAGAAAAAGATTTTAGCATCACTTAAAGACAAATCATACCATGAAAAATGATTTTCTGAAAGAATTTATTGATACCCACAGAGGCGACTTTGAAAATCCGCTTCCTGAATTAAACGGGCTTCCAAAGGTTTTAGAAGCAATGCATCTCCGGCAATCTGCAAGGTCAGGAAAGCTTATCCTTGCAGGTATCGCAGCCGCAACTACAGTGATTCTGGCCATATCGCTATACCTCACCTCATCTCAACAGACCGAAACGGTGCTCCCTCCGGATCCAATAGCATCCCAGCATCTGCAAAGCAAAGCCGCCACACCTGATTTAGAAATGGAAAAAGCTATGGCGGTGGCGCCCCCGATTACTGAAAGAAAACACGCACGCAAAGCTCTACGGCAACCTGTAGCTGCAGCAAAACCTGATATTTACCATGATATCCGAAAAGTACTTAAGTACTCCACTTCCACAGCAGAAAAAATTGAAGCCATTCAAATGGCCGGCAGTATGTCAGCCCTCCATGAGAACGTGAAGATGCTCCTCTGTAACACATTTGAAACTGACGAAAGTCCCATTGTGCGGATGGCCGCACTAACCATACTCGGAAGAAATATAAATGACACCCTTATCCGTAATCGTCTATCGGCAGCCCTTATTACCCAAACAGACCCTGCCATTCAGCTAGGCCTGATCAACCTGGTGAATACAGACCCGCATCCCTTAGTCACACAACACCTCCGGGAAATAGCATCCAATCCCTTCACTATTGGCATCGTGAAAGATGAAGCGAACTATGCCTTATTAACCAGAAACAATTAATTTATTATTATGAAAAAAATCCTATTTGCAGCCCTGCTGCTCACTGTAACCTACCCTTCGCTATATGCGCAGAAAGAATACAAACTGGAAAAGACCAGTGGCAAACTATTACTTGCCAACATACCTCATGTATTTATTGAGGGGTATGACGGCAGGGAGGTTATTATCCGCACCCACAATCCTGTATCAGACAATAGCCAGAAAGAATTAACAGAAAAAAAGGAAGATGCCAGAGCCAAAGGCCTCAGCCCCCTGAATAACAACGGGTTTGACAATACAGGAATGGGCCTGAATATTTCTGAAAGTGGAACAGACGCGACAGTCTCTGCTATAGGCCGGGCACAGGAAAACTATTACACGATAAAATTACCAAACACGGTAAGTCTTACCATCTACAACAACAGAGCACGCTACTTTAGCCAGAGCGATAGCACACCTATAATAGTGCAAAACCTGAAAAGTGAAATAGAAATATCTTCACAATTTGAAAACTGCCGTATTATCAACGCTTCGGGCCCAGTGGGTATTAAAACCTTATCGGGCAATATTGAAATCCTGGCAGACAATGCCATTAAGCAACCAATTACTGCTTACTCGGTCAATGGGGTGATCGATCTTAAGATTCCGGAAAAAGCAAATGCCACCTTAGAAATGTTATCACTCAATGGAACTATCTATGCCGACCAGAGCCTGCCCCTCAAATCAAAGACATTAACTGCCAATTCAAACCAGGAACATACGATTATTGCCGACAAAATTGTAGTGGAAAATGGCGAGATTACGGGATATGGAATCAAATTAGGGAAAACAGATTCCCTCAATAATGCAGCCAGGGCATTGGCCCGTCGTGCCACAGAAATGTTACTGACCGCTTCTACTCCGTCCTTATCAGGCAGCTCTCAATTCTCGGGCACGCTCAATGGTGGCGGCACGAGGATTATGCTGCGAACTACCTATGGAAATATTTATCTGAGAAAATAGGTCTTCACTCACCCGAAGAATTTAAAATAACCCTCATTGTTCGGTTACACTATATAAAATGAGGCTAAAGCCCCTGCTGTATAAAACTTTCATAGCACTACCCTGAAGGGTAGGGTAATAAATTGAAAGCCCGGGAGGCTTTAGCCCCACTAAGACGGACAATTACTATAAAAAATCTAAGCCGTGAACAAGAGCGAAGCGCACTTAAACTGCCTCCCTGCTAAAATGAAGGTGCGAACCGCCCTCCAGCCATCTAAATAGAGGATGTACCCGGTTTCCTCCCCCCACTCCACCCTTTTTCCACCCTGCCAAATTTGGACACACTGCTATCCTCAAAATAATTTTGTGTATCGCTTCATCTAAAACAAAAATGAAATGAACACAAAAATCCCTGCATCCCGCCTTCTGACAGGCCTTGCTTTCTTTGTAGCATTCCTGCCACTGACATTCATTTTTTCATCAGACAGTTCACGAATGTTGATGGACACCTCCTACAGTTATGTAGTATGGGTGGTACAGGCAATCGCATTATTTCTTTTACTGCTCTACAAAATAAAGGCCGAAAGGAAACAACTCATCGCCATGACGATACTGTTTTTCCTGATTCCATTTGCTTTTTCTTTCAATGACAATGAGGTTTCCTTTCTGATCCTGAAGCACTACACCAGCTCTATTCTTTCATGGGTTATCGGCATAGTCTTGTTGAGTAAATTATTATTTGATACTACCTTTAAGTCCAGCCATTAACAACTTATGACCGCAAAACAAAAGCAGGGGGTGCTGATAGCTTCCGGCATTTTTCTGGCATGCTGCTCTATAGGGTTTTCATTCTATGGGACCACCTTCCTGTGGTTTTGGCAGCAATATCCCGTCATCCCCGTACTCCTGTTGCTACTTGCCTTCTTTGCCATTCGCTACTGGCTGGCACTTGAGTTACAAAGACAACGCGAACAAATTCAATCAGAATACCGGCAAAGCAATGAAAGCAGACCACAGTCGGACTTTCAAAAACTACTCTCCGCTAGAGAGCTGGAAGTATTGGGATTGATAAATGAAGGACTGAGCAACAAGGAGATTGCGCAAAGGTTATTTATCTCCCTACCTACAGTAAAGACCCACATCAACAATATTTACAAAATTCTGCAAGTAAAAAACAGACGCGAAGCTATTGAGAAAACGCACCACACCCGATGATCGGTGCTGCTCCCGAATTATGGTTAGGGGGATTGTCTGATTAAAATTTTTCACACTCCTACTTTTGTACTTCGATATCCTACAAAACTGTATTTTATTTGAATAAGTTGAAGCCACGTAGGGGAAAGAGTACCTTCTCACACCCATTTGGTATAACTTTTCTGAAAAGTAACAAAGGGAGCCTGACATTTACTAAATTTGTTGGTATGCCCGAGCCATTTGATATAAGACCTCTCAAGGATGAATTACCGAGCCACTTCGCAGACAGGGTCGGACAGATATATTCTCAATCAGTAACATCGCAACATAAGAAAGACAATGGGCAATTTTTTACACCTACGGGGATTGCACACTACATGTCAACTCTTGTAAAGCAAACTAAAGCCAAACTGAAAATTCTCGACCCGGGATGTGGTACAGCTATTCTTTCGAGTTCGCTTATCGAAACCCTGGTGCAACAAAATGACAGTCTTAGGGAAATTGAACTCGTTGCTTATGAAACTGACATTGATATATTACCTTACACGCATACTGTACTGGACTACTTGGGGAGGTGGCTGAAAAAAAATAAGGTCAAATTCAAAAGCCATCTCGATACAAACGATTTTATTCTTGAAAATAAGGATTGCTTTGAACACTCAGCAACCCTATTTTCTGAGCCTAAACACGCTATCTATGATATCGTAATTTCAAATCCACCTTACTTTAAAATTTCAAAGGAAGACAAAAGAGCTATCGTTGCAAAATCAATCGTATGGGGGCAGCCGAATATCTATTCCCTCTTCATGATGGTGGCGACCAAACTCTTGAAGGTGAATGGCGACCTTGTATTTATTACACCCAGAAGCTTTGCTTCCGGCAATTATTTCAGAGCCTTTCGTGAAGCCTTTTTCCAGGAAATGGAAATTGAGCAAATTCATTTATTTGGTTCAAGAACCGACACATTCGACAGGGACGAGGTCTTGCAGGAAACTTTAATATTAAAAGGAAAGAAGAAACAATCTCACTCTCAAAATTACCCCATTATAGTTACACACTCGAGTGGGATAAGTGATATAAATATCCATACCGGCAAGATTTACAATGCATCGGAGCTGATAGATTTCAATTCTAAAGAAAAAATAATTCACCTTCCGACTAATGAAACAGAAGACAAGGTAATTAAGCTATTCAAGTCATGGTCTGGTAGTTTACACCAATACGAAATCCAGATTTCGACAGGACCTGTAGTCTCATTCCGTGCAGCACGGTATTTACACGAACAATACACTGACGGAGCTGTTTACTTATTGCCATTATATCAGCTTATCAATACTTCGAAAATGCAATTTGAATGGCCGGTTTCGAAAAAGAACAAACCGCAATACATTGAAATGTGCACTGAAACCGAACCTCTGCTTCTCCATAACAAAAACTACATTTTTCTCCGTCGATTCAGTGCAAAGGACGACAAGAGCAGATTGGTGGCAACACCCTACTTTGCAGACTCTTCACAAGCGGAGTATATAGGAGTCGAGAACCACCTGAATTATATCTACAGGCCAAACGGATATCTGGACAGGAGCGAAATTTTCGGCCTATCTGCATTATTAAACAGTAAACTATTTGATACCTACTTCAGAACATTCAATGGCAATATCAACGTAAGTGCGACTGAGCTAAGAGAAATGCCATTACCTCCTCTGGAAGACATAAAACAATTAGGCACTCAATTAATGCTTCAAAGTGATTTTTCTCAAACTACAATTGATGACCTTGTAAACAACTTTTTTGATATAGAGCATATATTCGCTTATGAGTAAGATTGACGAGGCACAACAAATTCTTAAAGAGTTGGGGTTACCCACTGCACAACAAAACGAAATTTCAGCATACACTCTGTTAGCGCTTTGTACCATGAAGCCACGTGGTAGGTGGAGCAAGGCGACAAGAACCAGCCAAACGATTTCAAAAGGCATAATGGCCTTTTGTCGACAGATTTACAATAAAGAATATGCCCCAAATACAAGAGAAATATTCCGCTGGCATGTATTACATCAATTTGTTCAGGCAAGGATTACCGATTATAATCCAGACAACCCAAATCTACCAGTTAACAGCCCTCGTGCACATTATGCCATAAACGAAGAAGCTCTTAAAGCGATTCATGCTTTCGGCACCAATGCCTGGAAAGAGAAGGCTGCAAAATTCAAGTCAAAGGTCGGAGACCTTTCTAAGAAATATAAGAAAGCACGAAAACAAACGCTTATTCCAGTAAAACTAAATGAACACACTACTGTTGAGCTCTCCGCAGGGAAACATAATGAAGTGCAGGCAGCCGTCGTCCATGACTTTGCATCAAGATTTGCAAAAGGAAGTGAAGTACTTTATCTGGGAGATACTGCTGATAAAGACTTATACCTGGATAAAGTAGCTCTAATGAAGCTGGGCATACAAATAACAGAACACCGCAAATTACCTGATGTAATTTTATATCTCAGGGAAAAAAATTGGCTTTACCTAATTGAAGCAGTAACATCTCACGGGCCGGTTTCCCCAAAAAGGTTTGTCGAACTTGAAGAAATGCTTAATAATTGTAAATCAGGAAAGATTTATGTCTCTGCATTTCCAGACTTTGCAGAGTTTAGAAAACATACAACAAATATTGCCTGGGAGACCGAAGTATGGATAGTAGATTCTCCTGAACACTTGATACATTTTAATGGCGATAAGTTCATGGGCCCTCGTTGAATTGAAACGATACTATCAACTCCTGTCTCACATTAACACTTACATACCGTCATACATCTTTCTCCATCCTACTTCAAAATATAATTGGCATTAGATTTTCACGTTAACTTAAAGAATAGAGTCCTTCTTTTAGCCCCCCCAACACACCAATTGAAAACCTAAAGGTCCGGCACAACCTACTCCCCGCAGAATCGCGGGACCATCACTGAAGACTTGAATATACCCGGTAGAGACCAATGATGCTGAGGTGTTCATAGCTTCATGTGATATCTCAAAATCAGCAGAGACACAAACAGGCACTCACTACAGAACTGTAATAAATCAGCAGCCGTTTATTATTGTCCGTCTGGCCTATGCGGTGAGATAAAGATATGCACCATAACTCCCGGCAGCAGGGATCAGATTTCAATACCTGATTTATCGCTAATTTGTCTAAAGTTTAAATACAAAAAATGATACCTCATGGATAGCATTGGAATCAAGATAATGAAGATTGGATTATCCATCCTGTTGTTATTATGTCTGGCAGATATGCCCTATGGATTTTATCAACTTGTGCGTTTTATAGCGTTGGTTTGCTTTGCAATTCTTGCCTATAAGGCAAACGAAAGAGGAAGCCAAACAGAGATGATAATCTATGCATCCCTTGCATTGTTGTTTCAGCCAATCTTTAAGATTCCATTGGGCAGGTTGCTCTGGAATGTCGTGGATGTAATTGTGGCGCTGGGGCTACTTTTGAGTATTTTCAAAAGAGTAAAAGAAAAACAAAAATTAGATAGACGAAAATCTTAAAGAGCTGTTGTAGGGACCTTCAAAAATGGCAGGATTTAAAAGTAGACAGTAGTCTTCACTTTAAAGTCATAAAACATAAAAAAGTCAATTCAGCCATCCCCCAATTGCTACTTTTCTCAAGGAATTTGATGGTGGCGAAACAGAAGAAACAATCACCAGAAAATATGGTGTAATCAAAGCCAGTTTAAATAAATGGCGGCAACGCTATGCTGACATAGAACGAATTACCCAATAGAATCCTTTAACACAATCAAATATTAATAAATGAAAACAGAAAAACTAAGCCGCTATATCCTCATAATTCTAAACATTATTTCAATGGTATTAATTGCTCAAATTGACCTTAGGATACTTCCTTTAGTTCCTAATCATATTAATAATAACAGAGTACAGAGAATTAACGATCTTTTTTCCAATCTTAGTCAAGGTGTAATTATCAGCACGTTCTTTTTCTGGGTACTTGTATATATTCCAAACAAAAGAAGGTCTAGAATAGTAAGAAAACTTATTCAACCAAGACTTGATACCATCGTAACAAAGATGCAAAACTCAATAGCTTATTTTATTCATAAGTATAACATAAAGAATTTACAAGATCACTTCAACGGCTTAACGATTAAAGACTTTAGTAAAATAGAAAGGATTGGCAACACAAAAATGAACTTCAATTACAGGGTGAAATACACAAAAAACAATTATTGGACCCCATTCTCAAGTGGAGAATTAACAGAAATTTCCAACTTTAAACATGAACGGATAATTGTAAAAGAAAAAATTGATGAAATTTTTTCAATTCCAATCATTTCTGCAGAGGAGGATCTATTAATCGAAACTCTGGCAAAACTTCGAGACTGCTGGTTTTATTCTGGCATATTAGCTTACGCTAGTACTGGGGAAAAGGCAATAGTATACAATTTTAATGAAGCAGTATTTGAATATTATTGGTACTTTTCAATCTTATCTAAATACGTAGATCTACCTGAATTTAAATTAAATGCAGACTGAACCCTTTAAATCAAAATTTTACATTAACCAATGAGAATTCAAAAGAAATTAAATAAAAGAAGCTATCCTATTTACAGGGAAAATATTGTGAAGCACCCATAGAAAGACTAACTAATACAAGAAAGCAACTTTCTCCACTCAATTAAAATAACCCCAATAATCTGGCAAAAGCAAAAAGGAATTATGGTACCCAAGCCAACGAATACCTACCATTCTGTAGTTTGAAAAAAGAATTTACCACCAATGAGTTTCTTATGCACTTGAATAATCACCACAAAAATATAGAACGAAATATTCAACTAATGGAAATAAAGAAATTCAATAAACAGATTACCACAGAAGACAGTTTAATAACCAAGACGAAAACTACACCATTAAAAGACAGCCCTCAAAAACCAGGGCTTTCAAGTAGCAAATCAAGTCCAAATATGGTTGCTGTTAACATTTTGAAGAGGTATAATATTAGGGACAAATTCCTAAAGGAAATTAAGAATGCTAGAAATAGGGAAAAATTGAATAGTTGCCTTTACAGTATAACTAAGGGAAATAAGAAATTGATGAATGAACTTATCAAAAAGAAATTACTTGCAAAGGAATTTGTTGAAAGGAAAAAATTAGAGACTATATTAATTAAACAGGAGTTACTCAAAAAAGGATTAATAAAAGAAAAAGACCTAACAATGAAGGAAGCATCATCAAGACCTAAGAAGAAAAAAATTAAAGGCGAATATCTTAAGATAATTTATACTCCCATGGGAAATAAGCGTTAATAGAAAAATATTTTATGACTTTTTAGTAGGGCTGGGGTTCATATTTATTTCCTATCAACATTTCTCAACGTGATAGTACAAAACTATTTAGGCTGTTTTTCTCCGTTCTCCAACAAAAAAAATTAATATCACCCCACAAAAAAAATTATTCTGCCTGTGCGGAATTTCAAAAAAATGTTTTACTCTTGCACTGCAATTAACCCACAACAGGGTTTTGAAAAGAAAAAAATGAACAATACAATTATCAGATACAACCAATCAGTAATGGCATCCATGATGATGTGTTGCTGTAAGGCAATGCGCAGGCATCGTTGTATCGGATAAGCAAGGAAAATATTAAACAGATAGAATCCACCGGTACACAACCGGTGGATTTTTTTTTGAAACAACCTCACAAAAACGAAAATGAACAGAGAAATAAAAAATATCAATAAAATCAACATCAGCGAAAAGATGATGTGTTGTTGTATGCCCGTAACCCGATGTTGCCGTAGGTGATCTTTTCGAAAATAAATTCTGAAAAAGGCTTTGCGGCAATCGCAAAGCCTTTTTTGTTTACCTCTTGCAACCTTTCAAAACATCAAACAAATACAGTATGCCGACATTATTGAGAACAAGAAATCCTCTGAAGAGAAAACTCAGAGCAGTGGAAGCCCGGATAGGGAATACACCCTTATTGCCTGTGCTGAATCTCCACAACAATCCCGATGTGAAAATATTTGCAAAGGCAGAATGGTTGCAGCCATCGGGAAGTGTGAAAGCACGAGCAGCATTCAACATCATTAAGCAGGCAATTCTTGAAGGAGAACTTGATGAAAAAAAAATACTTTTAGATGCTACCAGCGGCAATACGGGAATTGCGTATGCCACCATCGGCAAGGCTTTGGGAATAAGCGTAACCCTTCTGCTGCCGGAAAATGCCAGCAAGGAACGAAAAGAAATTTTGACTTCGCTGGGAGCCAAAGTTATTTACACTTCTCCTTTCGGAGGTACGGATGAAGCACAGGAGACAGCTCGTGATCTGGCTTTAAAATATCCTGAAAAATATTTTTATGCAAGTCAATATACCAATGAGAACAATTGGAGAGCGCATTATCATGGCACTGCCGAAGAAATCATTTCCGAACTTCCGGATATCACGCATTTCACAGCCGGACTTGGAACAACAGGCACATTCATTGGTACGTCGAGAAGATTAAAAGAATTCAATCACGGCATTCAGGTCATTTCATTACAACCCGATCTGGCGCTGCACGGACTGGAAGGCTGGAAACATCTGGCAACTGCCATTGTACCTAAAATTTATGATCCCAAAGTCGCAGACAGAAATATTGAAGTAAGCACAGTGGAAGCGTATGATGTTTTAAAACAGTTTTACCAGGAAAGCGGATTGTTGATCAGTCCCTCTTCTGCAGCCAACATCAGTGGCGCTCTGCAGATTGCCAATGAAATAGAGAAAGGAATTATTGTAACGGTGTTGCCCGACAATGCGGACAAATACAGTGAAGTCATTAACCAAATAATTTAAACAGTCATGTTATATCTCACACAGGATGCTACACAAAAGATTATTGAAGATGCTGTCCACACATTTCCGGACGAGTGCTGCGGGTTCTTATTGGGACGTGAAGAAAATGAAGATCGCATCATTGATAAAATCATTGTTGTCAACAA
>JAMLGT010000027.1 GCA_023957755.1 Chitinophagaceae bacterium
CAATTCATTATACACATCATCTTCCGACTTGTCATCAACAATCACAATTTCCCAGTCTGTGTAGGTCTGCCCCTTTACAGAATCAATAGCTTCCCTGAGTAAAGAGAGCCGGTTGAAATGGGGAATGATGATGGAGATCATTTCCTTCAATTGAGATATGCAAAAGATTTTCGCTGTTCTCTGCGGGATTTTATCATACGAAACAGCCTTATGAGGTTGCGACGATAGGCACTTGCGATAACTCTATTTCCTGACAGATGTACTTTTACAACCTGTCTCAGAAAAAGCAAAAGTGAACCGGGCCCCGAGGCTTCTGGAGTCTTGAATAATAACAGCGATTGATTTATTTGAAACCAGCGCTTATCTCCCGGGTCAGCCAATCCCCAGTTTGTACCCTGATGAAACAGTTTGGCATCCGGCACAATTCCCACCTTCATCTGATAAATTCTCATTCGTTGAATAAAATCATTGTCTTCTCCATAATGAAAAAACAATGGATCAAATCCACCCACTTTCTTTATTGTTTCTATTGGCATCAGCCAGCAGGCTGCATGTACAAAGGAAGTCGTATAAACAACCTTTAATGTACCACTCTCCTTATCTGTGTCTAAGTCAGGGGTGTAGTGCCGCAAAACCCATTCTTCAAAATATCTCTCTGTTTTGTCTCCTTCATAGCTGAAATGATACGGACTCAAAATTCCATATCCGGGATTTGATTTTGAAACATCAATCAGTTTTTCCATCATTTCCCTTTCAATTCGCGTATCCTGATTCAGCAGCAACACAAAATCTGCGTTATCATTTAATGCTTTCCTTAACCCGATATTATTTGCCTTTCCGAACCCCAGGTTTTTATCAGATTCAATCAATTCCACCTCCGGATATTTCTGCCGGATTATTGATAAGGTATCATCTGTGGATGCATTATCAATTACAATGATGTGCGACTGAAGAGTACTCTGCCTTAATGAATCAAGGCATTTTTCAATCCATTGAGTACCGTTGTAGGTGACGATGATCGTGTAAATAGTCATTTTATCAGTTTCCTGATCTTTGGAAGTAACATATTAACCTGATACCCGACAGGATAATAGAAGTATCTTTTGAATTTATTTCGTGCAATGGGAGTGTAATTATCCTTATTGGCAATGATATTATTAAGAAACTTTCTTATTCTCTGGTTGTCAAAAAATTGATTGGGAATATCATCCTCAAACCAGGGTCTGATGAATTTCTGGTAGTACAAATCAGGATCCTGATCGTGCCTGATAATATCTTCAATCATATCTTCATCATTGAGATAATCTGCATGATTAAAAAAGCTTTGGGTGTTAAACTCAAAATGTATTAGTGGATTGCCCCAATATAATGGAAGTGTCATACACTTCATGGCTTCTACCAGTTTCTCTGAAGTATAACCGGGGTGCTGTGCATTTTCAAAACAAAGGTTGAATTTATACTGCGAAATAAAAGCATATTTATCAGCAACTCTTCCCCCTACATTGTTGAGATGTTTCCCTCCGGAATCTACTGTCTTGTATTTGCTCAGTTTACGAAAGAATTCGTTTCGCTCTGGTGTATTAGGATTACTGACAACCATTGAACAAAACTTCGTATGGCTTTCAATAATCCTGTCAATATCCACCTTGCTTTTATCTAATTGTGAAGGATGAATACCATATAGCAAATAGTTTGGGACTCTTAAATTGCGTGGATCATCCCAATATTCAAATGATAAAGAAAAATCACACTCCTTATATTTCGGCATCAGCCAGTTCTCCGGTGTATAATAAATCCGGATACAATCGAAATTTAAGAAGTCTCTGCCCTCCCAGGAATATATCAGGATATCTGGCTGGTTATCTGTAATCATCACATCGAAGTCTTTACGCAATATCTGAGTAAAGAAATTATTTTCCTTGTCGAAATTGCTCCAAAAGTCGGTGTACCAAAGGCGAATGACCTTTCTATTAGCTGGTTTCATTTTAATTAGATTTAGTCTTAAGGAAACAGCGATTATGACCTACCCTCATTATCTCTTTCATTTTATGACTTTATTCAAATAAACAGAAGACAACGATTAGACTAATTCAATCGATTCATGATAATCCTTTTGGCTTTTGCAATAGCTCTTCTAAAACTCGGGTTAGCCCAGAAACTATTATCGAGTTCTTTGTCACGCATTGCCCATATTGGAAAATCTATCATCTTAGTTTCCCATTGTGCGCTACCCTGAACTTCATCTGCAGAAACAAGATCTATTTGATGTAGCTTGCCTAAAATCGAAAAGAAACTCTGATCACTTCGGTGATCCTGAAATCCTGGCAAATTTTCTCTCTTAAATAATCCCCTGTTAGCCTGATCCGGATCAACTTCAAAAACATTTAACCATTGTTTTAAAAATGCGATAGTGGTTGCTGATTTTTTAATTAATAAAGTAGTTGCCTGTATCTGTGGTGTGTCAGTTATTTGTGGATTATCACGGCAATGAAAGAAGTCAAACGTATCTCCTTTTGTCCAGTGCTTTTCGGGCATTCCTTCTCCAAAAACTGTCGCAAGGATTCCAGTTTCAGAATCTTGTACAATCTTAAAATATTCACTAAGCCTTTTAGTACCTTTCTTATTCAGATGACAACCGGAATCTGCATAGAGTAAAATATCACCTTCCTGCATTTTATTGAAAACCTGAAGAATCACCTGAGGTTTCCATGCACAGAGGTAAAAAGTACCTGGCTTCAGAAAGGATGCCATTTGTTTTTTAAATTTCCTGTGCAGGTCAGATTCATTCATTAAATAAATCCTATCGAAAAATTCCATATCTCTTGCCTGTTTTCCGATTCTTTTTAAGGATTTATGCAACCTTTTGTCCGCGAATGAGCAAAAATACTTTTTCAATTATTCTTTGTTTTACTTCCTAATTCATGTCTCTATTTTATGTACCTCTGATCCTTCCCCAACACCGTCTGATACCAGGAGCTGGACTCTCTTGCACTATTTAAGTAATATGCTGATTCATCCGTCAAATTATTTACATCCTCATACCACGGCTTATGCCTAAGCACATAAGGTTCACCACAACGAATTGTCGTCTTCCATCTTTGAAAGGCAATGCCCGGACGGTAAAGTGCAAAGGTGGTATCTATCTTAGAATGGTATAATCCGGGGGCAAGTGGCTTTGTCAGCAATCCGCTTTCCCAGGCAATGACTTCCTTCTTCTTGGGATAATAATCCGGGATATCATCAATCTTTAAACCGAAACCCACCTTGTCCATTTGGGGATAACGGCTCAGCACATCCAGAAAGTAATTCATAAAATCAGGCGGTGTATCTTCCGTTGGCAATACATCAGGATCGGTATAGACGTAATAATATTTTCCCAGCCGCTGAAAAATATGCGTGCGCCACAATGCCTCATGTCCCTTGTTGCGATCCAGCAGATAGACGGTGGCGGGTATTTTCTGATAATATTTCAGGAGCGGCGGATAGGTGGAGGCATTGTCTATCACATGGATGTTTTTCTGCCCCACAGATAACAGCCATTCTATTTGTTGCTGCAGCCACTCCAGCCGGTTAAAGTTGTTGATGATGATTGGAAACTTTTTGACCTCCCGGTTTTTGTGAATGATATGATATGCCCTGGTCCATATCCGGAAGCGGGTATTGACTTTTTCGGTGAGGGTGGCTTTGAGATGGTATGTGTTTGGCATATTGAAAATCCGGCGATGGCAAGGTATCGGGTCGTGTACTTACCAGTCAGACCGCTTGCTTTCGCACGAAGCCGGGCTTAGCGGTCCAACTACCGGCAAGGCATCGGGTCATTAAGCAAAGGCTGAAGCATAGCAAATGACCTGATGACTGTGCGAGTGGAAATCAGACAGCCTGCCCTTACCAGTCAGACCGCTTGCCTTCGCACAAAGCCGGGCTTAGCGGTTCAACTATTGGCAAGGCATCGGCTCATTAAGCAAAGTCTGAAACATAGCAAACGACCTGATGACTGTGCGAGTGGAAATCAGACAGCCTGCCCTTACCAGTCAGACCGCTTGCCTTCGCACAAAGCCGGGCTTAGCGGTCCGACTGGGGCTGGCTGCACTTGCTATCAATTAAACACCCAATGCCAACTTAATCCTCAGACTTGTCAGCATACGATTCCATTTAAAATACCCGTTTTCTATTGTCATCTTCATCGCTTGTCGTGCTTCTTTGTTCTTTCCACTCAGATAAAGGCTGTTGATATATTTCACCGCAAACGATGCCAGAAATTTATCCCGATTCAGATACTTCAAATCCCATTCACCCAGTTGCCGATAGGTATGGGCAAAATCATTCTCCATCATTTTATCAATCAGCCAATCCGGGGCATTAGCATTCCGTGCCATATTAATATAAATCGCCTGTATCTCTTTATTAAACCCATCAAACCCCTCACCCACTGACTTTGAACTGCCATGCAACCTGAAATTGGCAAATCGCTTTTCTGAAAAACCGATGCCCGAAATTCCATACCGGCATAAATACCTGAACCAAAGCTCATCATCAAACACATATCTCAGACTTTCATTCACTCCGCCAATCTCTTTTATAGCCTTCATATTGTAATATGTCGCCGGCTGACTCATCTCCACATTCAGGATTGTATCAGTTACGGTTTCTTTCACTCCCATCCTGTATTCGTGGCTGGTTACTTTGTCCACATCAAAAAAACAGTGGGTATAACCACAATACACCAATGATTCCGGATGCTCAGAAAAATAGTTTCCAATTTCATTCAATGCTCCTGGTTCCAGATAGTCATCACTGTTCAGCCAGTTGAATACATCGCCTGTAGCATGCGCCAGGCTTTTATTGATGGCATGCGCCTGCCCATTGTCGGGTTCGCTTATCCAATAAGACAGTTTATCCTCATATTTCTTAATGATCTCCACCGATTCATCCGTGCTGCCTCCATCAATAATGATGTATTCCAGGTTAGGATAATTCTGATTCAAGACAGACAGGATGGTCTGTTCCAAAAATTTTCCCTGGTTAAAGGATGGGGTGATGATAGTGATGCGGGGGAGCATGGTGCTGGTGCGTTAGCTAAACCTCATGTGTTTTGTCTGGATGTGTGAGCTGGGAAACCATGAGGTTTTTTGCGCTGGCTAAACTAAAACCTTGAAGATTTGCTACCTTCAAAAACACTTGAAGGTTTGCCAAGCTACGAGCCTAACGCGCAAACCTTCAAGGTTTAGGGCTGCAAACCTTCAAGGTTTTGCCGGGCGTGTGCGCTGGGAGACCATGTGGTTTTTAGCTTAGTTTCAGAAACTCCGATATCGTTAAAATCCTTGTCTTCCCAATCTGCCTGAGAGAAAGTAAATCTTTATCTCCGGTCAGCAAATAATCCGCTTTGCCGTCCTTTGCCAGAGCGAGAAGAAAATTATCCTTTGGGTCCCTGCATACCGTAATTTCTGTTCTCACGTCCACCAATTCCATAAATGGTTCAAAAACAAAAAGCATTTCCTTTAAGGTATCCCCTTTAAAGTATTTTTTTAATCCAGGTTTTGATGAAGTCTGAATAATCTCTGCCCAAAGTTCCGGGCTAAATAAAAGCCTGACATCATTATCAACCAATAATGAATCAAGCGCTACAAGTCTGTTTGAGATAATAAAACTAATCCAAAGATTCGTGTCTATTATAATTCTGGACGGTTTACTTATGGCCATATCGCTCTGTCCTTACTTCTTCAACTATGGCAGTTATTTTATCCAGGTCTGGAGATGAAAGGGCATTCTTCCTTGTCTTTTTTAAAAAGGTTTGTAAGTCTGATACCCTATCCTGTTTTTTTATTTTGATAAGTTTGAGTTCCTGCATCCCCTTGATGAGTTGCATCGCTTTCGGGTTTAATATTTCTATATTAATAGACTCCATCATTCAAATTTAATAAAAATTAGCAAAACCCTCAAGCGTTTGAGCGATAGCCACGTGCGTTGGCAAAACCTTGAGGGTTTTAGCTTAGGCTCAAAACACTTGAAGGTTTTAGCTTAGGCTCAAAACACTTGAAGGTTTGCCCGGCTACGAGCCCACCGCGCAAACCTTCAAGGTTTTCCTTCGCTCATTTGGGTTCTATGATAAGTTTGGAATGTTCATAAATCATTTGTTCTCTTGAGCCGAAGATTGCATGTACTTCATCCCGCTTTAAAAAGGTGGGGTCGCAACTGGTAAGGTCCGGATAGCTGTCATATTTCCATTCTCCGATTTTCCCGGTCAGACCGTGGTGGACTGCATTTTTGTGGGCGTAAAAAATGAAAGTCAGAATGTCTTCCAGCCTTTCGGCGATAGTCCGTTTGGTATTTGCCATAAACAGACTGCCCATACGCCTATATACCATATTATATGACTTTGTGTAGCTGTTCAGCAAATTGCCCACGCGGTGCATGATAAAATCTGAAAGGTCATGAACCTTTGAATCATAGATTACACCTTTCTTGTTTTTGAATTCATGGACGATGGCTGCCTCCTCCTTTGTCTTCACCACCAGGTGAAAATGATTCGGGATGAGCGAATAGGCATACACATCCATCACCGGCAACAAATGCAACTTCAATTTTTCCAGAAAGAACCTGTAGTTGTAGTGCTCACGAAATACCTTTTCGCTGCCGTTGGCATGATTGTACAGGTGATAGACCGTGTCAGGTAAAAGTGGGATGTATTTGTTCATGCAGGTGGGAAAACCATCAAGCGTTTCAAGGCAAAACCCTCAAGCGTTTGTGCGATAGCTTTGTGTGATAGCAAAACCTTGAGGGTTTTAGCCAGGCGCTAAAACACTTGAAGGTTTGCCACGCTACAAGCCAGGACTGCAAACCTTCAAGCGTTTGAGGGATGGTCTGGTGCGCTGGCAAAATGATTAATAAATTTATTTCTAAACCGCAGCATCTGCTTCTGTATTTCTGGAAGAGGAAATATAGTGGTATTCCAGAGAGCATTTAATCTTATTAGATTTTGTTGCCTCTTTCTCCTTGAAAATAGATGTTGCAAATATTTAAAACCAATGACCAATGAGTTTAGTATTTTTAGGTGTAATGACATTCTACAATGGTCAATTTTTGAGTTGTCCAATACTAAATAATAGTTTGATAACAACTTAGAGGATTCCTCAAAACTTGCAAACAGTTTATCTCTATAATTATCTGTTAATCGTTTTGCTTCCATAAAATGAGTAAGCTTCAAATCCTCATTATAATACAATTTAAATCCCATCAAAAGCAAACGAATACAGATCTCTGAGTCATCACCTGAAGATAACTGAGTTCCTTTCCTTCCACTTAAAAAGAATGGATAATCAACAGACCAGACTTTCTCAATAATACTCTTCCTGGTAATCATCCCTGCTCCCCAAATATATTTTCTATCCGAAACATCTCCTGGTTCGGTATTTTGTTTTCCGACAGCATAACCAGCAGCATAATCCTCCCACCATTCTGGAAGTTCAACTGTTGCTGCTGCAAAAGTTCTTCCACCAATTGCACCTGCATCAGGGGTTTCATTAAGAAGCCTAAATGACGTCTGAACATAGTCTTCATATAACCAATTGTCATCATCACAAAAAATAAGATATTCACCTTTAGCTGCCATCACTCCCTTTCTTCTTGCATGGATTTGTCCAGGCTGTGGTTCATCTACAATTATCAATTTTTCTGATAATCCCAGTTCTTTCATTATTGTACAAGCAACTATTGTAGTTTCATCATTTGAATTATTATTTACAATAATTATTTCCCAATTTAAATTTTTATTGACCTTCTGTAAAGAAAGGTGACGAAGAGTTTCTGGTAACAAGGCAGCACTGTTATGGCAACAGATAATAACCGATACATCCATATTTCTACTTCCAGTAGTCACCATTATCAACTTTCAATTTGATTTCATCATTTGGAGTTTCCAAATCTGATGGATAGACCCAATGTTCATTAAAATGTACTGACTGCTCTCTACTTTCCCAACGTTTACCCTTTATGCCAAAATAGAGTTGCAAGGCACCACCAATATGCAATGCCTGCCTGCCAATTTTCTTAACGTGATAAGAAAGAGGCAAACCAAATGGTCCTGCAGCAATCATTGCTACATCAAAAGAAATCTTTTCAATTTCATTTTTCATTTTATTAAGTGCATCAAGCCAGGATGGAAATTGACTAATATCATCAGTATAAACATTGACAGGTTTGTAGGTCAACAATTCAAAGTCTGGAAGAACCATGTCGCATCTAAATAACTTATCCTTCTTCTTAAACTGAGATTCTATTGAAACTGAATAAGGATGAATAACAAGTACTTTTTTCCCTTTTAATGCTTTTGTCCATGGGTCATCAAAAAAGTATGATTCCAGACTATACAATGGAACCAAATTTACATTCGGGATAATATAATTACTAAAAAAATCTTCCCCTCTATTAAACCAAACGCCTAAGATATCAATTGAAGGAATTGCCTCTAAATAAGTATTTACAAATTGATCAATTGCTTCAGAGGTGTGTGGCCATATTGCATTCATTCTAAATGCACGGTACTTTACATATGGGTGCCATTCCTTTTCTCCCAACAAGTTTTTGTTAAGAAAATTCATTAGAAACAACAACTCTCCATTACCAAACCTTGAGACCATTAACGGATCTGCCCCTTTCAAAGAATTATACAAAATCTCATTCGCTTCATCTGGCAACAATATCCTCTTTTTGAAATTGCTGGAATCAATCTTGACGTTTCTAAAATACGCTTCAAAAGAATTTAGATCTAAATTGCTATCCTTCTGCAACAATTTCTTTGCCCTATTCCTAATCCATTTTTTTAAATAAGAAGTCATTTGATCTCTGCCTGGCCTTTATATCCTCTTAAGTATAAAAATTGGGCGATTTAGAAACTCGCCCCAATCATCCCTTCTATCCAAATTATCAACATTTGGCAATTGGTATTTTACAAATTTGGCATCCTTCTCTGCAATACCAATAGCCTCAATATGCCAGATTCCTCTTGTTCCTTTTTCAATAAAATCAATCATCTCTGCTTTTGTTCCTCTTTCAAATAAAGGAAGATTTCGGTTGCCTTTCCAGCAATAACCAAGTTGAAAAGCAAGATGGTTTGTATTATTGGCCATGTTGTTCAAAGAATTCAGTATTTGATTTCTTGCATTCTCAACTGTTGCCGATAATCCATAGTCATCCCCAACATGATGCAATACATTCAACAAAAATGTAATGTCAGATTTTATATTTGAGTCTTTAAATGAAAAATATTCGTTTATTACCAGAATAGGTAAATTAAAATATGATGAAATAAGACTAACAAGCCTTGCATGTTCTGCATTTCCTTCAATAAGCGTTGACCTTTCGGCACCATTCTCAATTGCCCTAAACAAAAAGTACCCCTGATTGCCACCGATATCCAAAACTTTTCTCCCTTTAAAGTCAATAAACTTGGAAATAAATTTGAACCTTTCTAATTCATACCTGTTTAGTGAAGGTTTATCCACAACCCCTAATTCATTTAAAATAAAATCAGGCAGCCTCTGATAGTGCCCATGTTTACTATTATGATAATACAACCGGAGAATTTCTTCTTTATCTATCCTATTCACTTTTAATTTCTTTAAAATAATAATCTAAAGAATCATTTCTTAAATAAATATCTGACTTTAGAAATGAAGGATAATAATTCAGGAACTGAAATTTTCCATCGCCATGAAATACAATACCTGTTGAGATAGTGCCCCCATTCCAAAAATAAAGTTTGTGGAAATTTAATTTCTTATTCGAATAAACATTTATTCCAAGATCTCTACAAAACTTATGAAATATCTCACTTCCGGAATCAAGAAAAAATTGTGAAGGTCCCCAAAGGCGTGGGTTTGCTTCTATCATAAAAAAAACATCTTCATTCTTTCTTAACTCAACCATCACTAAACCAGTAAACGATAATTCCTGAAATAACTTCTTGAACTTCTCTGCGACAGGATGCAAATAAACATCAGAATATTTTGCAGCAATAATAGATCTTCCACCACTCTGTTGAATCAAATTTTCCTGTCCAAAAGATTCTATAGACCCTGATTTTGAAAAATAGAATAGTAAGTAATGAGAAGAACCCTCGATAAATTCCTGATAAAAATAATTTTCAGGATTCTCTGTCTGAAGGAACCGATCATATTCATCTTGATCGTGAATCAAATATGGTGGTTTTAAGATTTCATTATTGATTGAATAATGCCGTGGCTTTGCTACAAAGGGAAATTTATTCAGATTCTCTGATAGATCTGTAGGTACATTAATGTCATAATTTTTACAAATATTCTTAAACGTTTCTTTATCAGAAATCATTTCGTATAATGATTTAGAGACTAAAGGAACAATGAACCCAATCTTTTGTAATTCGCTTGAATTTCCAATTAGAAATCTGTTCAACGCTTCAGTACTTGGTAACACAATTGTTTTTTCCAAGGATCCAATTGGCAACAGTCCTTTAATCTCCTCAAATAGTTCAAGATTGAGAGTTTCATCTTTCCTTCTGATTAGAACCAAATTACTATAAATTGTGTTGTACACAGGGTCATTTTGATCCCGGGCAATTATATAACACTTTATTGAATTTGATGAAGCAAATCTGAGAAAGGCAATAACTGCACGAAAATTATAACCTGAAAAAATCAAAAATGAATAACTAAAACTCATCAATCAGAATATTGCAAATTTTCTCTAAATCTTCATTTTTCATATCATGGTATAAGGGTAAACAAATAACCCTTTTGGAAATATCCTCAGCATAAGGCATTTTAGAATAAGTCAGATATGGAAGACTATTTAATGATGGGTAAAAATATCTCCTTGGAAAGATGCTATTTTTATTCATTACTTCCTGGATATGCAACAATTGATGTTCTGACTCCAATACTAAAGGAAAATAACTATAATTCCATTCTGCATTATCTCTGATTTTCAAAAATCCTGAATAACTATTCTTCAATGCGCCCAGGTAGTATTCACTGACAATTCTTCTATCTATTTTGATTTTCTCAATATAAGGGATAATGGAAAGTCCCATTGCTGCCTGCAGCTCAGACATCTTTGCATTAATACCCAAACCAAAGAATTCCTCAAAGTTCTTATGTCCAAAATTGTGATGAAAATATAATTGGTGAAACAATGAATCATCATTGCAGAATATTGCACCACCTTCTCCCGTATGAAATATTTTTGTTGCATGAAAACTACATGTACTCACATCACCATATTCAAAAATAGATTTCCCTTTGTAGGTGACACCGAAACAGTGGGCAGCATCATATATCACCCTCAGGTTGTGCTTTTTCGCAATGGTTTCTATTGCATCTATATTACATGGATTACCATAAACATGTGTAGCTAGAATTGCCTGAGTTCTAGGAGTAATTGCTTCTTCTATCTTGGTTTCATCAATAGTTAGATATATAGGATCTATGTCGACAAAGACTGGTGCACATTGCTCCCATACGATTACTGCTGTGGTTGCGACATAACTAAAGGGAGTGGTTATCACTTCACCTGTTATTCCTAGAGTTTTCAAGGCTATTTGCATTGGTATAGTACCATTTGCAGTTAGAATGATATTCTTTACTTCAAGATACTCTCGCAACTTTATTTCTAATTCTTTGACTAACTCGCCTCTATTCGTTACCCACCCATTATCCCAGGCTCTCTTAAGTTGGGTAATATAATCTTCAATTGGCGGAAGAAATGTTTTTGTAACTGGAATCATTTATTATGATAAGAATATTTATAATTATGGATTAGTCTTTCCGGAAATTCTGTTTTAGTGCTTTTAAAAACTGAATAAAGGATTCCCCCACACTTATGTTTTTCTCACTCATTTTTTTTACCAATGCTTTTAATTCTTTTATTTCCTTTAGTTTATTTTGATATAAGTAGGGATGAACATAAGATTGAACCGGAATAGTTGCTGAATGAAGGTATGGAATTGTATTCTTGGAAAAAAGAATCATATTTTGTTTGTACCAGAATTGTACATTATTATTATCCCAAAAAACAGGACGCAAGACATCAAAACCTCTAAAGCCATTCTTTTCAAATATTGCACTCCAATAAGAAGGCCACTGTTCATTTAAATGATTTTGGCCTCCTTGCTCAGGAATTGCAGCGGAAAAGAGAATAGTATCACTATGGATACATAATGAGTTTATAAATATTTCTGCTGATTCTATTGGTAAATGTTCAGCCACCTCTAAACAAATAACCAGATCAAACTTTTTATTTAAATCAAATGGATTTCTTAAGTCCTTTTCAATAAAATTTTCCAGAGGTATTTTTAAGAGACTTTTGTCAACATAACTTCCATCAATACCTAATACTTCTTTGACACCTAGGTCCCTTGCTATCTTTAGCCAAGTACCTATTCCACATCCCACATCCAACACAGAAAAAGGTTTTATTAATTCCAATATAACAGGTAAAATTTCATTAGGTGCACTATAATTATGAACAGTTTCACTATGATAATATAAAGCATCCATCAGTTCTAAATTATTATTTTATAATCCATTCGCAACGCTTGTCAATTGCTCCCATTAGCAAGGGATCTGGTTTTGATGTATAGGGATTATTTGAATGGAATTCAAAAGAAAAAGCATTTTCCAAATAGTCAAAATCATAGAATTCATCTCCTAACCAAAAATCAATTCTGTAATAACCTGAATGAAGATTCAAATCGGGTACAATTAATTCTATCAATCCTTCAGATTTATCACTTTGTTCTTTTTCAATTTGTTTTTTCCCATGAAATCTTGTATTACTTCCAAAAATTGGATTCCCTAAAGAATTAAAAAGTACAAATCCTGGATGAATCGATTTTACTTCATAGGGTGATTTATAATTAATCATAATTCTTAAGATTGATTCTTTTAATAATTCTTCATCAAGTGCAATCTTGACTATTTGCGGCTTTTTGCCTGTGTATTCAATATCTCTCTCCAATAATGAATTTACAATACCCAAATATTGATTTACAACAATGCTGGTTTCTTTGATCATTACAAGTTTGCCTTCCCTTAATAAAATACAAGTGTCACAGAGTTTTCGAATTGAATCCATATTATGACTCACAAACAACACCGTCCTTCCCTGCCCTTCGCTGACTTCCTTCATTTTGCCGATGGCTTTTTTCTGGAATTCGGCATCGCCGACGGCAAGCACTTCATCCACTATCAGAATCTCCGGCTCCAAGTGGGCGGCTACGGCAAAGGCCAGGCGCACATACATACCGGAGCTGTAACGCTTTACGGGGGTATCTACATAACGCTCCACACCGGCAAAGGCGACGATCTCATCAAACTTGCGGCGGATTTCATCCTTCGTCATGCCGAGGATGGCGCCGTTGAGGAAGATGTTTTCGCGGCCGGTCAACTCCGGGTGAAAGCCCGTTCCCACCTCCAGCAGGCTGGCTACACGTCCTTTGATTTTGATGCTGCCGGTGGTGGGGCCTGTGGTGCGGCTGAGGATTTTCAGAAGGGTGGATTTGCCGGCGCCATTGCGTCCGATGATACCGAGTACTTCGCCCTGCTGCACCTCAAAATTGATGTCGCGCAACGCCCACACATATTCGGAGTTGCCGATGACTTCGCGGTTGTTTTCCTCACCGATTTTCAGGTAGGGGTCTTCGTTGCCTAATACTTTCGTTTGCCACCAGCGGTTGACGTCAGCGCCGAGCGATCCGAGTCCGACGTTACCGAGGCGGTATTGTTTGGAGAGGTTTTCTACTTTGATGACTGTTTCGGGTTTCAAGTTTCGGGTTTGGAGTTTCAGGTTTCGGGTTTCAAGTTTCGGGTTTCAGGTTTCGGGTTGAAGACCTGTCCGTCGTGGCATTTTAGGTTTCGGGTTTCAGGTTTCAGGTTGAGAAGATTCGGTTAATCTTTTTTGTAGCGGTAACCTTTTATATTGCTTTGTTTCAAATATTTTATGAATGCCATAATTTTTCTATGAATTATCTCAGATTTTTCAATCAAACCATTTAGTTCATCTTCATTCATATACTTGCGGTCAAATGCACGGTAAAGTTGGGATTGCACTTCAGCATTTGATCCGTTTGAAATAAGGAGGAAGTTAATGAATTCCTGGTTCCCGGTTCGGCCGAAACCTTCTGCAATATTATCCATTACAGAACCGGATGATCGGTTTATCTGATTTACCAGGCCCCAATCTTTTGAGAAATCTGGCTTGCTGATCAGTTTGAAAATATCCGCGCATTGAATTCTTGCCAATTGCCAAATCTCCAAATCAGTAAAGGATTCAACTTTCATAAATCTACTTAATCAGTAACCCCAAACCTGAAACCAGTAACACGAAACCCGAAACCCGTAACACGAAACCCGAAACTCGGAACCTGAAACCCGAAACTCGGAACCTGTAACCCGAAACTCGGAACCTGTAACCTGAAACCCGCCCCCTCAAACCAACCTCCCCACCCCTTCTTTCACATAGCGTGGCCAGGACAAAAGGGTATTAAATGAGGGAATCAGATCTGAAAACTTAAACGGCCCACGGCCTTCAGTGTAATTGCAGGGGTAAGCCAATACTTCGATACCGGCATCTTCATAATGCTTCATGGCTCTTGGAATATGAAAGGCAGAAGAAATCAGCACAAAAGGGCCTTTGGCATTTAGTGAATCCAGAATCTTTTTGGAGTTGATGGCGTTTTCTCTGGTACCCGTCGACCGGTCTTCCACAAAGATGACACTGTCGGGGACACCAAACTGAACCATCTGTTGCCGGGCCCAACTCGCTTCTCTGAATTGCTTATCATTATCGCGTGAGTTGCCGCCACTGATCAGGATATGGTCAACTACCCCCGTTTTGTATAGCCTCACGGCCTGTAGGAACCTGTCGGCTGCGGAGTTGAAGTATCCGTCACCTTCCGCATCGACACTTCCGAATCCGCCGGCTACAATACCGAAGTTGTAGTGGCTGTTGGCCGGTAGCGTTACCGGTCGTGGCTGATACCACCTTGAGTACACGTTAAATAGTGCGGGGCTGCTGAATAACAGGTAGCCTGTGATAGCGAAGCCGAAGAGAGTACGTTTCCAAGGTTTTCGTTTGGCTATTAGGCCTGCGATAGTCAGCAAAAGGATATAGTTTAGTGGCGAGAACAAATGCAGTTTTGTTTATTACATGAATGTTAGAAGGATACGCCGTTTCTCTATGGTATTGCGGACTTGATCTGCATTCTCATTTGACATTCTTATGAGATTCCGTGTCAAGCACGGAATGACAGTGCTTTTTATTCCCCTCCACTGGAGGGGTGGCTGACGAAGGAAGACGGGGTGGTCTTTTATTAGTGGTTGGTGTCCTCACCAACCACCAAACTGCCGCCATTGCGGGCGCTGACCCGCAATCTCATGTATCATCCTTATGAGATTCCGCATCTAGTGCGGAATGACGTTCTTTTTTTGACCTGCAATCTCATGTTGCAACCTGATGAGATCCCGTGTCAGGCACGGGATGACAGGGGGTAAAATGTTGAGATTCTGCATCGGAGTGCGGAATGACACCCACTAAAAAAAACGTCGTCATTGCGGGCACCGACCCGCAATCCCTTGTATCATCCTAATGAGATTCCGCATCGGAGCACGGAATGACAGAGGGTATATTGTTGAGATCCCCCATCAGGCAAAGAATGACAGAGGACGGGCAACAGAAACCTGCAACTACACTCTATTCCCCTCATCTAAACTGTATCCATAAATGTTTTCTCTACCTTATTGAACATGAGCAGGCCAATAAACAGTATCACCACAATAAATACAAAACTATATGCCAGATGAAAAACATCTACCGTCCCCTGTCCGAACAAGGCATACCTGAAAGCCTCTACAATAGGAGAAAGCGGATTCCACTGAATCCACGCTGCATAAGACTTTGACCTTAAAAATGACATCGGATAGGCCACAGGTGTCGCATACATTAATAACTGCACTCCAAATCCGAGCAGTACATTCAGGTCACGATACTTAGTGGTCATCGACGAAATAATAATCCCCAGTCCAAGCCCCATCATCGCCATCATTATTACAAGAACAGGTATCAGTAACCAGGAATATCCAAAATGAAAATGGCCTTCTGTGATTCCAAAATACACCATGAAGCCCAATAACAATAAAAATTGAATTCCAAACTTCACCAGATTGCTGGCTACAGTGCTGAGCGGACTTATCAACCGAGGGAAATAAACTTTACCGAATATGCCCGCATTCGCGAGGAAGGTATTGGAGGTGCTGGATAGGCATGCGCTGAAATAATTCCACAAAGTAATACCACTCATATAGAATAAAAGTGATGGAATACCATCCGTGGGGATACCCGCGATCTTTCCAAAAACCAAAGTGAAAATGAGTGTGGTAAAAATCGGCTGAATAAAATGCCACACAGGTCCGAGTATGGTCTGCTTGTACGCGGCCACAAAATCACGCCTTACAAAAAGTACCAGCAGGTCACGGTATTTCCATACTTCTTTAAGTTTGAGATCAAACAGGGAAGTTTTGGGTTCTATTACAAGATCCCAGTTATCTTTCGATTCCATTTTTAGTATTAAAACTTAATTTTCGATTTCGGCCTCATGCCTGAAATAATTCTTTTCTCCATTTAGATTTGTACGCATCATAGCCGAAATGGTCCATGAGCAATTCCCTGTCAGGTTTGAATGAATCGGGATTGCTGAGTATTCTAGCAATGCCGGTTGTGATCTCTTCCTGCCTTTCAGGGTCCACAAGAACACCCAGCATACCATTCATCAATGCATCGGCACTACCGTCTGACTTACCCCCTAATACAGGTAATCCGTAATACATAGCCTCAATAAAAGTGATTCCAAAACCTTCTTTCTTACTGGGCATCACATACATATCGGCCGCATTATAATAAGAAGGCAGTTCAGAATCGGGAATATATCCCGTGAAGTGCACCGCATCGGAAAGCCCAAGCGTACTTGTTAGTGCATCGAGCCGTTTTTTCTCCTGCTCTTCATACTTTCCGACAAACAAATATCGCAGGTTGGGCAACTGTTGTTTTACCTTCTGAAGCGCTACAAGCACTTTATCATAATTCTTGTTCTTTTCTTTCGAACTGATACGGCTTACGGTGAGCAATACAAGGTCATCACTACGAAAACCAACTTTCTTTCGGACAAGGTTCCTTTCAGTAGATGGTGGCCGCAGAAACGGATCTATGCAGTTGTTGATGACTGTCGCCTCCCTGATATGATTATCGGCGTCAATTTTATTGCGTGTAAAATTACTCACGGCTACTACCCGGTCCGCCTTTTCAAGTAGCTTCTTTTTGATACCTTCCAATTTGTCCCAAACTTCAATACCATGAGCCAGCACGATGATTCGTGTGCGTGGAGCAATCGACTTTATGATAAGTGCCGGCAGGGCCAGATTGATATGGCTAATGACTACTACCCTACTCCGGATACCTTTTAATACTGCCTGCCACACAAATCTGAATCGATTCCCATCAAATGCGCGGAACATCCGTTTGGGAATATAAGGCTCTGTGGATACGGTATGAGTGTCATGCAGCGAACACAATAGAAAGTCGTCATTCTTTTCTTCCGATAATTCATGAAACACCTTGCCTGCGATACGGCATACTTTTTCAATTCCACCCGTATCTGAAAAAGTCTTTAAAGTAAGAAATAGCACTGCGTAATAATTAGGTAACCGGCATCAGGCTCCATCATACTATTGGATCGGGTAGCCGGAAGTTTTGATTAATCATTTTTAGAAGTACAAAAAGTTACTTCTGATCTTCTATGAATTTTTTGATGTACACACTTCTGATTCCTTCTTCAAAACCTATAGAAGGCTTCCAACCCAGATTATGGAGTTTGCTTACATCCAGAAGTTTTCTAGGCGTGCCGTCCGGCTTGGAAGTGTCAAATTGCAATGTGCCTTCATAGCCAGTTATTTTCTTCACTAACCGTGCAAGGTCGCCAATGCTGATATCTTTACCTGTGCCTACATTGACAAACTCTGCTCCATCGTAATGTTGCATCAGGAAGTATAGAGCATCTGCCAGATCATCAGCATGAAGAAACTCTCTGAGCGGAGTTCCGGTGCCCCAAACCACTACTGACGGATCGTGATTGATTTTGGCTTCATGAAACTTACGTAACAGTGCCGGTAACACGTGAGAATTATTCAGGTCGTAATTATCGCCGGGTCCGTAAAGATTCGTAGGCATTGCAGAAATAAAGTTGCATCCATACTGCTTTCTGTACGATTCGCACATTTTGATACCTGTAATCTTCGCAATGGCATACGGTTCGTTAGTGGGTTCGAGCAAACCGGTAAGCAGGTATGATTCTTTCAACGGTTGTGGTGCCATCTTGGGATAAATGCAACTACTGCCGAGGAATAAGAGTTTCTTCACACCATTCAGGTATGCATTGTGAATGACATTAGTCTGGATAGCCAGGTTATCATAAAGGAATGTGGCCGGATAAGTGTTGTTAGCAAGGATACCCCCTACTTTTGCTGCAGCGAGGAAAACGTAGTCAGGTTTCTCACTTTCAAAAAATGACGCTACTGCTTTTTGATCTCGGAGGTCTAATTCTTTGCTGGTACGCAATAAAAGATTTTTATACCCTTCCTTTTGTAATTTTCTTACGATGGCGCTTCCTACCATTCCACGGTGGCCGGCTACGTATATTTTATCTTGATTTTGCATTACGGTTTGTTACTATGACTTAGAGGATGATATTTTTTTTCTGATGGCGTTGTTTGTCTATTGGGAGTAATTACTCTTTCATTGTTGGTGCAGATTGCAATTTGCGGTCTGGGGTGTGATCTTATTGAGATTCCGCATCAAGTGCGGAATGATTGTGTTTTTTATTCCCCTCCTTTGGAGGGGTGGCTGACGAAGGAAGACGGGGTGGTCTTTTATTAGTGGTTGGTGTCCTCACCAACCACCAAACCGTCGTCATTGCGGGCACTGACCCGCAATCCCGTGTGGCATTCTGATGAGATTCTGTGTCGCAGCACGGAATGACAG
>JAMLGT010000028.1 GCA_023957755.1 Chitinophagaceae bacterium
AATGTCAATGGCCATCTGCGCAAGCTGATTGATGCTAACCATTTCTTCAGACCCTATATTCACAGGCCCGAGGAAATTTGAGTTCATCAATGCTTCCACTGCCTTCAGGCAATCATCTATATACAAGAATGATCTGGTTTGTTCACCATCGCCCCAGACCTCTATCTCGCCTCCATCGGGTGTTTCAGCAGCCTTGCGTGACATGGCGGCCGGTGCTTTTTCTTTGCCGCCTGTCCATGTACCGTTCGGTCCAAAAATATTGTGGAACCGTGCAATCCTTACTTCCAGCCCGTAATTGCGGTGGAAGGACAAAAACATTCTTTCACTGAACAATTTTTCCCATCCGTATTCTGAGTCAGGATTTGCGGGATAGGCAGAGTCCTCTTCCAGATTAGGGTTGTTTGGGTCCTCCTGGTTGTACGCAGGATACATACAGGCAGACGAGGAGTAAAATACTTTCTTGATTTTCTTGTTTACCGACTCCTTGGCCACATTGAGATTGATCATAGCTGAGTTATGCATGACATCTGCATCGTGCAGACCTGTAAAGATGTATCCGGCTCCTCCCATATCGGCTGCCAGTTGATACACTTCGTCGAAATCGCTCCCAATTACCAGTTCCACCGTTTTGGGGTCGCGTAAATCGCCCAGGATAAACTCGTTACAGATTTCCTGATGATCAAGAAATTCATGATTCTTAATATCACAAACCCTTACATAAGTACCTTCATTCTTTAGCTTCCGGGCCAATGAACCTCCTATGAAACCTCCACCGCCCAGTACAATTGCTCTTTTCATCTTTTGCTAATTTTTATTGTTTTATAGTTAACGGAAAATTTGATTTTCAATTGTTTTTGATTTCTAATTGTTTATGATTTTTCTTTCTGATGCCATACTTCAAGAGCGTTGCTGCTGATACATCCTTTTGAGATTCTGCATCAAGTGCGGAATGACTGTCCTTTTTATTCCCCTCCTTTGGAGGGGTGGCTGACGAAGGAAGACGGGGTGGTCTTTTATTAGTGGTTGGTGTCCTCACCAACCACCAAACTGCCGCCTTTGCGGGCACCGACCCGCAATCTCTTGTGACATACTGATGAGATTCCGTGTCGGAGTGCGGAATGACACCCACTTTAAAAAACGCCGTCATTGCGGGCGCTGACCCGCAATCTCATAAGGCATTATGTTGAGATTCCGCATCGGAGTGCGGAATGACAGAGGGTAAAATGTTGAGATTCTGCATCGGAGTGCGGAATGACAAAGAGTAATGGGTGCCTTGCCTCTTTCTCAATGCCACTGTGGACGTAATTCTCAATAACACCTCGCTCTTCATTATTCTCCATACATTCTCCTGACAGCCTCTAATAATTCGCCATCAACACCGACCGATAAAGAAAGGTCATCCCAATTAGGGTTTTGTTCGTTTATCAGTCTGTTTTTCCATTCTCTTTTCCAATTCTTGATTTGCTTTTCTCTGTTAATTGCTTTCGTAATCGTAGGGAATTCTTCAAAATAGACCAGCTTGTTACAATTATACCTTTCAGCAAAACCGGAGTTAACTTTTGTGATATGTTCAGCTGTTCTCCTTGCTAAGTCACTCGTTACACCACAATAGAGTACCTCATTTGTTTTGTTTGTAAGGAAGTAAAAAAAGCCTGATTTTCTCAATGATTCTTATTTGTGTTTCATTTATGGTAGCTTGATGAGATTCCGCATCGGAGTGCGGAATGACAACCACTATATAAAACGTCGTCATTGCGGGCACTGACCCGCAATCTCATATTGCATTATGTTGAGATTCCGTGTCGGAGTGCGGAATGACAGAGGGTAAAATGTTGAGATTCCGCATTGAGCGTGGAATGACACCCACTTTAAAAAACGCCGTCATTGCGGGCACTGACCCGCAATCCCTTGTATCATCCTGATGAGATTCCGCATCGGAGTGCGGAATGACAGAGGGTAAAACGTTGAGATCCCGCATGGAGCGTGGAATGACATCCACTATAAAAAACGCCGTCATTGCGGGCACTGACCCGCAATCCCGTGTATCATCCTGATGAGATTCCGCATCGGAGCACGGAATGACTGTGAGTATGATGAAGAAATTCCGAGTCGGAGCACGGAATGACTTGCTTTCTTTTGCCAATAATCTCACTTGGCAACACCAACAGGATATTCTTCCGATTTGTGATCAGCTACTGATTATGCACCTTCTTATTTATCCATTCAAATGTGGAGCGCATACCTTCAACCAAGGGACGGTAATCATCTTTACCTACTTTTTCTCTAAAGAGTTTATTATCTGAGTTCCTGCCTCTCACTCCCAGGGGGCATTCAAATCCGTACTTTTCCCTGAACTCTTTTCCGTAGAGATTCCTGATCTTTATTTTCTTTCCTGAAATGTCAATGGCCATCTGCGCAAGCTGATTGATAGATACCATCTCTTCGGAACCGATGTTCACCGGTCCGGCAAAATTTGAATTCATCAGCGCTTCTACCGCATTAAGGCAGTCATCGATATATAAAAACGATCTTGTTTGTTCTCCGTCGCCCCAGACTTCTATCTCACCCCCATCGGGCGTTTCTGCAGCCTTACGCGACATGGCGGCCGGTGCTTTTTCTTTTCCTCCTGTCCAGGTACCGTTGGGACCAAAAATGTTGTGAAACCGTGCGATCCTTACATCCAGCCCATAATTGCGATGGAAGGAAAGAAACATTCTCTCGCTGAACAGTTTTTCCCATCCGTATTCTGAATCCGGGTTAGCAGGATAAGCGGAATCCTCTTCCAGATTAGGATTATTGGGGTCTTCCTGATTATATGCAGGATACATACAGGCGGAAGAAGAGTAAAATACCTTCTTTATTTTCTTAACTGCCGACTCCTTAGCCACATTCAGATTGATCATAGCTGAATTGTGCATTACATCTGCATCGTGCAGACCGGTAAAGATGTATCCGGCCCCTCCCATATCGGCTGCCAGTTGATACACTTCGTCAAAGTCGCTCCCAATTACCAGTTCTACCGTCTTAGGATCGCGTAAATCGCCCAGGATAAACTCGTTACAGATTTCCTGATGATCAAGAGAAAAAGACAACCACGCTGCATAAGACTTTGACCTTAAAAATGACATCGGATAGGCCACAGGTGTCGCATACATTAATAACTGCACTCCAAATCCGAGCAGTACATTCAGGTCGATACTTAGTGGTCATCGACGAAATAATAATCCCCAGTCCAAGCCCCATCATCGCCATCATTATTACAAGAACAGGTATCAGTAACCAGGAATATCCAAAATGAAAATGGCCTTCTGTGATTCCAAAATACACCATGAAGCCCAATAACAATAAAAAATTGAATTCCAAACTTCACCAGATTGCTGGCTACAGTGCTGAGCGGACTTATCAACCGAGGGAAATAAACTTTACCGAATATGCCCATTACGCGAGGAAGGTATTGGAGGTGCTGGATAGCATGCGCTGAAATAATTCCACAAAGTAATACCACTCATATAGAATAAAAGTGATGGAATACCATCCGTGGGGATACCCGCGATCTTTCCAAAAACCAAAGTGAAAATGAGTGTGGTAAAAATCGGCCTGAATAAAATGCCACACAGGTCCAGTATGGTCTGCTTGACGCGGCCACAAAATCACGCCTTACAAAAGTACCAGCAGGTCACGGTATTTCCATACTTCTTTAAGTTTGAGATCAAACAGGGAAGTTTTGGGTTCTATTACAAGATCCAGTTATCTTTCGATTCCATTTTTAGTATTAAAACTTAATTTTCGATTTCGGCCTCATGCCTGAAATAATTCTTTTTTCTCCATTTAGATTTGTACGCATCATAGCCGAAATGGTCCATAGCAATTCCCTGTCAGGTTTGAATGAATCGGATTGCTGAGTATTCTAACAGCCGGTTGTGATCTCTTCCTGCCTTTCAGGGGCCCACAAGAACACCCAGCATACCATTCATCAATGCATCGGCACTACCGTCTGACTTACCCCCTAATACAGGTAATCCGTAATACATAGCCTCAATAAAAGTGATTCCAAAACCTTCTTTCTTACTGGGCATCACATACATATCGGCCGCATTATAATAAGAAGGCAGTTCAGAATCGGGAATATATCCCGTGAAGTGCACCGCATCGGAAAGCCCAAGCGTACTTGTTAGTGCATCGAGCCGTTTTTTCTCCTGCTCTTCATACTTTCCGACAAACAAATATCGCAGGTTGGGCAACTGTTGTTTTACCTTCTGAAGCGCTACAAGCACTTTATCATAATTCTTGTTCTTTTCTTTCTGAACGTACGGCTTACGGTGAGCAATACAAGGTCATCACTACGAAAACCAACTTTCTTCGGACAAGGTTCCTTTCAGTAGATGGTGGCGCAGAAACGGATCTATGCAGTTGTTGATGACTGTCGCCTCCCTGATATGATTATCGGCGTCAATTTTTATTGCGTGTAAAATTACTCACGGCTACTACCCGGTCCGCCTTTTCAAGTAGCTTCTTTTTGATACCTTCCAATTTGTCCCAAACTTCAATACCATGAGCCAGCACGATGATTCGTGTGCGTGGAGCAATCGACTTTATGATAAGTGCCGGCAGGGCCAGATTGATATGGCTAATGACTACTACCCTACTCGGATACCTTTTAATACTGCCTGCCACACAAATCTGAATCGATTCCCATCAAATGCGCGGAACATCCGTTTGGGAATATAAGGCTCTGTGGATACGGTATGAGTGTCATGCAGCGAACACAATAGAAAGTCGTCATTCTTTTCTTCCGATAATTCATGAAACACCTTGCCTGCGATACGGCATACTTTTTCAATTCCACCCGTATCTGAAAAGTCTTTAATAAGAAATAGCACTGCGTAATAATTAGGTAACCGGCATCAGGCTCCATCATACTATTGGATCGGGTAGCCGGAAGTTTTGATTAATCATTTTTAGAAGTACAAAAGTTACTTGATCTTCTATGAATTTTTTGATGTACACACTTCTGATTCCTTCTTCAAAACCTAGAAGGCTTCCAACCCAGATTATGGAGTTTGCTTACATCCAGAAGTTTTCTAGGCGTGCCGTCCGGTTTGGAAGTGTCAAATTGCAATGTGCCTTCATAGCCAGTTATTTTCTTCACTAACCTTTAAAGGTCGCCAATGCTGATATCTTTACCTGTGCCTACATTGACAAACTCTGCTCCATCGTAATGTTGCATCAGGAAGTATAGAGCATCTGCCAGATCATCAGCATGAAGAAACTCTCTGAGCGGAGTTCCGGTGCCCCAAACCACTACTGACGGATCGTGATTGATTTTGGCTTCATGAAAACTTACGTAAATGCCGGTAACACGTGAGAATTATTCAGGTCGTAATTATCGCCGGGTCGTAAAGATTCGTAGGCATTGCAGAAATAAAGTTGCATCCATACTGCTTTCTGTACGATTCGCAATTTTGATACCTGTAATCTTCGCAATGGCATACGGTTTCGTTAGTGGGTTCGAGCAAACCGGTAAGCAGGTATGATTCTTTCAACGGTTGTGGTGCCATCTTGGGATAAATGCAACTACTGCCGAGGAATAAGAGTTTTCTTCACACCATTCAGGTATGCATTGTGAATGACATTAGTCTGGATAGCCAGGTTATCATAGGAATGTGGCCGGATAAGTGTTGTTAGCAAGGATATACTTTTGCTGCAGCGAGGAAAACGTAGTCAGGTTTCTCACTTTCAAAAAAATGACGCTACTGCTTTTTGATCTCGGAGGTCTAATTCTTTTGCTGGTACGCAATAAAAGATTTTTATACCCTTCCTTTTGTAATTTTCTTACGATGGCGCTTCCTACCATTCCACGGTGGCCGGCTACGTATATTTTATCTTGATTTTGACATTCTTATGAGATTCCGTATCAAGCACGGAATGACTGTCCTTTTTATTCCCCTCCTTTGGAGGGGTGGCTGACGAAGGAAGACGGGGTGGTCTTACCCAGGTCATTTCGGATTTTTAGTGGTTGGTGTCCTCACCGACCACTAAATTGCCCATCAATGAGACTCCGATCCGCAATCCCGTGTAGCAGCCTGATGAGATTCCGTGTCGGAGCACGGAATGACAGAGGGTAAAACGTTGAGATTCCGCATCGGAGCACGGAATGACACCCACTAAAAAAACGTCGTCATTGCGGGCATTGACCCGCAATCCCGTGTATCATCCTGATGAGATTCCGCATCGAGTGCGGAATGACAACCACTATATAAAACGTCGTCATTGCGGGCACCGACCCGCAATCCCGTATAGCAGCCTTATGAGATTCCGCATCGGAGTGCGGAATGACTGTCCTTTTTATTCCCCTCCTCTGGAGGGGTGGCTGACGAAGGAAGACGGGGTGGTCTTTTATTAGTGGTTGGTGTCCTCACCAACCACCAAACCGTCGTCATTGCGGGCACTGACCCGCAATCTCATGTGGCATTCTGATGAGATTCTGTGTCGCAGCACGGAATGACACCCACTTTAAAAACCGCCGTCATTGCGGGCGCTGACCCGCAATCTCATGTGGCATTCTGATGAGATTCTGTGTCGCAGCACGGAATGACACCCACTTTAAAAAACGCCGTCATTGCGGGCACCGACCCGCAATCTCATGTGGCATTCTGATGAGATTCCGTGTCGGAGCACGGAATGACAGAGGGTAAAACGTTGAGATTCCGCATCGGAGTGCGGAATGACGGTGAGTAGGGTAATGAGATCCCGCATCAAGTGCGGAATGACAGTAGAAGTTGAAATGAGATTTCACATCACGGATAGAACGATATTGGAAATGCACATACGCTGCCGGTATCCACTTTTCACCTTCATTCTCCATTCAAATCTTCTCCAAATCCTTTTTATTAAACTGCGCACTCAGTTGCAGCCCCAGACTGTTAATCTTCACAATCGCTCTGTTACCATAGACCTCAACGACAGTGCCTTCATAATCCATTAACACACCGGTACGAATACGCACTCTTGCAGATTTTTCTAACGTGAATTCCTCCACTTTTACGTCCTCAAAATCTTTTAGGAACTTTTTGATTGTCTGTATTTCCTCATCCCTGATTACAGCCGGCTTCCCGAGATACCTTACAGGAGCCAGAATACCCCCAATCATAAGTGACTCCCATAGTTGCCTGAGCGTACAATGAATAAAAACATACCCTCTGAACAATGGTTCATACACCACCTTCTTCCTGTCGCTCCATTGCCTGACCGACTTGTTCAATGGGCAGTAGGTCGTATATCCGGCTGCTTCCAGCCCGGAGGCTACCTTTTTTTCCCACCGGGGTTTTGTATATAAAGCATACCAATGCACGGAAAATACAGATTGAATTTGTTTGAAGTAGGGTTACAATATATAACAAATCGGATGATGAACATGATCAATAACAGATGCCGCAACCTCAATTAAAAAGTTCAAATTCCAAATTCTTGCACGGCTTCGCCGCTCTCAGTCACATTCAATTTAAAAAAAATCATACTGAGAAAATATTTAGCTGAATAAGAAGAAACGCCGCGGCTATCGCCCTTTTAATATATTTTTTAATCCCTTAAAAATACTCTTTCGCTTTCCTTCCTCAAGGTAATAACCTCCTCCATATTCATTACCATATCCATACCCATATCCATATCCGTAACCATATCCATTTCCATACCCTCCCATTCCATAACCATAAATCCGAAATCCCCTTGGCTTCACACCATTAAACACCACACACATGTGCCTGAACTTCTTCTGCTGATGCAATGACTGTATCATCGGCAGGAATATTCTTGGTGTAACCGCATGGCGCACTACAAACAAATTAATATTACTATGCTCCTGAAGTAGCTGCGCATCTGTGACAGGCGATACCGGGGCCGTATCCATAATTACCACATCAAACCTCTTTTTCATTTCCTTTACCAGCTCACCAAAAGCCTCAGTAGAAATCAACTCCGTAGGGTTAGGGGGCACCGGTCCTGCAGAAATCAGGTACAGGTTTTCAAAAGACGTAGTCTTAATGATACTGTCAATATCTGTTTTCCCTGCAAGGAAAGTGGAAGTACCAGGCCGCTTCGACACACCCAGCATTTTGCTGAGTTTCGGCTTGCGTAGATCCAGTTCCATTAAGGCCACCTTCTTACCTGTCAACGTGAAACTAATCGCAAGGTTTATCGCCACAAAACTCTTTCCCTCACCGGAAATGCTTGAAGTCACCAACAAAACATTATTTTTCTCATTCAACCCCATAAAGGCCAGGTTGGTTCGGACAGATCTGAACTGCTCTGCAATAACCGTTCTTTTGCCGTCGGAAATCACAATATGTTCTTTCCCGGGCACCTGAATTAATTCGCCCAAGACGGGAAGCTTCACCTTATCCTCTATTTCATTTCTGAACAACACTTTACGTGTAAAAACTTCCTTAAGCAACACAATGGCGGCTGCAGCAAGTAATCCTATAACCAGCCCTGTTAGATAAAAATTCCGGGCTATGGGACTTACCGGGCCATAATGTGATGGAGAGTCTATCACACGAAGATCAGGGGTGGTAGATGCTGAAGATATCGCGGTCTCTTCCTTCTTCTGAAGCAGGAAGGTGTAGATATTATTCTTGACTGACTGTTGTCTGCTTATTTCAAGGAAAGCTCTCTCTTTTTCCGGGATACCGCGAAGCAGCGCATTATTTTGGGAAATTTGTCTGTTTACCTCCCTGCGCATTGTAAGCAGGTTGTTTCTGACATTCTCCATGCTTTCACGAACATCCTTTTTCAGGCGCGCAACTTCTGCTTCTGCTGCAATAAATGCGTCATTCTTTTCTCCTGTCACTTTTCTAAGTTGTTCTACATTCACCTGAGCAGTGTATAATTGTCCCAGAAGGCCAGACAGCGCCGCATCACTTACAATCATCATAGAGGGGACTGATCCTGCAGTGCCTCTGTCTGACTCTACATATTTTTTGATATCTGTCAGCGCATCCAACTGCAGGTCGAGGGTTGCGGCTTGTTTATCAAATTCATTGACTTTACTGAAGTAGTTAGTGGCCTGTGCCCCAAGATCCACCACAGACGTGGCAGTCTGATATCCTGATATTTTCTTTTCGACGCTATCGAGTTGTTCGGTTACCAATGCCAGTCGCTCATCGATAAAATCCATCGTCCTGACCGCGATCTCATTCTTATCGATTACAGCTTCACGATTGTATATCTCAAAGAGTTTCGAGAGTACATCTTTTCCCTTTTGGGGAACCGGAGTGTTCAGGGTTACATTTAAGATAGTAGATGAGTAGGAATAAGCCGCTATTCGCAATCCGCCTACCAGCGCACCTGCAGGACCTGACGGGCCGGAAAAAGTGACGAAGAAATTTTTCCCTACCACCGCCTTATTATATTCATTGTTGACCTCAATCAGATATTTATTACCATCTATGTTCAATGTATCGGCGAATGGTACTTTTTGGTTATCTATCACAATCCTGTTATTCTTCCAGTCCATAGAGAAGAATAAAGTCTTCCACAGGTTAATATTTTCCTTGTCGACGGCGATAAACTTTACCGGAGCAGTACTCTTATATAATTCCTCTGTCCTGACATTTCCCTTATTATACACTGTGGCATAAAGATCTAATTCCTTTACAACCTCCTGCATGAGATCGAGCGAGCGTAGCGTTACAATCTCATTGTCCATTATTTTCCGTTCTGTAAAGATGTTCAGCGCGTCCAGGGCTTTGGTGTCACCTCCCCGCTGGTCTTTTAATAAAATTCGGGCAGATGCTACGTACATGGGAGTCTGTGACCGAAGATCCAGGTAATAGATAAACATGGAAATGGATACCGTCACCGCAAACAAAGGCCAGAAAGGCAGGTATTTGTATAAGACCTGCTTGAAGATATTGCTTTCCGGTTTCTCTTTAAAAAATTGTTCTTCGGCGTTCATTACTTACCTGTTTATCATCTGAATCTTGAAAATAACAGCAGGATAAAACTCACTGTCGACATTACAAATGATGTAATCTGTATAATCTGAGCGGTAGGTTTCCTGGGCTCCACATAGACAATATCATTTGGCTGTAAATAGAAATAGGGTGAATAAAAAATGGACTCGTCTGAAAGTTTTAGCCTTTTAAATTCTCTTTCACTGCCGGAATCTTTCTCACGAATTACAAGAATATTATCACTCCTGCCTTTTTCACCTATATCTCCGGATTCGGCGAGCGCATCCAGCAGTGTCATATTAGGTGTAAGCGGCATTACTTTAGGTGAGATGGATCCCATCATAGTAATATGCCGGTTTGAGATAGAAACCACTACCAGGTTCTGCGCCAGATAAGGCTCCAGGTCTTTTTGCAACTTGTCCTTAAGAGCCTGGGTAGAAAGTCCGTCAACCTTTATAGTGCCCAGTTTAAAGAATTCAATATTACCCGCTTCATTTACCTGATACCCTTTGAGCTCGCCGAGTGCGTTTGGAGCTGTATTATACAAAGAGGTGTTTTCAGGGCTCAGGCTGGAGACAGTGATTGACAGGAAATCTCCCGGACGGATAATTTCCTCATAAGATCTGGAAACCAGATTCTTCAGTGTAGTATCTTTTTCCAGATTCTTAAAATATACCGTCTTGCGTGTGGCACTACAGGAAGACAGCAGTACCGGCACAGCTGCGATAGCCAGGAGGTACACACATAAACGCCATAAAAATATACGCCTCATGATTCAGGACTAATTAGCCGCAAAAAAGGTTTTCAGGTAAAATTTTTCTTCGGGATATAAGATTTATTAGTGAATGAGGCTAAATCAATTTCTATTAACCTTTATTTCGGGTACTACTTTCCGGCGAAATTACATTAGTAAAATCAATGTCAGTAATATATGTAGAACGAAAAAACGGGTTAATCATTGCCTTTGAGCCAATGACCGCTAAATTAATGTAATTCATCAATAACCAGGTGTCTATTTCTCAAGAAATCAATGAATTATTGAAAAATTGTTTAAAACTAAGATTGCGTAAAATCGTGGATATGGAAATTACATCAATGATTCCTTTCTATTCACTTTTGGAAGAAAAGCAGAAAGTATCCGAACTAAAGAAATATTTAATTGAAAATGGAACTGTTCATCTCAATGGAGCAGCTAACTGGCAGCAATTATTCTACTAAAGCCTCCTCGCTCTTCTGTCTGGAACCCCTCGCTCTTTTGATTCCATAGCCTACCCCGGCAGCCAATAAAGCCACAACTCCGCCATCGATGGGGCATAGGGGGTCAGCAGGATTCCTGGCACAACATTGTTCCCACGTCTCTTGCGGATCACATCCACCGTCAGAAGGTCCCTGAGCAAAAGAAATCGTTGGGCTTAAAGTGAAAATTAACAGGGTTGTGGTAATTCCAAACAAAATCTTATTATATCGTTTCATAGTGCCTTCGGAAAATGAAATGCTAAGATAAATATCAAACGTTATAAAGTGAAAAATATTTATTCTTACTGTCGTGTTTTTATAAAAAAGGTAGGCTACCCTGATGAGCAGCCTACCTTTTTTATATATTATTTTCTAATTACGAATCAAAATACTTTCTGTGCTCCGGTAACCGTCAGGACCGGTTATCTCTACCCTGTATAATCCATCCGGAATTGACTGGCGATTGTTCAGGATAATATTTCCATACTCACTACTCATCATTTCTTTCTGACTATGTACTACCCTTCCAAAGCTGTTATAAATATTAATACTATACTTCCCGACAGGAACCTGTGAAAGCCGTAAACGAATATTTGAGGATGGCGCAGGATTAGGATACATCGAAATGATGCTTTGCCTTGTCGGCACCTCCACACTTAATACTTCACTGAAAGTAACACTTCCATCCTGGTGATTTGCCCGAATCCTGTAATAATTCATTCTGCTGCTGGGATTGGCTACAATTTGTCTATATCCCGCTACAGGTGTATTCACCGCATCTGATACCAGAGGGGTTTCTGTAAATCTGTATCCATTGGTGGAATTCTCAACGGTATAAGACTTGATCTTCTTTTCATTTATAGTGGCCCACTGCAGCAGGATGATATTTCCCTGTAAACTGGCCACCGCATCCGTAAACGCCATTGGCTTCGGCTTTTCCTTATCAAAATACAGTGTAAAGCGATCGCTTCTTTTGGAGTTGGCATCCGCAGTGACACTAAAATCGACATGGGTAGTGCCTTCAAGGTTTATATCCGTATATTTATCAAGATATTTATCATATAATCTGCCTACAACTTCCGACCCTTCAAAATATTTTGCATTGAATTCCAGCCTGTAGGTAATGATTCTCATATTCCACATTTTAAAGAATACAGTATCCGGCCCTGTAATGTCCTGTCTTCTTTCTACAATAAGTGTCTGCGTGTGACGTAACATTCCCCAGTTTTCTCCGGGGTTAAACATCTTTCGGGCGTCCTGCTGGTTTACCTCATTGCTGTATTGATTGTCGTAAAATGACAAGGTGCCGTCCATCAGCACCGGATTTCCCTTGGGATCAACAATATAAAGATTGCTTCTAAACTGTTTTACCTGAGAAAAGCCACTCAGGGATAAGCATAAACATAGGAGTGTAAAGTAGGTTTTCATAAGTGTGTGGTTTTGGTATCAGGAATTGAATCGTGGTTTTTGCACCACGCTATTCGAAACGAATTAATATTACTTTTTAGTATGGAGATTCTTATATATCTATCCAATTTTGAGAGATCGCGTAAAATCACTCGTGATACTTTGGGAGAAATACTATAATGTCAGCAGAATCTCGTGCACCCAGGTACAGATTTAGTGCCTGAGATGGAAAAAGTCTCACCAACCGGGAGGAATAATACAAACTGCCGAATGAAAACATATTGTTTATTAATATGTAGGATGACTAAATCTTCCTGCTCCCCTATTTACCTTTCTGCTACCAAAACCTCAAGCGAAGAATAAAAGACAAAAAGATATATAATTGAACGAATCAATAAGAAAGTTTTCCATATATTAGCTCATCATTTCTCAAACACAAGCCGAACGGGAAATCTTTTTTGCTTTCAAGCATGAAAACACATTTATATGTTAGTGATTCCATTTGTCTGATTGCTTGAGGGTAGAACCATTATGAAGAAAATTGCTTTTATAGCATGGATGCTGTGGCCCTGTTTTGCGTCAGCGCAACTGAGCGAGGCCAGAGGATCGATTGTGGACTCTATTCATAATAGCAATATTTCAAATGCGGTAGTGGCTTTCCTCAGGGTAGAAGATTCTACGCTCGTTTCCTTTGTAAGAACAGATCCTGCCGGAAATTTTAGAAAATCAGTGCCGCCCGGGAACTATCTGGTACTCATCACCTGCCCTACTTACGCAGATTTTGTTACCCGAACCATCATTCTCCCGGATCAGAGCAATAATCTGGGACGCTTATTTCTGCTTCCAAGGGCCAGTGTACTGGAAGAAGTGATAATATCGCAAAGAATCATACGAATCAAGGGGGATACCACCGAATATATGGCAGATAGTTTCAGACTAAAACCAAATGCCACAGTAGAAGACCTCCTTAAGCAATTACCCGGACTTCAGGTATCAAGTGATGGCACGGTAACTGCCCAGGGGCAGACAGTGAAAAAGATTCTGGTAGATGGGGAAGAATTTTTCAGTGACGACCCTACCATTGTGACCAAAAACCTTAGGGCTGATGCTGTGCAGAAGGTACAGGTTTTTGATAAAAAGAGTGATCAGGCCGCACTTACAGGAATAGACGATGGTAAAAGAGAAAAGACTATAAATCTGGAATTGAAAGATGAATCCAAACAGGGATATTTTGGAACTGTAGCTGCCGGCGGCCTGGATAGGTATTACAATTTCAGAGCGATGATTAATGCTTTCAGGAAGAAGAGAAAACTGGCTGCCTTCGCAGTGGCAGGCACTACTTCCGCGACGGGGCTGGACTGGACAATAGCAGGCAACTATGGCTTTAGTGCAGCTAATGTACAGACCAATGAAGAAACAGGAGTAACTACTGTCTCCGGAAAGAATGCAGACGAAATGGGCAGTGGAAATTTCAGCGGGCAGGGTTTGCCCGAAAGCCTTAAGGGTGGATTGCATTATAGCAACACCTGGAAAGCGGACCGCTACAAACTGAACAGCAATTATCTGTTCAACCGCCTTCAGGTACGAACTGCCGACAATG
>JAMLGT010000029.1 GCA_023957755.1 Chitinophagaceae bacterium
ACAAGGTACGAGCCTTATCAGGGAGGCTCCGGGCCGGTAACCCTTTCATCTAATAATGGGTTCAATGGAATGATCAGGCTGGGGATTTCTGACCTGATGGAGGATATCAGGGTTAGCGGTGGTGTACGCTTGTCGACCAATCTGAAAGATAACGACTGGTTGCTTCAGTTTTCAAATATGAAGAAGCGGGTGGATTGGGGACTGCTCTATTACAGGAGAACAGTCTCCGGCAGTACATCTTCCGGATATCCCGGAAAATTATATTCTAATCTGTATCAGGGGTCGATCTCCTATCCTTTTGACGAAACAAAGAGTGTACGTATCACTGCAGGGTACAGAGCTGATAAAACCGTCTTGTTTTCTGTGGATACAGTAACGATGAAGTTGGACTTAGACCCTAAGAAATTTGGATTGTTGCGGGCTGAATATGTATATGATAATACACTGAACCCTGTAATGAATATATGGGATGGAGTACGCTGCAAAGTCTATACTGACTTCAGCATGGATATGGGTACGCGCAGTGATCCGGGAGCCGCAGGCAAACTGACATTTAATATGGGTTTTGATGCAAGAGCATATTACCGTATATACAGAAACTTTATTTGGGCAGGGAGAGCCGCAGGTGATTTTAGCTGGGGCGATCAGAAGTTTATTTATTATCTGGGTGGTATAGATAACTGGCTGATGCTATCAAGCAATACCAAATTTGACGGAAACGGACAGGTATCATATCGCTATTTCAATCCTAACAACAGGCCTGATCCTGATGCAGAGTATGCATATCAGAGTCTTGCGGTGAATCTGAGAGGATTTATCCAGAATGCGGCAAATGGGAACAATTCATTGGTAATTAATAGTGAGTTTAGATTGCCGGTGTTTACCACTCTTTTCAGTAAGCCTATTAATAATGCTTTTCTGCGCAACTTCCAACTGACACAGTTTATTGATCTCGGATCAGCATGGAATGGCCAGTTTGATAAGATAGGCAGGCCTACTGTAGTATATACAAATCCTTCAGATCCGAATACTGTCCAGGTATTAGTGAAGGCGCCTGGTGTAGGCCCATTCCTTGGAGGGTATGGCTTTGGCGCACGCAGCATGTTGCTCGGGTACTTTGTAAAGGTGGACGCAGGGTGGCCGATGAATGGTATTTTCAAAGGCAAACCGATTTGGTATTTCAGTTTGGGACTTGATTTCTAATCAGATACTTTTGAATCCAAAATATATCTTTCTTGCCCCATCATTTAAGAAAAGAGAATAATTGTCTAAACTGCGGTGCTACAGTCAACGGCAGATATTGCAGTAATTGTGGCCAGGAAAATAAAGAGCCGCGTGAAGGTTTCTGGCATCTGGCGGTAGATTTTGTTTTTGATCTCTTTCATTTTGATGGCAAGTTTTTCAGTTCACTCCGATACCTTTTGTTTAGGCCGGGTTTTCTTACCAGGGAATACATGGCAGGTAGGCGAACCAAATATCTGCATCCCGTGAGGATGTACATATTCACCTCCGCAATTTTCTTTCTCATATATTTTTCTTTTGTGCGTGGCCATGAGAAAGTGAATGAAGCACGTTTTAATGCAATTGCAGCAGAGACGATTAAAAAGAGCCTTCAGGATTCGCTGGCTGGTGTAAATGACAGTCTTAATAGATCAAGGATCATGTCGGTATTGGGAGGGATAGACTCCGTATTCCAACTTGAAAGTGCGGGAAGCGTCAGAGATGAGGGGATTCGGTCGATCGGTACAAGGGCAAGAACGGTGGAAGAATATGACTCACTTCAAAAATTGTTACCCCCCGATAAAAGAGATGGCATGCTGGCCCGCCTGTTTATGAAGAGGGGAATAGAAGTGTTTGGCAATACAGGCTCGCTGGAAAATGAGGATTATGGAAAGAAGCTGGTAGAGAAATTCGAACATAATATTCCCACCTCACTTTTCCTGGCACTTCCCTTTCTGGCAATGGTGCTTAAACTATTGTATATCCGTCGGAAGCATCCGTGGTATTATGTGGATCATGTAGTATTTCTGCTGCATGTGTTTATGGCTTCATTCCTGATTGTACTGGCTTATTACGGATTTCTGGGGCTGTATAAATGGACGGGATGGAGAGCGATGAGGTGGATTGGAGAAATTGTGTACTGGTACACAGTGGTCTATAGTTTTCTGGCCATGTATTTCTTTTATCGTCAGGGATTCTGGAAGACCCTGCTGAAATTTCTACTCTTCATTTCGATAGGCGGGTTAATCACTGTGCTCGTATTCCTGGTGATGCTGGGGGTAGCATTCTTTACGGTGTAATAGCTGTAGTAGCCTCATTAATTAGCCGGCAGGCTTCTCTTATTTCAGTGTGAGTAATGGTGAGCGGCGGAACGATTCGGATACATTCAGGTGCAAACAAAAACCAGTCTGTAAATATTCCGTGGGCTATCAGCCAGTCGATATGCTTCTTTGCTAGTTCTGCATTCTCAAATTCCAGGGCGATCATCAGTCCTTTGGAACGGATTGCCTTTATCCTATTGTTCTTTTTCAGTAGTCTGATAAAGAGTCTTTCTTTCCTTTTTATAGCTCCGATAAGATTCTTTTCCAGAAGATACTCCATTGCGGCTTTACCCGCAGCACAGCATACAGGATGGCCACCAAAGGTGTTCATGTGCCCGAGTACAGGACTTGTCATTAGAGCGTCCATAATTGATTTTGAAGATATAAATGCTCCCAAAGGCATTCCACCGCCAAGCGCTTTGCCCAATAACAGGATATCCGGAACCACATCATATTGGGTGAAGGCAAACAGGCTGCCGTTTCTTCCAAAGCCACATTGAATCTCGTCGAGTACCAGCAGCGCACCGGTATCACTGCATTTTTTTCGTAGTGCCATCATCCATTCGGGTGCAGGCACTACAACTCCTGCTTCTGCCTGGATTGTTTCAGCGATTACGCACGCAGTGGAAGAATCTATCTGCTCAAGGTCTTCAAATGAATTGTATCTTAAATGGGCGATGCCAGGCAATAAGGGCCGAAAACTATTTCTCCAGTACTCGTCACCTATGATGCTGAGCGATCCCTGAGTGCTGCCATGATAGCTTTTTTTGAATGCCACAATTTTTGTGCGCCCGGTGTATCTCTTGGCAAGTTTCATGGCTCCTTCTGTAGCTTCCGTACCTGATGCAGTGAAGAATACTGAATTAAGGGGGTCGGGCAGGTTGTCCACCAATAATTTGGCATAAGCCGTTTGGGGACTTAGTACCAGTTCGCCATTTACCATTACGTGCATGTAATGTTCCGCCTGATGCTTTACGGCTCTGATCACTTTTCTGTTCCCATGTCCCACGTTGCACACACTGATGCCGCCGATTAGGTCGAGGTATTTTCTGCCATCATGCCCAAAGAGGTAATTTCCTTTTGCTTTTTTAATCTCCAGAAGCAGTGGTGCATCCGAAGTCTGCCCGATATGTTGTAAAAAGAGTTGCCTGTTGTTCATGATGTCAGCAAATTTGTTTGTTTAGAAGAGATACCAGTTCTTCTGTTTTTTCGTAGAGTGCTGCTTTTTGCCCTGTATGGAAATTTTTGGCGTATAACCCCAGTTCCAGATCATTCATTAGCGACTCAAATAATTGAGTGCTTCCTATTCCCACATTGCACTGATCCATCCTTTCCAGCACAGCCTGCCTTGAATATTCATGTGGAGGTATCTTTAGCTTAGACGAAAGATAGTCTTTCAAAGATTGTTCCAGACTTTTATAGAAGTCTTCTGTACTGGCGCTATCCATCAGATAAGGAATCTTATCCAGAGGGTGGGCAGGTATCTCTGCTTTAAATGGTACCTCCGGTGCGGTACTATTTATCTGTGTTTTATTTGCTGTATAATTATGGTGCCTGTTTCTTCTTCGTATGACCGCAAGTGTTAGTAAAAATAAGATACCCATTGCCAGAATGATAAGTCCGATTTTTGAAAGACTGTCGGATAAAAGATTTGGCGCTTCCTTTGGTTTCAAATGAGTAGCAGCAGTGAAGCCTTTGCCTCTGGACACATTGAAGGAGATGGGTTCTGTCGATGCAGTTTGATATTTTCCTGAAGTGGGGTCAAACCAGCTGAAGGTAATTGGTGGTATATGGTACTCGCCTGCTTTATTAATGGTAAAAGGAATATTAAAAGTCTTGTAACCGCTTATAGGTACTTTGTTCTTATCTGTTTGTTCGTTGATTTTTGCATCGTAGGCTTCGATGCCCTTTTCCCATCGGATATCCGGGCAGGTAATAAGTGAAAGATTTCCTTCTCCGCTGATTGTTACCAGTAGATTACCTGCATCATCAGTAGTGAGGTGTTCGTTTTGTAAGGCAGATTCAATACTGAAGTGGCCTACTGCACCTTTGAATGCAGGTGGTACCCTTTCGGCAGGAAGTGGTTTTACGTGTATGGTCAGTGCGTTGCTTTTCAGGTTGGCTGTCTGTGTAACCGTTTGGTCAGCCGGCAGATTATCGTCTGCAAAATCCTGCAACATTTGCAGGAGGTAATTTGTAACTGCAGAATTTGCTCCTTCGTCTTTTATAAAGGTTACTTTATTTGATAACTCAATGGGGGTGAGTTCAAAAGTGCCGGCCCTCATGGGGAATATCTGCACCTTTCTGAGCAGATGGCAGTTGTACGATTTCCCATTCACTTTCTCTTCAGTGGGGATACCCGGTACGTCCATATCGGTTACTGAAAATCCATTGAATGAAGGTGCACTGGTAATATTGGTTTCAGAACGCAATCGTGTATAAAGTTTGAATGAAACCACTACAGGTTGTCCTTCATAACATTCGGTTTTGTCAGATTCCATCCGGATGAAGATATTCTTCTTTATTTTTTCAACGGGGTCCTCATTCGGACTAAGAATAAAGTCTTTCAGACCACTGCCTTCCCGGATGCCGGGGACAATGCCAAAGCCCAGAGAGGAGGCCGGAGGCGGGGGTGGTGTGGGAGCTACGCTCTTGACATCAAGAACTGTAATATGCAGGGAATTGCTTTTTAGTTCCTTCCCGTTCACGCTGGCGGTTGCAGGTGGAATTGTAAATTTTCCGGGCTTCACAGGATGCAGGATGTATTTAAGAGACTGCTGCCGTGTTATGGCGCCATTTACACTGGTTATCTGAGATTCTTGCATGGGTCCATTCATAACCTCAAACCCTTTGAATTCAGGGGGGGTAATGGTACCTGAAGCATTCTCCAGTCTGAATTCAACCTGAAAAATATCATTCTTCCCAATTTTGGATTCATTGGAAATAGCGGAAAACTTCTGTGCCCGCACTGTGGAAGAAGACATCCAGGTAAGCACAAGAAGAAGCGTAATCTTTGGAAGGAAATAAAGTAAAGCTCGCTTCATTAATCCCTTTTCTTGATGAGATACAAAGGTATTCTCTATCGCTATAAAAAAAGGTTAATGAGTTCGGGTTTAGCCGAAGCATTTGGCCCGGCACCTGGTGTGAATCAATTAACTGGCGACTGGTACTTACTCAATAAATTTTGCTGAGGAAGCGCCTGATTTTTTGATATCTCTTTGTGATGGATTGCCTTTTATAAAGAGGTTGCTGGCTCCGGAGATTTTACCGGTCACACTTCCGGTAACAGTGATTCTGGCATCTGAGGCCCCGGACAGGCTGGCATCCAGTTTCTCAGTAGTCAACCCAAACGCCTTAAAGTCGCTCGCGCCTACACTTTCCAAAGAAACCTCAAGTGCTTTTCCGCTCAACTGGGCATCAGATGCCCCTGTAAGTTTTACATTAAGTTTGGAGGCATTGAAGGTTCCTTTTAAATCGCATGCACCGGTAAGTTGTATGGAAAGCTTGTCGCCGTTATACGCATCTGCAAAGTTGATGTTGCAGGCAGAAAGCGCATTGATTTTCTCCAATTGAGTATAGGATACATATACGCGCAGTTTTCCGCGGGAGGAGATTCTGAAGGGGGAAGACTTCACACTTATTTTAAGGGTGTTATCTTTTACCTCGGTAAGGATTACATCATTCCCGACTGATTCCGGAGCGCTTACGGCCACCGCAATTTGGTTTCCATGTGTCAATAAAACATCCACCGCTCCGGTTACCATAATACTATTAAAGCTTTTTACTTGCCTGAGAGTAGCATTTGGGTCGTTGATTACCATCTGGGACGAGGCTGTGAAACCTGATATTGAGAGCAGAAAGGCGAAAGTCCATTTCATTCTTTGGATAATTTTTTTGTAGAACGATTGAAGAACAAAAAAGTTACAACTCGTTTTTACTTACTTTTGCATTAGAAAATTTTTAAACCGGGGTGCATCTGTTAAAGATTGCTGAGATAAAACCCGCAGACCTGATCAGGATAATGCCTGCGAAGGGAGGATTCCAAAAAAATCTTTTCGTCTTCTGCTATGCGGGTGTGTTCCGGTCGGATAACAAACCTGAAAGATGAAAAAATATTTACTGCTACTCCTGCTATCGGTTAATGGTTTCAAAGCAATTGGACAAAAAGACACATTGATTTTAAAAAAGGGTGACACCCTTATGCTTGATAATATTGAGGTAATGGCCATTCGGGCAGATGATAAGATGCCATTTGCAAAGACAGACCTTTCCCGTAAACAGATCCAGACTAATAACCTGGGATATGATTTACCTTTCTTACTGGAGCTAACCCCCTCAGTAGTGGCCCATTCTGATGCCGGTAATGGTGTGGGCTACACAAATCTGAGTATCAGGGGCACAGATGCTACCCGAATTAATGTAACCCTGAATGGCATCCCCTTTAATGATGCAGAAAGTCAGGGTACCTTCTTTGTCGATATGCCTGATATTGGTTCTTCGGCAGGCTCTGTGCAGATTCAGAGAGGCGTGGGGACAAGTTCAAACGGAGCTGGTGCTTTCGGGGCTACCATCAATCTAAGCACCAATGAAGTGAACACAAAAAGATATCTTGAACTCCACAATAATTATGGTTCATTCAACACCTGGAAGAACACCATCAGGGCTGGAAGCGGGCTATTCAGGAAACATTTTACGCTGGATGCCCGTCTTTCGCGAATCTCAAGCGATGGGTATATCGAAAGAGCATCGAGTAATCTGAAATCAGGGCTTATCAGCGCGGCTTATTTGAGTGATAAAACTAGTCTCAGGTTCAACTTCATCACCGGCAGGGAAATTACCTATCAGGCCTGGAATGGGGTACCAGAGGAAATGCTAAAGACCAATCGCAGATATAACGCTGCGGGTACTGATAAGCCGGGTAGTCCCTATTCTGACGAAAATGATAATTATGTACAGAGCCATTATCAGTTGTTCTGGAATCATAAGATGAATCACCATCTTTCATGGAGTGTAGCAGGTTTTCTTACAAGGGGTAAAGGGTATTATGAGAATTATAAAGGATCACAGAAGTACTCCAAATACTTTCTGCCCGACTACCACGATGGGTCACAGGTGGTTAAGAAAACGGATATGATCATCAGAGCATGGCTTGATAATTACTTTTATGGGTCTGTGTTTTCATTGCAGTACGAGAAGGAGAAGACAAGGTTTACATTTGGGGGAGCAGGTACTTATTATGACGGAGGCCACTACAGCGATATCATCTGGGCTCAGCAGGGAGTGCCTGATAATTACAGATACTATAACGCTCCGGCTTTTAAGAAGGATTTTAATCTGTATGCAAAATGGATGCAATCCTTCGGAAATGGTTTCGCTGCCTTTCTGGATCTGCAGCAGAGGATGGCTGACTATGAAATCAATGGATACAAAGGGCATCCTGATATTTATGTACAAAAAAAATATACATTCCTGAATCCGAAGGCCGGTATTTCATTTTTCAAAAACGGGTATCAGGCGTATGTATCCTTCTCGGTGGCTGCCAAAGAACCGAATCGCGATGACTTCGAAGCAGGAGCCAGTCAGATTCCACGTCCCGAACGACTGCTTGACTGGGAATCGGGTTTTTCTATTACTAAAAAGAAGTGGATGGCGGGTGTGAATTTCTATTATATGGATTATCGTGATCAATTGGTGAATACAGGAAAAATCAATGATGTAGGTGCCTACACCAGAACTAATGCAGACAAGAGTTTCAGAGCCGGAGCTGAACTTCAGGCAGGTGTCAAATTATTGACATGGCTGGAGGTAAGCGGCAATGCGACACTGAGTACAAACAGGATTAAGTCATTTACGGAATATGTGGACGACTATGATAATGGCGGGCAGATACAGAAACAATATACAAATACAGATATTTCTTTTTCTCCCAATACCATCGCGTCGGGGGTTGTTCAGATCAGGCCATTCAGACATGCAGAGGTCAGGTTGATTTCCAAATATGTGGGAAGTCAGTATCTTGACAATACTTCTCAGTCAGACCGGATGCTGAAATCATACTTTGTACAGCATGCGAGGGCCAGTTACACTTTCGCAGGAAGTATTTTCAAAGAAGCAGAATTGATGTGCCAGGTCAACAATGTTTTTAATAGCATGTACGAGCCAAATGGTTACAGCTTCAACTACATTTCAGGTGGCAAACCGGTAGTAGAGAATTTTTATTTTCCAATGGCCGGCACCAATTTCATGTTTGGGCTGAACGTGAAATTTTAGCTCCGGATTTTTGTTAATAAGGACTTACGATTTTCGGAATATCGAGAATTTCCCGATTGCATAAATGGATGCTGTCCGCAGGGTACACTTTTGCCCTCGTAATTTATTTTCAAACGCAAAAAAATGTATTAAAAGATTATGGCAAGTATCAGGAAAGTGTTTTTTATCTGTTTGGTTTTTGTCCTCGGCGGATTTACTGTGAAGGCACAGAAAGTGGGGGTTATGATTATGGCACACGGGGGCAGCCAGCAATGGAATGATCTGGTGGTTCAGGCGGCACAACCGCTTACAAAAAAATATATAGTTTCTTATGCCTGGGGAATGGGTGATCCTATCACGCTTCAGAAGGCAGTAGATGAGTTGGAAAGCAAAGGGGTTACAAAAATTATTGCGGTTCCACTCTTTATCTCAAGTCATAGTATGGTTATCCGTCAAACGGAGTTTTTGCTAGGCTTGCGCGATAAGATGACCGACCCTCCAATGCCTTCAATGGATCACTCAGGCGGATCGCACGATATGTCGGCAATGAAGAGCGCACATGAAATGGCTTCTACACATGGTGGGCATAATATGTCGCACGGAAATGCACCTGCGGCTGAATTGAAGCCATTAAAAATCAAGGCTGAATTAGTGGTTACACCTGCGCTGGATGACAATCAGATAGTGGCAAGTATCCTGCGCGATCGTGCGGCAGCACTGAGTACAAATCCTTCTAAGGAGACTGTGGTGCTGGTGGCGCATGGGCCTAATGGGGAAGAAGACAACCAGAAATGGATTGCCAATTTAGAATCGCTGTCACAGAAAATTCAGAAGATTCAGGAAACCAGGGGGCCTGATTTTAAACAGGTTTTTGCAGTAACAGTGCGCGACGATGCTGATAAGGCGATTTTTGACCAGGCTAAGGAGCAGTTGAGAGCCCTGGTTCGGCAGGCCGGTTTGTCGGGTAGTGTGATTGTAGTACCTGTGTTTCTTTCTTCCGGAGGAAGAGAGCATGCAGTAGCAGAGCGCCTGGAAGGCTTAAATTATAAGTGGAATGGAAAGGCATTGCTGCCTGATCCACGGCTGTCCGATTTTCTGGCAGGATCGGTGAACGATGCATTGAAGAAGAGTCCGGTGTCAAAACGATAGCACGGTAGTGCTGGTGGGGTATTAATAGATATCTATCCGGAAGAGGGCTGAAGTAGATTAACGCTTCAACCCTTTTCCGGATTTATATTTCGGTGAAGTGAGCACATTTTGTTTCTTAATAAATTTCTTTGCACTTTCTTCAGTATTTTTAACCGATGTCAGCCGCTGTTAACGTAATTAGAGATGAAACCTTTGATCTGGCTTTTCGCTTTGCCACCGAAACCAATGAACATATTTTTCTGACAGGGAAAGCCGGTACAGGCAAGACCACCTTCCTGAAATATTTAATTAGTCATAGTAGCAAGAATGTAGTAGTAGCAGCACCTACGGGCGTCGCGGCTATCAATGCAGGTGGGGTGACGCTGCATAGTTTGTTTCAGTTACCGTTTCATCCTTTTCTTCCCAATCCTGCTTCGCGTGATGAATTGCTGGCACGTCTGAAATATAGTAAAAACAGGCTGGACACGCTCCAGAAGATGGATATGCTTGTGATAGATGAAGTGAGTATGGTGCGGTGCGATGTGATAGATGCCATTGATGAAATATTAAAGTCTGTCAGAAAAAATCATACAGAATTATTTGGGGGCGTTCAGGTGTTGTTTATTGGAGACCTGTATCAGTTGCCGCCTGTCGCAGTAAGGCATGAGTGGGATATCCTTTCTGACTACTACCAGTCACCATTTTTCTTTGACGCACTTTGCCTGAAGAAAGAAATGCCTGTTTTCATAGAACTGACTACCGTATTTCGCCAATCTGACAGCGTGTTTATTCAGTTGCTCAACAACATCAGGAATAATATGATGGATGAAGACAGCTTTGAAATGCTGAATGACAGGTACAGCGCAGATTTCAGACCGGATATCGAAGAGGGGTACATTACTCTTACCAGTCATAATGCACAGGCAGATGCTATTAATGAGCGGGAACTCAATCGGCTTTTTGGAGAGGAGTTTACTTATGAAGCTTCTGTAGAAGGGGATTTCCCTGAGAATAGTTTTCCTGCTGAAAAGTCTATTCGGCTCAAGCGGGGTGCGCAGGTGATGTTTTTGAAGAATGATGTAATGGGGAGATATTTTAACGGTAAGATAGGGGTGATAGATTACTTGTCAGACGACGAGATTAAAGTGAATGCCGGAGGTGAGTTAATTACTGTGGAGCGTGAGACGTGGGAGAATATCCGTTATGAGCTCGATAGTAAGGAGGGTAAACTGAAGCAGGAAGTCATGGGCGCGTTTACCCAGTTTCCGTTAAGGCTTGCGTGGGCAACCACCATTCACAAGAGCCAGGGTCTGACCTTTGATAAGATAATGATTGATGCGGCCAAAGCATTTGCTGGAGGGCAGGTGTATGTGGCACTGAGCAGGTGTACCAGTCTGGAGGGTATTGTATTGCTAAGCCGGATACCTCCCAGAGCTATCGCATACAATGCGCATGTGGTGGAAATGCACCAACGGTTTTCAAACCGCAATCTACCCGATCGATTTGAAGCCGCACGGGCTGCCTTTTTGCAAAAATTGTTCGCGGATATTTTTTCATTTGAAAGGCTGGCAGATCCTTTGCGAAAACTTAATTCAAATATTTTCAGATTTCATGCAGCCCTTTCAGGGAATGCGGTGCAGTGGGCTGATGATCTGGCTGCCAGGATTCAGTACGACAGTGAGGTCGGGAATAAATTCTTAGGAGAAATATCACGGTTGCTATCCGGTAATGAAAGAATAGAAAGTAACCACAATCTGCAAAAAAGAATTACGCAGGCCGCAGTCCACTTCGACAGGAGGCTTTATGATTCCATGCAGATGACGTTGTCTCCTGCGATTGAGACAGAAAGTAAGGAGGTGGCCAAAGAGATTAATACTTCACTGGTGCAGATATTCAGTATTCTGCAGGATGTGTACCACTCTATCCAATACTGTTTCAATGATTTTGTATTGCAGGATTTTCTGAAACATAAATTCGATTACAAACCGGCTGCAAAGCGGATCAATATATATGCCGCTGCGAAAGATCCAGCGAGTGCATCAGGGGGAACCAATGATGAATTATTAAAACGGTTGAAGGCCTGGCGCAACGAAATATGTAATAAATATAATTTGCCTGTGTATATGGTTGCCAATCAGGCATCACTTTCCATGATTGCTTCAAGGCTTCCCACGACAGACAATGAACTGGCCGAAATAAAAGGCTTTGGAAAAGTGAAAGTGAAAAAGTATGGAGAAGATATTCTTTCTATCGTGCAGGAGTTTTGCGAAGAAAACAATATGCGCTAGCCAGCTGCCTTACAAGGCTTAGCTGATGAATGTAATCTTTTCATCTACAGGAGTTCGCAGCATTTCTTTAGGTGCATCCTTTATTTTACCGATGTAGAAAAACCCAATCAATTTGTCTTCCGGTTCAAGGTGAAAGTATGCCTTAGCTTCATCAATATAGGTAACCCCTCCTGTGGAAAGATAGCACCCAAGATTATAGGCCGTAGCTGTGAGAAACATATTTTGGATGGCACATCCGACAGCCAGCACTTCTTCGATTTCAGGCAAGCGATCGGCATGGCGTTTCAATCCGATGGCTATGATGTGTGATGCCATGAGAGGATAATCTTCCAGTTTTTTGATTTTCACCTGGTTTTGTGTGCCGTGGTGTTTGATATAAAGAGATGACTGCAGCTCGGCAAACTTTTTTCTGCCATCGCCGTTAAACACAGTAAATCTCCAAGGCATTGTTTTCTTGTGATTGGGCGCTGTGTTTGCGTTCTCCAGAATTTGTCTTACGATGCCATCATCTACTGAGGCTCCTGGTTCGTACTGGTAGGGGTAGATGCTTCTTCTGCGATGCATTACTTCGTTGATAACTTCAGGTGTGTGCATTACGATTTTTAATAAATGGGATGCAAACATAAATGAAAGAGATGATTCAG
>JAMLGT010000003.1 GCA_023957755.1 Chitinophagaceae bacterium
CTGCTTCGCCGGCGGGTGTGGTGGTGATGGTAGGCGTGGAAGCGGTGGTGTTGGTAGTTGTATTTGTTGTAGTTGATTTTGGCTTAACCACTTTAAAATCCGAAGAAACCTCTAGTGCCCTTTTTTGAATGAACGCTTTTGGGTCAGCGGGCAATGAATTTAAAACTTCCGTCACCTCTTTTGTTGAACAATCTGCTTCCATCATTCCTTTAAATGCGGCTTCCTTATCAAGGGCATAGACTTCGCCCACTCTGCGAATCATATAACTTTTTTTCTGTGCATCAGAAAGTGAAGCGTTTTTATATACATCGCCAAAAAGAACGCCCAATGCTTTTCCCCTGCCTTTGGAATCGATTGCCGAGTTGAATGCCGTACGGAATTTGCTTTCCATTGGTTCGGGAACGGCAGCAGAACTATTGGCAGGAATGGCAATACCACTTGTAGTTGTGGTGTTGCTGGTTGTATTTGCACTACCTAAAAATTTACCATCTTTAAAATCATCTTCATACACTTTGCCGTCTTTTTGTGTTAATTTTCCCTTGCCATTGAACTTGCCGTCCACAAAATCGCCTATATATACACCGCCGTTTTTCCCGGTTAATTTGCCTTTTCCGGTTCGTTTGTCATCTACAAAATCGCCTTCATACACATCTCCGTTGGCCCAGATGAACTTGCCTTTTCCGGTTCGTTTGTCACCTACAAAATCACCTTCATACACATTTCCATTCGCCCAGGTATATTTTCCTTTAACCGTTTTATCGGTTCCTCCCCTAAAATCACCTTCATATACATCTCCATTGGAAAAAACTGTTTTTAAAATATACGATTTAAAAAACCTGATGTTAATTTTATTTTCGTACAATGATACCCGTGAGGAAACCTCTTCTGCCTGCTGGCCGGATATAATATCAAAACTGTTTTTCCCTTTCTGCAATTTGAATCCCTCATTTTCTAATTTGCTTAATTCCGTTTTTATTTTTTCAAAAAGCTGAGCGTTTCCGGGATTGGATTTATTTTCACCATCAACATATTTGTCAAAAGATGTAGTGTTCCCTTCCTTATTTTCTTCATACATCACGGTAAGCTCAAATCCATCCAGGTTTTTGTTAGATTTATAATACACGGTAAGACCTAAACTATCTTCATCCTCGTCTAATCCTTCACCTTTCAGAGCTTCCCAATCTGTATTTAAAATGGCTTTGAACTGGTTGTAGAAATTGGGACTTAGTTGTTGCGCCTTCGCTGTAAAACCTGCCAGCAGCAGGAAGCATAAAATGAGTTGTTTCATCATGATATTTATTTACCGAAAGATTATTGCACTTCCTTCCCGATTTTGTCTATGTAAAATTGTCTGCCATTGCGTGTTACTTTGGCTTTACCGTCTTTAAAACTATCGGCAGAGCTATATTGCGGTTTTACTACATACAGCCCTATACTGTCTATAAAACCCCATTGCCTGTTATACCTCTGTTTTCCCTTGCCGCCACCGGTATATGTATCAACGGCAACGGCAGCCAGGCCTTCTGAAAACTCTCTGGCATCAACATATTTAGGTGCTATACGGTTGCCGAGCACATCGGCGTAGCCGTACTTGTCAATGTAACCTCTTACGTCATCGGATACAGTAGTACGAAACAGATGCAGTTTTACGGTAGAAGTGCCGTTTTTTAATTTGCCGTTTTCCCACTCGCCGTCTTGTATTTCGCCATTGGCAAAAACAACTTTTCCTTTGCCGTTAAATCTTCCTTCCAAAAAACCACCTGTATATACCCATTTGCCTATCTTGTTATAAGTGCCGTTACCTGTTATTTTACCATTTGCCACTTCGCCCTGATACCTGACTGTCGTATCCACATTAAGCCCTACCATGATTTTCCATTCCACGAACCTTCCTTTGCCGTTCGGATTGCCGTTTTTCCAATCGCCCTCAAATAATACATGCCTGTTTGTGAATATCCCTTTGCCTTTGCCATGAGGAATGCCCTGGGCATTCACCTGTCCTTCATAAGTATCCCCATTAGGGAAATTGATTGTTTTTACTTCCTGCGCTTTCGCCGAAAGGCCAGCCAACAGCAGGAAGCATAAAGTGAACTGTTTCATCATGCTATTATTATTTTACTTCTTCGCCTGTTATCTTTTCCAGTTCCTTCTTTGCCGCTTTATGGTTCGGGTCTATTTCCAGCACTTTACGATAGTCTGCGGCAGCTTCATCATTTCTGCCTTTGTAGGCAAATGCACCTGCTCTTAAAAAATAAGTCATCACATTTTTAGGATCAATGCTGATGGCTTTCTCAAAATCATTTTTGTATGCAGGATTGTCTGTAATGATATATACCGAGCCGCGCAGCGTATAATAGAGCGCATTGCCTGGCTCCATCGCAATGCTTTTGGTGAATGAAGCGATTGCTTCATCATATTTATTCTCCTGCAACTGCCGTTTGCCCTGTCTTGCCCAGGATTCGGCTGATGTATTATTGTTCTCTACAGGTTTGGTATTGGTATCATCCACAAATTTATCGTCTTCCCAATCGCCTTCCAGTACTTTTCCGCTTTTATAAGTGAGCTTGCCTTTACCACTTCTTTTACCGTTCGCAAAATCACCTTCGTAAAAATCACCGTTGCTAAAGGTGTATTTTCCCTTTCCTTCATATTTTCCATTTACAAAATCCCCTTCATATACAGTACCGGTTGTAAAGGTCATTTTTCCTTTGCCGTTGGGAACATTGTTTACGACCTCGCCTTCGTAGATGGTGCCGCTCTTATATTTTAGTGTGGTTTTTGTTTGGGTGTTGTTTGCCTGTGGGTTGGTGTTTGCATTTGCACCCACATTTTTGTTGGGAAAGATAATTGTGACTGAGTTGTCTTTGTTTAGGAAAAGCTTGGCAACATCACGGTTAATGCCTTTATTGCGTACTGTAATTTCTCCAATACGAAAGATGTTGTTGTCTGTAGTTACGCTAAAACCTTCATTTTTCAATTTTTCCAGTTCAAATGATATTTCACGAACCATCCACTCGTTCCAGGTTGCGTCTGTGAGCGTATAATTGGACAATTCTTTTCTAACCACAACGTTGGGGTCTATTTTTTTGGTGTTGGCTTCAGCAGCAGCCCGTACCCCTCCGTAGCTTTCTGAAATGACTTCTTCTACTGTAAATCCGTCTAATTTGTATGCACTAGAATAACGGGTCCACCCGCTATTATCCTTAGATAATACTTTGCCTGTGCCGGGTACTTCTTTTGCCATGAGGATAGCCTTGAACTGTTCATAAAAGTTAGGGCTTAGCGTGGTGAACGCTGGAATCTCTTTGCCTGTTTTGTCTATGTAAAAATCTCTGCTGTTAAGTGTTACTTTGGCTTTGTTGTTTTTAAAACTATTAGCATTTTCATACTGTAGTTTGATGACTACTTTACCGGTTTTATCTATAAAACCCCATTTGCCATTTTGTTGTACTGCCACCAGCCCCTCAGAAAAAGAACCCGCAACGTCGTAGATCAGGGGAATGACCACTTTGCCGGATCTATCTATAAAACCACACTTTTTGTTGAGGCTAACATTGGAAAGTCCTTCAGAAAATCCACCGGCATTATCATATTGAAGTGCTACAATCTCTTTACCTGTTTTGTCTATAAAGCCCCACTTACCATTTTGCACTACTGCCGCCAATCCTTCATCAAAACTGTAGGCGTACTCGTATTTTGGTGTTGCAATTTCTTTACCGGTTTTGTCTATAAAACCCCATTTACCATTTTGTTTTACTCCCGCCAGCCCTTCATTAAAACTGAAAGCGTTCTCGTATTTTGGTATTACAATTTCTTTACCTGTTTTGTCTATATAGCCCCATTTACCATTTTGTTTTACCCTGCCCAACCCTTCGGAAAAAGACCGGGCATAATCATATTTCGGCTGTATGATATTTCCGGATTTGTCTTTGTAACCATATTTGCCATTGGCATCTTTATATGGCGTTAATTCTTGTGCCTCTGCGGTAAAACCTGCCAGCAGCAGGAAGCATAGAATGAGTTGTTTCACCCGAATGATTTTTGTGTTAGTCGCAGCTCGGAGATTCTTTTGGTTGGATATTACTTCGTTATTACTTTCTCCCGCGTAAGAAATTTTTGTTGTATTTCGTTTCATCATGATATTTATTTACCGAAAGATTATTGCACTTCCTTCCCTGTTTTATCTATGTAATAAGCTCTTTGATTTTTCCAAACCTTTACTTTGCCGTTTTGGAAACCGTATTGCTCCTGGCCCTTGGGTCCAAAGGGGTAAATGCTCTCGAACTGTACAGGGATTACCTCGTTGCCTCCGGCATCAATAAAACCGTATTTGCCACCAAGGCCAACTAAGGCCATACCCTCCATAAGAGGATGTACATCATCGTATTTGGGCGGCACAATTTCTTTTCCTGTTTTATCCATAAAGCCCCATTTATTGTTCACTGCTACGGCAATTAATCTATCCGAAAAAGCACCTACTATATCGTATTTTGGAGGTACGATTTCTTTTCCTGTTTTGTCTATAAAGCCATTTTTGTTGTTTAGCAATACTGCCGCCAGGCCATCGCTAAATTTGCCTGCATCATCGTATTTAGGCGGCACAATTTCTTTTCCTGTTTTATTTACAAAACCCCATATGTTGTTTAATTGTATGGTAGCAAGCCCTTCCTGAAAGTTATCAGCGTTCTGGTACTTAGGCGTTACAATTTCTTTTCCTGATTTGTCCACAAATCCGAATTTGCCGGCCATTTTTACGACTGCCACGCCTTCCGAAAAATTATTTGCATCGTCATATTTAGGAGAGATGATCTCTTTTCCTGTTTTGTCTATAAAGCCCCATTTGCCGTTGAGCTTTACGGCTGCTAACCCTTCTATAAAGTCATCGGCATTCTCATATTTCGGTGGTACTACTTCTTTTCCGCTTTGGTCTATAAACCCATATTTTTGGTTGATGACCACAATGGCAAATCCATTGTAAAAATTAGTGGTATTGTCATATTTCGGCGGCACAACCATTACGCCATCCACGTTTTGGAAACCATATTTTCCTGTTTGGCTGTCTTTGACAGGTAATAACCTGCCTAAATTAATATTTATGGTTTGGGCCTGTGCGGTAAAACCTGCCAGCAGCAGGAAGCATAAAATGAGTTGTTTCATCCGTATGATTATTGCGTTTGCCGCTGCGTGGCGATTCTTTTCGCCGGATGTAACTTCGTTTTTACTTTCTTCCGCGATAGAAATTTTTGTTGTGTTTCGTTTCATCTGTTTATTTTTTATTGTTTTAATGGTCAGATGGAATTCGCATAAAAATTATCATCGCTTAGGCTATAATTTAGCTCGATAATTTTTATTCTCATTTCATAATGGTATTGATTTGGTAAATGATAGATTTTATTTGTTCTTTATTAAGTATGCTTCTTGTTTATTTATTTCTTTGAAAATCCTGAGCGTCTTCTGTTGCGAACCCGGATAACTGTGGTAAGACACGATCAGGTATTTCGGTTCCTTCAAAGTGTCCCGGTTTGTTTACTCTGATAGATTTCGCCAGGTAAATCCCCATATAAACAATGACGATAAGTTTTATGACGATGAAGAAATTTCTGTAACCGGCTGGCATCCACGAGAAAAGCAGAAATAGGGCCGATAGGGCGACCACAACAAACAGAATATTCCCATAGTAGGTGGGAGCGGTGTAACCGACAATCATTTTACAATCCTCATTGGCAGCTTTCACCTTTTGCACCAATTCTTTCACAAAAGGGATGTAGGTTTCCGACTGATCGCCAAATGTGGCAAAACCATCATAAGTACAAGAATAAATATCGTAATGGATCTGGTTTTGCAAGGTTATTTTACAGCAATAATTGTTGAGTCGATAACGATTGTTTGGGTGGTAAAACAGCCGTATCTTCTGTATTTTGGTGTAAGGGATCAGTATATCGTGGTGGCCTTGCTGTGAGCACAGCAATCCCTGGTCTGAAAACTCCCAACGTTGTGCTTTTTCGATGGCCGATTTTCTGAAAGTGTAATTAGACACTGTTATTTACTTTTATTGGTATTATCCTTTTTCAACAACTAAGACGGAAAGGATTTTTGTATTTGACCAAAATATTCTCGTATAATGCCGATGTGATCAGCCGTTAGGTCAATGGAATGGGTCTATTTCGGATGTCCAATCGGTATGGTACTACCATAAGCAAGTTTTTTCATTTTGTATTTTAGAATGAACACTTGTTGACTCTATAAAAGTCGGGAGGAGTAATAGAATTTGAAATAGGTAAAAAACTCAATTTTTTGTAGGAAAAATTCCTATATCTAAACCAGGTTGTTGTTGATGGCGTATTTTACTAATGCAATGGTATTGCTGCATCCCGTTTTTTCGAGGATTTTAATGCGATGGTTGTCAACCGTGCGAATACTGATGCATAATTTATCGGCAATTTGTTCGCGGGAAAACTCCTGTACAATGAGTTTCAAAATTTCCAGTTCATGTGGTGTAAGGGTATTTGATTTTTCTTTTTTGATATGGCCGTAAATTACCGGGATAATTTCATCGGAATAATAATTTCCGTTGGCAGTAATGTTTTTTAGGGCCTGTAATAGCTGTGTCTTTCCTGAATTTTTAAGAACGAATCCATCGGTTCCGGCTTTCAGTGCTTCCTCTATTACTAACTCACTGCCATACATGGAGAGCATGAGCACTTTTATATGCGGAAAGTTTTGTTTTACGATTTTGCACAATTCTGTTCCTGACAGTACGGGCATACCGATGTCTGAAATTAATACCTGGTAGTCTTCAGGGTTTTGGGTAATGATGTCAAGCGCCTCCTGCCCGTTCTTAGCTTCTGCAGTAATGATGAAAGGCGTGTTTTGAAGTACACTTTTTATACCGTCAATGATAATATAGTGATCGTCTGCTATGATGATATTGTACCTTTCCATTCACTAATCGTTTAATTGGTTTTTGACGCTGATCTCAAACCTGGAACCGTTTCCTTTTTCAGTGGCTATGTGTAATTTTCCTCCTATGAGTTTTGTGCGGGCTTGTAAGTTTTTCCAACCCAGCCCTTCAGAATTTTCCATTTTTGATGGGTCGAAACCTTTGCCGTTGTCTTCTATAAAAATTTGAAGATTGTTACTGTTTTCGTTCAGCTTAATATTGATTTTACTTGCCCCGGCATGCCGCACCATATTGTTCAAAATTTCCTGGACAATGCGAAAAACAACAACTTCTGTTTGTTTGGATAAATTTATTTTCAGCCATTCAGTTGTGATAATAAAACAATGTACTGTTTGCGAATTATTGATTTGTGCGGCTGTTTTTTCAAGCGCTTTTAATAATCCAAAGTTTAGAATTTCAGGAACCAGATTGTGGGAGATGTTTCTCACTTCTGTAGTGGTCTCATCTAATAGTGTCGAAATTTTTTGAAGCCGGTGATCATCGGTTGCGGTATTATTTTCACCATCGGGCAGCAGCAGTTTCATCACAGAAAGTTTTTGCCCGATACTATCGTGCAGATCCTGCGCAATGCGAATCCGTTCCTTTTGTTCGCCTTCATAGAGTGCTTGCGTTTGCAATTGCTGTTCGGTGTTTTTGGTCTGTACTTTCCGAAAGTAAAAAAACAGGAGCATCAATAAAAGCAATGTGACTGAACCTATGAAGAGATAGAGGTATTGCAGGTATTTTTCGTGCTCGATCCTGGTTTTGTTTTCTGCTTCATTGAGGTGATATTTTGCCTCAAGTTCATTGATCTGTTTTTGGTTTGTTTCGTTTAGAATTTCGTTGTGCAGATGATACGCCTTGCTTCTCAAATTCGCTTCTTCTTCAAAACGTTTTAATCTTTTCAGGATGAGAGCCTTTAGCAACCATGCCTGTAAAATATCGGTTTTGCGGGAAGTATCAGTCAGTTGAATGGCTTCGTCAATAGTTTTGAGTGCTTCATTATAATCTTTCTTGCTTTGATTTATTTCTGTGGCAGTCCATAACACAGCAATAAGCGAAGTGGTGTCTCCATTCTCCCTGGCAAAAGGCAATAATTCATTTAAGAGTTTGTCTCTTTTCTCGTTTTGCTTTGTACCATGATAAGCAAAAGCAAGCAGCCGCCTGGCGCTAATCAGGAGCGGTATATTTTGTTCGGGAAATTGTTCCTGCATTTGAATGGAACGTTCGAGATGAGGAATAGCGGCGCCAAAATCTCTGGTTTTAGCTGCTAAATTGATAAGTAAACCTCCCAGGTTGTTTTCTATTTTCATTTCCAAATCGGGATTTTCTCCATACCTGGACAACGACTCAAGCGCTTTTTCATAATTTGTTTTTGCCTTTTCATAGTTTCCTTCGGTGTAATAAAAACCAGCGGAAGCATTTAACAAACCTGCATAGTGCACATAGTAATTGTGTTTAGATGAAAGTTCCAGGCCTTTTGCGGAAGCAACGCCTAGCTTTTTATATTCACCGATTTTCATATAAGCATTCGCCAGCTTTAGCAATAGCAAAATTTCAGTTTCCGGCTGAAGGTTCTTCTGATTTTGATACAGACTGTCTAATTGATGTGCAACAATTTTTTTATTGTGGATGCTATCTGTTTGGAGAATGAACAAATCAATATTTTCCTGTGCCTTTGTGAGCGTGGAAAGAAGAGAAAAAAATATGACTGCTGCGTAAAATTTCATCTAAACAAATATATATAATAGAATTGTAGATGTGTTAAGGGAGGGGAGGGCTGTTTGTACTCATTTTGTCCAAGATTTAAGTGCCGAATAATCGTCAACCTATTTCAGGACTATACAAAACTGTAGCGATATTTACCACTACCGATAAGAACCAGGACTAAATAAATAACTGACCACGCTGGCGGAGGCGGAAGTATGTTGATTTAAAAAAAATATTATTGTCCGGTTAAATTATTTAAAGTGTGGCTAAAGTCCTTGTTGAGTAAGACTTCCATAGCCCTACCCCAAAGGGTAGGGTAATAAATATAAACCTAAGCCCGGTAGGCTTAAACCCAACTTAATCGAACAATAGCGAAAAAAAATATTGAATTTGAGATAAGCCTGTCTGCCGACAGGCAGGTAAAAGAATCTTACGAAGAGGAAAGGTTGAAAAAATCTTTCAATATTTCTCTTTCAAAAGAAAATTAAAAACTACGATATTATCCTTCCTCGAGTCTCGCTTAGGTACAATGGGTGCGGATGTTGTATATCGTTTAGTTTACCTCTTATAAGATATTTTATAAAATTGATTACTAGTGTTTTTTGATAATACTATATTTTCTATAGTATCAACACCAATAATTGCTTCCTTTGCAAGATTATATAATGGATAGGAAGAACCATCGTCTTGTATGATTGGTGTTGCCATTAAAGGCCATAATAAAGAAATATAACTGATATGTTCGGCAGAATCAGCTTGATTAAAGCCTGAGCAAACAATCCCTATCAAATTGCCAGTATCGTTGAATACTGGGCCTCCACTCATCCCCCCATCCAATCTAGCATTGATTCTTGCTGAAGGGAAGTTTAAGCGGTATGAGTCTCTTTTCTCCGGAAAAACTTCAATTATTTCACCCACGGAAGTATGTGGTTCATCGTAAACATGAATATCTGTCTCAACTTTCTTATTCTTGGTAATATTTATATTTGATTTTGAAAAGCCAAAACAAACAACCCTTTCCCCAATTTTTGGCAGCCTTAAAGATAGCCTAACTTGTTTCCAATCCTTTAAATTTCCAACTTTATCTCTTGGGTCTAAATGAAATAATACCTGGTCACTATAAGGATTTAAATAGCACCTTGCCACTTCAAAAACATGGTACAAGCTACCTGAATCACTAGAAATAAATATCACCCAAATATTAAAGGACTCTACTATTATTTCGCCGTCCACCTTTCTTGTTTCCCATTTACCGATAAAGTCCTCAAGGACATGTTTAGCAGTAAGAATTAGGTTTTGAGCAATTACCACCCCTGTACCTGATGCAAGTACTTCTCTACAATCTTTTGATAGAGCAACTATTCTTACTGTAACTTCATAAATAGGGCTATCAGTAAGTTTGTGCTTATGAAATGTTGGTATTTTTGACAATTTCACATTGAATGGTTTATAACGGCACAACATTTTTGTTGATGGAAAAATTTGAAAAACGTTCAACAGGTAACAAATGGCGGATAAAGATTTAGAAGTTCAATGTTAATTCTGTTGTCAAATTTATGAGGTTCAGCCCTGAGCGTTAGCCGATGAATGAACTAAAAGTACAGAATTAGTACAAAAGTTCATCAATGAATCTTCAGCCATAACCTAAGTTTAGTAGTGAACAAAAAACTGATGTCTTATTCTTCAACCCTGCTATAGTCAATGGGGATGTTATGGACTTTGAAGTATTGTTACACGTCTATAGAGATTTTGACTTTGCCACCAAGTCCTTTCTCAACGATGTCGAATAATGTTTTTAAGGTTAGGTTACTGCCATTATTCTCAATCCGCGAAATGTACTCTCTTTTTTTGTTCACAAGTTCAGCTAATTGGTTTTGAGTTAAGTGCTTTTCTTCTCTTGCTTTCTTTAAAAGAAGTCCGACTTTGAAAGATTCAAAATCTCTGTCAAGTTCATCTCTTCTTTTTGTTCCGACTTTGCCGTAAACTGTATCTTTTATTTGTTTCCAGGTTTTAGTTTCCATCTTGTTTTCGTTTTTGTTCAAAATACTCAGCCATTATTCTCAATGCTTTTTCAATCTCATTCTTTGGGGTTTTCTGCGTCTTTTTTTGAAATCCGTTTGTCAAAACGACCAATTTATCACTGTCAAAAAAACAAAATACTCTCCAAATATTGGAGCCAAGCTGAATGCGAGCTTCATAGAGCCCATCAGTACCTGTCAAATGTTTCAGGTAATTTGAAGGCACCCTCTGAAGGGTCTCTATGGCTTCAATGATTTTAAAGATTTTGTCTTGAACCTTCTTAGGTTGTTGGAGAAGAAAGTCTTCAAAATAGTTTTTAAAGGCAATAACTTCTCTAACTTTTATTGAACAAAGGTAATTTAAAAGTTACACTGATACAAGAACGCTTATGATTTTTTAGACACTGGAACAGTTCTGGTTGCATAGCTCATAACGGCAGTCCATCTAAAATCTCCCACCGCCCTCATAAAAAAAGGTCATTTACGCTTTATACAAGCCCATAAAAGGAAGCTGATTTTTCTGCCCTAATAATGAAAGAAAAAAACAGATGGAATAGTGAAGCAGAAAATAGCTTTTTAAACAGTCTTTGAGAGCAAAAAAGGAAAGCCAAGGCTCCTGCTGGAACTTTTGTGACAGTTTTTTGTGCACTAAGTACATGATCCGGGGCAGGTTGAAAGCCGTGATCAGCAACCCCATCTTCTGATTATTTTTCCAGAGACTATTTGGTTACAAAAGCAAATGCCGGCAGGCTGATACTTTCGGCAAAAAGGTCAATGAAACGGACATCGTGAGTGGGGTCAATGATTTCATCGAGGCAAAGCGGAAATAGGGTGCATTGGTTACGGTCTTTTCCTTTGATGTACATACCTCAATTTATGAAATCTATATACGTATTAGCGTAATAGTTATACACAAGGTGTGTATTAGATTTTGACTCTCTGACGATTAGAAAAGTGGCGAGGGGGCAGCATTTTAGCACTGAAGTTGAATAGAAGTACAGTCGTTTAACTTAGCATATAGGTTCTATTGAAACTGTTCATGCGCGCTCTTACCAATTTGTTTGTGGCAGCTTTATTCATTAAGTCTATTTCTTATGTCCATTCTCTCGTGCAAAATTCTCGTTATTTCAACAGGGTTGTCATTTGATTGACGATAGAATATAATGTGGCGATTAGCTTTTAATCCAAAAAGTTCATCTTTTATTCCTTCATAATTTTTTCCACTATTTGGATTATTTGCAATGTATTGGCAGCGCTCAAGTAACATTTCATAATACTTGTCGGCTTGTTTTTCCGACCATTTTTCAAATGTATAATCCCAAATGGTTGTCAAGTCTTCAACGGCTTTATTAGTCAGTTTGTATTTAGCCATTGCTTCTTTTTCTTGCTTTCAATTTTTGAAGATGTTTTTTGGGGTTAAAATCGTGGGCAATTCCGCTATCAATCCCTTCTTGTATTGCGTTTCTTAAAGCCATTACTTTACTTTCCTCGTCTTCTAGAAGTCGAAGTCCGGCACGAATAACTTCACTAACGTTTTTATAGCGTCCTGCTGATACTTGACTACTTACGAAGTTGTCAAAATAATTCCCTAGGGATACTGATGTATTTTTCATTGTTTAAAACTTCCTTTAAAGTTACCAAAAATTGGTAACAATGCAAATTTTTGTTTGAATAACAAGTTAGGCATTCAATTTTTGGATCGAGTAGGATTCGGTAAAATTACCGCCAGCAGCAGATTGTCAAAGAACAACGACTTCGCTCTGCTACATACCTGAAAGCAAAAACAACAAACAATGCTTATGCTGTTCTGCTTTCAACCGGTACTAAAAATGGGGAGCCTACATTGTGACTATACAAATTTTCAGGAAAGGTTTATGGACTGTATGTGTGAAGGATTCAACTTCCTCTTAATCCTCTCTTTATATCTCCAACCCTTCTTTTCTGGCCTTGGCCAGGCTAGATAGATAAGTAGTCACAATGATAGTGAGTGTACTTAGTGGCATCAGAATGGCGGCCAGCAGAGGGGAGAGTATGCCTTGAATGGCAAAGAATAGCCCGGTAATATTATAGATTACTGAAAATCCAAAACACAACCTGATGGTATGCCTGGTTTTCCTGCTGAAATTATAAAGCTTATCGAGTTGAGAGATTTTGGAACCATCCATGATGGCATCTCCCGCAGGTGTAAACCGGTTGACATCGTCTGTGATGCAAAGGCCAAAATCGCTTTTCTTTAGTGCACCTGCATCATTGAGTCCATCGCCGGTCATCGCCACTACTAATCCCTGTTGTTTTAACCCGGCAATGTAATTTAGTTTTTCCTGGGGGTCTGATCGGAAGATGGCATTGTCTCCAAAATACTGGGATAACATTTTTTGTTGGTGAGGTTCATCACCGGAGATGAGCGAAAAAGATACCCACTGTCTGATTCTTTTCAGCATTTCAGGTAATCCTTTACGGAGTTGCTGTGTGAGCAGAAAAGTACCAAGATGTTTCCCGTTTTTGTAGATAAGAATAGGCGTTCCATTAAGGACACCGGTATTGGTCGCACTGAAGAAAGCAGGTATGCCTATCTGATAGTGTGATCCCTGTACTTCTGCACTGATTCCCATGCCGGTAGCCTCACTAAAATTTAGAGCCTCATATTTGCCATGCCTGTCTAACAAATCAAGTACAGGCGCCTTGAAAGCATGCATACTTGGGCGCACAACTGAAGCGATTATTTCGCGGTCTTCGTCAGAGAGCGGTGCTCCTGTGTATTCAGCTTTCATGCTGCCGGCAGATGTGAGGGTGCCCGTCTTGTCAAATACAATATGATTGACATTACCCAATCGCTCAATGAAGTAGGGATGACGTAGGAAAAGCCCGTTTTTTGCCAGAATACGCATGACGTATCCGTTAGTGAATGTACTGGTGAGTAATAGCCCGCACGGACAGGCGATAATGAGAATAGCAGTAACAGCAGGCCATATACGTGAAGTGTCATGTTGCCACCAGTAAATGGCAGTCAGAAAGGCTATTCCAAGCACAATGAGCGTGAAGTTTTGTGCCAGTGAGTGCACAAATGAATTTCTGTTATCCAGTTTGCCTTCATGTTCATTTTCCAATTCTTTGCTCCAGAGCTGTGTGAGCCTGCTGGCTGAGGTTTCTTTTATCACCTGTATCTCAGCTACGCCTGCCAATTGCCTGCCGCCCGCATAAAGCAAGTCTCCGGGCTTCTTTTCAATCGGTACGGACTCTCCGGATACGAAACTGTAGTCAATGAGGCATTTTCCTTTTATAAGGATACTGTCTGCGGGAATCAGTTCGTTGTTGCGAATGATTAACCTGTCGCCCTCAGTAATCTCAGAAAGCAGGGTAGGTTTTTCATTTCCGTCGGCAGTAAGCACCATAGCCGCCATGGGGAAATAGTCTGAGTAGTCGCGGTCAAAGAAGAGCGCTTTCTGTGTCCTGTCTTGCAAAACCCTTCCTGCCAGCATAAAGAATACGATTCCTGACATCGCATCAAAAAAGCCACTACCGTCCAGAAAGAACACATCCACCATGCTCCTTACGAAGGTGGCGCCGATGGCTAAAGCTACGGGCACATCTATGTTAAGGTATTTCTGTTTAATGCCTTTCCATGCTGAAACAAAAAAAGGAGCCGCACTGTAAAATAGTACCGGAATGCTAAACACTACATTTAGGTATCGGAAGATTCCTCTTAGATAAGGCTCGGTTGTTGCCTCACCGGAAAAGTATTCGGGAATGCTGAAAAGCATAATGTTACCAGAACAAAATCCGGCTATGCCTAACCGATAGATAAGGCTTCTGTCTTTCTTCTTTTTTTGCTTCTGGCCGGAGTGTGTGTGGTTGATGTACGGCTCATAACCTATTTCAGCAAGAAAATCTGCTATTTCACGAAGTGATACTTCCTCTTCATTAAACACCAGCGATACCTCTTTTTTCAGGAACTGTATATCGCTCCTGATTACTCCTTTCAGTAGTTTGGGAAGGTTCTCCAGAAGGTAGAGGCAGCTACTGCAATGGATTGCGGGGATGTATAGGGTAGTGTATGCCTGGTTACCTTCTCGGAAAGTGATAAGTTTACCTGCCACTTCGGGGGCATCGAGGTATGCGAATTTTTGGGTAGCTGTTTGCTCTCTTTTGTTTATCCCGGATTGTGGATTGAGCTGGTAATAATTGCAAAGTCCTGCCTCATTGAGGAGTTGATACACTGTAAGGCAACCCTGACAACAAAAATATTTATCGTTCTGAAAAATATTCTTATCAGGGCAATTTTCACCGCAATGATAACAGGTCGGCATTCTGTTGTCATTAGAAGATGGTGCTGAAGTTACTTTTTTCAGTGTTTCAATCATACCTGATTGCAAACATACCTCTTTTGGGGTGCTTACGCTATGAGTAGCATCACCTAATTATTTGACCGTTCTCATCAAAAAAGCGCGGCTGAGATTATTGCTCCACCCAGTCTGCAATGAAAATGTTGGTGTCGCGTGTGCCTCCGTTGTTTCTGTTGCTGCTGAAGATTATTTTCTTTCCGTCCGGGCTGAACATTGGGAATGCATCAAAACCGTTATCCCGGCTCACTTTTGTGATATTCTTGCCTTCAAAATCAGTGATGTACATATTGAAAGGAAATCCTCTGGGATATTCAGAATTACTGCAGAAAATAATTCGTTTGCCATCTGGCATAAAGTTGGGAGCCCAGTTGGCCTGCTTCAGGTAAGTTACCTGCTTTGCGTCAGATCCGTCGGCATTGGCGATCCATACTTCCATCTCAGTAGGCGCTACCAGACCTTGGGATAACAAATCTTTGTAGTCCTTAATTTCCTCGTCTGTTTTCGGTCGGCTGGCACGCCATAAGATTTTGGTGCCATCCGGGCTGAACCATGCACCGCCATCGTACCCCAGCATATTGGTAATTTGCTTAACATTACCTCCGTCCAGATCCATTGTATAGAGATCCAGGTCGCCATTTCTAGTGGAAGTAAATACAATTTTATCTCCTTTAGGAGAGATGGTGGCTTCCGCATCATAGCCGGGGGTATTGGTCAGTTGTTTTACAATATTGCCATTAGTGTCGGCCACAAAGAGGTCATAGCTTTCATATATCGGCCAGATATACCTTTTCATTTTTTCCTTATCGGGTACAGGCGGACAGTCTTTAGACCCCAGATGGGTACTTGCATAGATTATGTGCTTGCCATCAGGGTAGAAGAAAGCACATGTAGTACGGCCTGTGCCTGTACTCACCAGTTTGGGTTGAAAGGATTCCCCGGCTTCAGGGATTTTGCCCATCCAAATCTGATCGCACATGATTCCGTTTTTGGTATCAGTACGTTGATACACTATATATTTTCCATCGTAGCTGAAATAGGCTTCAGCATTATCACCTCCAAAGGTAAGCTGACGCAAATTTCTGAAATGCGTTTCACCCTCATAAAGCAATGTGTCTCTGGATGCTTCAGCCTCCTTATTTTGTGCCTTGTCAGCAGAGTTACCCTGTGTACAGGAGAAAGCGATTATGGAAAACAGAATCAGAATACCGGTTCTTTTCATTTCAAAAAAAATTTAGGCTCAAAGGTAACTATTGCTTTCAGGGCAACTAAGGAAGGCGTGTCAAAATATTATGACACTGTAAACTTTTCTGACGGAAGTGTGGCAGGAGCTTTTAGCAGTTACCCTCAGGGGGCCAGCTGCCTGCTGGCAAAGGAGTTAAAGGCCTGTTCGTCTGTATTATCCGGATCCTGGATGAGTGCCTGCATCAGGCGGTTGTTTTTATAATCCAGAGTCAGCAGCCCATCTTTCAGTACCACGCCATTCATCTCATTCCATTCAGTTTTCTTTTTCGGAAAGAAGTCTCTTTTGATACCCTCCCGGGTGAATACAAACCGCATAGGCTCCAGCGTGAGTTTAAAGAGAATCCCTAAAATCAGCAGCAGTATAGCCATCCATGAGTTGTGCCAAAGCCATACGGCTGCATATAGAAAAAATATATCCTGATCAATTCGTGGCTTCCCCTTTTGTTTTTTAATGTACCTGATCAAAAAGTATATCAGGGTGACGGCAAGGCCTGCCACCGGCGTCTTCCAGGGCGCTCTGATGAGTAACAAAAGACCGAAAGTGATGACATTCATTATTACAAAAGCATAACCTAACCTGATATATGTCGGGAGTTTGGTATGCTGTAATACGATCTGGAATGACTCTTTATTATCCATTTGAGAGTAGTAATAGGTTGCATAGTTTGTATAGCACCCGTGCTCCTACATTTTCATCCCACTCGTTAGTGCTAGTGCCTACTTCATTCAGATCAAAGCCTATAAGCTTCCTTCCTGATGCCAGCATTTTGCGGAGCAGGTAATAGACTTGTTCAGTCTCCAGACCACCCTGTACAGGGGTACCGGTGTTAGGACACAGTTTAGGATCCAGCCCGTCGATGTCAAAACTCAGATACACATGTTCCGGTAATTGTCCTACAATTTCATCAGTAATGGTTTTCCATGTTTCGCCTTCGTAAAGCCTTTCTTTGGTATCCTTATCAAAGTACGTATGTACGCGACCGTTACTATGCTGAATGTAATCATATTCCGTATCAGAATAGTCCCGGGTACCTACCTGCACCAGTTTGTGTAGAGTGGGGATTTCATTCAATGCGTTGTACATGATGGAGGCATGTGAGTAGGTGAGGTCTTCGTAAGCTTCTCTCAGATCGCAGTGTGCATCTATCTGCAGTATTCCGAAAGATGTGTATTTCTCTCCTATGGCCTTCATATACCCCAGTGGAGTGCTGTGATCACCACCCAGCAATCCCACCAGTTTTCCTTTATCTAATAGTTCCTTAGTTTGCTCATACACCCACTTATTGAGGTGCGTGGCCTCCTCGTTAAGTTCCACCAGGGCCTTTGCCATAAATTTATTGTCCTCTACATTCTCTCCTTCGGAAATATATTTAATATAGAGTTCTGCTTCTTTGCGCAAGTAATCGCTTTTCTGGAGGAGGTTCTTGTCAGGCTCTCTCATATAGATACCCCGCTTCCAGCCATCGCGGAGATCATTGTCAATTAAGTCCACCTGAAGACTTGCGTTAAATATATTTTCAGGTGCACGGGCAGTTCCGGCTCTGTAGCTCACCGAAACTTCCCATGGCACAGGAAATATGATTACTGCTGATTCTTCTTCAGTAAATGGCAATCCGAAAATATTGTTGTTGGGATTACCTGCAGAATTGGGATCAAAATTGCTTAGGTCTGCCATACTTTTCATTGTTTTTATTTACCCTTTGGATAGGGTGGGCAAAGCTAAACTTTTTAAGGTTCTATGAAAAACGGTATGTGTAAGCCTGTAGTAAACGAGATTCCTGAAGGCCCAGCAGGTGTGGCACAGGCTTTCTCAATATGAATCTTCCAGTCTGACACGCCTGAGCTCTAACAGGTTAAGACTGTTGGGATGAAAGTTTTTTACGTATGGCTGTACCAGCCTGATTACCATATCGTACCAGAGGGGCACAACCGGTGCATCCCGGATCATAAGCTGATCAGCTTCCTGGTAATAGATGTATCGAAGAGAATCATCTTTTTCGGAAAGTGCTTTGTCGTAGAGCCTGTCGTAGGCCGGATTGTTGTACCGTGTATAATTAGGTGGGGCAGGATTCTTTCCATAAAATACGCTCAAGAAGTTTTCTGCATCCGGATAATCGCCTATCCAACTGCCACGGAAGAATAGGGCTTCTGACTTGGCTGTCTGTTCCAACAAAAGACTTTTTTGTACTACCTCTACATTGATGTGGATACCAATCTGGCGCAGGTCGCTGGCGATATAGGAAGCGAGGTCGGCATATATCGCTATCGTAAGCAGCGGGATAGGCGGCAGGCCTTCTCCATTAGGGTACCCGGCTTCTTTCAGGAGTGAAAGGGCTTTTGTAGGATCGTAATGATACCCTTTCACTTTAGTGCTGTCAAACGATGGAAATCCCAAAGGGACAAACCCGCTTGTCGCAGCAGTGCCGATTGAATTTCGGATATATAGCATCATTTTTTCCCTGTCGAATCCATAATTGATTGCCTGGCGGACTCTTACATCTCTCAGGGGTGATTTTCTTACAACCTCTCTGGTAGTATCTTGTAGTATTCCCAGATATTCAATTGTAAGGTAGGGGTGTTTCTGAAGGATAATTTTCCCCTTCCAGTCTTTGCGGAGTTCGCCACCCCTCGTCAATATTTCATCTTTGAATGAGGCTTCAATATCATTAATAAAGTCGAGTCGCTGCTGTTCAAATTCGAGAAATTCTGTTGCTTTGTTCTCCACAAAAGTAATCTTGATACCATCCAGATAAGGCAACTGTGTGCCCGCACTGTCTTTCTCAAAGTAATGTGGGTTTTTCTTCATGATGAGCGCCTGCCCCTCTTCCCATGCTACAAATTGAAAGGGGCCGGTACCACAAGGATGCCTTCTGAAATCCTTGCCGTATTTGTCCACCACTTCTTTGGGTACCACAGAACAATATTGCATGCTTAGCACTCCCAGAATGGGATGAAAGGGACGGAGCAGCCTGAGCTGAAACGTACTGTCATCAATCGCTTTAAAGGGCTGCACGGTATCTACCCTGTTATTAAAAATCCATGCACCACTACTGGCAGTCTGTGGATCTATGATCCGTGTAAGGCTATAGGCTACGTCATGTGCGGTCATTCTTCTTCCTTTCCCGCCGGGGAATGCTTTGTTATCGTGAAAGAACACATCGGAGCGCAGATGAAAGGTGAAGGTGAGGTTGTCGGCAGAAATGTCCCATCGGGTAGCTAGTGAGGGTGCAATATTCATGTCTTTATCCACTTCCACAAGAGTGTTATATAACTGATGTGCAGTCCACATGACAGATTGTGATTTTGCAAAAGCGGGATCCAGACTGGCCACTCCGCTGGATTCGTTGTAGTGGAAAATATTTTTTTTCTGTGTTGTACGATTACATGAAAAGAGGAGTAAACCCCATAACAAAAGCAGGAACCCTGAATTTGGGAATTCTTTAAATTGAAATAAATCCTTTTTTAACCTCATCTTTGCGTGCACAAGCGATAAATTTAATGAATGAAACAGATTTTCACGCTTACACTGTCCTTAATTTTCTTTTCTTTTTCTTTTGCCCAGCCATTCACCCTGGCAGATACGCTGCGGGGCAGTGATGGAGAAGGCAGGAATTGGTGGGATGTAGTACATTATGATCTTCATGTGAATTTTAATATCAGTGACAGCACCATCAGTGGGTACAATGTGATTAGCTTCAGTTCGGTGGAGGGCAGTCATAAATATTTTCAGATTGATTTACAAAGCCCTCTTGTAATTGACTCTGTAATACTGGACTTTGGATTGAGGATCAGGAAGAGGCCAGGGTTGCCTCCTGAAAGATGGAATGTGAGCAGCCAGCGCTGGAAGATGGAAGTAGTGCAGCAGGGAAACGCCTGGTTTGTAATGCTGGATGGACGCAAACCGGAGAATTTACGCCCGGCCGTAATGAAGATTGCGGACACTGCCACCTTCGTGCCTAATATGACAGTGTATTATCACGGCAAACCACGTGTGGCAAGAAATCCGCCATGGGATGGGGGATTGGTTTGGAAGAAAGATAATTGGGGAAACCCCTGGGTAACGGTTGCCTGTCAGGGCCTGGGAGCCAGTGTTTGGTATCCGTGTAAAGACTATCAGGGAGATGAGCCTGATAATGGAGCTACTATGCACTTTACAGCGCCTGACAGCTTAATGATTGTCAGTAATGGCAGAATGAAGGATTCTGTAGATAATAAAGATGGCACACACACCATAAGCTGGGAAGTAGTGAACCCTATCAATAATTATAATATATCACCATATATTGGAAAGTATGTACATTTTGGTGAGATATATGATGGAGAAGAGGGGCCGCTGACTATGGATTACTGGGTGTTAGATAGTAATCTTTCAAAAGCAAAGGCACAGTTTACCGATGCCCCACGCATGATGAAAGCATTTGAATATTGGTTTGGCCCGTATGCATTTTACAAAGACGGCTATAAATTGGTTGAGACACCTCACCTTGGTATGGAGCACCAGAGTGCGGTGGCTTACGGTAACCGTTACCGGAATGGTTATTTGGGAAGAGATCTATCTGGTTCGGGATGGGGATTGAAGTGGGATTTTATAATTGTGCATGAAAGCGGACACGAGTGGTTTGGTAACAATATAACCACAAAGGATATTGCCGATATGTGGGTGCACGAAGGATTCACCAATTACAGCGAGGCTTTGTTTACCGAGTATTATTATGGAAAGGAAGCAGGCACTGATTATGTGGTGGGATTAAGAAAAAATATCAGAAATGACAAGCCGGTAATTGGGTTCTATGGAGTAAATAATGAAGGCAGTGGAGATATGTATTACAAGGGAGCCAACATGATCCATACAATCCGTCAGGTGATAGATAATGATGAGAAATTCAGAGCAATCCTGCGGGGGTTGAATCAGGTATTCAGGAGGCAGACGGTGACCGGAAAGATGGTCGAAGACTACATAAGCAAACAGGCAGGAATCGATTTATCACCTGTGTTTCACCAGTATTTAGAGACTGTAAAGATTCCGGAATTAGCATATAAAACAGAGGATGGGAAATTGTGGTATAAGTGGGACAACGTGGCAGATGATTTCAAAATGCCTGTAAGGGTGTTGAGCGATGCAGGAGCTTTGGTATGGTTATATCCCACAACTGAATTTGCAGAAGCGCCTTCGGGTGTCAGTACAATTAAAGTGGATAAGAATTTTTATGTCAAAAGCAGAGAGATAAAGAATTAAATGGGAGGGAGCTATCAGCTAAAACTTTTTTGGCCTTGTTGCGCCCCTACTGACCAATAACCTGTGATGGTGATTTATTAGATGAAACGACTTATTACTTATTTCGCCTATTTCCTTTTTTGGATTATTTTCTTCATAGTGGCAAGGGCTGTGTTTCTGTTGTATCACATGCCCCTTACAGAGACATTATCAGGGAGTACAATCTTCCGGACATTTCTTTACGGATTGCGGATGGACGTTTCATTTGCATCCTATATCTGCATCTTCCCTTTTGTTCTTTATCTGACTAAGACGATCATCCCAAAGTTCAGAGTACGAAAAATTATCAGGGTATATTCAATCATATTGATTGTAGTGCTGTCTTTTTTGGTTACTGCTGATTTAGAATTATACACTGCATGGGGTTTCAGAATGGACGCTACGCCGCTGTTGTATCTGAAGAATCCGGAAGAGATGAAAGCTTCAGTTTCGTCTGCTCCTATTTTCATATTAGTGATTATTTTTTCCTTTCTGTGCTTTGTATTTATTTCATTGCTGAAATATTTTAATCTGCGTTTGATGCGCAAGTTAAGGCCCCCCACGCCCTTTAGAGTGATTACGGCTGTTTTGTTGATTGGGGTTTTATTTGTTCCTATAAGGGGAGGGATTCAGAAGATTGCGCTCAACATCAGTGATGCCTATTTTTCGGACCAGATGTTTGCAAACCATGCGACTATCAATCTGCCCTGGAATATCATGTTTTCCATTCTCAATCGTAATAGCGAGAAGAACCCCTTTGATTATTTTGATGACTCAAATAAAGTGGAGCGGACAGTAAATGAATTATATAATACAGGAACTCCACGTACGAGATTTGTACTTTCAACAGACAGACCTAACATTATATTTATTATTCTCGAAAGTTTTACTGCCAAATGGGTAGGAAGCCTTGGCGGAGTGCCGGGGGTGACTCCACAGTTGGACTCAATTGCTGCGGATGGATTGCTGTTTACAAATATTTATGCTACAGGCGACCGCAGTGAGAAAGGCCAGGTGGGTATATTGAGTGGTTATCCTAATCAGGCAATTAATAGCATTATTAAGATGCCTACTAAGACGACAGGACTCCCTAGCCTTGCAAAAGTATTAGAACCGTATGGATACACCTGTAGTTATACTTATGGAGGTGAACTGGAATTTGCCAATATCAAGTCATACCTGATGAACACCGGATATACAAACCTTGTGTCTAAATATTCCTTCCCATTGTCAATGCGCACTACTTCGTGGGGGGTACATGATGAGTTTGTATTTGAAAGATTTGGAGAAGACCTGTTGAAGGAAAATCAACCATTCTTTTCTACTATATTTTCGCTGAGCAGCCATGAGCCTTTTGATGTGCCATCCAAACACTTTGATGATATTGAGACTGTAGAAGACCAGTTTAAGAACTCTGTATATTATACAGATAGTGTACTTGGTGTGTTTATGAAAAAATTGCGTACTGCTCCTTTCTGGAATAAGACACTGGTGGTAATTGTCGCAGATCACGGACAGCCCATGCCGGGCCCTGATCCTAATGATGCACCTTCCAAATTTCATATTCCATTGGTGATGACGGGTGGTGCCCTGACTGCCAAAGGCAGGGATTCAATATATGGATCTCAGACGGATATTATCACTACAGTACTTCATCAAATGCATCTTCCGGCCGACGAGTTCAGGTGGGGAAAAGATTTGCTGGATTCATCTGCCAGATCATTTGCATTTTACAATTTCAATAATGGCTTTGGGTGGATTACTCCTGATGGCTATGCTACGGTGGATAATGTGTCGCGTAGGATTATCAGGCAGTCACCAGGGTTTGATACCACACAACTTCGTTATGGGAAGGCCTATATGCAATTCTCCTATCAGGATTATCTGGATAGATAAGGAATGTCTTTGCTTATGTTTAAACCCTATCCGGTTTTGTCAATCACAGAGAAGATTCATAAAATAGACTATGGCTCTTTTTTATTTCTTATTGTCTTTTTGGTTCAGTCACCACACAGAGGATAGCAGATCGGCTGTAATACACAGGAATATGCATCATGTGACTGTCGTGAATGGGTATGGATCAGGAGATTACAGGGTAGGGGATACGGTCCATATTTTTAGCAACACCATTAAGGAGAATGAGATATTCGGGATGTGGACGGGTGAAGATGTCTCTCTTCTGAATTCGAAAGATGAATGGCATACCTGGTTTGTGATGCCAGACAGGGATCTGACTTTTAATAATCGGAAGATAAAAATTGATCCGTTTGAACTGAAGTTTGAACAAATAAAAGGGAGGGATAGGCTAAAACCTGTATATTATTTTTTCCCTGAAAGGGCTATTGGCATTGTATATCTTCTTCATGGCACGATGGGGACCGCAAGAAATTTGGTAACCACTTTTGAATGGAAACAACTGATAAAATCATTGGGATATTACCGCTTTGGTATAATTGTTACTGAAAGTGAGGAATCAACATTGAGAAAAGATCTTAATAATGATGGAAAGATCAGATGGCAAATGCTTCCTTTGGATAAATCAGGGAATGTGGATTATGCAAACCTGATCGCCATTACACAGACCTTTGAAAATAGGGGCGTCATCGATAAGGGATTACCGCGTTATTCTGTTGGGATGAGCAATGGTGGTGCTTTTTCTACTGTCCTGGCAATGATGAATGATTTCAGGGCTGCCGTAAGTTATTGTGCCCCTTCAGGGGCAAGGGTAGCTTCGATGACCCGGGTGCCTGTGCTTTTTTGTATGGCAGGCCACGATGCCAACCCTGCTGTGGGCGCAAAGGGTAATGCAGAAGCTTTAAGTAATTCACAAGTGATTGAAGGAAGAGGGATATGCAGCAGATATTTGGTGAAACCTGCTTCACCGCTGTATGCTGAACGGTTTGCCAGAAGCGGGGAAATTACTTTGAAACAGTCAGCATCAATATTTAATGAATTAAAGGCAAATGGGTACCTGGACGATCAGAATTATATTAAAGGTGATGCTGCTTCGGTAACGAAGGCTATGAATAGCCGTGCAGGGTTGTTCCCTTCATTAAGGGGATTAACTCCCGCACTGAGGCGTTTCGTAAATGACCAGATTCTGCTTTCGGCTTCTGATCATAAGATGTTCAGCGACTTTACCGCATCCACCATCAGGTTTCTGAGGTCACAATGTGCTGACCCCTCCTGAAATGAGAGACTGTAGGTGAAGGAAGTTTGAAATAATGAAGATGATCACACGGTGTGATTACTTATACATGATTTCGTAATACTCATCTGCCATGCGATTACTATCAAAACGAATCTGCACGTCGCGCATACCATTCTTTACTACCTGTCTCCATGTATCACGATCTTCGTAGTAAAGGGGAATGATGTCATTCTCCAGAATACTGTATAATTGTTCCAGATCATATTGATCCTGCTCTTCTGTGGTCATATTCATATAGTCTGCAGGAGGCACTACAAATCCGTTATTTCCATTATTGATAAATTCACATATCCATCCGTCATTTGTACTGAAGTTTACAGCGCCATTCATTGCAGCGGTCATTCCGCTGGTACCACTCGCTTCGCGTGGCACACGGGGATTATTGAGCCATACATCGGCAGCCTGCTTCAATCGTTTGCTGAGTGTAAGCTCATAACCTGTCAGTACAGCCATGTTCTTATACTCTTTGCTCATATTGACGAGGTAGTTGAAGTCCGATATGGCAGGGTAATCAAGTGGATAAGGTTTTCCTGCCCAGATAATCTGAATAGGATGGGTAGTATTGTTCAGAAGTGCTTCGAACCGCTCTTTATTGCGCGTTAAAAGTTCTGCTCTTTTGTATCCTGCAAAACGTCGGGCCCATACAATGGTGAGTACTTTGGGATCCATAATTTTGCCGGTCTGGTCCGAAACGATTTCCAATGCTCTGCTCTTAAGATGTTTCTTGCGATCGTCGAACCATTGATCATTCTTGTCTTCCATTGCGCGATACAACTGCTTGTCTGCCCAGTATCTTGCATTTTGTGCGTTGGTAATAGCTTTGATCTCACAAATACTATCGTATTTCGACCACATCTGACGGCTTACTTCTCCGTGCAGTTGGCTTACACCATTAGCCAGATGCGAAAAACGTAATGCTGCCAGCGAATGGTTAAATTTATCATCCTGGATACCAGTGAGTTCTCTCACTTCATCTATTGACAGTCCGTCGAAGTAGCTCATATCATAACATAACTGCATGTCATGTTTTTCATTTCCTGCTTCTTCGGGTGTATGGGTGGTGAAGACCATTCTCTTTTTGACCTCCTCAATATTTTTTTTGAATTTATTGTAGAGGTAGAATGCGGCACTCACTCCGTGTGCTTCATTTAGATGGTATATTTCCGGATTAAAGTTTAGCTCATCAAGCAATCTGGCTCCGCCTGCGCCCAGCAAAATGAATTGAGCTATTTTAGTCGCTGCATTACCATCGTAGAGCCGGTTAGTGATCGTACGTGAAACATGATCATTTTCCGGAATATCGGTGGATAATAAGAATAAGGGGGCACTCTTGAATACTTCAGGGTCCAGATACCAGACTTTCACCCATACCGGATGATTATGAATAGATACCTGAAAACGGATGCCGGTATCTGTGAGAAAGTTGTAAAGCTTCTGAATCCATACCACCTTCAGGGTCTGATCGCTGTTACGGGCCTGGTCATAATAACCTTCGCTCCATAAAATGCCGATACCCACAAGGTTTTGTCTGAGGTCGTAAGCGCTGCGCAGGTGCGAACCTGATAAAAATCCTAATCCGCCACTGTATATTTTTAAGGGTTGGTGGATTGCATATTCCATTGAGAAGTAGGCCACCCGTTTTCCATATCTCTCATCAATCCGGTACGGGACACTGTAATTTTTAAAGTCCATTTACTGTTCAGAGTTCTTTATTAGAGCGCAATATTAACCTAAAATATCAATTCCAGGTAGTTTATTTCGATATTAATGTGTGAAATTTACACATAATGTACTTTTTGACGGGCACGATTCGTAATCCCATCATTTTAAGTGGTTATGTTGTTTACATCTTGGAATCAGATAATAGTTTTTACTCTTTTGGTCTGATAATTGTTGGATTGGGAACTGAAAATGACTAACACATTATCAGTGCAAATGTAGCAGAAGAGGTTTTAGTAGATGTACTCAAGCGTGTTTTTGGAAGCAATCTGAAGAAAGAAAGTTGGAGATAAGCGTACGGAACTATTTTGGATTGAGTTCGATTCTCGCACTCAGAGTGTTAGTTGGGTTTTGAAAAGAAGACCGCCCGAAGATTTTTCCGGGCGGTCTGTATTTTATTAGGTAATATGATTATTTGCCTTCGGCTTTCATTACTTCTTCACTGTGCTTGAAATAGTTTGCACCCCAGAGATTGTAACGCTTATAAATATCCGGCAGCGAGGATTTGAACCTGTCCCAGCTTTTTCTGTTTTCCGGAGTCCATAACACTTCACTCAGGGCACTCATTCTTGGAAAGATCATGTATTCCACCTTTGAAGGATAGCCCATATATTCTGTCCATACGTTGGCCTGTGCGCCCAATACATATTTCCTTTTTGAAGAATCCAGTTTCTGTGGCACTGGCTGATAGGTATATACTTTATTTAATGAGGTGTATCCACCAATAGTCACACTGTCTTCCTGTTTGGTTTGGGTATGGTCGAAGTACATATATTGACCAGGGGTCATAATGACTGTGTGGTTTTGAGAAGCTGCTTCAATACCACCTTCTTCACCGCGCCAGCTCATTACTGTGGCATTCGGTGCGAGCCCGCCTTCCAGAATTTCGTCCCATCCAATGATATTTCTACCCTTACCATTGAGGTATTTTTCTATGGTATGGATAAAGTAGCTCTGTAATCCGTGCTCATCCTTCAACCCTTTTTCTTTAATTAGTTGCTGGCAATGAGCACAACGTTTCCAGTTATCTTTTGGACATTCATCACCACCAATATGGATGAATTTTGAAGGGAAGAGTTCCAGTACTTCATCCAACACATCTTCAAGGAATTTGAAAGTAGTTTCTTTAGGACAGAAGACATCAGGGAAAACTCCCCAGGTCTGCTGCACCTGTTTTCCTGTAGTGGGCCCTGCCATTGTGGTTCTGGCCGGTGCTTTGGTCGATTCGTCAGGGAAACAGCTCAGCTCAGGGTAGGCGGCAATAGCGGCAGACGCGTGGCCTGGTAATTCTATTTCTGGAATGATGGTAATATGCCTGTCAGACGCATATCTTACTACATCCCTGATTTCTTCCTGAGTATAGTAACCTCCATAATGGATGCCGTCGTTTCCTGTTCCCGGATATCTTCCAATAGTGGTACCATTGCGCCATGCTCCAATTTCAGTAAGCTTTGGATATTTTTTTATTTCAATTCTCCAGCCCTGGTCCTCGGTGAGATGCCAGTGGAAAGTATTGAATTTCTGCATGGCGATATAGTCGATATACTTCTTTACAAAAGCCACACTAAAGAAATGCCTGCACACATCCAGATGCATTCCACGATATCCAAACTGAGGGTAATCATAAATTGTAACTGCCGGAACCATGATCTGAAATACGGCTGCCATTCCTACTTTTTGTGGTGGAATTAATTGTAGCAGTGTTTGTATTCCCATGAATACGCCCCGGTTGTCAGAGGCATAGATATCAACCTTGCTTTTGTTAATTGTCAGGTGATAAGCTTCCGGGTTTTTTTCGCCTTCCCTGAGGCTCAGGTTGATCCCATTGCCTGATGAAGGATTCGTTTGTACCGGCAAAGTAAATCCATAAATCTGTCCAAGATACGCATTGAGCATGTCTGCCTCATGTCTGGTAGCATCGCTGGCATAGATATACGTTTGTGGAGTAATCGTAAAAGAACCGGATGCTACTTCCATTTTCACTGGTGTAGGAATAATGGTGATCTGACTCTGTGCCAGACCAGGCAACAAGAAAAGGCAAATGGCAATCAGGGAGAATGTCATTTTCATAATTAGTGTAGGGTTTGTTTTTAATGAATGTTGGTTAACGTATGAGAGTGGTAAATTTAGGGATTAGTTGCCTCTCAGTGAAAAAATATTGATTTCCCTGTTTTTCAACGGGGTTATGTTTAAGAAAAGTGATTATGCTAAAATCTTTCTATTGTTCTGTAATACCTTGAGTAGATTAATAGTTTTTGAGGATAGACCTGTACACTGAATCTTTCTGAGCAGGAGTGAGCGAAAAGTTGTACTTGTAAATGGCATTTTCCCATTCTCCGTATGATGGATTAGGCAATACGATAAAACGATTTCCAAAATCGCTGAAATGATTGTTGGTTTCCCGAAAGCGTGCTTCGGTAGATTTCTTCTCGAATCCACCATCCATATCATTGAGGTTGTCGCCTACAAACATTAAGATGTTATAAGTTGCCGCAATGCTGTCACGACGGGGTACTTTGGAGGATGTGGTTGTTTTTAATTTCAGGTGTGCATTATCTGCATTCGGGAATCCATATTTTTTCAGGTTAATTAATGTGGCAGCCCTTTCTCTTTCTTCTCTGTTTGTTACATAGAAGATTGTTACTCCTTTGGATGCAGCGTAGTTAAAGAAGGCTACAGCACCGGGGACTGTATCTGCTTCAGCACGTGATGTCCATTCAAACCAGCTTTCCTGTTCGAAATCTTTACCCTGGAGAGACTGGTGTACCTGATACGGACTATTATCCAAAACTGTCTCATCTATATCCGTCATGATTGCAGGTGGTTTAGAAGTTCTTTCCTGAAGAAAAATGTCGAGACTGCGATACGCTGAATTGTATGCCTGATAGCAAAGTGCTCGATATTCAGCAGCCTTTTGCTGAAAAGCGGCTGTTAAGATTTTTCCTGCGTCAATGGCATCTGTGGTGGGTGCAGGAGCTACTGTTACTTTACTGGTGGTAGTGCAACCGCCAATGATAAGGATAAGGATTAGGACGGATGGTACTGTTATTTTTCTCATGGGATAAAATTATAAAAGAATTTAAAACGCAGGGGACTTATTAATTTTGTACGTGAAGAAGTAAAAAGGAGAAACTAAAAATGGAATTTGTAGATTATTACAGTGTTTTGGGAGTTCCGAAGAATGCCTCAGAGGATGACATTAAGAAAGCTTACCGAAAACTGGCAAGGAAATATCACCCGGATGTCAATCCCAATGATAAGGACGCACAGCGTAAGTTTCAACAGATCAATGAAGCGAATGAAGTATTGAGTGATCCTGAAAAAAGGAAGAAATATGATCAGTATGGAAAGGACTGGAAGCATGCAGATCAGTTTGAGCAGGCGAGGAGGCAGCAGGGACAGGCGCAGGCAGGCGGAGGTGGTTTTGGAGAATTCGGTGGAGGAGGTTTTGAAGGGTTCACCTATTCTTCGGATGATGAAGGTGGCTTTTCAGATTTCTTTGAATCCCTTTTTGGCGCCCGTCGGGGCAGCAGAAGACAAGCTGCTTTCAGAGGGCAGGATTTTAATGCGGAGTTGGAGGTACCCTTAAAGGATGCGTACCTCACGCATAAGCAAACACTGACAGTTAATGGCAAAAATGTACGTATAACCATACCTGCCGGAGTAGAGAACGGGCAAAAAATCAGGCTCAAAGGTTATGGTGGTACGGGTGTGAATGGTGGCCCGGCCGGAGATTTGTATATCACCTTCATTGTGCCAAATGATCCGGGCCTTCAGCGGGAAGGTAACAATTTGTATCGCACTGAAGACCTGGATTTATATACTGCTGTACTCGGTGGCGACAAAACGATAGATACGCTGGGCGGAAAGATAAAACTGAAAATCGCTCCCGAAACTCAGAATGGATCAAAGGTGAGATTAAAAGGAAAGGGATTTCCTGTATATAAGAAAGAAGGTCAGTTTGGCGATTTGTATATTACCTGGAACATCAAACTCCCTTCGGGACTGAGTGCAAGAGAAAAACAGTTGTTTGAGGAACTATCTAAACTATCTAAAAACCGGTGATATGAAAAAGCAGGAACTCATAACCATAGAAACCTTCTGTCAATATCATAGCATTGAAGTGTCATTCGTTCGGGCTTTGGCAGAAAGCGGCCTTATTGAAGTTACCCGGATGGGAAGAAAGACGTGTATTTCGTTTGATGAATTGCCACGGGTAGAAAAATTCATGAGGCTTCATTACGATCTGGATATTAATGTGCAGGGGCTCGAGACGATTGATCATTTACTTGATACAGTAGAATCTTTACAGAGAGAACTGCTTCAGTTAAGAAACAGGGTGAGGGATGTGTGATTATTTAAGAGTCGTTTAGCACCCATGTTTGAAACTTTAAGAGTTTTGAAGTAAATTACAATCATGGCATCAAAATCAACAAGGAGGAGAGTGAGTGCAGTTAATGTCTTTTTTCTTGCGTTTTTCCTTTTATTGCAATCTGCCTGGGGCTATTCACAGAAAGTAGTTGCGATTGATGTGGATGAAACCATTAATCCGGCTACTGAAGAGTTTATCAGTGAATCAGTTACTGCTGCTGAGAAGGCTCATGCGCAATGCCTTTTAATCAGGCTTAATACACCCGGAGGCATGCTTTCTTCTACCCGGAAGATTGTGACACGAATATTTGATGCAAAGATACCTGTAGTTGTTTATGTTTCCCCTTCAGGTTCGCGTGCCGGATCAGCAGGGGTGTTTATCACTATGGCGGCTGATATTGCTGCAATGGCACCGGGCACTAATATTGGCGCTGCACACCCTGTATCTGCAAATGGCAATCTGAGCGGAGTGATGAATGAAAAGGTGGTAAATGATGCGGCTGCCTTTATCAGGAGTATTGCTGAAAAGCGGGGAAGAAATGCAATGTGGGCAGAGGATGCGGTACGTGCAAGTGTTTCTATCTCTGAAACAGAAGCAGTGGCTGAGAACGTAGTGAACCTGATTGCAAATGATGATCGGGATCTGTTGCAAAAGATAAACGGATTGCAGGTTCATACTGCAAAAGGGGAAGTAGTCTTAAGTACTTCCAATGCCAGGATTGAGAATATTGAGATGGGCTTTTTCTTAAAAGTATTAAGCCGTATCAGTGATCCCAACATTGCCTATATACTGATGATGTTGGGTTTTCTGGGAATCGTATTCGAATTGTTTAATCCGGGAGCTATCCTTCCCGGTATTGTGGGAGTCATCAGCCTGATTCTGGCTTTTTACACCATGAGTTCGTTGCCGGTTAATTATGCAGCAATCGCATTGATTGTTTTCGGAATTGTATTATATCTCCTCGAAATAAAAGTGACGAGTCATGGTATGCTCGCCATAGGTGGTACTGTTTCTGTCTTGCTGGGGTCTATGTTTTTGTTCAGGACGAGCAGTGTGGGCGATGTGGCCGCTTTATCCTGGACGGTAATCATTACGACCACACTGGTGAATTTGTTATTCTTCCTGTTTGTAGTGAGTATGGGGCTTAGGGCACAGCGAAGAAAACCTGCTTCCGGAATGTTGGTAAACAGGACAGGTACTGCCCTCACGAATATTGAAGAGGACGGAAGCATAAGGGTACAAGGGGAGACCTGGCGTGCAGAATCCATTGAAGGCTTTATCCCCAAAGGTGCAGAAGTGATGGTAACAGCTCAGAAAGGGCTTACCTTGCAAGTGAAATTATTTAATGAAGAAAACCAAAATCAACAATCATAAACCAATAATTAATTTTTTATGGAGCAGTTTCCGGTAGCAGCAATAGTCATTATCGTATTTGTACTTTATATTCTTGCCTCCGCCATTCGGGTATTACGCGAATACGAGCGGGGAGTAATCTTTCGGCTGGGGCGTGTGTTAGGAGGCGCCAAGGGGCCGGGGCTTTTTCTTCTGGTTCCGGTAATTGACAAGATGGTGAAGGTAAGCCTTCGTACTGTGGTGATGGATGTGCCCCCTCAGGACGTGATTACCCAGGATAACGTATCCATCAAGGTAAATGCAGTAATTTATTTCAGAGTGGTAGATCCTCAGGCTGCAGTGATTGAGATCGAAAACTATTTGGTAGGTACTTCACAGATTGCACAAACTACTTTGAGAAGTGTGTTAGGACAATCAGAACTGGACGACCTGCTCAGCCAGCGTGAGAAGATAAACCTGAGATTGCAACAGATTATTGATCATCAGACAGAGCCGTGGGGGGTGAAGGTGACTCATGTGGAAGTAAAACAAATAGACCTACCACAGGAAATGCAGCGTGCAATGGCCAGACAGGCAGAGGCTGAAAGAGAAAGAAGAAGTAAAGTCATTGCAGCAGAAGGTGAATTCCAGGCTTCTCAGAGGTTAAGCGATGCTGCCCAGATTCTGAGTGAACAGCCAAGTGCCCTCACATTACGTTACCTGCAGACACTTAGAGAGATTGCTACAGAAAATAATTCTACAACAATCTTCCCAATACCAATTGACATTCTGAAACCTTTTATGAAGTTTGAAGAGCCAGACAAGAACAAGCCGAAACCTAATGTGCCTGCCCAGTCCTAAGAATGTAAACGGATGTCGTTTAATCCCGAAGCGTTACTTTTAGTGAGGCTATTTATTATCTGATCCGGAATAGCTATTCAGGTAGAGATGCAGGAGCTATGTCCGGATTGGTATTGACTGCACACGAATAGTTTGTTTGTGTAATAAAATGAAATGAAATGAATATCGTTGAAGTTGAAGAATTAGGTTTTGATGATTACCGCCAATTGCTGTCGGCCATGAAGGCCGCCTATCCCAATTGGCCCGGTAATTATTGGAGTGCAGAAAGCATCGATAAGCTTATAAAGAAGTTTCCTGAAGGCCAAATCGTAGTGAAGGCAGACGGTGTGGTAGTAGGTTGTGCCCTGAGCATCATTGTAGATTATGAAAAGTTTGGTGATAAGCACACTTATCAGCAGATTACCGGAAATTATTCTTTTAACACTCACGATCCTAAGAATGGCGATGTGCTTTATGGGCTTGAAGTTTTCATTCATCCTGATTACAGAGGAATGCGCCTGGGCAGGCGATTGTATAATGCAAGAAAAGAACTCTGCGAACGTCTCAACCTGAAGGCGATAGTGTTTGGAGGGCGGATACCGCTTTATCATTCTCATTCCGAAAATCTGACGCCAAGAGCATATATTGAAAGAGTAAAAAGAAAGGAAATTCACGACCCGGTACTTTCATTTCAACTCGCAAATGATTTTCATGTCAAGAAAGTACTGAAGAATTATTTACCTGAAGATGAGCAGAGCGAAGAATATGCCACGCTTCTTCAGTGGGATAATATTTACTATGTAGATGAGGATGTGTCAGCTGTGCCCACTAATACTTACGTTCGGTTGGGGTTAATTCAATGGCAGATGCGTCCTTACAAAAATCTGGATGAGCTTTTTACTCAGGTAGAGTTTTTTATAGACTCCATTTCAGCGTATAAGAGCGATTTTGCTTTGCTACCTGAGTTATTTAACGGGCCTTTACTTGCTGAGTTCAATGACCTTACAGAGGCGGAGTCCATGAGGGCTCTGGCAAAACATACACCTGAAATAAAGAGTCGTTTTCAGGATTTGGCCATTCGTTATAATGTCAACATCATTACAGGTAGTTTTCCGTTTCACGAGGGGCACGTCCTGAAAAATATTGGCTATCTGTGTCATCGCAATGGCATAGTGGAACAGTATGAGAAGATACATATTACGCCGGACGAAGAAAAGTTCTGGGGAATGAAAGGTGGCGACTCAATTAAAGTATATGAAACAGATGCCGGGCGAATCGGGATACTCATTTGCTATGATGTAGAGTTTCCTGAACTTGCCCGACTGTTAGCTGATCAGGGCATGCAAATTCTTTTTGTACCCTTTCTTACTGATACCCAGAATGCGTATAACCGTGTCAGGTATTGCGCACAGGCGCGGGCGATTGAAGACGAGTGTTTCGTAGCCATTACAGGATGTATCGGCAATTTGCCAAAGGTGGAAAATATGGATATTCAATATTCACAGTCTGCGGTCTTTACCCCGTGCGATTTTGCTTTTCCTGCAAACGGCGTGAAGAATGAGGCGACGCCCAATACAGAAATGATTCTGATAAGCGATGTGGATCTTTCCCTGTTAGATGAACTCCACTCGCGGGGTAGCGTACGAAATCTGAAAGACCGCAGACATGATTTCTATGAACTCCGGTTAAAAAATATACAGGCTGAACAGTGATTTTTTTTTAGTTGTCCCGGAATTCTGAAAAAATTATTATGAAGAAATTTTCTGATGGAGCCGGATAGCTGAAACCCTGTGTAGTAAATGCTTCCGGCTGTTTACGATTTGCGGTTTCAAGGTTTTCTTTTTTTGAATAAGTTAATTTTTTTTCAGTTTGGTACTCTTCTTGATTAGAGGTTGATGATAAAACTTTTAATTATGAAAAGGATGAGAAAATCAATGAACTGGCTTGCAGTGACAGTTGCTTTGATTTTGTTTGTACCCGCAGCGAAGGCGCAATCTCAAAATCCGCTTTCAGATCCTGAAATTGCATCTGTAGCGGTCACTGCTAATCAAATAGATGTGGACTATGGTCAACTTGCACTGAAGAAATCTCATAATGCAGATATCAGGAAGTTTGCTGAAACGATGATTAGTGACCATAAAAACATCATTCAACAAGCTGCAGCACTGGCACAGCGGTTACATGTGACTCCTAAGACAAATGCAATGACACAAAGCCTTTTGAATGGGGAAACAACCACCATGAAAACTTTAAAGGCTAAAAGTGGAACAGCATTTGATAAAGCCTATGCACAGAATGAGGCAGCCTATCATGAAGCAGTGGTGGGAGCTGTAAAAACTAAACTGATTCCCGAAACTCAGAATGCAGAATTGAAGGGCTTGTTACAAAGTGTGGTACCACTTTTGGAACACCATACAATGATGGCAAAAGAACTGGCCTCGAAATTCTAGATAATTTAATGAATGAAAAATTTAACTAACACTTTAATAATTTAAAAACAATGAAAAAAGTAATGCGTTTCTCTGCTGCTCTTGGAGTAGCAATGTTTATCCTTGCAGGATGCAACTCTGGTAATAATGATCAGGCTGCAGCCACAGCCGACTCTGCTCAGACAGCAGCCACTCCGGCTCCTGAAGCTGCACCGCAACAGCCTGCACTGAATGATGCCCAGATCGCTTCCATTGCAGTAACAGCTAACCAGATCGACGTGGACTATGGTAAGATTGCACTAGACAAATCCAAAAATCCCGAAATCAGAAAGTTTGCTGAAACAATGATTAAGGATCATAGCGATATTATCAAACAAGCTACCGCACTGGCTACCAAATTAAATGTAACTCCTGAAACTAACAAGACTACTCAGGACCTGTTAGACGGACAAACAAAAATGAATGAAACATTCAAAGGACTTACTGGTGATGCATTTGACAAAGCGTATGCACAGAACGAAGCCGCCTATCACGATGCAGTTGTAAATGCTGTGAAGAACACTTTGATTCCAAACACTCAAAATGCAGAACTGAAAAGCCTGATTGAAAGTGTCGTTCCGCTGTTGGATCATCACCTGCAAATGGCCAAAGACCTCGCAGCAAAATTTAAATAGGATAGTGTAAGTGGTTAATTAAATGCTTCTGTACGTTATGGCATAGTGCTTATAAGTGGTGAATCATTGAGCAGTTTTTGAATAAGCACTATACCATATCGATGCAGAAAATTAAGATGATTATGAAAAAGTTTTTTCAGATAGTTGCAGTTTGTTTTTCAGGATGCCTGATTCTGGCAGGATGTAATAACGGAAGTAACAGTAGTACGGTTGAAAACTCCGGCCCGCAAAGAGATACTGTAATTATCAAACTCATGGCTTTTACGCCTGATACATTGACGGTGAACAAAGGTGATACAGTTGTGTGGATCAATCAGGACATTGTGGCTCACGATGTGTCTCATTTTCCTGATCGGGCATGGCATTCAGATACACTCAATCCACAGAATGTATTTGTGAAAGTGATAGATGACAGTTCCAGTTATTTCTGTAGCATCCATCCGACTATGCGAGCTACAGTGCTATTGAAAAAGTGAAAATTCGGGGGTTTTGGTTACACGATTGTTTCCGGTACCCGATTTAGTGAAGACGAAGTATAAAGTGAGTAAAGATTTGATGTTTTGATGTTGTTGAAGTACGGAGCCTTTTTCTACAAATTGCTCCACGCCGGTAACAATTAGTTTAAGAGTCCTTCAGACTGAAACTTATTAGCGAAAGTCTGAAGGCTCTTTTTTTGCTTTACTTTCTAATTCATGAGTTGTCAGATGATAAGCCTTACTCCTCCAAGGTCGGATACTGAATGAGGGAAATGATCGCCGGGTGAACCGATGAACATAAAGTTCTTTGGGATTTTCCACTCTCTGCTAAGTCTGTCAATGATTTCAGGACCAAAAGTGCCCTGTACTTCTACAAATTCAATTTTGAGATCCGGATACGCGCGGTCAATGGCTTCAAAGTCGCGAATAAAAGTTTCAGAAAGTGTTTGTTCCTCTTTGAGCACCGTAACGATCTTCAATTTTTGTGTGATCTCATTTTCCAACACATAAATGATGACTTTATTGAGTGTGGCAATATTGTCGCCCTTTGTGAAATATACAAATGGTTGTTTTGTCAGCTTTCTCATTTCGTTTTGCAGGTGAAACCTGCTAAATACGCTGAGACGCTGAATCGTATCAAAAATCTGATTAACGTAGTATAGCAGATAGTGAATGACCGATTTCCTCTTCAGAAAAATATTAATGATAAGTATTGAAGGGATAAAGTATTGAAGGAAAATGACAAGGTATTTAGGGTTTTCTTTTACATTACCGTATAGGGCAACCAGGATACCCAATATTCCCAATGCCACCATAGACACTGGAGCATATTCTGGTCTGGGCAACCTGCTCCTTTTTATTTTTAATAACAGGTTTCCAAATCCAAAGAATGCCATTACGGAAAGAAATGATATGGTATATACACCAGCTAAAGGCTCCAGCCTGCCCGAAGTAATAAAGAGTACAGAAAGGCACAGGAGATAAAATACAATGATGATTCTGGGAGAGCTGCCTCTTTTGTTTTCTTTTAAAAGAGCCTGTGGGAATACGCGGTCAAGTGTCATCCTTTTCATGAGTCCGCTCACACCAATAAAAGCGGTGAGCACTGCACCACTCAATACAATTGCAGCATCCAATGAGATCACTAGTGCCAGCCAGTTACCGGCAGCCTTTTCTCCCAGAAAGGAAAGAAAAGCCTCTTTGTTGCTTGCAATTACATCAATCGGCAACACCATAACACCTATCAATGCAATTGCAGGATTGATGATCATTACCAGTATCCACATGTATTTCAGGGTCTTGGGGAAAACTCCCGGTTTTTGTTCCTCAACAAAATTGGAGGAGGTTTCAAATCCTGTAACACCCAGCATCCCCATACTGAATCCCAGAAAGAGCGCATTACCCAGGCTGCCTTTTAGTGGGGTATTAAAGTTGAGTCTGCCAATATCAATACCATGAAAAATGAGATAAAATATACCGCTTATTATTAATAGTGCAAGGCAAGTCACGTTTAAAATAAAGATTACTGTAGCCACAACTGCCGATTCCGAAATGCCGAGAATAGTGAGCAGCATGAAGGCCGTGAGCAGGAAAAAGGTGGCAGCTATGACAGAGAAATCAGGAAATATAGAATGCAGATACTGCATCCCTGTGGAAGCTGACATCACTGAAGTAGCCATATAGCTAAGTATGGTAAGGCAGGCAGCCAGTGAGGCATTTCCTTTGCTGGTGGTGTTGAGCAGGATGTTGTAAGCGCCTCCGTTGAGTGGTAATGCACCTACGGCTTCCCCGTATATTTTTCTGAAAAAGAATAGAATCAACCCTACTAATATTAATGATATAAAAGCATATTGACCTGCATAGGCGATAGCTAATGCCGATACATAGAAGCAGGATGAAGTGATGTCATTTCCGGAGATCGCTGTGGCCTGTAAAGTGCCTAATTTTTTAATGGAGTGTAAAGAAGCCATAGGTGAGGGTAGCACAACTAGGGTGTAGCCCGGTTATATTTTATTTATTTTTTGTGTAACAAAGGTGTTGAATTTTCAGGATAATGAACTTTTATAAATGTTAAGAGCGTTTGATGTGGTTATGCGGGCCACTTCTTCCAGTTCTACTTCACTGACTTCGGCTAGTTTTTGTGCTATTAAGGGGATGTACCCACTCTGATTTCTCTTTCCCCGGTAGGGTACAGGGGCCAGGTAAGGACTGTCAGTCTCCAGTACAATGTGTGATAAGTCTATCTTGGAGATGACCTTGTCCAGTCCACTGTTCTTGAAGGTAATTACCCCGCCAATTCCCAGAAAAAATCCCATATCAACTACTTCGGCGGCATCCTCGGCGGTGCCGCTGAAACAATGAAAAATTCCAGTAAGACCCTGCGAGATATAGGGCTTTACAATATTAATTGTTTCCCTGGTTGAGTTCCGTGTGTGCAGAATCAGCGGCTTTTTGAAATGAATTGCCCACTCTATATGCCGGTGCAGGCTTTCTTTTTGTTCCTTTACATAAGTAGTATCCCAGTAGAAATCCAGTCCTGTCTCTCCAATTCCCTTAAAATCATGTTGTTCCATAAAAGATTCCACATGCTTTAACTCTTCTTTAAAATTTTCTTTTACAGAGCATGGATGCAGCCCTGCCATTAGGAAAATCCTGTCTGGAAACATGTTTTTGGTGTCGAGCATAGCCTGAGTAGTGCTACTATCTATTGCAGGAAGATAAAATTGGCTCAATCCTTGCCCTATTGCAGATAATATTATTTCCTTTCGATCGTTATTAAATTCTTCAGTGTATAGATGCGTATGGGTGTCAATAAATACCATAATACAAAGAAATGCAACTTTGAGCGAAATTTAAACCTCGTAGAGGTTATTGCATCTACATCTCATATTCTAAACCAATTTTAATTTTTCCCGTATGAAACTTCAATCAGTCAGGCTACCCCTCTTTTCAGTTTTGTTGGTAGCCGGTACCATGTTTTTTTCTTCATGTAAAAAAGATAAAGCTAACGATCCGGCAGATCCCGATCAGCAGAAGGCATTAGCAGTGGTTGATGGCGACCAATTAACCTCTCAGGCCTTTAATGAAGTGTTTAACATCTCTCTCGGAGTGCAATCTTCAGATGCAGGTGGTGATATTGGAATTGGGTCGGGCCAGGGGATAATTTACCGCCCGGGAGGTGATGCCGGCACCGAAGGGGATGCCTGCTTTACAGTGACTGTGACTCCAAAGGTATGGAGTGAATGGCCAAAGACCGTAACCTGGGATTTTGGCGATGGTTGTGTAGGAAAGGATGGCAAGACCAGAAAAGGAAAGATAATTTCTGTATTCACCGCACCTGTATTTCTGACAGGAGCAAAGGTGACAACCACATTTGAAGGATACCAGGTGAATGGTTTTGCAATTTCCGGTACACAGGAAATTGAAAACAAATCAACTCCTAATAATGGATTGGCACTTTCACGTAAGATAACAGATGGAAGAGTGACAAATACAGCATCCGGAGTATGGCACGAAATTGATGCCGATATCGATTATGCTCAGGTAGCAGGAATCTCTACTCCGCTAAATTTTGCAGACGATAGCTATTCGCTTTCCGGAAATATTGAAGGGTCAAGTTCCTACGATATTACCTGGAACACGGAAACTACCTCTCCATTGATTATTAATGTAGGCTGCAAATGGTTTGGAAAGGGTGTATTGACCCTGCATTGGGATACAAATCCTACACCTGCCACTTTAGATTATGGTGATGGCGCCTGCGATAATAAAGCCACGCTGAAATATAAAGATTGGACACAAGTAATTAACCTATAAACCCTACCGCTTATAAAGCGAAAAAAGGGTTCTATGAAAAAAATGTTGGTAATGTGTTAAGAAATACTTTACCTTCACAACAGTTTTCATAGGGTACGGATTAAAAACGGGCTTGGGTATCTACCCGGGCCCATTTTTTTTAATCTAAAATATCAAAGGAAAAACCCTTGTCTTTCAGGTATTTAAGTGCTTTTGGCAAGGTGTCTTTTAACCTTGGAAATGCTTTTTCACTGTCGTGAAAAACGATAATACTTCCGGGGCTTGTATTCTTTACTACATTCAGATAACACTGTTCAGGCTTTAGCGAAGTGTCAAAGTCGCCACTTAGTACATGCCACATGACAGGCCTTAGTCCTAACCTTTCTCCGGTAATAATCTTTAGTTGAAATCTCCTGATTTTACCGTAGGGCGGACGAAAAAGCTTACTTTTTATCACAGCGGCGGCTTTTTCCACATCCTTGAAGTATTTCTCGTCAGAAGTCTTCCACCCGTTAAGGTGGCTGTAGGTATGATTGCCCGTGCGGTGGCCGGCATCTAAGATTTGTTGGTAAACCTCAGGATATTTTTCCACCTGTTCGCCGATACAAAAGAAGGTAGCCTTTGCCTGAAAAAGCGCCAATTGTTCCAATACATAGGGGGTTATTTCAGGGTGCGGCCCATCATCGAAGGTGAGATAAACTTTCATCTCTTCGGTTTGCACCTTCCAGACGCAATCAGGATAAAGAAGTTGCAATAGGCGGGGTGCTTTTACTAAGTAAAACATAAATTGAAAGTAGGAAAGAATTAGTTAATGGCATGGATGAATTTTATCTTTGCGCCATGAGAAGAGTAAGAGTAAGATTTGCGCCCAGTCCTACTGGTGGATTACACCTCGGAGGTGTACGTACGGCCTTATATAATTATTTGTTTGCCCATCAGCATGGGGGCGATTTTGTATTAAGAGTAGAAGATACAGATCGCACCCGATTCGTAGAGGGGGCTGAGCAGTATATTATCGACTGCCTGAAGTGGGCAGGGATTTCGCCCGATGAAAGTCCGGCTCATGGTGGGAGTTATGGGCCGTACAAGCAGAGTGAACGGAAGGAACTGTATCGTCAATATGCGGAAAGGCTTGTTATCGATGGGCATGCATATTATGCATTTGATACCCCGGAAGAGATTGAAGCACTCAGAGAGCGGCTCAAGTCTGACGGAAAAGAAAACCTGCAGTATGGCCATCAGAGCAGAATGTTGATGAAAAATTCCCTGACACTGACTGAAGCACAGACTCAGGAACTGTTGAAGAGTAATACTCCCCATGTAATCAGAATAAAGGTGGAACCCGGTATCAATATCAAGTTTACTGATTTGGTGAGAGGGGAGATCTTAATGAGTACGGATACGGTGGATGATAAGGTGTTACTAAAGGCAGATGGAATGCCTACCTACCATCTTGCTGTGGTTGTGGACGATCATCAGATGCAGATATCCCATGCTTTCAGAGGAGAAGAATGGCTGCCAAGTGCGCCGGTGCATGTGCTACTTTACCAATATTTAGGGTGGGAATCTGAAATGCCTTGTTGGGCGCATTTTCCACTGATTTTAAAACCAGATGGAAACGGAAAGCTAAGCAAACGTGATGGGCAAAGGCTGGGATTTCCGGTTTTTGCTATGGAGTGGAATGACCCCAACCTGGGACTTATAGCAGGATTTAAGGAACTTGGATTTCTGCCTCAGGCATTTATCAATATGTTGGCAATGCTGGGGTGGAATGATGGTTCGGGAAAAGAGATTTTTTCTCTTGGAGAAATGGTGGATGCCTTTAGGATTGACAGAGTGCATTCGCATGGAGCGAAATTTGATTTTGAAAAAGCAAAGTGGTTCAATCATGAATGGATAATGAAGTTGGAGGCCGATGAATTGGTTTCATACGTCTTACCCTGGTATGAAAGAGAGGGATATGATATTTCAGACAAGGATGTGGTGAAAAATGTGATTACGATGGTGAAAGACAGGTGTACACTGCTTTCTGATTTCATACCTCAATCGTCTTTCTTTTTCAGGAAGCCTGAAGTACAGATGGAATTGATTAACGGAAAATGGAATGAAAAGAAGACAGCGTTCTTTAAAACACTGATTGAAAAATGGATAGCGATGGATGCATGGACTCATGAAGGTCTGGAACATTCGTTTAAGGCCATTGCATCTGAAATGGAAATAAAACCAGGCGAGTTGCTGCTCCCACTGAGGGTAATGCTTGTAGGCGGTAAGTTTGGCCCCGGTGTGTTTGATATCTCAATAATTCTGGGAAAGAAAGAGACACTGGAAAGAATTCAGGCTGCATTGGGGATGTTATAGGAATATGTTTTAAATGATTAGCGGATTAGAAAAATGGTACGCTCGTTTCTTTATGAATATTTCCGGGTTTTGTGATTCGCTACCTATTGCAGCGTAGTACTTATTTTTGTAAAGGAATACAGATCACAATATGACAAAATTAAAAAGGCCGGTCAGGGTATTGGTAGCTAAGGTGGGGCTCGATGGACACGATCGTGGCGCCAAAGTAATCGCGGCTTCATTGCGGGATGCCGGAATGGAAGTTATATACACGGGCCTTCGTCAAACCCCTGAAATGGTTGTGAATGCAGCGCTTCAAGAGGATGTAGATGCCATTGGGGTCAGTATTCTAACCGGTGCGCATAAGACCATTTTTCCGAAAATACTTTCATTGATGAAGGAAAAGCAAATGGATGACGTATTGCTTACCGGAGGTGGAATTATCCCTGCCGAAGATATCAGGGAATTAACAGCATCCGGTGTGGGGAAATTATTTACTCCGGGCACTGATACTACAGAAATAGCAGCATATATTAAAGAATGGGTAGAGGCTCATCGCCGCACTCAATAAATTAATTAGTTCAATGGAATATTCTACAATTTTATTTCAGGTGACAGATGGGATATGTACAATTACAATCAACAGGCCTGATAAATTAAATGCTTTGAATAAGACAGTATTTGATGAACTGGATAAAGCCATTGATCGGGTGTATATGGATAGCAATATCAAAGGCGTGATTATTACGGGGCAGGGGAGCAAGGCTTTTGTAGCGGGAGCGGATATCAGTGAGTTTCTTGAGGTATCCGAAAAGCATGGGGCAGCACTGGCCGATCGTGGGCAACAGGTCTTTTTTAAAATCGAAGATTGCCCCAAACCGGTGATTGCCGCTGTGAACGGTTTTGCACTGGGAGGAGGGTGCGAACTTGCCATGGCATGTCATTTGAGGATAGCAGGTAGTAATGCAAGATTTGGGCAGCCCGAGGTAAACCTTGGATTAATACCCGGCTATGGCGGCACACAGCGGCTAACGGCATTGGTCGGAAAGGGAAAAGCGATGGAACTTGTTTTGACTGGGGCAATGGTGCATGCTGATCAGGCACTGGCCTTGGGATTAGTGAATGAGGTAGTGGCACCCGAGGAACTCATTTCTAAATCAGAAGGTATGCTTAAATTAATTCTTAGCAAATCTCCGGTGGCAGTAGCTAAAGCAATTAAAGCTGTAAATTCCTTTGACCACTCGAGGAGTGGATTTAGTGAGGAGACACGTCTTTTCGGAGAGGCCTTTGAGTCGGAAGATAAACGTGAGGGCACAGCTGCATTTCTTGAAAAGCGTACCCCAAATTTTCCCGGAAAATAAAAATTGAAATAAGCACAATTATGAATTACAGAATTGAGAAAGACACATTAGGAGAAGTAAAGGTTCCTGCTGATGCCTACTTCGGTGCACAGACAGAACGCAGCGTAGAAAACTTCAGAATTGCTCAGGATATCAACAAGATGCCCAAAGAAATTATCAGAGCATTTGCTTTCCTGAAAAAAGCTGCAGCAATCACGAATTATGATGCCGGTGTGTTACCCAAAGAAAAGATGCAGTTGATAAGTAAGGTGGCTGATGAAATACTGGAAGGGAAACTGGATGATCAGTTCCCTCTGGTGGTATGGCAGACAGGAAGCGGCACTCAGAGTAATATGAATGTAAATGAAGTCATTGCAAACAGAGGGCATGTGCTCAATGGGGGTAATCTGACTGATAAACCTAAATTCCTTCATCCCAATGATGATGTCAATAAATCACAATCGAGCAATGATACCTTCCCGACTGCAATGCATATTGCGGCTTATAAAATATTGCATGATGATACGATTCCGGCATTGGCACACCTGAGGGATACCCTCAGGCAGAAGGCTGAGGATTTCAAGCATATAGTAAAGATCGGGAGGACACACTTTATGGATGCTACTCCATTAACACTGGGCCAGGAATTCAGCGGGTATGCTTCTCAGTTAGACCACGGAATTCATGCTATCAAAAATACGCTGGACCATTTGAGTGAACTGGCATTAGGCGGTACGGCAGTAGGTACCGGAATCAATACACCTCCGGGATATGCAGAGAATGTAGCCGAAACAATCGCTGAATTGACAGGGCTCCCATTTAAGACTGCTGCAAATAAATTTGAGTCGCTCGCAGCACACGATGCCATTGTAGAAACGCATGGCGCACTAAAAACCGTAGCCGTGAGCCTGATGAAGATTGCCAACGATATCAGAATGTTGTCATCGGGCCCCCGCAGTGGCATAGGCGAAATTCATATCCCTGAAAACGAACCGGGTTCATCAATTATGCCGGGTAAGGTAAATCCTACCCAATGTGAATCACTCACTATGATTGCTGCCCAGGTATTGGGTAATGATGTAGCAATTAATGTTGGAGGCGCTACAGGCCAGTTTGAGCTTAATGTATTTAAGCCTATGATGATTTATAACTTCCTGCATAGTGCCAGGCTTATTGCAGATGGCTGCAACAGCTTTAATGAAAAGTGTGCAAAAGGAATTGAACCGATTGAGGTCAATATCAAAAAACATGTGGATAATTCGCTGATGCTGGTAACTGCTCTAAATACACATATTGGCTATTACAAGGCTGCGGAGATTGCACAAACAGCCCATAAAGAACATGCTACTCTTAAAGAGACTGCAGTGAAATTAGGTTATGTAACTCCGGAGCAGTTTGACGAATGGGTAGATCCTAAGAAGATGGTAGGAAAGATAGATTAAGCAAAAAATATTACAAGTATAACAAAGAGCTATACGCTGATTGGTGAAGCATATAGCTCTTTTCTATTTATCCGGCATATAAAATTGTGTAGTTACATCCTGTATTAATAGGTATATTTAAGAAATGATTTTTATGATCAGATCTGCCTGTAAAGTTTTTATTTTCGGATTACTCTGGTTAATAGATTTACCGGCGTGTGCACAGCAGGAATACCGGAAACCGAACATCATCCTTATTGTAGCAGATGATCTGGGATTTGGAGATATCCAGCCTTATGGGCAAAAGCTAATAAAAACGCCCAATCTTTCGCGTCTGGCAGATGAGGGTATGCGTTTTACTCAATTTTATGCAGGCACTTCAGTATGTGCGCCTTCAAGATCCTCTCTGATGACAGGACTTCATACCGGGCATACCTTTATTCGTGGCAATATGGAACTGGAACCTGAAGGACAATATCCGATTCCGGAAGACATCCCGACGTTTACTTCTGTATTAAAAAAAGCCGGCTATACCACAGGACTGTTTGGAAAGTGGGGTTTAGGGCCGGTAGGAAGTAGTGGTGATCCTTTACTACATGGGATCGACCGATTTTACGGATTTAATTGCCAGCGACAATCACACCGATATTATCCTACCCACTTATGGGACAACGACAGAAAAGTGGTATTGAATGAAAATGGTAACCTGCAGTTTACCCATACCTATGCGCCGGATTTAATTCAGCATGAGGCAGGTAAGTTTTTAGACGAGCATGCTAAGGAGCCCTTCCTACTGATGCTTACATACACATTACCCCATGCGGAATTAATGGTACCCGATGACAGCATATTTAGGTATTATAAAGGAAAGTTTGCGGAGCATTCTTTCAGAGGGAATGATTATGGTCCGAAAGCTAAGATTTCCGGATACGCTTCTCAGGATTTTCCCAGAGCCACCTTTGCTGCTATGGTAACGAGGTTGGATTTTTATGTAGGTGAAATTATGGACAAGGTGGAGGAGTTGGGCTTATCAGAAAATACAATAATAATGTTCACAAGTGATAATGGCCCCCATAGGGAGGGTGGTGCAGATCCGGGTTTCTTTAAGAGTAGTGGAGTGTTGAGGGGATTGAAAAGAGATCTTTACGAAGGTGGCATCAGAGTTCCTTTCATTGTTCGCTGGCCCGGAAAGGTGAAAGCCGGAACGGTAAATGACCAGGTGGGCGCCTTTTGGGATATCTTCCCTACGTTAGCAGACTTGTCGGGAGCGACCACACCCTCGGGGTTGGATGGGATTTCGTTGGTGCCCTTGTTAGTCGGAAGAAGTGGTGCTAAACATCATACATACCTGTACTGGGAATTTCATGAAGATGGGGGAAAACAGGCAGTAAGAAAAGGAAAATGGAAAGCCGTACGTTCAGGAATCGTTAATAACCCTAATGCTACAATTGAGTTATTTGATTTAGATAAAGACCCATCAGAAGCTTCCAATATTGCAGTTCGGTATCCTAAGGTTGTAAAAGAGATGGAAAAGATTATGAGAAATGCTCGTGTAGAAACAAATATTTTCCCTTTGATTCCGAAAAGGTAATGTGGGCTGGCTATCTTTTTTAATCTTCGTAAATACCTTCGATCAGCTTTTGGTACTTGTCCAGTATTATTTTTCTTCTCAGGCTCAGTTTAGGTGTCATTTCACCTGAGTCAACACTCCATTCAGTGGGTACCAGCGCAAACTTTTTTACCTGCTCTACATGGTTCAGTCCATCATTAAGCCTGTTAACCTCCGAAAGGAACAGCGCCTGTACTTTATCATTTTTCAGTAGTTGCTCATGTGTAAGGGTTGAAAGACCGTGGTTAGAGGCCCATTTCTTTAGGTTCTCCATTGAGGGTACTATCAGAGCGGATGTGAACTTCATTCCGGCTCCGACAATCATGATGTTCTCTATGTAAATAGATTCTTTCATCCTGTTTTCTACCGCAACCGGAGCTACATATTTACCACCACTGGTTTTGAAGATTTCTTTCTTTCGATCAGTAATTTTCAGGAATCGATTTTTGACAATAGTGCCGATGTCTCCTGTCTTAAACCATTCGCCTTCCATAACTTCGGCAGTTTCCTCCGGCATTTTATAATATCCTGCCATGACGTTTGGGCCTTTGCATAAAATCTCTCCGTCAGAAGCAATTTTTACTTCCACATTATGAATAAGCGGACCCACAGTTCCGAACATCCGGTCTTTTTCATCGTATCTGTTTACACTAATAACAGGTGAGGTTTCTGTGAGCCCATAACCTTCCATGATAATAATTCGTGCAGCAGTAAAAATTCTAATAAGCTTTACCGGGCATGCAGCACCTCCGCTTACGATACAAAGTACTTCTCCCCCGAGTGCTTCGCGCCATTTATTGAAGATGAGTTTGTTTGCAAGGTTGAGCTGGAAATTGTACCACCATCCCAGGTTTTGATTTATCTCAAACCGTTTTGCAAGGCCATGCGCCCAGAAGAAAAGGCTTTTCTTAATGCCCGTTAGCTCCATCCCCTTCTGCATAATCTTCTCATACACTTTTTCAAGCAGTCGCGGCACGGTAGTGAAAATCTGAGGTTTTACTTCTTTGAGATTATCTACAATGGTTTCAATACTCTCAGCAAAATATACCGACACTCCTTTGAAAAGGTACAGATACATGACCATCCTTTCAAAACTATGGTTGAGTGGCAGAAAGCTGAGCGATCTCAAATCCTCGCCGGGAGGAAAGCAGTCCATACTGTCTCGCACATTGGAGTAGATATTGTGGTGAGTCAGCATGACCCCTTTTGGTTTACCTGTGGTGCCGGAAGTGTAAATGATAGTGGCAAGGTCTTCATGCTTTATGCCCGCCGCAATAGCCTCTATCTTTTGGTGGTCTTCCTCTGAAACTCCTTCCATCAGTGTGGTCCATTGTGGAATTCTGGATGAGGCATCGATGGAATAGAAGGTTTTTAGAAGTGGTAGGTTTTTCAGTATTGGATCCAGTTTCTCGAGAAAGCTGTCGTCGTTGATGAATATTGTTTTTACGGCGGCATCCTGCAGGATATACTCCAGTTCAGGGTCGCCTATAGTGGGATAAATAGGAGTAAGTACAGCTCCTATTTTCTGAATAGCCAGGTCTATAAATATCCATTCAGGACGGTTCCGGGCAATCAGCGCTATCTTGTCTTTCCCTTCAGGGGTACCATCACCTGGCCCCAGGCCGAGCCTGAGCAATCCACATGCGAGTTTGTCAACTATCTCTTTCACCTCCTTCGGCGTGTATTCTCTGTATTTTCCATTTTCCTTGCCGGCTAATAGGACTTTGTCAGGATGCTTCTCGTAGTTAAGGTTGACACAGTCGAACAGTCTGGATATTTCCTTCATGATTATCGTACTTTTTAAAGAGGTATTTGAGTAGTAAGTTACTTAAATTCTGATTATGACATAGAAATTGAGTAACCAACTTATCTAGTGGTAATATTGGTTTCCGGGAATTTGCAGGATGCGTGTTTGCAGGTATCTGTTAAATGAGGCATACTCTTCAGGATGTCTGGTAGTCCAGGTCTGAAAGGCATTCAGGTTTTGAGCAGCTCCAAAAATCCATTGGTTATATACCTGAAATAATCCTTTTTCCAGTAAGTCCTTTTGGATATCGAAAAGAATCAGAGGAAATCTGTCCGCATATTCTCTGTACCAGTTCAGGATGAAGCGTGTGCGTATCATGGTCAGTGTCTCGGGATTCAGCCCTCTTAACACAATGCTGTTTTGTCTGTTCATCGATGAGAGGAAGGCCAGTTCAAATTTATTTTTATTTTTTGTGTTGGTGAGCAGATCAGGGTCTGAGAATAGCTTTTTGTACCCATCCAGCAGTTGGGTTTTTATTTCAGCAGTCCTTGAAGAGTAAGACTCCATATTGATGAATATCTCTCCATAGATGAGACCCCATATTTTATCCTGCGACAAAAAATAATAACGGGCTGCATTGAAATAATTTCCCGGAAAGCGAGGTTCTTTTTCGATTCCCTTTTCCCATTGTGCAATGGCGGAGAAGTCCCGGTTGCTCCATAGAAATTCGCCGTAATCGTTATATAGTGGGCCGCTGTCAGGAAACATTTTCAGGGCCTTCTTGTATAGTTTATCTGCATCTTTTATCTGACCCATTCTTCGCATGGCCATTCCGGTTATCTGGTAGGCCTGCGCATCTGCCTGATCCTTATCCACGAAGGGCTTAAGCACATTGACAGTCTTAATATTTTCGCTCTCCATATAAAAGCTGAGTGCAAGATCTTTGGCAATGGCGAGGTTGTTTGGAGATTTTTCCAATGCTCTTACCAGTATGATGGTGGCGTTGGCATAATCCCCGCTTTTCATAAACTCCTTTGCATTCTGGTGAAGCGTCTGGGTATCGTCAGACTGCGCTTCAATGACCGGTATCAGGATCAAATGCAATAAAAGAAGTAATAACAATCTTTTCATTTGGTAAAGATAATTCAGCTTTTTCTTGAGTAGCGGTACAAGATAAACATTAAAAAGTGAAATGAATTTTAAGAAACATTGGCATATTGACTGCTGAAATCATAATTGGAAAGATAAAAAAAAGAAGGAAAACGCTGCTGTCAGGACGCTTTCCTTCTTTTGAATACTATAGTTGGGGGCAGGTTGTGCGCTATTCCTGCTCTACCGGTTGGGGAGTTTGCACAGGAGCGGTTTCCGTGCTTCCGGCCTGAGCTTTTTCAGCTCTTTTTTTACAGGTGAGGCAGAGTTCAGAGTCGCCTATTCGGCGTGCTTCCCATGCTTCCTTTACAGTACCACTGTGTATTTCTCTTCCTTTGATGTGCTGACAATCTTCGAAGAGGTGATACTTATTTCCCTGATTAGTCCAATACACTAAGTCGACCCCGTTATTCAGGTTTCGGATTACATCTGTCTGCTCGTTAATCTGTTGCGTGTATTTTTCAATTGAGGGCGGGTTAAAATCGTATCCGGTAATTCCGGCTACAACAAGTGCTACCGCAGCTACTGCACCGGCGATTCCTTTTGTCTTTCCATCAATATTTTTATTTGTAAGGATAAAGATTACCAGAGGCAGAAATGCCAGTACACCCATAATAGCACCGAGTTGGTTCTGGATGAAAAATTTTGTCTTATCCTTTTCAGATGCAGGATCGAGTCGGTTAGCTTTTTTCCAGAGCATCGAACCGACAATAGCCAGAATCAGGATGACTACGATAGCCACTATGAGCCACGTAAGTTTATCGTTGCGAATCAACTTCAGGATTGCATATATTTCGCCGGCAATAGCTACTATCCAGGCGAGCATTGCAAATAAACGAAGTTGTTTAGCCTGCCCTTTTGCTTCATCAGAGGCCACAAATTGTTTTTGTTCTGCCATGATTTTGTTTTGTTTAGTTGTGATGGTTTATTGATTCGTAAAAATATGTATTTTGAATTAGCTTTTCTGCCTTTCTTTTTTACAGGTATTATGATGGTTGAAAGTAAGGGAAAAGTCTGCCGTTCCAGTGTAAAGAATACCATAAATAAATGAAGATGGGGGAACAAACCCGGAAGTCATATTAGTAAAAAATGGCTGTAAAGTGATATGATTTCCTTACTTTTCGGGCATATACTTACTTCATGCAAACTGCTTCAAAGAAGGTTATTAACGGTTGGGCGATGTATGATTGGGCCAATTCTGTTTATAATCTGGTAATTACAACCACTTTTTTTCCAGTCTATTACACCCAGATGACCGATGCTGCTCCCTTCAATGGGGTGGTGAAGTTTGGTGGAAGAACCTTTGTAAATACGGCGCTTTATAATTATGCGCTTGCGTTTTCGTATATGGTAGTGGCTATTACACTGCCAATCCTTACTTCTATCGCTGACTACAAGGGGAATAAGAAAAAGTTTATGCAGGCATTTTGTTACACAGGCGCACTAGCCTGTAGCCTGATGTATTTTTTTACCCCCCAAAATTTTGGGATGGGGGTAATATGCCTGATGGTTGCAGCTTTCGGATTTTATTCCAGCCTGGTATTTTATAATTCATATCTGCCCGAGATTGCGGAGGAGAAAGACAGGGATCGTATAAGTGCTAAAGGTTTCAGCCTCGGTTATGTCGGAAGTGTATTAATGCAGATGATTGGCTTTGCACTGGTGGTTTTCTGGGATAAAATCCCCTTTCTTACCGGAGAGGGGCATGCAGTGAGGTTTACTTTTTTATTGGTAGGAGTCTGGTGGGTGGGGTTTGCCCAGATTACCTTTCGCCGCCTTCCCGGGTTTCATACTTCACAGTTAAATGGAAATGGAGCCAATAACAATGGTCATAATAACGGAGTTAATTTTCTGGTAGGAGGTTTCAGAGAATTGCGTAAGGTATTCCGGCAGTTAATTCAGATGCCGGTAATTAAAAGGTTTTTGTTTGCTTTTTTCTTTTATAATATGGGGGTACAGACGGTGATGCTGGCCGCAACCAATTTTGGAAGTAAGGTATTGAAACTCCCATCTACCAACCTGATAATTACAGTGGTATTGATTCAACTGGTAGCTATTGCCGGTGCATTTATGATGTCCGGACTGTCAAGGAAGTATGGCAACCTCCCGGTACTTATTGCTGTAGTGGTGTTCTGGATAGGTATTTGTGTAGCGGGATATTATATGCAGACTGCAATGCATTTTTATTTACTTGCAGTGGCTGTGGGCCTGGTAATGGGGGGCATTCAATCTTTGAGCCGGAGCACTTATGCCAAATTGATGCCATTGACAAAGGATACAGCCTCTTTCTTTAGTTTTTATGATGTGTCAGAGAAAGTAGCAATCGTTATAGGATTGGTTACCTTTGGGTTGATAGAAGAGTTGACAGGAAGCATGCGTAATTCGGTGCTTTCATTAATGGTGTTCTTTTTGATAGGAGGGATGGGGTTGGTGTCGGCTCTTTATCGACAGAATAAAGAAAAAAGATTAGCGAAATGAAATTACATGTGATTCATGCAGGAAACTTCAAGTTGGATGGTGGAGCTATGTTTGGGGTAGTTCCGAAAAGCATGTGGCAGAAATTGAATCCGCCTGATGAAAACAATATGTGCACATGGGCTATGCGATGCCTGCTTATAGAACATGAAGGAAGATTAATCCTTATCGACAATGGGATGGGAGATAAGCAGGATGCGAAGTTCTTCGGCCATTATTATCTACATGGGGAACATTCATTGGATAGATCCTTACAGCAAAGCGGATTTTCAAGAGATGACATCACGGATGTGTTTCTTACCCACTTGCATTTCGACCATTGTGGTGGATCGATAATCAGAGAGGGAGATGAGCTGGTACCAGCATTTAAGAATGCTACTTATTGGAGTAATGAATCGCACTGGAAGTGGGCCACCGAACCTAACGACAGGGAAAAAGCCAGCTTTCTCAAAGAGAATATCTTACCCATTCAGGAATCGGGAAAGCTTCGGTTTATCGAAAATATTGATGGTGCGGAGTGGATGGCGGGTATAAAGATTCGATTTGTGAGTGGACACACCGAAAGCATGATGTTACCTCAGATAACATATAAAGAACGTACGGTGGTATTTATGGCTGATCTATTGCCTTCAGTAGCACATATTCCGATACCTTACGTGATGGCCTACGATACCAGGCCGTTACTTACCCTGAATGAAAAGAAAAGCTTTCTGAGAGAGGCTCTTGAAAAGAAGTTTATCCTTTTCTTTGAGCATGATGCAATGTATGAATGTGCCACACTCAAAATGACAGAAAAAGGCATCAGAAGTGATGAAACCTTTTTGTTAGCGGAAATTTAGTCTTACGACTGTAAATTTTGGTACGTTTTTTTCAGATATGATAAATCATCATTTTTCTCCGGATATGCGTATTAATTGTAAAATTTTTATTCCGTTCCTGAAGTGGAGTGCTGTAATCCTGATTGTGTTGTTTTCTTTTTCCTCCTGTGATAAGGAAAATCAACAGCAGGAAGACGAAAACCTCCCTGAACTGACGATGAATGACGTGTCGTACGGAGAGGATGCAAAGCAGAAGATGGATATCTTTCTTCCTGCTGGTCGCTCTGTGAAGCACACCCCCGTTTTAGTGATGATTCATGGCGGAGGTTGGAAAGAGGGGGATAAAGCAGACTTTAAAGCTTATTTAGATACGCTGAAAAGGCGCTTGCCCGACTACGCTATCTTCAATATTAATTATAGGCTTGCAAATGTGGATTACGGAAAGAATCTTTTTCCTACTCAGGAGAATGACGTCAATGATGCTGTCTCCTTTATCGTATCTCATCTTGGAGAGTATCATATTTCAAATAAAATGGCTTTGCTGGGAGCAAGTGCCGGTGGGCATCTGGCACTGTTACAAGGATATAAATATGTAGATAAGATAAAGGTGAAAGCAATTGTTGACTTTTTCGGGCCGGTAAACATGAAGAACATGTATAATTATCCTACCAACATACTTATGGGGTATCTGATATTAGCAGTCATGGGAGGTACCCCTGAAATGCTTCCGGATCTTTATTACCAATCAAGCCCAAGTAGTTTTGTGAATGCACAATCTGCTCCTACTATTATTCTTCATGGTGGAATAGATCCGCTGGTGAGCCCATCGCAGTCCAGTGCGTTACGAGATGCACTTCAGGAAGCAGGTGTGGCTAATCAGTATGTGTTTTATCCAAACGAAGGACATGGATGGGTGGGAGCAAACCTGACTGATTCATTCAATCAGATAGAAGCATTTCTAAGAGCACATGTAAAATAGCGCCTGTTTAACGTACACTTATCAGTGAAGTCAGGGGATGCCTCAGGTTTCTGTAACCCATCATATCCACCTTAATAGACCCGACAGCGATAGGGCTTTCAGCACGCAACAAGATTCGATTCTTATCATCGCTTATCCATACGTTCATTTTTTCACCACCCTCAAAAATGGACCCTTTGATGAGCAGTGGTTTAAATTTAATAGCCCTGAACTTACCGTAGCGGGTCTTTACGGTTTCTTTGCCCTCGTACTTTATATACATGTTATATACTTCATCATCCAGAAACATATCAAACTTGATTTTCTCCCCTTTCCTGTATTTGCTAAAGTCTATATTTCTTGCATAGTAAACCGAGCTGATCACATCCTGGATGCAGGGCGTTACCTTGAATAAGCCATTGGTGGTAACGGCAGTGCGGTTCTCGTGGTTAAAGGTCACATTATTATATATCTTATAGCCATCCTCATCGACATTTCGGATAAACTTAACCGGCAACATTGTTGCGGTATCTATATATGATTCGTAACGGTCTCTCACCCTGAAGAATTTGTCGAAAAAAGAATAGCTTGTTCCTACACCCAGACAATGATACACAGGCCTTCCATTCATCTTACTAAGGCCAACAGAAAACTTCGCTTCTCCTGCCCCAATATAGATTCCAAGTGTGCTGTAATAGACTTTCATAGTCACTTCCTCACCTGCCTTAAATGAAGTGTTGGGTACATAACAAAATTCATCTGCCTGCTCCTGAAAGAATGTGGAAGGGGTAGTAGTTGTATGATTCCCTGCAAAGGGTATCATAATGATTAGGGATAAAAGAATAAATACTTTCAATCTTTATTGTCTTTAAAAAATTTCACACTTAATATCGCGACGCTTCCGGCTACTGCCGGTAAAAATAAATTGAGTATCCAGATGCCAAATGTAGCGCCGATGATACCAATTGTATTTTCGCTGAACAAACCAAGCAAAGCTACGCTGAACTGTCCGCGAATCCCGAGGTCTGCAATTGCAAAGGAAGGAACCGCAGCCATTACAAGAAATAAAACCGAAACCAGCCATATTCCAATGTTCCATGGTATTGATATCTGTAACGCTTGCCAAAGCAAAATATATTGTATGACGAAAACTGAATAGCGAAAGAAGGATATTAGGAGTAGTCTTAACAATATTTTAGTGTCAAAGTGACCGAGCACCTCTATATAAGGTACCAGACGTCTAGCCTGCGGAATCATTTCAACAAGCCTGATTAACCACGCCATCCGAAAGAAAAAGAGAATAAGAAGAAAAGCAATAGTAACAGAAATGATAAACAATACCTCAATCCAGAAATAAGATAGCCCCATCAGGCTGCCATCCGGCTGTAGTGCAAAAAAAAGCAAATACGCAAGTCCCAGACATCCCATTATCATTGTAACGATTAGCTGGCTGATACTTCCTGCAATAGAAAGGGAGATGGCCTTCAGTCTGGTGCCTTCCTTCAGGTAAAGTATCCGGCCTCCATATTCCCCAATCCGGTTAGGTGTGTTGAGCGATAGTGTGACTCCACTTAACACAGACTTTAGCGCTTTGAAGAGCCCGATTTTTTCAATAGGAGCAGCAAGATATTGCCATTTTACAGCTTCCAGCCCCCAGTTGAAGGCCACCAGCACAACGGCTGTCCAAAACTTCCAACCGTGCTTTCCGAAAGGTGCGTCTCTTATTAACTGAAGTGACTCTGAAAGGTGAGGTTGATTTTTTACCTGAGTATATAAGGAATAAAATAACCATCCTGCCAGCAAAGGAGCTACAAAGTATTTCAGTATTATTTTGATATTTTTGTTCAACCGCATTATGCTACAACAATTCCGTTTACCGCTATTTAAGTAAAAATAAATACCATTCGTTGAAAACCTCAAAAATCATTTTAGGAATTGATCCCGGTACGGTATCTATGGGTATGGGAGTGATAGAGGTGACCGGTAAGAATGCAGGATTGGTGATGATGGATGTGCTCAGGTTTTCTGCTAAAACCGATACCTATTCGCGTTTACAGCGAATCCATCAGAAGGTTTGCGAACTGGTGGCAGCATATCGTCCAAATGAGTTTGCAATTGAAGCCCCGTTTTACGGTAAAAATGTACAAAGTATGCTGAAACTCGGAAGAGCACAAGGCGTAGCCATTGCCGCTGCTATGAGTGCAGGAATTCCCGTTACAGAGTATTCTCCAAGAAAAATAAAACAGTCTATCACCGGGAATGGGAATTCTGATAAAGTACAGGTGCTGAAAATGCTTCAGCGGATTCTCAACTTTTCTGAAGAACCAAAGTATCTTGACGCCACAGATGCGCTTGCGGTGGCCGTATGTCATCACTTTCAGAATAGTGGAAGAATCAATGATAAGAAACTCCTGAAAGGATGGGAAGATTTCATGGCCAGGAACCCGGAAAGGGTGAAGTGATTATCCTTTTTGTAATAAATTATTAAACATTTCGGCTGCGGCCTGTGATGTATGCTCATCATAAAGTAGTGTAATACTTATTGAATAGCTTTACAAAAATTCGATGTAAGAATGATTTTTTCCGAAAGAGAAATTGCAAGGATTGCAAAGTCAGAATATGGTTTAGAGGTGAATGTAAAGGCGCTGAACGGGTATGAAGAAGATAATTTCCTGATGACAGCGGATTCAGGAGAAAAGTGGATTTTAAAAGTGGCTTCAGAAAAACAGGGTAGGTGGGCAGTCGAAGGTCAGGTATCTATGATGAGCTATTTGTCCGGTACAAGCCTGGCAGGAAGATTTCCTGAAGTGAAATCTAACTTAGGCGGAGCATTGCTGACTACGCTGACCAAGAACGAAGAAGTATTTTTTGTTAGGGTGCTCACTTTTATGGAAGGCACTTTCTGGTATCAGTGCGAAGGTCATACTCCGGAATTATTGAAGAGCCTTGGGAGATTTCTTGGAGGAATGGATAAAGCATTGGAGGGATTTGTACATCAGGGTTTGCATAGGTACCTTTCATGGGATTTGAACAATGGCAGGGATGCATTAAGGGAAATCATTTTTATTCAGGATCCGCATAAGAAAAGGATTGCAGACTACTTTCTGCTACAGTTTGAGACAGCAGTGTTGCCGCAACTTTCAGAGCTTCGTCGTTCAGTTATTCACAATGATGTGAATGATTATAACATTTTAACGAATAATGGGGAAGTTTCGGGGTTGATTGATTTTGGAGATGCTGTCTATACAGCTACCATTCACAATCTTGCAATTGCGTGTACTTACGCCATCCTGTATCAGCCTGATCCTTTGAAGGCGGCTGCACTGGTGGTAGAGGCCTACCATCAAGAGCATCCGTTAACCACAGTGGAGATAGAGGTGTTGTATTATTTAATTGCCACAAGGCTGAGTATCAGTGTGGCACGGTCTGCTTTTAACGCAGCACAACAAAGTAATAATGAGCATCATTTTCTTACAGAAGAGGCTGCGTGGAGTTTGTTGGAAAAATGGATACGTATTAATCCTTTGTACGCGGCTGATTTGTTCAGGCGATGCTGTGGTTTTGAAGGAATAATTCACCGGGATGATGATCATGCAACACTGCTTTCCAGCCGGCATAAATATGTGGGACGTAACCTGAGTATTAGTTACAATACCCCGCTGAAGATTCAGCAGGGAGCCCTACAGTATTTATATGACGACAAGGGAGATACGTATATTGATTGTGTGAACAATGTGAGCCATATTGGGCACAACCACCCTGTGCTTGTCCGGGCCATGCAAAAGCAAATAGCGACGCTTAACACTAACACGCGGTATCTGCATGATGGGATAGTGGAATATGCTAAGGCACTTACAGGGATGTTGCCTGACAAACTGAAGGTCTGCTATTTTGTAAACTCAGGGAGCGAGGCTAATGATCTGGCCATCAGGATGGCAAGGCATTTCACAAAGCGTAATGATATTATGGTGCTGGATCATGCATATCATGGCACCTCGACGCTTGCCATAGAGATGAGCCCTTATAAGTTTGACAGCAAAGGAGGGAGTGGACAGAAGCCTTATATTCATAAATTAGAGTCGCCCGATTTGTACAGAGGAAGACTAAAATACACAGATCAAAACGCAGGTGAAGGGTATGCAGCGTCAGTATCGGATATGTTGGAATCTTTGAGAGTAAAAAGCGTAGAAGTGGCCGCTTTCATCTGTGAGACATTGTTGGGAGTAGGAGGACAAATTCCACTGCCGGATGGTTATCTGAAAAATGTGTATGAACATGTACGCAGTTATGGTGGTGTCTGTATTGCAGATGAAGTGCAGGTGGGTTTCGGGAGAGTGGGGGAGAAGTTCTGGGGATTTGAACTCCAGGGGGTGGTACCGGATATTGTTGTGATGGGGAAACCAATCGGTAATGGTCATCCGCTGGCAGCGGTGGTGGTGACTGAAGAGATCGCCGAGGCATTCGATAACGGGCTGGAATATTTTAATACGTTTGGTGGCAATCCTGTATCTATGGTTACCGGGTTGACGGTGCTTAAAGTGATTAATGAAGAACGGCTTCAGCAGCATGCATTGGTGACGGGTAATTATCTGATGGATTTGTTTCGTAAGCTCGGGGAAAAGCATGTACTCATTGGCGATGTCAGAGGGCATGGATTGTTTATAGGTGTGGAATTGGTAAAGGATTTGGAAACCAGAGAGCCGGCAGTGCCTGAGATTGATATTATTGTAGAATTGATGAAGCAACGAGGTTTTCTGCTGAGTACGGATGGCCCCTTACATAATGTATTAAAGATAAAACCACCATTAGTTTTTAGCAAACAGAATGCAAAGGACTTGGCGACTAACTTGGATGAGGTATTAGCAGAAATGAGCAAACGGTAACATGAATGCATACGTGTATTCTGGATATGCACGTGATAGTACCAGAATGCAACCACATAGCTGTATAATGTTCAATAGCTTTTTATAGCGCAAGCGTCTCGCGTGCGCTGTCTTTGATTACAAATAAATACTGATTTTGTGGAAGGCACAAGCGAGACGCTTGCGCCAGAAAAGGAGATTTTGTGGAAGGTACAAGCGGGATGCTTGCGCCGGAAAAGGAGATTTTGTGGAAGGCACAAGCGGGATGCTTGCGCCAGAAAAGGGATTTTTCGGAAGGCACAAGCGAGACGCTTGCGCCAGAAAAGGAGATTTTGTGGAAGGTACAAGCGAAATGCTTGCGCCAGCATGGGAAGGATGGACAAAAAAACCGATTTCAATAACATGAAACCGGTTCTTAATATTTAGCTCAATATTTTTATCTGAGTCTGTGCATATACTCGTTACTGTCAAACTGCTTCTTGATATCGTTGAGGTCTCTCAGGATACTTGCATCAATCAGTTTGCCTTCCATCTCAAGGACAAAACCGCCTATGAGTTTGTCATTTACCCTGGTCTCAAGGTTCAGATGAGGCACTTTGGTTGATTCCAGAATTCTTGTTCTGAATTCGTTAAGCACTCCCTCTCCTACAGGGGTTGCGGTGGTGAGAGTAGCCGTATGGATACCCTTATATGTATTGTATTGTTCAATAAACGCAGTGATAATTTCAGGCAAATGTGCCTCTCTGTTTTTGTGGCACAATAGCTTGATAAATGAATCTGTAATCTGAGACAGGTTACTTCCGGTCACGGCAGATACGATACTAATCTTTTTGCCGGAGGGAATTACAGGGCTTTCCAGCATCACCACAAATTCACGGCTGGCCTTGATGATCTTGTTCAGAAACAACATGTCATTATTCACCTGTTCCAGCTGGTTCATCTCGATGGCAAGGTCTATCAGACTCTTGGCGTACCGTTGTGCTAATCTTGGATTGTTCATTTTCTAAGCTGATTAATTCAGTTTTACTTCGCTTGTGAGTTCGTGTATATATTGCTCCTGTGCTTCCTTACTTGCCAGTTCACGGCGCAATACTTTTTCACTTACTTCAATAACCAGTTTGCCTACATTATTTTTCAATTCTGTAATTGCGGCCATCTTCTGTTGATTGATTACGGCCTGTGCATCAGACACAATCTTGTTTGTTTCCTGACGTGCCTGTTCTTTCGCATCAGCGATAATCTTATCTCTGGTTTCTTTTGCTTCGCGCAGCATTTGCGCTCTTTCATCCCGGGCCTTAGCCAAGAGCTCTTCGTTTTCGCTTTTCAATGCAGCCATTTCCTGCTTTACTTTTTCAGCAGCCTGAATGCTTTCAGCGATATTCTGCTCTCTTTTTTCCAGTGAGGAGACGATTGGTTTCCAGGCAAATTTTCCTAATATCCACAAGGTGATAAGAAAGGCTAAGGTTGTCCAGACGATGAGTCCCAGGTTTGGAGTTAACAGTTCCATTTTTTATTAGTTAATTTCTTTTATTCTTTCTTGTTTTTAAAGATACTGCATCCGCCGCCCTTTGCTTTAGATGCAGTATCAGTGATTGTGTGCTTAGGCAGTTTTCAAAACAGCCAACAGACCTGCGATAACTGCAAAAAGGGCAACCCCTTCCACCAATGCAGCAGCCAGGATCATGTTTGCACGAATCTCGTTGGAAGCTTCCGGTTGACGGGCAATACCTTCAACAGCTCCTTTACCGATCTGACCGATACCGATACCGGCACCGATAGCAGCAAGACCTGCACCTATTGCACCACCAAGGTGTGAAAATCCAACTTCAACTAAAACGGTCAACAATGACATAATGGTTGGTTTTATAAATGAATAAAAAGTTTATAGCATTCCATCGTGAGTACCCGGATGCAAATCATGATCGCTTCCTTCAAAGCCCTGTCCGATAAAGATCGCTGTCAGTACTGTGAAGATGAAAGCCTGAATGAAGGCTACCAGTAACTCTATGAAATAGTCAAATACAATAAATACTACTGAGAATGGAGAAAAGCTGTATCCCGCAAATGTGCTCATTTCACCGAAGATAAAGATCAGGGAAATGAAAGCCAGGATTACAATGTGGCCTGCAATCATATTCGCAAAAAGACGTATGATCAGCGCTCCGGGTTTAATGATAAATACACCAGCTAATTCTACCGGAATCAAAATAAGCTTTACCAGAAACGGTACACCCGGAGGCCAGAACAAATGCTTCCAGAAATGACCGGTAGTACTTGCCAGAATCACTATAAGCGCTATCACACCAAGTATAAGGGTGAAAGCAATATTACCCGTTACGTTTGCTACGCCGGGGATTAGTCCGAAAAGCGTATTTACCAGAATAAAGAAGAATAAGGTCAACAGGTAAGGCATGTATCGTTCCCACCTGTTTCCAAGGTTCACTTTGGCCACTTCTTCACGGATGAATATGATTACCGGTTCCATCAGGTTTTGTACGCCCGTGGGAGCCGAAGTCACACCAATCCCTTTCTTGTAGCGGTTGGCGATATTAATCATCAGTATGATAAAGAGTGCACAGACCAGTAATGTCTGCACTACGTTGCGCGTCATTGAAAAATCATACACTTGCACACCTTCATCTACAGCCACGATCTTGTTCCCATTCACCATTTTGTACCCGTCGAAGGTCAGCTCCCCTTCATGCCCGAAGCGGGAGGAAGAGAAAACAGAGAGTCCTTTTTGTGGAGAATAGAGAATTACAGGCAGCGGAATACTTGCATTGAAGTGGCCGATCGTAAAGAAGTGAAATGAATAGGCATCCTGAACGTGATGGAGTATAACTGTGGTAGGGTCAAATTTTTCCTCAGATTTTACCTCTCCATGCTCTCCATCCTGAGCAAATCCCTGAAATGAAATACTTATCAAAAAAATACTGAAAGTCGCTACCAGCAAGGATTTCACACTTCTAATGCCCATAGATCTTCAAAATTTTGCGCAAAGATAAGGGGTTTCAATGATGTTAGAGAGAGGTATCGTCTTTTTTTCGTGAATTTAATACTACCAAAATGTGTATAAACCAGAGAAAACAACAGGCTTGTTATTATATGTCTATTTTTGAAATTCAAATTTATCGTATGGGAAAAGTCGGGTCTGCTAAGAAATTGATGCTTGTTGTTGTATTTGCGGTATTATCTGCTGCATTGTCTGCTCAAAAGATTAAGAAAGCAGTTTTTGTAATTGCAGACGGGATTCCTGCTGATGTGGTAGAGAAGGTGGCTACTCCAAACCTGGACGCGATAGCCCATGAAGGAGGCTACGCACGTGCTCATGTAGGAGGATTGTTAGGGGGGTATTCAGAAACGCCCACAATTTCTGCGGTAGGGTATAATAGCCTGCTTACAGGCACATGGGTCAATAAACACAATGTGTGGGATAATGATATTCCCGATCCGAACTATCATTATTATACCATCTTCAGGTTTTTAAAAGAACAATTTCCACAGAAGAAAACAGCAGTCTTCTCCAGTTGGGCAGATAACAGAACCAAGCTTGTGGGCGACGGGTTGCCGGCTACCGGTTCCTTTCCGGTGGATTATCATTTTGATGGGTTGGAACTGGATACGGTGAATTATCCACATGCCGACGATCGCATTTTTATGCACCGTATAGATGAAGCCGTAGCTGAAAAGGCTGCGGAAGGAATTAGAAGTTTGGCGCCAGACCTCACGTGGGTATATCTGGAGTTTACAGATGATATGGGGCATAAATATGGAGATAGTCCTGAGTTTTACAAAGCAGTGGAATATATGGATAATCAAGTGGGGCGACTTTGGGATGCCATCAGGTACCGTGAGAAAAATTTTAATGAAGAATGGGAAATCTATATTACTACCGACCACGGCAGGAAGCCTGATAACGGAAAGGGGCATGGTGGGCAGAGCGACCGTGAGCGTACCATTTGGATTGTGACCAATGCAAAGCATCTGAACGACTATTTCTACAAAGGGAATTCGGGTGTAGTGGACATCATGCCGACGATAGCTGAATTTTTGGGGATTAAAATTCCTAAAGGAAATCTAATGGAAATTGACGGAGTTCCGCTGACCGGAAAGATTTCCCTTTCCAATCCACAGGCCTATTTGAAGGATGGCAGGGTAACTGTGAACTGGAAACCTCAGGATAAGAGGGGAAGGGTGAAAGTTTGGATGACAACTACTAATAATTTCAAAACCGGTGGACAGGATCATTATGAACTGGCGGGCACTGCCAGGCTTAAGGATGGAAAATATACCTTGCCCGTTGAAGATTCGGTAGCTCCTTTTTACAAAATCGTAATAGAAGGACCTCGTAATATGGTAAATACCTGGCTTGTGGAAAAAAAGTAGAATTATTGTTGCTACACCCTTTCGAAGAAGAGTCAGAACTGGTTGGTACTTAGCAAAACCAGTGTGCAGGCCTCTATGGGAGCTATTCCCTCATCCTGAATCCTTGCTTCCAGAGCGGGATTCTCAGCACCTGGATTGAAGATGATTCTTCTTGGTTTAAGCGATAAAAGATAGTCTAAATATTCATCCTGATGTGCAGGATTCAGGTACATGGTTACCGTATCCAGATTCTTGATCAACGGTCTTTCAGTAGTGATATCTACATCGGCCACTCTGCCCTTTTTTCTTCCAATGGCTATTACTTCATGACCTTTTTCTCTAAGCCGATGAATAGCTTTATTGCTATAACGTTCAGGGTTTTCACTTGCGCCCAGAACCAGAGTTTTCTTAATATTTTTCATAGTCAGAAATTTTGCTTTTAATTCCGGCGTTGGAATCATACACTCCTGCTTTTTCCCAAACCATCTGTATCTGTTTCGTGCAACTATATTATACATATAGTCTCTCAACGGAGCAGGGATGATTATTAGACCGTAAAAAGCAGGCCAAAATCCTGGAAGCCTTCTGGCTACCCTCAGGGCTGCGGTAGAGCGTTTATAAATTCTGCCATCTTCGATCAGAATGATAGTTTTCAGACTCTCATTTCCAGGGAATTCAGATAGTAGTTCCTGTCCTTCCGGGCTCTGAAGTGAAGCAAATCTGAACCGGTCTTTCTTATCACGGCGGATAATAAATTGTACAAACCCGTTGCACAGGTTGCACACTCCGTCAAATAGTACTACCGACTTACTTTTCACGCTACAAAGTTAATGTCTGGAACTGCATTTATATACTTCATAAAGAATATTTAAACTGTGGTGAGGCATATCTTTCATCAGATGGAAATATGATAATTTTGTGGTTTAAATTTTTGACAAAATGACTTTTGGAATTTTAATTGTTTCAGGAATTTTTATGGTAATTGGCATGGCTGTACAGGCCAGGCTCAAAAGCCGTTTTGCCGCCTACTCCAAGGTACCTACCAGCAGTGGGTTGAGTGGTAAAGAAATTGCGGAGAAGATGTTGAATGAAAATGGGATTTATGATGTAAAAGTAGTGTCAGTACAGGGTTTCCTGACTGATCATTATAATCCTGCGAATAAGACTGTAAACCTAAGCCCGGATGTATATAATGGAAGAAATGTGAGTGCGGCTGCAGTAGCTGCGCATGAATGTGGACATGCTGTACAACATGCTACTGCATACAGTATGTTGAAGTTAAGGAGTGCATTGGTTCCGATAGTGAATATTAGTACAAGCCTTTCCCAGTGGGTAATTTTGATTGGTATTGGATTGCTGGGATTTGGTGGTGGCAACCCTACTGTGTTGCTTGTCGGGATTGTACTGTTTGCAATGAGTACGCTATTTTCTGTAATTACACTTCCTGTAGAATTTGATGCTTCTGCCAGGGCATTAAAATGGCTTGACCGGGCACAAATTACCCTTCCGCAGGAACATGAGAAGGCAAAGGATGCACTGAAGTGGGCTGCTTTGACATATGTGGTCGCTGCATTGGCGTCTATTGCAATGCTCCTCCAATATATCATGATTTATAACGACAGGAGATAATTCTTTTGATTCCTGTCCCATAATTTCACATCACGGATTGGCCTGTAATAAGTATTCAAGAACGGCTTTGTTTCTCAATATGAATTTGGTATAACTTTGGGACATGGCACACGAAGCAATATCCGTTTTTGATATGTTTAAAATTGGTGTGGGGCCCAGTAGCAGCCACACTTTAGGCCCCTGGAGGGCGGCACAGCGTTTTTTGAAAGTACTCACTGATAAGCAACTTCTTAATGAAGTGAGTAGTGTAAAAGTATTGTTGTACGGTTCTTTAGCTAAGACAGGCAAAGGGCACGGAACAGATATAGCCGTACAATTGGGCCTTGCCGGTGATGATCCTGTTACTTTTGATGTGCATCTGATAGGAGATAAGATAGAAGGAATAAGGGAACATAAACAAATCATCCTTGACGGTGCTACTCCTGTAGTCTTTGACCCTGAAAAGGATGTGGTGTTTTTGTATCGCGAAAGCCTGCCTTTCCATCCGAATGCACTTACATTTGAGGCAGGGCTTAAAGATGGCAGTAAAGTGTCAGAAACGTATTACTCTATTGGCGGGGGGTTTGTGACCCAGGAACATGAAAAGCCTTCAGAAGATAGCAGCGTAGTGCTGCCATTTCCCATTACAAATGCAAATGACTTGCTGCACTGGTGTATTTCTACCGGGATGTCTATAAGTGAGGTAGTGCAGGAAAATGAAAATGCATGGCGCCCTGAAGCAGAGACAAGAGAGAACTTGCTGGCTATATGGAATGTGATGAAGGAATGTATGTATCATGGATGCCATACAGAAGGAACCTTACCCGGAGGGCTAAACGTAAAGAGAAGAGCGGCCGCAATGAACAGGAGTTTATTGAAAGGGAAGAAGTATAATGGGTTTGAAGAGTGGGTGGTTTGTATTCGCGAAGGCGGCAATTCTTTTTCCTACACACTTGATTGGGTAAATTGCCTTGCGCTTGCCGTAAATGAAGTGAATGCTTCATTTGGAAGAGTAGTAACAGCCCCGACAAATGGCGCTGCGGGAGTGATTCCGGCAGTATTAGCTTATTACCTGATTTTTCATAAGGAATCGCTTGATGAGAATGAGATTATCCGCTTCCTGCTCACTGCGTCTGAGATCGGAAGTATTTATAAGAAAGGGGCTACTATTTCAGCTGCGATGGGTGGGTGCCAGGCTGAAATTGGAGTGTCTTCATCAATGGCCGCTGCGGCACTTACAGAATGCCTGGGAGGTACCCAGCGGCAGGCTATGATGGCAGCGGAAATTTCGATGGAGCATCATCTGGGAATGACCTGCGATCCGATTCAGGGACTGGTACAAATCCCCTGTATTGAACGAAATACGATGGGGGCTATCAAAGCCATTACTGCCAGTCAGCTTGCGCTGAAGAGTGCACCCGATTACGCCAAAGTGAGTCTGGATACCGTAGTTAAAACAATGTGGGAAACGGCAAAAGATATGAATACCAAATACAAGGAAACTGCCGATGGCGGTCTGGCCGTATTTGTGCCCTTAGGGTTAAAAGAATGCTGATTAACTATCGCTCCTCATTACTTCCAATCGATATTGAACAAGCTTTTATTGTCCGGGTTGTCCGATTCAGGTTCAGCCTTTGCAATTCTGAGTTTGCGATTCAGGACTGGTAACACATTTTCCGACTTGCCCATTTTAGCGCATTAAAAGAATAAAACAAATTGATCAACATAGCCTAGTCAAATTTTCAAAATGCGGCTAAATCCCTTGTTGAGTAAGACTTTCATAGCTCTACCCGGAAGGGCTGTGTAATAAGTATAAAACCTAAGCTCTGTGGGCTTAGGCTCCGCTTAGCCAGATAATAATAAACAAAATTGGCTTCACACCTCCACATCCCGGCTTTCATAATGCGGCGTTAAGAAAATGAATGGAGTGAAGTGAGATGGAATGTGGGCGATGGCAGCAGCAAAGCACTACCTGAAAGGAGCCTGCAGGTGGAGTGAGTTTGTTTTGTTGCACGTAACACTTGTTTTCTTTCCATCAGGGAAAGAAGGAGAAAAATTGCTCAAAAAAAGTTGAATCACTTCGTGCTGTCAAATTATCAAAAGTTTGATATAGCCAATCGATGATCGATGGATGTGCTTTTCAATAATTTTAAACCGGAAACGCAGGGAGTTTGCAACCCACGACATGGAATACATTAAATAAGCATCCGCACCGGATTTTCCAGGAATGCCTTAACAGTTTGCAGGAATGCAGCACCCACAGCGCCATCCACACTTCGGTGGTCGCAGCTTAGTGTTACCTTCATTACATTAGTCACCCCAAAGCCGTCGCCTTTTCTTACAACCACTTCCTTGATGCGTCCTACTGCAAGGATGGCACTGTCAGGTGGATTAATGATGGCAGTAAACTCATCAATATCCATCATTCCCAGATTGGAGATAGTGAATGTATTGCCGGAAAATTCATTGGGTTGAAGTTTCTTATTCCTTGCCTTGTCGTAGAGCGACTTGGCTTCTGATGCGATTTGAGCAAGCGATTTCTGATCGGCAAACCGAATCACAGGCACTATTAGTCCGTCTGGCATAGCCACAGCAGAACCGATGTGGATATGCTGTTTTTGTCTGATAAACTCACCCATCCAGCTTGAATTAACAGCCTGGTGTTCGCGCAGAGCCATCGCACAAGCTTTTATCACAATGTCGTTAAAGGAAATCTTAACAGGGCTTATTTCGTTCATTGCCTTCCTTGCTTCCATCGCCTGGTCCATGTTAATTTCCATGGTCAGGTAGAAGTGAGGCGCGTTGAACTTGCTCTCTCCCAGTCTCCTTGCAATCGTTTGTCGCATAGAAGTATTGGGAATGTCCACATAGCCCTCCTGGCCTACAGGTGCAAATGCGTGTACGTGTATTGTGCTTTCTTTAGGTGCAGCAGCAGTTACAGAAGGCGTTTGTGCAGGCACATAATTATCTATATCGCGCTTCACAATTCTGCCACCATCTCCTGAACCTTTTACCGATGCCAGATTGATTCCTTTTTCTTTAGCAATTTTACGGGCAAGCGGAGAAGCTTTTATCCTGCCATCACTATCAGGCTCAACTACTGCTTCAGAAGCGGAGGGGCCAGATAGCTGCGTTGCGGGTATGGATTCCGGAGAAGCGGTGCTTTGAACGGTACCTCCGGGATTCGCTTTTTGAGCAGCTACATAAGCGCTTACATCTGTACCTTCCGGACCTACAATTGCTATCATATCGTTGATGGGAGCTGCATCTCCTGCCTCTACTGCTATGTGCAAAAGGGTACCTTCTTCGTATCCTACTACCTCCATTGTGGCTTTATCTGTCTCCACCTCAGCGAGGGCATCATCAGACTTTACCTTATCACCCACTTTTTTGAGCCATTTTACGATCTTACCTTCAGTCATGGTGTCGCTCAGGAGCGGCATGCGAATCACTTTTGCTCCTTTCGGCAGGTCAGCGCCAGCCGCAGGTGCAGCCGCAGGAGTACCTGGAGCTGCCTGGGCAGGAGCAGGAGATTCCTTTTTGTTATTACCTCCCAGGAGATGTTCATAACCTTCTCCCTCCTTCCCTACTACCATGATTACATTTTCAACAGGTACCTTTTCTCCTTTTTTGGGGCCGATATATAAAATGGTGCCTTCGTTATAACTCTCCAATTCCATAGTCGCCTTATCTGTCTCCACTTCTGCCAGTACGTCTCCCGGCTTTATTTTATCTCCCACTTTTTTTTGCCAGCTCACTATTACACCTTCGGTCATAGTATCACTCATTCTCGGCATTCTGATCGCTTCTGCCATAGTATTTTTATGTAAATTTTATTCTGAATTTCGGCGTGAAATTAATGCAAAATCAGCAAATCATTGAAAAGCCTTTTTCTATGCGCTTTTGCGGAGGTGTTCTCCAAAAATTATGGAGGAAATCTTTGAAAATATCCCGGAGGCAACTTCTGTGATGTAATAATGGAATCCGGAGCTATCTTAAATCATTTTTTATCCTTGCCAGATTTATTTTCATCACATATTTAAGATAAATTTCATAGGAAAATTCCAAACCGGTTGAACTGGTAATATCCTCAATAAAGTCTTTATAAGGTGTGATTCTGGCATTGAAGAAAAGGTTTTTCGCAATCTCTTTATCATAGATAAAGCTCACTATCAGCAGTTGACGATCGGGAGCGGTGAGCCCCGGGTATTTTTCTGAAATTGAATTGAACAGCGCCATCCCTCTGGGGCCAATATAATCGTGACCTCTCCAATACCTGAGGTCTATACCAAAATCATTAAGCTGAAAGAGGAGGTGCGAAAGGTATGCATTCCCTTTATCAAAGAGTTGCTGTTTGGTGAATGACACGTCTTTGTATCCTGCGTAAAAATTTTCGAATTCAATTTTCTTCAACCATTTCATTTCGGGCTTGTACGTTACACCCAACCCTAATGCGATATTAGCCAGAGAGGTGAGGGGTTCGTTAGTGTTATCGTACTGGCCTCCTTTATGTGAATAGATCAGTTGCATTGGCATCCTGACTTCCCATTTGTCTCTGGTCAACAAATTAAATCTTCCTGAATAGCCGATATCAAATTCTTCTTTAAACGGGTCTCCCGGGTGGATAGCCTTGCGCCAGTTGATATACAGATCATGCTCGTAGGGTTTTGTATTTACAAGAATCTGGATTCCGTTTTCGAGCCGTTCTCTCAGCAATAGGCTATAATCGTAAAGCGGTTCAATAAACCTGTGGTTAGGCCCTCCCTCAAGTGTACCAATCAGGAAGGATGCGTGCTTTAATTGATATTTTGCGGTGAAGGTAGGAGCAATCGTAGTAAACTTATCCCTCCCAAATTCTTTTTGTAAATAGATCCCCCCTTTTAGGGTAAACTTAGGCGATACCTGATATTCGAGTTCCGGAATCAACTGATATCCAAACTGTGTTCCACTCAACGGGATGTCGCTGAACCACTCTGTATTATATAGATAGTTGAGATTATAGATATTGAGCGAAAGTCGCTGGCTGTCCTGTGCATGGATTTTTTCACCATAGTGGAATACCGGATAGTCTGTCTGAGCACTTACACTTAATGACATAAGGAGTATTATAAGTGTAAGGAACTTATTTTTCAGGGGCATGGTTGGTTGGTTCAGATTTTTTGCAATAATACAATAGTGTGGCTAATGTAGGATTGGAAATTTGAAACAAAAAAACTGCCGGTGATTCCGGCAGTTGAATAAATAACTTATAGGATGCTTCTACACGTCCAGCTTAGCGTACTTGGCGTGATTCTCAATGAACTCTCTACGTGGAGGCACATCATCTCCCATCAGCATACTGAACACCGAATCTGCTTCAGCAGCGCTATCGATTGTTACCTGCTTTAGTGTACGTGTATCAGGATTCATAGTAGTTTCCCAAAGCTGCTCTGCATTCATTTCTCCAAGACCTTTGTATCTCTGAATAGTTACTGATTCTTCTTTACCTTCTGCTAACTGGTCTATGATTGTTTTGCGCTCTTCATCGTTCCAGGCGTATATCTGTTTTTTACCTTTAGAAAGTTTATAGAGCGGTGGTTGAGCAATATAGACATATCCTTGTTCTACTAATCCTCTCATATATCTGAATACGAAAGTGAGAATCAGAGTGGCGATATGGCTTCCATCCACATCCGCATCCGTCATGATAATCAGTTTATGATAACGAAGTTTGCTGAGGTCCAATTCTTTGGGATCTTCGGGAGTACCAATCTTCACCCCAAGGGCAGTGAACATATTTCTGATTTCCTCATTATCATATATCTTGTGTTCCATTGCTTTTTCCACGTTCAGGATTTTTCCACGCAATGGCAATATAGCCTGAAAGCTACGGTCTCTTCCTTGCTTGGCCGTGCCACCTGCTGAATCTCCCTCCACGAGGAACAACTCGCATTTTCCCGGGTCTTTATCAGAACAGTCTGCAAGTTTGCCCGGCATTCCACCTCCTGTAAGCACATTCTTCCGCTGTACCATTTCGCGAGCCTTTCTGGCGGCAGACCTTGCCTGTGCTGCAAGAATTACTTTCTGAATAATAGTTTTTGCATTCTTAGGATTCTCTTCAAGGTAGGCCACAAGCACCTTACTGAGCATACTGTCCACTATTCCCATCACTTCATTGTTGCCCAATTTTGTTTTTGTCTGCCCCTCGAATTGAGGCTCCGGCACTTTTACAGAAATGATTGCAGTAAGCCCTTCGCGGAAGTCATCTCCCTCTATTTCAACCTTCGCTTTTTCAAACATTCCTTCTTTCTCTCCATAACTCTTGAACACACGTGTGATAGATCTTCTGAAGCCTGATACATGGGTACCACCTTCTATGGTGTTGATGTTGTTGACATAACTGAAGAGGTGCTCCTGGTAACCTGTGTTGTAGTCCATTGCCACTTCCACAGTTACGTTGTTGGCTGTGTCAAGTCCTTCGCAGTAGATTACTTCAGGAAGGAGCGACTGACGATTGGCATTCTTGTCAATCTGCTGGACGAACTCCACAATACCCCCTTCGCTATAAAAAGTTTTTGAGTAGGTTTTCCCGTCATCGTCTTTTTCGCGCAGATCGTTAAGAGTGATCGTAATTTTTTTATTCAGAAAAGCTAACTCACGCAGTCTTCCTTCGAGAATTCCCCTGCTGTATTCACTTACGGTAAAGATGGATTTATCGGGCCAGAAGCGAACTGAAGTCCCTTTCTTGTCAGACTCACCAATTACTCGGACCTGATATTGTGGGATTCCTTTTTCGTATTCTTGTTCAAAAATTTTCCCGTCACGTTTCACAGTTACATGAAACTTGGAACTCAGTGCATTTACACAACTTACACCCACACCGTGCAAACCACCACTTACCTTGTAGGTATTCTTATCAAATTTACCACCGGCATGTAATACCGTCATTACTACCTCAAGTGCACTCTTCCCTTCCTTCTTCATTATTCCGGTAGGGATCCCGCGTCCATTATCCTCTACGGTGATAGAATTGTCTTCGTGAATAGTCACGTTTATTTGATTACAATACCCTGCAAGGGCTTCATCTATTGAGTTATCTACTACCTCATACACCAGATGGTGGAGCCCTTTGGTGCTGACGTCACCAATATACATTGCGGGTCTTTTTCTTACTGCTTCAAGTCCTTCAAGAACCTGAATACTGTCTGCGCCATAAGTTGTGTTAGGGAGTTTCACTTCAGTTGCTGTCTCTGCCATAAATAAGATACGAAAAATGTAAATATAGAATGGGCAAATTTACTAAAAATGAGGCGCTTTACCTAAAAGAAACTTATCATATTTTGAACAAATTAATGTAAAGAATGTTAATAAACTCTCCTTTTTGGAATCGCGGAAACAGTTTAGAGAAGTATAGGGTATGCAGCGCTGTATTTTCAATTTTTACGGGAATCTGACATTGACAGAGGTAGCGGTAAAGACGGGGCTTTCGGGCTACAGATACCTGATGTCATAACAAGCGAACTATATACTCATACCCCTGAATGTCGTTTTTAGTCTTAATTGGTTAAATTTGCAGATGTTATGACAACAGCAATTGAAAACATCCTTTCAGTTTCCTGTAATGCACCTGCATCACATTCTGATATGGAATTAGTGCAACAGCGGGTACAGGATATCCCGGGTTCCGTGCATTATATAATTAATCGTTATCGTAAACCTGAAACTTTTGAAATAGAGAATGTCTCTATGTTATCCTATCATTTCAGGAAGAATGAAGAGGATACAGAGAAATCGCTCGAACTGGTTTTTTGTATTTCTGGAAATAAGTATTGCAAGAAGTATGATCAGGAATGTAGTTTCTGCAGACTTTCGCAACTGCATGATTGTGAAGAACTGGTACCTACGATAGATATCGCCTATTTTAAGTTTGATGAGAAGCAACTCAGCCAGTATGTTAAGGATTTAAAGACTACAGGCTTCACCGAGAGTATCCTCAACTTTACGCATACCTCTTCGTTTTCGAGAATGATGCCGCTGAGTGATAAAATGCACGCCACACTGAGAGACCTGATGAACCACCCTTACACAGATGGCATGGCAAATATCTATACCAATGCACAGACTCAAATGCTGCTGCTGAATGTAATGGAGAGTATGGGAGGTGAAGAGGTGGAGGACGAAGAGTTTTCCTGCAAGTTTCTGGAAAATGAAGACGACAGAAAGAAGATTGAACTGGCTAGAGAAGTATTGCTTCAACATATCTGCGAGCCACTGACTATAAAAGAACTTAGCCGCAAGGCGGCGATTAATGAATGTTATCTCAAGAAAGGTTTTAAGGAGTTGTATGGCACCACTATCTTTGATTTTTTCCAGAATCAAAGGATGGAACACGCAAAGTATCTGCTTTATGAAAGAGGGTTGACAGTAACCGATGTTTCAAATATGTTAGGATATAGTTCGATCAGTCATTTCTCTACAGCATTCAAAAAACATACTGGACTGAAGCCTTGTGAACTGCTGCTTCGCTAATGATTTTTTTTGACAATTCTATGACAGCCCCGGAAGGGGCTGTTTGCATTTTGACAATGCTGTGGCATTCCTCATCATTATGTGTTTCAATTTTGCCACCTGTCAGTAAGGTGAATATGATGAGACCAGTATTTGTAATGTTAGGGCTATTAATTGTGAGCAGTATAGTTTCTGCACAGGACACCAATGGTAATGCAGAGAAGATTCTTGATGAAATTGTAGTTACTGCCACACGTACAGAAAACAAGGTAAGTAATGTGCCCTTGCCGGTGCAGATTATTTCAGCAAGTGATATTCAACGCTCAGGGAGTGAAAAGCTGATTGATGTGCTACAAATGCAGACAGGCCTGGTGATTGCCACCAACCCATTAGGAGTGTCGCTGCAGGGGTATCCGAATCCCTTCGGTACGGGAATTCAGATGCAGGGCATGGATCCCGGATATACTCTGATCATGATTGATGGCGAACCTCTCTCCGGCAGGAATGGAGGAGTATTGAATCTTGACCGGATTGCAGTTAATAACATTCAGAGAATAGAAGTATTGCGCGGACCGGCTACCAGTCTCTATGGTTCAGATGCACTGGCAGGAGTGATCAATATTATCACCCGGACACCTGAAAAAAATGAAGCAGGAGGCCGCCTTCATTATGGATCAAATAATGCGTTGGGGATCACATTTTCCTCTGCATTGAAAGGTAAAAAAGCCTCTTTGGAATTGTTTGGAAACCGGTCGTCAAATAATGGCTGGGACTTTGATAAGTCTATCTATGGCCAGACGATTGACCCGTCTGTAAGTTATAATTTCAGTGCGAAGTCTCATATACGCCTGAACGAAAAGAATAAGTTGCTGATATCAGCCCGATATTTTAATCAGACTCAGTTTAATGATTATGAGATAATCCCCAAAGACCTGCCTAAAGTGGTTACCGGTACTACAGTGGAAGATGAGAAAAGTGTGTATGCCAGTTGGGATTATAAACCTACAAGCAGGCTACACATTGTGACCGGAGTGTATGCCACCGGTTATAACAATTTCTCTCATGCCTACCTTCAGGAGAACGATTCGCTTTACGAAAAGATAACGCTTTCCCAATCGCTTATAAGGCCCGAAGTACAGGTTAATATCGGACAAACGAAGAATCAGTGGGTGGCAGGGGCCGGTATTAATTTTGAATCGGTTCATTCCAACAGATATAGTAATACGCAAAGACTCAATGCCTGGTTCACCTATCTCCAGAAACAGATTGTTCTTTTCGAGAAGCTCAATTTGATTGCCGGTGCAAGGTTTGATAAGAATGAGTTATATACAGCACAATTGAGCCCGAAGCTGGCCCTGGCTTATAAGGTCAAGCCGTCGTTGATTTTGAAAGGCAGTGTGGGCACAGGCTTTAAGGCTCCGGATTTTCGCCAGCAATTTCTCGACTTTTCGAACAGCCTGGTAGGCTATACGATTATCGGTGCGCGCGAACTGGGTAATGGGCTTGCAAGATTGCAAAGGAGCGGGCTGCTGGAGCCTGGTATTGATATTTCACCTTATAAGGATGGGGTAGCATTAAATCCCGAGCGCTCGGTCGGTATAAACCTGGGCGTGGATTATACATTGAAATCGGGAACTGTAGTACAGGTAAACATGTTCAGAAATGACATCAATAATCTGATCGAAACCTATAGCCTTCCTTTTAAACAAACCAACGACAAGGAGATTTTTAGTTACACGAATGTAAATAAAGTTTTCACTGAAGGAGTCGAGGTTAACATACAACATAAGGTCAATACGCATTTTCGAATCAGAGGAGGCTATAATTTTCTGATTGCGAAAGACAAGGAGGTGCTGGATCAAATTCGGAGAAAGCAAATATTTAAACGGGATGTAGTGACCGGCCATTCACAACTGGTTACCCTCTCTGATTATAAAGGATTGTATAACAGGAGCGCACATACGTTCAATGTAAGCGCCATCTATCTTAATGACAGGTATAAGGCAGGGGCTACACTATCTGTAAAATATCGTGGTAAATATGGATTTCAGGGAGTAGGCGGATATTCAGATGGAAACCTGATTCTTGATGATCCCAGAGAGTTTGTGTCGGGATTTGCATTGGTGAATCTGGTGCTGAAAAAAGATTTAGGAAATCACATAAACATTCAGGGAGGAGTAGAAAACCTGCTTAATTATACAGAACCCGTACTGATGCCTTCGCAATATGGCAGAGGATATTTCCTGAACATAAATTTTAAATTTTAAAAACCCTATAAAACAACAATCAAATGAGAATGAGAAGAACGATGATGGTTTTACCAGCAGGCTTATTTTTAGTTTTTGGAATGATGTCGTGCGAGAAAACAAATGATAAACCCGATAATAATACCATTGCCATTACCGATTCGGTGGCAATGGCGTTTCGTCCGGCTAACTATACATTTTACAGCCTGAAAGAAGGTAAGGTGATACCGCTCAGCGACTCGGCTACCGGCAAGTGGGATGTGGCATTCAAATTCTACACTATCATATCCAATAGCGGAGTCAGCGGCCCGGGAAATGCAGGTGTGATTGTGAAGAGAGATGGTCAGTATGATGCGGTAAGTACAGCACCGGAAGCAGGATATGGCACAGATACTTCAGCTACCCAACTGGCAGTTAACAGCACCTACGGAAATCCTAATGCGTGGTTTATTTATGAGCCGGTGTCTCATGCCTTTGGGCCGGCGGCCGGTTTATATTTCCTGGTGAGAACAGCTGATAACCACTATGCCAAGATGGAGATTACCCAGGTAAGGTATCACATACAACCGGGGGCACCGTATCCTGACTCGCTCACATATAAGTTTCGGTACACTTACCAGCCGGATGGCTCGCGAAACCTGAGTCTGGAATAGTGCCCAATACATATTAAAAAGGATTGAAAGGATAGCAGCGGCTATCCTTTTTTGTTTTCCGAAGTGATTGTAATCATTCTTTCTGATGGTGGGAGGTATCGGATGTTAGCAACTATCCCTATAAAATATAATTTATTTACATTAGGCCGGCTGCTTTATATTTGATTACTTAATGAATACGGTAAACCATTGCGTTTGATGTTCAGTTCAAAATTTTTAAAAACTAATTGCATTGATGAGTAAGGTCAGGAGTGCTCTTTTTGTAAAAGACGGCATTAATTATCTGAGGCCTTTTATCGCTATCAGCGTGTTATTTTTTCTTTGGGGATTAGCCCACGGAATGGTGGATGCACTCGACAAGAATTTTCAGGAGATGTTGCATCTTAGGAAATGGCAGTCCAGTTTTATCCAGTTTTCGCTTTATGGTGCCTATTTTGGTATGGCCCTGCCTGCAGGTTTATATATGAAGAAGTGGGGTTATAAACGCGGAATTATTTTCGGGCTTATCCTGTTTGCTTCAGGTGCATTACTGGCAGCAGGAACAGCGCCATTCGAATCATTCCTTTTATTTCTGATTTGTCTTCTGGTGATGGGGGCAGGACTTGCTACGCTGGAGACGGGGGCCAATCCCTATACTACCAAGCTTGGGCCGACAGCCACTGCGGCCCGCAGAATTAATCTCTCACAATCATTTAACGGATTGGCATGGGTTATCGGGCCGTTGATAGCTCTGTATATTTATGGTAATCAAAGCCATGCTGAAGGTGAGAAAATGTTTTCCATAATTCTTCCTTTCATTATTATTGGATTGTTAGTGCTGGCTGTGGCATTTGTTTTTATGCGCATGCATTTGCCTGAAATTACCGAGGAGGATGAAAACTTGATGCATGGATCTGAGTCAACTCCTGACAGGGTAGATGTTCAAAATACTTATGCCACCGGCGAAGATAAATTAACTCATAAACCTTTATGGCAGAATCGGCATTTCAGGTTAGGCGTTGTGGCTCAGGGATGCTATGTGGCTGCACAGACCGGGGTGTTTAGTTATCTGATCAATTTTGTGACAGATCATGATATGCATCCGAGGTTTGACCTGAAGTATGCTCCTTACTTTCTTTCGTTTGGCTTTCTCTTATTTATGATTGGTAGAATTACCGGCAGTATTTTGATGAAGTACTTCAAGCCACAGCGATTGCTGGGTCTGTATGCTTTTCTGAATTGTCTGTTATTGCCTGTGGTCGCTGCTAAGTTTGGCTGGATATCTTTAATAGCGCTTTATGGCGTTTTCTTTTTTATGTCGGTAATGTTCCCTACCATCTTTTCAATGGCGATCAGAGCATTGGGAAGTCAGACCAAACGGGCGTCTTCCTATCTGGTAATGTCAGTAGCCGGTGGTGCTGTATTTCCACCTCTGATGGGTGCCGTGGCAGACAACTATGGTATGGCCAGTGGTTTCCTTGTGCCAATTCCGCTATTTGCATTCATTCTTTATTATGCACTGAAGGGGAGTGAGGTGGAGTCGTAGATATTTATTACGTTTCTTTTTGCTTTCCCCGGGGTAGGTATATTTTTTCCAAATACGTTTAATACACCACGATATCAATTGGCCTTTTGGTGATAGGCCTGTCTGATTTGGTAAAGAATATAGAGAGTGTACCAGAGTGGCATGCCGCAGATGAGAAACTTGGATCCACATTTTCAGGTAGTGTTATCTCACTTATAAAAGTTTCTGTAACCCCTGAATCATCAATGGATGCGCCATTGTCAAAGTTGCATCCCATAATACGAAGATTTCCTTCGTCGTTGATCGATACAAATAAATTTTCTCTCTTAAGTCCTGGCTGCGTCAGTTCTACTTTATAATAGTTTTCTGTATCAGTAATCTGTGTCTTTGGATTAAGAGATGTTTTTCCCAATTCAAATGCGCCGTCTGTAATGGCTTTCAGAAATTGGTTTTGTAGCCGATATTCTCCGGGGTAAGCTGAACGGTTGTTGATAGAATTATTAGGTAACATAGGTGATTAATTTGGAAGTGAACAAAAGGTCACTTGTAATTTAATCTTTTTTAGGCTCTTAAAAAAAAATTAATTACAAGCATTATCATAATCTTGTAGAATGAATTCTGGCAAAGTCTGTGCCACTATCTTAAAGCAAAAGAATACTGAACGAATTCAGAAAAAAATAACATTCTGCCAAGGGCTACCTTCTCCTGTTTCTTCTTTTTGTGTATATCTGCTCGCTCTTATTTACCATTTCGATAAACTGTGCATGGAGATAGTCTCCGGGCACTACGCTCTCCTGAGTGATTTTATTAATGAGTTTCCATGAAAGGTCGGGGGCGTATTTAGAGTTTTTTAATTTGAGACCGAACGAAGCAATGGCTGTGGCAAACCTGAGTGGGCCGGGAAGTGAAGCGTAGGGCGTATAGTTATATAAACTCTGGTATTGCTGAATCTTTTCAGTTGAGTCTGATGGGTTCTTAAAGTGAATATTAAAAGTGGCTAAGGGTGCATTTTTCAGGAGAGAGTCGTTACCTGCAGGATTTATTTCAAACAGAATCGTATTGCCGGCCCCTGATCCAATTTCTCCTCCTTCAGGCTCGCTGATCACATTCCTGAATTCACTGATTTTATTGTCGTAACCTATAAGGCGATATTTCCTGACTGTTTCAGGTACAAATTTTACGTTGATGTATGCATCTTCGGCTACAGCATACATGGTTTGAGTAAATTGCAGCACCAGTACTTTTTCGGCTTCCCTTATATTATCGATGTAGGCAAAGTTCCCGTTCCCTTTCTTGGCGAGCACCTCTATTTTTGAGTCTTTATAATTACCCATTCCTACGCCAAGGCAGGTAAGATACACCCCTGATTCTTTTTCCTTTACAATCAGGTCTTCCAGATCTTTCTCAGAGGTAACGCCAATATTGAAATCGCCATCCGTAGCAAGAATTATTCGGTTATTACCTCCCTTTATGAAAGTAGAACGCGCCAGTTTGTATGCGGTGCGGAGCGCTGCCTCACCCGGGGTATCCCCTGATGCAGTAAGATCTTCAATAGCGCTGGAAATTTTTTCTTTATTATCACCACCGGTAGGTGTAAGCCATATTCCCACACTGCCACCATATACCACTATACTTACTGTATCGATTGGCCTCAGGTTCTTGACCAGGAGTTGAAAGGCTTCCTTTAATAATGGTAATCTGTTGGGAAGATCCATGCTGCCTGAGACATCGATCAGGAAGACAAAGTTGGAGGGAGGCACCTTGCTCAGATCTAGCTTTCTTGCTGAAATATTTACAAAGAGTAATCTGTTTTCAGGGTTCCAGGGGCAATCTGTGATCTGGCTTTGCGTATGGAAGGTAAGCCCCGAATCCGGAGCTGTATAATTCAGATTGAAGTAATTGAGCATTTCATCGATACGGACTGCATCAGGTGGCACTTCCATTTGCTGATTTATAAATCTTCGGATATTGCTGTATGAGGCCTTGTCAATTCGTAGTCCGAAGGTGGTCTGTGCTGCCGGACCTGCCTTTACGAAGTCATTTTCAATCAGTCGGGTATAGGTCTCTCCGTAATAAGTAGATATCCGGGTCTGGTTGTCGTCGTTACCTGTAGTGAAGGACACCATTTTTTGAACAACAGGTACATCTTTTTTTTCTGTGACGCGCATCACCACGCGCAGATATTCTGAAGTGTTGAAGCGCACACAGACAGTATCGTACCCTTGTTTAGTAAAAATCAGAGAATCAGAAGCCCTTGCTGAAGGAATGCCAAATCCTCCCCCGAAGCCGCTTGAATAGATGGCCCGTGTAGCAGGCATATAAATCCGCACATTTTGTAGCGGTACATCATTAATATCCTTTACATCTCCCCGAATATAATACTGGGAGGCGCCATGAAGAGTGGTTAATAAAGCCAGTATGGTTATCAGGCCTCTTAACAAAACTGACTGTTTTTATTCTTAATAATGGGTTATTCTGTTTTGCTTTTGAATAACTATATAACGCTAATCGGACTTGAATGTTTTAAAAGGATTTATTATCAGCTAATTCACCAATTTCCCGGCAATATCAAAAATAGTCATTAAAATTTCTATTTTAAGTTTCAGGATATAATTCAGGCTTACTTTTGCGGTTCCATGAAGATTCTGGACTGGTACATACTAAAGAAGTTTTTCGTCACTTTTTTCTTCAGCCTCATTGCGATGACAGTGTTGGTGGTAATTGTAGATCTGAGTGAGAAAACAGACGATTTTGCCAAGACAGGCTTGTCAGCGAGGGAGATTATCACCCAGTATTACTTTGGCTTCATACCCCATATTGATGCCATGCTTTTTCCTCTCTTTCTTTTTATTTCGGTGATATTCTTCACCTCCAAAATGGCTAACCGGAGCGAGGTAATCGCTATACTAAGTGCAGGGGTGAGCTTTAAAAGGTTTCTGTTACCTTATTTTATGGCAGGGTTATTTTTTTCAGGTTTCCTCTGGTGGGTAAACCAATACATACTGCCTACAGCAAATGAAAAATGGAGTACGTTTAATTCCCGGTATATAGATTTTAATTATGGAGGCTATGTAAATACAGCCAGTATTTCTAATAAATTTTTTAAGCTGGACTCTTTCGCCTATGCCGGTATCCGTTATTATGATACGGCCTCCCGTTCGGGGAATACCTTTCAGGTAAACCGATTTGATTCGACAGCTCTCATCTACAGCCTGAGCGCTCAGGGGTTTTCGTGGGATACTGCTCAGAAAAACTGGCATCTGAGGCAGGTAAGGATTAGAACTATTGATGGCCTTAGGCAGACGCTAGTCGATTCTACTGAAATGAATATGAAATTTAATTTCCTGCCTGAGGACTTAAAGACAGATGCTTATATGAAAGACCGGATGACCACCCCGCAGCTCACACGCTTTATTGCAATGGAGAAGATGCGCGGAGGAGAAGATATCAATTCACTCATACTGGAAAAGCAGAACAGAAATGCGATTCCGGTTTCAGTGCTGATTCTTACCATTATAGGAGCTACCATTGCGTCGCATAAAATCAGGGGAGGCAGCGGTTTTCATCTTGCCATCGGTGTGGTAATATGTGTAATTTATATCCTGGTTTCGAGGTTCTCTTCGGTATTCGCGATGAAGGCACAGTTTAATCCGATTCTGGCAGCCTGGCTTCCAAATATCTTCTTTGCCTTTGTAGCTTATTTTTTTTATAAGAAAGCAGCAAAATAAAATTATGTCCCGGCCTTCGCTGAATATAAGCCCTCTGCAAATTAAAAAGTATAAGCAGGTATTAGAACGTGCCAATCGTACCGAATTGCTTGAGAGGCTTCCGGCACTGCACGAAAAAGCCGTGGCAAAACATGATTGCCTTACCTGTGCACAGTGTTGCAAAAATTACTCTCCCCGCTTCAAAACACCTGATATAAAACGGCTTGCCAAATACCTCAGGATGCGGGAGAGTGTGTTTATCGATACCTACCTTGTATTGGATGAAGAGGGCGATTATGTGGCTAAATCCTTACCATGCCCCTTTCTGGGAGCGGATAATAAATGTACAGTGTATAATGAGCGGCCATCAGACTGCAGGAGATTTCCATATACTGACGAAGATGTGTTCATCAAGCGGAAGAATATCACACTGAAGAATGTTACTTTTTGCCCGATAGCAAATGATGTGATGAAGGGCTTATCAGACTCTTATTAAATCAGCTACTTTCTTTTGAGTTCGAACAGCAGGAGTTGCGTCCTCTCGAGAGGGTTGAAATTGTTATCTGAAATGAAAATAAGGGTGGGATCCCCGTTGGCCCCTTTGGGACCGAAAGTAACTCCTTCGATATTATCTGTAAATCGTTTCAGGTCGTCCATATTCAATAACAACTTTTTGGGTATGGCTAAGTCTTTCCTGCCGGCCAGGCTAAAAATAGAACTTATATCCTCCGCATGTTCCAGATCAGCAATAAACACTTTGATAGTGCAGGTAATTCTGCCGGTAGAGTAAGATCGTTCAATCACTAATAGTTGGTGGTGGTTCAGAAACAGGATATCGGATATTCCATTTACCCGGAAGCCATTTTCAGGGATTACAGGATGAGCTATCGGTTCAATTTGGTAGGCATATTGTGCTACTGCTTTTCGGGATCGTATGTCAAATTTGATGAGCCTTACTATTCCTGAAGAATCGTGCAGTCCTGCTCTGTGCCCGTCATTGATGAGTGGCTCTTCCACACTCGCAAAGAGATATTTGCCATCCGGCGAAATGGCCAGCCCTTCGAACCCACCGTTGTTTCGAGGTCCTCTTTCTCCTTCCTGCATCTGCAGGATATCCGGTACTTTAAATGAGCCTTCGTAATTCCCTTCCCTGTCTGCCACAAAGATTCTTGGAGTAATCAGTACCGGATTTTTCCCGGAGAGGTCTCTCAGCCCTTCATCGCTCCAGAAGATTTTTGGTCCCATAACCCGTAAGGCCTCCGGATCTACAGACCCCGGTTTGTCGTCTCTGAAAGGCGGAAAGGGTTGATTTTCCTGGTTTCTCAGGTAGTGCATGTCTCTAAGGAGTACAGAATCTATGAGGTAGTTTTTGAATCTGATATCGTAAGTATAGAATCTCGCAGGAGCCAGGTCAGACCTGTCATCACTTATAGAGAAATAACTTCCTGTGACCGAATCATAGTCAATGCCTGAAAGGCCACCTACCGGCGTATTTTTGAATAGGGTATTATTAGGGATAATGTATTCTTGAAGGAAGTTGAGCTCGTATTCTGGCCTGGGCGGGGCTGTGACCCTGGAGGTACTGCATCCCGTTCCGGCAAGATAAAACACGACAAGCAGGCCGAGTGCTGATTTGGAAAAGAAGGATGCCATACTGAAATATACTATAAGTTGAAAGTGCTAATTGTGAAGTCACAAATGTAGTATGATATTAGGTTTTAAGTCCTGAGTAGCTTTGAACATACCCGAAACGAAAAAAGCTCCTGATTTTCACCAGAAGCTTTTCATTTCATTTAATCTTGCGGTCAAGAGGTTTTAGTCAAGATTAAATATTTTTAGGTTTTTCCATAGGTGCATGTTTCCACGCAATATTTTAGGTGTTTTTTAAGAAAAAATAGAAGTTGACTGATATCGGATTTTATTTGGTTTTTACTGGATATTAGGTTTCTGTTTTCAAAGGATCTTGGATATGTGATTAATGTTTGTCTGAACATCAATCAACTTCTGGAACAAAGATAATTGGGGTGCTTTAATTGTTCAACAGTACAATTTCTGAATTTTCCGTAGTCAGTTTTTACGGCAGAAATCGGAGAATTACGATAGGGCAGAAATCGGATGGGTTGGCGGGGTCTTGAGATTCATTCGGCTGCTTCTCTGCTTATTCTTAATTTCGATTTTTTTAGTCAATTAAATCCCGGTATATGATTTATTTGTTGATAGCGAATCTGGCTCTTTCGGTGGTGTTGATTATTCTGGTAGTGACCAATACAGGGAAAAAGCAGGCAAATACATTGAAGGATGAACTGCTTACACAATTCAAAGATTCAGAAAGCAGAACGAGGGAGGAGTTTCAGAGAAATCGGGAGGAGACTGCTAAGTCTGACCAATCCGGCAGACTTGAAATGAATCAGACCCTGCGAAGTGCATTACAGGATTTTGCAGGCTCCTTTGATCGTAGTGTGCAATCATTTAATAATCTACAGCGCGAGAAGTTTACTGCCCTTGAAAGCAGACAGTCTGACCTGATTCAGCAAACCGAGAACAAACTGGAAATGATTAGGGCTGTCGTAGAGGAAAAATTGGAGAAGACTTTGAATGAAAGATTGAAGCAGAGTTTTGCTACGGTGAGCACCCAACTGACCGAAGTGCAAAAGGGTTTGGGGGAAATGAGTGCCCTGGCCGATGATGTGGGAGGGCTCAAGAAGGTGTTGAGCAATGTAAAGTTGAGAGGAGGCTTTGGTGAAGTACAGCTTTCAATGTTGTTAGATCAATTGCTTTCGCCCGAACAATTCGAAGCGAACGTGAAAATAAAACCCGGAAAGAGTGAAACTGTAGAGTTTGCTATTAAGTTGCCGGGGAGAAGTGATGACCGGGCTTTCGTATGGCTGCCCATAGATGCCAAATTTCCCAAAGATTATTTTGAAAAACTTCAGGAAGCCTATGACCACGGTGATCCTGCGGTGATAGAGGCTTCAAGAAAGAATTTTTATAATGCCATTGGCAAGATGGCAAAAGATATTTCTGAGAAATATATCGAGCCGCCTTACAGTACAGACTTTGCAATTTTGTTTCTTCCTTTCGAAAGCATATTTGCCGAAGTAGTGCGCAGTGCTTCCTTCATGGAGGAAGTACGCCGGAGGTATAATGTAATCATCACAGGCCCTACCACACTGGGAGCTATCCTCAACAGCCTCCAGATGGGCTTTAAGACTTTGGCTATTCAGAAGCGGAGCAGTGAGGTATGGGGGGTACTGGGTAAGGTAAAGAAGGAATTCAGCAATTTTGGCGGCCTGCTGGGCAAGGCACAGGCTAACCTTCAGACAGGATTAAATCAGTTAGACGAAGTATTAGGAAGACGGACCAGAGCTATAGAGCGTACCCTTCGCAATATAGAGGAATTGCCCGGCAATGATCGTGATTCAGAACTTCCGAATACAGATGCCGGTGATGTAGAGGAGGATGAATAACTGATAGTCTCCCAAATTAAATTTGTTTCCTGCTTACCATGTGGAGGCCTGATTCTTTCATGGTATTAAGTGCTTTTTCTGTATCACCTGGATGGGCTTCTACAGCGGCAATTGCATCAGTAATTACAGTTGTCCTGAATCCGTTTTTCATGGCATCAGAAGCAGTCGCCATCACACAATATTCAGTAGCAATGCCACACACATAGACATCTGTCACTTTATTTTTTCTGAGCCATGAACTGAGATCTACATTCGTGCCTTCGAAGGCACTATAGCCATCGTCTGTATTACCGGTACCTTTCAGGACAACCTCATTGATTTTTTCGACATTAAGTTGTTTATGGAATTTTGCGCCCTCGCTACCTCTTACGCAATGTACAGGCCATTTTTCGAAGTGTACAGTTTGGGCAGGGTGCCAGTCTTTTGATGCCACAATATAGTCAAAGCGATCCATGAGTCCGTTTATTACAGGAACTATCGCATTGCCTCCCGCAGCAGGAAGGGCACCACCCGGACAAAAATCTCTTTGCACGTCCACGATTATTAAACAGTTAACAGCCATTATCAAAATTTTGATGCAAAGTTACTATTGCGGATTTGAAAGCCTGTCATGTATTGTTCAAATTATTGGAAAATAAGTAATCAGCTGTTGATTTATACTTATCAAGTCAGCAGCTTTAGGCAGCTGTAGAGCTGATGTTTCGGGAGTCAATTATTGTTTTTCTTTTTTGCCGGGTTAAAATTTTCAAAATGAACCTGAAGGCCTTGTTGCGTAAGACTTTCATAGCTCTACCCTTAAGGGTAGGATAATAATATTAAAACCTAAGCCCAGTGGGCTTTAGCCAAATTAGTCGGATATTAATTATTGTTTCTCTATTTTCTTAATACAGGAAGGATAATTTTTGAAGCATGAGTGGCATTGCGATGGATTCTGATGGTGGCTTCCTGAAAATCGCTGTCATCTGCTTCATAAATATTAATAAACTTCTGAGGATTTCTGTCGGCCAGAGGGAACCAACTGCTCTGCACCTGAATCATAATTCGGTGTCCTTTTTTGAAGGTATGTGCCACGTCAGGCAGTTCCCATTTCACCTCTGCAACCTGCCCGGGTACAAATGGTTCAGGGTGCTCAAAACTGTTCCTGAATTTGCCTCTCATTATTTCGCCTCTCACAAGCATCTGATACCCTCCCATTGGGTAGTTTTGTCCGTTGCCGAGCCAGTCCATGGGATATCTGAAGTTGTCGGGGAATACATCGATAAGCTTCACTACAAAGTCCACATCTGTAGTAGATATGGATGTTAAGAGATCTGCAATTACGGGCCCGGCGAGTGTGATATCTTCCTGAAGGATATCTGTCTCGTAAGTGAGCACATCCGGCCTTCTGGAAGCGAACCTCTGATCGTCAGTCATATATTCTCTGGTTCTCCTGAAGTGGATGCCATCAGTATAAGGAACAGGGTGTTTAGGGTCGCTTACATATTGGTCGTAACCGGCTGCATTTTTGGGAGCATCTCCCAGTGCGAGCTTCCCATTTTCCCTGAGATACAGGTTTGTTTCCTGTACGTTTTTAGGAGGCCATTGATCGAATCTCTTCCAGTTGTTTTCGCCGGTGAAGAAGATGGTAGCCTTTGACAGTCCGGGATCAGGAGTGCCCAGCAGGTAGTGGTTGAAGAATGGTATTTCTATACTGTCCTGAAAAAATTGAGATGTATTCTGTCCATATCGGACGTTCCCCAGAAAGCTGCCCTCTCTGCTCCATTGGCCGTGATACCAGGGCCCCATTACAATTTTATTATTGGTTTGGGGGCTCTGTACTTCAGTAGCTTTAAAGGTGTTCCACGCTCCGTATGCATCTTCGGCATCAAACACACCGCCTACCCATAGCATGGCCGGCTTTACATTGTAGAGCCCTACTCTTGCATTCCTTTCCTGCCACCAGGAATCGTAATTGGGGTGCTGATACATTTCGTGCCAGAATGGAATGCTGTCGCCCATGAGTTTTGCAAAATTTTTCAAAGCGCCTGTTTTAAGATAGGCATTATAGTTATCGTCTGAGTGGAAAGAGAATCCACGTGTATAGGTGGTAGATGGTTTGGGATGTGGCGTGCCAAATCCGGGATAAAATGAGAAAGCATCCATAATGAAGAATGCACCTTTATGGTGAAAGTCGTCGCCCATGAACCAGTCTGTAACCGGAGCCTGTGGACTGGCGGCTACAAGTGCAGGATGTCCGCTTAATGCGGCTTCGGTCGAATAGAATCCCGGATAGGATGTACCTGTAACGGCTAATTTTCCGTTGTTGTTTTTTACGTTCTTCACAAGCCAGTCCACCGTATCGTATGTGTCGCTTGCTTCATCTGTTTCTTTTCCTTTTTTATTCTTATTAAATGGTCTTACATCCATAAAAACACCTTCACTCATATACCTGCCACGTACATCCTGAAACACAAAGATGTAATGCTGCTTTGCCAGTTTCATCTTGTATGTAGCCCAGATGGCTGGAAATTGATTTTCACCATAGGGTCTGACGGAGTATGGAGTTCTTGTCATCAGAAACGGATGAGCGGATGTAGTATCTTTTGGAATATAAATGGAGGTATAAAGCCGCACCCCATCTCTCATTTCTATGTACTGATTGACTTTAGTATAATTATTTACAAACCAGATGCTGTCCTGATTTTGCGCTATTGAAGTGATAACCGAAAAAACTGTGATGGCCAGGAGCAAAATTTTTTTCATTGCATTGAATTTTGGTTGAAGTACTAAAAGTAGTGAATATTCATTTCCCTTTTCGCTGATTGTGAAGGGCGGTTTATCGAATTCACAGGAAAAGGATGTGCTTTTTTAAGAATTATTATAAGGTAAAGGGTTCCCTTTTCTTATTATAATCCCTACGTTTGTAAAAATGTTTTCTATGAAACGGTACTTTCTACTTCCGCTCATTTCGTTGTCATTTTTGATTTCATGTTCCTCATCCGAAAGCAGTGGAGCAGAAGATGCGATTGCCGATACCATTACGCAGGCTGGTTTTGATACACTGGATATGTCGAAAACCATTGTGAATGTACCTTCACTGTGGAAGGTTGAAATGGAAGATGATGGAAGCAAAGAAAGATTGGAGAAGCCTTCTGATAGCGCGCTGGCTTCATTAACTGCTGTACAGATGATCCAGGCTTTGAATGAAAGCTATCCTGATATTCAATTGCAAATGGATCACCTTTCGGGAGATACGGCTTACCTGGCTATTCCCGAAAGTACTTACCTCACACAACAGACCGGTAGCACCGGGGCTTTCAATTATCTGGCTACTGTGGTGTATAATGTAACTGAGCTGAAGGGGGTGAAGTACGTACACCTGAATTTTAAGGGGGGAGACCATGCTGTACCGGGTACTTATAGCCGGGATAATTTCAAAAGACTCAGATAGCATAATAAGGATTGGAAGGTATTTTTATTCACATTCATTTTCATATTGTGATTTGTTATAACTTGCAGGCAGCCTATAACTTACCAAATCACACATTATGCAGAAAAAAATTTTTCTTTCTGTTCTTATTACCTTACTAACTCTACATTACACTTACTCTCAAAACCTCATTGTAAATTCCAGCGCAGAATCCCCTTTATCCACCGGATGGACGATTGTGACCAAAGGCACGGATTGTAATGGATCTGTTGACTGGAGAGTACAGGGCAATCAGAATGGATTTCCCTGCTGCACATAACGGGGATTACTTTTTCTTTTCCGGTTGTAATTCTGTGAAAGGAACTATATACCAGGATATTGATGTATCTCACCTTGCAACGGATATCGATAATATGAATATTAATTTTTCCTTTTCAGGATATATTCAGGTTGCCAACGAAGACCCGGCTGACGGAGCTCAAATGCTGGTGGAGTATAAGAATGGAATGGGAGTAACAATCGTATCCTACAATACGGGAATACAAAAAGCGAAGGGTGCGTGGACAGAATATAATTCCACACTGACTTCTCCTCCGGGAGTAAGGAGTGTCAGGGTAACCCTCAAGAGTTATACATATAACGGCTCCTCGGTGGATGCATATTTTGATGATCTTTCACTTTATTATGTCAGGATTGTGCCTTTAAAACTTATTTCATTCGATGTGGTGCAGGATATGTCGGGTGCGGTGCAGGCAAACTGGAAGACAGCCAATGAAATGAATAATGATTACTTCGAGTTGCAACGGTCGCGGGATGGTAGCGAGTGGGAGAATGTAGCGAGAGTAAAAGGTGCAGGCACATCTAATACGGAGCGTTCGTATGCTACTACCGATTTATACCCTTTGACGGGGCAGGCTTATTATAGGTTGAAACAGGTTGACTATGATGGTAAGATGTCCTTTTCAAAAGTGAAATCACTGAAAGTGGCAGAGAATACGCTTTCGTTGAGAACTTATCCCAATCCTGTTGCCAGTAAAGTGGTCGTAGAGGGGAGTCCCGAACTGCTTACTTCGCTTAAGGTGTATAGTGCTACAGGAAAGGATGTCAGCAATGCAATTAAGATGATCTCTGTAAATTCCTCCAGGAAAGAAATAAATGTAACCGGATTACATAAGGGCATCTATTTTATACGAACCAATGGAAAGACTGTTTCTTTTGTAAAAGACTAATTTTCAGAGAAAATGAAGCATGCCTTTGTTGATTGAGGAGTAAACTGATTATATTTGCAGCGGCAAGTCTTATACGACCAGCTCCTGCTCAACTCCCCCAGGATCGGAAGATAGCAAGGGTAATGCGGTTGAGCGGTGCGATGTAAGTAACTTGCCATTTTTATTTCGATTACTGGGTTTCAGGTTTCGGGTTTCAGGTTTCGGGTTTCGGGTTTCAGGTTTCGGGTTTCGGGTTTCAGGTTTCAGGTTTCAGGTTTCAGGTTTCAGGTTTCGGGTTTCGGGTTTCAGGTTTCGGGTTTCGGGTTTCAGGTTTCAGGTTTCAGGTTTCGGGGTATATGTGCATATTTTACCCTATTTATCTGCCTTATATACGTTAATTTTGCGACCAATTTTAAAAACAATTTACAATGAGTGATCTCTTCGACCGCATGCGTAAAGATCAGGGGCCTATCGGCAACCACCTGGATAGGGCGCATGGTTATTTTACATTCCCGATTCTGGAAGGTGAATTGGGCAGCCGTATGAAGTTTAGGGGTAAGGATAAGATTGTCTGGAGCCTTAATAACTATCTTGGTTTGGTAAATCATCCGGAGGTACGTAAGGCAGATGCTGAAGCAGCAGCGAAATATGGTATGGGAAATCCGATGGGCAGCCGTATGATGAGTGGAAATACAAAGCTTCACAGAGAGTTGGAGCATATTCTATCGGCCTTTGTAAAACGTGAAGATACCCTTTTGCTCAACTTTGGATACCAGGGAGTAATGAGTTGTATTGATGCACTGGTGTCTCGCCATGATGTCATCGTTCATGATGCAGAGGCGCATGCCTGCCTTATGGATGGTGTAAGGCTTCATCTGGGGTATAGTTACAGCTATAAGCATAATGATATAGCAGATTGCGAAAAGCAATTGCAGCGTGCTCAGAAAATGGTTGCAAAGACTGGTGGTGGCATTCTGGTAATTACAGAGGGTGTATATGGAATGAGTGGAAGCCAGGGGAATCTGAAAGATATTGTGGCGTTGAAAGATAAATACGAGTTCAGGTTATTGATTGATGATGCACATGGCTTTGGTGCGATGGGGCCAACCGGTGCGGGAACCGACGAGGCACAGGGTGTACAGGATAAAGTAGATCTGTATTTCAGCACTTTTGTAAAAAGTATGGGAAGTATCGGTGCATTTATTTCCGGACCAAAGGATATTATTACTTATTTAAAATACAATGTCCGCTCACAAATTTTTGCAAAGAGCCTCCCATTGGTAGTAGTGGAAGGAATGATTAAAAGAATGGAGATGGTAAAGACGATGCCGGAACTGAGAGAGAAATTATGGCACAATGTAAATCGTCTGCAAAATGGGTTGCGTGACCGTGGATTTGATATTGGTGTTACTACGGCACCCGTAACGCCTGTTTACCTGAAAGGTGATCTTCCTGAAGCTACCGGTATGGTAATGGATATTCGAGAAAATTATGACATCTTCTGTTCTGTGGTTGTGTATCCCGTAATTCCGAAAGGACAGATTATATACAGGTTGATACCTACTGCAGCACACTCTGATGAGGACACTGATATTACACTCAAAGCATTTGAAGAGACGAAGAAGAAATTGGATAGCGGTGCCTATAAGGCCGAGGATATTCCTGATATGGCTACTTTGAAGTAGAATACTATGTAATTAGCGAAAGCTCTCTTACACACGAAAGTGGTAAGAGAGCTTTTTTTTATGGTTTATAAGTGAAATGGGGAAATGGCAGCTTGTGAAATTCATGGAGTGCTTCACAGGAATCGTTGTGGTCTGGTCAAATTCTCATAATGCGGCTAAGCCTTTACTCAGTATGACTTTCATAATCCTGCCCTGAAGGGCAGGGTAATAAATTTAAAACCTAGGTCCAGTGGGCTATATTCTCGCTTAGCTGCACAATGACTGCCTCATCCCGGCAGCACCGGGATTGTTCCTTTTTTATCAGGGAACAGGAGGTATTTTCTTAAAGAAATTCTGTCAGAGTATAGTTTCCGCGGTGATGCGTAACGAATGAAATGTGGATACAACAGCACATTGTTGAGAAATGAAAATGTCGCAACCGTCTGAAAACTGTAGCCGAAGGTTTATTGGTAATTCCTCATCATTATTTGAGTTTAAAATGGAGTTTTTCCGGTTTTATTAATTGAAAAGATATTTGAGAGTGAAAACTCGACCTTCTTCATAACCTATGATTAGTCTGTTTTTTCCTGCCACCTACTTATCTTTCTAATGGATTGGAATGTTCTACTTTTGTATTTCTTTCCGGCCACTTAATACGTAAAATGGATAAGCAAAGTTTCGAAAACATTCAGATGAATCCATATAAAATTTATCTTATTAACCTTAAAAGGTCTCCTGACAGGCTCGCCCGAATGCAGGACGAATTCAGGAAGAATAATATTTCCGGAGTGGAGCGAATTGATGCGGTGGACGGTCAGAACCTTGACCATAAGAGTTACATTGCTACGAACAGATTCAAAAGGAATATGGTGGCCGGCGAATTCGCGTGTTACCTTAGCCATATCAAAGCGCTTCAAAAGTTTCTGGAAGAGGAGGTGGATTTTGTAGTCATACTTGAGGACGACATTAGCTTAGCATCTGATTTTAACGGAGTAGTTACGAAGGCAATTGATAGTTATTTAGAATTGCCGGAAAATGAAAGGTGGGATGTACTAAAACTGTGGAACAGAAACAGGAGAAATATCCGTATTTACGATATTGACCAAACGTATTTTATCGGCTTATGTGGCACAAGCATTCCCGGAGGTACTCTGGGGGCAGTGTGGACAAAGGAAGGAGCCAGGAAATTTTTGAAGAAAGTATTTTCAGGTCAGCAGCAGCCAGTGATTGGCAGACCTATCGATTGCGATCTGCAACATGCGTGGGAATTCGGATTGACCATATATAATCTCCTGCCGTCAGTAGTATTGCTACATGAAACCCCTTCAGTTATAGATGAATCGCGAGCTGAAAAACATGCAACGTTTCCTGGAGGAGTACTTTATGAAATAAACAGACTGATACCAAAATATAAATACTATATTGACTTGCAGGGTTTCAGGAAGTTTTTGAATAGTTTCATTTTGAAAAAGAATGAAAGAGTATTGTGATTTTGGGCGGATAGGCTTTATAGAATTAGCTTCCTATAATGATCCAAATAATACTGTCTGGATTGTTGTAATATGGGATTGGAAACACAATAGGTAATACTTACTTTTTCGTTGGGTGCTCAGCACTTAACGAGGCCAAATGTTGAATAGCCTTTCCCAGACCATTTTTTGCTGTCAGGAATTGTACTGAAACATTGGGGCCGATAATGGACTTGTAAAAGTGGTAATGAGGTATTTTTATCAACAAGGGTAGTTTTTAAACGAAATGCTCGTAGGCGGCAAGCAGAAAATGACAATCAATTAGGTTCGGTAATACAATTATTTTAAATTTGATTAAATATGCCGACAATCAATGCCATACTAAAAGAACTAAAAAATGTTCCAGTGAACAAACTGGAAGATCTTTATTCTATTATTCATTCTCTACAGACAAATAATAAGAAGTCGGGCGCCCAAAAACAGGAAATTCTTTCTTTTGCCGGCGCTTTTGGGGCCATGACAAAAAGGGATTATCACAATTTTGTGAAACATACCAGGCAGGCAAGAGAGAAACTTTTTGACCACAATATTGAATTATGAAACCTGCTCTTGTTGACACGGATATACTTTCTGAGTTTTTACGTGGGACAGGAACGGTAGTTGAAATTGTAAAAAATATTTAGAAAATTACGACACAATAAATTTCAGTATCATAACTTACTATGAAATATTAAACGGGCTGCTTTATAAAGATGCAAGAAAACAGCTTAAAAGTTTTTTTGAATTCGCTGAATTGAATAAAGTACTTCCGTTAACATTGAGCGCAAAGCGCCAGGCTGCAGAAATTTATGCCAACCTAAGAAAGAAAGGTCAATCTATCGGCCACACAGACTGTTTAATTGCAGGAATTGCTCTGACAAACGATTTGCAACTCGTTACAAATAACATTGAACACTTCAAGAGAATAAAAGGATTGGAAATAGTGAGCTGGCTAAAATAACTTATTACCGACCTCTTGCATCCACATTGGATATATCAGGGCGGAAGAATAACTCATTGGCTTTTGTTGGCAATTCAACACTTATTCAGAGCCCAAAATTTTCTAAGTTCTTCTCTCTTCCCAAGTGCCGGGCCCTCATGTGCTTCAACCGTAACAGTACGAGTCACCATTTTACCAGATACAATATACTTGCCGATATAATTTTTATATCTAAAAGGTTTTGCTATAATTGAAGCATAAGTAATGGCAATTATAAGCATCATTATATAATTAAAAGTACTTCCATCACCTTGGGCTATAGCTGTCAATTTCTCTTTATAAATCAAGAATGCCCCAAAAGTAGTAACCAGTATGAAACTGTACGGCAATGGTGTTAATAGCCTCACCATATAAAAAAGGTCCAGGAAGAAAACCGAAATATAAAATAATTCATAATCAAATTACCCGAACAGGAGTTGACTTGCTCATATCAATTGGTCTTTATTATATTGAAGTAGATAAAGTAATTTACGATGTTAATTCCACTGAAGCGTCAGCCAACATTTGGTTTTATTCACGGAGGAATTAATATCATAAGATAGGCAAAAACCAAACTCCAGTTCATGCATCGCGAATCCACATATTGACAGGTGATCGGATAGGAAGCTTTTCAAATCTATTATACTGAGGTTAGATAGAATCTGAGGGTGTCATTGTCGGCAGTTTTTTGTATAAAAACAACTATGACGGATTATATTTCGGATTCGGATGTGGCTTCTTGTAGCCATTCCTGATTGGAGTACCTTATGGTTTATTTATTAGAACTTATAGGGACTCAACCCTAAGTATAGGAGGAGCCAAAGAGCCTTTATGTTCGTCTATAGCCGACATAAAAAAACCGGGCAACTGAAAAGAAGCCCGGAAAAATCTTAACCATTAAATCTTTAATAAATGCGAATCTGTATGAAAGAATCTTTGAAAATCAGATTCGTTGTACGTTTGGAAAAATTTAACTCGAAATGATACTTCAGATCTTTGTGTAGTATCAGTGTAGCAACTAATGTCAGTTATCGAAAATCGGCCTAGTTCTTGTCACTCATTACACGTCCGCCCGAAATGAAGGTTCTTTTGTAATAAGCTTCATCCAGATTACTAATAGTTACCCCCTCTTTGGTAGAGGCGTGCAGAAAGTAACCATTTTCCAGGTATAGACCTACATGCGAAACATAACCCTTGGTATTAAAGAATACCAGGTCTCCCTCTTTGAGGTCTTCGCGTTTAATGTGCTCTGTAACTTTATATTGTTCTCTGGCAGTTCTGGGCATTGAAAATCCATATACCCCCAGAAGCAGGCTTCCCGTAAGGGCGCTGCAATCGATTCCTTTTTTGGTAGTGCCGCCATATCTGTATCGTGTGCCAAACCAATCGTCAATGAATCCCAGAAGGGCCACATTTTTAAGGCTCTCCACATTCACATTCATCATCATGGCGTACTTAAACTGCACTGAAGTGAGCGATTCAATAATTTCCTTAGTTTCCTTAAGGATTGATTTCTTTTGAACTACAGGCGTAGGCTTTTTCTGCTCCTTTACTTCAGTTACCCACGGAGTACTAATCATTCCCTCACGGGTAAAGATGGAAGCGTAGGAACTCGCAGGATGATTTGAAGTAGAATTATTTCCTGAATTGGCAGCCTGACCGAAAACGGTCACTCCTGTTAAAAGGAAAAAGGCAATGGAACTCAGTATTAATAATTTCTTCATATCTAATGGATTTCAATTTAAAACGAAAAGTCTTCCGAAATTATTCTTTGGGCTTTTCTTTCTGAATTGACTAACGGACAATAATAGATGTTTATTTTCCGATGCGAACGAAGATAACGTTCCACACTTAAAAGTCAAAAAAAAGATTTATTAAAAGTTAGAAAAACACGTTTTTTTTTCTTTTTTTTTAATTATTCATGGCAATATTGATTGAAAAATAAATAAAATCAGTAAAAACCCTCTTTATGTATGTAGGTGAATTTACGGTTTATCCGTCTCCTGTTGTCTGGTTCACAATTCAGTATGGCGTTATCTTCTTTCATATTTTGTAAATTTGCACGCTTCAAACAAATCGAATTATGATACTTCCTATTGTGGCTTATGGAAATCCGGTTTTGCGAAAAGTGGGTAAGGAAATCGCGCCGGACTATCCCGGATTAGCAGAACTGGTTACAAATATGTGGGAAACCATGTATAATAGTAATGGGGTAGGTCTGGCTGCGCCTCAAATAAACAGAGATATCAGGTTATTTGTTATGGACAGCATTCAGGTCTTTGATAATATGGAAGACGAAGAAGAAAAGAATCAATATCCGGGAGATGAGGGGTACAAGGGGGTATTTATCAATGCACAGGTCCTTTCCAGAGGAGGCGGAGAGTGGGCTTATAATGAAGGTTGCCTGAGTATTCCTAAGATCAGAGAAGATATTATCAGGCAGGAGACTGTGCACATTCGTTTTCAGGATGAGCATTTTGTGGAGCATACCAAAGTCTTCAAGGGAATTACTGCCCGAATCATTTTACATGAATACGACCATATTGAAGGGAAACTTTTTATCGATTACCTGAAGCCGCTGAAAAAGAATCTTCTGAAAAGGAAATTATCAGATATCTCCAAAGGAAAGGTCTCAGTAGATTATAAGATGTCTTTCTATAGCGTCTGACGACAAAATGCTTCTCCGGGGCAGGCAACCATTCGTCAGTATGTCTTAGTCATGTCGGAAGGAACCACGATATTGAATTCCGTGAGTACTGCCCCTTCGGGTAGTGGTAAAGATGGATCATCGGATTCAAACACAGAGACTACAGCGATCTTAAGCCTTTTCTTTTTATCTTTCAGATGCCAGTAGATGCCACCATATTCCTTGCTGTGATAGTCGCCTTCGAAGTGCAGCATGAGTTGTTTACGTTTCAAATTGTCAAGGATTGATTCAGCCATTGTGGCGTCCTTTATGGCCTGAGCCGCTACGAAGTTCATTGCCCTTGGGCCTGAATGGTCAGGCATCATGGTAATCATTTCCTTATAACCGGGTGTCTCCATATCTACCTTAATAGGTAATTTAGCTATATATGCTTTTTCCTCCTGAGGCAGATTGTTCAGTGTATCCAGGCTTCCTTTTGCAACCATAGAGGCATATCTGCGTGGTACGTTAGTAGCAATGAAGGGTATTTTATTTTCCTTTGCGAAGTCGACCAGAGGCTTGTAATCCGTAGTGAAATTAGGCCATAGCCGCGTCTGCCCGGCAAGTTCTTTTGCATCAATGGTTCCTGAGAGATAACTGTTAAGTGGCTCCTGATTGTCTCTTTCAAACATCTCCGCACCCAAAATCAGTTTATCACCTTTTTCAGCAAAAAGCCCTTTCTCAGTCTTAAGCTCCAGCCAGTGTATAATAGAATTGTTATGGTGTTCGCCGAATAAGACTACATCATAAGTGCCCAGACTCTTTATCATGTCTGAGAATGTGGACATCTGATTATCTTTTGAATAAATCTGATACGCTTTCATATCCTGTGCTGATGCGGAAGTAGCCAGGCCAAGGCAAAGAAGGAGTGGTACTATGGTACGTAACATTGAAGTTTGATTTGTTTCAAATGTAAATGGATTCAGTCAGATTAAAGATGCTTTCTCCTGCATTTTTTGCGTATCAATATGAGTAGGTGCAATGGATACCCGGTGTATTCACCTATGTAGGCCGTTGCTGATATAATCGAAATCCTCCTGAGAAAGTGTTATTTGTGCTGCAGCCAGGTTTTCTTCGAGGTGTTGTTCTTTAGAGGTGCCGGGTATAAGTAGGATATTGTCAGAATAGTTGAAGAGCCATTTTAAGGCTAACTGCTGCGCAGAGGCTTCATATTTAGCTGCCAGCCTCTGAAGCTTTCCATTGATCAGAATGTTTCCCGCGTTTATGGGATGCCAGGGAATGAAGGCTATTTGATGTTGTGCACAATATTGAAGTTCCGGTTCCCATCGCCTGTGATCAAAACTGAATTTGTTTTGTAGCGATACCACTTCCACTATTTTTTGCGCCTCCTCTACGCTTTCTGCATCTAGTTCGGACAGCCCGATAAAGCGAATAAGTCCTTTCTGCTGTGCCTCCCTGAGAAAGCCGAGCGTTTCTGCAAATGGCACTTTGGGATCACGCCGGTGTAGCTGATAGAGTGCAATTCTTTCAAGCTTCAATCGCTTCAGGCTTCCATACAATACTTCTTTGAGATGTTCAGGCCTGCCGTCAGGAAGCCACTTGTCAGGTCCGGGCCTTATCTGTCCGCCTTTTGTGGCAATCACTAAATCCGGTGGGTAGGGATAAAGGGCTTTGGCAATTAATTCTTCAGATACATTAGGCCCATAACTGTCTGCTGTGTCAATGAAGTTGACACCCAGCGCGACGGCCTTCCTGAGCACATTGATTGCCTCTGATTCGTTTTTTGGAGGACCAATGATTCCATCACCTGTAATGCGCATTGCTCCAAATCCGAACCTGTTTACTTCGAAGGTTCCGCCTATTTTCCAGGTTTTGTTACCATGCATACCGGACATGATTACATCATTTTGAAACTATGATTACTAAAGGTATCCGCATTGTACCATCCATCAAAAATAAAACTAAAAGCAACCTTATCGCTTTTTCCCATGATGCTTATCGCTTTTGCGTCATTGACTTCGCTGGATACCTGAAATAATTTTGCATCTGATAACAGATTGATCATTATGAAAAATCAAAAAAGATGACAGAAGTACAAAGATTAGCCAGGTTTGTTCATAATAGTAATTATGAAAAACTTTCTTCCCGGGCCATAGTGTCGCTCAAGTTAAGGCTTCTCGACAGCATCGGCTGCGCGTTGGGAGCGCTTGATGGCACGCCGGTGAAAATAATTCGCAAACAGATAAAGGAATTTGGAGGCAATCCGCTAACAACCCTCATTGGAGGCGGTATGACAGCTCCTGACCGTGCGGCGTTTTACAATTCTGCCCTGGTAAGGTATCTCGATTTTAATGACAGCTATCTTGCCAGAAAAGAAACATGCCATCCTTCAGATAATATTGGGAGTATGCTTGCTGCTGCAGAGTATGCAGGCAGAAGTGGGAAAGATTTTCTCACAGCACTGGCCATCGCATACCAGGTTCAGTGCAGGTTGAGTGATGAGGCTCCGGTACGCGACAAAGGATTTGACCATACGGTACAGGGGAGTTATGGAGTAGCAGCCGGTGCCGCTTATGCCTTGGCGTTAGATGAGGTAAAAACGGCCCACGCGATAGCTATTGCAGGTACTGCCTATAACGCTTTGAGAGTTACCAGAACGGGTAACCTGTCGCACTGGAAAGGACTGGCATTTCCTTCTACCGGATGGACATCCACGCACGCAGCCTTTCTCGCAAAGAACGGAATTACCGGCCCTCAGGAAGTGTTTGAAGGAAACAAAGGCTTCATGGAAAGTATAGCCGGTGACTTTACCATTGACTGGAGCGGTGAAGATTTGGAAAAGGTAACTCAGACAATTATCAAGCGCTATAATGCTGAAATACACTCTCAGGCTACGCTTGAAGGAATTCAGGAATTGCACCGCGCACATCCGTTCCATCCTGAGGAAGTAGAAAAGATAGTGTTACACACTTTTGATGTGGCCTACAACATCATCGGTGGGGGAGAAGAAGGAGGAAAGAAAAACATCAGTACCAAAGAAGAAGCTGATCATAGCCTTCCTTATCTGATTGCAGTGATGTTGCTCGATGGCAATGTGCTACCCTCGCAGTATTTGCCCGAGCGGATCATAAAGGAAGATGTGCAACAACTCCTTCAGAAAGTAGAGGTGTATGAGAAGAAAGAATACTCTGACCGGTTTCCGAAAGAGATGCCATGCGATATTACAGTAACCCTGAAGGGTGGCGCTGTTTTACGAGTTAATAAAAGCGATTATGAAGGATTCGTAACGCGCCCGGCATCGTGGGAGATGGTGGAGTCTAAATTCAGAAATCTTTCATCAGGCTGTATGGATACCCCATTTCAGGATAGGATTATCGATATGGTAAAGAATATTGAATCCTATGAGGTAAGAGACCTCATGCAGGTGCTGGGAATGATCGGGGCCAGATAAAGAGTAACTGAACAATTATCATTGTCCGGTTAAGTTATTCAAAATGTGGCTAAAGCCCTAGTTGAGTAAGACTTTCATAGCCCTCCCCTAAAGGGTAGGGTAATAAATATAAAACCTTTGCCCGGTGGGATTTTAGCCCAACTTAATCGAACAATATTATTAAACAATAAAAATTAATAATTATGAAAGACAATAATTTTATTACCAATCCGGTTGCGTTTGAATGGCTGCAACGCAACGACAGGCCTGTGAAACCAAGGGCTTTGGGCATGACGGAGATCAGAGCAGCCTATTATTCAAATTTCGGTATGCATTATTTCAAAGACATCCTTGAAATGTCGGGCAACTATGTGGACAGTATTAAGTTTGCAGGTGGTTCATTCACCTTTATGAATCCCAAAAAGATAAAAGAGATGAATGACCTTGCACATCAGTATGGAGTGCTGGTTTCTACCGGTGGTTTTATGGAATATGTTTTGACAAAAGGGAAGGATGCAGTGAGGAATTATATCCGTGAATGTAAAGAACTGGGTTTTGATATTATAGAGATTTCCACCGGTTTTATTTCTATTCCCACATCCGACTGGCAGCATGTAATTGAGGATGTACAAAAGGCAGGACTGAAAGCTAAACCTGAAATCGGAATCCAGTTTGGCGCAGGCGGAGATACGTCTGCAGGTGAACTTCGTCAGGAGGGGACACAGGACGTAGCCTATGCCATCAGTCAGGCTAAGCGCTTTATAGATGCGGGAGCCTACCTGATTATGATGGAATCTGAAGGCGTTACCGAAAATGCAGATCCCTGGAGAGTGGATGTGCCTGCTAAGTTTATCAACGAACTAGGGTTAGAGAAGGTAATGTTTGAGGCCGCCGATCCCAAAGTATTTAAATGGTATATCAAAAACTATGGTCCCGAAGTAAATCTTTTTGTGGATCACAGCCAGATCGTGCAGTTAGAGTGTACGCGTGAAGGTATCTGGGGTACCAATGATGTTTGGGGAAGAATTGTAACCTACAAATAGGAGTGCAATGATTCATTCCTGCAACACGCTGAAATTTAGGTGTATAAAAACCCTGGTGATGGATTGTGTTTGCAGGAATTTTTTTTTGATTGTGTGGTTCTTGTTTTGAAGTCAGTTCTAAAATTCGGAAATTGGGCAACTTTCAATACATGGAATAGATGAATAAACCACTTTACGACTTTTTTACGGCTGATCACCGAAGGATAGAAGACTTATTTGACAAGGCTACTGCGAATATTCATGAAGTGAATGAGGATTTTTATCATGGGTTTCGTACCGGGCTTTTGAGGCATATCAAGATGGAAGAAAAAATTCTTTTTCCCGCTGCTCAGAAAGGGAATGGGGGTGTGCCCCTGCCATTAGCAGGCAAGTTGCGGCTCGATCATGGGGCTCTGACCTCGCTGATGGTGGTACCACCTACGCCTGAGGTAATTAAAGTAATCAGACATGTAATGGAGAAGCATGATCTTCTTGAAGAAGAACCGGGTGGAATGTATGATGCCTGCGAAAAGCTGACACAGGATGAGACAGATGAGATTTTGGCACAATTAAGGGAAGTTACCGAAGTGCCGGTACATCCATATAACAAAGCTGAGTATGCGTTAGCCGCTGCCAAACGTTCTCTTGTGAGAGCCGGGTTCGATTTTGATGCTATAGCTAACGAAGAATAGCGACTATGACCTTCAGTAGCTGAACACTTCCTCCAGTTTATAGTCTTTTAGTTTTTCCTGAGTGGTATCCCAGTTTTGCGTAAAGCCCAGCATAAACCCACCGCCGCCTGCACCACAAAGTTTAAGGAAGTAGTCTCCGTTGTCGAGGCCGCCTGCTACCTCCTTCTGGAGATGTGCGGGGAAGAATTCCTTCATGTGTTCCAGTTGGAACGAACTTATATTATATAAAGATTTATAAAGAGTTTCATTATCGTTGTCCAGGAAACTGCGGATGGCCTGGTTGTTTCCTTCAGACACATACTTGTCAAAACTTTCCCTGAAATGAGGTTTTCCCTGCAGTTCTTTAAACTGAGACATCATCTTAGATGTGGTTCGGGTATGCTCGGTGTCAAGCAGGAAGATGATGTTTTTCTTGTCTTTGGAAGCGTTAGGGATTTTTACAGTTTCAATATCCTGTGCATTTTTGTAGAGGATGGGTTCATTAAGGATGATACTCAACGGATCGAGCCCTGAGCTTACTCCATGGAAATAAGACTCCAGATTCCCAAGAATTCTCTTTAGCTCTTTTAGTTTGTAATAGGTAATCAGTTTTACCTCATCTTTCAGGTTTTTGGCTTTAACCAGATATCTGAGTACAATCGCTGCCACCAGTGCACCGGAACTTCCCAATCCATATCCCTGAGGAATATTACTTCTGAAGAATAACCCCTGCTCCAGTTCCTGTTCAAAAAGCTTTACCTGCAATACAAAATCTTCGTCCATGTGACTGGATACGAAGGCGCAAAACTTTCTGAGATATTCATTTGATTGAAGCGCTACTGCATTTTTATCAGACGACTTATAGAACTCAAACTGGCCGTGGTATTTTTCCAGTGGAATCACTAATGCCATCCCATTGTTCAACACTGCATATTCTCCAAAAAGGAGAACTTTTGAATTAAGCCGCTCCATTTACATAGTTTAAAGTGAGTCCGCCGGTTCCTGACTGGTCAAAAATAACTGAATTTGAATCTTTTATCACCATTTCATTTATAAATTCTTTTACCTGAAGCTCTATGGATTCAGGATAAAGCAAATGTACATTGGGTCCAGCATCTAACGTAAAACAGAGTGGAAGTCGTGTGTCTTTTCTAAAATGAAAGATATTTTTGATTATTTGGACTGTTTGGGGACGAATAAGCATGTAATAATCCGAAGATGTCATCATCATGGCATGCAAAGATAGTGCTTCTCTTTCTGTGATAGAAATAAATGATGAAAAATCTCCATTTCTTAAAGTGGATACCATTTCCAGACAGTGTTTGTTAGCATCCCTGAATCTTGCCTCGGCGTAGGGATGCCCCTCCATAAGAGAATGGCCTGTACTGCTGGATACTTCCTTGGGTTCGGACTCCACAATGATAATTGCATCCTTCATAGATTTGAAATTATCATGGATTTCAGTAACCGGAATAGCAAATTCGTTGGAAGATCCGGCAATCTCTACCAGTTGCCCCCATAGGGAATAGGGGCCATAAAACGATCGGCAGGCACTGCCACTTCCCAATCGTGCCAGCCTGCTCATTTCCTTAAGGGCTGAATCATCAGACAGGGTAGGGTTGACGGCTTTGAACAGTGCAGCTGCAATGGCGGCAAAGGCGGATGCCGAGGAAGCAATACCTGTGGAATGTGGAAAACTGTTATGAGAACTAAACCTCAGAGAGAAATTGTCCAGAAGTTGAGAAAACTCCGGCTGAGTATTTATATATTTCATTACCCGAGCGCCAAAGGCAGGGTTGAGATTACCTTCAAAATAGTAGCTGAGTGCTACTTCGTCCTGACTCCTGGGGAGGCACTCTAATACCACTTCGGTGTGGGCATGCGTGAGGGTCATACTCAGGGATGCATTACAGGGAAGTTGGTTGCCATATTTGCCCCAATACTTCACGAGGGCAATGTTGGATGGATATTTTGCTGTTACCTTAATACTCATTCCTTATTTTGCCAATTCCTTAAAGGTAAAAATCGGCTGTTTTTGTTTCTGTTGAAAATATTTTTTTGCTTCTGAGATGTCTCTGAAAGTAGCCATCACAAAATCACCGCCCCATGCCCCGAGTGATTTCACTGCATAGGGATAGTCCGGGAATAATTGCTCCTTCACAGTGGAGAAGTGCAGGATAGATGACATTAATGCTTCACTCTGCATCATCAGGTTTTCCCAGTCTATTATGGAAGTGCATTGTGATGCGGCTTCCACTATCCTGTTCATTTCATGTAGTTGATCCTTTGTGGTAACTTTCTTTTTGAAAGCAGCTACTTCTCCTGCACTTATTTGCTTCTTGCCCAGATACACAAAAAGTAGATGGCTGGTTATGGCATCGGCAAGACGAAATTCTTTTTCAATTTTATTTTCCCGAGAATAAATGAAGGGCGTCGTTGCCGTGGCCGCGGCTATATCATAACCTGAGCCCCCAAAGGTTTGCTGCATCAAATAATAAGGATCTACTCCTGACCACTGGCTAAGCAGCGAGGTAAGGGTAGCGCTTGTTCCAAACCCATAGTGTCTGTGAAAATCGAGGTCAAATCGGAGGTGAAGATCCCTGACGGTGACAGTGCTGTTAGTGCAGATTAACTCCAGAAATTTCTGTGCTGTTCTTGCTTTTTCCGGATCGTTGGTATCCAGAATTTTAAGGTCATTAGATAAATGAATTGTTAGCCATTGGTTACCGAATTCGAAAGCCTCCCATTGTATTCCTCCGGAAGGGTTCGTGGTTATCTGTAACTCCTGACCACTTGAGAGCGGGAGTGCCATACTTTGAGCACCACGGAGCACAAGGTACTCGCCAAATAATAACAGCTTTCCGGAAGCAAAAAATTTAAGTGCGTTCATTTCTCTAACCAACCTCTGGTTGTCTGGCCAACCCTCACTTCAAAACATACTTTTCTGGAAGGGGTAGGGCACCTTACCTTTAGTGGTGAATGATTTTAATTTGTTTGAGTTATTACTTTACTTCAGTGAGGTGCCATCTCTCTGCAAGATTACGCACGGCAGATACGGACACAACCTTGTCTTTAAAGTAAGCAATTACTTCGTCTTTGCGCTCTTCCGGGATGTTGAGCTGTTTGAGGATATTCAGCAGGTGCATCTTCATGTGCCCCTGTTGGATACCTACCGTAACCAGATTCTTCACTGCGGAAAAATTGTTTGCCAGTCCTACTGCTGCTGCGATCGTCATCAATTCAGTGGCAGAAGGATATCCCAGAAGTTCCAGGCTTAGTTTCACTAATGGATGCAGGTTGGTCAGTCCGCCTACCACACCGAGTGCAAAGGGTACTTCCACTTCGAAGCGGAAGGTGTTGTCCTTGATAGTAACATGGCTCAGTGAAGTATAGCGCCCGTGGTGCGAAGCGTAGGCATGTGCACATGCTTCTACTGCACGAAAGTCGTTTCCGGTAGCTAGCACCACTGCATCCACTCCATTCATTATCCCTTTATTGTGAGTTGTAGATCTGTGTGGGTCTAATTCTGCTACCCGTACACCCAGCCGGAATCTTCTTGCAAACTCAGCTCCTGACATACCTGGCAGGATATTGTCCATCTGATCAAGCGTGGTTTCTACATAACATCTTACACGGCAGTTGGGAGTCAGGTTTGACAGGATACACATGATCACCTCCAGGCCGTCCTTTTTGAACTCACGTTTGGAAGCATGCCACTTCCTGAAGGTGGCAGAAAACTGTTCCAGACAGGAGTTTATAAAGTTGGCCCCCATTGAATCTATCGTTTCAAAGGTGGCATACAATTGCATGAGCCCGGGTTCTTTATCACTGAAATCTTTCAGTTCGATATCCCTGATGCCTCCACCACGCTTCACCATATTCTCAGTAATATCAAAACAATCCTTTATCAACAGTTCTTTAAGCTCCTGAAAGTTGTCTTCAAGTTTTTGCTTGTCGTCTTTCCAAAGGAAATGTACCTGCCCTATTTTCTCGGTATCTATAATTTCAGCTCTGAAACCACCCCGGCTGTGCCAGTATTTAGCGCTATGAGCTGCGGCTGCCACAACAGAACTCTCTTCAATAACCATTGGCACCATATATGATTTGCCATTTACCATTACGTTGGGGCAAATACAGTAAGGGAGTGGAAAGTTTGTAATAGTGTTTTCACTGAACTCTTCAAGCAACTTTTGTACTTTGGGTTCCGTGTGGTGGAAACTTTTGAAAACAGCCAAAGCACTGTTAGGGTCAGCATGATGTTCAGTGACAACCCTTAATTTTTCATCCCGGCTCTTTTTGGAAAATCCGTGGACTATTTTTTCTTCACCCTTCATTTTATGTGTTCTTTTATCGTTAAGAATGTACGTGCTAATATCAGCCCTTCTATCTGGTATTGAATGTATTCTTCCAGAGCTTCCTGCGACTCGTTAGCGTGGCGCAACATTTCAGATGCCTGGCCATAGAGTGCATTGTATTTTGATTTCCGGATGAGGTAATACCCATCCAGGAAAGTTTTGATGCCTCCGCTTATGATTAGTGTTTTGCACTTCACTTTGCTGCCTAATTGTTCCTGCAGCCTGTTGCTGATATCCACCATCTCTTCGGCTGGCTGACCTACCTGCACAAAAGGCATAAGGTATTTACTCTTTGTCTGGTTGCGCAGTAACTCCAGTTTTGAGAAGTTAGTGCCACCATTAGCTGCAAATTCAATGGCTAGCAGTGGCAATTGCAGAAGTTGCTTCATGCTCTCGTAGCCAAATCCCTGTCCCACTTCTTTGACAATTAACGGCAGCCTGGTATGTTCCAGAAAGTATCGGATGGTATCGATGGGAGCCTGCTGAATTCTGTCACCCTCAGGCTGCATCCATTCCTGCAATGGATTCACATGGATAATGACACCATCCGCATCAAGTCTGAGTACAAGGTCCTTTATGGTTTGCAGAGAGCCCGACTGGATTAGTTTTTCAATTTGTGCAATTCCGAAATTGAGAAAGTAAGGAGCATTCTTTCCAAGTAATGGACGCAGATCGAAGTCTTTTTCTTTTATGCCATCCTCAAGAGCTATGCGTGCAGAGCCTACTCCCATACCTAATCCAAACTTTGCTGCCGCTTTGGCGAGTCTTTGGTTTACAAGATTGGTTTTGGCAGTGCCTCCTGTCATGCTTGAAATCCACAGGGGGTACTTCAGTATCTTATTGCCAAGCGAAATCGGCCACTCAGAGTTTGCGGCAGGATGAGCAGCTATCATGGGTTCGTAGTAGAACCGTGGGTCTATTGCAAAGTTCTGAGAAGATAATGCCAGGGCCAGGTGACTGTCTTTTCTGGATTCTGTTTCTGCTGCACCGGCTAAGAGGTTGGCCTTGTTGCTCATAAATAATCGGAACTAATAATTTTTAAAAAACTGTCGGCAACAATAACTGCTGATTATTAGTACGGTCGCAAAAGTACATTTTAATAATGGCAATTGGCGGGCTGAGCGGCTAATTTCCCATGCTTTGGTTCACTTTTGTTTTTCATTAGAGATTGGCACGGAGCCTGAAATGGCAGTCGCTGGGTCTTTTGTCGTGAATGAGAGGGTGGCAGGGTTGGTAGCGTGCCAATATTTCACGCTTTGGTCTCTATACTAATGTTGGCAATTAATTTGCGGATAAGGTTTCAAATACATTAAAAACTCAATAGCTATGGCTGAAAAATTAATTCTGGGGCCTCAACGTTTAGGCCCACTTACCCCGTTAGTGGGAGAATGGGAAGGCAATGTGGGAGTAGATGTCTCTTACCATAATAAAGACGATCAGACCTCTGAGACGGGGTATTTCGAGCATGCATGGTTCAAACCAATCCCTGTGGTTGAAAATGGCCAACAGACAATGGATGGACTCAATTATCAAATGACTGCATGGCGTCATGGTGAAGAAGCGATGGATCCTTTTCATGATGAAGTAGGATACCTTTTGTGGGATAAGAAAAACGGGCAGATAATCAGATGTTTTGCAGTGCCCCGCGGCCTTGCTATTCTTGCAGGAGGTGATGCCGGCCCACGCGACAGGGTACTGAAATTTGTAGCAGAACCCGAAAATCCCGGATACGGGTTAAGCCAGAATAAATATCTGCTGGAAAGGGCGAAAGCAACTGCCTTTACAAGTGTTTTCAAATTTAATGACGATGGCACTTTCAGCTATACCTCAGATCTGGTACTGAAACTGGCAGCTACGGGGCAGGAAATGCACCACACTGACAGGAATACCCTTCATAAAGTGAAATCCTATCATCCGAGCATTGTAAAAGATCTTTAGAAATTATTTGATCAATTTGAAGAAAACAAAAAAGTATGGATATAAAAGCATTTTGGGATAAGGCAATTACTTATGAGGAGTATATGAAGAATGCCAGAGAATCAGTCGCGCACCCGAAAGCAGGAATTGAAAGTGAATTCCATGAGTATTACAAGTTGGGTGTACACCGGATGGAAAGGACAATGAAAATCTTCAACCCCGATAGTGCGCAGGAAAAGGCACTTGCAGATAAAAAGTTTAAAGGCAAAATCCTGATCATATCAGAGGCATGGTGTGGCGATGCCAGCAACGCAGTCCCCATAGTTGAAAAATTTTTCAAGGATAATGAAGTAAGGATTACTTACAGGGATGCGGAGCCTTCTCTCATTAATGATTTTCTCACTAATGGCTCTAAGTCTATTCCTATTGTGATTTTCCTTGACGAAGATTATAATGTGATAAGCCATTGGGGCCCGCGGCCTGCCTATGGGCACGAACTTTTCGAGAAGCACAAAAAAGATCCGATAGGGTACGACAAGGATCAGTTTCACAATGATGTGCAGAAATATTATGTACAGAATAGAGGAAAGGACACTGTGGATGAAATGCTGGCGCTGATTTGAATGAGATTATGAAGTCCTCCTTGCAAATGTGATTTTATAGGATATACAAATAGCCGTATTCCTAAGAGGGTTACGGCTATTGTTATTATGATGAGCAACCATCGTTAATTCTATTCTCTTACTTTTACTACTCTTACCTTCCACACTTCAGGCCCCTTTTCCAGGTATTCCCATCTGAAAGGCTCCTTACTTTCAGCTTCCATTTGGTAATAGAGTGGCTTAGGGTCGTGGTCGTTTATGAATTCGAAAGCCTCCCCGGGCTTTATGTCAGCAAAGGCTTTGTAAAACATTTCGTGTCTTTCTGTGGGAGGATATGGACGAATATCCATTTCGTTTACTACAGAAAAGCCGTCATCTCCAAGTCCGCTTTTTACCACTTTCTTAATGTGTACTACATATTCATCCGGCACTTCTTTTTTGTATGACCAGATGTGCTGACCGCCAAATTTCGTTTTGAATATTTCCTTGATTTCTATCGGATCTTCTCTGGAGATGAGTTCCATAGTAGTGTCAGTTTCCATCATACCGTACCTGTGAAATACGATTTGTTTCCATTCTTTCTTATCGGCATTTCGCAAGTCGAGCAGGGTAGCGATGTCTTTCATTTCTCTGGCCTGAGAGTCTTCCGTACGTGTCACCTTCACTTTCCATTCTCTCCCACCACGGTTCAGATACTCCCAGCCCACAACGTCGCCATAAATAGATTTGAACTCATAATACAGCGGTATTGGGTCATGGTCGTTGATGAAGACAAAGCTCTGGCCGGCGGGCAATTCTCCAAATAGCTTTACCAGTTTTTCATGGCGCTTAATTGGCACAAGTACTCTTACATCAAGTTCTTCAATCGGGTTATTTTCCACACTCATAATATTGATTTAATTGGTTTGTTAGCAAATTCATTTTAGAAGGGCCTTAGCACCATCAGCGTTATTATTATCAGAAAAAGTACATTCTCTATTCGTTCGTAGAAAAACAACTTTTTTGCCAGCAAATAATAGCGGTCAGGTATCATATCTCCCGTATGTTCTTTGAGTAATTTTTTTATCGGACGCGATTTAGGCGAAAGTACTATGGGGCCAAATGCAAGCGCTATAAGAAATAAGATAAGGCTGATTACATACCACCACTGTTGAAACAGATGGGTGTTTATGGCTCCCATTGCCAGGCCCGAAAGTAACAGAATGGTACCTCCTACCATTACAAAAATGTGCAACCGGTTGCGTATGATGTAAGCGTGGCGCAATTCTGTCATCGTTTTCGCTTTGGTAACTATGTAAATCATCACGAAGCCAGGGCCTAATCCAAGGATTGCCGAAAAAACATGAATTAATACCAGCAGTCTGTAGAGCGTCATATTTTAAATCTTCAATTATGCCATTGCTTTTTGTACTAAAAATATCTCCTCCGTGTTTGGAACTTCCGGACTTTGTAGTAAATGTGCGAATTTCCTAATAAAATCAATATTCCACCTTTCGAAAATGGAAATAATATGAAGACATATTTTCACGATTTTGAATGTGCCTGTTTGATGGCGGAAAGGATCATCTCTTCCAGATCGCGTCTGGGAATGAGCCCCCCTTTTCTCCAAACTTCCCTACCGTTTATCAACAACAGAAAAGTGGGCAACGAAATTACTTTGTATGCGATCGGCGCTTTGGGATATTGATCCACATTAATTCTGATGACCTCTACCACATCTTTCATGTGTACCTGTAGTGCGTTTAATACCGGCTCCATTGTCTGGCAGGGCATACACCATTCAGCATAAAAGTCAATTAAAACCGGTTTGTGGGCAGACTTAGTTTCGTCTATCATCTGAAAAATTGAATAAGCCAAAGTTCAGGATAAAAAATTACAGAATTCTGAAACGGTACGCTATCTGTCACGAATCATTATGAGTACCTTTGTAACCCTCTCAACGTCAGGCACGAAAGAGGTATAGAAATAATCATCACTATCACATACTTAAATAATCAACATGGAGAACCGAATAAACGTTGGAAAAATTGATCCGTCTGCCATTCAGGCAATGCTAGGGCTTGAGAAATACCTTGCACAGAGTGGTCTAGATAAGAAACTTTATGAACTGATAAAGACAAGAGCTTCGCAAATAAATGGCTGCGCACACTGCCTGAATATGCACACAAGGGATGCGCTCAAAATTGGTGAAACGGCACAGCGCCTGTTCCTTCTCGATGCCTGGAGAGAAACCGAACTCTTTACAGAGAAAGAAAGGGCCGCACTGGCACTCACGGAGGCGATGACTTTGATTGCTAATAATCAGGTGCCTGATGAAGTATATGATGAAGCAGCCAAACATCTTTCAGAGAAAGAACTTGTAGCGGTAATTATGGCGGTCGTAGCTATTAATGGATGGAATCGGATTGCCATTACCACCAGAGAACCGCTGGATTAATGACTTCTGTGTGAAGTGGATCACTACACACACTTCATCAATACATTCTTTTTTACACATTTTTTAAATTCTGAATAAAGATTTACCAGTGGATACACAAGATTTAATTGATCGGTTGGACACCCTGAATACATTAAGCCGAGAGTTGGAAATAGGAGAGGAAGACAGAAAGAAAATGGCACAACAGGTAACTACTTATACGGATGGATTTATCAATGGGCTTCAGGAGGCGAGATGCTTTACTGATAAGGAAGCGTCGGGGTTGAGTATTAATGACAAAAGGCATACTGTGGAGGAGTTGCTATCTCTGTATCAGAAGGAAGTAATAGAAACAGGAATCATTGCACCTTCGGGTAAGCATTTCGGTTATATACCTGCCGGAGGTATCTATGCCGCGGCATTAGCTGATTTTTTAGCTGCGGTCACCAATCCCTATGCAGGAGTGCACTATGCCAATCCCGGGGCAGCTACCATTGAGAATGAGGTGGTCAACTGGCTGAAGAAAGTGTTTGGATTTCCTGAAAGCAGCGTGGGTACGCTCACTTCCGGAGGCTCAGTATCCAACCTTGTAGCGTTTACAGCAGCAAGGGATAAATACAAGATAAAAAATGGTATCATACCTGAAAGTGTAGTGTATCTTACTGAGCAGGTGCATCACTCTGCACAAAAAGCGCTCCGTATCATCGGGCTGGAAGATGTGGTGATACGGTATATACCTGTTGATGCGCATTTCAGAATGAAACCCTATGATCTGGATGCGCAGGTAAAGCGGGATATTGCAGACGGATTAAATCCGTTTCTCGTGGTGGGAACGGCCGGCACTACTGATACCGGAGCAGTAGATCCACTGAATGCTATTGCCGATGTGGCAGAGAAATACGATCTGTGGTATCATGTGGATGCGGCATACGGAGGTTTCTTCATCCTGACATCAAAGAAGGATTTGTTCAGGGGAATTGAAAGAGCCGACTCAGTAATTGTGGATCCACACAAAAGTATGTTTATTCCGTACGGACTGGCTGGCGTACTAATAAAGGATAAGCACGCTGCCTTTCACTCTAACTCGATTTCAGGAAATTATATGCAGGATGCGGCCGGAGAGGAGATGGCCAAGAGTCCGGCTAATCTCTCGCCTGAATTGACGCGTCACTTCAGAGGCTTGCGGCTGTGGTGGCCGTTGCAATACCACGGTGTGGAGCCGTTTAGTGCTTGTCTTGAGGAAAAGTTGCTTCTTGTGAAATACTTCAGGTTGCGGCTGGCTGCATTGGGTTTTGAACTGGGGCCTGAGCCTGATTTGTCTGTGAGTTATTTCAGGTATCCGTTTGAGTCTGATGCCGAAGAAAAGAATAAGCAACTGATGGCGGAGATTCATAAAAACGGAGACACTTATTTTAGTTCTACAATCATTGAAGGCCGTTTTGTAATTCGTATTGCGGTGCTATCATTCCGGTCTAAACGCGAAACGGTGGACAGGGCTGTTGCAATGATAGAAAGATGCCTTGCATTGGTGAAGTAAACAGTAGATGGAATAATAAGAATTTATATCATTGTCCGGTTCAATTATTTAAAATGTGGCTAAAGCCCTCGTTGAGTAAGACTTTCATAGCCCTACCTTAAAGGGTAGGGTAATAAATGTAAAACCTATACCCATTGGACTTTAACCTAACTTAATCGGACAATAGTGAAAAATTTACTTCAGTCTTACCACTTCCGGTGCCTTTCCCCAATGGGGAGGTACAATATCTGAAGTTAGCAAAGGCATTGAGGAGGTAACGCCTCCAAGATACGCCACCGGGTGCTGATACACCACTTTGCTTATTTTGTAATAGCGAATGGAATACGCACACATAATACAAGGCTCATGGGTGGTGTAGAGTATGCAGTCTGAAAGGTCGCGTGTGTGAAGTTGTTTTACGGCCTGCCTGATTGCTTCTATTTCTGCGTGGCAGCTGATATCGTTTTTAGTATTTGCTGCTTCACGGGCTTCACAAACCACTTCTCCTCCCTTAACGATCAGGGCACCTACGGGCGCATTGCCTTCTTCGGCGGCCTCTGTAGCCAACACTTCACAGCGTTTCATATAGTCGTAGTCAGACAGCATGCACGGTATGTCAGGTTGTTTCCTCTTTTTTCTTAGGAGGATAAAGTTTGGACGCGATCATACCGCAAGCCAGTGCAAGCACAATCACACCCAGTGAAATCCAGTCAGGAATATCTATTTGGTGAGACAGTATCATCTTGACCCCTACGAATGCAAGTATCACAATAAGGCTGTAACTGATATACACAAACTTGTCGAGCATTCCTGCAATGAGGAAAAACATAGAACGGAGGCCCATCACTGCGAGAATATTGGAACTGAACACGATGAATGGATCAGCGGTAATTGCCAGAATTGCCGGAATACTGTCGATGGCAAAAAACAGGTCGGTGAGTTCTATAATAATCAATGCCACGAAGAGCGGTGTCGCAAATTTTACCCCGCGCTTCCTGATGAAGAAACGTCCGTCATATACTGTTCTTGTGACCGGATATATCTTCTTGATCCATTTGTAAATTTTTGAATCGCGGGGGTTCTTTTCCTGATTATGGCTGAATAACATTTTAAGCGCTGTCAGGATTAAGAATGCTCCGAATACGTAGATGATCCAACTGAACCTGTTGACCAGGGCCACGCCAAACAGGATCATAATAGCTCTGAATACTATTGCGCCCAGCACTCCGTAAAAAAGTACCTCATGCTGATATTTTTTGGGGATTGCAAAGGAAGAAAAAATCAGTGCAATAAGGAAGATGTTGTCCACACTCAGCGAGATTTCAATGAGGTAGCCGGTAATATATTTTATGACTGCATTAATCGGAGTTAAGTGGGTCGGGTTATCAATCCATGAATGTTGAAACGCTAAATAAATAACACCTGAAAATAGTAATGCAAGAAGCACCCAGATGCTCGTAAAAAGTGCCGCTTCCTTAGTTTTGATTTCGTGCGGATTGCGGTTGAACACTAACAGGTCTAACACCAGACCTATACAAACCATTGCCAGGAAAACTATCCAAATTATCATATTACAGGTTTTTGAGCTACCTTCTTCGGAAGACGGTTGGGTTTCTTTCCGAGAAACAGCTTAATGATCACAGGTGCAGTAACCGCCAGCACAATCCCCAGAAGAATGAATTCCAGATTCTTTTGCACCCAGGCATTTTCACCTAATACGTATCCTGCTGAGGTGAGAAATCCGACCCAAATTACGGCACCTGCAATATTATAAAGTGAAAACTTCTTAACATCCATTCTTACCGCCCCTGCTATGATGGGGGCAAATGTCCTGATAATTGGGAGAAATCGTGCAATGGCAATAGTGAACCCTCCTCTTTTTTCGTAAAAGTCGTGAGCAGCCTGGATGTGTTTTCTCTTGAGAAACCACGTGTCTTCCTTCCTGTTTATAAGAAACTCGAACCTGCGGCCAAACCAAAAACCGAAATAGTTTCCAAGGATGGTGGATATCATAAATACGAGCATCCAGAAGGGCAGGTTCAAAATGCTTTCGCTAAAGGGATAGTGGGCTTCATCTACGGAGGCAATAACCATCCCTGATATAAAGAGAAGTGGGTCTCCGGGTAAAATAAATCCAAAGAACACGCCGGTTTCAATAAAAAGAATTAAAAGAACTAAGTATAAACCACCATTCTTCATTATCCAGTCAGGGTCCAGCAGGTGCCGGACAGATTCAAGTATTACGTCCATTCGGTTTTCTTAATTGGTGCAGGCATTAACGGATTCATTATCTGCTTTTGAAAAAAAGTTTCGCAAATGTAAAATTGTGAATTAACAATATTGATAGGTTGCTGTGTGGATTGCCACACCTTAAGTAAAATTTAGGAATTTAGCGATGGGTTAGAATGATATCGTAACATTTCAATATCTCTGGTTATGAGTTTATTTATGAAATGGTATGTTACTCGAGAACTTTAGTGATGACAAAATTTGACTTCATGCAATCAATCGTTTTTTCGCCTTATTAAATCTGCAACTAACCCCGTCCAGCCTGTTTGGTGCGAGGCGCCCAGGCCTTTGCCGGTTTCCCCGTGAAAATATTCGTAGAACAGTACGAGGTCTCTGAAATGGGGATCCTGATTGAAGCGTTCGTCCTGCCCATTCACAATACGGTTGCCTTTGTCGTCTCTAGTAAAGATTCCTATCAGCCGATTGCGAAGCGCTTCTGCGATTTTACGAAGTGATAAATTATTACCTGAGTGGGTAGGGAATTCTACCTGCAGGCTATCGCCAAAATAGTTGTAATACTTTTCAAGTGATTGTATTATCAGGTAGTTCATCGGCATCCATACAGGGCCGCGCCAGTTAGAGTTGCCCCCGAAAATGGATGTCTCTGAATCGCCCGGTTCATAATGCAGTCCGAAATCGTAGCCTCCGATATTTATAGTGTAGGGCTTTTCATGAATTTTGGAGAGCGAACGTATGCCTGCACAGGAGAGAAATTCCTTTTCGTCGATGAGTGCGCTCAGCACTTTCTTAAGTCTTTTAAAGGGTGCCAGTGAAAGTAGGATTTTTTCTTTATTGCCCGGGTTTTCAATTACCTGATAGTCGTCGTTCCGCTGTCTGTAGTCGACAAACCACTTTAGTCGTCCATAAAACTCGGGAACTTTTTCCAGCAATGATTTATCAATTACGTGTACGGCAAACAGTGAGGTTAGCCCCACAAGTGACCTTACTTTTAGTGGTATGAATCCTCCGTCCGGCATTCGGAGTACATCGTAGAAAAATCCTTCCTGTTCATCCCATGAGCCTTCAAAGCCTTCGCGTATCTGATTGATGGAAGAGGCGATATAGGTGAAGTGTTCAAAGAATTTGGTAGCCAGGTCTTCGTAGGTTTTGTTGGTCTGTGCCAGCTCAAGCGCAATGTCGAGCATATTCAGACAATACATTCCCATCCATGCAGTGCCGTCAGCCTGTTCCAGGATTCCATTTCCCGGCACATTATTCCGGTCAAAGATCCCGATGTTATCCAGGCCCAGAAATCCTCCTTCAAATACATTATTGTTCAGGCGGTCTTTACGGTTTACCCACCAGGTGAAGTTGATCAGTAGTTTCTGGAATACCCTCTCCAGAAATTGAGTGTCTGCAATACCTGTTTTTTCTTTGTCAATTTTATAGACTTCCATACATGCCCAGGCCTGCACAGGTGGATTTACATCGCTAAAATTCCATTCATAAGCAGGGATTTGCCCGTAAGGATTCATATACCATTCGCGCAGCAGGAGAATCAACTGTCGTTTGGCAAACTCGGCATCCAGTGAGGCAAGGGCTACACAGTGGAAGGGCAGATCCCACGCGGCATACCACGGGTATTCCCATTTGTCGGGCATGGAAATGATGTCTTCATTATTAAGCGTGAGCCAGTCGCTGTTGCGCCCTTTCAGGCGGCTGGCAGGTGGAGGCACATGCCCGGGATCGCCTTTGAGCCATGAAGGAATATCGATATAGTAAAACTGTTTGCTCCATAGCAGGCCGGAATAAGCCTGCCGCTGAATATTCTTTAAGTCCTCATTATCACTGTGGCACAATTGGGCATAAAAATCGTCGGTTTCACTGATTCTGGTTATAAAAGTATTTTCAAAGTCACTGCCAAATGGTTGTGGTATCTCTTCTCTGGAAAGGCGCAGGCGGATAGTGAATACCTTGCCTCCCTCTATCGTGGCGCGGTAGAGTGGGGCAAACCGGGTGCCGTTATTTTTTGATTTGAAGATGTCGTAGTTATCTTTTATTACGGCATCATGAAAGGCATCTTTTACAAAAGGAGTTTTGTTGGCAAGTGCATACAGCCTTACAAAGTTGTCCTCGTTTTCAGTGAACAGGGTTTGGTCAGGCTTATCAAAATAAAAGTTATAATTGCCGGTTCGCGAGTCGGTTACTTTGGCTATTCCCATTTCGCTATTTTGTGCCATCAATAGAATATCCGGCTTGGGGTCTATCAGTCCGAATGCCCATTCGTTTCTGAACCATAACGTGGGAAGAATTGCTATGAAGGCGCTTTCAGAAGCCCTGTTGTGAATACTTAGTTTGATGCAGATATCCTCCTCATTGCTCTTGGCATACTCTATAAAAATGTCGAAGTAACGGTTGTCCTTAAATGCATCTGTGTCGGTGATTTCAAACTCAGGATCTTTTTTAGAAAGATGGGAATTAGTGTTTTCCAATTCTTCATAGGGGAATGCGTCCTGAGGATATTTATAGAGATACTTCATGTAGGAGTGGGAAGGAGTATTATCAAGGTGGTAATACAATTCTTTAACATCTTCACCATGATTAGCTTGTGAGGGTGTGAGTCCGAAGAGGCGTTCCTTAAGGATATGATCTTTACCATTCCAGAATGCAGGTGCAAAGCAGATGTGCTGCTTTTCGTCAGATATGCCTCCGATCCCGTCCTCGCCCCACCGATACGCTTTTGAGCGGGAGAAACTGTGCGTAATATAATTCCAGGCATCCCCGTTGGCGCTATAGTCTTCCCTGACGGTGCCCCATTGCCTTTCAGAGAGATAAGGCCCCCATTTTAACCACTTCCTTTTTTCAGTGTAGTGTTCGTTTAGTCGCTCTTGCTCTTTTGTTACTTTGTTTGTCATATCACATTCGGGGTATAGAGATTAAAGTTAATTTAGAATATATCATAAGGTATCAGACACTTAGTGGCTGCTTAAAGCCAGATATTCTCAAAATTTATACCATTGGAAGGCCGGAGGACTGAATTAATTTTTACCGCCGGAAATCTGTGTACTTCCATTGAAAAAATCACTCTAATAGTTCGCGATTTTTTATCTACATTCGGCACTACTCAAAAATCATTTTTTATGAAGCAAAATATGCTCTTATTCCTGTTTTTACTGGTGATACCTGCAATAGTTCCGGCACAGAAGTCTTTGTATTTTACTTCTACGCCCGCACTGACACCTGATGGCAGTGAGGTAATCTTCAGTTATACCGGAAATTTATGGCGGGCTCCATTAAAGGGAGGTCTTGCCACTCAGATTACTTCATTGCAGGGGGTTAGCAATCGTCCCCGGGTATCGCCCGATGGCAAATGGATTGCCTTCAGCAATAGTCAGTATGGCAATAGTGATATTTATGTAATGCCATCTGCCGGTGGTGATATCAGGAGGCTGACATTTCATTCTGCAAGTGATGTGATGGAATCATGGTCATGGGACAGTAAATGGATTTACTTCACCAGTGCGCGCTACGATCGCATGAGCACCTATAAGGTGAGTGTGGATGGCGGCACTCCGCAACGGGTATTCAGCAATGATTATTTTGACTATACGCACGATGCGTTTGAACATCCCGTTACAGGAGAGATCTTCTTTGATGATACATGGGAGAGCTTCAATTTTTATAATCGGATAGGCTATAAAGGGGCGTTCAATCCTGAAGTACAGTCGTATAATCCGAAAACAAAGGAGTATAAAAAATATACCAACTGGCAGGGAAAGGATATGTCTGTGAGTACCGATCGGAAAGGTAAAATTTATTTCATCTCTGATGAGGCAAATGGTCAGTATAATCTCTATACGCTGGATGGAAACAAGAAGACTGCCCTGACGAATTTCAAAACTTCCATAATGCGTCCTTTTGTAAATGCAGACGGAACTGAAGTGGTTTTTGAAAAAGATTTCCAGTTGTACTCCTATAATATTTCATCAAAAAAGAGTCGGCTGATTCCGCTACAGGCTTACACCAGTAATTCACTTGAATCTGACAAAACTTTTGCAGTAGCCAGAAACATCAGTGCCTTTGCAGTCTCTCCGGATGGGAAGAAGGTGGCAGTAGTGTCAAGAGGCAGGGTGATGGTTTCAGATATCAAAGGAAAGTTTGTCCGTGAAATGAATACTACCGCAAATGAAAGGGTAACAGATGTGTATTGGTTAAAAGATAATGAGACACTACTTTTTATGCAGACTAACCGTGGCTTTGGAAATTTATATACTATCAAGGCCAGTGAAGGTGGCGGCCAGGTGCAGATTACCAATGAAGAGCGAAATAACAGAGCGCTTAGTTTTAACAGTGATCGCACAAAGGCTGTGTACCTCAGTGGAAATAATCAGGTGTGTTTACTGGATTTGAAGACAATGAAAAGCAGTGTGCTGGCTACCGATGAGATTTGGGGGCTGAACTCGTCCACCCCTTCTTTTTCTCCCGACGATCAGTATGTAATGTATAATGGAATCCGCAATTTTGAATCAGATGTGATGCTGGTGAGGGTAAGTGATAAACAGGTTTTTAATATTACCAACACGGGAGTTTCAGAGCAGGATCCCGTATGGTCTCCTGATGGAAAGTATATATATTTTGTGAGCGACAGGACGCATCCTTCGTATCCATATGGCATGCAGGAGTCGAAAGTGTACAGGATGGCGCTGCAAAGACTGGAGAAGCCTTTTGCAAGTGATATGTATGATTCGTTGTTTATTGAAAAGAAGAAGGATACTTCAAAAAGTGCGAAAGGAAATGGCGCGAGCGCATCAGGAGAAAAGCCTGTAGTAAATATCGACTTCAGAAATATGATGGACAGGCTGGAACGCATAGGGCCCGCTTTCGGAAGCCAGAGAGGTGTATTGGTAATAAAGGATGGCAGTAAGACCAGGATTCTTTTTCTCTCAAATCATGAAAATGGAAGGATGTCTTTGTGGCAACAGGTAGAGGAGCCATTTGAATCGAACAAGACTGAGAAGATCAAAGGTGCAGAAGGGTTTGTTTCTTATGTGAATTCTGACGGTAAGAATACTTATCTGTTAATGCAGGGTGATTTATACAAGGTGAATCTGGCCGGGAATTCAACTGAAAAGGTGAATATGGATTACTCCTTTTCAAGAAACCTGAAGAATGAGTTTGATCAGATGTTTTTTGAAGCGTGGGCGGTACTGGATGAGAATTATTATAATGTGGATTTTAATAAAGTAAACTGGACCGCTATACGTAATCGGTATGCATCATATCTTCCATACGTGGAAACGAGAGACGACATCCGTGTTTTGCTTAACAATATGATGGGTGAGTTGAACACGTCGCACTATGGATTCAGCAGTGGAGGCCCTGAAGAGAACACCTACTACAAAACAGTGACAGCCTCTACAGGGATAATGTTTAACAATGAGTCTCCTTATACTGTGGATTATGTAGTACCAAACGGTAATGCTGATTTTGAAGCAGGGAGAATTCAGAAAGGTGATATACTGGTAGCGATCGACGGTAAGAAGCTGGATGTCGGGCAAAACAGAGAATCTTATTTTTCGTATGCCCAAATTCCTAATGAGTTGCAACTTACTTTTCGCAGAGGGCAGGCTGAATTTAATGTGAAGGTGAAGCCTGCAAGCTATGCAGCTACTTCATCTCTGCTGTATGATAATTGGGAACAGACTAATCGTCAGCGGGTAAATCGCCTTAGTAACAACCGGATCGGGTATGTGTATATGCGTGACATGGGTGGTGGCTCGCTCGATAAGTTTGAACTGGATATGGTGAGTGATTCAGTAGCACAGAAAGAAGCGCTGATCCTTGATCTGAGGTATAATACTGGTGGCAATGTGCATGATAAAGTGCTGCAGTTCCTCTCCCAAAAGCCCTATTTGAAGTGGAAATACAGAAATGGAAAATTGAGTCCGCAACCCAACTTTGCACCGGCAGCCAAGCCTATCATCGTGTTGATTAATGAGCAGACACTGAGCGATGGTGAAATGGCGTCGGCAGGCTTCAAGGAACTGGGATTAGGTAAGATTGTGGGTACGGAGACCTATCGCTGGATTATCTTTACTTCAGGTGCAAGACTGGTAGATGGTTCTTCTGTAAGGTTGCCTTCGTGGGGATGCTTTACACTTGATGGAAAGGATCTTGAAAAGACAGGAGTATCGCCGGACATTTTTGTACAGAATACATTTATGGACCGGATGACCGGAAAAGATCCACAGATCGACAGAGCTGTGCAGGAAATCCTGAAAGAGTTAAAATAATAGGGCTCTGGTACTTTTATCTTCCGGGAAACAGGGATGAAATCGCTGCATAGAGGAGGAATAATACTGCAAAGGCAGCCAGAATAAATTTTGTGGTAGCTATTGCAGAGGTCATTACAGCCAGAAAATTTGATGGGCTGAAGTTTATATGAATAAGCATCAGCCCATTTTCTATGGCATCAAGCCCCGCAGCGGTTAATCCGGCAACGGAAGCATAGATTCCTGTCTTTCGAAAACTGATATTGCGCAGTGCAAAGTAGCGACAGGCCAGATACAGGAACGTACCGTAGAATAACAGGTAGAAATAATCCAAAGCTATGTTTATATAAAAGGCAATCATCTTCTCACCAGCCCATTCACGGGCGATTTCCTTTACCTGCGGGGCAGTGTTGCTTAGCTCTAAAGAAATAATTCCGGAGGGTGCAGAAGGGCTTATCAGTAATTTGTTCTGTATGTTGATCGTAATCATCAGAATGAGGGTGGCTACTAATAACCATAATATGGTTCGGGAACGTATCATTTCCCAAAAGTAAATTCAATTATGGGAATAATCCTGTATTAATAGATACCTGATTACATGGTTATTAAATATGTAATGAAACAATAGCAATTATGGCGCTCGGGAAGACTATTTGTCAATACAAAACTTGTGAATGGTCTCTCTTTGTGAAGGATATTGTTGTATCAATTCATCCCTGTCTGCGAGTTCAAAATCCTTAAAATCAAATCCCGGAGCTACCACACAACTTGCCAATGCAAAGCCTTTACCTTCCCTGATCCTAGCTGCAAACCATAATCCTGCCGGGATAATAACCTGGAATACCTCGCCATTTTCAGGGTTGCACCCCAATGTGTGTATTTCCAGTTCGCCGTCGGCCCTCAGTATTAATATTTCAAGAGCACTACCGGCATGAAACAGCCAGAGTTCGTCGGATCGGATTTTGTGAAAATGAGAGATATCTTCATCACAAAGCAGGTAATAAATACAGGTAGCCGTATTCCGCATTTTTCCTTCTTCATTACTTACCTGGCTGGTACTTCTATAGGTCTCCCTGTAGAATCCTCCTTCCGGATGGGGCTCTAGTCCTAGCGCTTCGATATATGCTGCTGCTGTCATAAAGTAAGCGTTGTCCCCATTTGCAAGTGCATTTGGTCTAAAGGATGTCAGAGGGTAATTTCTGATTCTTTCTTGTCTTTGAACTGGCTTACGAAATTGCAAAAAGCATTTATATCCGCTTCGTTGGTTATAAACCCTACTGATACACGTACAGATCCTCTCATCTTTCCGATGTACGCAACCATGTCATGGTAGTTGCCATCGGAGTGTGTAGTAAAGTAAGTAGCCAGTTCGTTGGTAGTAATGCAGTTATTTATTTCATCTACTCCCGGGTTGCAGAAGCAGCCTGTGCGGATGGAGATGTGTTGCCTGCTTGCTTTTTCTTCAATCAGTTCTGTAGAGAAAGTATTGCCTTCCGGGTCATAGAAACTCATAATCATGTTCCCCCCACGCTTATTGAAGTCTTCAGGTCCGAATATCTTCAGGAGAGGCGTGCCATTACTGTGCTTTAGCTGTTGTAGCCTGTGTGCAAAGAGTTTGATTATTGCATGAATTCTTCCTGAAATTCGTTCCATACCGATGCTGTCAATATAATCGAGTCCTGATTTAATTGCAGGTATATCGAGGTAGTTAAGCGTGCCGTCTTCGAATCGTTCGTGTGTATTAGTGAGATAATGATCCTGGGTGTTAACGGAAACCAGCGTTACAGTACCTCCTGCGAACCAGGGTTTTGTGAGTTTCTGGAAAGAGTCTTTATGAATCAGCAGACATCCTAACCCTGTGGGATACCCGAAAATCTTATAGAAGGATACCGACACGAAATCTGGCTGCACCTCAGAGAGGTCAAGCCTTGAAGTAGGTACGAAGGCCGCTGCGTCCAGGATTACATCGCAGCCAAGTTCTTTTGCAAAAGCAACCCATTTCAAGTCGTGTTTTACTCCTGTCACATTTGACTGAGCCGGATATGAGAAAAGCACCTTCTTGTTCTTTGCATGCGTAGTCAGCAGTTGTTTGAGTAATGCTTCATTTATTTGCAGATCCTCGTATTGCACAGGCACATAAGTTACGGAACCGCCCTTGTGCCTGCAATATTCACGGATTCCGTTTACAGAGTTGTGATTATCTGAAAGTAGTATGTATTCAGTATCAGGGTTAAATGGATAGCTCTCTGCAACGATTCTGAGTGCGTTAGTCGCGTTTTGGGTAAACACACAGACATAATCCTTGGCATTGAAAAAATCCAGCACTTTCTGCCTTGCGGCATCTATGAGATCCGAGGATCTTTTGGAAGTCGGATTGATTGAGTGAGGATTCCCGAACACTGATTTAAGGAGCATTTCCTGATGGTTGCTTACGAGAGAGGCAGGGTAGAGGTTGCCGCCTGTATAGTCGAGATAGATTTCTGAAGTGTCATCTATTCTACTGTATTCCTGCTTTCTTAACTGGGCAAAAAAGTCTTCATCAGGAAGGAGTGTGGTAGGAATTGGTTGATTCAGGGTATCTGTCTGTTGTACCATTAGTAAAATTCAGTTTTAAGAGTGTTTTCCGGTAAAGGACATTACAGCACGCAAATTTACTAAATTAACCCGGGTTACGCATTAGAAAATGGATAGGTAAAATTTTGAGATTTCACTCAATGGCGCAAGTAGGGAATGAAGTTGTAATCAAATAATCCTAATGCGAAATTGGGGTTTAAAATTAGGAAGGAGGATTAGTCGGATACGATAGGGTATTCCTTTGGAAGCATCAGGAGGGCCAGAAGTGAAAGTGCTGCAAGGATTGCCATCGCAATATATACATGATGTGCTGATACATAGAATGAATGTCTCAGATAGTCTTCCGCCGGACCGGAAGCTTTGCCTGACTGTAATACTTCTATAACATCATTGACTTTGGAGGGAAGTTGTGATTTGAGTGCGCCGGGCGCCCCTGTCAATTGGCTTCCCATCGCCATATTAAAAATACCTCCCAGAATTGCAGCGCCTATGCTCTGTCCTAAATAACGTGAGAACATATTGGAACCGGTTACCACACCCCGCTTTCCCCAGGGAACGATAGACTGTACACCTACCAGGGTAGGTGTCGACAGAAAGCCCAGGCCGAACCCTATCATAATCTGATCAATAACAAGTAACCAGACAGGTGTATCAAATGGCAGCATCAGAAAGGCCACAGACGAAATGATGATGATGACAGTACCTATGATAGCAGTGTTTCTGAATCCAATTCTCAGATAGAGGATTCCCGAAAGAGATGAGGCAACAGGCCATCCAAAACTCATGCTTGCCAGAATCAGCCCTGCGGCAATAGCTCCTAATCCCATTACTGACTGTGCATATACAGGGAGGTACATATTGGGGCCGAGCATAAGTGCACCCATACCTACCACCGCCAGATTGGTTCCCAGAAGTATCTTGTTTTTCCAAACCCAGTTGGGCATGATGGGCTCCCGGCTTCTTTGCTCCACTCTGACGGTGAGCGCAATTAATATTACTGAAAGCACGATCATCCCAATGCCTTTAGCGGATATCCAGGGCCATGCCTGTCCTGACTGCATCAAGGTAAAGATCAAGGAGACTCCTGCCAATAGCATGAAGAATGCGCCGGCTATATCCAGTTTGTGTTCGTGTTTCTGTACATTTTCTTTTAGGAAAATTCCGATAAGGATAATAGCAACAATTCCTATTGGTAAATTGATGAGGAAAATCCATCGCCATGATGCGTATTCTGCAAAGGCCCCTCCGAGCGATGGGCCCACAATTGCGGCCATACCCCATACGCTTGACAACCAACCCTGGATTTTGGCTCGTTCGCTGATAGAATAAATGTCTCCTGCCAGTGTATTGACAGTAGCCATGATGGAGCCTGCGCCCAGTCCCTGTAATCCTCGAAAAAGAATAAGCGAGGTCATATTCCATGAGGATGCGCTTGCAGCAGATCCCACGAGGAAAAGTAGGGTGCCAAAGATGAGGATAGGTTTCCGTCCGTAGAGGTCGGCCAGTTTTCCATACAGGGGAATAGTGATTGTTTGTGCAAGCAGATAAATAGAAAAGACCCAGCTGAAAAGCGAGAAACCACCCAGGTCCCCTACAATCTGTGGTATGGCTGTGGATACGATTGTGGCATCCATAGCAGCCAGCATAATTGTAAACATCAATGCAGCAAGAATCCATCCTCGACGTAGCGGCGGAGTTGGTGCGGATTCAGTTGCGGCCATGATATTCAGATAAGTTCACTTTGATAATGAGTTGCAAAAATAGCTTTTTGACCCTCTGATAAGTCTGCTTCTTTTTTTACTTTCCACAAGGTAGCGTTGCACTATTTTTTTGCTTTAAGCCGATCGTCAGCACTAAGTCCGTACATTCCAGGTATAGGAACATCCAGTAGTCTCAGATATACGCCCAACTGGGCTCTGTGGTGATACAGATGGTTCATCCCATTGCTGCGTAGCGCTATTTCCTTGGGCAATTCAAAGATGATATGGTCTCCATTTTTCAGGGTGAATGGTTCCAGTAGCATGTCATCACCGGCATTTCTCAGTGCCTCAATTGACTTACGAACGCCCTCGTCATGGAGTTTTATCAGATCGTGAGTGTTAGTAATTTCAATTTTCCTGCCCGAATGTGTAGCAAAGTCGAGGTGTTTTGAAGTGACAATGGTTGCGACTCTCCCTGCGAGTACCGCAATGTGGGTAGCTAATTGCAATAGGTCCATTGATTTTTCATGAGGTTTCCATCCAAATTTTTCGGTTGGAATACATTCCAGCATTTTCCGGGTATTGATGGCCTCCCGTTCCATTTCGTTGGCAAATACTTCTGTTACAGACATAGCTTCATAATTTTTTTTACCTGAAAGCAAATAACTCACCAAACTTTTTGTGACTGCCCTTTCATTGGTGTGTTCTCCCTATGTAGTTAGTTCATGATTGGCAAATATTAACCCTGCCTAAACCAGTTATTTATTTCCGGATAGGTAGGCTGGCTTACAAAAAGTGTACGCCAGTCATTGTCGTTTTTCAGCTCTTCAGCTATTTTTCTTAAAGTATTAAGAGTTGCCAAAATAGGTTTTCCGCCTACGGTTACCCTTTCCACTTTTAGCCTGCGTAAGCCTGCCGGATCAAGAGTATTTCCCATAAGGATATTGAGAGGGAGCCTAATCCCTTCTTTCAGGCGGGCTACCGTTTCCATTTCACTGGTGAAGGGCACGAAGATACTATCAGCACCTGCATCTTCATACGCTTTAGCTCTTTCAATACAGGCCTGAATTTTTTCGTCCGGATTGCCGGATGCTCTCTCTATGGCATCGGTTCGGGCATTGATAAACAGGTTCACCCCTTTGTCGTTGCCTGCCTTTCTTGCCAGCCTGATGAGTGCCACCTGTGCATCCACACTCCGCATGCCCCCTGCCTTTGAATCTGCATCTTCGAGATTGATGCCTACAATTCCGGCCTCCACAATATCCATTATGAATTTATGAAATAGATCTGCCTCTTCTGCGAAGTACCCCGCTTCAATATCGGCGCTGACCGGTATGCTCACTACTCTGGTTATACGTTTTAAGGCAGAAAGCATTTCTTCCGGAGGAATTTTTTCTCCATCCTGATAGCCACAGGCCCATGACACTCCGGAACTTGTGGTGGCTATGGCATGAAAGCCGGTCTCCTGATACATCCTTGCGGAGACAGTATCCCATGCGTTTGGTAATACCAGCATTTCACCCGTATGGTGTAGCCTCCGGAAAAGGCCGGCTGACTTGTTTTGAACAGTTGCATCGAATGTATATTTCATCTCATTATATTTTATATAGGAGGTGGTCTCAATTATCAGACCATTCCAAATTTACTTACACTGCGTATCTTCTTTCGCCTGAATGTGACCGGCGGTATATCAGGTGAGGATATGAAGATGATTGCTGATTATGTAGAAGTTTCCGGTAAACCATAAAGGCATGCTGAGTTTCAAATGAAGAAGAATTTCTATTTATCTTTAATTTTTCTGATAATTTTCTTTATTGTTGCTTCATGTACGAGAAATTACTTCGGCTTATTGTAACTCTTAACCAATGGCGGAAGGAACATATTTCTCAGGAAAATTTCCTTGTGATAGCTGCTGCGATTGTGGGAGCACTTGGCGGTCTGGCTGCTTCTCTGTTGAAAGAACTGGTGCATCTGTTTTCGAACTACCTTCAGAATGACCTTCACTGGAAGTATAAGTACTACCTGTTTTTCTTTTTTCCTCTTATAGGGATATTGCTTACCGTGCTTTATGTAAAGGCATTTATCAGAAGACGACCGTTTCGGCACGGTATTCCGCCACTGATAAAGAGTGTGAATCAGGAAAATAGCAGATTGGATTTTCATAATATTTATAGTCAGATAATATCCAGTGCATTGACAGTGGGGATGGGTGGTTCTGCTGGTCTGGAGGCACCGGCAGCATCCAGTGGTGCTGCTATAGGATCGAATGTGGGCAGAGTGTTTGGCCTTAATTATCGGGAGACCACCATGCTGCTTGCTTGTGGGGGTGCTGCCGGGATTTCTGCTGCTTTCGGCAGTCCTATAGCAGGGATGGTTTTTGCACTCGAGGTTTTGCTGCCATCGTTTTCCATACCGGCGGTGGTTCCTCTATTGATTGCGTCGGCGGTGGCATCAGTGGTTTCCAAGCTTTTGTTGACAAAGCCACTTTTTGTGTATGTGGCAGAAACGTGGGATGTGGGCGCATTTTGGTTTTTCGTGTTATTTGGCATCATTGCAGGGCTGTACACAATCTACTACAGCAGGCTGAATGCTGTGATTCCTAAAGTGACAGGCAGAATAAAGAATACCTACGGAAAGATTTTTGCAGGGGGTATTACGCTCGGATTGCTCGTGGCTTTATTTCCGGCTATTTATGGTGAAGGTTATATTACTATTCAGGAATTGCTCAATGGTGATTTTGAATCGTTATTGGAAAACAGTCTGTTTGCCGAATATAAAAGTTATGTCTGGGTAACCATTGGGTTTGCAGCTTTGAGTCTGATTGGTAAGACCTATGGCTCTGTGTTGACGATGAGCATAGGTGGAAATGGCGGCATGTTTGGCCCGAGTGTGGTAATTGGAGGATTGCTGGGGTTTGTTTTTGCAATGACGGTGAACCAGACGGGGTGGATGCATTTGAATGTGACTCATTTTATGGTGGCAGGAATGGCGGCCTCTGTGAGTGGTGTGATGCATGCACCACTTACCGGCGTGTTTCTCAGTGCTGAAATAACGGGTGGTTATACGTTAATAGTGCCACTGATGATGGTGGCTGCTATCGCTTATTTTATTAACAAGCGTGCAAGGAAATACTCAATCTACACATGGGTGCTCGCTGAGCAGGGAAGCCTCGTACCTGATATCAATAAGGATGCAGGTGTATTGGCCAGGTTGAAGCTCAGATATCTCATTGAGAGAGATTTTTTGGTATTACATTCTGAAGAAACTCCTGTGGATAGAAAGCAGGAAATTGTACAGTCTGATAAGAATATTTTTCCGGTAATTGATGATGAGGGAAAGCTTATGGGAGTATTAAGTATTGAAGAATTATTGGAAAATATCGTAAACCCCAAACCGGGAAGCAGTGCAGTCAGAATGAAAGATCTGGTGCAGCCTTCCACTGACATCGCACAAATGGGAATGAATATGGGACAGGTGATTCAGATAATGGATAAGAAGAATACACGCTTTCTGCCGGTAGTGGATGTCAATAACAAATACCTTGGCTTCGTGACAAAGAATGGCATCTTCAATAAATACCGTAAGTTGTTAATCAGGCGAAGTGATTTGCTTTGATCTTCAATTAAAAAAACTTTCGATTGGATGAAACAGGAAGGTGCATAAAATTCTAAGACCCTGAAATTATTAAAACAAACTTCATGCATAACCGAAGAGATTTTCTAAGGAACAGTATCCTGGCTGCAGGTGCATTAGGCTTAAGGTCTGAAGCGCTTATAGTTCCCCCTTTACCTGCTCAGGATATGGATGAAGAGAAATACTGGAAATTGATCAGGGAGCAATTTCCGTTATCTCATCAAAGAATATTTCTGAATAATGGAACCATTGGCCCGTCGCCTTATCCGGTCGTCAGTAGTGTGTACAAGGATATGATGGAGGTGGATACGGAAGCACGGTATGCGGGGATGGAGGATGAGGCCAGGCAGGCGCTTGCAGGCTTTTTAGGAACTGATAAATCAGAAATCGCGCTCACCAGAAACTGCACCGAGGGAATAAATATTTGCTGTTGGGGGTTACCGCTCCGGGAGGGAGATGAAGTAATACTCAGCCGGCACGAACATGTAGGAAATGCAGGACCGTGGCTAAACAGAGCAAAGCTTACGGGAATAAAAATTAAGGCAATTCCCTTTGGGCAAACGGCTGAGCAGACATTGGATATTGTAAAGAAAACGGTTACAGGAAAAACGAAGGTGATAGCACTGCCTCAGATTCCATGCACAATCGGACAGATATTGCCCACAAGGGAGATTTGTGCATTCGCGAAAGAGCATGGAATTTTCAGCTTTGTGGATGGTGCACACCCACCCGGAATGCTGGAGACTGACCTTCACCAGTTAGGGTGCGATATGTATTCAGGGTGTTGCCATAAATGGATGCTCGGCCCTAAGGGAACGGGGTTTCTCTATGTGGCAAAAGACTTTAGAGATACCGTACAGGCTTTTTATGGAGGAGGTGGAGTAGATACCGGATGGGATCTGCTGTCTGACCCACCCTTGCTCAAAGGATATGTGGACGATGGACACAGGTATTATTATGGCACGCAGAATGCTTCTCTCTTTCAGGGAATAGTGAAGGCCGTGGAATTTCATGAGGCTATCGGAAAAGGAAAAATAGAAAAACGTGTGCGCAAACTCGCGGCCTATCTACAGGAAAACCTTTTAAAAATAATTCCGGGGATTGAGATGCTGACTCCGGTAGAGGCAATATCCAGAGGTGCACAAATTGGTTTCAGGATTAAGGGCAAAGAGATGGCAGATCTGCAGACACATGTGCGCAAGAGGGGCATTATCGTACGTTATGTCCCCGAGAATAATATCAACTGCCTTCGCGTTTCCACGCATATTTATAATTCATTTAAGGAGATAGATACTTTTCTGCAAGCCACTGAGGAGTTTGCCAAAGGTGGTGCCTGAGTTCTTCTTATTCATCCTTTCTGCTTCTTAACTTAGGTGAACCAATTTATGGTACTGCAGAAATAGCTTTGCATTCTATAAAAAAATCATAGTTATGAAAACAGTATTTCACGAGGCGAAGTCGAGAGGGTACGCTGACCATGGTTGGCTTAAGAGCCATCACAGTTTTAGTTTTGCAGGGTATTTCAATCCGGATAGAATCCATTTCGGGACCCTGAGAGTGTTGAATGATGATTTTGTGGAAGGTGGAATGGGTTTTGGAAAACATCCGCATAAGAATATGGAGATTATTTCCATCCCACTGGAGGGAGATTTGCAGCATGGTGATGATATGGGTAATTCAGGAATCATCAGACGAGGAGATATTCAGGTAATGTCTGCCGGCAGGGGAGTAATACACAGTGAAAAGAATGAAAATAGTGACAGGCCTGTAAAATTTTTGCAGATATGGATTTATCCTGACACCGAAAATGTGGCCCCCAGATACGATCAGATTAATTATCTGGCTAACAGGGTGGAGAATGGTTTTCAACAGGTGGTTTCACCTGATCGCGATAATGCCGGGGCATGGATTCATCAGCAGGCGTGGTTCAGCCTTGGAAACTTCAGGAAGGGATTAAAGGAAACATACCACATCCATCGGGAAGGGAACGGTGCTTATGTTTTTGTAATAAGTGGTGAAATTAGCATTAGTGCATATACGCTAAAAGACCGTGATGCCCTGGGCATTTGGGATACTGCCGGCTTTGAGATCGAAGCGAAGAAGGATGCAGAATTTCTTGTGATGGATATTCCAATGGAACTCCCTGATTTTGCAGCCTGAATTTGTAATGAAGTCTGAGGGCTTATTGAAGTCCTAACACCTGAACTCCCTGTTCGAAAATCACATCTACAGGGATGTTCACTTCTCCTAATCGGTCGAGATCCTTTTGCAGCTGATCACCAATTTTTCCCTTATCTGCAACTAATTTGGCAACTGCTTCATAGTCTCCATTTCCCTGTAAAGTCAGTATTAAATTGGAGAGGCTGTCGATAGCGCTCTTCATATTTTCGTAGTTGACTTTATAAGTTCCGTCACTCTGCCTGGTGAATGCATGATGTTCCTGGAAATAGTTGAATCGTATCATGTTGGCGATACCGTGTGCATCGCCGGCACCGAAGCGTACAGAACGGAAAATGCCCGCAATAAAGGTGGTGTAATAATCTTTCAGTTCGCCCTTCATCTCACCTTTGGCGAGTAACTGCTCTACCATGAACAGGCCCAGAATATCCGCCTTTCCTTCTTCAAGTGCAGAGGCATATTCTTTCAGTGCTTTTCTTACGGTACCTTTTCCGTTGATTGTGTTTTTAATGCCAAGACCATGGGCTACTTCATGAAACATGGTGTTGGCAAAGAATGCATCAAATTTCACATTTTGCCTTTGGTCGGGGGTGATGAGTACGTTTGCAATTGGCACCATTATCTTATCAAATTTAGCCTGCATGGCATTCTTAAGTTGCAGTCTTCTGGTGCCCTTCTTTAATTGTACTTCTTCGTCATTGGGCAGGTTGATGGCAATTGTTTTGCCTCCTGCATTTGCTGATCCTGCGTAATAGATGACGTCGTAGGCATTAAGGTCTCCATCAGATCCCGGCTTTTCTGTTTTATATTCTGATGTGACAGGGAGGCTATCCTGTAGTTCGGGCAGGAATGCCGCATATTTAGCCAGTCTGCTGCTCCAGTCTTTGTCCTTTATCAAAACATAACCCTCGTAGGATGCTTTATACCCGAAGAGTTGATCTTCGTATGTTTCAATTGGCCCAATGACAATATCCAGTCCGTTATTTTTCATATCCAGCCATGCAAAGTCACTCTTCTGATACTCGTCATGGAGTAGTGCATCTGCTCTGAGGGTAAGATAGTTTTTTAAGCCCGGATCTTCAGCCATAGCAGCAGCTTCCCTGAGTTTTGCTGCAGCACGCTCAAGTGGTTGCTTAAATTTTTCATGGAAGGGGAAGGTGTAAAGCTTCCCGGCTTCGTCTCTTCTGATAAAATTGTAAAGGCCGGTTTTATCCTTTAGGTTTGCTTCTTCAAATTCCACTTTACTCATGTCGGTAGGATAAAAATTGGCTCCTGAAGGTTTGGGGCCGATTCCCTCTACGAAAGGGCTGTCGTTTCTCAATCTGTCCCATGGACCGTAATTGATTTCAATAAATTTCTTTGTATTTGGGTTAGTAGTGGCATTGAGAAGGCTGTCCAGGTTGCCATAGGCCTGATAGGCAAATAGGGTGTCCATTATGTGTGCTGCATCTATCAGGAGCGGGATCATTTTCTTTTCAGAATCAGTCAGTCTGGTGAGGTCGGTTGTGAGCTTAACCGGAGCAAGTTCGTTTACTCTTTGTTCCATTTTATCTACAGTGTTGTTGGGTTGTTTGTTAGATGTGTCTGTGTTGTGGCACGAAATGAACACCAAGGCCGAAACCGTAATGAGCAGGAGGAAGGGGTTGAGTTTCATAATGAGTTGATGTTGAACGGCTGTAAAGGTAAATATTTGTGGTACTACATGGTAAAGTATGTGTGAATGAATCATCCCGTATCACTTTGCGCACACAGGACGGTGAGTCTATCAGAACCTGTTCTAAATTTTTGAGGTTAAAAAAAATAATAATCCTTAGTTTTATCCTCTTCATAAAATCAAAAAGTTTCAAGATGGACATTACAGAATTATTAAAAGGAGATTTGGGCAGCCAGCTAATAAGTGGTATTGGAGCTCAGACGGGAACCACCCGGGAGGAGGCTACATCTGTTGTGAGTGCTGCGGCCCCAGTCCTTATGGGTATGTTGCAAAGAAATGCAGGTACCGAACAGGGGGCGGCCGGTATTTTAGGTGCATTGAACAAACACGATGGCAGTATTCTTGACAACCTTTCAGGATTTTTGGGTTCAGGTGATTTTTCTGATGGAGACGGAATCCTTGGTCATGTATTGGGAGGAAAGAGGAGCTCAGTAGAGAATGCGCTCAGTGCAAAAACCGGGGTTAGTTCTTCGAAAGTGTCTTCCATTCTGGCTATGCTGGCTCCGATCCTAATGGGCTTTTTGGGAAGAAAGTCCAGATCTGCGGGGAATGTTACAGATAGTGCCGGTTTAGGTGGGCTGCTGGGTAGTTTACTTGGTGGAGCAGGAAATTCAGGCGGCGGAGGGAGTATTCTCTCTTCAATTCTTGATCAGGATGGAGATGGCCAGATTGGGCTTGGAGATGCAATTTCGGCCGTAACAGGTGGTAGTAAGAAGAAGTCAGGCGGACTCTTAGGAGGATTACTGGGAGGCCTATTCGGGAAAAAATAAGCAGTTAGTAATTTAATTATCGGTATTCAAAAAACGTATAAGCCCTTTTGGGGGCTTATACGCATCTGTTTCTTGTTTTCGGCTTTCGGCTTTGGGTTCCCGGAACCTGGTCAAGGATTCCTGACATGAAGATTGTTGGTTAGTAACCTTTATGCTAAGAGAACTGTAGTCAGTCACAGGGGCGAAAATAATCTTCCAAATCTTACACACGAATACCCTGAGAAGGGTATTTATATTTTTGGGATGACCGTAAAATATGAATTTATAAGGAAGATTGCCCGTGTCGGATAATGAAAGGTTTTGTGTCACTACCGACGGGATTTTTTGGGTCTATAATTTTTAGGGATGGGGAGCGATTAGGCAGTTCTACTCTACAGGGAAGATTCGTGTATAAGTGAGACTCCTACAAAGTTGTTGGATACAGCAAAAATTTTGTACCCTATTGCCTTGAGCTTTGTAATGGAGTCCTTCGTTTTTTGTATTCCATCAGGAAAGAATCTGCCGTGATATTCTATTAATAATTGGGGGATGATGGGTATGGATTCGTTGCTCAGAAACTCATCGATTACCTCGTATTCTGATCCCTCTATGTCTATTTTTAGTACACTGATTGAAGTATGGTTCAATTCATTCATAATATCTTTAAGGGTTTTCACCTGTACTGTTACCTTATTGGAAAGGTCAATATTAGATTGGTTGGACAGGCTACCGGATACATGTTCAGTATTTTTAGGTAAAAAGAAGTCCACCTCCCCGGTTTTATCGCTGATTCCCCATTCATAAAAGAGGAAATTTGGAGGTGTTTCCTGACTTTCCACCCATTTGATAGATTTAGGTGTGGGGTCAAATCCATATACCTTACAATCATGAGTCCTGATGACATCCAGATCAAATGAAATGTCTTCACCTATTCCAAAGGAATAAACAATAGAGTCTTTTGAAAGCAGTTTCGGATTCATAATGGTGCCGCCGTACTGCGTACCATACCACCGCTCTGCGCAGTGTATATCTTTTTTCATAAAACTATACCGGCCAGATAGGCGAAGAAAAATATTCTTAAGTTTAGATTTGTTAAGGAGCTTAGCAGTTAAAGTAATTTGGCAATTAGAGATTGAAGGCTTTCTCCTTAAGATATTGAATTAACGGGCAACAAATTACAAAAAAAAACGGTAGTTCAGATAACTATTCCCAAGGTGCAACTTTGGTGTGATAGTTAAGCGCTGCCCAGGATACCCATTTCTGATCTTTTAGTCTGTTGAGCCAGAGTTGTTCCATTCCTTCCGGGACGATGATCAATAGACTTCTATAGGGCGTTAGCTTTTCAGTCATTTTCAGGCTTTTCAGTGTGGTCAGATAGTCCAGCTGATTCTGTTGAGTCATATTCCAAAGGATGGAAGTATTATATACGATGCCGCTTTGGTAGTGTTCCCATACTGAGGCTGAGAATCCATGATTATTTATATATGGCTTAGAGTTCAGCAATTCAATAATTGAAGGAATATGGTCTTTTCCAAGTGTAGTAGTGAATGTGAATCCGCTTGCCTGGCCGATAGAAGGTGAAAGTGCATTTATGTAATTAAAAGTGCGTTCCAGACTCACTGTGGAATCAATGCCGACAAGTACCTGCCCTTTTACGAAGTCTTCCTCATGATTGCCGGTGGATTTATCTTTCTTGCATCCACTAATTGCATAAGAAAAAATCAATATTAATAGGAATAAACGTGCAGTCACAGTATCACCCTTTTATTAAAGGCAACTCAATCGTCACTTTCGCTGCTCAGATATCCCAATGGGGTAGGGAAAGAGTGGAGCTGCAGGGAGTCGAACCCTGGTCCAAACATATCCGTTATAAGCCTTCTACATGTTTAGTCTTGCATTATTTGTCAGGATAGGCAGGGGCAAAACGAACCAACCTTCTCCTTAGCTGTATAGGTCTTAAGCCATCCGCACAGCCTGGGATGGCAGCAGCCCGTTTTCTTTATTTGATTGGGCGGAGGGTCGCGGCAACGAGCCTGCCTGACCAACGGCCATATTGGATGCTAAACTATCGCTTAGGCAGCCAAGGCAAAATTGTTATTGCCATTTAAAGGTTTGCGTATTCAGATTAAAGCGCTAATTACGCAACGCGCTACATGCTTATACTTACAAAGAACTATGCTGTCAAAACCGGTCAGCCCCAATATTTTTAATATCAGACCTGCGAAGGTATTATATTTATGTGTCATTTACGGATAATTAATAATTTGATGTGCTAGGAGCCCCTACTGGCTCAAGTGTTCCGGCTTGCCGGGTCACTTGATGCCTTAAAAATCAGCCCGTTTGCAACGGGAATTGAAAAACAAAAGATAAGTATATTTACCAAAGCCAATACATAACAGGATGTCGGATAAATACAAGGTAGGCGAAGATGCTATACTTCATTTTGTAACTTTTTCTGTGATGGGCTGGATAGATATTTTTAGCCGGGAGCAATACACAGGTGGGCCGGTGCATGGGGCAATCACTTCCGGGCAGCTTACGAGCAGTGGCGTGGTACCTAATTCAGTAATCAGTTACCTGAGCACACAGCCTGCACCGGGAAGCACAAAACCAAAGGCGTACTTGAATTGGGTATTGCTGGATGAACAATTTAAGTTTGTCCAGGATGGCAGCAGCGCCGAACAGGTAGGCAACGACCAGGAATTTAAAGTGCATGTAAAAAATGATCTCTCCGTAACAAAGAGTGGCTACCTGTATGTGTTTGTGAGTAATGAGACACCGAATATAGATGTCTATTTTGATAATTTACAAATAACCCATATCAGAGGCCCTATCCTTGAAGAAACGCATTACTATCCATTCGGGTTGACAATGGCGGGGATATCATCGAAGGCATTGCAGTTTGGTGGGGCAGAAAATAAATACAAGTACAATGGTAAGGAAGAACAGAGACAAGAGTTTTCTGATGGTTCCGGCTTAGAGTGGTTGGATTATGGAGCCAGGATGTATGACAATCAAGTCGGCAGATTTTTTACCCAAGATAGATTTAGTGAAAAATATTTTGGATTAAATCCATACCAATATGCTGCAAATAATCCTGTAAGATTTATTGATGTAAATGGTGATAGTATTTATGTTTGGGTTAACAATGGAAATGGCACTAATAACCCTACTGGCGCAAGTGTTCCGGCTTGCCGGGTCACTTGATGCCTTAAAAATTAGCCCGTCTGCAACGGGAATTGAAAAACAAAAGATAAGTATATTTACCAAAGCCAATACATAACAGTGTATGTAGGAAAACACGACTGGGAAATAGAAAGAGATCTCATAGACTGGTACGACCATGCTGAACAACAAAAGCTACCCGAAGTCGAAAACATTATTCGTCTGATAGGTGGACATGAACAAATGATTATGAATTACTTTATCAAAGGCAAAACCAATGGAAAAGCTGAAGCAGGCAACAGCAAAATACAAAGATTTATAGCAGCTAACTATGGGGTAAGAGATAAAAATTTCTTTATGTACGGATTAGCTCGATACTTCTCCTGGCACATCAAAATATTAATTAGCCTGGTACTAGTATTTAAGTAATTGAAGACTTAGGGTGCAGAGTTGCAAAAAAAATCCGAAAACGTATTTGGTTATTTAAGAAAATCAAAAAATAGTCATACATTTGCACCCATTAAAATTTTTTAAACGACCAAATGTCTCACTTAACATCAGAAAATAAGGCAGCTTTTTTTACCGAATTTGGAGGTGCTGCTACTAATACAGGCTCTGTAGAAGCCCAGATTGCGATTCTGACAGACAGAATCAACCATATTTCCAATCACCTGAAGACCAATAAGAAGGACTTTCATACACAGCGCGGTCTAATGCTGTTGGTTGGAAGAAGGAAGAGTTTGTTGGCATACCTGACAAAGAAAGATTTGGAAAGTTATCGTTCCCTGATTGAAAAGTTAGGTCTCCGCAAATAATTTTTTTCAACATAATTAGTTATATCAGGTATTCCCAACTCATGATGTGGTTGGGAATTCTTTTTTAATACAATAAATAATATGAATATTCCCAACCCAATAAATGTATCTTTTGATCCGGGAAATGGTAAGTTGATTACTATTGAAACAGGCAAACTGGCACGCCAGGCCGACGGAGCTGTTACAGTTCGCCAGGGCGACTGTATCATACTTGCTACCGTTGTAGCATCAAAAGAACCCAAGCCAGGACAATCATTTTTCCCCTTAACTGTTGATTATCAGGAGAAATTTGCATCTGCAGGCCGTATCCCCGGGTCTTTTTTTAAGAGAGAAGGCCGCCTAAGTGATTATGAAGTGCTGATTAGCCGGCTGATTGACAGAGCGTTAAGGCCTTTGTTCCCCGATGATTATCTGTGCGACGTGCAGGTGTTGGTGACTTTAGTTTCCAGCGATCCGGAAATATTGCCTGATTCACTAGCCTGTCTGGCTGCTTCCGCTGCATTAGCAGTATCAGATGTGCCTATTCAGGAGATTATTTCAGAAGTAAGGATCAGCAAGGTTGATGGACAGTTTGTAGTAAACCCTGGACGCAGTGAGATAATCAATGCCGAGATGGAGTTTATAGTAGCTGCAACCGAAAAGAATATCATGATGGTGGAAGGAGAAGCTAAGGAATGCCAGGAAGAGGATTTAGTACAGGCAATCGAAAAAGCGCATGAAGCTATCAGGATGCAGATTAAGGCCCAGGAAGAGTTAAGAGATAAGGCCGGCGCGAAACCTAAAAGAGCCTACGAAAAGCCCTACAGGAACGAAGAACTGGAAAAGAAAATATATGAGTTTGCCACAGAAAAAGTGCGCCAGATAGCAGAAGCTGCTACTTCTAAACATGAACGTGCTGAAGCCTTTGATAAGGTCAAAGAAGAACTAACTGAATACCTCGGTGAAGAATTACCGGAAGAAGACCAGCCACTGATTGGGTATTACTACCACGAATTGCAATATCATATCGTCAGAGATATGGTGTTGGATAAAAGAACCAGATTGGATGGACGTAAGCTTGATGAAATCAGGCCACTGACCATGGAGGTGAGTCCTTTGCCTTCCCCACATGGTTCAGCCTTATTTACCAGAGGAGAGACCCAGTCTCTTTCAACTGTTACATTGGGCACTCCACTCGACGAATTGTTGATAGAAACTGCTGCCACAAGCAACTATTCTAAGTTTTTTCTACACTATAATTTCCCCCCATTCTCGACTGGAGAAACACGCCCCATGCGTGGCCCGGGCAGAAGAGAAGTCGGACATGGTAATCTGGCTATGCGTTCACTGAAACAACTTATGCCTGGCGATGACTTCCCTTATACTGTACGTGTGGTAAGTGATATCCTTGAGAGCAATGGTTCTTCATCTATGGCTACTGTTTGTGCCGGTTCGCTGGCGCTGATGGATGCAGGTGTTCCTTTCAATAAGCATGTAGGAGGTATTGCAATGGGGCTTATCTCTAAAGGTGATAAGTATGCGATTCTTTCAGACATTCTCGGAGATGAAGATCATCTGGGAGATATGGACTTTAAGGTTACAGGCACGCGTGACGGTATTTGTGGCGTGCAGATGGATATTAAAGTAGATGGCCTGAGTATGGATGTAATGCGCGAGGCGCTCGCACAAGCTAAGAAAGGCCGTTTACACATCTTAGATGCAATGTATCAGACAATAGCTACTCACAGAGACGATGTGAAGCCGCAGGCTCCAAGAGTGAAGAAGTTGATTATTGATTCTGAATTTATCGGCGCTGTAATCGGGCCGGGTGGAAAAATTATTCAGGAAATACAAAAGACTACAGGTACTACTATTAATATTGAGGAAGTAGGGAATACAGGCGAAGTAAGCATCTATGGCACCAATAAAGAAAATGTGGACAAGGCTGTGGCATGGGTGAATGGTATCGTAGCTGTGCCTGAGGTAGGTGCGGAGTATGAAGGTGTAGTGAAAGGTATTAAAGAGTTTGGTGCGTTTGTGGAATTCATGCCGGGAAAACAAGGATTGCTGCATATTTCTGAAATTATGTGGAAACGCCTGGATACTATGGATAATGTGCTGAATGAAGGCGATCATGTGAAAGTGAAATTAATCGGAGTAGATCCTAAGACAGGTAAATACAAACTCAGCCGCAAGGCGCTTTTACCAAAACCTGAAGGTTATGTAGAGCAGAGGCGACCTGGTGGAGGCCCCAGAAGAGAGCATGATCAGAAAAGAGATCACGACCAGAGGAAAGACAGAGGGAACTCTAATCATTAGCGGGCAAATCAGATAGAATAATTCAGACGTCCAATCGCAAATTGAAAATGCTTTTGGGCGTTTTATTTTTTAATAGTAGCAATGAAAGTATATTTAAAAGTGACTGTTTCACCAATTAGTCAGGAAGCTTCAGAAATCCTGATGGCGCAATTGGCGGAAATCGGGTTTTACGCTTTTGAGGAGCCTGAGAAAACACTTGTCGGCTATATTATCAAATCGGATTATAATGAGGCGGATTTTATGAGTAGTCTGCCTGAGAAAACAGGTTTTATAGTGGAAGAATTGGCCGACCGGAATTGGAATCAGCTATGGGAAGCAGATTTCAAGCCGGTAGTTGTGGATGATTTTGTAGGCATACGGGCCGGTTTTCATCCGGAGTTAAGTGGAGTGTTGCACGAAATTGTCATCACCCCCAAGATGAGTTTTGGTACCGGACATCATGCCACTACTGAAATGATGGTTAGGTTGATGCGCGGGGTAGATTTTATGGGTAAGAAGGTGGTGGATTTTGGTACCGGAACCGGCGTGCTTTCTATTCTTGCAGCAATGAGTGGTGCCTCATCAGTATATGCGGTGGATAACGACGAGTGGAGCATTGACAATGCTGTTGAGAATATACAGCACAATAATTGTAAATCAGTTGAAGTACATCTGGCCGCTGATCTTGCAGGGGCGCCGGCTTCCGATATCATTCTTGCCAACATTAATCTTAATGTGTTGCTGGCACATGCCTCAGAAATAGGAGACAAAGTACTGTCTTCAGGGATTATCATCCTTTCAGGGGTATTGGAAACAGATGAGGAAAGGTTAGTATCTTCCTTTGAGAATGAAGGATTTTTGACAGTCAGAAAGATAAATAAGGGTGGATGGATGGCCTTAATGATGAAGAAGTAAAGAATTTTAATTCAATGTTCAGAAATAGTTAGAATTTCCTAAAATACTGATTTCGTACATTTTAGTATTATATTTGCCTATTGTACGAACTTAGTGCGACTTATCAGAAGTTATGAAAGAAGCTTTTTTAGTACTGATTGCTTACCTGATTGGTTCAATTCCGACAGCATTAATCATTAGCAAAAGTTTTTTTGATATTGACATCCGTGAATACGGAAGTGGCAATATGGGGGCCACCAATACATTCAGAGTTTTGGGGCCAAAGTTTGGCACTATTGTAATGGTAGGGGATATGCTAAAGGGAGTTTTTGCAGTAGCTCTTTACAATTTTCTCCCATTTTATATCAGCAACGAACTGGAGCGCACTAACCTAATGATAGGATTAGGACTGGCTGCTGTAGTAGGTCATATTTATCCAATTTGGGCAAATTTTAAAGGTGGAAAAGGTGTGGCAACGCTGTTCGGCATGGTCCTCGCCATTCAACCAGTGGTAGCTATAAATTGTGTAGGTGTATTTCTGTTGGTTTTATTCCTTACCCGATATGTATCTCTTAGTTCTATACTGGCAGGGATAGCGCTTCCGATTTGTGTATTGTGGATATATAACGAGAAGGAGGTGTTTTACAGAGTATTTGCAGTGGCAGTGGCAGCTTTGATAATCCTGACGCACCAGAAGAATATTGGCAGATTGTTAAAGGGAAATGAAAACAGGGTGCCGATTCTAAAGTATAGAGATCGCCGAAAGGCAAAGCGAAAAGAAATGTAAATTTTGAGGGCCTGCCTAAACCTTTATAATCCGGTATAGTCTTTTTTGCAATAGTTCCTATGAAAGATTAGTGAGCTTATATTTTGATCCTGAATAATTTAAAACAAACACAATGAAACAGTTTCTTACAGTAATAGTAGTGTTGACTTTTTCACTCTCATCGTGTACCACCAATCCCATTACAGGAAGAAAACAACTGACTTTGGTATCCGAACAGACATTGCAACAGGAGGCTGTAAATCAGTATCGTTCATTTTTATCAGAAAATAAAGTAGTAAGTGCTTCAACGAATAAAGATGCTGAAATGGTAAAGCGGGTGGGTACCCGAATTGCCAGAGCAATCACAGATTATTACAGTAGTAAAGGGTTGGCAAACGTATTGGAAGGGTATAACTGGGAATTCAATCTGGTGCAGAGTCCGGAGGTGAATGCCTGGTGTATGCCTGGAGGTAAGGTTGTAGTATATACAGGTTTGTTAGGCGTAACAAAGAATGAAGCAGCCCTTGCTGTAGTATTAGGGCATGAAATTACCCATGCAGTAGCAGGGCATGGCCAGGAAAGAATCAGCCAGGCAATGGCTGCACAGGGATTGGAACTTGTAGGCAATGTGTTTACCTCAAACAATCAAAAGGCTAATCAGATTTTCAATGCAGTGTATGCCCCTTCGGCTCAGATAGGGGTGCTCTTGCCTAATTCGCGTAAACAGGAGTATGAAGCCGACCATTATGGCCTGTTGTTTTCTGCAATGGCCGGATATAATCCCAATGAGGCAATTCCTTTCTGGGAAAGAATGGCTGCTCTAAAGCAGGGGAAGGAAGGTCTGGAGATACTCAGCACCCATCCGTTGGATGAAAAAAGAATCCAGGCACTTAAGGGTTACATTGCTGAAGCCCTTCAGTACTATAAACCTATAAAACAATAGAATAGGTAGGGATTTAGGGACACGATTCCTTGAAATTCAATGCAGTAGCGATTTTTTGAAAAATTTTGCATAATTTTTCGTAGCTTCGCAATCGTTTTTGTTTGGAATTTTCTTTCTCCAAACTTTTAGTTAATCTTAAAATTCTATCAGAGGCATGTCTCAAACATTGTTTGAAAAGTTACAGTTAGAGGATGAAAAAAACATTTTAATTCAAGGTCTTCCGTCCACGGTTGAAAAACAATTCTCAAAAATTTCTTTTTCAAAAAATGTCACCCAATTACTGAGAACCCGAAAAATAGACTTCGCACTGGTATTTGTGTTGAATGCAAACCAGTTGCACCGGATTCTTGAAGATGTATGCAGTGCATTGCACGAAAACACCAAGTTTTGGATTGCATTTCCGAAGCAGACTTCAAAAATTACGACAGATTTAAGCAGAGAGTCTTCCTGGGATTGTGTGTTTGAAAAAGGATTGGAAGGAGGCGAAATTGTAGTGTTGGATTATGTTTGGAATGCACAACGCTTTTTTCCGGCCAATTCAGGGGTTAATGGATCCCGTGTGGTAAGTCTCAAAGGCGAAGAGAGTTTTGCCGAAGCTCAGGGATTCTGAGATATTATTTAAGGATTACCATTCCCACTTCTTTAGCTAAGGATTGTTCCATCTCCTTGAGGTGCTTATGTGTCTCGAGCAGGATAGTGAGTCGCTTTGTGTCATCGGGATTGGTACTGAGCTCTTTTTCATTCTCCACAATCATCCCCCTTATTCTTTTCAATTCAAAGTACATCAGCGAAGACTTTATGTCAGCCAGATATTGAGTCTCTTTGGTAGCCACATCCTGGTTGTACTTTTCTTTCCATGCTTTACTCACCTCGAATGGAAAGGCAATAAGAGACACTGCGGTTTCGCTAATAGCCTGATTGTCTGTATATATAAAATACCTGGGCTCAGGGGTCACCCCTTCAGAAAGGAGCTTTGAGTATATGTCTGAGATTTTTAGTAGCGTTTTGTCTGATAAAAAATCTCTGATTTTTTCTTCTCCCAACAGGTAGGCGGCTACCGACTTTCCATCCTGGTAGGGTTTGTTTCCGTATTCAATCAGGCATCTGATCAGTGCCCTTTCGTGAAAGATATCTTTCCTGAGCAGATCATCAACTTCAGCATCCTGACCTTCCGCAGTGGGTATAATGGTTGACGAAGGAGATGATGTATCCGGATTCTGGTTGCGCTGGTTTTCCAGAAGGCGTTTGTGTTGTTTTTCCAGATGTTCTCTGGAAATTGAATTCACAAGATTTACCAGTCCTTCTTCCTCGATATTCAGCTTTGCGGCTATCTTCCTGATATAATCCTGTCTGAGAGTAAAGTCTTCCGGCCTTATCAGTCTGCTTACTGACTCAGCAATTTTTCTGACTGCCGCTGATTTCTTGTTGCTGTCGTTGCCTGCTTCCTGCAGTGACATATCCAACTGGAACAGGATGAAATCCTGTTTGTGGTCTCTGATGTAGTTTTCAAGAGCCTCGGCACCAAAACGGTTTACATAACTGTCCGGATCTTCGGGAGCCGGCAGCATTACAATCTTTACGGTGAGGCCTTCTTCAAGTGCCAGATCGAGTCCACGTCCTGCCGCTGCAATTCCGGCCGCATCCCCATCATAAAATATAGTAAGGTTAGGGGTCAGCTTCTTAATGAGCCTTAGTTGTTCCCTGGTAAGGGAGGTACCGCCGCTGGCTACTACATTTTCTATTCCTGCCTGGTGTAGAGAGACTACGTCGGTATAGCCTTCTACCAGCAGACATTCATCCGTCTTTCCAATAGCCTGCCTCGATTGCCAGAGGCCATAAAGTACCCTGCTCTTTACATAAACTTCATTTTCCGGGGTGTTTATATATTTTGGGGCCTTATCATTCTGGCGGATGAGCCGGGCTCCAAACCCAATCACTCTGCCGCTCTGATTGTGTATTGGAAAAATGATTCGCTCTCTGTAATTGTCTCTGTATTTCCCATCCCGTTCGACTACAAGTCCTGATTTTATCAGTAAGTCCGGATTGAATTGATTGCGGATGGCTGCTGCAGCAAAACTGTCGTCTGACGGACAATAACCAATTTGAAATTTCTGAAGAGTGGATAGTCTGAATCCCCTTTGTTTAAGATATCCCAGCCCGACACTTTTCCCTTCATCAGTTTCCGTCAGTGAGTTGGAGAAAAACTGCTGCGCAAAGTGGTTAATGATATGCAGGCTTTCTGCTACCTGTTGCTGAAGCTTCTGTTCCGGTGAGGTTTGGGTCTCTTCAATTTCTATCCTGTATTTCTGGGCAAGCCAGCGTATAGCCTCCACATAGCTATACTTTTCGTGTTCCATAAGGAAGGTGATGGCGTTGCCGCTTTTGCCACACCCGAAACATTTGTATATTTCTTTTGAAGGGGATACTGTAAATGAAGGAGTCCTCTCGTCATGGAATGGACATAGCCCAAGGTAATTGGCGCCTCTTCGCTTCAGGTTTACGAAGTCTCCGATCAGCTCTACAATATCTATTCGGCTGATGACCTGTTGTATGGTGTCTTGTGATATCACTCGTATAGGTTGTTCAATCGTGCTATTTCCCGCAGGTAAGGCTGAGTATTGAAATAGCTATCAGAATTACAGAGGTAACCACCATGATCACCACGAATTTTTTTGTTGAGAAGGTTGACATAGCTGAAAGTTTTTGTTACATCAGGTTAATAATAAAATGATACCCGAAATTACGCAATTAATGAATCTGGAAGAGCCTGTAACCGCTTTCTTAGTTTTTCTGCAACAATAACAGTTCCCGAATCAGGAGACATCAAAATCATAAAGGAATAATTCTTGATTATCTTTGCAGATAAATTAATTTGATAATGGACAAAAAAGATGTAGTAATAGTTGCAGCAGTACGCACACCATTAGGAAGCTTTGGAGGCAGCCTGAAGAGCATACCGGCACCCCGGCTGGGTGCGATTGCCATAAAGGGGGCTCTTGAAAAATCAGGAGTAAAACCTGAGTGGGTGAACGAGGTTTTTATGGGTTGTGTGTTACAGGCTAACCTTGGCCAGAATCCGGCTCGGCAAGCAGCAAAATTTGCCGGATTACCTGATAACGTATGCTGTACCACTGTAAATAAAGTATGTGCCAGTGGTATGAAGGCAATTGCATTAGGTACTCAGGCAATTTTATTGGGTGATGCTGAGGTGGTAGTTGCAGGTGGTATGGAAAATATGAGCAGTGCGCCTTTTTATCTTGAATCGTTAAGGTGGGGTAATAAGTATGGGGATTCAGGAGTGCTTGATGGCATTGCAAAAGACGGACTCACTGATGTCTATCATAACTATGCGATGGGTAATGCAGCCGAACTCTGTGCCAGTGAATGCCACATTAGCCGGGAGGAGCAGGATGCCTTTGCCATTGAAAGCTACAGGAGAAGTCAGCAGGCTATAAATGAGGGAAAGTTTAAGGAAGAGATAATACCGGTAGCGGTCCCCCAAAGAAAAGGTGATCCGGTGTGGGTGACAAATGATGAAGAACCATTTAATGTGAAGTTTGATAAGATACCGCAATTGAAATCGGCTTTTATTAAAGATGGAAGTGTAACAGCGGCCAATGCCAGTACGATTAATGATGGAGCTGCGGCAGTTATTTTAATGAGTGCTGACAAAGCGAAAGAACTGGGTATTGAGCCTATGGCGAGAGTGAGGAGCTATGCAGATGCAGAGCAGGCCCCCGAATGGTTTACTACCACTCCTTCGCTTGCCGTACCGAAAGCGATTAATAAGGCCGGGTTTACGGTGGATGATATAGATTTATTTGAAGTTAATGAGGCATTTAGTGTGGTAGGGGTAGTAAATATTCAGAAGATGCAATTGGATGCAGCTAAAGTGAATGTAAACGGAGGCGCAGTGTCTTTAGGGCATCCTTTAGGTGCCAGCGGAGCCCGCATTATAGTGACATTGCTACATGCCCTTCGTCAACGTGGGAAAAAGAGAGGAGCAGCAGGCATCTGCAATGGAGGAGGTGGAGCCAGCGCCATGGTGGTAGAACTGGTGTAGTCCTTAGAACGACTGACTTTATTCGAACGGTGACTTTAAAAAGGTTGCCGTTTTCTTTTGTCGCTTGCTTGCTTGGAAATTGAAATAAAAAAAGTCCCGAAATCTGATTTTCCGGGACTTTTTAGTATTAGGTTTTAGGGAATTACTCCTCTCCTTCGGCTTTTGCTTCAGCAGCATCCCCTTCTTCAGGTTTTGCTTCTTCTGTAGTCTTAGCAGCCTTTGCAGCCTTTGATTTTGATGCCTTTTCCTGCTGTGAAGCATCATCATCCAGTTTCTTCTTCAGGTCTGCCAGCACGCCTAAATCGCCAAGTGTTGTTTTTTCAACCTTGTTCTGGATGTTTTTCATTGCGCGCTTGGTTGAGGCTTCTTCCGCACGTTTTTCCTTTTGTGCAGCATTCTTCTCATCAGCTTTTTCTTTTTCCCAGATGCGTGAATGGCTCAGGATTATCTTCTTATCGTTCCTGTCGAACTCGATAACCATAAATTGAGCTGTCTCATCAGCACCGATAGAAGTTTCGTCTTCACGACGCAGATGTCTGCCCGGAGCATATCCTTCGAGTCCATAAGGTAATTGTACCACTGCACCCTTGTCATCCTTGCGGATTACAGTTCCTTCATGGATACTACCAATAGGGAATGTTTCTTCCAGTGAGTTCCAGGGATCTTCTTCAATTTGCTTGTGACCTAATTGCAACTTACGGTTTTCCTTGTCGATGCTCATTATGATAACCTCAATTTCAGCTCCTACTTTAGTGTATTCGTTAGGGTTATTGAAGCGTTTGATCCAGCTCAGGTCGCTGATATGAATCATACCACCGATACCCGGAGCGAGTTCCACGAATACACCGTATGGAGTGATATTCTTCACAACTCCTGTATGCTTGCTTCCTTCAGGGAAACGTGTTTCGATAGTATCCCATGGGTCTTCAGTCATTTGTTTAATGCTGAGGCTCATTTTGCGGTCTTCCTTGCTGAGTGTAACGATCTTAGCCTCGTATTCATCTCCCAGTGTGAAGAATTCTTTAGCATTTATTGGTGTATTTGCCCATGTAATTTCACTTACGTGTACGAGGCCTTCAACACCCGGCAGGATTTCGAGGAAGGCGCCGTAATCTTCTATGTTCACAACCTTTCCTTTCACGATTTCTCCTTCCTTAACATTTTCAGGAAGTGTATCCCACGGATGTGGAGTCAGTTGTTTCAAGCCAAGGCTGATACGTTTCTTGTCATCATCAAAATCAAGAACTACTACGTTCAACTTCTGATCCAGTTTCAACACTTCAGATGGATGGTTGATACGTCCCCATGAAATGTCTGTGATATAAAGCAATCCATCCAGTCCTCCAAGGTCGAGGAATGCGCCGAAGTCTGTAATATTCTTGATGGTTCCCTCGAGCACCTGGCCTTTTTCCAGTTTGCTGATAATAGCCATTCTTTGTTCTTCGATATCGCTCTCGATAAGTGCTTTATGGCTTACTACGGCGTTCTTGATTGTCTCGTTAATCTTAACCACCTTGAATTCCATTGTCTTGCCGACAAACTGATCGTAGTCAGTTACCGGCTTCACATCGATTTGCGATCCAGGCAGGAAGGTCTCCATACCATAAACGTCCACAATAAGTCCGCCCTTGGTCTTGCTGGTAACATAACCCGTAACGATTTCGCCGGATTTGTGTTTTTCAACAATTTGCTCCCATGCGCGTACTGTTCTCGCCTGTTTGCGGCTGAGATGCAGGTTACCATCTTTGTCTTCTTTCTCAACAACCATAACTTCAATCTCATCGCCAATCTTAAGGCCGGGTGTGTCTCTGAATTCATTCAGTGCTACAAGGCCATCGCTCTTGAAACCGATATTGATAACCACGTCGGTTTTTGTCATACCTACGATAGTACCATTTACCAGTTCCTGGTCATTGATTTGTTTGAAAGTTTTGTCATACACATCGTCGTACTTCGCTCTTTCTTCTTTACTGTACACAGTAATGTTGCGCTTGTCAATATCCCAATCGAAATCATCGTGAGCAGTAGCCAATGCCTCTTGCTGTACTTCCTCAGCTGTGGGTTGCACTTCCTGTGCGGCTACTGTAGATTCTGTTTCGGGAAATTCGGGGAAGGGAACTCCTTCAATTCCGCCTTGCGGCATGTTTTCTACAGAGTGAGTTTGTTCAGCGCCTGTAGATTCGTTGTTATTTTCCATTTTTTGGAAGCAGATCCTTTTTTTGTTGCTGTGCCCGAATTCGGACTCTGCCTGATCAGCATTTGATGATTAAAAAAATATCCCATTTTTTTGAGGAGTGCAAAAGTAGCGATATATACTGGTATTATTGAATTTTATAGTGTGAAAATTATATTATTTATTACTGCTTAAATTGTGGCAAAATTTATGGTTGATCTCTTTGAGGGATAGCCATTTATAAATGAAATCCCAATGGGTACATTTTCGAAAAAACTAAAGCAGCAGCGGCTAGTAAAGTCTTTGGTTTATTTTTTCGTAGGTATTGCCAGCTATCCGGGGCTGGCATTGATTAATAGGTTAAGAATTGAAGGAACCGAAAATTTCGAAAAGTTACCAAAAAAGAAGGTACTTTTTGTGAGTAATCACCAGACTTATTTTGCGGATGTAATTACTTTTCTACATATTTTTTGTGCAGTGAAGTGGGGTAAAAGAAACCGACTTGGAGTTCCTTATTATTTGCTAAATCCTTTTACAAGAGTATATTATGTGGCGGCGGCTGAAACCATGAAGAGTAGCTGGCTGAGCAAATTGTTTACCTGGGCGGGAGCCATTACGGTGAAAAGGACATGGAACCGCGATTCAAAGGAAGTGCGTAAGGGGCTGGATGTGGGGGATACCAGAAGTATCTCACATGCGCTGGAGGATAATTGGGTGATTACTTTCCCACAGGGCACTACAAAACCCTTCGCACCCGGACGCAAGGGAACTGCTTTTATAATCAAGGAGGAGAAGCCTGTTGTAATTCCTGTGGTAATTAACGGATTCTCAAAGGCTTTTGATAAAAAAGGATTGAAACTCAGGGGATGGAGAAATAAATTGAGTGTCAGGTTCAAGTCACCCTTACATTTCACCTACGAGGAGTCGCTCGATGAGATATTGAGCATGGTGATGAATGCTATTGAGCAGTCGGACGGCTTTAATCCGGCAAAAGAAAGAGGAAGTGCCTGAAAATTATATACTATTCCTTAAAAAGCGCCTTGAGTTCTGTAGCGTCCTCCACCTTCATCTTTCCTCCTAAAATCAGTCTGAGTTGTCTTCTGCGCAGGGCACTGTTGTATAGTGCCAGTTCATCCTCTGTTTCAGGTATCAGTTGGGGTACTTTCCTGGGTTTCCCATTAGGGTCCAGCGCTACAAATGTGTAATAAGCCTCGTTGCTTTTGTAACGGTATTGTTGCACAAAGTCTTCACCCCACACTTTAAGGTGCACTTCCATACTGCTGTTAAAAGCCCTGGTGACAGTAGCTTCTATACTGACGGCATTGCCAATCTTGATAGGATTCATAAATGAGATGTTATCTACCGAGGCAGTAACAGTAGGCGCGTTGCTATGCTTTGTGGCTGCCAGTGCGGCAGCGATATCCATCCAGTACATCAGTCTGCCTCCCATCAGATTGCCAAAAGTGTTGGTATCGTTAGGTAGCACGATTTCGGTCATAATTACCTTGCTGTCATCGGGTTTCTTGGAGTCCATGAAAAAATTTTGGCAAAGATAGTGGCAGCGAAAGGAAAAAGGCAGGCATAAAGATTATTTTGAAATTTCTCAAATAGTTATAATTTTACATCTTCGTCTGAGATCCCGGTTAAACCTTTCCTTATTATTCCTTTATATCCTGAATGAAAGTCAGGTTTTTTTACTTAATTAACTAAGGATCTATGTTACGAATTCGACATTCCATTTTAGCTTTTATTGCATTAATAGTTACTTCACCTGCTTTTTCACAACAAATTGTGCAGGGGTTCGAGGGTGGGGTCATTCCCAATGGTTGGAAAACCCAGCATGTAAAAGGCCAATTTTCATGGGTTGTTACAGGGGATAATTATAGAACAGGTGCATATTCTGCATATATTCAGGCAGAAGGTCTTGATTTTGATGGAACTGGTGAAGGTGAAAACTGGCTTATTACCCCAAAGGTATTGCAGGTGAAAACAGGTGATAAGCTTGATTTTTGGTATGCAGCTTTTTATCAGGACAACAGTGGTGGTTCCTGGTATGATGATTTAGAAATATGGGTGAGTACTACAGATGATGCTCTTGCTAGTTTTACAAAAATGGCAACCATTTCTATGAAGAATAAACCTACTACCTTTTCATCATATTCTTTTTCCCTTAATAGTTTTAACAATCAGGACATATACATAGCTTTTAGGAGTAATCAAAAAGAAGGAGTAGGATTTTATCTTGATGATATAGAAGTGAATTCCAAAATTGCTAATGATGCTTCTGTAACTGCGAGTACTTTGTCACATGATTATGTCTATAAGGTAGGGCAGGCGAATTCATTTACTGCTACTATTTCAAATTTAGGAACTAATGCTTTGCCGGCAAATACTCCCGTAGCTTATCGGATAAATGGTGGTACTGAAACTATAGTAAATACCTTAGCTCCAATTTCATCGGGTAGTTCCGGGTCTGTTACATTTATGGCCGGGAATGCTTTTACACTTGCCTCTCCCGGTACCTATCAGATGGAAGTGTACACAAAATTGTCAGGGGAAGGAAATAAAGCAAATGACACTTTGAAATTGGATTTAACTGCACAAACTCCTATAGGTACTTATCCTTATTTTGAAGATTTTCAAAACCCATCAGATTGGCTGGTTAATGGGAATAATTGGGTATTTCAGGATGCACTAACAAATGGAAATAACACTACAAATATTGCCGGGCCCAATGGGATGAATTCTAAAGCAGCTTTTGCCCGTACGTATTCGGTAACAGGTGGACGTAAATTCGAACTTTTGAGTCCATTGTTAGACTTTTCTGCTATGTCTAAACCACTAGTTGGTTTTTATGTTGCCTCTGCTTTATCTGATAATAATGCTACCTATTATAATAATCTGGAAGTACTCGTTTCCCTTGATGGCGGTATGACTTTTGAAAGTACCCCGGTTTTGTTTAATAAGACTTCTGGTACGGGAGGAGGAGGACGATTGGAGACAGTACCCAATCCTCCGCTTTCAGTAGAATTTGCCCCTGAGAATGCAACAGATTGGCGGCACGAGATTGTGGACCTTTCCCATTATAAAGGCCAATCAAATGTATTGGTGAAGTTCAAAGTGACTTCTAATGCAGGTAATAGTGTTTGGCTGGATGATGTGAACTTCATGGATGTAAATCCATCTTATTATAAGGCTGAAAAAATATCAGCAGTTAATCAGGTAGTCACAGAAAGTAATCTGAATGTTTCCGTGAAGATGAATACCCTGCCTTTTATTGACTCATTAAGGATAGCAGGATTTGATGCGAAACCCAATGAAGAAACTTTTGTAGTAAACAACAGCGCAACCTCTAACGACGGTACTATCACTACCCCGAACAGCCTGCTTAACAGGTACTTTACGATTGCATATTCGGGTAACAAGATAGAAAGAGCTAATTATGATATTACTATTGATATCACAGGACTATATACTGTGGAAGACCCTGACAAGTTCTATATTGTAAAACGCTCAGATAAGTCGGGTTACTGGGAATCATTGCCTACAACCAGGTCAGGTAATTTGCTCACATCGAGCGGGCTAACAAACTTCAGCGACTTCGCAATAGCGTATTACTCATCTACCAAGCCGGTTACTATTGTATCGTTTAGTGGACAGGTTGTCAGAGAAAGCATACTGCTCTCCTGGAATACGGCACAGGAATCGAACATTGATAAGTACGAAGTGCAGAAACTGAATGGAAATAACTGGCAAACAATCGGGTCTATCAATGCAGCTAATGGACAATTGCATAATCAGTATAGTTATTATGATTACAACCCGCAGGCAGGTGTGAATATTTACAGATTGAAGGTGATAGGCACTACCGGTGATGTAAGCTACTCCGATATGGTAAAGGTAAATTATGCGGTAAGCCTTAATAAAGTCTATCAGAATGTACCTAATCCGTTTACGAACTTTACGGTTATCAGGTATGATTTAGGAAGGAAGGCCAGTGTGGATATTTCCATCTTTGATGTCACTGGCAAAAAGGTAGCATTGCTACAACATGGTACGCAGCAGCCTGGTAATTATCAGGTAAGGTGGGAGCCGGGTAACCTGCCATCAGGTACTTATTACTACAGAGTGGATATTGACGGAGAAGTATCAACGAAGTCAATGCTCAAATTGCGGTAATTGATTGTATTAAATTAAATTGATCTCAACTCCCTGCCGGAAAGACAGCAGGGAGTTTTTTTTACAGGGGGCTGGATGGGGGTACAGATTCAGGATTGCCCATTCATACTCATTACATGCATCCTATGATATTGTCTAAACAGGATATTTATCCGTGATGCTTTCTGATTTTTTCCTTCAAAGCTTCAAGAAGTATATGCAATTCGGAGTAAGTCTCAATACTATATTTTTCACAAACGATATCCACGTTTCCTTTGCGCCAGAAACCTTCCGGGCATACTACCATCAGTTTATGCGTCCGGGCATAGAGCCCCAATTCCAGTAAACTGACCGGGCTTTGGGAGCCGGGTGCGAGAAACATAATGATGATATCAGCTTTTTCCAGTGCATTGAGTTCCCATTCCACCTGATTCCTGAAGTGGGTATCTGTACTAACGGGTTTCCATTCTTTATTCCAATCATCTCTACGTGGGTTAAGCAGGATGACCTCCTCGTCAGAAAGCCGTGTTTCAACCGTATGTTGCCAGTCTTCCGCATTTCCCATATCGATACTTCCTCCCAGGAATATTTTGAGCCGGGTAGTGTTTTCAGGAAGTGCTGCCGGAGATTTGATGATAACAGCCTTCTGTGCCTGCACGGCTGAAGAAAGAAGTGTCAGGCAAAAGAGCAAATAAAATGGTTTCATATCGGTTGAGTTAATAGCAAAAAGAAAAAGCGTTTCAAAAAAGATTTGGTTACGAAGTTATCAAAGGAAATGGTGTGCGGCCTGGAAAAGAAACTGATATTTTGCTTCGTGTGTGATATGAGACTATTATATCATTGGCTGCCTTTTTGAGCCCTGCTTGTATGTTGTGGATGCTGCAAGATGATGTACCCGTACCCGCACTCTCGGTTTTATTGTCACAATGAAAGATAACAATCTTTGATTTTGGTATCTAAGGATATTCAATGTAAAAACAGTAGATCGTTATGGAGGTAAGTGATTAACTGTTGAGTTTTTCAGATGTGGAGGCCATTTTTCTTTTGTATTCTTAGAGCTCTTTTGGGAACAGGTACCCTCATTTGCCAAAATGACTACCAGGGTACCGGATTGATTTTACTATTCTTTTTTATTGTTGTCCGATTAAGTTGGACTAAAGCCCCTGGGCTAGGGTTTTATATTTATTACCCTACCCTTTAGGGTAGGGCTATGAAAGTCTTACTCAACAAGGGCTTTAGCCACATTTTGAATTATTTAACCTGACAATGATAATTCTTTTTCAATATTTCACCACACACGCATGGTGCTATTTAGTTTTTTTCCTTTTGTCTTTCTAAAATGCAATTTTATTCAGAACAGGGATTCTTTTTTATTCATCCTACCCTTGACATTTACACATGATTCGAACCCCTGCGGTCCAATCTGTGAATCTTAATTTATGCTAACCCGATCCACAATGAATTCGTATATTCATCATTCAAAAATCTCGTGTATGAAAAAAACCATCCTTGCGCTTGCAATAGTATTTATTGCCCTGTCTTCGTCTAGCCAGAACGGTACCGAACCCGTACTGGTTACAGATATGTTGAAAATTAAAACGGTAGGTAGTGTTTCGGTGAGTGAGGATGGAAGCAGAGCCGCCTTCACGGTTACTTCTATTGTGCCGGAGATCGATAAGAAGTGGGAGTATAAGTACGAAACACAGATATGGATGGCTGCTACAGACGGACAATCAGCACCACGACAGTTGACTGCCAAAGAAAATTCGTCGCAACCGATGTGGAGCCCGGATGGTACACAACTTGCATTTGTTCGCGCTGTGGATGGAAAGTCACAAATTTTTCTGCTTCCTTTAGATGGCGGAGAGGCAATGCAACTGACTCATTTTAAATATGGAGCTTCAGGCCCCAAATGGAGCCCTGATGGGAAGCAAATTCTTTTTTCATCTAACATAAAACTGGAAGATATGCTTCGGGATTCCATCCTGAACCCCCGCAAAGAACTTCCTCAATGGCCGTATGAAAAACCCGGGTTTGCACACAATGAAAATCTGGAGTTGAATAAAACCAAACCCGATCCTGATGGCAGCATAGAAGCCATCAGGGCTTACCTTGACAAGAATGCGGAGGATAAGAAAGCAATGGTTCTTGATAAACTGAACTTCCAAAGTGAGATGGATGTAGATCCCGGAATGAGTTTTAACCAGTATTTTATTATCGATGTAGATGCTCCATTAAAACCTGTATTAATCACTAAGATTTTTTACAATTTCGGTCAGGCATCTTTTACGCCTGATGGAAAACAAATTGTGATGTCAGGAGGTGTGAATCCCCATGAACACCCCGACCGTGTTTTGGAAAGTGGCATCTATGCAGTACGGACTGATGGTTCAGATTTTCGCCACCTTTTAGGTGAAAAAGGCAAACGTTACAGCGGCCCCGCTGTTTCTCCGTCGGGAAAGTGGCTTGCTTTTCAGTTTGGAAATACATCCTTTGTGAGTGTGCCCACGTTAGCCATTATGCCGATGAGTGGCACTGTAAAAGATATTAATACGATCCCGTTTGACCGCAATAAGGGCAATCTTGTATGGAGTAAGGACGAGAAGTATATTTATTTTACCGCACAAAGTAACGGTGGTGCTCCTGTATGCCGTGTGGATATGAAAACACGGAAGGTAGAAGTGCTGGGCGATTACAATTCGGGTGTGGGAAGTTTTGATATTGCAGGCAATAGGTTAGTGTATTCAAGAACTGAAGTAGCCAATCCGTCTGAGCTATACGTAGCTGATGCAGCAGGCAAAAGTCCTTTACGCCTTAGCACCTTTAATACAGAGTGGCTGGCAAAGAAGAAATTATCATTCCCTGATAAGGGCACGTTCACTAACAGTAAGGGACAGACGGTTGAATACTGGGTGATGAAACCCGCGAATTTTGAAGCAGGCAAAAAGTATCCTGTGTTACTGGAAATTCATGGTGGCCCCTCTGCTATGTGGGGCCCGGGCGAAGCAAGTATGTGGCATGAGTATCAGTACTTCTGCAGTAAGGGTTATGGAGTAGTATATTCCAACCCGAGAGGAAGTGGAGGTTATGGCCAGGATTTCCTCCGTGCAAATATTAACGACTGGGGTGCAGGCCCCTCAAGTGATGTGCTGACAGCGCTTGATAAGACTGTAGCTGCGGAAAGTTGGGCAGATACTTCAAGGCTGATGGTAACCGGAGGGTCTTATGCAGGGTATCTGGTAGCATGGATACTGGGGCACGACAAGCGGTTTAAGGCCGCCTGTTCGCAACGAGGCGTTTATGATCTGGCTACATTTTTTGGAGAGGGGAATGCCTGGAGACTGGTGCCCAATTATTTTGGCGGTTATCCCTGGGAGCCTGCAACAAAAGAAATTTTGCAGAGAGAATCACCCATCAGTTATGTGCAGAATATTACCACCCCCTACATTCTGTTTCATGGAGCGAATGACCGGCGCACGGGGTTCGTGCAGGTAGAAATGATGTATCGAAGTCTGAAAGCTATGGGAAGGCCGGTGGAGTATGTAAGGCATCCGGGAGCGACTCATGAAATAACCAGAAGTGGAAACAATCGTCAGCGAATCGATCAACTATTGCGGACTTATGAGTTCTTTAAGAGGTATATAAAATAGAGTAGAGGGGATGTGATTGCTTCTATATATCAAAGTGATGAAAAAGCCCGATTGTGGTATATGTTGGATAATGCGCAGTCGTTAGAAGTCTGTTGTCCGTTTAGGAAGTATGGGTTATTAAAAGATGCAGGCAGGATGATTTTAATTTTAGGAAGATGGCGAGTGGTCCAATAAAAAAAGGCACAATCGTAAGATTGTGCACTTATAAGAATTTCATTTTAATCTATTGGGGCAACCAATTATAATAATACCTTCTTAATTGCTTTCTTTTTAAAAAGCAATCCGGCAAGTCAGAATAATCGGCTCTCTGATATTACATTCCGGTAAGGAAGGCAATAGCAGCCATGATTGCAAAGAAACCGAGAATAATAGCGATTGCCACAAATGTGTCCTGCAGGTCTGTAGAGTAGCTCTTTTTCATGATCGTTAATTTAAAATAATAATTAATGATATTCGAAAGGATCTTGAAAAATCGTACTTTCTGAGGGGAGCTTTAAATAGGACTGGACTTGTTACAAATATAAATCAATTCTTCTGTTTTTGCAAGGTGTGCGGTGCCGAATTGGTGCTATTCTAATAAGATTAGATAATATTTCAAAATAAATCACTTATTTACTAGTTTTTATAGATATATTTTAATTAGCAGCACATAGGCTAAATTAAATAAAAACTTAATAAATGCAGGTGTGCATTTTGGATTAAGAACCTGAAAACAGAAAGTGTACATTATATCTCCGAAGGACAATGGCCTGTGAGGCACTTAAAAATGTGAACAATCCGTTATAACCTATAAAAATCAATGCAATTAGAACAAAAAAGTTTTTAGGCAAAAAAATCACAATATCTTCGTTCCCCATGAAAACGTACCCATTACTTTCTGTGTTCGCCATAGGATTTTTTTTAATGTCCTGCAATGGCAATGACCCTGCAATTGCGCTATCCTTCAGCAGTGCTAAGGATACTGTGATTCCTAAAAAGGAACCGGTAAAACCTGCTATTGATACTGCTTTATTCCACAGTTTAAATCAGAAACTGGCCAATGGAGATACTACTGGCAGATGGCCTGCAAAGATGCCGGTGCCTTTGCCCGGAGCCATACTTCCTTTCAACAGGATTGTAGCTTATTATGGTAATTTATATTCTACCAGAATGGGAATTCTGGGTGAGTTACCTAAAAAGGAGATGTTGGCTAAATTGAAGGGCGAAGTAGCCCACTGGCAAAAAGCAGATACTTCGTTGCCTGTTATTCCAGCATTACATTATATAGCAGTGACCGCACAGCAGGCTCCCGGTCCGGGTAACAAATACAGGTTGCGGATGCCATTTCACCAAATTGATACTATCCTCAATTGGTCGAAGGAAATTAATGCGCTCACATTTTTGGATATCCAGGTAGGACACAGCACTGTGGAAGAGGAGGTGCCGGCACTGGATAAGTACCTTAAATTGCCTACTGTGCACCTGGGAATTGATCCTGAATTTTCTATGAAAGGAGGCCACCAGCCCGGAAAGAAGATAGGCACTTTTGATGCCGTGGAAATTAACTGGGTAATTGATCATCTGGCAAAATTGGTACGTGAGAATCAACTGCCTCCTAAAATCCTGATACTTCACAGATTTACCCAGGGTATGATGACAAACTATCAGCAAATTAAAAAAGTGCCTGAAGTGCAGATTGTGGTAGATATGGATGGATGGGGACCCAAGTTCCTCAAAAAATCCACCTGGCTTCGTTATGTGTTCAAAGAACCTGTTGAATTTACCGGGTTCAAGATTTTTTATAAGAACGATACCAAGACTGGCGCAGATCAACTTTACCTTCCTGAAGATTTGATAAAATTTGTTCCCCAACCAATTTACATCCAATATCAATGATGTTGTATAATGCTTTAGAAAGAAGGCCATTGATGGTGCTTCTTTTCTGGATTTCAGCTTATTCTTTTTCATGTTCAGGAACTGACAACGGCAGGAAAGCTACTCTCGAAAAGGTAGTGCCTCATTCGGTTGAGCGGGCGTCAGTACCTACAGCCGTAGTGCAGGAGCGAAAGGTCGCAAGTGCTGCAGAAATTATGGCACGCAGACAGGTACCTGTATTGTGCTACCACCATATCCGTGACCCTAAACCGGGGCAGAGCGAGACTTTCAAGAGTTACTCCGTATCACCCTCACAGTTTGCAGAACAGATGAAGGCATTGCACGACAGTGGCTATCAAACCATATTACCGGATCAGCTATATAATTATCTTGCCTTCGGAGATCCGCTTCCGGAAAAGCCTGTCATGCTGACCTTTGATGATACGGATGCAGAACAGTATTCGATCGGTGCTAAAGAAATGGATAAGTATGGGTTTAAGGGAGTGTTTTTCATTATGACAATTTCTATTAACAGGCCGCGCTATATGACTAAGGATGAGTTAAAAGAACTTTCTAAAAACGGCCACGCAATAGAATCGCATACATGGGATCATAAGAATGTAAGAAAATATGGCCCTGAAGATTTTGAGAACCAGTTGATGAAGCCCAAAAAGACAATAGAAGAGATTACCGGAAGATCCGCTGCCTACTTTGCATATCCTTATGGTATATGGGATGAAAATGCAATTGAACTTCTGATGAAGGCTGATTTCAGGTTGTCATTTATTTTGTCCACTAAACGCGATTCAGCCAATCCGCTTTATACAGTCAGGAGAATGATAGTGCCGGGACAATGGTCCACCAAAGGCATGATGCAGGCAATGAAAAAAACATTTGAATTGACTGATAAATAGTGTCTGACAGATAAATTTAGGTATTATGCCCTGAATTATTTGGCCACTTCGATAATTACTTTTTTATTCTTAATTTTTTGATTCTTTCCCTGACCAATTAACCAGTTCATTTTTGATCTTCTGATTGCTGCAAATGAATAGAAGTCCTTTACCTCTATCAGACCAATATCTTCTTTTTTCATCCCGGCTTTCTGCATCAGGAATCCTGCTAGGTCAATTTTATTGATTTTATCCTTTTTGCCTGCGGAGATATAAAGGGTACTCCATTCAGTCTTGTCAGGTGTTTCAGCCGTCAGGTCCAGGCTGAATTCGGGTATCCCGGTTGGAATAAAAGAGGGTAGCTGTTTAGCAGAGGATACCATTACAATAATATCACCGCTGGCTTCCATTCTGGCGGTACGTCCATTTCTGTGAATAAAGGCCTGTTCGGTTTCCGGCAGGTCATAATGGATAATGTACCTGACATTCGGAATATCGAGTCCTCTGCTGGCAAGATCAGTAGTAACAAGAAAAAGTACGGAGGCATTCCTGAATTTGGCGATGGATACTTCGCGATCCTTCTGTTCCATCGATCCATGATAAGATACTGCAGGTATTTTATGGGATGTAAGAAATCGGGATAACCGCTTTACTGTATCTTTTTCGTTTGTGAAAATGATGGTTCTTTTGTTGCCGATGGTACTCAGTATCCTGAAAAGACAGCGATCTTTTTCGTCAATGTGATAAGGGGATATTGACAGGGCTGTACTAACGGGTTGTTCCGATGTAAAATTGAGTTTTTCAATTTCATCTGCTTTTAAGAAAGCGGGTAATGATTCCAAAGGGGTCGCAGAGGTAAGGATACGGTTGTGTATAGTAGTTAGCCTATCAATGATGAATTTCATTTCTTCTTCAAATCCTAATTCCAGACTCTTGTCGAATTCGTCAAGCACTAGTGTATTGATTCCTTCAGTCGTTATATTCCCCCTGCGGATATGATCGCCTATTCTTCCCGGTGTGCCTACTATCAGTGAGGGGGCGTCGATCAGGTTGTTTTCTTCTATCTCTCTTTTGTGCCCGCCATAGCATGTGGTGACTTTGAGACCTGTTTTCATGCTTCTGAAAACCTCTGTAACCTGTAAGGCCAGTTCTCTGGTAGGGGTTATTATTAAGGCGTGGGTACCCTTGTGTTTTGCAGGCAACACTTTCAGGCACATAAGCAGAAATGCCACAGTCTTGCCTGATCCGGTTGGAGATGAGATTATTACGTTTTTGCCTGAATCAAAGTGGCTGAGTGATTCAGCTTGCATGGCAGTAAGCCCGGTAAATCCTAAATTTTTAATGAATTGAGATGGGTCAAAAGTTGTTACCATCCTTCAAAATTACCGAATACCACATTTTAAATAATCGTTAGGCATCAGGATCCCCTACTTTTGCACAATTTTTGGAGCATGAAGAAGATGATTAGAAGACGCCGCTTTTGGATTATTTTCACACTGGGACTGTTGTCGGCAATCGGGCCCTTTTCAATTGATATGTATCTGCCTGCGTTCCCGGAAATAGCGGAGAAGTTGCATACTTCCGTCAGCAGAGTAGGGCTGTCTCTTTCCAGTTTTTTTATTGGCATTTCAGTAGGGCAATTAATTTATGGCCCTTTGCTCGATCGGTTTGGACGTAAGAAACCCCTGATGATAGGGTTAACAATTTACATTCTGAGTTCTGTTTTCTGTGCTTTCGTACAGGATGTCGACACACTCATATTTGCCCGTTTTGTGCAGGCATTAGGAAGTTGTGCAGGGATGGTGGCAGCCAGGGCGCTGGTAAGGGATTTATTTCCTGTAAGTGAGAATGCTAAAGTGTTTTCGATGCTTATGCTGGTAATTGCTGTTTCGCCCATCATTGCACCTACATTTGGCGGCTATATCACTACTATTTTTGGATGGCATGTCATCTTTGTGGTACTGGCTATTATTGCTACACTCACCATTCTTGCAACTGTATATTGGCTACCTGCAGGAAGGAGGCCGGATACCGAAATGTCGCTGAGGCCGAGGCCTATTCTTTCAGGATTCAGAGAGGTGGCCGGCGTGCCCAAATTTTATACCTATGCTTTGTCCGGAGCCTTTGCATCTTCTGCACTTTATTGCTATCTGGCGGGTTCGCCGTTTGTATTTATGAAGTTGTATAAAGTAACAGAGCAACAATACGGATGGATTTTTGCATTTATTGCACTTGGGCTGGTGTCTTGTAGTCAGCTTAACACCTTGTTGTTGCGTAGGTTCACAAGTGAACAGATTACTTACACAGCACTGGCATGCCAGGTTTCGTTAGGTATTGTTTTGGTTGCAGGCACAGTGTTTCACTTGCTGGGGCTCTATTCCACAATTGCTATTATCTGGTTGTTTCTGGGGACTCAGGGATTTGCATTTCCAAATACTTCAGCCCTTGCGCTTTCACCCTTTGCTGCAAATGCGGGAACTGCATCGGCGCTGATGGGCGCAGTTCAGTTGGGTATAGGGGCGCTGGCTACTGCACTGGTAGGCGTTTTCAGTAGTGTGACAGCCCTGCCTATGACCGGATTAATGCTGGCGTGTGCACTATCAAGTTTCCTTATTCTGAACCTGGGAAGGAAGCGGATAAGGGAGGCAGAGGATGAATCAATTGCAGGATTCACTGAGATTCCCGAAGGACATTTTCATTTACATTAACAATAAGTACAAAAAAAATAGACAGCCAATTTGTTTTTATTCTACATTTGCGCTGTCAATTCAAAACAGAAGCATTGAAATCTATAAATCAATATCGGTTCATTACTTCACTCAGCCGACGTGGATGCTGATAGGACGAGCTTTTTTCCAAGCCCCTATCAGTGAAATAAGTCCCCTGCCACATTTTTCTAATTGATCATTACTTTTTAAATTAATGTACTTTGGAACAATCTGATATTATTGTTCGTGCTGCCACATCTGATGATGTAGCCTTTGCAAAAATTATCACTGATGAGATGGCAGAATCTGCCAAGGCTCGCGGTACAGGCATTGCCAAAAGAACCCCCGAATATGTGGCCCAGAAGATGGTTGAAGGCAAAGCGGTGATAGCCCTTAGTAAGGATAACGAATGGGCAGGCTTTTGCTACATTGAGGCCTGGGGGCACGAAAAGTTTGTAGCCAATAGCGGACTGATAGTAGCACCTAAATTTCGCAATTCAGGCGTGGCCAGAAGGATTAAGCATGAGATTTTTTATCTCTCACGCAGGATTTATCCTGAAGCAAAGATTTTTGGGCTTACGACGGGACTGGCGGTTATGAAGATCAATAGTGAACTGGGATACAAGCCGGTAACTTATAGTGAACTTACAGACGATGAAAAGTTCTGGGAAGGCTGTAAAAGTTGTGTGAACTATCCGGTATTAATGAGTAAAGGGCGGAAGAATTGTTTATGTACAGCAATGTTGTACGATCCTAAAGATCATCCGCAGCCGAAAGAAACTGTCAAAGAGTTTAACAGGAAATCTAAATTATATGAGCGTTTTATGAGGTTAAAACAGAAGCGCTTGTTTAAATATATCGCCAGCAAAAGAGGTGAAAAAACAAATGGTGCAGCACCTGCTCAGGCAAAGGCAGCACCCAAAGTGAGGTCATTTTTTTCATTCTTTTCAAACTTTTAATTAAATGAAGAAGAAAGTTGTTTTAGGGTTCAGTGGTGGACTGGATACTACGTTTTGTGTAAAATACCTGTCAGATAAGTTGGGTTACGAAGTGCACAGCATTATCATCAATACAGGTGGATTCAGTGATGAAGAATTGGCAAAAATAGAACAGCATGCCCTGGCACTAGGAGTGGCCTCGCATAAAACTTATGATGCAAGGAGTGAGTATTATAAAAAGATTTTGAGGTTTCTGATATATGGGAATGTACTGAAGAACGATACTTATCCGCTGAGTGTAAGCGCCGAGAGAGTAATTCAGGCAATTGCTGTGGCAGACCATGTGAAGGCGCTCAAAGCAGATGCTGTAGCACACGGGAGTACCGGTGCAGGAAATGATCAGGTGCGGTTTGATATGATCTTCAATATCTTGATTCCGGATGTGGAAATACTTACACCTGTTCGTGATCTTAAGCTTTCGCGTCAGGAAGAAATTGATTTTCTGAAGGAGAAAGGTGTAAAGATGAATTTTGAAAAATCAGTGTATTCAATCAATAAAGGTCTTTGGGGAACGAGCGTAGGAGGAAAGGAGACACTTAAGAGCAATGGCCTTTTGCCTGAAGAAGCATGGCCTACCCAGCTTAGCAAAACAGGAGAAGAAGAGGTAGTGCTGTATTTTGAAAAAGGAGATTTAAGGGGCATCAACGAAAAGGAATTTGAAAGCCCGGTAGCAGCTATCGAATACCTTCAGTCGATAGCCGGCCCCTATGCAATCGGAAGGGATATCCATGTAGGCGACACGATTATTGGAATAAAGGGACGGGTGGGCTTTGAGGCTGCTGCACCTATCCTGATTATAAAAGCACATCAGGCATTAGAAAAGCATGTACTGGGGAAGTGGCAGATTACAATGAAGAAACAACTGTCTGATTTTTATGGTAGCTGGATTCACGAAGGGCAACTATTAGATCCTGCGATGAGGGATATTGAAGCATTTTTATTGTCCTCACAAAGGCATGTCAGTGGAAAAGTTTATATTCAGTTGATGCCATACAGGTACACGGTGAAAGGTATTGAGTCTCCATTTGATTTGATGAGCCCCAAATTTGGCAGCTATGGAGAGATGAATAAAGGATGGAGTGGTGAAGATGTAAGGGGCTTCAGCAAGATTTTTGGTAACCAGACCGCAATTTATCATTCAATAGAAAATTGGCAACATGAAAAGAAAGATTAGAGCAGGAATTGTAGGAGGGGCAGGCTATACCGGTGGTGAACTGATCCGCCTTCTGATTAATCATCCTGATGTGCAGATTGTTTTCATTCAGAGTAATAGCAATGCCGGTAAACCTGTGGGGCAGGTACACAAGGACCTTGCTGCCGAAACCGGACTGAAATTTTCAGCAGATGTGAAATATAATATTGATGTGCTTTTTCTCTGTGTGTCGCATGGCGATTCAGTAAAGTTCATGGAGTCAAATAAGGTTCCAAAGAATGTAAAAGTGATTTCTCTTGGGCAGGACTTCCGGCTGAAGAAGAGCCGCAAAATCAAGGACCGTCATTTTGTGTATGGACTTCCGGAGATCAATAGAAAAAAGATTACTAAGGCAGACAATGTAGCCAATCCCGGTTGTTTCGCCACATCTATTGAATTGGGTCTTTTGCCACTGGCCAGACTTGGGTATCTGAAAGACGTTTATACAACCGGAATCACGGGTAGCACAGGTGCCGGCCAGTCCATGAGTGAAACATCTCACTTCTCCTGGCGCGAAAATAATGTGCAGGCATATAAGACTTTGACCCATCAACATTTGGATGAGATACATGAAACACTTCAGTCGGTGGCTGCTGAGGAACTCAAAACTGAAATTAACTTCGTGCCCTGGAGAGGAGATTTTACAAGAGGGATCTTTATCACTTCGCAGGTGAAATGTGATGAGTCATTGCCTGAATTATACAAAGAGTATCAAAAATTTTTCAAGGATCAGCCTTTTGTGAAAGTAGTGGAAGAGCCCATCTTCCTGAAACAGGTAGTCAATACCAACTACTGTTTTATCAATCTGGAGAAGGTAGGAGGTAATCTGGTGATTCATTCTGTAATTGACAACCTGCTTAAAGGCGCAAGCGGACAGGCGGTGCAGAATATGAATCTGATGTTTGGACTTGATGAAAGTGCAGGACTGAAACTTAAAGCAAACTATTTTTAATCTCCGAATCAGTCGATATGAATTTATTTGATGTGTATCCTGTTAATGATATTACGATTGCAAGAGCTGAAGGTGAATATGTCTGGGATGACATGGGCAACCAATATCTGGACTTCTACGGAGGGCATGCAGTAATCAGCATAGGGCACTCGCACCCTCACTGGAAGCAAAGAATTAAAGACCAGTTGGATAGAGTAGCGTTCTATTCTAACTCAGTAAAGATTCCGTTACAGAGTGAATTAGCAGAGAAGTTGGGCCGGTTGTCAGACAAAGAAGATTATCAACTCTTCTTGTGTAATTCAGGAGCTGAAGCAAATGAAAATGCAATGAAGGTAGCTTCTTTTCATACTGGGAGGAAGAAGGTGATAAGTTTTTCAAAAGCATTTCATGGCCGTACTTCTCTTGCCGTGGCAGTTACGGATAACCCTTCTATTCAGGCACCTGTTAATGATGTGGAGAATGTAATCAGACTGCCTTTTAATGATGAGGATGCTTTGAGAGAAGAAATGTCACGCCGGGGAAATGAGGTGGCAGCCATAATCGTAGAAGGAATTCAGGGCGTAGGAGGCATCAGAATAGCTGGAGCATCATTCCTTAAACTGATACGTGAATTGTGCGACCAGTATGGGACTGTATTTATTGCCGATGAAGTGCAATGTGGCTACGGGCGTTCCGGTAAGTTTTTCTTTACAGACCATGCTGAGGTAGAGGCTGATATTTATTCTATGGCCAAAGGGATGGGAAACGGATTTCCGGTAGCAGGCATTGCGATTCATCCTAAGATTCATGCAAAACATTTTATGCTGGGTACTACTTTTGGAGGTAGCCACCTGGCCTGTGCAGCCGCATTAGGCGTGTTGGAAGTTCTAGAGAAAGAGCAATTGATTGACCATGCAGCACAGGCAGGAGCATATCTTACTGACAGGCTAAAAGAAATTCCGGACTTGAATAATGTAAGGGGAAAAGGACTGATGATTGGTTTTGAAGTACCTCCGGAATTGAAAATGTTGAGGAAGAATTTGCTTTTTAAACATCATATTTTTACGGGTGAGGCCAAACCTGATATTATCAGACTGTTGCCCCCTTTGAGTATTACTACGGAGCAGATAGATATTTTAATCGAAGCTATAATAGCGGAGATTTCATTCTTAAAACAGAACGGAGTTGAGACACTTTCTATCAGTAGCTGATGCCGGAGATATTAATAATCTGGTAGAAGATGCTTTGCGTCTTAAAGCCCGTCCGGATTTAAACAGACGATTTGCCGGTAAAAGGCTGGGCCTTATTTTTATGAATCCAAGTCTAAGGACAAGGGTGAGTACGCAGGTCGCTGCGCTTAATTTAGGACTTGACTCAATAGTGCTGAATACTTCCGGTGACTCCTGGCAATTAGAGTTTGCCGAGGGGGCCGTCATGGATGGGAATACGGTAGAGCATGTAAAAGATGCTGCGCCGGTGTTGGGAAGCTACTTTGATATTTTGGGTATCCGGACCTTTCCCGGTTTGAAAAATAAAGAGGATGATTATGCGGAAAAAGTGTTGAATGCTTTTGTGAAGTATGCGGGAGTTCCGGTAATGAGCCTTGAAAGCGCTACAAGGCATCCTTTGCAAAGCCTTGCCGATATAATCACCATTACGGAATACGCCTTACTACAAAAGATAAAACGCCCCAAAGTGGTATTGATGTGGGCACCTCATGTGAAGCCACTTCCACAATGTGTGGCAAACAGCTTTTCAGAGTGGATGAATGCATGGGGAGGGGCCGACTTCTTAATTGCTCATCCTGAGGGATACGAATTAGATAGAGCGTTTACCGGTGAGGCAAAGGTTATTTATATTCAGGAAGAAGCACTTCAGGATGCCGATTTTGTCTATGTGAAGAACTGGAGTAGTGTGAGCGAATATGGAAAAATATTACCTGTTGAAGGAAATTGGATGCTTACTAATGAGAAATTGGAGAGCGCACCGGAAGCCAGAATCATGCACTGTCTGCCCGTAAGGCGTAACCTGGTGCTGAGTGATGAGATATTAGACAGTGAAAGAAGCATCGTGACCGCACAGGCAGGAAACAGAGTGTGGTCGGCGCAGGCAGTACTTTCAGAAATCCTTGAGGATAATTTTTAGCTGGCAATGGCAAAAGAGAATTTGCATATAATTAAAATTGGTGGAAACGTAATTGACGATAGGGAATCGTGCGATAAATTTCTGAATAGTTTTGCCGGATTAACCGGATTAAAAGTGCTCATTCACGGAGGGGGAAAGGTAGCTACGGCTATCGGAGAGCGGCTGGGGATTCAATCGAATTATGTGGAGGGCAGACGAATAACTGATGATGAGACAATTGATCTCGTAACGATGGTGTACGGTGGACTGGTTAATAAGAAGATTGTAGGGAGGCTGCAATCCCTTGGTTGCAATGCGATTGGTGTTACCGGGGCTGATGCTGCATTGATTCCTGCCGAAAAGCGTAAAGTGGCTGCCATTGATTATGGTTGGGTGGGCGATATAAAGGTTGAGAGGATAAATGTAGATGGATGGTTACGATTGTTGTCGGCAGGATGGATGCCGGTTGTAGCTCCGCTGACTTTTGATTCTGAAGGGCATATCCTTAATACGAATGCAGATACCATTGCTTCAGCACTTGCCATTGCATTGTCCGACAAGTTTGCGACATCACTCATCTTTTGTTTTGAGAAAGATGGGGTGCTGGCAGATGTAGAGGACCCACAATCCGTCATCAGGCAAATCAATCCTGAACAGTATGCGGCCTTAAAGGCAAGTGGAAAACTCTTTTCAGGAATCTTACCTAAGCTTGAGAATGCGCTAAAGGCTGTAGAAAGAGGTGTAAGTGAAGTAGTCATTGGTAATTCTGAAAAGCTAGCAGATATCATTGCCGGAATAAGTGGCACAAGAATCAGTAAATGAAATTGAAAGGAAGCGATATTGAAACTTTAACGGCGGATAGCAGGGAATTGCTAAAGCAACTGATTTCGATTCCATCATTAAGCAGAGAGGAAGATAAAACGGCAGATTGCCTGGAATCGTTTTTCAGAAAGAAAACAATCAATCCCCAACGGCTAAGGAATAATGTATGGGCTACGAATAAGCATTATAGTGAACATAAGCCAACCTTGTTGCTTAACTCTCATCACGATACTGTAAAGCCAAACAACGGCTATACACTGAATCCTTTTGAGCCGGTTGAGAAAGATGGTAAGTTGTATGGACTTGGTTCTAATGATGCCGGAGGCGCACTGGTGTCGTTGATTGCCGCGTTTTTATATTATTATGAAGAGGAACTTCCCTTTAATCTTATCTATGCCGCCACAGCTGAAGAGGAGATTTCCGGCAAGGACGGAATTGAGTTGCTGGTGAAGCATTTGCCTGCTGTGGATTGTGCCATCATCGGGGAGCCCACTCTTATGAAGATGGCAATAGCTGAAAAAGGATTGCTGGTACTGGATTGTAAGGCTAAAGGGAAAGCAGGACATGCAGCGCGTGATGAAGGAGTGAATGCACTATACATTGCACTGGAAGATATCCGATGGGCAGGCAGCCATTCATTTGAAAGAGTTTCAGCACTGCTGGGGCCTGTGCATCTGGCGGTTACTTCTATTGAAACACCAAACAAGGCGCACAATGTGGTGCCGGACGAATGTAACTTTATCATGGATGTGAGAGTAAATGAGTTGTACTCATTTGAAGAAATCTTAAGCGAATTGCAAGGAGGAATGAAGAGTAATATCACACCCAGATCGCTAAGGCTGAAGCCATCATCCATTGCGTCGGATCATCCATTGGTACGTGCAGGGAACCAGTTAGGTTTAGCTTCTTACGGCTCACCTACCTGTTCAGACATGACGCTTATTGATTTTCCGGCTTTGAAAATTGGTCCGGGCGATTCGGCAAGGAGCCATACTGCCGACGAGTTTATCTTCATAGATGAAATAGAACAGGGTATTCGCACCTACATCTCCCTGATTGGTAATTTTGGGCAGGAGATCGAAAACAGTAAAAATTAATCAGTATGAAACTCTGGCAAAAAGATATCGATTCACTCAAGGAAGTGGAAAAGTTTACTGTAGGAAAAGACAGAGAACTGGATGTGTTGTTGGCGCGCTACGATGTGTTGGGCTCTCTGGCTCATATCAGGATGCTCGAGTCTGTCGGACTTTTGAATAAGGAAGAACTGAGTGCACTACAAACAGCCCTAAAACAAATCTATAAGGAGATAGAGGAGGGGAATTTTTCTTTGGAAGAAGGAGTGGAGGATATTCATTCTCAGATAGAGGATATGCTTACCAGGCAACTGGGAGATGCGGGAAAAAAGATCCACGCTGCACGCTCCAGGAATGATCAGGTGTTGGTGGATCTGAAATTGTTTCTTAGAAATGAGATAGAAGATATTGTCAGGCGTACGCAAAGGCTTTTTGAATTGTTTCAGAGCAAAAGTGAAACGTATAAGGATGCGCTTTTGCCGGGCTATACTCATTTTCAGTTGGCCATGCCTTCGTCATTCGGGCTTTGGTTTGGTGCTTATGCAGAGAGCCTGGCAGACGATATTATGGCGATGTATCCAGCGTGGGTGATGGCTAATAAGAATCCTCTGGGTAGTGCCGCAGGATATGGAAGTTCATTTCCTATTAACCGAACTCTCACCACACAGTTGCTGGGTTTCACTGAATTAGATCACAATGTGGTGTATGCGCAAATGGGCAGGGGGAAAGTAGAGAAGATTTTTCTACAGGGGATTTCCAATGTTGCCGCCACTTTGGCAAAGTGTGCTATGGATGGTTGTTTATTCATGAACCAGAACTTTGGTTTTATCAGTTTCCCGGATGAGTTAACCACAGGGAGCAGCATCATGCCTCATAAGAAAAATCCTGATGTACTGGAATTAGTCAGGGCAAGGTGCAATCAGATTCAGTCGGCTCCTTATGTAATTCAGTCGATGCTTACTAATCTGCCGTCCGGCTATCATCGCGATTTTCAATTGATAAAGGAAGTTGTATTTCCTGCAATCAGCAATCTGAAAGACTGCCTTGAGATGATGCACCTGATGTTTAGCAAGGTTATAGTGAAAAAGGATATTTTGAAAGATCCGAAATATCTGTATTTGTTTACTGTGGAAGAAATGAATAAACTGGTATTAAAGGGTACTCCGCTCAGGGATGCTTATAGGGAAATCGGAAAGCAGGTGGCAGAAGGAACTTTTCAGTCGGCTGCCCTGCTGCATCATACCCATGAAGGTTCTGCAGGCAATCTGCACAACAGGGAGGTGGCCGAAATGTTGCAAAAAAACCTTCAACTGTTTAATTTTAATGAAGTCAATCTGGCTTTAGAAAAATTAATACAGTAAATTGCCACTTTCCATAGCTGGAATTGTACATTATGGCAGAGGAAAACAAACGAAAGATTGCAATTTTTGGTTCCACCGGATCTATTGGTACCCAGGCACTTAAGGTAATTAAGGCTTTACCTGATTTGTTTGAAGTCGAAATTCTTACTGCCCAAAATAACGAAAGCCTCCTGATCGAGCAGGCCTTACAGTTTCGTCCGAATGTGGTAGTAATTGGAGATGAGCGGAAATATGTGGCAGTAAAGGAAGCTCTTTCTTCTACTGATATCAAGGTATTTGCAGGAGAAAAATCAATTGAGCAGGCAGCTGAATTTGATACTTATGATGTGATGCTTTCTGCAATCGTTGGTTTTGCAGGGCTGAAGCCTACGCTCATTGCGCTGGAACAGGGGAAAGCTATAGCACTTGCCAACAAAGAGTCTCTTGTGGTAGCCGGAGATTTGGTGATGAAGCTGGCTGTAGAAAAACAGGTTCCCATTATACCGGTCGATAGCAGCCATTCGGCTATTTTTCAATGCCTGGTAGGGGAGGGACGCAACAGGATTGAAAAAGTAATTCTGACAGCCAGTGGCGGCCCATTTGTGGGTAGGAAACCTAATTTTCTGGTGAATATCAAGCGCCATCATGCCCTTCAACATCCTAATTGGAACATGGGAGCAAAGGTGACAATTGATTCGGCTACGCTGATGAACAAGGGTCTTGAGATGATTGCAGCTAAATGGCTTTTTAATCTGGAGCCTGACCAAATCGAGGTAATTGTGCACAAACAGAGCATTATACAGAGTATGATTGAATTTGAGGATGGAAGTGTGAAGGCGCAACTTGCACTACCTGACATGAGGATTCCGATTCAATATGCACTTTCTTTTCCTGCGAGGCACAAGACAGACAATCCAAGAATAAATTTCAGGAAGTTGGCGGGGTTAGAGTTTGAAGAGCCGGATATCAAGACCTTCAGGAATCTGGCCCTGGCACAGATGGCTTTGGTGAAAGGGGGGAATATGCCTGCTGTACTAAATGCAGCAAACGAGATAGCAGTCTGGGCGTTTTTGAACAACCGGATTGGTTTTCTGGATATGACCGCAGTGGTGGAAAAGACGCTTGAAAATGTTCATTTTATAGAAAAGCCAAATCTTGCTGAATATTTTGAAAGCGACGGCGAGGCTCGTAATTTTGCTGCCTCTTTGATAAACTTATAACTCCGAACCCGAAAATATTTTCATAAACTACACACCCAACAAGTGACAAGTATCAGCATTTTAGCAATCAACTGGCCGGGAGTAGGCCTACAGGTGGCATACCTTCTTTTATCTCTTTCAATTTTAGTTATTATCCATGAATTTGGCCATTTCATTACAGCAAAATGGTTCAAGTGCAGAGTGGAGAAATTTTACCTGTTTTTTGATCCCTGGTTTTCGATTTTCAAGAAGAAAGTTAAGGATACTGAATACGGTATCGGCTGGTTGCCTCTTGGAGGCTATGTGAAGATAGCGGGCATGATAGATGAAAGCATGGACAAAGAGCAGATGAAGCAGCCTCCGCAACCGTGGGAGTTTCGCAGCAAGCCCGCCTGGCAAAGGTTAATCATAATGATTGCCGGTGTGACTATGAATGTGCTTCTCGCTTTTTTTATCTATGCGATGATTCTTTATACATGGGGTGAAACCAAATTGCCCATGAAGAATCTCACAGGAGGTATTTGGGTTACGGATAGCCTGATGTCAGATATCGGTTTGAGAAATGGTGATGAGATAGTGTCGGTAAATGGTGAACCTGTTAAGTATTTTGATGACCTTACTGCTAAGATTCTTCTTGGAAAAGAGATTGAAGTAAAACGAAATGGTGTACAGCAGACGATCCATGTACCTATTAACCTGATCGGACAACTTGTTGAGAAGAAGAAGAGCCGGAATCCGTTGGTAATGCCAAGACAACCGGTGATTGTAGGCGGATTTGCCGAGGGAATATCCGGTGCAAAGAATGGAGGTATCCTGCCATTTGATAAGATTGTGGCAGTGGATACGATTCCTGTATCTTATTTCGATGAAATGTCACCCCTGCTTAGTGGGTATAAAGGAGATTCGGTGTGGCTTACAGTGGAGAGAAACGGAGAACGGATTAGGAAAGAGGTAGCTGTAGATTCTTCAGGAAAAATCGGTTTTTCTGTCCTGAGTGGCGAACCTTTGGATAGTCTTGGTTATTTAAAGCAGGAAACGAAGAAGTACGGATTTTTCGCATCCTTTCCAGCAGGTGTACGGATGACAGGAAAGCAACTGAATATGTATGTGCAACAGTTTAAGCTTATCCTGAATCCGGAGACAGAGGCTTTTAAAGGTCTGGGTGGTTTTAAGACAATGGCGACTATCTTCCCTGATACAGGGTGGAGTTGGGAAGCATTCTGGAAGATTACAGCTTTCTTCTCTATTATATTGGCATTTATGAATCTGTTGCCTATTCCGGCACTGGATGGTGGTCATGTGGTCTTTACACTGGCAGAGATGATTACAGGTCGTAAGCCTAGTGACAAGTTTTTGGAATATGCCCAGATTGTTGGAATGGTTATTCTATTTGCTTTACTGATCTATGTTAATTTCAACGACTGGTTTGGTTACGGGCGTGGGCATTAAACCCGGTTGCATCTTCTGACCTGAGTTTTTATGCTTCGCTATTTTGCTGTGCCGAATTTTCAGCCCATATACTTACTGCCAGAGTTTCCTACTCAGGATCAGGACAGTTGATTTTTAGTTCGGGTAGGTGGGTGCCTATTGTACATTCTCCTTTTTTACCCCTACTTTGTGCCCGTAGGCAGCGAAGTAAAGGATAAACAGGTAGCAGGGAACCATAATCCAGAAGGCTTCCTGGAAACCAATTTTTTCACCAAGAGTTGCCCAGAGCTTTGGCAATATGGCGCCACCACCAATTCCAATAATAAGAAGTGCAGAGCCGGTTTTTGTAAAGCGACCCAGTCCATGAATTGCCAGGGGCCAGATTGCAGGCCATACAAGGGCATTGGCCAGTCCAAGTAAAGCTATGAAGAAGATGGAAGTATATCCTTCGGTAAAGATGGCTAACACAGTAAATATTACTCCCAGGATAGCCGACCATTTAAGGGCAGTGGTTTGTGAAATGTATTTGGGAATTGCGACTATACCTACCAGATAGCCCGCCAGCATACCCGCCATAGTATAGGAAGTGAAATGCTTGGCAATATCGAGACTGATACCAATTGACTTACCATAAATCTGAATAATATCGCCGGCCATTACTTCCACCCCGACATATAAGAAAAGCGCGATGAATCCCAGCCACAAATAGGGGAAGCTGAAAATGGTTTTGCCATCTTTCACATGGTGCTCACCTGCATCTTCCTCTCCTTCGGCCTTCACCTCTGGCAGGTTGGAATAATATACGAAGACGGACAATCCCAGCAGCACCAGCGTGATGATAATATAGGGCACAATGACACGGGATGCCAGTGCATCCAGTTCGGCTGCTTTTTGTACTGCGTCCATTGAGTTAATCCGGCTAATCAGTGCTTCTGAATCTTTCAGAAGGAATGCCCCCATGATTGCAGGAGCCAGTACGCCGGCCAGTTTATTACATATACCCATTACGCTTATACGTTTTGCAGCGCTTTCCAGCGGACCTAGAATGGTGATGTATGGATTAGATGCTGTCTGCAAAAGTGCCAGTCCGGTACCGATTACAAAAAGCCCGGTAAGAAACATACTGTAGTCTCTCGCATTTGCCGCCGGTACAAAAAGAAGTGCACCTGCTGCCATCACGATCAGTCCCAGCATCATTCCTTTCTTATATCCTGTCTTTTTTAAGACCCATGAGGCAGGGAATGCCATAACCGCATAGGAAATGTAAAATGCAAAGGTGACGAGCACTGCTTCCGAAGTTTCCAGTTCACAGGCAATCTGTAGATAGGGGATCAGTGTGCTGTTGAGCCATGTAACAAATCCAAAAATAAAAAATAGTAATCCGATTATAATTATCTGAGGGGTGTAGTCCTTTTTTGCTGTAATCTGGTCCTGGCTCATAGTGATGATTTTTTTGTGATGGTTTGAGGTTTAGTATTACCGGCAGTGAAAATAACAGATTTTGTTTAAAAAATCATAGTTGAGCTTTGGTGCGGTGTTGTTTTGGTTATTGCCCGACTTTCAAACTCAGGGCAGGAGCCTGTTTGATATTCGAGGCAGCCAACAAAAAAACCGCCTCCATAGGAAGCGGCCTTTTTATATCTTTTGATAAAATGGATATTAGTAACCCATATCCATTCCACCACCCATTCCACCACCCATAGGAGGCATTGCGGGTTTTTCTTTTTCTGGTTTGTCTGAAATCACACATTCGGTCGTGAGTAACATACCTGCAATAGAAGCTGCATTTTCCAGCGCGATACGTGTCACCTTGGTAGGATCAATAACGCCGGCTCCAAGCAGATTTTCAAAAGTTTCGGTACGTGCATTAAAACCGAAGTCTTTCTTGCCATCCTTAATCTTCTGAACTACGATACTTCCTTCAAGTCCGCTATTTACTACGATTTGACGAACAGGTTCCTCAGCAGCTCTCTTCACGATTTGTACACCTGTGATTTCATCTTCGTTATCACCCTTGAGTTCGCTAATACTTTGGATTGCTCTGATGTAAGCCACACCACCTCCTGGAACGATACCTTCTTCAACGGCTGCACGGGTAGCATGCAAAGCGTCATCTACACGGTCTTTCTTTTCTTTCATTTCCACTTCTGTAGCAGCACCCACATACAATACAGCCACACCGCCACTTAGTTTAGCCAAACGTTCCTGCAGTTTTTCTCTGTCGTAATCGCTGGTAGTAGTTTCAATCTGAGCTTTGATTTGATTTACTCTTGCAGTGATGGCGTCTTTCTTTCCCTTACCATTTACGATAGTAGTATTGTCTTTGTCAATAGTGATGTGTCCTGCTTCGCCAAGGTATGAGAGGTCGGCATTTTCAAGTTTGTATCCCTGCTCTTCACTGATAACAGTACCTTTAGTGAGTACTGCAATATCCTGAAGCATTTCTTTTCTTCTGTCGCCAAATCCGGGAGCTTTTACAGCAGCTACTTTCAGAGTACCTCTTAATTTGTTTACAACCAGTGTGGCCAATGCTTCACCTTCCAGATCTTCAGAGATGATTAACAACGGACGGCCACTTTGTGCTACTTTTTCCAGAATGTGCAGAATGTCCTTCATATTGCTGATCTTCTTGTCGTAAATCAGGATATATGGGTTATCCAGTTCTGCCTGCATTTTTTCGCTGTTGGTTACGAAGTATGGAGAGATGTATCCGCGATCAAATTGCATACCTTCAACCACTTCTACTGTAGTATCAGTGCCCTTGGCTTCTTCTACTGTGATCACACCTTCTTTTCCCACTTTCTTCATTGCTTCAGCAATCAGTTTACCGATGCTTTCGTCGTTATTAGCGGAGATAGTGGCCACCTGCTCGATTTTGCTATTGTTATCTCCAACTGCAACAGATTGTTTCTTAAGGTTTTCGATAATTCCTTTAACTGCTTTATCGATGCCACGCTTCAGATCCATTGGGTTAGCACCGGCCGCCACATTCTTCAGCCCTTCGCTGATGATTGCCTGCGCAAGTACAGTAGCAGTAGTAGTTCCATCACCGGCAATATCACCTGTTTTGCTTGCTACTTCTTTTACCATCTGTGCGCCCATATTTTCAATAGGGTCTTCCAGTTCTATTTCTTTAGCTACGGTTACCCCGTCTTTAGTTACGCTGGGTGCACCAAATTTTTTCTCTATGACTACGTTACGGCCTTTAGGTCCGAGTGTTACCTTCACTGCATTAGCAAGCGTGTCAACGCCTTTCTTCATTTTATTCCGGGCCTCAATATCAAAGAATAATTGTTTCGCCATGGTTTTATGATTATTTAATTGATTAAATTATTTGGTTTATTAGTTCACTTTCATAAGGATATCCGATGCTCTCATAATCAGGTAGTCGGTACCTTCTATATTTATTTCAGTGCCACCGTACTTTCCATACATCACCACATCACCAACTTTTACCTGAAGAGGAATCAGGTTTCCTGTGTGCTCTGCATATTTGCCTTTCCCTACTGCTACAACTGTTCCTTTTTGAGGTTTTTCTTTTGCTGTATCAGGGATAATAATACCCCCGGCTGTTTTTTCCTCAGCCGCATTTGGCTTAACCAGAACTCTGTCATCGAAGAGTTCAACTTTCAATTTTGCCATAGTCGTTTGATTTTTTAAAATTTTTGAGTTTGCAAAGTTATATGAATAATTGTGCCAAACCTTTTTTTGTACTATTCTTGACAGGTGGATTAAACTGTATGTCAGTTAGAAGTGTAAAAAAGTCAGTAAGAGAATTACGGCCTTAGCTTGCATTGGAGCTTGCCGGCGTCCTTTCTCCGAGCATGAGCGCAACAATTACAGCCGCCAATCCTGCAAAGGTGTGATAGTCAATTGGCTCGTCAAGTAGGATATACGCGATGAGCAGACCAAAAAGAGGGCACAGAAATAACCAGATACCGGCCTTCACTGCGTTGCGGCTGAGCAACCAAAGCCAGAGGGAAACAGCAATGATGGAAACTGCGAGTGCCAGCCAGAGGGTGCTATACCAAAATTGAGTATCAAATTGGTTTTGTTTTCCATCAAAATTGTAAATAGTCAGTGGAAGCAACATCAATCCCCCCAGAAAGGTTTGCCAGCCATTGATGGTTAGAAGCCCTACGTTACCCCACGATCTCTGAGAAAAATAAATAGCTCCAACCGAATAGGACAGCATGCCAAACAGTAGAAGTAGAAGGCCGCCTGTGGTTACAGAAGCAATTTCCATCAGTGGGAGCGATGCAAAGATTACTCCAAATGTTCCCAGGAGAATGGCTATAATAATTTTTAAACTAAGCTTTTTCTTTAGGAACAGAATAGACAGGAAGGCGATGTAGATAGGATTAATGGCTATAGCAAGGGCTCCAATACCAGCGGTCACATGCTTCATTGCCGTAACATAGCATCCCAGATAAATGGTGATATTCAAAAGCCCATAGATAATGATTTGCCCGAATATTTTTCGGGATGGCATTCGCTGTCTGAATAAAAAATGCGCACCCAGAATCATGATTATACCGGCCATTTCAAAACGAATCTGGGCGATTACCAGGGGCTGTGCAGACTGAAGAGCAAATTTTGTGGCTGTAGCAGCCGATGCCCAGAAAAAGGCGAAAAGTATTCCTGCTGATATCCACTTTAAGTTCCGGATATATTGAGTTTTAAGTAGTTATGCTTTATATAAGTTTGTAAATATAAAATTATATGAAATACACCGACTTTAAAATTCTACATTTTTATACAACAATTCGGTAATTGCTTTCGTTTTAATGCTGATGACAGTCGGAAAAATATTGAATTTCATACTGGCATCCTTCCGGAAAACCGGGTGAATCCAAACCTTCAAAAAACTGACCGCTATGGAAACTATTACCTACCACGAGGTATTGATTGCCCCAAACAGTCAATTCTTCTCAAAAGAATTTCATTACCGACAGCCCTATTCTGAAATTTCAGGGATGTCAAATAAAGATAAACTGGCAGAAGCCTGCTGGGGCGGACTGCTGAAGGAAATGCTTCCTGAAATGTGTCCTGATCTGGAGTTGAAAGAAATAGATGAGGGCAACAAGTTCCTGAATCTGAGAATGGGCAGACGTAGCAAAGAACATAGTATCTGTTATTCAATCAATCCTTATTATTTTCTGAATCACGTTAGGAAGAACTAATTACACACGTTTTTTTCTTTTCATAAACACCATAAAAAATGGGGCGGTGAAGACCGCCTCTTTTTTTTGACAATCGACCATGTGATTAATGTATTTAAAGTCTGATTGTTTTACCCGGTTAGCGGTTGAAGTCAGATAGCGTGGCAGTAAAGATTCCGGTTTCTTTTTTCTTAAACATAATCTTCCAGGAGCCATTATAGGAGATTAGATTAGGGATGAGCAATCCATTGAATCGAGTCATCCTTACTTTCATTTGCACATCAAAACTATACACGCTGGCATCGTATTTCAGAGAATAATTTCTCGCAAGCACCTCAAAGTTCTTCTGATCAAACCACGTCGTCATTTCTTTGATTACCACATTGCTTTCTCTTCCGGGCTTCACTGTTATCCTGAAAATGTATGCGTTCAGATTATCGTCGAAGTCAATTCGCATATTGTAGTTTCCAATCATTGCCCTATCAAAGATGGCAGTCTTACCGCTGATGAGCGGGAGACCTTTGATCCGCCTGCCAGGGTTGAAGAAAAGCATTTTCAGTTGTGCTTTATGCTTTTCCATCCCACTGAGTCCGTCGCTATTTAATGTTTTGTTGCCTACAATATTATTCTCTCCGCATACGGTACCGTTAGTGAAAAATAGTTGGGCATACATAGAGGCTGTATAATAATTATAATTTCCTTTGTTGTCGTAGAAATTTCCAGTGGTTTTCTGGCTTATAACTTCCATTTTTCTACAACCATTTTCGACAATCTGTTTGGATTTTCCATTGAGAGATGCCTGTAGTTTACCTCTCTTTCCCAACATACGAATATCGTTGATGGAGGTGTAACCCACAATACGGAGACTCTTAAAGGCTTTATAGAAAGTGGTGTCTGCCTTGACTCTGGCGATGAAAGAAGCTACATCCAGTTTTTGATTGATGATCACTTCTGAAAGTGTAATGTAAGTGCTCTCAACCTTGACTGTGGAATCGTTGTTTTGTGCTGTGACTATTACAGGAAATATCATCAGGTTAAAGAGGCAGAAACAGATTGCTTTCATGGGGAATGAAAATAATACAAAAACAGCCGTAAAGTATTACGACTGTTGTTAAAAAAGATTGGACCTTGATGTCTGATTTTAATGTATCAGTCTAATGGTTCAGATATCTTAATATTTTTTCCTGAGCTGCTTTTAATTGTTCAGGAGAGGGTGTGAGTTTTTTTCTGGTAAAGTTCAGATCATCCGGGCTATTGAGCGGCACCATGTGCATGTGTGCATGAGGCACCTCTATGCCTACTACACTTATAGCACAACGATTGCAGGGGAATGCTTTTTCGATTGCGGCTGCGATTGGTTTTGCAAAAACCAGTATCTCCGAAAGAAGGCTGTCGGGCATATCAAAAAATTTATCTATTTCCTGCTTGGGTATCACCAGTGTATGGCCCTCCACCAATGGGTTGATATCAAGAAATGCAAAAAATTTTTCGTTCTCGGCTATCTTATACGAAGGAAGTTCACCACTGATTATTCTGCTAAATATGGTCATGTGATTCAATTTTGTTTTTTATCTACAAAATTAAACCGAAATTTTTTCCACTCTGAATTTTAGTAAACCGGCAGGTGCCTGAATTTCTGCGACCTCGCCTACAACCTTGCCCAGAAGGCCTGAACCCACCGGAGAACTTGCAGAGATCTTTCTTAATTTCAGGTCTGCTTCTTTTTCAGAAACAATCTGATAGGTAATCTGTTTCTTGGTGTTCATATTGGTTACTGTGACGTGTGTCAGTATAGAAACGCGGCTTGTATCCAGCGTGCTTGCATCTACTATTTTAGAGTTCGCGATGGTGCCCTCCAATTGTTTTATCTTGGCTTCCAGGATACCCTGAGCTTCTTTGGCAGCATCATATTCTGCATTTTCTTTCAAGTCTCCTTTCTCTCTTGCTTCAGCAATAGCTTTTGATACAGCGAGACGATCTACTGCCTTCATTTTTTGTAGCTCCTTCTGCATTTCTTCAAAAGTCTCTTGTGTTACATAACTTATCTGTGTCATGGCTTTAATGTTTAAAGTAAAAGAATGTAAAATAAAGTATGGAAAGTGTCAGTACCGGGTACAGAAGTGCCTCAGGACTCGGAATGAGTCCAGCGGCTCTTTTCGATGAAATTCGTTTCTGTACTTCATTTTTCGGGTTTCAGTTCTGACTGAAGTAAAAAAAATACAACGCTCTGTACTATTCAAAGCGTTGTATGTTCACAAATATAATAAAATAATTGGAAAAAACTACAATTCCAGTTTTTCGAGTAACACTGTGGCCATTTTGTACAGAGCTTCATGGCTGTAGCCGGCTATATGCGGCGTAATGATGGTGTCGTGTCGTTGAGTGAGCAGCTTTAGTTGTTGTTTGTCCGTTTCACTTCTGCTTTCGGGCCTTTCGTTTTCCAGTACATCGAGCCCCGCCCCGGAAATCTTACCGTTTTCAAGTGCCCTGATCAGCGCAGCGGTGTCGGTTACCTTTCCCCGGCAGGTGGAGAGGAAAATGGGTTTTCGTTCCAGTAAATTGAAGAATGCATCATTTGCATAGTGGAGTGTCTCTTCGGTCAGCGGAAGATGCAGGCTAATGACGTCACAGTATCTGCCAATCTGTTCGGGATTGGCTTCTTTGATGTATCCGTTTCCAAAGCCAAATTTATATTTATCATTTGCCAAAACAGTCACTTCAAATGATGAAAGCAACGAGGCGAATGTACTTCCGGTATTGCCATAACCAATTATTCCGATAGTCTTGCCTTCCAGTTCAAAACCGCGATTGGCATCTCTGATCCATTTACCTTCTTTCACTTCCAGATAGCTACTGGTAATCCTTTTTGAGAGGTTAAGCAATAACCCCATGGTGTGTTCTGCCACCGCTTTACGGTTCCCTTCAGGACTGCTCACACAGCGAATACCCTTTGATTCGGCAAAGGCAACATCTATCAGCTCCATGCCGCTGCCCAGACGCCCAATCCATTGAAGTTTGGAAGCCTTCAGGAGAATCTTTTGATCGATCTTCAGTCGGGTAGTGACAATCAATCCTGTTGCTTCACCAATACAACCGGCTAATTCTTCATAGGTTATACTTTCAGCAGTTCTGACAGTGTATCCTTTCTCCTGCAGGGTTGCAGCAAGCACAGGATGTGCACCGGCTGTTATAATAACTAACTTTCCCAATTCTTAAAGATGTAGCTTACACACTGGCAATCATACTGATTTCTACATTCACATTACGTGGCAAAGCCTTCACGGCAACCGTTTCGCGAGCAGGGTAGTCTCGCTGAAAGTGCTTTCCATATTCCTCATTAACTGTGGCGAAAAGGCTCATATCAGTGAGGAAAATTGAGGTCTTCACAACGTTTTCAAACGTAGCTCCTGCTGCTTTGAGTACAGTGTCCAGATTTTTCATCACCTGTGCAGTTTCCTCAGCTACACTGCTGTTTTTCAGTTCACCAGTCTCGGGATCCATACAAACCTGACCTGAAAGGAATAAAAGATTACCTGCTTTTACTGCCTGGTTATAAGGTCCGATTGGAGCAGGGGCCTGATTGCTGTTAATGATTTCTTTGTTCATAATGAAAAGTGTATTTGAATATTAATGATGTGCAAAAGTATCATTCATTTAACAAACTTATTTTTGCAAAAAAGAAATAATGAGCATTTTGATTTGTGCCAGTGATACACAGTTCAGTGAGATTGCAGAAGACAGTCTGGCACTTACAAATGATCTGTACAGAATTCATTCTCTCAAAGGGTTTCGTACGTCTTCCGGGTTTGATGCCTTTTTTTTTCTGAATGTGGCCTACGAAGATATTCACCGCATTGATTTTAATGACCAGCCGGTATTTCTGAATGAGGTAGCAAGAACATCGGAGGAGCTCTCGCTTCCGAAAAATTTTTTTAGGTTGAATGCCTGGCCCGGATTCCTAAGAAGAGGCCTGTGGGAGGTAGCAGGAGCGGTAGATGAAAGAGCAAAAAAGGCGGCTGCCATTCTGGGCAGGCAACTTGTTTTTGTTGGTGATGTGCCGGGCCTGGTGTCGGCTACCGTGATTTGTAATATTATTTTAGAAGCAAGGATTGCACTTAAAGAAGGGGTAAGTACCAGAGAAGAAATAGATAAAGCAATGAAACTAGGCACAAATTATCCACTGGGGCCTTTTGAGTGGGAGAGACAGATAGGTGTAGAAAATGTGGAGCAACTTCTTGAGCGACTGGGCCGGCATGAATGATCACACTAAAGGAAATCGAAAGTAATTTGAAAAGATGCGAAAGACATTATTGATTCATACAGCATTGGGCGAGGCTATAATTGCATTGGCATCAGATGACCATCTGATAGAAGTCCTGCATAATTACAATCCAAAAGAGCACAGTTCCTTTCTTCATAAGGGTATTCAACAATTATTGAGGAATAACAATCTAAGACCTGGAGACATCACGCTGATTGGTACTATCACCGGTCCTGGTAGCTATACAGGAATCCGTATTGGGATTGCAGCAGCTAAAGGGCTTTCTTTTGCCCTTGGTATTCCGATTGTGGGATGCAGTATGCTGGAACTTATTGTACATACTGTGATGGAGCAAACACAATATCGGGAAATATCCTGGGTGCCGGTTATTCATGCAAGGCAGCAGGAGTTTTATTATGGTATATATTCTGAGAGGGGAGAACTTATTCATCCCGAAGGATTGATTAATTTGAAAGAAGACAGGTTTCCTGAAATTCAGGAAAATCAATGTTTTACAGGCCTGAGACAGGAGGAGGCGGAGTTGAGTGTTGGAGCCCCGGGTAGTGAATCCATATTTGTAGAATCTATTTCATCGCAGGCTTTTCTGCAGCTCGTACTTCATAAATACCATTCAGGTGAATCAGTTGATGCCGCCGGTTTGCTACCTAATTATCTTAAGGAGGCTTTTACTACTACTCCTAAAGGTGTATGACAAGATTTTAATATTTTATTGTTTAATCTCTAGGATCAAATATCTTATCTTTGTTACCTATCTATTTGAAAACACAACCAGTATTTTAAAGAAAATCCTACAAGTATGAACTATGATACACTAATGGCACCGCACCATGCGGTCGACTCTGAAGGTCCATTGAAAGAAAGCGATTACCTGAAGATTAAGAAAGCAGCACTTGTATTGCGTGCTGTGAACCACCGTTTAAGACAGCAGATTATCCAAACCATTTACGAACACAAAAGAATTTCTGTTACTGACCTCTATGTGAAATTGAGGCTTGAACAGTCAGTTGCTTCTCAACATTTAGCTATTCTTCGTAAAGCTGATGTGGTTACCACAGTGCGTGATGGTAAGTTTATTTTCTACGCTGTTAACCAGGAAAGGATCGACGGGATTATGAACTTCGTAAACAATCTGGTGGGATAAGAAGATGACCAGTTTGTGTATTGAAGAATTCCGTGATTCTCTAAGCAATGAAAATGTTTTGATAGACCTTAGAAGTCAGGAAGAATTTACTTCCGGGTTCCTGCCCGGAAGTATTTTTTTCGAGTTGGATCAAGTGAGTCATTTACTTGGAGTATTTTTCAACTCCGGTGACAAAATAGTTTTTATAGTGCCTGCAAAGCAACTTCCCCTGTTGAAAGCGCAGATAGCGACGATAAGAGAAGGTTTACAACTTTCTTTCTTTGAAGCGGAGAACTGGAATTGGGATCACCAGAAAGAGATAGATATGATTATTGACGTGGATGGAGAAGAGTTGGGACTGGATATGAAATTTGATGATCACATCATATTAGCTGACCTTAGAGATGCCTCTGATTTTGAAACTGTGCACCTGGCTGGCTCCACATCGATTCCCTTAAAAGAACTTTCAGATGTGGCACAGATTGCAGGACTGGACGAAGGAGGCACAATTTATTTGTATGGGAAAAATAATGCAGACTCAATTACAGCAGCTTCTCTGCTTAAGAAGCATGGGATACATCAAATAAGGGTTGTAAAAGGCGGGTGGAAGACAATTTCAGAGGAGCCTTCCATTGAAAAGGTTTACGCTAAACAAAAAAAGAGTTAACCCAACTTGGGATGGAATAACAGCCGGTGAATACAGGCGATAATAATTGGCACCGATAGGTAACCGACTATTATTCCAATACAGAATTACTTACCAGCCCTTCTTAGCTACTCCGTCTTTGATAGCTTCGAGGGCCTTTGCTTCGCTAAGCATAGTAGTCATTTTATTTCCCTTTCCATCATGTCCCTGCGCCATGTAACCACCTCTGGAAGTTTTGGTGATAACTGCATCCTGCATTGGTACATTTTTTTCCTTGGTTTTCATACAATATGCCGTGATCATCTTTGACATAGAATAAAATTTAATTGTTTAAAAATGTTTCTTACACTTTGATTTAAAATCAAGTGGATTTGTAAATTTAAGAGATAATGTTTATTCTGACGCAGGTTTTTGTACAACTTCTGATATCTCAGGTAAATTTTCCGGATAGCCCACGGATCTCCGATTTGTTATGCAGCATCAATCTTACCCGGACTGAATCTTATCCGGCGTAAATAGTGTCTGATTGGCTATTGATAAATTTTTATGCTTTACCGTGACAGTGTTTGTATTTTTTACCACTTCCACACGGGCACAGTTCGTTTCTTCCTATCTTAGGCTCTGCGATGACAGGCTCATGCCGTGCGGCTTCTGAAGGATCATGGTATTCGTTTTCATTGTTCATCAATTGCTGGTTGCCATGCGATTCAGCGAAGGCCTCTTTGCGCTGTTGAAGCTTGCTCATATCTGTCTTTCTTCTCTTTTCGTCAAGTACTGAGCTGGGTCTTGCCTGTTCTACCGGGATTTGGCAGTGTGTGAGGAAACTTACAATATCTTTATTTACACTGTCATTCATTTGTTTGAATGCTGAGAATGCTTCGATTTTGTAAATAATAAGTGGGTCTTTTTGTTCGTAGCCTGCTGTCGACTGGACACTGTGGCGAAGGTCATCCATAGCCCTTAGGTGCTCTTTCCACGAGTCATCAATAAGAGCAAGCGTCACGTTTCTTTCAAGCGCATTAATCAACTCTGCACCGTCTGTATTGATTGTCTTGTCCAGATGTGCAATAATGTTCATCCCTCTTTTTCCATCTGTAAAAGGTACTGCCACATTTATGATGGATGCACTTTGTTCTTTACGGATATTTTTTATGACAGGTAACGTTTGCTGTGCAAGGTTTTTATTCTTGGTATTGTAATGGTTCTTTGCTTCGTAATAGAGCTTATTAGTAAGGGCGGCAGCATTTTCATTTTCTAATTCATCAGCAGTGATGCTGGTATCCACACCGAAGTTCAGAATCACAGACAGTTTGAACTCCTCGTAATTATCCATTTCCTTAAATGCTGCGATAAGCCCGTCCGAAACAGAGTAGAATGCATTATCCAGATCGAGAGCAAGCCGTTCTCCAAATAGCGCGTGATTACGTTTTCCATAAATCACGTTTCGCTGCTTGTTCATCACATCGTCGTATTCCAACAACCGTTTACGAATGCCAAAGTTGTTTTCCTCAACTTTCTTCTGTGCACGCTCAATGCTCTTCGAGATCATGTTATGCTGAATCACTTCCCCCTCTTTATATCCCATTCTGTCCATGAGTGATGCTATCCGCTCACTTCCAAACATACGCATCAGGTCATCTTCCAGAGATACGTAGAACTGAGAAGAACCCGGGTCGCCCTGGCGACCGGCACGACCTCTCAACTGTCTGTCCACACGGCGGCTTTCATGCCGTTCAGTACCTATGATCGCAAGCCCTCCGGCTTCTTTAACTCCCTCTCCAAGTTTAATATCTGTACCTCTACCAGCCATATTCGTTGCGATTGTTACAGCTCCTGCAAGGCCTGCTTCTGCTACTATCTGCGCTTCTTTGGCATGCTGCTTGGCATTAAGCACATTGTGCTCAATATGCTTTTGCTTCATCATGCGGCTGAGCAGTTCACTTACTTCCACTGAAGTAGTACCTACGAGCACAGGCCTTCCAGCCTTGGTTAGGGCTTCCACTTCGTCAATTACCGCTTTGAACTTTTCTCTTTTTGTTTTGTACACCAGATCCTGGCTGTCTTTACGTATAACCGGTACGTTAGTCGGTATTGAAACTACATCCAGCTTGTAAATGTCCCAAAATTCACCGGCTTCGGTTTCGGCAGTACCCGTCATCCCTGCGAGCTTATGATACATCCTGAAGTAGTTCTGCAGTGTGATGGTGGCGTAGGTTTGAGTAGCGCTTTCAATTTTTACGTTTTCTTTTGCTTCAATTGCCTGATGTAGTCCGTCTGAATAACGCCTGCCTTCCATAATTCGGCCGGTCTGCTCGTCCACTATTTTTACCTGGCCGTCAATAACTACGTATTCATCATCCCTTTCAAACAGGGTGTAGGCTTTAAGCAATTGCTGAATGGTATGGATACGTTCGGCTTTTACACTATAGTCATTCAGCAGTGTTTCTTTCTTCTCGAGCTTTTGTTCAGCTGTCAACTCACTTTTTTCTATCTCAGCCAGTTTTACACCTATGTCGGGCATGATAAAGAACTCGGGGTCTTCACCACTTTTGGTTATGAGGGCTATTCCCTTATCAGTGAGCTGCACGGAGTTGTTCTTTTCATCGATCACGAAGAAGAGTTCATTATCGACAATGTGCATATTCTTTTGCTGATCTGCCAGATAGAAGTTTTCTGTCTTTTGCAGTTTTACTTTCATTCCCGGTTCGCTCAGGAATTTAATCAGCGCATTGTTTTTCGGCAATCCTCTGTGCGATCTGAAGAGTGCCAAACCACCGCCTCCTTCCTTGGAATCATCGTTTCCTTCTGCGATTTTCTTTTTAGCTTCTATCAGGAATTGTCCCGTTACCTTACGTTGTGCTTCGACGATTTTTTCCACCCTGGGTTTGAGCAGGTCAAATTCCTGTTTATCGCCCTGGGGGATTGGCCCTGAAATAATGAGTGGTGTACGGGCATCGTCAATCAATACGCTATCGACCTCATCCACCATAGCAAAGTGGTGTTTGGCCTGCACCATTTCCTCCGGACTGTGTACCATGTTATCGCGGAGGTAGTCGAATCCAAATTCGTTATTAGTACCGTAAATAATATCGCTTTGGTAAGCTTTTCTTCTTTCAGGCGAGTTAGGCTGATGCTTGTCGATACAATCTACCGTAAGGCCAAGCCATTCAAAGATTGGTCCGTTCCATTCACTATCTCTTCGTGCCAGGTAATCGTTGACCGTAACTATGTGTACGCCAAGTCCGGCAAGTGCGTTGAGGTATGCAGGTAATGTTGAAACGAGAGTCTTACCTTCACCGGTAGCCATCTCGGCAATCTTTCCCTGATGTAATACGATACCCCCTATCAGTTGCACATCGTAGTGCACCATGTTCCAGGTGATGCGGTTCCCTCCGGCTAACCAGTGGTTCTGATAGATAGATTTGTCGCCATCGATAGTAATGTATGGTTTTGTAACACTCAATGTTCTGTCGAGCTCTGTAGCTCCTGACGTCATTTCTGTGTTTTCCGTAAATCTTCTGGCAGTCTCTTTTACCACAGCAAATGCCTCGGGCAGGATATCCATTAGCGCCTTCTCAATTTCTTTATCCCTGTCTTTTTTCATGCTGTCTATTTCCTGATAAAGCGCATCACGACCCGAAATATCAGCGGAGTCCATCAGATCAACCTGTGATTGTCTCTCTTCTATTTGCTTGTCAATTGTGGCGGTATGTTGCTTGATCCTATTTCTGAAGTCAATTGTTTTTCCACGAAGATCATCGTTGGACAAATTCTTATATTCTTCGAAAAATGTGTTCGTCTTTGTTACTAGGGGCATTAATTTTTTAACGTCCTTCTGACTCTTATCACCACCAAACAACAGGGATAATATACCTGGCATAAAATATTTTGATTGATTAAATTTCTAAAAATGACTGTCAAACGACGTGCAATTAATTCAGTTTAAGTCAAATTGACAGGCGCGCAAAGTTACGAAATAGTGGGCATTACTTTTATTGAGTTGCAGTAAAGCGATGAAAAATTTACAGAAAAAATATGATAATTATTTGAAGGTTGCCACAAATGGCCAATTGTGGTTTTATGCCTGTCCTTTTAGACGAAATATCTTTCGGCTGGATTGAAAATGTTAACTTTAGCAGTAGATAAATCAGAGAAATTATGAAATCTACTGAGCAATGGCTGAGTGAATATGGACAAAGCCATCAGAATCCTGTCAATAAGTTAATACACTGGATTTGTGTGCCCTCTATTTTTTTATCCATTATTGGCTTTTTATATTCGGTAAAAATAGGTACTAATCTGAATCTTGCTTACTTCGCCTTGCTTTTCCTGGCAGTGTATTATTTCCGGTTATCATTTTCCTTAGGTATCGGGATGCTGATATTTGCAATCCTTTGTCTGGGGATTTGTTACTTGTGGGAAAGTAGCATGTCGTGGCCTTTGTGGATTATTTGTGCTATTGTTTTTGTGGTGGCATGGATTGGTCAGTTTTACGGGCATGGGGTGGAGGGGAAGAAGCCTTCTTTTCTCAAAGACCTTCAGTTTTTGCTGATAGGGCCTATGTGGTTAATGAGTTTTGTTTACAGGAAAATAGGTATCAAATTTTGAAATGGATGGCTGCATGAATAATATGACAGCGTTACTTGCATTTAGCAAAGTGGCTGGGAGCCGGCATAGAGAGTCGAGGATACGGTATAGAGGTTGTAAATTTCAGTAATTCAATTTTATTGTAGTTTTGCGCCTTGCAATTTTTTGAGCTTGAAAAACCAAACATAGTACTTTGACACAGAAAATCACGAAAATAGCTGTCCTGACATCTGGAGGAGATTCACCCGGTATGAATGCTGCCATCAGAGCAGTAGTCCGCACCGGAATTTATTACGGGCTGGAAGTTTATGGTATTATGAGAGGATATGCCGGTTTGGTAGAAGGCGATATCTTCAAAATGGAAAGTAAGAGTGTGGCAAACATCATCCAGCGGGGTGGCACCATTCTGAAAACAGCCAGATGTAAGGAGTTTCATACCAAAGAAGGAAGGCAAAAAGCCTATGATAATCTCAGGAAAATTGGTATTGGCGGACTGATTGCGATTGGTGGTGACGGTACTTTTCGGGGTGCACAACTTTTCAGCAGTGAGTTTGATATACCCTGTATTGGGTTACCGGGAACTATTGATAAGGATATTGATGGTACAGACTTCACCATCGGTTTTGATACTGCCGTGAATACTGCTGTACAGGCAATAGACAGGTTGAGAGATACAGCTGACGCACATGACCGGCTCTTTGTAATTGAAGTGATGGGGAGAGATTCTGGTTATATAGCCTTGCATAGTGGCATTGCGACCGGTGCGGAAAATATTCTGATACCTGAAAAGAAAAGTGATATCAATGAAATCATGGCTTCCCTTCAGGAAAAGCAGCGTAGAAAGAAGCTGGTTAATATAATAGTAGTTGCCGAAGGGGGAACGTACGGGGCGGTTGAACTATCAAAAGTCATTACCGAAAATATTCCCGAACAGGAAGTGAGGGTGTGCATCTTAGGTCATATCCAGAGAGGGGGGGCACCTACCTGTCTGGACAGGCTGATTGCAAGCCGTATGGGCTATTCCGCCGTAGAGTGCCTTCTCGAAGGGCGTTATAATGTATTTGTAGGCATACTTAATAATAGTATGCATTATATTCCTCTGGAAAAAGCAGTAAAGCAGAAACAGACCGTCAGCGATGAATGGTTGAAGATTGTAAAGATTCTGGCGAGCTGATTATTCCAATTAAGAAAAGAACATGTCGAAAAATATTAAGAAATATCTCCACAGGGAGATGGACAACAAAGCGGGGTTTGATCATTCGCTGAAGAGAACGAAAATTGTAGCAACTATTGGCCCTTCGTGCGATAATTACGAAGCAATGGTAGAGTTAGTGAAGTCAGGAGCGAACGTGTTTCGGTTGAACTTCTCTCATGGAACACATGAGGACAAAGGACGCATCATCGATATCGTTAAGAAGATTAATGATACGCTACCATACAACATAGCCATCATTGCAGATTTACAGGGGCCTAAACTGAGGGTGGGTGAAATAGAAAACAATGCGATGCAGGTGGTGCCGGGCGAGAAACTGGTATTTACCAATAACAAATGTATCGGTACAAAAGAAAGAATTTATGTGAGTTATCCTGATTTACACAAAGATGTGGTACCGGGTAACACTATATTAATTGATGATGGCAAACTTGAGGTTAGGGTAGTAAGAGTAATGCCGGATAATGATGTAGAAGTGGAGGTGGTTATGGGTGGAGTGTTGTCGTCAAAAAAGGGAGTGAACCTGCCGGATACAAAAATTTCGCTTCCCGCATTAACTAAAAAAGATCTGGAAGATCTCAATTTTATTATTTCGAGAAAGGTAGATTGGATTGCGCTTTCTTTTGTCAGGAGAGTAGAGGATATCCTGCAACTCAAGGATATTCTTCAGAAGAATAGTTGCATGAGCAAGGTGATAGCTAAAATAGAAAAACCGGAAGCTCTTGAAAATATCAGGGAAATTATATTGGAAAGCGACGGGATAATGATCGCCCGGGGTGACCTTGGTGTGGAACTTCCGGTAGAGAAGGTACCCCTTATCCAAAAAGATATCATTCGTAAGTGCATGCATAGGGCTAAACCTGTGATTGTGGCCACCCAGATGATGGAGAGTATGATGGAGCGCATTAAGCCTAACCGTAGCGAGATTACAGATGTGGCGAATGCCGTACTCGAAGGAGCAGATGCAGTGATGCTGAGTGGAGAAACAGCGATGGGGCATCATCCGACTCTCGTAGTACAGACTATGACCAAGATTATTATGGAGATTGAGAAGACTTCATACGATTATAATAGGGAGGAAATACTTTCACCGCAGCCCCATTCACCCTCTTTCCTCAGCGATGCAATTTGTTACAGTGCCTGTAAACTTGCTCAGGATCTCAGAGCCGATGCATTAATCGGGATGACACAAAGCGGATATACCGGATTTATGCTAAGCAGTTACAGGCCTAAGTCGCCTTTGTATGTTTTTAGTAAAGAAAAGAGCCTTATAAATCAGTTAAGCCTTTCCTGGGGTACACGTGGTTTTTTCTATGATGAAGAAGAGAGCCTTGACGCAATTTTCTTTGATCAGATTAATATTCTGAGAGAGCGTGGATACCTGAAACTTGGCGATGTGGTCGTGAACACCGGAAGCACACCCGTGAACCAACATCTGCCTACCAATGTAGTGAAAGTGACAAAAGTGAGTGAAAATTTTGAGGAAGACCTTCAGTGAGAAAGCATTTTGGCGGGATAAAATTTTTTTTATTTAGCTTTGACTTTTAATGCAACTTTCTACCAACCATTTACTTGGCATTAAAGATCTGACAATAGGCGATATCCAGCTTATTTTATCCACTGCAAAACAATTCAAAGAGGTATTACAAAGGCCCATTAAGAAGGTGCCCTCCCTGCGTGATACTACAATTGTCAATCTCTTTTTCGAAAACAGTACGAGGACTCGGATTTCGTTTGAGCTTGCCGAAAAACGGCTGAGTGCCGACGTGCTAAACTTCACTGCTTCAGGATCTTCGGTATCAAAGGGAGAAACGCTGCTGGATACTGTGAACAATATTCTTTCCATGAAGATTGACATGGTGGTCATGCGACACAGCGCTACCGGGGCACCCCATTTTCTCGCTAAGCATATTCCCGTTTCAATTGTAAATGCAGGCGATGGAATAAATGAACATCCTACCCAGGCATTGCTGGATGCATTTTCAATTCTCGAAAACCATGGCACACTTGAAGGTACTAAGGTGACTATAGTAGGCGATATACTTCACTCAAGAGTAGCCATGAGTAATATGTATCTTCTAAAAAAAGCTGGTGCAGAGGTAATGGTAGCCGGCCCGCCTACGCTGATTCCTAAGCATATTCAACAGGCATTTGATGTAAGGGTAGAGTACAATCTGAAAAAAGCCCTTGAATGGTGTGATGTAGCCAATATTCTGAGAATTCAGCTTGAACGTCAGAATCAAGTCTTGTTTTCGTCGCTTCGCGAATACAGCATGAGTTATGGTGTAAATAAGAAACTGCTGGATAGCCTCAATAAAAAGATTACCATATTGCATCCCGGGCCAATTAACAGAGGTGTTGAATTAAGCTCAGATGCGGCAGATTCAGATCAATCCATTATTTTGCAACAAGTGGAGAATGGAGTTGCAGTGAGAATGGCTGTATTATTCCTTCTGAGCAACCGCAGTGCTACTTTAAACTAAACCTGCTAAAAATGGCGAATAACATCTGCCTTTTCCCCGGCACCTTTGATCCTGTAACGTTGGGTCATGTGGATATCATTAACCGTGCATTACCCATGTTCGATAAATTGGTAATTGGTATCGGTAGAAACTTCAGCAAGACTACTCTGTTTTCTGAAGAACAAAGGGTGGAGTGGATAAGGGAAATTTACAAGGATAACCCCAAGGTAGAGGTGATGGCATACGACGGACTCACAGTCGATTGCTGCAAAAGGGTGGATGCCAGCTATATCCTGAGAGGGATAAGGTATGTGAATGACTTTGAGTATGAGAAGGCTATTGCAGACATGAACAGAAGCATAGGGGAGGGAATTGAAACTATTTTTCTTACCTGTCTTCCCAAATATATGTCGGTGGCAAGTACCCTGATCAGGGATGTGTACAGAAATGGTGGAGTAGTATCCCAATTTCTGCCTGAGGCAGTTAATAAGACACTGTATCCAAACCTTTAAATGATATTATGATTTGGTTTCATAAGGACATAAAGAAAGAACAGTTAGAGCCTGTCATGGCCAATACGATGGCAGAGTTCCTGGAATTGAGAATAGAGGAAGTAGGAGAAGATTTTCTTTCCATGTCGATGCCCGTTTTACCTAAGACCGCACAGCCATACGGATTTCTTCATGGCGGTGCGAATTGTGTATTGATTGAGACAGTTGGCAGTATTGCTTCAGCTCTAGTGATCGATGTGAGCAGACAGATGTGCGTGGGAATAGAGATTAATGCCAGCCATCTGAAAAGTGTTACCAAGGGTAGGGTTGTGGCAACAGCAAGGCCCCTTCGGTTGGGTAAGACAACTCATATATGGGAAGTAAGAATCGTAAATGAACAAAACGAACTTACATGTGCCGGAAGGCTCACTGTGGCTGTGAGAGATCATCGGAAGAGATAATAACCCTTATACTGATTCGTGTATCTTCTGGAGTATTTCTCTGATGGAACCATAGGTTTGATCCATATAATCCGGCAAATCGAAAACGGAAACCCATCTCAATTCGGTAATATCTTCTTCAGTTTGGGGTATCAGAGGCTCGTCTCCTGCCCACTTCATTAAGAACCATTTCGTCTCCTTAAAAATCGCACTACGCTTTCCGCTATACGTGTGAAAAGTAATGCCAAACGAACGAATCACCGAGAGGTTCTTCAGCCCTGTTTCCTCAGTGCACTCCCGCAGCGCACACTCCACATCAGACTCACCTTCGTCCTGTTTTCCTTTGGGCAAATCCCATTTTCCTCTTCTGTACATGATTAATAATTCATCCCTGCTGTTGAAGATAATACCGCCACCGGCTGTAATCCGGCGGAAGTGTGCACATATCTCAGAAAAGAGAGTTTGCCTCCCCGATAAAAGAACATGGTTGTAGCTGCCACTTTCCAAATTGCCAATTATCTCGCTGAGCAGCTGAGGACTGGGGTTATGAAAAAACCGCTGATGGGTTAGAGGAGTGGGTTCTGCACTGTCGCCAGTCAGTTCGAGAATACGGTCGTCGAAGTAAATTTTTATGTTGCTCATCTGATATGTTACCTTCGCAAAATGACAAATAAAAAGGCAGTTGCGCAAAAATTATTACAGATAAATGCAATCAAACTAAGCCCTGACAACCCATTTACCTGGGCAAGTGGTTGGAAGAGCCCCATATATTGTGATAACAGAAAATCACTTTCGTTCCCGTATATTCGGGAATTTATTAAATCGGAATTATGCAATGAAGTGTTTACATCCTTTCCTGAGGCCGAAATGATTGCCGGAGTAGCTACAGCGGGTATCCCCTGGGGAGCGATGGTTTCTGACCAGCTTAAATTGCCTTTTATTTATGTAAGATCCAAACCGAAAGACCACGGGCTGGGCAATCAGATTGAAGGATTTTATGAGGAAGGAAAGTCTGTAGTGCTTATTGAGGATCTGGTTTCTACAGGTAAAAGCAGTCTGGAAGCTGCAGAAGCATTGAGAAATGCAGGGCTGAAAGTGGAAGGTATGGTCTCCATTTTTACCTATGGATTTGGAGTGGCCGCAGATGCTTTTAAGGCATCAGGAATCAAACTGATTTCCCTGACAGACTATTCATCATTGATCCATCTTGCCCTTGAACAGCAGGTAATTACCGAAGATGATGAAAAAGCCTTGTTAAACTGGCGGGAAAATCCTGCTGAATGGGGTAAATTCGTATAGACTAAGTTAAGTACACTTATGAAAGCTTTTATTCTTTGTTTATTGACGTCCATAGTATTTTCAGTACCCTCAGCTGTAGTGGCTCAAAAGCCTGTAAAGGCTGTGATATCTGTACCAAATGCACAAGATGAGGCATGCAAGGATCGGATTGAAAAATTTCTTGCCAGAGAGTACGGGGTGCTTAGTTCTAATGTGAATTACAGAAGGCATACGGTAACAGTTTCGTGGGTACCCGGGCGTACTAACATAGAAAACATAAAGACTGCTTTAGCAAACCTTGGCTACGATGCAGATGATGTTAAAGCCGAGCCTGAAGCATATAAGCGACTTCCCAAAACCTGTCAGCATCTGACCAATAAAGAGGAAACCAGAAAAGAAAAGGGATAAATAACAGCTAAGTGATATGGTTTATAGCCTGAAGCAATTCGTTAAATCGCTCAACTATGAAATCATTATACATTCCCATATTGTTTTCTCTCTTACTGGTGTTTTCCGGGTGCAAAAAGGATGATTTTTCCGGTACCAGGGAGGCTATGGTAGTAGTGGATTGTACAGGTACCTATCTGCGAGTACAGCATAAAGATTTTAATGTTTGTAATATTAAAATAATGGCCGGATTCCAGGATGGCGACCATGTAAAAGCCACTTTTACCAAAATTAAAGAATGTAGGGAGGTGCTGGGGCCGATCTGTGATATGTTTCATCCCTACGAAAGCTGGATAGAGGTTAAGGCTATCCACAAATAGCCATTTTAATATTCCGGATGCGTATGTTCTTCAAAATTTGGCCTTATTTTTTTGTATGCTCTTGCGGAGACTAAAAGTTTCTTTGGGGTTCTATTGTCGTTTCAGACGACAGGCTAAGACAGTTTCTGATACCTGCATAGCGCTAAAACAATGAAAATTTCTCTTTAGTTTCATATTTTACAGGGAAATACATGAATACATTTCCCTTCCCTACCTTGATTTTTCCGGCCAGCCTGATGCTCACTTCTTTACCGGAAAGTGCATTGAAAGCATTTTTAAAAGCATTTTTCATATCCAGATCAAAGGTTACCGGTAGGATAAAAGTGCCCCTTCTGGGAATGTTAATCAGGGTGTCCGAAGTACTATGCCCAAACAAGGTCCCATTTATAAAAATATCCAGGTCAGAATTCTTCAGTTGTAGCCCATAATTGTTAGGGTTGTAGTATTCCAGATCCAGAGCCACTGTAGTCTTGTTAAAACCGAGACTTCTGATAGCAAAATTATGATAGGTTTTATACTCCAGGGAGCGGGGTGGGGTGCATGACATAATGACGAAAGTGGAGGCGATAACCAGGAGGATTCTTTTCATTTTCTAAAGGTAATTCACTTTGTCTATTCCGAGGGGCTATTTTTTAGTCCCAACTTTATTAGTATTTCTGTGTACAAATGCCCGATTTAAGTCCACTAAATATGATAGCATATAATAAATACTGTAACAATACTGATTATCACATAGATATAAATTTCTTCTACAATAAAACATATAATATAATTCATTAGATTGGTTACTAATCCGGAATTATTATAAGGAATGGTTACCAACGGTATAGTATCTTACAATGAGTACAATAATTATCTGATAATCAATTATTAATAGCACATTGTGAATATAAAGTGTTATATAAGTGATTATATTTTTAAAATATTGATAGCTGGTAGGTCCAGCGTGCAGATTTTTGAATATCTTATTTTCTAAAAAATGAGGTTAGGTGAAATATTGACAGGAATAGTACAAAATCCGGCATTGTTATGTGAAATATTGAAATATTTCAAAAATAAGTTTAGATAATCGCTGGATAATTGAGTTAAAAGAGGCGATGATAAGGATATTTTCTAGTAACAGAGAATAAATATTAGATAATTTAAAAAATGATAAAATCAGTAAATTTACGGTATTGCAAAAATCAAATGCGCATTATAAGTTTGCACTATCAACATTAAAAAATCGCTTACCTCGCGTTTCAAAGTTGATGTTATGATCCCCCATTCTGAGAAGAACCGAAAGAAACAGAATTTCGGAACATAAAAAATAAGAATGAACCAAAACTTTACTATTACTCTTTTAAATCGGATCTTCTTTCCTTATTTAAGACGGGTTTTTATACCGGCCTATCAGCCTCTAAAATGCGCTTGATTATATTTTAAGTTAGAACCGGCGACATGGTAATAGGATAAGCTTTGCCTTCATTTTACTGAATCCAACTTTTTATTTAAAACCGTTGTAAATCTGATATTCATTGTAACCGCTAGTTTTTTAGATTAAAAAATTGCGACAATGAAAAAGAATAGTATAATACAATGGGTAGTAATCGTTTTATTTGCTTTAGCTGCTTTCCCGGCTCAGGCACAGGATAATACAAACATTCAGATCACCAGATTTGAGCTGAAGATGGAAAAGGCTCATAAGGTGAATATCAACTGGGCTACAGATGACAAAGTGGAAACTAACTACTTTGAAGTAGAGAGGAGTACAGACGGCGAAGTTTTTAAAACAGTCGCCCTGGTCTTTGGTCCTGATCCGGTTAAGGAAGGGGATCAATATGAAGCCTTTGATAAGATTTCAGGAAGAAAAGCATACTACAGGCTTAAGCACGTATCTCTGGATGGCACACTCCAGTACAGCAGCGTTAAAATGATTAAGCTATAACAATAATATTAAATGGGTTTTCTTTGGGGGTTACAGAACCTTACTGGTTCTTAACAAACCGCCGCATGTCTATGCGGCGTTTTTCTTTATAACTACCAAACCAGTTTGGGTTAAGATACTAAAAAAGCCGGTTCTATGACCGGCCTTTCCTAAAAACAAACCTTTATAATTAGTATCTGTAGTTATCGCTCTTGAATGGACCCTCCACAGGAATATTCAGGTATTCGCTTTGTGCTTTGGACAGGGTGTCCAATTCTACCCCTATTTTCTTAAGGTGCAACCTTGCCACTTTTTCGTCCAGATGTTTGGGAAGTACGTACACCTTGTTTTCGTACTTCTCGTGGTGTTGCCAGAGTTCCATCTGTGCCAATGTCTGGTTAGTAAATGAATTACTCATTACAAAGCTGGGGTGTCCTGTGGCACATCCAAGATTTACCAGCCTTCCTTCTGCCAGTACAATCACATCCTTGCCATCAATAGTGTATTTATCTACCTGAGGTTTGATTGTATCCTTAGTGGCTCCGTAATTGTCATTCAGCCAGGCCATATCGATTTCAATATCAAAGTGGCCGATGTTACAAACGATTGCTTTGTCTTTCATCAGCCTGAAGTGTGCTCCGGTAATCAGGTCTCTGCATCCTGAAGCCGTTACAATGATATCTGCCTCCTTAACCGCATCAGCCATTTTTTTCACTTCATATCCATCCATAGCGGCCTGTAGGGCACAGATTGGGTCTATTTCCGTAACAATAACACGTGCGCCTGCTCCGCGTAAGCTGGCTGCTGATCCTTTACCCACATCTCCGTATCCACCTACTACTGCCACCTTTCCTGCCATCATCACATCAGTTGCGCGACGAATAGCATCTACCAGGCTTTCCTTGCAGCCGTATTTGTTATCAAACTTGGATTTGGTCACTGAGTCGTTTACATTGATAGCCGGAATAGGAAGTGTGCCATGTTCCATCCTTTCGTAAAGACGGTGCACGCCGGTGGTCGTCTCTTCAGAAAGCCCTCTGATTCCCTTTACCAGTTCAGGATATTTATCAAAGACCATATTGGTAAGATCTCCACCATCGTCAAGAATCATGTTCAGAGGACGGTCTGCGCTTCCAAAGAAAAGTGTCTGCTCAATGCACCAGTCGGCCTCTTCCACTGTCTGTCCCTTCCAGGCAAATACAGCTACGCCTGCTTTAGCGATAGCCGCTGCTGCCTGATCCTGGGTAGAGAAGATATTGCAGGAACTCCATCTCACTTCGGCTCCCAGTTCTACCAGTGTTTCGATAAGTACCGCTGTTTGGATGGTCATGTGCAGGCATCCTGCGATCCGGGCGCCTTTCAATGGTTTCTCTTTTCCGAATTCTTCGCGCAGTGCCATCAGTCCGGGCATTTCAGCTTCGGCTAACTTGATTTCTTTGCGGCCCCATTCAGCAAGGCTCATATCTTTCACCTTATGTTTTAGTGAAAAGTCTATCTGGGTTTTTGTTTGAGTTGACATATTAAATTTTAATTTAAAAAGATTTGCAAATTTACCCAAAAAAGAATAATGTTCTTAAGTATATCAAATAATTAGAATAAAAATGCAATTTTGTTTTTGATTACAGGATAAAGTATAGAAAAACAGTAGTTATGGCACTTTCAAAAGAAAAATCGTCTCAGAGCAGGGGATTGGTAGATGAAAAGGATTTGGCAATTCTCAGCATTTTGGAAAAGAATGCGCGGTTTACGATTAAAGAGATTGCCGAAAAAGTCAATCTCAGTACAACCCCAGTACATGAACGAATAAAGAGAATGGAGGAGGCAGGCATTATTAAGCAATATATTGCTCTTCTGGATGCATCAAAGCTAAATAAGTCGCTTACCGTGATTTGTTATGTATCACTGAAGGAACATGGTAAGAAAGCGGGTAGTCATTTTATAAATGCGATTCAGAAAATGCCTGAGGTGGCGGAGTGTTTCAGTATTTCAGGTGAGTTTGATTTCTTGTTGAAAGTGATTTGCGAGGATATGAATAGCTATTATGACTTTCATGTAAACACGCTAAGCGAAATTGAGAATGTAGGCCATGTGCAGAGTGTATTTGTAATGGGGGTGATAAAAGACTCGCACCGCCTTGTATATTGATATGAAATAGTAGTGGCACGTTCCTCGTGTAGTGAGTTTTTAACTTATCATCAGACTCATTTCATTCATGTTTGAATTAATCAAAAAAATCTGCTTAATTTGAATCTCTGTTTTTATACAAAATACCTACTCTATGAACCGTTATTATTTGTCTGTATTCCTGTTTGCATTGTTTTTTGTAATGTTTTCATTTTCACAGTCGCACAATGGAGCTGGAAATAAGAAAGGGCTCTCTCAGGACGAAGAAAGAAAGGTAATTAACCTGACTCTGGACTCTTTCAATTTAGCTGCATCCAAAGCTAATTTCAAGGCTTATTTCGATTTCTATACTTCCGATGCAATTTTTACGGGTACAGATGCTACCGAGCGCTGGAATAAAGAGGAGTTTATGGCATTTGCCAAACCATACTTTGACAGGGGGCGTGCGTGGAGTTACACCACATTAGGCAGACATATCTATTTTGATAAGTCGGGTAAACTTGCATGGTTCGATGAGTTATTGAATACCCAGATGAAGATTTGCCGTGGTTCGGGTGTATTGGTAAAGCAGGCTGACGGATGGAAATTAAAGCAGTATATACTCTCGGTTACCGTGCCTAATAATCTGATGAGTGAACTTGTAAGAAAGAAGGCTCCGGAAGAGGATACGCTGATGGACAAGCTCAGAAAGAAAATGTAGGCCAGATTGCGATCTGCTTTACACAGCCATTAAATTAATTACCAGGGCTATAATTATTGTGTTATAGGCAAAGGAAATCAGGCCATGCCACGTAGCCAGTTTCCGAATATGAGGTGATGTAATCTGCACGTCTGAAACCTGAAAGGTCATTCCCAGTACGAAAGAGAAGTAGAAAAAGTCGTCGTATTCCGGTTTTCTGTTTCCCGGAAATAGCAGCCCGCCGGCGTGATTGGTGGGGTTATCTATATCGTTCCCATAATAAATATGAGCATAGCGAAGTGTAAATAGCGTGTGGATTAATAACCAGGAAAGTACCATCCCGGCAATAGCTACAGGCAGCCTCCAGGATGATAGAGAAAAACCGGCTCCTTTTTGAAGAATGATTGTAACTATGATATATACGCTAACGAATGTAGAGAATAATACCAGAAGAAAAACTGTTGTTCTTTTTGGATCCTGCTTGGCAGCCTGAGTACGGATTTCCTGTTGTGTAGTTATTTTGAAGGTGACCCAACTGAGAGATACCATTACCAGGCTGAATGCATCCCATCCTATCATCAGGTCCATGAATTGTGTTTCTGAAAATCTGAAGGAGAGCAGATAACATGTAATACCTGCCACAATAGAAATAATTAGTTTTTCAAGAGAGTCGATTCTCTTTAGAATTGGAGGTCTTTTTTCTGTTTTCATAAACTGGCTGGTACATTACTAACTACGAATTTAGAATGATTTTGGTGTATTGGTTCATCGATAATAGCAAAGTTATCTGGTCTTATTCCGTATGACGGAATTTTATGAAATAGGAAAATACTCGATTTTGAAAGGAGTTTTATATTTAATTTAAACGAATTACAAAAAAGGTTTACCCAAAAAAGTGGACTTTTGTAGCAAGATGGTATTACATAACAGGATTTCTCAAAAGGAGCTAAGAGCAAGGCTGATGAAAGAGGAGTTTAAGCGGGTAACGCTCTCTTTTTATAAGTATGTGCATCTTTCAGCACCGGAAGATTTTCGGGATGAATTATATATTCGGTTGTTTGAATTAAATGTATTCGGTAGAATATATGTAGCCGCGGAGGGCATTAATGCCCAAATGAGTGTACCTGAATATAAGTTTGACAAGTTCAAAGCCTTAATTGAAAGTATCCCCGAACTAAGGGGTACCATGCTTAACATTTCGTATGATGATGGCGGCAAGAGCTTTTGGGTACTTAAAGTAAAATTGCGTGAAAAAATCGTAGCAGATGGAATCACAGATCCGTCATTTGATATGCGTATTAAAGGCAAATACGTGGATGCTGCAACGTTCAATAAACTGACAGAGGATCCGGATACGGTGGTGGTAGATATGCGAAACCATTATGAGTATGAAGTCGGCCACTTTAAGAATGCTATAGAGGTGCCTTCAGAAACTTTCCGGGATCAGTTGCCAATGGCGGTGGAGATGCTTAAAGAGAAAAAGGATAAAAATATAATTATGTATTGCACTGGCGGTATTCGGTGCGAGAAAGCCAGTGCTTATTTCCTGCACAATGGATTCAAAAATGTGTACCATTTGAATGGCGGAATTATAAATTACGCAAAGCAGGCAAAGCGTGAGCATCTGCCCAATAAGTTCCTGGGAAAGAATTTTGTGTTTGATGCAAGACTCGGTGAGGAGATAGGAGAGGAAGTGATAAGCCATTGCCATCAGTGTGGTGCTCCGTGTGATGTGCATGTGAACTGCGCAAATGAGAGTTGTCATCTGCTCTTTATTCAGTGTCCTGAATGTGCTGTGAAAATGGAAGGATGTTGTTCTGAAAACTGTAGAGCAGAGATGCGCCTGCCACTGGAGGAGAGAAAACTCCGAAGGAAAGGGCAGAAAAATGGCAGGAAAATATTCAATAATAAATCCCGTGAAAGGATGGATTCGCTACTGATGAATCCGTCAGACCTTTCAGAATAACTTTTCTAACGCTGTTCGACACCTGGTAATTTCTCTTACTTCAGGTGCCACTGAAAGGTATCTTTATATGATTTGCCCTTAATTCATTGAGTAGCGAATAAAGACCAAAGAAGGTGCGGTTGATATATATGAAGTGTTTAGAGCCCCGGTTGGAGTTAAATTTTTTCATCCTGGGTTCTGTATTAAACTTATCTGCCAGATCATACACCTTGTTAAAATAGGAAATGTCTGAAAAGTCGAAGGTGTCATGCTTAAGCGGAGTCATAAAGGTTGAAATCATTTCGCGAAACAAGGAGGAGAAAAAATTAATTTCATCAGCAGAGTCCCCCTCTCTGATAAGCTCAAGTTGCTTCATTTTCTCTCTGAATGCTCCGGGGTTATTGAGTATATCATCGTTACTCAGCTCGAAATAAGGGGTGTAGAATTCATCAGGAATTTCTTTTACACATCCAAAGTCAATAGCGATCAGCTCTCCTTCATTTGAAACAATAAAGTTTCCAGGATGCGGGTCGGCATGTACACTGCGCAACTGGTGGATCTGGAACATATAGAAATCCCATAATGCCTGTCCAATCTTGTTGGCCAGTTGCTTGTTTTTATTCTTTTTTGAAAATTCTGACAGGTGTTTGCCTTCCATATAGTCCATGGTGATGATCCTTTGAGACGACCACTGAGGATAGTAATTAGGAAATCGGAGGCCAGGAATATGTGCACAGGCCTTTGCTATCTGTATACTTCTTTTTACTTCCAGAATATAGTCAGTTTCTTCAAGTAATTTCTCTTCAACTTCATTGAAGTATTTGTCGGAATCTTTCCCTTGCAGATTGAACATCCTGATTGCAATAGGCTTTACCATTTTAAGGTCAGACTTGATACTTTCAGCCACTCCCGGATACTGAATTTTGATGGCCAGGAGTTTGCCGTCTTTCCTGGCACGGTGCACCTGTCCGATGCTGGCAGCGTTTACCGATTCCTCTTCGAATTCATCGAACATTTCTGATGGCAGTTTGCCAAAATAGCGCTGAAATGTTTTGTTTACGAGTGGGCCTGATAGTGGCGGAACTGAGAATTGCGATAATGAAAATTTTTCAACGTATTGTTGTGGCAGCAGACTCTTATCCATGCTTAGCATTTGAGCCACCTTGAGTGCACTTCCTTTTAGTGTAGATAGGCTATCATAGATGTCTGAAGCGTTATTTTCATGTAATTTTTTTCGTGCCTTTTGTTCTGAGTCTATTATTTTATCCTTGTAATAATTGAGATAGTTGACTCCGATTTTGGCGCCCGTGAGTACAAGTTTGGATGCTCTTGAAACTTTTGTAACAGGTATATGGTCTAGTGTTTTCATAGGATTGGCTACCCAACCGGATTAAATTCTTTATAGAGAAATTTGCCAAGGTCAGTGACGCTTTTCAGGGGTTGGGTATTGATGAGATCAAACCCGGCAGTAACAGATTTTTCAATAAAAATATCTGTCTTTTCAAAATCGGCAGACTCATCTTGTAACCAGAATTTGAGAATACTTACTAGTTGAAACCATGCTGCTTCGTTAATTGCCTTTCGTTGTATTCTATTGACTTTATCATGTTTGAAGTCAATTGTATCTAAGTCAAGAGTATCTATATACTCCCCGAACCTTTCGTGGAGGTTTTTCAGTTTTCGGAAATGATCTAATTTATTACCGGAGAGGATATAGAGCACAAAACTCCGGTTAGCTGCCAGGTTACCAAAGAACGTGAAATAACAACTTAGCAGTTGTTCTTTGGAGTTATAAGTCTTATAGTTGGCTGACTTGAAAAGGGTATCCAGTGTCTTTGAAAAGATAAGTTCAAAAAAGTGATTTTCAATTCCTTCAAAACTATGGAAGAACTTGTAGAAATCGCTTTCTTTTATCTGATGCCTCCCGCTAAATAAATAGACATTTTTGGGATCGTTGCCCTCCAAAATATCATTCATATACCAGGTGAGAATGGTTTCTTTTGAAAGTCGTGATTTAGTGCTGGTGCGGGTACTTTTCATTTTTGTCTGTTTTGTTCAAATTTCCGAAAAAGACTTTTGATTTGATGTTAAAATAGCATTCGACGGGGGACGATGCTTTTTTTTAGACGAACTTTAAAAAATACTTTTTTCAGAATTAAATTTTATTATCTTCGCCGTCCGAAAATTGAAAGGATTGAGGGGTGGGGCAGGTGAAGATTTGAAATATTGGATCGGTAGTTCAGTTGGTTAGAATGCTGCCCTGTCACGGCAGAGGTCGCGAGTTCGAGTCTCGTCCGGTCCGCAAGAGAGCCTCACGGAAGTGGGGTTTTTTCGTTTATGGGATATTATGTGTACATACTTCGGAGTGAAGTTGATGGCACCTATTACAAAGGCTCCACAGAAGCTCCTGTGAGCAGATTACAAGATCATAATTCGGGCAGAAGTACTTACACATCCGGCAAAAGGCCGTGGGTGATGGTGTACTTAGAGGAGATGCCTGACAAGCGTGCAATGCTTATTCGGGAGAAGAAACTCAAACGGGGTAATAAGGAATACTTTGAGAAGTTGATTAGCGGAGAAAAGAATATAGTATCACAGTTTTTCTGATGCTGACCTGTCATCTCTACGACCGTAGAGACGAGTTCGAGTCTCGTCCGGTCCGCAAGAGAGCCTCACGGAAGTGGGGTTTTTTCGTTTATGGGATATTATGTGTACATACTTCGGAGTGAAGTTGATGGCACCTATTACAAAGGCTCCACAGAAGCTCCTGTGAGCAGATTACAAGATCATAATTCGGGCAGAAGTACTTACACATCCGGCAAAAGGCCGTGGGTGATGGTGTACTTAGAGGAGATGCCTGACAAGCGTGCAATGCTTATTCGGGAGAAGAAACTCAAACGGGGTAATAAGGAATACTTTGAGAAGTTGATTAGCGGAGAAAAGAATATAGTATCACAGTTTTTCTGATGCTGACCTGTCATCTCTACGACCGTAGAGACGAGTTCGAGTCTCGTCCGGTCCGCAAGAGAGCCTCACGGAAGTGGGGTTTTTTCGTTTATGGGATATTATGTGTACATACTTCGGAGTGAAGTTGATGGCACCTATTACAAAGGCTCCACAGAAGCTCCTGTGAGCAGATTACAAGATCATAATTCGGGCAGAAGTACTTACACATCCGGCAAAAGGCCGTGGGTGATGGTGTACTTAGAGGAGATGCCTGACAAGCGTGCAATGCTTATTCGGGAGAAGAAACTCAAACGGGGTAATAAGGAATACTTTGAGAAGTTGATTAGCGGAGAAAAGAATATAGTATCACAGTTTTTCTGATGCTGACCTGTCATCTCTACGACCGTAGAGACGAGTTCGAGTCTCGTCCGGTCCGCAAGAGAGCCTCACGGAAGTGGGGTTTTTTCGTTTATGGGATATTATGTGTACATACTTCGGAGTGAAGTTGATGGCACCTATTACAAAGGCTCCACAGAAGCTCCTGTGAGCAGATTACAAGATCATAATTCGGGCAGAAGTACTTACACATCCGGCAAAAGGCCGTGGGTGATGGTGTACTTAGAGGAGATGCCTGACAAGCGTGCAATGCTTATTCGGGAGAAGAAACTCAAACGGGGTAATAAGGAATACTTTGAGAAGTTGATTAGCGGAGAAAAGAATATAGTATCACAGTTTTTCTGATGCTGACCTGTCATCTCTACGACCGTAGAGACGAGTTCGAGTCTCGTCCGGTCCGCAAGAGAGCCTCACGGAAGTGGGGTTTTTTCGTTTATGGGATATTATGTGTACATACTTCGGAGTGAAGTTGATGGCACCTATTACAAAGGCTCCACAGAAGCTCCTGTGAGCAGATTACAAGATCATAATTCGGGCAGAAGTACTTACACATCCGGCAAAAGGCCGTGGGTGATGGTGTACTTAGAGGAGATGCCTGACAAGCGTGCAATGCTTATTCGGGAGAAGAAACTCAAACGGGGTAATAAGGAATACTTTGAGAAGTTGATTAGCGGAGAAAAGAATATAGTATCACAGTTTTTCTGATGCTGACCTGTCATCTCTACGACCGTAGAGACGAGTTCGAGTCTCGTCCGGTCCGCAAGAGAGCCTCACGGAAGTGGGGTTTTTTCGTTTATGGGATATTATGTGTACATACTTCGGAGTGAAGTTGATGGCACCTATTACAAAGGCTCCACAGAAGCTCCTGTGAGCAGATTACAAGATCATAATTCGGGCAGAAGTACTTACACATCCGGCAAAAGGCCGTGGGTGATGGTGTACTTAGAGGAGATGCCTGACAAGCGTGCAATGCTTATTCGGGAGAAGAAACTCAAACGGGGTAATAAGGAATACTTTGAGAAGTTGATTAGCGGAGAAAAGAATATAGTATCACAGTTTTTCTGATGCTGACCTGTCATCTCTACGACCGTAGAGACGAGTTCGAGTCTCGTCCGGTCCGCAAGAGAGCCTCACGGAAGTGGGGTTTTTTCGTTTATGGGATATTATGTGTACATACTTCGGAGTGAAGTTGATGGCACCTATTACAAAGGCTCCACAGAAGCTCCTGTGAGCAGATTACAAGATCATAATTCGGGCAGAAGTACTTACACATCCGGCAAAAGGCCGTGGGTGATGGTGTACTTAGAGGAGATGCCTGACAAGCGTGCAATGCTTATTCGGGAGAAGAAACTCAAACGGGGTAATAAGGAATACTTTGAGAAGTTGATTAGCGGAGAAAAGAATATAGTATCACAGTTTTTCTGATGCTGACCTGTCATCTCTACGACCGTAGAGACGAGTTCGAGTCTCGTCCGGTCCGCAAGAGAGCCTCACGGAAGTGGGGTTTTTTCGTTTATGGGATATTATGTGTACATACTTCGGAGTGAAGTTGATGGCACCTATTACAAAGGCTCCACAGAAGCTCCTGTGAGCAGATTACAAGATCATAATTCGGGCAGAAGTACTTACACATCCGGCAAAAGGCCGTGGGTGATGGTGTACTTAGAGGAGATGCCTGACAAGCGTGCAATGCTTATTCGGGAGAAGAAACTCAAACGGGGTAATAAGGAATACTTTGAGAAGTTGATTAGCGGAGAAAAGAATATAGTATCACAGTTTTTCTGATGCTGACCTGTCATCTCTACGACCGTAGAGACGAGTTCGAGTCTCGTCCGGTCCGCAAGAGAGCCTCACGGAAGTGGGGTTTTTTCGTTTATGGGATATTATGTGTACATACTTCGGAGTGAAGTTGATGGCACCTATTACAAAGGCTCCACAGAAGCTCCTGTGAGCAGATTACAAGATCATAATTCGGGCAGAAGTACTTACACATCCGGCAAAAGGCCGTGGGTGATGGTGTACTTAGAGGAGATGCCTGACAAGCGTGCAATGCTTATTCGGGAGAAGAAACTCAAACGGGGTAATAAGGAATACTTTGAGAAGTTGATTAGCGGAGAAAAGAATATAGTATCACAGTTTTTCTGATGCTGACCTGTCATCTCTACGACCGTAGAGACGAGTTCGAGTCTCGTCCGGTCCGCAAGAGAGCCTCACGGAAGTGGGGTTTTTTCGTTTATGGGATATTATGTGTACATACTTCGGAGTGAAGTTGATGGCACCTATTACAAAGGCTCCACAGAAGCTCCTGTGAGCAGATTACAAGATCATAATTCGGGCAGAAGTACTTACACATCCGGCAAAAGGCCGTGGGTGATGGTGTACTTAGAGGAGATGCCTGACAAGCGTGCAATGCTTATTCGGGAGAAGAAACTCAAACGGGGTAATAAGGAATACTTTGAGAAGTTGATTAGCGGAGAAAAGAATATAGTATCACAGTTTTTCTGATGCTGACCTGTCATCTCTACGACCGTAGAGACGAGTTCGAGTCTCGTCCGGTCCGCAAGAGAGCCTCACGGAAGTGGGGTTTTTTCGTTTATGGGATATTATGTGTACATACTTCGGAGTGAAGTTGATGGCACCTATTACAAAGGCTCCACAGAAGCTCCTGTGAGCAGATTACAAGATCATAATTCGGGCAGAAGTACTTACACATCCGGCAAAAGGCCGTGGGTGATGGTGTACTTAGAGGAGATGCCTGACAAGCGTGCAATGCTTATTCGGGAGAAGAAACTCAAACGGGGTAATAAGGAATACTTTGAGAAGTTGATTAGCGGAGAAAAGAATATAGTATCACAGTTTTTCTGATGCTGACCTGTCATCTCTACGACCGTAGAGACGAGTTCGAGTCTCGTCCGGTCCGCAAGAGAGCCTCACGGAAGTGGGGTTTTTTCGTTTATGGGATATTATGTGTACATACTTCGGAGTGAAGTTGATGGCACCTATTACAAAGGCTCCACAGAAGCTCCTGTGAGCAGATTACAAGATCATAATTCGGGCAGAAGTACTTACACATCCGGCAAAAGGCCGTGGGTGATGGTGTACTTAGAGGAGATGCCTGACAAGCGTGCAATGCTTATTCGGGAGAAGAAACTCAAACGGGGTAATAAGGAATACTTTGAGAAGTTGATTAGCGGAGAAAAGAATATAGTATCACAGTTTTTCTGATGCTGACCTGTCATCTCTACGACCGTAGAGACGAGTTCGAGTCTCGTCCGGTCCGCAAGAGAGCCTCACGGAAGTGGGGTTTTTTCGTTTATGGGATATTATGTGTACATACTTCGGAGTGAAGTTGATGGCACCTATTACAAAGGCTCCACAGAAGCTCCTGTGAGCAGATTACAAGATCATAATTCGGGCAGAAGTACTTACACATCCGGCAAAAGGCCGTGGGTGATGGTGTACTTAGAGGAGATGCCTGACAAGCGTGCAATGCTTATTCGGGAGAAGAAACTCAAACGGGGTAATAAGGAATACTTTGAGAAGTTGATTAGCGGAGAAAAGAATATAGTATCACAGTTTTTCTGATGCTGACCTGTCATCTCTACGACCGTAGAGACGAGTTCGAGTCTCGTCCGGTCCGCAAGAGAGCCTCACGGAAGTGGGGTTTTTTCGTTTATGGGATATTATGTGTACATACTTCGGAGTGAAGTTGATGGCACCTATTACAAAGGCTCCACAGAAGCTCCTGTGAGCAGATTACAAGATCATAATTCGGGCAGAAGTACTTACACATCCGGCAAAAGGCCGTGGGTGATGGTGTACTTAGAGGAGATGCCTGACAAGCGTGCAATGCTTATTCGGGAGAAGAAACTCAAACGGGGTAATAAGGAATACTTTGAGAAGTTGATTAGCGGAGAAAAGAATATAGTATCACAGTTTTTCTGATGCTGGCCTGTCATCTCTACGACCGTAGAGACGAGTTCGAGTCTCGTCCGGTCCGCAAAAGAGCCTCACGGAAGTGGGGTTTTTTCGTTTATGGGATATTATGTGTACATACTTCGGAGTGAAGTTGATGGCACCTATTACAAAGGCTCCACAGAAGCTCCTGTGAGCAGATTACAAGATCATAATTCGGGCAGAAGTACTTACACATCCGGCAAAAGGCCGTGGGTAATGGTGTACTTAGAGGAGATGCCTGACAAGCGTGCAATGCTTATTCGGGAGAAGAAACTCAAACGGGGTAATAAGGAATACTTTGAGAAGTTGATTAGCGGAGAAAAGAATATAGTATCACAGTTTTTCTGATGCTGACCTGTCATCTCTACGACCGTAGAGACGAGTTCGAGTCTCGTCCGGTCCGCAAAAGAGCCTCACGGAAGTGGGGCTTTTTCGTTTATGGGATATTATGTGTACATACTTCGGAGTGAAGTTGATGGCACCTATTACAAAGGCTCCACAGAAGCTCCTGTGAGCAGATTACAAGATCATAATGCAGGCAGAAGTTACTACATAGTTTTGGGAGCTAATTATTATAGTTTGCGAGGTGTGGTACCCGGAGAACTATTTTTTCAGCACCTGCAGAGCCTTGAGCACAGTTGAGTCTGAATAATTTTTTATTTCGAAGTAACCCTGGGTGCCCCAGATAAGCCTTGCTGTCAGCATCTTTATCTGTGAGGCTGCCTGAACCTTTTGGTTTGTATTTGCCAGGTTTAGGGTAATGGAATCTTTTTCCAGAAATTGTTTGAAGTGGTGTAGTTCCGGTTCAGATGTCGAATACTCCTTTTCAAACTGGAAGGCATTATTATATTTTCGGAATTCGTTTTTGTAATTAAGGAAATTGTAATAAACAAATCTGTCAATCTTACCGTCAATTCGTGCTCTCATAATAGGTCTTTCAAAAGATTTGTTATCCACACCCACAAACACATCCGGTGTGATTCCGCCTCCTCCATACAATACCTTTCCTGTCTTGGAAAGAAACTGAGGTTCACCCTTGTGGTTAATAGAGTCTGCTGAATTCATTTCTCCTCTTTCGAATCTGGTTATCATATCGTGATAGTAAGCCCATGTACCTTCTGTGTAAGGTCGTTGGATACTTCGTCCTACCGGCGTAAAGTATCGTGCTACAGTAAGTCTCAGGCCTGAACCGTCGCTCAGCTCGTATTGTTCCTGTACCAACCCTTTACCAAATGATCGTCTGCCAACGATTTCAGCGCGTCCCCAATCCTGAAGAGCCCCGGCAAGTACTTCACTTGCAGAGGCAGTGCCCTCATTGATAAGCACCACCAGTTTTCCCTTTTCGAAGATTCCCTCCTTATTGCTTTTGTAATCCTTTCTTCCTGTGTGGGCGCCTATGGTATAGGTTATGAGTTTGTCTCCATCCAGAAATTCATCGGCTATGTAGATAGCTTCATTGAGTATACCTCCGCCATTATCACGCAAATCAAGTATTAGTGATTTCATTCCCTGCCTTTGCAGTGTATCCATAGCAGTCATAAACTCCTTGTATGTTCGTTCTGAGAATCTGCTTATCCGAATAAAGGCAGTAGTATCGTTCAGCATGTATGCGGCATCTATACTTACGATGGGTACAGGGCCTCTGGTTATTTCTTTTACCAGAAGCTGACCGTCGCGCAATATGGTAGCTGTTACCTTAGTACCGTTTTTTCCGCGCATCAGATTTTTGAGAGTAGCCTCTGTGGTATGGTTTCCAGCCACCAGGCTGTCTCCAACTTTAATAAATTCGTCACCTGTCTGAAGACCTGCTTTGTCGCTTGGGCCTCCCTTAATCACGCGTAAGGTGTGCGTAGTGTCGTTTATAATACTGAATTCAATGCCTATTCCGAAAAATACTCCTTCCAGGTCTTCATTAATTTCCTGTAGCCTTTCGTATGGGATATATACAGAGTGCGGGTCCAGTCCTTCTAAAATATTTTCTATAGCTACATTTCCCAGGGAGTCGATATTCACTGAATCTACATACTTTCTCTGGATCAGATCTATAACCTCCTGAACCGGCTTTTGACTATCGATAAAAAAGAGGCTCTTGTTGTTGGGCATGTTGCCTCTGATCCTGTAACCTATAAACATACCTGCTACCACACAAAGACTAAGGATTAAAGGAAGCCATACCTGCAACTTTTTTTTGCTGGCCATAGAAGGTTTTCTATTTTTAATTAAAAGGAGCGGCAAATTTCCATAATAAACACGACAAAACGATGGCAAATATTAAATTGATAGCAGACAGCGGATCTACCAAAACTGAATGGTGTCTGATGGGAGAAAAGAAACCCCACTATTATTTTACACAGGGGTTAAGTCCTTATTTTCTGAATAAGTCAGCAATTAGAGACGTGCTCGCTGCAGAACTGTTCCCAAAGTTGAAGAAGATAAAAGTAGATGAACTGTACTTTTATGGTACAGGATGCAAGAGCACTGAGAATAAGCGGATGATGAAATCTGTTTTCAAATCCTTTTTCCCGGCGGCATCTGTATTGGTGGAGGATGATGTAACTGGGGCAGCACGGGGCCTTTGCGGAAAAACCAAAGGAATCGCGGCAATATTGGGTACGGGCTCCAGTAGTTGTTTTTTCAATGGCAAACGCATTACCAGGAATAGTCCGGGGATAGGTTATGTGTTAGGTGATGAGGGGAGTGGGGCGGTGTTAGGAAAAATGGTTATTCAACATTTTCTCTACGGTCTGATGGATGAGGAACTTGAGGGACGCTTCAACAGAAAGTATGGCCTGGACAGGGCTTCTATTTTAGAGGCGGTTTACAGAAAAGAAAAACCCAATCGTTTTTTGGCATCTTTTACCGTCTTCCTCGCTGAGAACAGAGGGCATTATATGGTAGAGAATATAATTGCGGATGGATTAAATGCTTTTTTCTACACCCACCTTATTCGCTTCAGGGAAAGCAGTTTATACCCTGTTAACTTTACAGGTGGGGTATCTTATATCTTCAGGGATGTGATTGAAGCGTTATGCTCGGATTATGGTTTTGTAGTGGGGAATATCTATAAAACTCCGATGGAAGGACTAGTCAAGTATCACAGAGGATAGTTGACACTACTGATAATCAATTCAGGTAAGTAGAACCCTGTATAGTGAATCAGAAAAGACTATTCCATTATCTTGACAATGTGTGCCATCTGGCCTGTCCTGGTCACTCCTTCAATAACAATCCTGAAAGATTCAGAAATGTCATTGTTGTAAAATGTAAGTTTCACTTTTTTAGTATCCCCCTTTAGCAACACTTCCGGATTCCAATAAAGGGTAGTTCTGACATCACGGGCGTTATCACCTCCCAGCAAATAATCCGGTGAATAGAATTTTCTGATAGCGGTGTATCCGGTCACTGTATTTTTGGGGAGGCCTCTGCCAGGTGTGGCATCCACATCGTCGTCTCCCCTCCGCGTATAGATAGCTATTGCCCCGTTTGCTCCACCACCTACAGCCCCAAGGAAAGGAGGGTGAATCACTTTCACGTAAGCGATATTTGTAACTGGTACTGTGGTAAGCATTTCTACATCAACAGGCATTTCGTCCAGAAAGAATGCGGGTGTACCTCCTCTCCAAGTTACCTGCGGTGGATCTGAAGCCACAATTACCACGCCGGCCACACGCCCCTGCAAGTATGAAAATATATCCTTATATCCGGCAGCTGCTTTTTCATGAACCAGGTCGAAGTCGGTAGAGGTGCCACCGCTAAACATACCAGTCGTGTACTTTTCATCCATCTTTTCCAGATCAGATTTTGCTTTGCCTTTGATGGTTACAGTTTCAAGCACCTTGCCCTGCGCCAATTTGAGTATGCCCGCTACTTCATCTGATAATTGTAGGTGGCGATAAGATCCTGAAGTGTCACCAGGCATCGGTGCGAAGGGAGGTAAATCGCTTCCTGGTGGGATAGGGGTCAGGCTTCCAAGGAATTGCACGGCAGCACTGTTCATTATTTTGCCTTTTGGAAGCTGATAGTAAACAGTGGCCGTGTCGATAAGAATCAGGTCATCTACTCTGAAGGTGCCGTCCGGCTTTATGGGAGCCATTACAAATTCTTTATTATTCTTCTGGTTGATGATCATTATCAGATCTCCGGCATTTGCTAATTGATTAGGCAATGCGCCATGTATGCGGCCCTCTACTGTGGTGTAGGCCGTATCCACGGGGTATTTTACTTCAGGCAGTTTACCTGCTGCAATGTCTGTCCAGGAAATCTTTCTCCAGCCATTGGTAAGCATTACTAAATCCAGATAGTTGTTGGTAGAGTCGGCCTTGTCCTGGAAATAAAAAGAAGGGTTGTTGATTTTACCTTTTAACTCGGAGCTGAGAAGAAAATCGCTTACTATGGTTCGGCTGTCGTTGAAGTCTATGGCGGCATCAGTCACAGAGATAGAAAGATTCGCTTCCAGAGAATCGGGAATCTCAATTTCCACTTCATTTCGGGCTCTCTTGTTCATTCCCCAGTGGGCCACATCGAATTGTGGTGTAAAAGTGTATTCCTCGTTATTTATGAAGGTAATTCGTTCGGCAAGGGGTTGAAATTTTTCGTTCAGGACTGTGATTACAAGAATTCCTGAAGGAAGTTCTTTGACAGGGATGGCTCCCTGTGTGACACCGTTTACAAGTGGGCGCTCAATATTAAAAACCGGCTGATTATACATTGTACCTATGATTCTTACAGCCCGCGCTACATTTTCACTGTTCGATTGCACATAGAATATTCTGTTATCCTTGCTTTGACTTACTCTGAGCAGAAGCCCTGTTTTTTCCACCTCAGGAAGCGGTGTGTTGTGCGATGCCCCTGTTGTGTCCTTCCAAATAAGTGTGTACTTTTTTTCTGCCCTGGGCTGAAGGTAAAAGGCTCCCATCCCATCATGTACAGATGAAATTTGAGTAATGGATTTGCCGTCTTCCATTACGTTACCAATTATTTTGACAGGCTGGCCGTATTGGTCGGTGGCCTTAAATGCAATTTTAGTATTGAGCCCTTCAACGAGGTTGCCACCTTCGGCAAAAAGGTGGATCGTGGGATTGAACTTGCGTTCTGTAGTGCTGGCAGTGGGTGTCAGAATTCTGATATAATTATTATATAGGAAGGCGCTGTCGAAGTTGAGCATCCACTTTGTGTAAGCCTTAACGGAAATTGCAGAAGAGTGGTAATCCAAAGGAACGTTTATTTGGCCGAAGGTCACTCCTTCCACTATGGGCCAACTGGTTCTTTTAATTATTTTTCCATTTGGGTCAGCCCAGTCCACATAAAGCGTCTTGCTGGTTATTTCAGGCGTTATTCCTTTCATCAGATAGGCTTTAAACCAGATAGTATCCCCGGGGCCATAACTTGATTTGTCAAAGTGAAAATGAATTCTTTCCGGAACATAATCAGTAGCAAAGTTTTCCAGCGTGTTTTCAAAGGCCTGTCCGGTGGCATATCCTGTGATTAAGAGAAGTAGAGTAGCAACGCTTAATTTTTTCATTTGTAGGGTTTCTCGCTATGAGTGATTATAATTTCTCAAAAATCGGAAACTATCTTAATGAAGCCAAAGTATTTTATGATGAGAATGGTGGATTTAAAAAATAGATTCTCTAATTTTGATATCTTTAATCGCGAAATCGAAGATTGACGGATGAGAAGAAATCGTATATCAGAAATAATTAAATTTGAATTCTTTATTATAGAATATGGCATTTAAGAAAGTTACCGAGGAGTCTTCCCTATATCGTCATCTTGAGAAAATGTCTGTTTCAGAGATTGTTTCCAGCATAAATAAGGAAGATAAGAAAGTTGCGGATCAGGTAGCAGATGCCCTGCCACAAATTACAGCATTAATTGAAGCAGTTTCGAAGAAGATGAAGAAAGGGGGAAGGTTGTTCTATATTGGTGCAGGTACCAGTGGAAGGCTGGGAATCCTTGATGCCAGTGAGTGTCCGCCAACTTATGGAGTACCTCATGGGCTGGTTGTAGGAATCATTGCAGGTGGAGAAAAAGCCATTGTAAATGCAATTGAAAATGCTGAAGATAATGCAGCGCAGGGTTGGACAGATCTCTGTGAGTATAAGGTGAATAGCGCCGATTTTGTTGTAGGAATAGCCACAAGCGGCACTACCCCTTATGTGATAGGGGCTTTGGAAAAATGCAGGGAAGAAGGTATTGCTACAGGCAGTATTAGTTGCAATCCCGACTCTCCTGTGAGCCATGTTGCAGATTATCCAATTGAGGTGATTGTAGGGCCGGAGTTTGTAACCGGTAGCACCCGGATGAAGGCAGGTACCGCTACTAAGATGATATTGAATATGATAAGTACGGCAGCCATGATACAGTTGGGAAGAGTTGAAGACAACAAGATGGTGAACATGAAGCTTACAAATAATAAGATATTCGATAGAGGCACACGCATGCTAATGGAGAAGGGTAATATTGACGAGGTGGAAGCCAGGGCTTTGCTAATGAAATTCAGAAGTGTGAAACAAGCTCTTGAAAATCTTAAATAGGGTTCCATAATATTAGAGTTATCATTGTCCGGTGAAATTATTCAAAATGTGGTTAAAGCCCTTGTTGAGTAAGACCTTCATAGCCCTACCCTAAAGGGTAGGTTAATAAATATAAAACCTAAACCCAGTGAGCTTTAGCCCAACTAAATCGGACAACAATAATTAGAATAAAACATAGTCTGCCCTCATTTTCTTACAAAAAAGGTTTGGATTTTATTTGCAGATTCATATCTGGAAAATCTGTGTTGAATGAGTAAATTTGTGAAGGAGGATTTCTGGTATGCAAGATCTGGAGCCATTTGATAACTGGCATTATTTATATCTTTCAGAAGAGGATGAGCAATCACCGTTTTACGGTCGTGAGTATAGCGAATTCGAATTTTCCAATACAATCTACAATTATTATATCCACCCACTATGGGATGAGTTTGGTAGTCGCACCCTTTATCTCAAGGTGCTGATGGCTGATTACGAATTGGGATACATGATAATTGAAATGATAGGAGAGTGGAATGACGCTATTGAGAATGATATTATGACGCTGAAGAGGGAAGTGATTGACGAATTTCAGCAGTTAGGTATCAGAAAGTTTATCCTGATCGTTGAGAATGTCTTAAATTTTCACAGCAGCGATGATAGTTATTACGAAGAGTGGTTCGAAGAGTCGCTTGATAATGATGGATGGGCAGTATGTCTGAATATGCCGGTGTCTTCCCAACATGATTTTCTCCAGGCAAATCTGCATCGGTATGTTCCACTGATGGAAATTTTGAATTGGCGGACAATGAAGCCTGATATGCTTTTTCAGCAGGTGGATAACTATTTCCACCGCAGATTGAATGCCGATTCTTCAATTTGATTTTTGAAGTCCATTGCTATTTTCTTAAGTTTACATTTTCTACTTTACATTTGTAGAATCTAAAACTAATTTAACACCTTTTCACTTATGACCTGGAAGCAAACGCTAACATCTCCGGTAGGCAGGAAATTTGTTATGGGATTTACCGGCTTATTTCTAATTGCCTTTTTGATAGTACACGCCGGATTAAACGCTACGATATTCATGAATGATGATGGAGCTACATTCAATGCTGTGGCAGGATTCATGAGTCATAACTGGATTATGAGGATTCTGGAGTTGGGCCTGTTCATAGGGTTCGCGTTTCATATCGTCCAGGGCCTGATGCTTTGGAAGATGAACAGAGCAGCACGTCCTGTGAAGTATTCCATGAAGCGTTATATTCCTAAGATAAAATGGTATAGCCGCTATATGGGTTTGCTGGGCACATTAGTATTGTTATACCTGGTTATGCACCTTGCCCATTTCTGGGTACACACTAAAGATGAATTATATTTTGGAGGGTCAGAGGTGAATCTGTATGAGAGAATGCGCGATATATTTACGCAACCACTCTGGTTCGTGCTGTATATGCTAGGGTTGGCTTCTCTGTTGTTTCACTTGCTGCATGGTTTCCAGAGTGCTTTCCAGTCGCTTGGGATGAATGATAAGGCCTGGACACCGCTTGTAAAGAAAGCCGGTGTGGCTTATTCTGTTATTATAGTAGTCTTATTTGCGTTGATGCCGATTGCCTTTATGGCTGGATGGTTACAGTAACCGGTTATAAAATATTTAATTCAATTAATTGCTTCGAATATGGTATTAGATTCTAAAATCCCCGCTGGCGACTTAAAAGATAAGTGGCAGAATTACAAAGACCACTGCAAGCTGGTAAGTCCGGCTAATAAGAGAAATATTCAAATAATTGTAATAGGCACCGGCCTTGCCGGAGCATCTGCAGCTGCTACACTGGGCGAACTTGGATACAATGTGAAAGCGTTTTGTTTTCAGGATAGTCCCCGGCGCGCACATAGTATTGCTGCGCAAGGGGGGATTAATGCAGCCAAAAACTATCAGAATGATGGAGACTCTACTTTCAGGTTGTATTACGAAACGCTGAAGGGAGGCGACTACCGTAGCCGTGAGGCGAATACATACAGACTTGCTGAGGTAAGTGGTAATATCATAGATCAGGCCACCGCACAAGGCGTACCGTTTGCAAGGGAATATGGTGGCACTCTGGCAAACAGATCATTTGGCGGCACACAGGTTTCCAGGACATTCTATGCAAGAGGACAAACCGGACAGCAGCTACTACTGGGAGCTTATGGTGCGCTGGAGCGTCAGGTGGCTACTGGAAAAGTAACGATGTATTCTCGTCACGAAATGCTCGATTTGGTGATTATTGATGGTAAGGCTCGGGGTATCATCGCAAGAAATTTGGTTACGGGTAAGCTTGAACGTTACTTTGGACATGCTGTGGTATTGGCATCGGGTGGATATGGAAATGTATTTTTCCTTAGCACAAATGCTATGGGAAGTAATGTTACAGCGTCCTGGAAATCACATAAGAAAGGGGCTTTCTTTGCAAATCCGTGTTTTACGCAAATTCATCCCACCTGTATTCCTGTATCCGGCGACTATCAGAGTAAACTGACATTGATGAGTGAGAGTCTCAGAAATGATGGTAGAATCTGGGTTCCGAAAAAGAAAGATGATAACCGGAAAGCCAAAGATATTCCTCATGACGAGAGAGATTATTATCTGGAAAGGAGATATCCCGCGTTTGGTAATCTTGTGCCACGCGATGTGGCATCACGTGCAGCGAAAGAGAGGTGTGATGCGGGGTATGGAGTAGGTAGTTCCAAGATGGCTGTGTATCTGGATTTTGCAGATGCTATCAAGAGGTATGGCAAGATGGAGGCTCACAAAAAAGTTATTGAGAATCCCTCAGAAGAGACAATCAGAGAATTGGGCATGCAGGTAGTAAAAGATAAGTATGGAAACCTGTTTGAGATGTATGAGAAGATTACGGGTGAAAATCCGTATGAGGTGCCCATGAGAATCTATCCCGCCGTGCATTATACTATGGGAGGCCTTTGGGTCGATTATGAATTACAGACTACCGTACCGGGTCTCTTTGCAATCGGAGAATGTAATTTTAGTGATCATGGTGCAAACAGATTAGGGGCTTCTGCATTGATGCAGGGATTAGCAGATGGATATTTCGTGTTGCCATACACTATTGGTAATTATCTTTCTTCAGAGATCAGGACACCCGCAATTCCGGTTACAGACCCGGCGTTTGAGGAAGCAGAAAAAGCAGTAGCTGAAAGAATTAATAAGTTGATGAATATTAAAGGGGCCAGGTCTGTAGATCACTTCCACCGTGAACTTGGAAAGATTATGTGGGACAAATGCGGAATGGCAAGAAACGAGAAAGGGCTTACAGAAGCAATTACAGAAATTCAGCAATTGAGGGAAGAATTCTGGAAAGATTTGCGGGTACCGGGAGAAGTGGAAAGCATGAATCCTGAACTGGATAAAGCACAGAGAGTAGCTGACTTTATGGAACTCGCTGAGCTCATGTGTCGCGATGCGCTGAATCGCAGAGAGAGTTGTGGGGGTCACTTCAGAGAAGAGAGCCAGACCTCTGAAGGAGAGGCGCTGCGGATAGATGATGAATTCAGCTTTGTGTCGGCATGGGAGTATAAGCCCGAAGGAGAAGTGCTTAACAAAGAACCTTTGATATTTGAGGTGTCGAAACCTTCACAAAGGAGCTACAAGTAAATTATTGAAATAGAATTTAAACAAAAAATAACCGCTCATGGAACACTATACTATGAACCTCACTCTGAAGGTGTGGAGACAAAAAAACTCACAGGAACATGGACATTTTGAAACCTTTCAGGTAAAAGATATTTCGTCTGAAATGTCGTTTCTGGAAATGTTTGATGTGTTAAACGAGCAATTGATAAACGAAGGAAAGGAACCCATAGCATTTGACCATGATTGCCGTGAAGGGATCTGTGGTGCGTGCAGTATGTATGTAGATGGAAGGGCACATGGCCCCTGGGAGAAAAATACTGTATGCCAACTTCACATGAGAGCCTATAAGGATGGAGATACTATTGTGGTAGAGCCGTGGAGGTCTGCCGCATTCCCGGTTATCAAGGATTTGATGGTGGATCGTAGAGCTTTTGACAGAATAATTGAAGCAGGCGGGTTTGTCTCAGTCAATACAGGCAATGCGCCGGATGCCAATGCCATTCCGGTATCAAAAGTTGCAGCCGACGAGGCATTTGATGCAGCGGCTTGTATCGGGTGTGGCGCTTGTGTGGCAGCCTGTCCAAACGGATCTGCAGCATTATTCATCGGAGCCAAAGTGTCTCAATTGGCGTTTCTGCCGCAGGGAGATGCCGAGAGGGCAAGTCGCGTAAGAAATATGGTTGACCAGGCTGCGAAAGAAGGATTTGGAAACTGCGGAAATATTTACAACTGTGAAGCAGAATGTCCTAAAGGTATTTCGGTAGGGAATATTGCAAAAATGAAGCGTGAATACATGAGGGCAAGCGTAACTACAGGGCCTGCGGGTATCAGGGAGTGATAGCTTTCAAAGCTTAGACTCGAATTTTTAGTCATATTATTACTTCCCGGGGGCAATGTGCCTTCGGGAAGTTTCGTTTTATGGGTGCGGTAAAGGTGATTAAGCTTAGTTTTGTTTTATATCCTGATGTGTATTGAATGTTCCGGAAACCCCTAATTCTGATTCTTCTGCTCCTAAGTGCAGCGGTTGTTCATTCGCAACAGCATGTGCTTTCCAATCTCAGAATAAAGAAATGGGTTGCTCCTGTTGCCGGAAACCTGGTGCTGGATTCTTTTAGTATCGTGCCTAATACAGTGGTGGTTAGTGGCGCTGCTCCTGCCGATTACCGGATTGATTATGCTAATGCTTTATTGATTCTGAACAGAGATTTGTCAGACACCCTGACTATTTCATTTCGGGTGTTCCCTTTCAGAATGGGGGGCGAAGCGAAAAGATTTAATTATGATAGTATTCGCTACAACTTCACAATAGAGCAGCCTGTGAGGCCCCCTGGCTCACAGCAAACGGCAAAGGTTATTGATTGGCCTGTCAATTATAATGGGAGTATTGGCAGGGGAATCTCCTTTGGCAACAATCAGGATGCGATAGTAAGTTCAACGCTTAACCTACAGCTCAATGGATTTATTGGAGACAGCCTGGAGTTTGCAGCTGCAATCAGCGATAATAATATTCCTGTGCAACCCGACGGGAATACGCAAAACATTCAGGATTTTGACAGGATCTTCATGCAAATAAAAAAGAATGGCTGGCAGGTAAATTTGGGGGATATTGATGTCAGGCAAACCAGTAATCGGTTCCTGAGTTTTTATAAGAGATTGCAGGGAGCCTCTTTTGTATCGGAGAATAAACTGAAAGGTGGGAACTCTAATTCGTTAATTGTGAGTGGTGCAATAGCGCGGGGGAAGTTTGCAAGAAATATAATCAATGCCCTGGAAGGAAACCAGGGGCCTTATAAACTGTACGGAACAAACGGAGAATTATACTTCGCTGTACTTGCGGGAACTGAACGTGTATATGTCGACGGCCAGCTGATGGAAAGAGGGGATGACAGGGATTATGTAATTGATTATAACACGGCAGAGCTAACCTTTACAGCTAAACGTATGATTACCCGTGATTCAAGAATTCAGGTTGAATTTGAATATACGGATAGAAATTTTCTAAACTCTATGCTGTACTTGGGAGATGAATTTAAGTTGGGCAGGAAGTGGGAGTTCAGTGTGGGAGCCTATGCCAACACGGATGCTAAGAACAGTCCCATCAATCAGTCGCTTTCAGATGCCCAACGTCAGTTTTTAAGTACCATAGGCAATAAGATTGATAGCGCGTATTACCCCGATGTGGTTCCTGATACATTCTCGGTTGATAAAATTTTGTATAGCAGGATAGATACTACAGTAAATGGTATTTCGGATTCAATCTATGTGTTCTCAACTGACAAGGCCCAGACTTTATACAGTCTCTCATTTATAAATGTGGGCCAGGGGAGGGGAAATTATGTGCCGTTGGCCGGGAATGCCAATGGCCGTGTGTATCAGTGGGTAGCACCTGTAGATGGTAAGCCGCAGGGTGATTGGGAGCCTGCGCTGTTGTTGATAACGCCCAAGAAACATCAGGTGGTTACCGCAAGTACAAAGTATCAGATTAGTGCGCATAGTGCTGTGTCGGCTGCTGCTGCTTTTAGTGATTATGATGTAAATACTTTTTCAGAAATTGGAAATGCTGATAACAGAGGGGCAGCCTGGAATATTTCAGTTAAGGATAACCGGCCCGTTTCAAAGGACAAAAGTGCACCATGGGTGCTTTCGACAGAAGTGGGTTATGAGAATGTAAATCACAAGTATAAAGCGCCTGAGACACTTCGGGGCGTTGAGTTTTATCGGGACTGGGGGCTGGGGATTTTGGTACCACCGGCTGATGAAAAACTTTTTAATATCAGCATGGGAATGTCAAAGCTTAAAAATTTTATTCGCTATCAATATCTGAATTACAGAAGGGATAATGACTTCAGAGGAAGCAGAAATGTGGTGGAAACGTTTTATGCCACAAGAGGATGGGAGTTTAACAACCGGTTATACGTTACCTCTGGTAACGGGTATGATTATTCTGTCAACTATATTAAACCTGATTTGGGAATCAGCAAGACATTTCAGTCATTTCATAAATACAGAATAGGCACTTCCTTCCAGGCTGAGGACAACAGGCAACTGATGAAGTTATATGATACACTGTCTCTTTTGAGCTATGGATATTCGTTATGGAAAGTGTTTTTGAATAGTGATGCGGAGAAACCAACTAAATGGGGAATTAGTTACTACTCAAGGGTGAATAAATTACCCTCAGGAGATAAGTTGAAAAATGCAGACAGGAGTAACAACATTACGCTCTCGCTGGATGCCATGCAAAGTGAAAGTCAGCAGTTTAGTTTAAACCTGACTTACAGGACACTCAGCGTTGACGAAAATCTTCATACAACTCAAAAGGATGATAAAAGCCTGCTGGGTCGGGCAGAGTATGCTTTTAATGGATGGAAAGGCCTTCTGACTGGTGCCGTTTTGTACGAGTTAGGCGCGGGACAGGAGCAAAAACGTCAATACACTTATTTGGAAGTTCCTGCCGGGCAGGGATATTATATGTGGATTGACTATAATGGAGATGGCATACCACAGCTTAATGAATTTGAAATTGCAGTGTTTCAGGATCAGAAGCGCTGGATAAGAGTGCTTACCCCCACTAATGAATATGTGAAAGCCAATTACGTGCAGTTAAACTATAGTGTGTCTGTCAATCCTTCGCGGTTGAAATCGGATGGGGCTTCTGCATTCAGAAAGTTTATTAACAGATTTAATACCACCTCCTCATTACAGATAAACAGGAAAGAAATATCGAGAGGGAGTTTTGCTTTTAATCCATTCGGGAAAACATTTGACGACACAAGCCTTATCTCGTTGTATTCATTTCTCGCTAATAGCATTTATTTTAACCGGAATAGTGCAGTATTCGGACTTGATCTTACGCACAGATTGAATACGAGCAAAGCGGTGCTGAGTTATGGTTACGAAAGTAACAGTCTGCGTGATTTGGGAGTTCGTTCCAGATGGAATTTGTCCAGAAGTTTCTCAAATGTAATTGTGTTTAATTTCAGAAAAAAAAGGCTTTCTGTACCTGCCTTTGCAGACAGAAATTATGAGGTGAAAGAGCTGAATTTTGAGCCATCTTTTTCTTTTATCTATAAGACTGCTTTTAGAGCCACTCTGGGTTACGGACTCAACACCAAGGAGAATCAATTAGGTGCGAAGGAGAAGTCTGTCAGCAATGCGGTGACAGCCGAATTAAGATACAATGTCTTTTCCAGTGGTATGATAAACGGACGTTTCTCTCTGAACAATATCTCTTTTGAAGGTAATGCTAATTCTCCGGTAGGATTTCTTCTACTGGATGGATTGCAACCGGGAGGTAACCTACTCTGGAATCTGGAGTTTACCAAAAGGATTGCAGGTAATATCGAGATGAGTTTGCAATACGAGGGTAGGAAGCCATCATCAGGTATGGTAATTCATACAGGACGCGCCTCGCTCAGAGCTATTTTCTGATCGGAGATTTATTGAGCTGAGAGTGTTTTAAGTGTCTGTTCGAATTCTTCTTTGTATCTGGTAAAATGTATTCCGGTAGCAGGCCCGTCGAATCCGTTGTGCACTTTTACGATGTATCCACTTTTATTTATGAAAATGGTTGTAGGAAATGCCACAATATTGTCTATCTGCGGAATCGTTTTTTCTGTTTTGTGCTCGTCAGCTACTGATACCGGTGGTATCAGAATAGGATAGGGGATATCGAACTTTTTTAGAAATGGCTGCAATGCCTTTTGAGATTCCCTGAAATTATCCGTGCGTTCATAAGCCAGGGCTATGAATTCTACGCCCATTGCTTCATACCGCTTATAGTTGTCGATAATAAATTGCATCTCGTCCAGGCAATTTGGACACCACGAGCCCATAATCTGTAATACCACCACCTTATTTTTATATCTGTCGTCATTGATGCTCACGAGGTTTCCATCTGTATCCGGGAAAGTAAAGCTGACCTTTCCTGCATCGGGCTTGATTTTCGTAAGGTTGTCGGGTAAATCAACCTGTCCTTTATCAGAGTGCCAGTTCAGTGCATCACTATTTCGTGAATACATCTTACCCACAATCTTTTTGCGGTAAATCTTTCCTTTGAATAACAACGCCATGCTGCCATCGAATCCTGAGAGTGAAATGCTGTCGCCCGATACTATTCCCTGGAGGAACCGGTAATCGCCGTATGGTGTTCTGAAAGTTCCTGTGATGTAGTTTCCGTTTTGCACAAACTCTCCACCTGCTTTTGATTCCTTCTTCTCATCGGTGAAGGTGGTAGCCCATTCTCCTGTTACATTATATCTGGCTTTCTTACTGGCTGGAAATCTTGTGCGATTGCCATATTCTGCGATGACGGGCATTCTGAGCACAGGCACTCCGGCTGAACTCTTTATCCACTCGCCCCGTAAATTATGTGCTGCATCAGACTTTACCATAAAGGCAGATTCATAGAATGGCAACTCTATATAAATTGAATCTTCTTTACGACTGATATTTTCAACTAAGAGGCTGTCTGCACCATTTATAAGCAGGAATCTCTTCCCGTCCTGCAGTACCTTAGTATTAAAAATTATTGCCTGGCCATCATTTCGTTGAATCTGCCAACGGTAGTTTCCGGGGGCTAACATCTGCCCGTAGAGAGAGCCTGAAAATAATAGGAGTGCAATTGATAGTAGCTTCATTCGGTAGTCTAAAAGAGCAATCAAGTTACATAATTTCGGTGAGATGAACGATAGAGCGATTTGGGTGTCCTGATGATTGCAGAGGGAGATGGGAATAATGGTAATCCCAAATGCAAAAAAAACTGCCTGTGTGGTAGCAGGCAGTTTAAAATATGCTCACTGTTATGTTTATACTGTAAACTTGATTCCTTGTGCCAGAGGCAATTGGTCAGAGTAATTGATTGTGTTGGTTTGCCGGCGCATATAGGCTTTCCAGGCATCACTACCACTTTCTCTTCCGCCACCTGTTTCTTTTTCTCCTCCAAAAGCACCACCTATTTCAGCACCAGATGTGCCAATGTTGATATTGGCGATACCGCAATCGCTTCCCGCCACGCTGAGGAATCGCTCAGCCTCCCGAAGATTCAGTGTGAAGATAGCTGATGAAAGTCCTTGTGGTACGCCATTTTGGATTGCAATAGCCTCCTCAATCTTTTTATATTTAATAAGATAAAGAATAGGCGCAAAGGTTTCCTTTTTCACTATTTCCATATCAGGGGTCACTTCGGCAATACATGGCCGCACATAGCACCCGCTTTCAAACCCTTTTCCCGTGAGCACACCGCCCTGTACTACCATTTTACCGCCTTCTTTTTTCACTTCTGCAAGTGCATTCAGGTATCCGTTTACTGCATCTTTATCGATCAATGGGCCCACATGATTTTCCTCTTTCAATGGGTTGCCAATCTTCAACTGCTTGTAAGCATGTACCAGTTTCCTTTTGAAGGTTTCATAAACATCTTCATGGATAATCAGCCTTCTGGTGGTAGTACATCTTTGGCCTGCTGTACCTACTGCCCCGAAAAGGCTTCCTACGATGGCAATGTCGAGGTCAGCTTCTTTAGATATGATGATGGCATTGTTACCTCCTAATTCCAGAATGCTTCTGCCAAGACGAGCCGCTACGGCAGCTCCCACAGCTTTACCCATTCTGGTACTTCCTGTGGCAGAAATCAGCGGTACTCGTTCGTCGGAAGTGAGCCACTGGCCTATCTCGGCACCACCAATTATGATGCTGCTTACGCCTTCCGGTACCTTATTTTCTTTGAAAACTTTTGCTATGATATGCTGGCATGCAATAGCGCTAAGAGGTACTTTCTCAGATGGTTTCCATACGCACACATCGCCACATACCAGTGCAATCATACAGTTCCAGCTCCACACGGCTACCGGAAAGTTGAATGCAGAAATGATTCCGGTAATCCCTAACGGGTGATATTGTTCGTACATCCTGTGTCCGGGGCGTTCACTATGCATTGTAAGTCCATAAAGCTGTCTGGAAAGGCCAAGCGCAAAGTCGCAGATGTCTATCATTTCCTGCACTTCACCCATTCCTTCCTGGAGGCTTTTTCCCATTTCGTAGCTAACCAGTTTCCCGAGGGTGGCTTTATTCTTCCGTAATTCGTTTCCAATCTGTCGTACGATCTCTCCTCTCTTAGGAGCGGGCCATGTTCTCCACTCTACGAATGCTGCCTGGGCAGTTTGCATAATGGTTTCGTAAGCCTTCCTGTCGCAATAGGTTACAGACGCTATGGGTTTTCCGTCAACGGGCGAATAAGAAACTATTTTTGTTCCTGTTGAAGCATACCATTTTGATCCGGTGGATGCTCCCTTATTCATTTCTGAAATTTTCAATTCTTTTAGAAGACTGGCCATGATATAAATCGTTTTTTTTTATTTGCAAAGTTACGTTATAGCTTTCAGTAAAGCAGGAGGAAAGAATTGGATTAGCGTGGGTTTGTAAATTTTAACGATGGCATGCAGCATGCCTGTTATCAATATTGTTCCGATGCGCTGGGAAAATCACCTGATCTGACATCTCCTATATAATGCCGGATTGCGCTCGTGATTTCAGTGTGTAGCTCCAGGTAAGTTCTGAGAAATCTTGGCCTGAATTCGGTATTGATGCCCAGCATATCGTGCATCACCAGTACCTGGCCATCGCAACCGTTTCCCGCTCCAATACCGATGGAAGGTATTTCCAAACTTTCGGATACTTCGCCGGCCAGCAGGGCGGGGATCTTCTCGAGTACAATTGCGAAACATCCTGCATTTTGTAACAGCAGCGCGTCTTTCCTCAGTTTTTCTGCTTCTGCCTTTTCTCTGGCGCGCACTGTGTAGGTTCCAAATTTATAAATAGACTGTGGGGTGAGCCCCAGGTGCCCCATTACCGGAATGCCGGCACTGATTATTCTTTGTACAGAATCCAAAATTTCTTCACCTCCTTCGAGTTTTATAGCATGCGCCCCGGTCTCCTTCATAATTCTTACAGCAGACCTTAGGGCTTCAAGACTATCACCCTGGTACGAGCCAAATGGAAGGTCGACCACTACCAGTGCCCGTTGTGCACCGCGCACTACGGAAGAGGCATGATAAATCATCTGGTCTAATGTGATGGGAAGTGTGGTTTCGTGTCCTGCCATCACATTACTGGCGCTATCGCCAACCAGCAATACGTCGATACCGGCTGCATCAAAAATGCGCGCGAAAGAAAAATCGTAAGCCGTAAGCATTGCAATTTTTTCTTTACTGGCCTTCATTTGCCTGAGTGTATGGGTGGTGATGCGTTTTACCTCTTTGTTTACAGACATTTGAATTATAATCTTTATTTAGACTGCAAAGGTAATTTAATAGCGTGAGGAGCTCGTAACGGTGGTGGTTACAGTTGGTTCTATGGGTTGTCATCCGTGTTCAACGGCGTTTCGTGCGCAGTGGGATGATGTCTTCCTTTGTTTCTGTAGATGAGAAGGAGAAAGCTAATAGCACCGGCTACAATAATAAGTGCGGTATTGACACCCCATACCAGCCAGCCAAAGGAGATATTATTTACATGATAGACGAGTAATACCTGCTGAACCGCTACAGGAAATGCGCCCAGCCCACCGGGGGCTACTATCATAGCAATAGTGGAGAGAGCAAGCACGCTCATTCCGGCACCGATACCCAGATGTTGAGTCACATCCAGCGCCTTGAAGCCTATATATATTTGTGACAGGTAAAGTGCCCAAATGAGAATGGTATATAGCAGAAATGCACCTCTTTCTCTGAGACGGAATATGGTAGAGACTCCTTCACGAAGCCCGGCAAGCAGCCCTTTTATTTTCAATACGAGTTTACGGTCTTTATATTTCTTCATTAAATAACTACCGGCCGTTATACAAACTATTACAATTGCCAGGAAGATGAGTAATTTCAGCCATGAATGCACACCACGCTTCTGTGCCGAGATCAGGCTGAGTTTTTCATCGAGGAAATCGCCCACAGTATTCAATTGAATAAGTACTGTCAGCAGAAGAAATAAGATAAAGCATACAAGGTCAAACAGACGTTCCGTGATGACAGTGCCAACCAATTTGCTGAATGGCACTTTCTCATATTTGCTAAGCATAGTGCATCTGAGTATTTCACCAAACCGGGGAATGAAAGTGTTGCCAAAATAACCTGTCATTACAGAATAAAAGGCATTTTCTCCAGATACTTTCCCCATGGGATTGATGAGTAGTTTCCAGCGCAATGCACGGAAGAGATGGCTCAGTAAACCGAGAATCACAATAGGGATGACATAAATGTAACGTGCATTCCGGAGCGATTCATAAAACTGGGTCTTCTCCTCCGGAGTCATCCGTCCGAGTTGCCACCATACAAGCCCTAACCCGATAGCAAAGAATATCAGGTATTGGAATATGGTGGATAGTTTTATTCTCGGTTTCATGATTTCTTAGATGCCAGAAAGTTATAATCTGAAATGAGTGCTTTCAGAAAAGGTACTGCCTCCATATCAGTATCGATATGCAGCACAGATTTAATCTTTTCTTTTAATTTATCGCAAGTTGCAGTTTTTCCCGTCTTCTCAAAATTTTTTAATACCCGCAGGATGGTATTAATGTCTCTGTCCGATAGCTGCAATACTGCAGGGAAGCGTGCCTGATAATTTTTCTCTTCAATGCTTCTGTACAATGTGTCATCTACTGAAAGGTTAGATCTTGTTTTCACAACCACTGTGCCGGCAGCCAGATCCCCGAGCCGCTGATTCCTGGGAGTTAATAGTATGGGAAGTACCACTCCGGTAGCGAGGAATCCGGTTATGAAGAGGTAGAAATAGAGGTAGTCCACAGAGAAAAACGTGTATCCAAAGAAAAATGGCCATTCAAAGGCACGGAATATCCAGCGCATCAAAAATTGGCCGATTGTTGGTTCCTTACCATCCAGCGAAATGACACGAATATCCAAAAGGCGCTTTCCTATTGATTGACCATGCATCATCACTTCGCAAATGAGGGAATATAACAGCATCGGCAGTGAAATGACCAGGATATCAAGCCCCATCTTCCTCCGGATATCATCAAGATCAGTTGTAGGGCCATACAGGAGGCTCTTGACGGTAAGAAAGTATAAAGAAAGAATTGTAAGGTCAACAAGATATGCCACAACTCTCCGAGGCAGGTCTGAGGTGACAAACTCTAGTTCGATATTAAAGACCGTTGCAATCTTGATCATTGGCATAAGGCAAAATAAATGAATTAAAAGACGGAATCCTAAGCAAAGTCTTGCCGCACAATAAAAAAACAGGATTTTGTGAAAGCAGGAGTGTGTAAAAGAACCCAGTATGCAAACAGGAGGACATTATGCGTTGGTCGCCTCCGGTTTTTAAACTGCCGGCTACCATTGGTAACATTAGTGGAATTTTATTAATCTTGTGGAACATTACAGACAACGGCTTGCCTTACTAATATAATTTATGCGTGAAGCGGAATTTTTGAAGAAGAATGTGGAGAGATGGAATACCTATCAGCACACTACGCCTGATGGGCCGGATGAAACGGCCGACCGTTTTGTGAATTTGCTCGATGATCTTTCCTATTCCCGAACTTTTTATCCGCACAGCAATGCTACATCATGGATAAATGGAATGGCGGCAGGCATCTACCAGCGGATTTATCAAAACAGAAGGCAAAGCCTGAAGGAAATTGGCCGCTTTTGGAAATATGAACTTCCCCTGCTTTTTAGGAAGTATCACAAGATATTGCTGTTTACCACACTGCTATTTATATTATTTGTAGCGATGGCTGTATTGTCCAGTGTGTTAGATCCTGACTATGCAAAGAGTTATTTCGATCATAAAGTGCAACAGGGATATTACGATATGACAATCGATAACATCCATAACGGAGATCCTTTTGGGGTATATAAAGACCGGAATCCTTTTTCCGCCTTCGTGCGAATAGCATACAACAATATTCGAGTGGCATTCACTACTGTATTGCTGGGGCTTACTTTTGGAGTGGGTACTTTCTGGATGCTGTGGACAAATGGATTTATGTTAGGATGTTTCCAGTTTATATTTTTTTCTCAGGGACTGGGTTGGGAGTCTGTCCTGGTAATCTGGATTCATGGTACTATTGAGATATCTTCAATCGTGATTGCCGGTGCAGCCGGGTTTATCCTGGGGAAAAGCCTGCTGTTTCCGGGCACGTTTTCCAGAAAGGCTTCATTCCGTACGGGAGTTCGGGATGCTATTAATATCTGCCTTGCACTCGTACCTTTTTTTATTGTGGCAGCCTTTTTTGAGAGTTATGTGACGCACCTGATGAGCAGAACCTTCGAGAAGAATGCTACAAATATTGGGCTTCCTGTCCCGGTAAGTATTTTAATTCTTGCAGCCTCACTTGCTTTGATGCTTTGGTATTTCGTTTTTTATCCTATTCGTTTGGAAAGGCAGGGATTTCAGATGAAGGGGAAGATACTTTTTAAGAATGGGAGCCGATATGAATAGGAGGATGTTTTTTTTATTTTTTTTATTTTTCATGATATGTCCTGCATCTTATGCACAGCAGGATGTTTCAGGAAAGGTTCATCCTGACCAGACGGAAAAGCTCCTTTGGGAAAAGGACCCTGATTATGGATATATGCGAACACTAGCGAGGGATCTCAGAGAGAAGAATAGCAAAGAACTTGCGAGGGCGCAACGCACCAGAAACCGGGACAGCAGAGGTTCTGTCCTTGACAAATTCAGATTATTGTTTGAGAGTAATGGCTTTAAGGCAGTGCTATGGGTTTTGTTAGGAGTATTTGTATTGTTCCTGATTTACAGAACGGGGAACTTCTTAAAGCTCACTAATCGGAAAACAGCATCCGGTGAAACAGTCACTGAGGAAAACGTGTCGCAGTTAAAGTCTGCCGTGTTTTATGATGCCTCCATTTCGGCGGCAGAGTCCGAAAAGAATTTTTCGGAGGCTGTCAGGTTAAACTTTTTAAAACTGCTCGCAGGATGGAGTGCTGCCGAAATCATAGAGTTCCTTCCGGAAAAAACAAATGCGGAATATCTGAGTGAAATTCCTACCGGGGAAGAGAGGAAAAGCTTTAATATGCTGGCAGCTATTTACGAAAGAGTCTGGTATGGTAAATTCAAACTAAATGAAACCCAATACCGGGGTATTAAAGAATTATTCAATCAACATTTTAAATGATTGCCGTTGTATAGACTGGTTATATATGGGTGGATTGCTGTAACTGTGCTAGTGACTGGCTGTATTGGCGGGCAGAACCGGAAAATGCCATCGTTGAAAGAGACTTACAAGAAAAATGACAAGATACCCTTTGGAGGGAGTGTGGTTTATAATGAGTTAAAGGAAGATTTTGATTCGGTGATAGTAGTAGAGCGCAAGCAGCAACTGCCCTATGATGGAAGTCTGGATGATGACGAAACGACACCGGTATCATTTGGTGATTTTTTTGTGATCATTACCCCGCGAATATTTATGACAGAAGAGGAGGCCAACAGCCTTGTGGCCTTTGTGAGGCGCGGCAATGATTTGATGATAGCGGCAGCCGACCTTGATTCCTATTTTCTGGAATTGATTGGCGTGCAGATAATAAATGTGCCGGCTTTTCTGGAACGTATGCCGGGCACGATGGCTGACACTAAAGTGTCGTTGTCCATTCAGAAGAGTGCAGAAACAGTTGCTTTCGGATATTTTTATTATCCTTTGCTGAATTACTTTAAGAAGTTCCCGGAGACGCGTACACAGATTCTGGGATTGAACGAGAGAGGCGAGCCCGATTTTATTTCGGTTTCAATAGGAGCGGGTCATTTATATCTCCATGCATCCCCCAGAGTATTTAGCGACTATTTTCTTTTGACGGGGAATAATATTCAATATGCGAAGCGTGCATTCAGCCTTATGGGAAGTGCACACACTACCGTGCATTGGGATGAGTATTTTAAGAAATTAAGGAACAAGCAGAATAAGGCTCCTGAAAAGTCTTTTTCTTCTCTGGATGCGATCATGCAGCGACCATTGCTGAAATGGGCATTGCTGCTTGGAGGGGCAGCCCTTTTCTTTTTTGTCTTTTCAAATGTCAAGCGCAGGCAGCAGGCTATTCCCCGCAAGGTGCCTGTGGCCAATGATTCTGTAGATTTTGCAGAAACTATGGGACGGTTATATTTTCTCAATAAAGACAACAAGAATATTGCCTCTAAAATGATTGGCTATTTCAGGGAGCATGTAAGAACCAGGTTTTTTATCCACTTGTCAGACCCTTTGTCTGTAAAGGAAGACACTGTCAGGCTGGCGCAAAAGTCAGGAAAGCCTGTGGAGCAGATTACAGAATTATTAAATTGCATTCAGGGGGTAGAAGCCTCCGCAGAAATAACAGATGAAGAGTTGCTGATGTTGAATCTGCAGATTGAAAAATTTTATAAAAAGAAATAATGGACGAAGAAATTTTTAAAACTGACGAAGAAGTCCGGAAACTAAATGCAAGCCTCGATAGTATCAGGCACGAAATCGGGAAAGTGATTGTAGGGCAGGATAAAATGGTGGAACTAATGCTTGCCGGGCTGCTATGTGAAGGGCACGTGCTGATAGAAGGAGTGCCCGGCGTAGCCAAAACGCTTGCGGCAAAACTATTGGCAAAGACCATCCATACGGGTTTTTCCCGGATCCAGTTTACCCCTGATCTGATGCCGGCAGATGTATTGGGTAACTCAGTTTTTAATCCTGAGTCAGCATCATTTGAATATAAGCGTGGTCCCATATTCAGTAATATCATACTGATAGATGAAATAAACCGCGCTCCTGCCAAGACGCAGTCAGCACTTTTTGAAGTGATGGAGGAAAAACAGGTGACGATGGATGGTCAAACCTATCCGATGGAGTTTCCGTTTTTGGTATTAGCCACACAAAATCCGGTAGAGCAGGAGGGTACATACAGGTTGCCGGAGGCGCAATTAGACAGGTTTTTGTTTAAGATTATTGTGGACTACCCCAGCAAGGAAGAGGAGGTAAGGATTTTAATGGGGCAGCAAAGAAGTACCACTGCCGAATTGCTATTGAACGTGCAGCCTGTAGTGACTGCTGAAGATCTTCATAGTTTCAGAACAAGTGTCAACGGTGTTCTTATAGAGCCCGGACTGGTGAGCTACATTGCAGATATAGTGCAGGCCACCCGAAATAATCCTAATTTGTTTCTAGGCGCCTCTCCTCGTGCTTCTCTTGCCTTATTGCGTGCATCCAAAGCTTCTGCGGCTATCAAGGGCAGAGGATTTGTAAGCCCGGATGATATAAAGGAAATGGCATTGCCGGTGCTTCGTCACCGACTGATCCGTACACCTGAAAAGGAAATGGAAGGTGTTTCGGAGGATGTAATCATAAATCAGATTTTGTCAGAACTGGAGATCCCCAGATAAATATTAGTATTGAGTTATTTCAGGACATATATATTAGACCTCTTTGCAGGCAGGAACCTTTACATTGGTCTTGGAATATGTGCGTTGCTGATGGTGCTGGCTTTCTTTCTTCCAATTTTGGAGTCTGTGGCATTTGCATGTTTTCTACTTTTTGTGATATTGTTCCTGACAGATTATCTGGCCCTCTTTTTCACAAAACAGTTAGTAAGTGTGGTGAGGAGAGTGCCATTGCGGTTGAGCAATGGTGAAGAAAACCCGATTCACTGGACACTTAAGAATCGCTATCCTTTTCGCACAAGTGTGACCATGATAGATGAATGGCCGGAGCAGTTTCAGTTTCGCAAACCGGTGGGCAGGTTTAGCATGCGACCGGGTGAAAATAAGAAAGTCGCACAGCAGGTAATACCCGTTGAACGTGGCTCGTATCAGTTTGGCAGTATCAGATTATTGGTAAGTACGAGGTTGAATTTTCTGATGAGGAGGTTTACGGTAGATGCAGATCAGACGATTCCGTGCTATCCTTCCTTCAGAAGGCTGACACAGTATGAGCTACATGGCAATGCTACACTGCTCAACCGGTCGGGTGCGATCAGGGTGCGGCGTGTAGGACAGAGTATGGAGTTCGAGCAGATTAAAGAATATGTCAGAGGAGATGATGTACGTACAATCAATTGGAAGGCTACAGCCAGAAGAGGCAATCTGATGGTAAACCAGTTTATTGAGGAACGGGCACAGCAGGTTTATTGCATCATCGATAAGGGAAGACTGATGAAAATGCCATTTGAGGAAATGACACTTTTGGATTATGCGATAAACAGTGCACTGGTCATTTCATCCGTTAGCCTCCATAAGATGGATAAGACAGGGTTGATCACTTTTTCTGACAGGATAGAAACATTGCTCGCTGCTGATAACCGTCCCTCCCAGATGAGTAAGGTAATGGATGCCCTGTATAAGGAAGAGACTGATTTTCCGGAATGTGATTTTGAAAGATTATATACCACCGTCAGAAGTAATATTAGAAACAGAAGCCTGCTGATACTCTTTACAAATTTTGAAACGGTATCAGGAATGAAGCGGCATCTGAATGCGCTCAGGATGCTTGCCCGATATCACCTGCTGCTTGTCGTGTTTTTTGAAAATACAGAATTAAAAGCGATGGTAAAAAAGCCGGCACATGATGTGGAGCAGGTGTATATTAAAACTATTGCACAAAAATATATTTTTGAAAAACGCGCAATTGTGCATGAATTGGAGAAATATGGAATCCTGACTATTTTATCCAGGCCCTCGGATCTTACTTTCAAAACTCTGAACAAATATTTAGAGTTAAAAGTCAAGCAGGCATTGTAATTTGCCCACGATGGAACAGCACACTTTTGAAGAAGGTAAGGTTATTCTTATAGACAAGCCACTGCATTGGACTTCCTTTGATGTGGTGAAGAAGATTAGAAATGTAATTAAACTCAGGAAGATAGGCCATGCCGGCACGTTGGATCCATTGGCCACAGGCCTGCTCATACTCTGTACCGGAAAGTTCACAAAGAAAATTAATGACTACATGGCAAAAGAGAAGGAGTATGTAGGAAGTTTTACTCTGGGAGCTACCACGCCCACCTACGATTTGGAGAGCGATCCTGTGAACTTCAAGTCCCTTGAAGGCATCACTGAAGAGCAGATTCTGCACACTTCTGAAAAGTTTTTAGGCGAAATAATGCAGGTGCCGCCATCGCATTCTGCAGTAAAGCAGGCAGGGAAACCGGTATATCTAAAAGCCAGAAAAGGTGAGGATGTGCAATTGGAACCACGAAGGATAATTATAAAAGAATTTGAAATCAGTGATATCGAGTTGCCGGTGGTATCTTTCAGAGTAGTTTGCTCTACAGGTACCTATATCAGGAGCCTTGCGCACGATTTCGGAAAAGCACTGGGGTGTGGCGCCTATCTGTCGGGGCTCAGGAGGACCGCTATCGGGGCACTCCGGGTAGAGGAGGCTTTGGATATAGAAGAATTTGTGGAGAGATATGGTGCGAAATGAATCCTCCGCTACAGGGAGCTCTTCCATTTTTTACCTTTTTAGTAAAACAAAGCAAGTATCCTTGCGGTGTATTCTCCGGATGAGGGGTATCGCAATATGGCAATAAACCGGCCTGAATTTCAGATTATCTTTGCGTGGTATGGAAAAAAGTATTGAAGGAAAACTGTATAATTATTTTACTGAACAAAAAACTGACAAGTGCCTGTTTACAGGCAGGCTGGTAAATGAAAGTGAAAACATCACTGTGTTTCCTGAATGGTTAATGACCCGATATCATCTCCACGATCAATGGCTGGGTATGCTCAACTGGAACAGGGAAAAGTATGGGGATATGAAAGTGCCCTGTGCGCCGGAAGCGAGAGCGGTCATAGAAAATCTTGAAAAGCAAATTCAATCTGCATTTGAGACAGGTTATGAAGCGGTAAGCAGATTAAATACAGATTTGATTTTTTTGTGGGCATCCAGAATCGTCTGCGGGCTTCTTTATTACGAACTGGAATATGGAAAGGAGTTTGGTCGAAAACGCGGAAGAGAGTTTATCATTTCTCCGTTACTGGGCCGTAAGTACAGTGATCTGATGCTGATGGTGCAGTCGTTATTTTATCCTGTAAGGTGGGTGGGCACGCCTTATAGTATTGCAGTCAGGAAAGTACAGTATTCGAAGGATGGATTCAATTTCAGAGATGAGACACGAAAGTTAAATTTGTCGCTGGGCATGCTGGATTTCGGTTTTACACTTTGCCTCCAGGATCAGGGCCAGGTGAGGAAGTTTAATAAAGAAATCTTGGATAAGATGGGCAAGGCTGTATTACATCCAATTCAGTTTGAAGAATTAAATGCCCGCTTTATCTATTCAAACTATATTTTGAAAGAACATTCAGGATGGGATGTCAGCTATTTCGATAATGAGGTGGTAATGCGCCCCAGAGAGGAAGATCAGGAGGCGGTATTTGGCAAATGGGACGATAAGATTTATTCATCTACATTAGGTGAGTACTGGAAGCCTTGGGGGATTGAGTCAAAGGATATTTACAACTTCCCTGATTCACCTGTGAGTTATCTGGTGAATGAATATACCAATGAGTTTATTGACAAAGATTCGATTCCTCTTCCATACTAAGCCTTCCGTGGGTTTTGGAGAAGATTAATATTTTGAGTACCAAAGGTTGATTAATTTCGCAGGATGGGTTCTTTGCGTTCCTTAAATAAATATTTTTTTAAATACAGGTGGTTGTTGCTTTGGGGAGTATTGTTTACTGTAGCATCGAACTACTTTAAGATTTTATCTCCTCAGGTAACTAAGTACGTATTAAACCTGATAGAGCAAAGCCTGGGAAACTTTAATTCTGCCACGGCTTCTGCTACACATTACGATCCGGTTATACAGGCATTCATCAGCACACTCAACTTTGACGGAGCGGATTATAAGACTCGAATTCTTTTCAGTGGCCTGATTCTTCTGGGCCTGGCCTTCATTAGCGGACTGTTTCTGTTCTTAATGCGGCAGACAATCATAGTAATGAGCCGCCATATTGAATACGACCAGAAGAATGAGATATATACGCATTATCAATCGCTCGATAGCCAGTTTTATAAGACGCATAATATTGGTGATCTGATGAATCGTATTTCTGAAGATGTGAGCAGGGTAAGGAGTTATGTGGGGCCTGCGATGATGTATATGGTAAATCTGCTTGCCACAATTGGTTTTTCGCTTACCTATATGTTTAGAGAGAATGCAGAACTGACCCTGTATGTACTGGCTCCGTTACCTATCCTTGCTGTTACGATATATTATGTAAACATGGTAATCAACCGTAAGGCAGATAAGATACAAAGGCTTCTCTCAGATATCACGACCAATGCGCAGGAATCGTATAGTGGAATCAGGGTGATTAAGTCGTTTGTTCAGGAAAAGGCGATGTATAATTTTTTTAGGAAAAACAGTCTGGATTATCGCGACAATGCCATTAGCCTTGCCAAAACGGAAGCAGTATATTTTCCTTCTATGGCGCTGCTGGTAGGCCTCAGTACACTGATCACCATTATGATTGGGGGTTTCTATGTCATTGATGGTAGCGTGAATATCGGTGTGGTTGGTGAATTTGTAATGTATATTCTGATACTCACATTTCCTGTGAGCGCTATTGGATGGACGGCGAGTATGATTCAGAGAGCTGCTACTTCCCAGGCCAGAATCAATGAGTTCCTCGACCGGGCATCTACCATTAAGAATACACCTCGATTTCCCGAAGCTGTTTTGAAAGGAAATATTGAGTTCAGAAATGTTGATTTTGTGTATCCTCATACAGGCATTCATGCACTTAGGCATTTCAGCCTCAGGATACAGGCAGGAGAGAAGGTGGCGATAGTTGGAAAAACCGGATCAGGGAAGTCCACAGTTGCACAGCTATTGCTTAGGTTTTATGATGTGGAGCAGGGGGAAGTATTACTGGATGGTGTACCTGTTAATGAGTTTGATATCAGCGGTTTGCGGTCGCAGATAGGTTATGTGCCGCAAGATGTATTTCTTTTCAGTGATAGTATCAGAAACAACATAGCATTTGGGAAAGACTTCGCCATACAAGAAGAGGTGGAGAAAGCAGCCAGGATGGCGTCTGTGCATGATGAGATAATGGGCTTTGAACAAGGCTATGACACCATAGTAGGAGAGAGGGGAGTGATGCTGAGTGGCGGACAGAAGCAGCGGATTTCAATAGCCCGCGCACTGATCCATAACAGACAAATTGTAATTTTTGATGACTGTTTGAGCGCAGTAGATGCTAAAACAGAGAAAGAAGTACTTGCCAATTTATATGAATATCTGCATGGCCGTACTGCGATAGTAATTACTCACAGGATATTTTCTCTTTTTGAATTTGATAAGATTATTGTGTTGGATGACGGAAGAATAGCAGAGCAGGGCACACATCAGGGCCTGATGGAAAAGGATGGCATATATGCAGCGATGTATAAGCGTCAACAGCGCGAAAACCAGGCTGATACAGTGCAGTAAGATGCCTTAATAGTGCAATAGTCATAATACTTTGCAAATTTTTTGTCAATTCAAAAACAAGTTTATCTTTGTTGGCATTAAAAATTTTTAATTTCGAATTTCTAAAAGCTAATTACAGTGGCGTACGACAATAACGAAAAAAGAGCTGACAGTGTTTATAGTCAAAGAGTAAGAGCAGGAAAGCGCAGAACTTATTTTTTTGATGTCAGGGAAACAAGAGGGAATGATTATTTTTTAACAATTACCGAGAGCCGCAAAAAGTTTAACGAAGATGGCTATGACAGGCATAAGATTTTTCTTTACAAGGAAGACTTTAATAAGTTCCTGAAAGGAATTACTGAAGCGATTAATTATGTAAAGACTGAGTTGATGCCTGATTTTGATTTTGATGTGTTTAACCACGATCAGGATGATAATGAAGGCGCTGCCGGAGAATCCGCGTCAGATTCACCCCAGGCTACTTCTGCTCCTGTAGCTGAGCCTAAGCAGGAAGAGTCCGGCTCATCGGCTGATGATAGCAGCACTGACCAGTCACACAAAGATGAACATGTAGATAAGTGGTAAATTATTTTTTGCTACATTTTTTAAAAAAGGTTCGCTGAATGCGGGCCTTTTTGCTTTTTGTATCCATCCATCGATATTGCAACGGATAAGTCCGCATTTTACGTGGCGATATAAGGTAGAATGTAGCTGTCGCTTTTCTATCTGAAGACTGCTTCCAATTAATAATGAAACTACCTTGAGTGGATTACCCCTCACGCAGTTTCTTGTATGCATTGATCAGCCCGTTAGTGGAAGAGTCGTGTGTTTTCACTTGCCGGTTGTCCTCAAGTTCAGGTAGTATTTTTTTTGCAAGTACTTTCCCTAGTTCCACTCCAAACTGATCAAAACTGAAAATATTCCATATTATGCCCTGTACAAAAATTTTGTGCTCATATAACGCGATTAATTCACCCAGCGTAAAGGGGGTAATTTTTGTAATAAGGAATGAATTGGTCGGTTTGTTACCTTCAAATTCTTTGAATGGAATCAGCGCTTCAGGTACTTTTTCCTCTTTCAGCTCCCTTTTGGATTTCCCATTCATCAGCGCTTCTGTCTGCGCAAAGAAATTACTCAGTAGTATTTTATGATGTGCTCCTAGCGGATTATGGCTGAATACAGGAGCAATAAAGTCGCAGGGGATGATTTCAGTACCCTGGTGTATTAACTGGTAGAAGGCATGCTGGCCGTTAGTGCCTGGTTCGCCCCAGATGACAGGCCCGGTAGTATAGGTGACACGAGTGCCGTTTCTGTCCACATGTTTACCGTTGCTTTCCATATTTCCTTGCTGAAAGTAGGCAGGGAAACGATGCATATATTGATCGTAGGGGAGAATGGCTTCAGACTGGGCTCCAAAAAAATTGATATACCACAGACTGATAAGCGCCATAAGCACGGGGACATTCTTTTCAAACTTCTTTTCCCTGAAGTGGTTGTCGATTTCGAATGCACCTTTCAGTAATTGTTCGAAGTTTACGTATCCAATGGTGAGTGCAATCGAGAGCCCGATAGCGCTCCACAAGCTGTAACGGCCGCCAACCCAATCCCAGAATACGAACATGTTTTCTTTATCTATCCCGAAGTCCACCACAGCTTTTTCGTTGGTACTGAGCGCTACAAAGTGTTTGGCTACCGCTTTCGGATCCTTAGCTGACTTCAGGAACCATTCACGGGCACTGAAAGCATTTGTCATGGTTTCCTGTGTAGTGAATGTCTTGGAAGCAATAAGGAATAGTGTTTCTTCGGGACTGATTTTTTTCAAGGTTTCAGCAAGGTCTGTACCGTCCACATTGCTTACAAAATAGGGTTGAATGCCATTAATCCAGTAAGGTTTTAGCGCTTCTGTTACCATTTGAGGTCCCAGGTCACTACCACCAATCCCAATATTGACAATGTATTTTATTTTTTTGCCTGTGTATCCTGTCCATGTGCCGGAATGGATTTTTCGGCAGAAAGCTTTCATCTTTTTGCGTACTGCAATCACTTCAGGCATGACATCCTTACCCTCAGAATAAACGGGCTTATCCGAAAAGTTTCTTAACGCCGTATGCAATACGGATCGATGTTCTGTCTGATTGATGATATCTCCCTTGAACATAGCCTTTATGGCTTTGTGCACTTCAGTCTCATACGCGAGGTCGATCAACAGCCGCAAAGTGTCCTCTGTAATAATGTTTTTAGAAAAGTCGATTACAATATCAGGCACAGAAAATGAAAAGTGTTTAAAACGATTGGAATCTTCTTTGAAAAGATCTTTCATCTTTACTGACTTCATTTCTTTGTAATGTGCAGCCAGCTTTTCCCATGCTGCAGTTTTGGTTGGATTCACACTTGGAAGCATAATTTTCTTTTTTAACTCATTCTTTAACAAAAGTAATACCGAATTCAACAGAAGGCCAATATCCGGTGAAAGAGCACCTAAAGGGTGTTTATTATGTGGATTGTCTTATCCACATCTTTGGGAGTGATGTCCAGATGTGTGACTATCCTGATTTGAGTGGGTGAAATTGGGATTACCCTGATATTATTTTTCAGAAGTGCATCGGCGAGGCTTTTTGCCGAATATTTTCCGTTGACTTCAAAAATGAGAATATTCGTTTCTACAGGGAACATATTGCTAATAAAGGATTTTTGAAGAAGTGCCTCGGCAATCAGTTGGGCATGATGGTGGTCTTCCTTAAGCCTTTCAATATTGTGCTTTAATGCATACAGGCCTCCTGCTGCTATGATACCGGCCTGCCGCATCCCCCCTCCAAATACTTTTCTAATGCGCCTGGCGTAGTTAATAAAATCTTTGTTGCCTAATAAGAGGCTTCCCACGGGGGCACCCAGCCCTTTGCTCAGACAAATTGAAATACTGTCGAACACCCTTCCGTAATCAGATGGAGTTTCGCCTTTTGCGATGATTGCGTTGAAGAGCCGTGCTCCGTCCAGATGCAGCGCAAGTCCATTTTTTAGGCATACTTCTTTGATTGCCACAATCTCATTGAAGTCATAACAACTTCCACCACCGCGGTTACTCGTATTCTCAAGTCCTACGAGCCTGGTCCGTGGCTTATGGATATCGTCCGGATTGATTGCATTCAGCACCTGATCTGCTGTGATTCTGCCGTGATAGCCCGGTATCAGCTTCGCCTGGCAGCCCGAATTAAAGGCGATTCCACCTCCCTCGTACACATAGATATGGCTTTGGGCTTCACACACCACCTCATCTCCGGGTCTGGTATGGGCCTTAATGGCGATTTGGTTGGTCATAGTACCACTGGGGCAGTAAAGTGCGGATTCCATCCCGAAAAGCGATGCTGCATATTCCTGAAGCTCATTCACGGTCGGGTCTTCTTCGAATACATCGTCACCTACTTTGGCGCTGAGCATAGCCTCCCTCATTTCTTTTCCGGGGCGGGTAACGGTGTCAGATCTATAGTCTATCATGCGCTAAAGATAATGGAGATTCCATTTTTGATGGACATTTTGTGTGTAGAGGTTTTTATTGGAGACCGATGGGGATGGTACGTAAAACAAGGCATGAAAAATATTTTTTATTTGACATAATGGCTGGTATGGGTGAATAGGAATGGAATTTGCTGATCACTGCATTGATAATCCTGAGCAGAGGTGAATTGCAAAAATGAAAGGGAAGGAGCGAGGATTTCGGAACAGATTGGCGTCGAAAAAGAAGATCAGGGCAGAAAGAGATGGAAAGCCTAAGTAAATAATTAACTATTTTCTTGGGCTAAAAGCTATGAAATGTTAATTTAACACATTACTTTTGCGAATAGTTTAAAAGACCACTGCGAATTAGCAAATCTTTTGCAACACTTTCCCATCCATTTTTATCCTTATACGGACATAAAAATAAACACAGAGTACAAATATGAGGCAACTTAAAATTGCTACACAGATCACGAACAGAGATTCGCAGGCTGTAGAGAAGTATCTGCAGGAAATCTCAAAGATCGGAATGATTACTCCTGAGGAAGAAACCATTCTCGCGCAAAAAATCAAGATGGGCGACCAAAGGGCGCTCGAAAGGCTTACAACAGCCAACTTGCGATTTGTGGTTTCGGTTGCGAAGCAATACCAACATCAGGGATTGTCATTGAGTGATCTTATCAACGAGGGTAACCTCGGCCTGATCAAAGCAGCACAACGCTTTGATGAAACAAAAGGATTTAAGTTTATTTCGTACGCTGTTTGGTGGATCCGCCAGTCTATCTTACAAGCGTTGGCAGAGCAGGGCAGATTAGTCCGCCTGCCTCAAAACAAAATTGGCACTTACAACAAGGCAAACAAAGCCTACATGGCTTTTGAGCAGGAACACGAAAGGGAGCCTTCTACTGAAGAGCTTTCCGAGATTCTGGAAATGAGTGAAACTGAAATCAACAACATTTTCCAGAGCAACACCCGCCATACTTCACTGGATGCTCCGGTTCACGAAGCAGAAGATGTAGCTATGGGCGATCTTTTGAAAGGTTCGGGTGAAACAGATGAAGATGTAATGCATGATTCACTGAAAAACGAAATCAGGCGTGTGCTTAAATCATTGAGCCCTCGCGAAGCTGAAATCGTCAATGCCTATTTTGGCCTGGACGGTGAAAATGGAGTTACCATCGAGCAGATAGGTCAGAAGTATGACCTCACTAAGGAGCGTATCCGCCAGATTAAAGAAAGAGCGATTAAGCGACTTCAAAAAGCTCGTTACAGCAATGCATTAAAAGCCTATCTGGGATAATATTCCATTGAGTGTAAAAAGAAATCAGCCGTCTGAAAGAAATTTCCGACGGCTTTTTTTTTGCGGGCAGGAGATGTTTAATCCCTGGAAAAAGCTGGCAAATTTCGTTTGAGGGCTGTCCGAAAAAATATTTGAATAAAAGGTAGTGAAAACCGTCTCTGATCCTTTGTATTATCTGCAAAGTGGAAAAGAGTACCATAATATCTTCCCAAAATTTCTGATAGTACCTATAATCAAAAATGCCCTTCAGTCAGGAAACTGAAGGGCAATATTATTAAAGGATTCTGGAAATCGTGTGATTCAGACTACTTCTTATCCTCTCTATGCATTTGTCTATCTGTTATACACTCTGGGGAGTGATTCTCTGAAGGCTTCCATTTCAGCTTCGCTCCACAGATGGTGTTTCTGAGCCGGTAATACAGAGTCTGCATTGGTAGGGGTACCTTTTACAATGTCTTTAGAGCCTGTGCGCACAGTGCATGCTGAGAAGGCAATCAGAATAAACGAAAAGATAAAAAGCTTTGTTAGTTTCATTTTATGATAAATTAAATATGGTTTTGCAAATCTATATCTTATGATTGTGACCTCAAAAAGTCTCTACAAAAATAACGACAGTCTGAACATAAGTGCAGAGAAACCGCCATGTCCGGCATAGCCGTCATAGGAGACTGTAAAGTCCAGAGGGAAGTCGTTTCTGCTAAAGTTATATCCTAACTGTGGTGAATATGCGAAAGTGGTCGCACTGGATCCGGAGAGGCTGTTCAGGCCAAGGCCTATAAGTGCGCCGGCATGGAAACTACCTGCATACAGGTTGCCGCCCGCCATTACAGGAATGGCTGTATAGGCTTTATTTTTGGTGTTGGAGCCGGCCGATCTGCCTGCGAAACTGATGATACCTGCCTGTGCTACACCACTCATATTTTCGCGGAAGAAATGCTCTACCTGGAGAATACCGCCGATACCCAATCCCCATCCTTTATTGTTTGGAACGTCTTTCAAAGGGTTATGTGTAGCCACTCCGATTGCAGGTCCGATACCGAATTTGGTTCTGCCTTCCCTGTCACCTCGCTGTGCTGATACTGCTATTGCTACAAATAAAAGGGCAAATGCTAAAGCTGTCTTTTTCATAAATAAATATAATTTAGAATGGATACAAAGATAAAGAGATGCTTAATAATGAAGTAAAAGATTAATCCCCATGTCCGTTAAGTCATGGGGATTTACAATGGGTAGCAGGGCAGCGCCCTTCTATATATATTATTTGAGTTCGGCAAGTAATTGCTCGCTCATAATTGTGTAGTTCTCATTTTTTGCTGCTTTCGCTGCCTCAAGTGCCTTGGTTACTGTTTCCTTTGCACCTTTTTTGTCTCCCAGTTTTTTCTGTATTACAGCCTTCTGATAGACCATATAGTATGGAGCTTCTTTTTGTGAAGTAATTGCGCCATTTACCATCTCAAGAGCTTTCTTATAGTTTTTATCGTAATCGAAGTAGAAGGCTGCCGCCTGCCAATAAGGCTTGTTGTCGCTCTTGAGGGCTTCTTCAATAGATGCCCTTATCCTGTCAGTGATGTTAGTGAATATAGGTATCTGAAGTCCGAAGTCTTCCCATTTAATGTTCAGCTTCAGGCTTTCAGGCTTCACATCTGAAAACTGCATTGTGAGGGTTTCTACCTTACCCGGGTTTTTCGACGCCTTTACTTTCATTCTTAATACATCATCGCTTTCTTTGTATCCTGTGGCACCCCAGTTGTTTACACCTTTATTAAGTATAAAAGTCCAGTTGCCATCCTGAGCCGGAATGGTGTAGAGTGCATAAGTTCCGGAATCAATCTTTTTCCCGTTGATAGTAACCTCATCGGTGAAACGGATCTTGGTGGAAGCATTGGCACCTGTACGCCATACGGAACCCCAGGGCTCTATATTGCCGATCATATTTCTCCCTTTCAGTCCGGGACGCGAATAAGTGAGCTCGATACTTCCCAGTCCGAACTCCTGTTTGATAAACTGAGTAGGGGAGGCTGCCGGCATTTTTACCTGAGCATACACACCACTAATACAAAATAATGCGACTATCCCACTAAGAATTTTTTTCATAAATGTACATTTTGATTAATGGGTAAATATAGCCAATTAGCCCCTGATTATTCGAAGAATATTCTCACAGTTTGGTAAAGAATTCTGTTCTTGCTGTCATCAGGCCCGGGGTCTTTATATCGTTCCAAACCAAAGAGCCCGGCAGCATTGCCTTTATTGACTGCAATCTCCAGGTAACCTGCGGTATTAAAAAGAGCCAGCTTTTCACTCATGGGCACATCGCCATAAGTTTCACTTATTTTTTCTATAGGTTCGCCACGGGTACAATGTATTTTAAAACTCCTGCCTTTTCTGTTTTCTTCAAATTCTTCACGGGTAATATTGATAACCACATTTTCGAACCGGTCGATAAACAGGATTTGCCCTTCGATGGAGTTAGATGTAATGATAGGACGAAGCGAGTTTTTTTCAGCAATTTCAATTTGTGTATCTCCAATTTCTGAGAGCGACTTACCACTTTCTATTTCGCGGATGGCTTCTGCAAATACTTTTACACAGGTGATCGTGTTTTTTTGCCCCTTATTTTTAAGTGATAAGGCTACTTTCTCCACAGGAGATTCGCCGAGAATCATTTTTATCAATCCGTTATCGGCTAGGCCAATATACTGTCCTTGATGGCGTACCAATATTAGAAAGTCATGATTCTTATCGAATAAGTCGATTAATACAAGATGAATTGTGCCTTCAGGGAAATTGCGCAGGGTATTTTTACAGATATAGGCTGCTTGTGGATAATTAAATGGGTTTAGCGTGTGCGATATGTCGATGATGGTTGATTGCCGGTTAGCTGTCAGAATTTGCCCTTTAACAGCACCCACCATATAATCTTGTGTGCCGAAGTCTGTAGTAAGGGTAATGAGCGCCATGGATATCCGGAAAATTATTTATTACTATATCTCTGCAAATCTATGTTTTCCTTAGCTTTTAATGGACTGCCTATTTGATGAGTACACCATTTTTGTAGAAGAAATTACGTGTCAGGCGATCAGACCAGGCTGGAAAGAATTTATTCATAAACACTGTGAGTTTACCCTGTGCTGTCATTACCAATGTGCGTTTTCTTTTTTTGATAGCCCGGATGATGAGCGCAGCACACTCTTCAGGTGTCATGAGTTTATCTTCATTTAATGGTGATTTACCCTGTGCTGACGTGGTTTTGGTGAGTGCGGCCTTCCTTACGTTCGACTTGGTAAAACCCGGACTCACCCATAAGACATTCACTCCTGTATCCAGTAATTCGCTTCGCAATGCTTCCATCCATCCCTGAAGTGCAAACTTGCTGGCACTATATCCACTTCTGCCCGGAAGTCCGCGGTTACCGGCGATACTTGAGATACCCACAATCGATCCCTGGTTGTCGATGATGGATTGGATAGCATACCGGGTGCAATTGATCGCGCCAAAAAAGTTAATTGCCATTACTTTCCTCATGGTTTCCAGCGACACTTCGTTAAAAGGAGATCTCATGGATATGCCGGCATTATTGATAAGGATGTCTATTTTACCGTAGTGGGCAATGGTTTTTTCTATGAATTCCCGCGCCTCCCCTTCATCACTCACGTCGCAGGGGAGTGCAAGTAAATGTTGATTATTATGGCTGGTGATTAGCGCATTAAGTTTTTCCTGCGATCTGCCACATGTAGCCACTCTGGCGTCCTCCTGTAATAATTGTGATACCAGCGCCTTCCCAATACCATCCGACCCTCCGGTGACTACAATTACCTTGTCTTTTAACATGCGATTTCAATTTTGACAAAAATAACAGAGAAAGCCGACTAAATCGCTAAAAGACAATACAGTTAATACTTAGGGCTTGCCCCTGAGACCGCCAAAACCGCCTTAATGCAGGTGTGTTGAAAAAAAACATTTTAAAAGTTTGGCTCAATGCCTTTTTGCCCTATTTTTGCACACCTTTTTAAAAGGAAAGATTCGGTAGCTCAGTTGGTAGAGCAATACACTTTTAATGTATGGGTCCTGGGTTCGAGTCCCAGCCGGATCACAACCCTGAATTTTCCAGTTCAGGGTTTTTTCTTTTATAGCCCTCGGTCAGGAAGGCCTATCTCTTGATAGGATTAGTAGTCACCGCGCCTGCCCCTTCTTTATTCTTTTCGTAAGTGTTATAGAGCGGACTGCTACTGCCCAGTCGTGTGTCTCTGTACATGTGTTTTTCAGGGGTCAATTTTGCGGCTGCAGAATCAATTGCCATTTCTTCAGATGAGATAGGTATCATGCCACCGGACTTATTAGGGTTGGTAGTAATCGCTCCGGCGCCATTGTCATTTTTTTGGTAGGTGTTGTAAAGCGGACTACTGCTCCCCAGCCTGGTATCCCTGTACATGGGAGTAGCTACAGGCTGTTGTGATTTTTGTTTCAGGATGGTTGATTTTATTTTGGCCGTATCTGTTTTTGTGTAGCTGAAATCCTGTGCCTTGGCAGTGAATGCGAAACAGCAGCACAGTATAATCATTAAGTATTTCATGGTAACATTATTTTCTTCTGAAAAGTGTCAATAAAAAATAGTGCCCAAAAATATTCGCGGGCTGATTTTATCAATCCTTTAGTACAGATGACTACCTTTTATCTTGCAACGCAGGAAAATGAAAATAGTTATCCGGGTATTACAGACACTTGTTTCAGCGCTTCTTCCACATCCTCTGTGGGCGACTGGCACGATTTGTTACGGCATACATAGATAAGAGTTTTGCCTTGTTTATATTTAGATTCCAGCAGAGGAAGGTTTTCATCAGATGCACTTCCGCAAAAGGTGGTTGCAGGAAGATAATGTTGTTGAAGTGCCTGTAATTGTTTCTTCCAGCGATTTCCGATTATAGCCACTTCGCTCTGAGGATATGCTTCTCGGAGCAACAGTGCAGCCCAGTTTGAATAGTACGCAGGGTGCGCGAGGATTCCTGACAAAAGTGTCTTTAACATTTGCACCGATTTTTCTGTGTACGCTGTATCATCAAAGTATTGTCCAAGTGCTCCCAGATTATGCGCCATTGTACTGTTTGATGATGGAATGACATCATCTGTAAGCTCTTTGGTTCTCACAATTATTTCGTTGAAATCTTTATCGTTGTAGAAGAACAGGCCGGTACGCTGGTCGTAAAAATTTTCAAGTGTATAGTCAGTCAGTTCCTTTGCTATTTTCAAATAGTTCACATCAAAACTGAGTTGATAGAATGCTATTAGTGCAGCGATAGTAAAGGCATAGTCGTCAAGGAAAGCATGAACGGACGCACGTCCTTTCTGAAAGTTTCTGAACAGATTGCCAGTGTCAGTATTTCTCATTCTGGAAATGATAAAGTCTATTGTCTTTTGTGCGTAATCATAGTATTCCTCTTCGCCAAAAGCCCTGTATGCATCTGCGAATGCAATGGCCATCAAAGCATTCCATGAAGTCAGGATTTTATCATCTGTTGCAGGCCTTGTTCTCTTTTCTCTTTCGTGCAGCAGCGTAGAAAGTGCTTCATCCAGTATTTGTGCCGTCTTCGCATCCTGAATTTCTTTTGCAAGTGGATTCATCAGATTTCTGTCAGGGATGTTTTTCCCGTGTTCCCAGTTACCACTTTTTGAAATGCCATAGTATTCGCAAAACAAAATGGCGCTGTCGCCCAATACCTGGTGGATTTCGTCGTATGTCCAGGAGTAAAACTTTCCTTCTTCACCTTCGCTGTCAGCATCGAGCGATGCAAAGAAGGCCTCTCCTGAGTAGAGTTCTCTGATCACAAATTTGATGGAAGATAATGCTGTGTTACGGAAGAGCGGATTGTGTGTGACCTGCCACGCGTGAGCATATAATGAAATAAGCTGTGCGTTATCATAAAGCATTTTTTCGAAGTGAGGCACATGCCACAATGGATCAGTGGTATATCGTGCAAAACCTCCTCCAATCTGATCAAAAATGCCACCCTTTGCCATTCTTGTCAGGGTAAGGTTTACGAGTTCCAGGTCTGTGTCATTACCACTTATCACTGCACGTTTTAGTAAGAAACTCCATACAGAAGGCATTGGAAATTTCACAGTGGCCGATAATCCGCCGTGTACTTTATCAGCCTGCCTGTGGAGTTTGTGAGCGACCTCTTCCGCCATTTCCTTTGTAAAAATTGCCGATTCTGTGGGTGGGGCAATAATGTCGTTCTCTGCGATCCCATTGGCGAGCTGGTGAGCCTGCTCCTTTATTTCGCGGTAGTTTGTTTTGTATTGATGGATGAAATAAGTGAGTAATTGTATCCACCTGTCTTTTGGAAAATAAGTACCGGCAAAGAAAGGTTTTCGATCGGGTAGCGCGAGTGCATTTAGTGGCCAGCCTCCATTGCCTGAAATGAGTTGAACGGCTGTCATGTATATCTGGTCTATATCTGGCCTTTCCTCTCTGTCCACTTTGATACAAACAAAGTGGTTATTCATTATTTGTGCAACCTCCTCATCCATGAAACTTTCTCTTTCCATTACATGGCACCAGTGGCATGCTGCATAGCCGATGCTGATGATAAGCATTTTGTTTTCTTTCTTTGCTTTCTCAAAGGCTTTGGGGCCCCAGGGATACCAGTTTACCGGATTGTGTGCATGCTGCAACAGGTAGGGGCTGGTTTCATGGATCAGTTCGTTGGTATATTTTTTCATGTCATTATTGTTCGCAAAAAGTACGCCTGTATTTTTAAAAAATTGAGAAAAGGACAATAATTTCCAATTATCTTTAGCTGCAATGAACACAAGGATATTTTCACACATTTCACTTATTGCAGGCATCGGGGCGCCTGGCAGGCCTTTGCGCGGAAAACAGCTGGCACAGTTACAGTCGATTTCAAATGGTTATCTGATCGTGGAGGGCGGAGAGATCAGTGAAGTAGGCCGGATGGAAGACTTAAAGTATGGAGGAGAGCAGGTGCCCGAATCTACTATAGTGTTGCCTGCCTGGTGCGACAGCCATACCCACCTTGTATTTGCAGAGAGCCGTGAAGCCGAATTCGTACAGAAAATCCGGGGAGCAAGCTATGCAGAGATTGCCGCTGCCGGAGGAGGTATTCTTAATTCAGCTAAGAAAATTGCAGCCTGTTCAGAAGACAGATTATTCGAACTGGCATGGCAACGGCTGATGGCTATTGCTAAGAATGGAACAGGGGCTGTAGAGATAAAGAGTGGCTACGGATTGTCGGTAGAAGGTGAGCTGAAGATGCTCAGAGTAATAAAAAGGTTAAAGGAAAAGAGCAGGATGCATATCAGGGCTACCTTTTTGGGGGCACATGCGTATCCGATTGAGTATAGAGAAAACCATGAAGGGTATATCAGTGAAATCATTGATAAGATGCTGCCGGTGATTGCTGCAGAGGGATTGGCAGATTATGTAGATGCTTTTTGCGAAACAGGATTCTTCTCGCCGGAAGAGATGCTGCGTATTTGTGAAGCTGCAGGACAGTACGGCCTCAGGCCTAAATTGCACGTCAACCAACTGAATAGTATCGGGGGCATAGAAGCCGGAATGCAGGCAGGTGCCGTATCGCTGGATCATCTGGAGACTTTAACGGACAAGGATATTGAACTTCTCGGCCATTTTGATGGCTTGTCGACCCTATTGCCCGGAGCGGCTTTTTTTCTCAGGATGGCAATGCCTCCGGCGAGAAAACTCATACACTCCAATGCGGCGATTGCGTTGGCCACAGACTTTAACCCGGGCTCCTGTCCGTCGGGGAATATGCAAACGATGCTTTCACTGGCCTGCATCCAGATGAAGATGTTGCCGGAAGAAGCTATCAATGCGGCCACTATCAACGGAGCCTTTGCGATGGAAGTGGCCGCATCGTCAGGGAGTATTTCGAGAGGGAAGAAAGCCAATCTGATATTCACTAAACCGGTTACTTCACTTGCTTACCTGCCTTATGCATTTGGAGATAACCACATTGACAGGGTAATGATTGATGGTGATTTTATTTAAAATAATTGTAAAAAGATGATTGCAAATTTCAGTACGCTAACGAAGAAAGAGATACTATCACTTACTAATATACGTAAATACGAAACGAAGCTGGGTGAGGTAATTGGTTGCTTTGACGGTTCGGATACCTCTATGGAGGAGCAGCTAAGCCGGACGGACGCTAAGTACATTATCTTCGGAGTGCCCGAGGATGCCGGAGTGCAGGCTAATGGGGGTATAGGCGGTGCACGTACCTTATGGCCTTCATTTCTACAGTCTTTTTTGAATGTCCAGAGTAATAATTTTCTGCCCTCTGAACAGTTGTTTCTGGCAGGGGCTTTTGATTTTGCAGAGGAAATAAAACTGGTAAACGCTACAGCACCAAATGGGGAAGAACGAGTGATGGCTTTGCGGGCACTGGTAGAGAAAATTGATAGTCGGGTAGAGGATTTGGTAAAGACGATTTGTAGAAATAAGAAGATACCGGTGATTATCGGAGGGGGGCATAACAATGCCTATGGTGCCATAAAAGGCGCGGCCAAAGGGTTGTATTCGGCAGGAGTAATTCCTTTAGCGCAGGTAAGCGCTATTAATCTGGATGCACATGCCGATTACAGGACAAGAGAGGGGCGGCATTCGGGCAACCCCTTCAGATATGCAGATGACGACGGCTATCTGAGCAAGTACTTCATTGTGGGACTACATGAGAACTATATACAGGAGAATATAAGGCGCGATTTGCAGGAGAATCCTTTTGTGGACTACATCACGTATGAGGATATTTTCCTGAAGGAGAAATTTAATTTTATCCAGGCAGTGGCACGGGCAACGGGCTTTGTGGAAGATCATTATACAGGAATTGAACTGGATATGGATTCCATTGAAAATGTGGTGTCGAGTGCAATGTCACCATCGGGTATCTCTCCGCTTCATGCACGTGTGTTTGTGAATTTTATACCTACGGAAGTGAGCGTGGCTTATCTTCATATTTGCGAAGGCGCAGTGGCGCTGGATGATGGTACTGCCTCGAAGCTAACGGGTAAACTGGTAAGTTATCTGGTTACGGATTTTGTGAAGTCGCATTATCTGGCCTACAAAAATGGATTTGTACAATAGTATGTTATTCTTTCTCTAGATGTTGCGGTAGTTTTTCACGGGGTTCGGGATGCAGTTTCAGATACACAATGAGGATCAGGAGTACGATGAATCCTCCCACGCTCCATATCCAGGGATGAATCATAAATTCCCTGCGTGGTGCTTCTGTATTCACCTGTTCATTGGTTTGTGCCATAAGCCTTTGAGCAATGAAAAGCCCGCCCACTGTAAAACCTGAAATTGATAGGATGTATTTTCTCATCACTCGATTATTACAGACAAAGGTATTACTGTTTTCATCTGGTTTATCTGTATCCGGTTCGTTAGTATTCCATTTTCTTCAAAGCCGGTGCCTTAAACCAGCAACCGATTGCGATGGCAATTGTCATACAGCCGCCGAATAGTACTGCAGGGACAGTGCCCATGAGTTTGGCTGTAACCCCACTTTCGAATTGTCCCAATTCGTTGCTGCTGTTGACAAACATGGAATTTACACTCATCACTCTGCCACGCATGTGATCGGGTGTCATCAACTGTGTGATAGTGCCGCGAATTACTACGCTCACGCCATCCAGCATTCCGCTAATCATCAGAGCCATGAACGATAGTACAAAAATGTTGCTCAATCCAAAGACGATGATGCACACTCCGAAGCCGGCTACTGCAATCAGTAATTTTCTTCCCTGCTTCTTACGTGGTGGGTATAGAGTAAGCAGGATTACCATGAGAATAGCTCCCATATCCGTGGCTCCATTCAACAGTCCGAATCCTTCAGAGCCAACTTTGAGGATATCTCTGGCATACACCGGTATCAGTGCAACCGCGCCACCAAATAATACGGCAAATAAGTCGAGAGTGAAGGCTCCAAGCAGTTGTTTGGTTCGATACACAAACCTTAATCCTTCTTTTACACTTTCCCAGGTTTTGATTTCGCCTTTGTGGAATGAAGGAGCTTTTGGCCTGAGGCGATAAAGGAACAGGAAAGATAACAGTATCAACACAGAGATAGTCTCGAGGGTGCCACTGATTCCGATCAGTGCGATCAGCACACCGCCTGTGGCGTGGCCTGTAACTGATGCCGAGAGGAATGTGCCCTGATTCCATGTAGTGGCATTTTGTAGTTTATCGTGTGGCACAATGTATCCGAGCATGGCACTGAAAACCGGCCCGGCAAAGGCTCTGATAATTCCTGTGCAAAAAATAACTCCATAGATCATGTAGGAAAGTGTATGGTCGCTGAATGCATAACTATCATATTCCCCTGAGATAAATACCAACACCAGCACTGCTGTGAAATAGAAAAGCAGGCACCTGAGTAGTAGCCTTCGTTTTTCGCTTTGATCTATTTTATGACCGGCATATAGTGCAAGCGATAAAGCAGGAATAATTTCAGCAAGACCTATCAATCCAATTGCAAAAGGATCGTTGGTTAGCAAATAAATCCACCAGCCGTTTAGTGTGGAAAGCATTCGCAATCCCATGATGAATAAGAATCTTCCACCGATGAGGTACCTGAACTCAATAATCTGCAGGGCTTCAAAGGGATTTTTCCTGTTTGGGGGCTCAGTCATCAGGGAAGTATTAGATAGTTCTGGCCGGCATCGTAATCCTTTTCCAGCGCATCTAATACGGCCTGCAGATGTGCTTCATTGCCCAGAAAGTCAGCATTGGATGTATCTATAAACAACGTTTTCAACTTGTGCTGTTTGATATATTGGATGTAGGTCTCCTGGATAGAATAAAGGTAATCAGGGTCTATGGACTGCTCGTACGATCTGTTTCGCTTACTGATATTTTCTTTTAGTTTAGCAATAGGTGCGTGAAGATATATAAGCAGGTCGGGCTTGATAAGGTGCGGGTTGATGATGTTAAAGAGTTTCTGATAGAGGTTAAACTCTTCATCAGGCAGATTGACTCTAGCAAACAAAAGTGATTTGATAAAAAGATAATCTGACACCGTCACATGATGAAAAAGGTCTTTTGCACCCAAGAGGTCTTTCATCTGCTTGTAACGCTCTGCCATAAAGAATAGCTCGAGAGGAAATGCGTACTGGTCTTTATTCTCATAAAATTTAGGCAGAAAGGGATTGTCGGCAAATTCTTCCAGAATCAGTCTGGCATGGAGCTTTTTCGTGAGCAGGTGTGCAAGAGTAGTTTTGCCTGCGCCAATATTTCCCTCTATGGTTATAAAATTATATTTCATCACTTCTCTCTCTAAATTCAAAAATAGTCAGAGTATTCACAACTCCGGATTTAGCCTGCTATTTTATCCCCCAATTTTTTCACATCCAGCGGGTCGGGACATTCAGCAAGCAGTGTCTGTATATTTTTTTTGAGAACAGGGTGGGTGAATTCAGGTGCCAATTCGCACATAGGGACCAAAATGAATCTCCTTTTGCTAATAAATGGGTGGGGGATAGTGACCTTGCTGGTTTGGATAATGCGACAATCATAGAAAAGAATATCAATATCAATCACACGAGAAGCATTCTTGAACGTACGCTTTCTCCCCATTTGCGCTTCTATGTGCAGGAGCACTTCCATGAGCTTTCCCGGTGGCAGCATGGTTTCAACCTCGAGCACCTGATTCAGGAATTCAGGCTGGTCGGCATAACCCCACGGGGCTGTTTCATAGCGCGAGGATGCTGCTTTAATTTTACCAACCCGGGCAGCAATCAATTGGGTTGCAGTGTCCAGATTCATTTCTTTGTCGCCCAGATTTGTGCCTGTTGAAATAAATACCCTGTGTTGTTTGATGTGCGTCATGTATAAGCAGAGACAAAGGTGGTGCTTTTTTACAGATATCAAAATGTGGAAATGCACAACTGTTAATTAAAGAATCTCTGATACTTTTGTGGCATAGAAAAATAGGGGAAGTTTCTGAAAGACTATCCGGCAAATAATTCTGGTAATGATAAAACGATCTATAATCATACTGTGCCTTCTACTGGTATTTATCAGCCTGCTGAGCTTGCTTTTGCCTTCGGCAATTTCAGTGGCGCGATCCACTGTGGTATTTGCATCGGAGGAAACTATCAGCAGGGAGATTAATAATCCGGATAATTGGTCAAACTGGTTTCCGCCTTTGAAGGAGGGACTGATGACCATCCGTAAGATTTCGGATGATGAAGCAGTATTGCAAAAGTCTGCCGACAGGTCCATGACGCTGACATTTGATTATAAGAGCGTGGATTCTACAGTTTGCACAATTGCCCCACAGTCTGGTGATGCCGTGAGTTATACCTTTCTCCAGACTCCTGCAGACGGGGGCGTGAGGGTAACACTGATTGCTAATGTAAAGTTGACCTGGTATCCCTGGCAACGGGTAAGGGGAGTATTTATGGATAAAATATTGGGGGCACAATACGATGAGGCGCTGGCCGGTCTGAAGGCCAGATGTGAAAGGCCTTAGATTGATTGTGTTTATTTGTTCTCAAGGACCATTTATGGCATGTCCGGTTCAAAATTATTGAATAGCACAACTACCGAATAGCGACTGGCTGTATCAAATCTTTGATAATTTGACTGCACTACACAACTCAACCTTCTTTGGGGTATCAGGCTTTTTTTTCCTGGGGAAAAAAATGCAACGCCAATTCAACCGGAGAGAAAGACAACACCCTCATTCGGCTTTAGCTGCATTTCACTAAGATTAATGTGGCTAAAGCCGTAAGACTTAAATTCTTATTCTGTTGGCTGAAGCCAACGATAATAATAGAAGGTAGAAACACTTTAAATATAAAATTACTTTAGGCAAAAAGAGAAGCTGTAGCAGGAATAGACAATACTCAATTTGAAAATTCTGTTATGGGGAAAGGCAATTTGCAACGAGCCTCTTAAAATCTTTTACTGTTGGCTTTAGCCAACCGGAGAGAAAGACAACACCCTCATTCGGTTTTAGCTGCATTTCACTAAGAATAATGTGGCTAAAGCCGTACCCCGTCACCTTTCATTCCGTTGGCTGAAGCCAACGATAATAATAGAAGGTAGAAACACTTTAAATATAGAACTACTTCAGGCAAAAGGAGAAGTTGCAGCACAAAGGGACAACACGCAATTAGAAAATTCTGACTTAGAAGCAAACCGCAGTAAACCCTCTAAAATCTTTTACCGTTGGCTTTAGCCACATGCTGAATAATAGAACCGGGCAGCGACGTTTTTAACTAAACCTGCAAGAGGTAAAATTGCAGTCCCAATTGGGCAATTTGATTTGCACTATTATCGTACTAAAACAGACTATTCGGAAAAAATAAATCAGCAGCATTTTTTATGGATATAAAATGCTGCTGACTGATTGGGTTACAAATTATTTATCCAACATCAGGAGTTGTGATGCCTTGCTTCCGTCCGGCTTATATATTTCCAGTTGATATAAGCCTTTGGCCATACCCTGAGGTGTGATATTAAAGTCGGCTGAGCCACCTGCATGTGTAATCTTACGAGAAAGTACACGCTTGCCTTCCATGGTATAAACCTGAATCTGATAGTCGCCTTTGGCCATTCTGTAAAGGTGTAGCCTGATGACTTCCCTTACCGGATTAGGTGAAATGTACATGCCAGCTGCACCGAGGTGCACAGATGCAGCAAGTACATGAGAATATAGGATGCTGCCGTCTTTCATTACCGCCTTCACACGGTAATAATTGATACCTGATTTTGGAGCGATAGTAGTAAACAGATAATCGGCCGTAGCACCTGTTTTCACTTCGGCTAATCCTGCATTGGCAAACGTAGCACCATCGGCAGAGTGTTCAATGGTGAACGAAGCCACCTGCGATTGATTCAGTCCCCGCCAGGTGAGCGTGATGTGATCTTCAGCCGCAGTTGCTTTTTCATTTGCAAATGCAAATGGTGGGATAGCCGGTTTGAAAGTAAGGTAGAAGCGATTTGGTGAGGAAGAGGCTTTGTCGGAATTTACGCTAAAATCTATCTGGGTTTTACCTTCGTTCAGTAAACGTTTAGAGTGCTCATAGCTGTCGTTGAAATATACTTCTACATTTTCTTTATCTGCACCATCAATGGTTAGTTCTAAAGAGTAATTACGTCGGCTCATTCCGGATATCACATAAAAAGTGGTATCTCCTTCTGTAGGTACAGGTTTTCTTTCGAGGGTTAATGGATATTCTTTATTATGAATACTGATATTCTCTGAGCTGTTTATAATTTTTCTTGCATCATATCTATCAACCGCATGCTGGAAATCTTTTCCAAATTGTTGGAGCGTACCATCCATTAACGCTTTGTCTAAGTTTTCAGTAATGAACAGATTGGTCCTGATACTCATATCAACAGGTAGCTTATTACGGGTATTTCTGAAGATAGAGGCGCTGCCCGATACTTTGGCAGATTCGGAGAAAGCCACTGATCCGTCTGTGGTACCCGGGTTATCTACAAAGAATGCCTGCCCGGATTGAATCGGTGTTACCACATAGCTGCCTTCGTCCGGTACAGCTACACCTCCTGTGATGAGCCGGTATGCTCCCAATCCATAGACTGATGGTGCGTTAGCTCCTGTAGTTCTTGTAAGCCTGGGATCCCAGATGTAGTAAGATGTACTGATACTGCCGGTGAAGGTCAGTTGGTCGAAGTCAATAGCCGAAGCATAAGGATTGCCAATCAATGCAAATTTATCGGCTAATACCGTTTGTGCGGGAGGCTCTGCACCCAAAGGAGTGGGGGCATACAACTTCCCCGCTGTATGAATTGTGGTCTCATTTGCAGGTGTCCAGGGATCATTTATCCGACGATCGCCACGAATGAAAATGAAGTAAGCGGGATGGTTATTGATTAATTCAGTGTTGGTATTGGGTATCCCCGTGAAGGTATTATTGACAGGATTATAATATTTCATAGAAGGGGAGGGGGAGTATGAATCAAATCCTCTGGCGCTCCAATCGGCGAAAGGGCCTGTAATATTGATACCTCTGTTATTGATATTATATTGACTGTTCTGCCATGCAGCGTGGATGGTACTTCCTGTGGTAGGCACACTCAGAAGTTGCCAGGCTTTACTGTGATTAGGGATGTAACGTTCTACAATGAAAGCACCTTTGGTATCGTAGGCAATAGAAGCTGCATTTGCCCCCTCCGGAATGGGTGCCACAGAAGCTGTCTGGTCATTATCGCTTACGAGCCGGATACTGTCTCCAAGATTTATTTTTGAATTATCACTAAGGGTCAGTTCACTTTTTACAGAGATGAAATTATTAACGTTAAGCCCGGTGGTACTTGTATTTTGGTTGGTAAGATTGTAGAATACCGGTGGATAAGTGACGCCTGCAGCATTGATATTTTGTGCATCAGCGGAGTTGATAAATGATACCGTACTGCTGTCGTGTGCAAACTGAGCGTTACCCATAACCGTCAGATCGCCGTTTATCTGCAGATTAGATTTGAAAGGTGCGATCTTATTGCCGGTACCGGAAAGGGTTAAGTTTTGATAAGTAAAGGTTCCTGTGGTAATCGGTTGACTACCCGTACCTGTAAATGGCGGGTTACTCCTTGAATAGTTTATGGTACTTCCTGCATCCAAAATAATGTTTGAAATATTTCCATGCACTGCTGATGTAGTATCACCAATGGTTGCAGGACTGCGACCATTGAAACCTCCGGTGTTTCCTACATTAATGGTGCCTCCGTTTTCCACTTTAACTTGTGCAGTACTCGAAGAATTTACTCCTTTAATGCTATTGATGTTGATGGTAAACTTACCCCCATTTTTTACAGTGAAACTTCCGCCGTCTTTAAGCATGACATTACCACCGCCTCCGTTTTTAATACTGTCTGCTCCCGTAACTTCGATATTAAAATAGTTGACTCCATTTCTAATCGTTTGTGGGGTAGTGTTTGTACTTGCATATTCAATTGTACCGCCTGTGAGATCATAAGTTCCGAGAATAGTGGGATTTTCACCGGTGCTGGTGGTTCTATATCTTCCACCTGTCATTGTCAGGTTAGAATTTAATGAATTACCGATTGTATAACTTTTTGCATCAAATATGGCATTGCCTTTAATGGTCATTGTGCCATTAAAGTCAAATCCACTGGAAGGAGTTTTGGTTCCTGAGCCACTGAAAATTAAATTTGAAAAGTCTGAGCGTGATTGGAATGTCTGATCACTTGATGCATACATTTCAATTGTTGAACCAATTGATAAAGTAACGGTACCAGAAGGGACAGAAATTAGTGGCCATGAGGTATTACCTGCATTACTTGATCTAAACGTACCTGTACCATCTAATAGTATGGCACCACTTGCATTTGTAAGTTGCTGACTTGTTATGTCGAATGTTCCTTTTATTGTAAGAGTGTTTCCAGATGTACTGTTGTTTACATTGGCGCCTGAAATAGTTACTGAAGAGTCTTTAGGAACTAGTACAGATTTTTTAAGGTTTAATATTTTACCTGAGACAATTTTTAGGTCGCTTCCTCCTAAAATAGCATTCTCTTCAGTTATATTTTGAGTGCCACTTCCGCCTGTAGCAATTGTAAGCGTAGAGTTGCCTGTAATACCATCCCTGAAATTTCTCTCGCCGGTAGCTGCATTAAAATTGATGTCAGTTCTTACATCTAAAATCCCATTTATAGTAAGTGTACCGGCTGATGCGATCGTTGGGATAACTGTTGGCCCTACGCTAAAAATTGGGGAGGTTCCCAATGCGGAATTTGGAAAATAGGTAAATCCACTCGTTCCAAACGCCAATCCATTATTCCAAATGAATTTAGATCCATTCGCCCAGGTATTCTTATTGTACGTTGCAAATCCTTCATAACCCGTTCCGGTAGTAGAAGGGCCATTACCGATAATAACTTTTCCATCGGAAGCTACACTTACGCTGCTATTGGTATTCTGATAAGTTACTACTGAAGTATAATTTGCAGTATTGGTTACCAATAAAATCCCGCCGGATTGAATTACCAGATCGTTCCCACTTCCGTATATGTTCATTGTGCCTCCGTTATCCAATTGAAGTGTACCCTCTACGGAGGTATGGTCGAGGGAGATTGTGCTATTGATGGTAATTGTGTGAGGAGACTGAATTAAAATTCCTTTTGCCTGATCATCCGGAACTAAAGTTGAAGTAACCCAATTGCTGATGCCATCCGGTGAGGACTGCCAGTTGCCAGCCACATTCCATGCTCCGGTTTGTTGGCTTCTGAAATAATTGTCAGGTAATGTGGCCACAGAGGAAAATCCATCACCTGCCGTGAAGTCGCGGTTCAGGTTCGACTGACTTGAAACACTTAGCGTATTTGTTGCGGCATTCGCATTGCCATAAAGATTCCATGCACTTCCATTCCATCCGGCAATAATAAGCGATGATTCCGTACCTGCAATGTCAGCATCGGTATAGATAAAGTCAGCATTGCCGGTGTAGGTTCCGGATGCAGTGACACTCCAGTACCTGATTAAATAGTTTGTAGGAGAGTTGTTGTTTGTATGCTGGCTGTTTCTTAAATTGATACTGACCGGCACTGTTCCCGTCAGCGATGTGAGGTTGATGGTTGCAGGGGAGTACTCGGCAGTTCCGGTATTGTCTCCAATCGGGTAGGTGAATGAGCCGGGAGCATTGAAGTTCTTGATTACTTTGCCGGAGCCGTTAGCGACTATAAAGCTTCCTATCCCTGCTGAAGTGTAGGAGGATGAGGTGTTAAAAGTGAGGTCATTGTTTGAAATTTCCAAGAGTCCGTTCGTGAATGAGGTTCCTGTGCCATTCAATGTAACTGGAGTTGCAAGGGTAGCAGCTATCGATCCGAAAGTACGGTCTATTATTAAATTTCTCAATTGCTGATAGCCTGAAGTAAAATGAAGTGCCCCGACGGAGCCTGTGCCGAGTAACGTCAGATCAGAAGATGAATTCCCCTTAAAACTTCCGGGACCTGATATTTGATTTGAGATTCCAGATGTACCAATTGTAAGGTTGTGTCCATTTAGGTCAATTATATCATTGTTGTTTGTAAATGCAATGGCATTTCCTGATGATGGTGCATCGATAGTCAGGTTTTGTCCTAATTGAAGTGTAGTACCTGAACCGGTGGTGCCGATAACAATGTATGGAATTGTCAAAGCTGCATTGGAAGGAGTGGTGATGCTCTGCGTGCCGGAAGGTTTTATGAACCAGACAGCGCGGTTATTCGGATTAAAATTGTAACCTGAATAGAAGTTCAGGTTTCCAAGTATTTTTAAATCATCTCCATTAAATTCTCCAAGAGAAAGATTACCGGTTACGTTGACATCTCCATCTACAGTTAACGCACCAATAGAGGCGGATGGGGTACCATAATCCATATATAGACTGCTTCCCGCATCAATTGTAAGATTTCCATTAATCGTTTTAGCTTCCTGAAAGGTTGGGTAGTTAAGTTCTGTGCTATTAGAAATATGGACATTATAAGGGGAAGAGGAAGCTCTCCATTCCTGTCCAAGCCCATAAGTTCCACCTGAAGCATATAAGAGTGTTGATCCGGAATTATAAACGGGAGAATTCCCACTAACATATCCATCTTTATGTATCTCCAGATTCCCATTAATAGTGATTGTATTCGTGTAATTGTTTGTAAAACCTCCCCAGAGAATCAGATTGTTGATAGTTTTTCCTGCATCATTAAGATTGGCAGAGTTTCCGGAATTAATGACTACGTTATCAGGCGCTCCTGTAGAGCCTGGCCAAAATCTTTGACCTGAATTGATATTGTAGTTATACCCTGCATTAAAGACAAGATAACTACCGGCATGGTAAATAAAATCATTATTTCCATCAGCCCATCCACCTCCATCTAATTGAAAAGTACCGTAAACGTTTGTTGTTCCATCATTTTTATAGGTAGCTCCCATTTTGAGTGAATGGCCCGCGTTGATTGTGGTGGTGGTTCCGGAAGTCCTGGTTATTGCAGAGTTGCAGACAACAGCGTGATTAATAACTACATTATCTCCGGAGCCGGGTACTACCCCTCCATTCCAGGTAGTACCATCATTCCAATAGCCATCCTTAGCCGATGTGATTTGGCCAATACTCCGAATACTAAATAATAGAAAAAAGCAAACTAAAGCGGAAATTGTAAATTTATACTTCATTAAATAAACGATTTTGAATTCTGTTCAATTACCGTTTCTCATTAGGGAAATACCAAAAGAACTTAATTGAAAGAAGCATATATTCTTTTCATAAGTTCAGCTAAGTATTCTGGCTAAGCTTTTGGCTTTCAGATAGGGTAGGATACAGATATAAAGATATTAATATATTGTGTATCAATTACGCAATAGTTTTCCACAACCCCCTCAGTTTCAATTTGCTAATATTTAAGAGATTTGGTTTTTATTATAATGTATAATTACCTTACCTTTGCACTCCAAAATTTGAAAAAATGTTTGCTATCGTTAAAATTGCCGGTCAGCAGTTTAAAGTAAATCAGGGACAAAGCCTGTATGTGCCTCATCTGAGCGGAAAGCAGGGAGATACCCTGGAGTTTTCTGATGTGTTATTGCACAGCGACGACAATAAGGTTTCTACTGATGCCAAAGTAACTGTGAAGGCAGAAATCCTGGATGAACTTGTAAAAGGAGAAAAGGTGATTGCTTTTAAAATGAAAAGAAGAAAAGGGTTCAGAAAAAAGCATGGCCACCGCACTCAATATACTCAGATCAGGATCACAGAAATTGCATAAGCGTATCCAATTAAAAACAAATAATCATGGCACATAAAAAAGGTGAAGGTTCCGTAAAAAACGGTAGAGATTCACAAAGCAAAAGATTAGGTGTAAAAATTTTCGGAGGTGAAGCTGCTATCCCGGGTAACATCATTCTTCGCCAGAGAGGAACGGTGTATCATCCCGGAAAAAATGTAGGACTTGGAAAAGACTTTACCATCTATGCCACTGCTGCAGGTGTGGTGGAATTCAGAAAAACACGTGGAAATAAAACTGTTGTTTCCATCATCGAAAGTGTGGCTGAATAAAAAAAAGTTCGAATAAATTTTTGTAGTATTAAAAATGTTTTTATTTTTAATCATTATTTACTAACAATTAAATTCTAAAAACATGGCAACTGCAAAAAAAGCTGCTCCTAAGAAGGCTGCTGCAAAGAAAGCTGCTCCTAAGAAAGCTGCAAAAAAAGCTGCTCCTAAAAAGGCTGCTGCAAAGAAAGCTGCTCCTAAGAAAGCCGCAAAGAAAGCTGCTCCTAAAAAAGCTGCTAAGAAAGCTGCTCCTAAGAAGGCTGCTGCTAAGAAAAAATAAGAATGTAATATTCTTGCAGATAGAATTTAAAGTCCCGCACTCGCGGGACTTTTTGTTTTTGTGCTATCGCTGTAATTCGGTACTGGTGCGTGTGCCAGCAGATATAACTCCTGATATTATTATTCCCAACCTGTCCGGCAAAGTGGGACTAAAACCCGCTGTGATTAGTTTCTAAATTTATTACCCTGCCCTTCAGGACAGAGCCGCAAAAGTCATACCCAGTAATGGCTTTGCCCCATTTCACTCTGAATGGTGTGGCTGAAGCCGTAAGGCATAATTTCTTTTTCCGTTGGCTGAAGCTAACGATAATAATAGCAGGTAAAAGCACTTTAAA
>JAMLGT010000030.1 GCA_023957755.1 Chitinophagaceae bacterium
GAAGTATTAACCAATGGTGGGCCAGATGAATCAGGTCTTTTGGTATATTTTTAACCAGTTGCTTCTCTGCCTCCAGAGGGGTCTTTGCCTTCACCAACCCTATCCGGTTTGCCACTCTGAATACATGGGTATCTACTGCCATATTGGGCTGATTGTCCAGGACGGAGGTAATCACATTGGCAGTTTTGCGTCCTACCCCCGGCAATTTCATCAATTCCTGCACAGTCATAGGGAGTTTACCTCCAAAATCATGTACAACCATCTGTGCCATCCCCACCAGATGCTTTGACTTATTGTTTGGATATGAAATACTTCGGATGAGCGAAAAGACATTTTCCTGACTGGCAGTACTCAATGACTCAAAATCAGGATAGGCATCAAACAATGCAGGGGTGGTCAGGTTCACTCTTTTGTCGGTACATTGGGCTGAAAGTATCACAGCCACCAGTAACTGATAGGGATTATCGTATAAAAGCTCTGTGGTGGCCTCAGGGGACTTCTTCAGAAAATAAGCTATTACGAATCGGTATTTTTCTTTGAGCGTCATTAATAAAAAAGGCTGCCCATCAGCGGAGCAGCCTCTAAATTAATCATTTCAGACGACTAATGTATTTCAACTTTCTTCTGCTTGCGCGAAGCATAATCCATAATTCTTTCGATCACATCAATCGAGGGAGCCGACACTTCTTCATCCAGTCTGCGTTGCATTGCACGGATATTTTCAAATGATGCCCTCAATTCAAAATCCCGCTCTAGCGCCTCCTTAATAAGTGCTGTCTTTTGGCTGGAAGTCTCTCCATACGCATACCTGAGCAGATCTTCCTGAGTAATTTCAGTCATAACTTTAATGGCTTTAATAATCAATAATTTTTGTTATCCGCTATTAAAAACGCAATAACCGGTTAATTATTGTATATAAATGGAAAATTACTTTTCAATAACAGTCTCAACCACGAATAAATCCTCATTAGGCTTCTTCATCAAATATTTTTCCCGTGCATACTTTTCCAGCATTTCCGGGCTGCTCTTCAGGCTCTCCAGTTCTTTTCGGGTGTCACTGATTTGCCGGGTCATCGAAGTTTCTGCATTTTCGAGGTCGTTTAGTTCCTGAATACGATTTATCTGTGTAGGCACATCATTTCTATCGAAAAAAAACATCCAGATCACAAATGCCACCAGCGTAAGCAGATATTTGTTCGCTATGATTCTCTTCAGATATTTCAAGAGTACGAAATTAACAGGTTAAGAAACAGGTTATCCTTTTCCAAATGTAATTTTTCCTTTTGGAAATACAGCGTTTTCACCCAAATTTTCTTCAATCCTTATCAATTGGTTGTATTTAGCCACACGGTCTGTACGGCTCGCACTTCCCGTTTTTATCTGACCACAGTTAAGCGCTACTGCCAGATCAGCGATTGTAGTATCCTCTGTTTCTCCGCTGCGATGACTCATAATGGTATTGTACCCATTGCGTTGGGCAAGGGTTACTGCGTTAATGGTCTCTGTGAGAGAACCTATCTGATTCACCTTCACCAACAATCCATTGGCCACCCCCTGATCGATTCCTTTTTCCAACCTCTTCTCATTGGTTACAAACAGGTCATCCCCCACAAGTTGCACCTTCTTACCAATCCGGTCGGTCAGCAGCTTCCATCCTTTCCAGTCGTCTTCAGCCATGCCATCCTCTATTGAAACTATCGGATACTTCTTTACCCAGGATTCCCAATATTCGACCATCTTTTCACTGGTGAGTTTTCTGCCATCCGACTTATGGAAATGATACACTTTCTTTTTAGCATCGTAGAGTTCGCTCACGGCCGGATCCATAGCTATGGCAATCTGAGTGCCGGCCTTAAAACCTGCATTCTCAATTGCCTTCAGGACGGTTTCGATAGCCTCCTCATTGCTTTGTAATTCAGGGGCAAATCCACCTTCATCTCCTACATTTGTACTGTAGCCTTTCTTCTTCAGAACAGCTTTTAATTGGTGAAACACGCTCACTCCCCAACGAAGTGCTTCGCTGAATGAACCGGCTCCCACCGGCATCACCATGAACTCCTGAAAATCTATTTTATTATCTGCATGGGCTCCTCCATTCAGGATATTCATCATCGGAATAGGCAATACCCTGGCATTAGTGCCTCCGACATAGCGGTAGAGGGGCAGGTTAGTTTCTAACGCAGCTGCTTTGGCGACAGCCAGACTAACAGCCAAAATAGCATTAGCTCCAAATTTGCTTTTGTTAGGGGTACCGTCCAGCTCGATCATTTCATTATCAATCCCATTCTGGTCGGCTACATCCCAGCCAAACAATGCCTTGGCTATAGTGTCATTTACATTCTTTACGGCCTTGAGCACACTCTTGCCATCGTAATTCTTCTTATCACCATCACGTAACTCCACAGCCTCATGTACCCCGGTACTGGCTCCTGATGGCACTGCCGCTCTTCCCAGATATCCATTTTCGGTTAACACATCTACTTCTACGGTAGGATTGCCACGGCTGTCCAATATCTGACGGGCCGTAATGTCTGTGATATAGCTCATAGTTTTACTTTTTTGTCAATTGTTTAAATACTTCTTCTAACGACTGCGTCTCGCTATCCATCGACACAATATTCAGATCGTGCTTCAGGCTTAACTCCATAATCTGACGCTTCATTTTTTCAGGGTCATCGGTATGAATTCTGAAAGCACCATCATTTTCCGTAACATTCTTTATCCCATCCAGTTGGGTTATCCAATTTTCATCTGGTGTTTCGGCAAACTTAATACTTACTACTCCTTCAGCAGAATTAAGCTTCAGGTTTTCAAGTTTGTCATCAGCTACCACATTTCCCTTATTGATTATGATAATCCGGTCGCAAATGCTCTCCACTTCCTGTAGAATATGAGATGAAAATAAAATACTTTTTGTAGCTCCAAGTTCTCTGATAAGATTTCTTATTTCTACAATCTGATTGGGATCCAGCCCGCTGGTAGGCTCGTCGAGAATCAGCACTTCCGGGTCGTGTACCAAAGCAGCAGCGAGCCCTACTCTTTGCTTGTATCCTTTACTTAACTGCCCTGTCTTCTTTGAAGCTTCGGGAGTCAGTCCTGTCAGCCTGATTACCTCTTCAATCCTCTCTTTTGCGTTTTCCACCCTTCTGACCTTTGCCACGAACAACAGGTACTCTCTGACAAACATATCATAATACAATGGATTCGCCTCTGGCAAATACCCTATTTTCTCCTTGGCAGCTGTTCGCTCTTTACGAGTATCAATACCACATACTTCTATATCGCCCGCATCCTGTTGAAGGTAGCCGGTAATCATCTTCATCGTTGTGGATTTGCCTGCACCATTGGGACCCAGAAAACCTGTGATACCGGTGCGCCCGGTTGCAAATGAAATACTATTGACTACAGTATGGGAATCAAAGCGCTTAGTCAGATTTTCAACCTTGAGTGACATGGGCGCAAATTTAGTAGAATTGAAATGAACCACATCCCGGCAAATACATGAAATATTTATTTGTCTCCGGGGCGATTTCCTTTAGGCTTATGCCGGTTCTTTTGTCCCTGCTGGTTTTTCGGCCTGGAATTACCCTGTGGCTTTGGCCTGCTCTGCTGTCTGGGGTTTTGCCTGTCCGATGGAGTTACCGTATTCTTTTCCCTGTCTTTTGCCCTTCTTTTCCTGGAAGTGCGTTCGAGCGAGCGCAAACTGATTTGGCCTACTACATCGATATATTCAGGTTCCATTTCTTTGGGCTTGCCACTTACGATTTCTACGGTTTCGAAAGTTTCTGGCCTAATACCCATTTTATTCTGCTCCTGAATTTCCTTTACAGTTTCGATCGACAGCGGATAATACTTCGTACTTTCTGAGGTGGAATACCACATCAGATTACGGAAGATGTCTTTTTTTACAAGATAAGCCTTGCCTTTAGCTGTCTCTAACACATCAGCATGTTCGGGGAAATATTGGAGTGCGTCTAAATAAGTATCCAATTCATAGTTCAGGCAACATTTCAGTCTTCCACACTGGCCGCTGAGCTTCGTCTGGTTTATACTCAGATTTTGATATCGGGCTGCATTTGTATTTACACTCTTGAACTCTGTCAGCCAGGTACTGCAGCATAACTCACGCCCACTGGTGCCAATACCTCCGATCTTTCCTGCTTCCTGACGCGCACCAATCTGCCGCATCTCTACCTTTACTTTAAACTCTGAAGCGTACACCTTAATAAGTTCCCTGAAATCCACCCTTTCATCCGCAATATAAAAGAATGTCGCTTTTCGCGCGTCAGCCTGGATCTCTACTTCACTTAGCTTCATATCCAGCTTAAGTTCTCTGGCTATTGCCCTGCTTCTGATCAGCACTTCTTTTTCCCTTGCTTTTGTCTCCTTCCACTTTGATAAATCTACATCCGAAGCAATCCTCAATACCCGTTTCATTTCAGGATCTGTCTCCGACCTTTTTCTTTTCTTTAACTGTAATCTTACGAGCTCTCCTGACAGGCTCACTTGTCCCACATCAAATCCATTCACGCCTTCCACGGCTACCATATCACCTTTAAAGATCTGAAGGCCTGATTCATTTCTGAAAAAGTCCTTCCTGCTTCCATGATTAAAGGATACTTCTATGACTTTGCACCTGTCCCGGTTGTCAGCAACAGGGAGATCTGCCAGCCAGTCAAATACTTCCAGTCTGTTGCACCCCGAACCACATGAACCGCCTTTACATCCACCTGAGTGGCCGGTTCCACAAGAATTACATCCCATATTTTTAATAATTTCAGGCGAAGAATGCCATGCCGAAAGCTGATATACTGCAAAATGGAATAGGAACAAACCTGTCACACCTCAACACTACATGCCTATACTTTACCGAAAAACGTTTCCTCAGTGACACGCTATTATAAGTATTATTCAGTTGAACTTTTTCCTTCATCTTTAGCTCTCTTCTGCATGAGATCACTCACCTCATTTCACCAAAATTAGATATTTCTCTTTAATTAGATAACGAAGCCTGATTGTCAGGGCATGAAAAAGCATTTTTGAGTTGGCGTTACGTTCAATATAATAAATAGATTTATTGAGTTCATTAGTCATCTCTTCCAGCACTCCGGTATCGCACATAGCCCCCAGCCTTGCAGCGAGTTCCTTCTCGCTTTCATTCATCGTATGCACCAGTTCTTCTCCGGCATATTTCAATCTGATAGCCAAATGAATAATACTTATAAAATAGTTGAGCAACTGTTTCTGTTTTTCTCTACCTCTGGTATTGATATCATCAATCCACTTACTCAATAATTCCACACGATTACTGACGGCAAGATTTAGCCAGTCTCTGACCGTACGCTCCCACTCCTCATCCCCAGCATCTATCATTCGTAATCCTTCTCTGATATTTCCCGCCACCACACCCGCGATTGATGTGGCCCTTTCCCTGCTTACCTCACGATTTTCCAGAAAATGTGCCACCTCACTATCCTCTGGCAAAGGCACTCTGATGATTTGAGTGCGTGATAATATTGTGGGGAGTATCTGGCTATCGTCTTCAGCCACAAAAAGGAAAATAGTGCCCGCAGGGGGTTCTTCGATCAGCTTTAACAAGCGATTACCTTCCTTTCCCAAATATTCGGGCATCCACATAATGAGCACTTTGAATTCGCTCTCAAACGGCCGAAGACTCAACTTATGTAAAATATCCTCACATTCCATCACGCTTATATTCGGCTGCTTATTAGCTGCATTCTCAATCTTCGGGCGTGCATTGCTGCTCAGATAATCTGTCCAGTCCTCAATATTCCCATAAGGATTAGCCTCAACAAAACCGCGCCACTCCGATATATAATCCGTACTTAAAATCCGGACATGCCCGGAATCCCTCTTTAGCACAGGGTAACTGAAATGAAGATCGGGATGCACGAGGCGTGCTACCTTGGTGCAGGCTGCACAGACACCACAACTGTCAGCCCTGATAATCGCCGGGGCCTCCGGCTCCATATCACCAAAGAGAGAAGGGGCTGATTCCTGTACCGGTTTGTTCACCCGCTCACATAGTATAAACTGTGCGAATGCTATAGCCAGCGGCAATGCGCCGCTCCCTTCCTTACCCAGAAAAAGAATAGAATGCGACAAGCGATTCTGCTCTACCAGATCCCTGAGCTGCTCTTTTAACTGCGATCTTCCTACTATCTCATCAAACTGCATCTGCTAATGGCTTAATGTTTTTAAAGCAGGCTTACAATTTCATCGCTCAGAGGGGCTACTTTGCTCTCAAATACCGCCTCAAGTTCACCTTTTTCGTTTATCAGAAACTTGGTGAAATTCCATTTGATATCGGCATCCATCACTCCGTTTTCTGATTTCCGGGTAAGCCAGCGGTAGATTGGGGCCATATCATCACCCTTCACCGACACCTTAGATGCCATCGGAAAGGTAACTCCGTAATTCTTTGTACAGAATTCACTTATTTCTTTATTGCTTCCGGGTTCCTGCGCACCGAAATTGTTGGCGGGGAAGCCTACTATTACCAACACATCCTTATATTTTTCGTATAGCGCTTCCAGTTGTGCATATTGAGGAGTATAGCCGCATTTGGATGCAGTGTTTACGATAAGGATCTTCTTCCCTCTGAACTGAGAGAAGTCTATTACACCACCTGTAAGGCCTTCAACTTTAAACTGATAAATAGTGGGTACTTTCTCCATCGACATTTTATTTTGAAAAGAACCGGAAGGAAAGAAAATTAAAAAAGGAAGAGATAAAATAAATGCTTTCACTTTTTTGCGTAAAGGTACAAATAAAAAAATCGCACTTACCTTAGTGCCCCTATGATAAATAAAGAAACCAGGTTTCCGATTAAGCCTTTCCTGGAAAAGCATCACATCCGTACTGTAATCTTTGACCTCGATGGTACATTATTAGACAATAACCCCTATCACCTCACCAGCTGGCTGGAATATCTTAAAGAAAAAAATATCCATATTACCCGCGAGGAGTATGACACACACATGAACGGTCGCACAAATAAAGATGCTATTGAATATGTCTTTAATAGAAAGATGAATGAAAGTGAGTTGAGAAAAATCATCGAAGAAAAGGAAGCGGTTTATCGCCAAATATATGACTCCCATATCCGGCCAATTGATGGTTTGTTGTCTTTTCTGGAACTACTGGCACATTCGGGAATCAAAATGGGTATAGCCACTTCAGGTATTCAGCCCAATATTGACTTTATGTTTGCCCATATTCCCATAAGAAAATATTTTTCTGCTGTAGTGAACAGTAGCCATATAAAAAAAGGCAAACCTGATCCCGAGATTTTTATTACCACGGCAAGGCAACTAAATACTGAGCCTGCTAAATGTCTGGTTTTTGAAGACTCGCTTCCGGGGGTGGAGGCTGCTTTACGGGCAGGCATGCACGTAATCGCGATTACCACTTCTCATGAGCCGGAAGCATTCCACTCAGTGGATATGGCAATAGCCAATTATAAACAGATATTATAAAGAAAAATAATTTCAGAAAAGTAGGGCGCAAAAAAAAGGGACCCAGATAGAGATCTAGTCCCGCTTTAAAATCCAATATCCTATGAAAAACCAAGACAAATATAGAGTCGATTCTCAGTTTGTACAAGCATTCTGCTTAAAATTTCAATCTCAATTAGTAAGTGGTTTGTTTACGGCAATAATTGGCTAAAAAGTGCCATAAAAGACCATTATCTCTTCCGTCCTCCCAGCCCTAATGACCCTAATATACTCCTGACTATCAGATTACTACCCTGTCTGATCACTGTATTTAGGAAGGTTCCTCCAACCTTTTCCACTAAAGTAGGTGGCTCTTTTCGATGGGTAACCGGTTTAGCGCCTGCCTTATGCCCCTCGTCAGGTGCTACTGCGGCAGATTCCATCTTCTCAGTAAGCATCTCATAGGCACTGCGCTCATCAATTTCTTTATTATACTTTAATACCAGATTGGATGTGGCAGCTATTTTTTTTATTTCTTCTTCAGAAAGCACATCCATCCGGCTTGCGGGTGTACACATCATGGTATGCACCAGCGGTGTGGGAATCCCCTTATCATTGAGCAATGTAACCAAGGCTTCACCAATACCCAACCGGGTTATCAGATCTTCTGTTTTGTAATACTCAGATAAGGGATAATTAGCTGCTGTCTGCCTGATAACCTCCCTGTCTTTTGCTGTAAAAGCTCTAAGAGAATGTTGCACTTTCATTCCCAATTGCCCGAGTATCCCGGCAGGTATATCCATAGGGTTCTGGGTACAGAAATAGATACCGATTCCCTTGGATCGAATCAGTTTGATTACGGTTTCAATCTGATCCACAAGTGTTCTGGTAGCTTCTTTAAAAATCAGATGTGCCTCATCGATAAACATCACAAGGCGTGGTTTGGGCACGTCGCCAAGCTCAGGACACACTGCATAGAGTTCGTCCAGCATCTGAAGCATGAAGGTAGAGAACATCTTGGGCCTGTCTTGTATATTATTGACCCTTAGAATACTTAGGACACCCTTACCATCTGCAGTGGTGCGCATCAGATCTTCTACCTCAAAACTCTTCTCACCAAAAAACATATCTGCCCCCTGCTGCTGCAGTTCAATTATTTTTCTGAGGATGGTTCCGGTGCTGGTAGTTGAAACAACGCCATAAGACTCCTGCAGTACTTTCTTCCCCGGACCGGTTGCATACTGCAACACCTTTATAAAGTCTTTCAGATCAAGAAGGGGGTACTTATTATCATCACAAAATTTGAAAATCATAGATACAATTCCTCCCTGAGTGTCGTTCAATCCCAGAATCTTCGACATCAAAACCGGCCCAAATTCGGAAACCGTAGCCCGGAGGGCAACTCCCTGCTCCCTATTTAAAGTGAGAAACTCTACCGGAAAAGCCCGAGGCTGATACGAGAGATTTAGCTTATGGTAGCGCTCCTCAATCTTGTCGGTTGACATCCCCTGAGAGGCCAGTCCACTGAGGTCTCCCTTAATATCTAATAAGAGCACCGGCACTCCGGCATCGCTCAATCCTTCCGCAATCAATTGAAAGGATTTGGTTTTCCCACCACCCGTAGCACCGGTTATCAACCCGTGCCTGTTCAGGGTCGCCAACGGCACCCTCACTTCTGCATCTGCCATAACGTCACCATCCAATATGCCAGATCCTAACCTGATAGATTCGCCTTTGAATGAATATCCTTTCCGGATTTGATCAATAAAGCCGCTTTTCTCTGTCATTCAGCCTGTTTTGCGTGAAAGTTACACCGAAGTATAAGAAATGATATAATTGTTTTAACTTTTTAGTTAATATTTTTACAACAGCACCATTTATGGCATTATATATGTTAAAGAGGGCTTGTAACTATATTTTTTAAAACTAATTACCATCACTTTAAGAAACTTTATAATTATGGAAAATAGAAAACCCAAGATTCTGATTTGTGAGGACGATCCCAATCTGGGGATGGTTCTAAAGAATTATCTGGAACTTAACGATTATGATGTCATCCTGGAGCGCGACGGCAGACTAGGCCTGGCTGCTTTCCAGAGAGAGAAATTTGATATATGTCTGCTGGATGTGATGATGCCTAATATGGATGGCTTTACACTGGCCGAAGAAATAAGAAATGTGGATCCGGATATGCCTCTGTTTTTCCTTTCGGCAAAGACGATGAAAGAGGATATCATCAAAGGTTACAACCTTGGCGCTGATGACTATATCACCAAACCTTTTGACAGCGATGTACTCCTACACAAAATAAAGGCAATACTCAAACGTAATGAAGAATTACATAAAGAGGAAGCTAATGTAGAATACGACCTTGGTAAGTATCACTTCAATCCACGCCTCAGGCAATTAGGCATTGATAAAGATGTGCAAACACTTTCGCCAAAAGAAAACGAGCTTTTGAAGATGCTTGCAGAATACAAGAATGATCTGCTACCCAGAGAAAAAGCCTTGAAAAAAATATGGGGTAGTGACACCTATTTCAATGGAAGAAGTATGGATGTATATATTGCCAAACTAAGGAAATATCTGAAAGGAGATGAGAACCTGGAAATTGTGAATATTCACGGAAACGGATTCCGCCTTGTGGAGAAAGAAGCATAAGCGCCCCTTTACTTTACAAGTCAGCTTACTTAGCTTACTAATAAAACAGCCGCAGCAATGCCGGCTGTTTCTGTTCTCAGTCGATTGTGCCCGAGCGATACACCTATAAATCCCGCCTTTTCAAAAGTGGCTACCTCGTCGGGGCTGAAATCTCCTTCCGGCCCAATGAGCAGCAATCTTGATTTACTCGCATCGCTTACATCTTTCAATACCATACGCGGCCTCTCTTCTATGCAATGTGCTATGAGGCGTTGGTCGTATCCTTGATCGTTTATTACTTCCTTTGGTGCAATTGGCCCTGTAAGTTTTGGTAAAAAGAATTGTCGGCTTTGCAACATAGCACTTACCATAATACTTTCAAGACGGCTCGTTCTACACGACTTCTTCTCGGTGCGCTCACATTGCAATAAGATAACAGAGTTTATTCCTAACTCAGTAGCCTTCTCTACAAACCATTCTAATCTGTTTTCATTTTTCAGCAGTGAAATGGCTATGGCAGTCCGGACTTCCGGTAGTGCATGCAATTTTGTTTCGATTATAGTTGCCTCCGTAACCCTCTTATCTGCCACTGAAATTTCAGCTGTCACTTCTGCCCCTTTTCCATCTGTCAGAACAATTCGCTCTCCCGGTTTCATTCTTAACACCTGCGCAATGTATTTAGAGTTTTCGGCTGATAATCTTATTATGCCGTGTACTCCCCTCACCCGTTCATCATAAAAAAAAGGTAATTGCATCTGCCATCAACATTTAAAACCCTGCCTTCAGATAACTCCATCCTTCCGACTGGCGTATTACCAGATGTGCCACTGCAGAAGGAATTATTTCTACCGAAGGTAGCAAATCTGATTCCCGCAACTCATGTACATCCATGGTATTTCGACAAACCAGCACGGATATGTGATTATTAATTATTCCGCTTATCTGATCTTTCCAGTGAGATTGCTTTTGCACAAAGCATATTGCCCGCGAATGCACCACCAGCTCAATACGGATTGAGGGGATGGCCCGGACCAGGTTTGAAATCTGTGCTATCACGGCCTTGTGTACTTCCACCTTATCAGTAGAAAGTTGAATTACCACTTTTTGTAGATCGTCTTTATTCATATCTGCAAAGAAAACCTTTTTTCACACCTCGCGGTACCTCCATTCATCATTATATATTACCGTTCATACAAATAGCAAAAAGAAATTTATTAACCCACAACATCATAATATGTTTACTATCAATAAGTTATATTTCATACACTACTATTTCTCAGATACTACTACCTTAAAGATAGTAGTATGTATTGCATACTACTATAAAAACTATTACTTTTGTGATGTAATTATTCATCCACACGACAAACAGAGGAAAATGAATATAGAAAACACAGCCAGTCAGATGCGCAAAGGAGTGCTGGAATTTTGCATCCTTTCTGTAATCAAATCAGGTGAGGTTTACCCTAGCGAAATAA
>JAMLGT010000031.1 GCA_023957755.1 Chitinophagaceae bacterium
GAAAAACGATAAGAAAAATAAAAACTAAATGGCAAAGACAACCTTTTGGGACGTAATAGAAAAGACAATTGAAAAAGTCGAGACGCCACTTTCCGCAAAAGAAATTTGGGACAAAGCAAATGAACTAGGAACAGTTGGCGACTTATCAACGACTGGCAAAACTCCCTGGGCAACAATAGCAGCATATTGCTACACAGACATAAATAATAATGGCGACAACTCAACTGTAATTCAAACAAGTGAAAGACCTGCACAATTCTTCCTGAGGCGCCTTGCAAGCCAAATAGACCTACCAAAAGTTCAAAAACTAAAGGACACCGAAAAAGCGAAAAGGGAAAATATCGAAACAAAGAAATTTAACGAAAGAGACCTCCATTCATTACTAGTTGCATATGCTTTCGGCAACAGTCACTTTAAGGCAAATCTAAAGACAGTATTTCACGAGAACTCTTCAAAAGCCACAAAAGGTCAAAATGAGTGGCTGCACCCTGATCTGGTTGGTGTTTACTTTCCTTTCCGAGACTATAAGTCGGAAACACTTGAAATTCAAAATCATTTATCAATAACCTCAATTAAACTATTCTCCTTTGAGTTAAAAATCTCTCTGAACTTCGGCAACTTACGACAATCATACTTTCAGGCTGTTTCAAACTCCAGTTGGGCAAACGAAGGCTATTTGGTAACACTTAACATCGACGACGACCCGACCTTTAAAGATGAAGTCAGACGACTGAACAACGCATTTGGAATAGGAATAATAAAACTTAACCCAGAAAACATTTTTGAAAGCGAAATATTATTCCCTGCAAGAATTAACCAGGAAATTGACTGGGACACAGTAAACCGACTCGCAAGTGAAAACTCCGACTTCAATGGCTTTTTGAAACTGATAACAGAAGACTGCAAACTAGGAAAAGTAAAAAGTCAATATGATAAGGTTTTAAAAATGGATGAATTGACAAAATATATAAATGCTAAAGGAATTAATAAGACCCTTTGACAGCATTTGGCACTCCTGTAGGTAAAGCAGCTACTTGAATATGCCACCTCACATTACCTTTTGCGATGTATTGAAAGTTTTGAGCTCCGAAATCCACCACTGCGCCAAACTGCAAACCAAAGGATCACAATTCGCCTGCGGTGGAGTAAAGTGGTTTCTTTGCCTACAGGACAATAGTGATAAAAAATAGTTCATATATTTATTTAACGAAGGCAACCTTTAGAGCACCTGTCATTATTGTTGTATAATTGAATGGAAAATTATTTCGTAATACCACAATCGCCTTTAATCAAAGACACGGTGTGTTCTTTCTGGCAGGTTCAAAGTGAAAACCATTACGCTTTGCGCGAAACTGTCCTTCCTAAGGGGATTATTGAAATTATTTTCAGTTTTGAGACTACTCAAATGTATGCAAGAATAAATGAACAATCCCTGACTGTACCAAGATGCTTTATTCAGGGGTTTCTTACCAGCCCTGTTCAACTGCAATATACAGGCAGGCATACTCTTTTTGGAGTGGTATTATCACCAACTGCCATAAAACATATTTTTCATTTTCCGCCTAATGAATTTGCCAACCGTTTTATTGATTTAACCTTAATGGATAATTCTATTTACTCTCTGTGGCATCGCCTGGGTGAGCAAAATAGTTTTGATGACAGGGTTAAAACATTTGCAACATGGTTGACACAAAGGCTTCCTCAATTCACAGAAAGGGAAAAGGCATTTAATACCTTTTTAAAAACTCATTACGACACTCATTTGTCCGTTTCTGATATAGCAGGCCGTTTTTGCTATTCATCCAAACAACTCTCCAGAAAACTATATGAGCTCTCGGGAATGAACACAGAGCAAACCCTGCTTTACAAAAAATTTTTGCAGGCTGTTCATCTCATACACTGTTCTGAATTATCACTCACTAAAATTGCTTATAGCTGCCATTTTTCTGACCAGTCACATTTCATCAGAATCTTCAAGTCATTAAGCCGGCTCACTCCAAAAGAATACCGGCAAAGGAAAAGCCATATTGAAGGCCATATTTTCGAGAATGTCCATTAAATACAATTTTGCTAAATGGCTTATTGGCACTTTTGTGTCAAAATGAAGTCATTACAATGAATAGCAAAACCTTTTTTTATGTCCTGGCATGCATCTCCTATTGTCTGATTATTGGCGCTGGTATTTACGAACATTTTGCCGTATGGCCGGTAGCCTTTTCCGAACCACCAAAATCACTCATGATGTTTCAGGGGGATTATGCCCTGCAATCTGAACCATTCTGGAGGCTTGTCCACCCTGTTACCCTTGGCTTATTACTGGTTACATTGGGAATGAATTGGAAGACAGAAAGAAAAAAATATATCCTGATAGTGATAGCCACATACATCACAGCGCTGATAGTTACTTTCATTTATTATGTACCCGAATTAAAGAGCATTATCGGGACACCCTTTTCTTCAACAATTGATGCAGCCCTTCAAAAAAGAGGCGATTTATGGATTACGCTAAGTGAAATCAGATTATCATTCATTTTTGTCTCTGCCTTTGTATTGATATCAGGCTTAACTAAACCTGCACAAAAATTGTTGTAATATTTTTGTGCCTCTCACTCCCCTGTTCTGGTTACACTTTGCACCCTCTATGCCACAGTCTAAGCAATCAGTGCATAACATGCCTGACTTTAATCACGATAAGCTGACAAGAGCGACACAATACGGTTTGCCGTAAAAAAGACATCGCCATTGGCAGCGTTAAACAACTTCTAATTATTTGTGATATTTCTTTACCCAACTGCCTCACAAGCCAATCATCTTTTTTCAATCTTGCGCAACAAGCCTTCCTGTGCCACAGTTGCAATCATATCTCCGGATTGGGTGTAGATCTTGCCCGTGAGCATTGCACGCGCATTGGAGGTATTTAGCACGTCGATATGATACAAAAACCAGCCTGCAAAATCCTTTGGCACTCTGTGAAACCACATAGCATGATCGAGTGTAGCCATCATTGTGTTGCCCGGATGTGCATGGGAAGCATGTGGCTGTAGCGCAGTCGGCAGCAAATTGTAATCAGAGGTGTAGGCCAGGATTTCGTGAAAATGACGTACACTTAATCCACCCGGTGTCTCATTAAACCGAAACCAAAGATTTTGATAAGGGGGCAAATCTTTCTTCTCAAACGGATTGGGCAATATCACAGGCTTATAGGTTACCGGCCTTTCCCGGTTAAGATATCTGCTCAGCTTTTCGGGCAGAAAGGCTTTCGTTTGTTCATAAATCTCTGCAAGGCTCAGGAAGGTTTCAGGCGCTTCCACTTCCGGCATCTTTTCCTGATAGATGTATCCTTCCTCAGCGATCTGGAAGGAAGCAGCAAGCACAAATATTGATTTATCATTCTGTTCAGCAGTCACATATCTTGTGGTAAAACTACCTCCGTCTCTTACTAGTTGCACTTTGTAACGGATAGGCTTGTTCAGATCTCCGGGAAGTATAAAATAAGAATGAAGCGAATGACACATTCTTTCCCCTGACACAGTGCGATAGGCCGCATTTAATGCCTGTGCCAACACCTGGCCGCCGAAAACATTAGGACTGCCCACCGTTTCACTTCTGCCCTCAAATACAACTTCATCCTTTTGCTCTAATTCAATAAGTTCAAGTAATTCCCCAATAGTTTTCATAGTATTAGTATTTCAAACTGCAAGTTAACGAGGACAGATTAAAAACCCTTTCACCTTCGAAAAGCATATAACTCCAAATGATGTGTAACCGGGTAATCAATTATTCCTGCATGCTCCTGATAACCATCGGAATAAATTGCGTGACGTTCGTTTTTCTACACCACTCAATGAAGACCGGGGAGCGAAGGAAGTGGGCCAATCTTTTCGGGATGTCTCACTAAGGTGGGGTAATGCCTACAGGGCTTGGGTTTTAAATTTATTACCCTATCCTTCAGCGCAGGACGATGAAAGACTTACCCAATAAGTGCTTAATCCACATTCTGAATATCTTACCGGACAAGTCCTAAAACACCATCAGAAAAGCCTTTAATCCGCTCTGTTCTCAATCAGCAACAGGTCTCATTCATTTGCCTGGGAGGGCACTTCACAGAGCCATAACTGCAAAACACACAACAGTCTCCACTTTTAGGCCTCAGCACCTTATGGCAACCCGTACACTCGTAGAAAAAAACACATGCATGCGTTGGCATCTTCTCCTCCTTCTGAAATCCACAAAACGGACAGGTAATAGTTGATTTTAAAATCGTTTTCACACTAAACAATGAACAAACAAATTTCATGCTATCTCTACAGAAAAAAAAACTGTATCTGAGCCTAGCGGCGGCCTTTAAGAAAAGAGCGGAAGACGGGACTCGAACCCGCTACCTACAGCTTGGGAAGCTGTCGCTCTACCAGGTGAGCTACTTCCGCTTTTGTAATTCGTTCTGACAAATGTAGTAAAGACCAGAATAGATTTAATCCCCAAAAACAAAAATTATTCTTCGTAATATACCCGTTTTACCCTTTGAGAGATTCCTGTAAGAATTTCATAAGGTATGGTATGTGCCCACAAAGCGACCCTTTCAATCGGCAGGTTCTCTCCGAATACTTCCACTTCATCACCCTCCCTGACTCCCTCGATTCCACTGATGTCTATCATCGTCATATCCATGCAAATATTCCCCACAGTGGGCACCAGCATGCCTCTCACAAACATGCTCGCCACCCCATTACCCAACGCCCTCCGGTACCCATCCGCATATCCGATGCCTACCGTAGCGATTACTTTGTCACGCGTTATCACATTTCTTCCATATCCTACCACTTCGCCTTTCTTTACGTTCTTAATTTGCGAAATGGTAGTAGTGAGTTTGCATACTGGCATCAACTGGGATGCTACTTTTGGATTGCTGTCAATACCATATAATCCTATCCCAAGCCGCACCATATCCATTCTCAACGCTGCAAACCTGCTTATGGCTGAGGTATTGGCAATATGTCGAAGGAAAGGATATCTCACTACAAACTGCACGCGCCGGACTACTTTCCTGAACAACTGATACTGCTGCATAGTAAAGGAATCATACTCAGGATTATCTGAAGCAGAAAGATGGCTGAATACAGACTGAACTCTGATAAAATGGTTCCCTTTCAGCAGGGAAAGTAATTCATCAATACGGGACACATCAAACCCAAGCCGGTGCATTCCTGTATCTATCTTAATGTGCACAGGGAAGTTTTTTAATTTCCTTTCTTTTAGATAGGAAGTGAAAGCAAGCAACAACGCCGGAGAAAAAATTTCCGGTTCCAGTCTGTACTTTACCAAAGCATCAAAGTAATGTACACTCACATTCATCACCATAACCGGAAGTGAAATTCCTGCTTCCCGAAGAGCGACACCTTCGTCAGCATAAGCTACCGTAAGATAATCTGCCTTTATAAACTGAAGCAGTGAACTAACCTCGCTACTGCCTGCTCCATAGGCAAACGCCTTTACCATCGCCATCAGTCGGGTATCCGGTTTTAAAAAACTCTTATACACACGCACATTGTGCGCCAGATTGGTCAGATTGATAGAGAAAATCGTTTCGTGAGATTGTTTCTCAAGCCTCCGGCTAATATCTTCAAAACGAAACTTTCTGGCACCTTTGATCAGGATCACTTCGTTTTCGAATTGCAACTGAGCTGACTGAGACAGGATACTTTCCGTATCCCGGAAAAAATAACGCTCAGGTATTCCGTTGAAGAAGCCTTTTGAAGCAGACACCTCCATCCCTACTCCCACAAACTTCCGGACTCCCTTTCGCTGTATCAGCCCGGCAATTTCTTTATACAGGCTGTCGCTGCTTCTCCCCGACTGCAACATATCCGAAAGAATCACTGTATGTTTTTCAGGCTGCTGCCTCAAAAGGAAGTCAAGTGCGATCTCCAGCGACTGCAAATCGTTACTGTAGCTATCATTAATAATTACACAGCCATTAATCCCGTATTGCAACTCAAGCCTCATAGAGAGGGCCTGCAATTTTCCAAACCCTTTTATCATATCGCGACTGCCGATGCCCAGCTCCTTAATGGCTCCAAAGCAATTAATTGCATTCTGAATAGAACCCTTATCCGTAAAGGGAATCGTTATAACATCTTTCTTTCTGCCTGTGGCTATCGATATCTCTGTGTGAGTACCGGCAGTCGCGATCGACTTTATTGCATAGTGGCTCTTATGTGTCCCCCATGAATGTACCTTTACTTTATGTGCGATATCAGCCTCCCGGATATTCTCAGTTATTTCATTCTCCTCTTCCGGATAGACAAGTGTTTCGCTTCGGCTGAAAAGCAGCAGCTTCTCCCTTATTTTTTCGTCTCTATTTCTGAATCCCTCGTCATGAGCTGTTCCTATGTTAGTGAAAATACCAATCCGGGGCTGAATCATTCGCTCCAATGCTTTCATCTCTCCCGGCTTGCTAATCCCTGCCTCAAATATTCCGATTACATGGTGACTCCTGATCTGTAAGATACTCAGCGGCACACCTATCTGAGAGTTAAAACTTCTGGGGCTTCTCACCACGTCATGATAAGGCGAAAGCAGCGCAAACAACCAGTCTTTAACTATCGTCTTCCCATTACTGCCTGTGACCCCAATCACTTTTATTTTTTTGAATCGCTTACGGTGATATGTGGCCAGCTTATGCAATGCCAGAAGCGAGTTCTTCACGAGAATTACATTAACCCCTTTCAGGCTGCGGCTTATCTTTTTATCCTCCGTGATAAAGTTGCGCACACCACGGGAATACAATTCTGGCATGAAGAGGCTGCCATCCCTTTGCTCCGTCCTGATAGCCCAGAACAGTGTGGACTCAGGTGCGACAATCTTTCTACTATCCACAGACAGGTACTTGGGCTGTGTGGCCTTATCTGATGGCTTCAACCTTCCTCCCACTATTCGCGCAATAGCTTCCATATCGTATTCAATCGCTACTGTCATTTGTTTTCTTCTTGTTTTTTATTAAAGATAGAACTACGGACCCCGCCAAACACAAAATGATAACCCCCAGAGAAACACCAATATGGATATCAATATCAAAATAAGTGATGAGCATCTTCACCCCCACAAAGATGAGCACTATCGCAATCCCTTCATGCAGGTAATCGAAACGGCTGACCGCCCCTTTTAGCAGAAAAAACAAGGAGCGAAGGCCCAGCACTGCAAAAATATTTGATGTATAAATGACCATTTTATTTTGGGTAACTGCAAACACGGCAGGAATAGAATCAAGTGCAAACAGAATATCCGTTCCCGCAAGCACTACAAACACAACAAAAAAAGTAGTGTAAAGCCGCCTCCCGTTTCTGACGATCACAAACTTCCCTTCCTCTGTCTCTGTCGTAAGTGGGAACACTTTTCTCAACATCCTGTAAAGAAAGTTTTCATCTGCTTTAAACTCACTCTCCGTATCTGCAATCATCATTCTGATACCGGTGCCTGCCAGAATAACACCAAAAATATAGAGTATCCAGTGAAACTTTGCAATCAACACAACTCCTATAGTAATAAAGATTATCCTCAGGACAATCGCCAACATGATGCCATACAACAGGAGTCGGTTGCTATACTTTTCGGGAATCCTAAAGAATGCGAAAATCAGGATGAATACAAAAATGTTATCAAGGCTGAGTCCCCACTCCATAAAATACGCACTCAGATACTCCAGGGCTGGCACAGTCCCCACCGCTAACCAGACAAATACTCCAAACAATACCCCCAGGCTCACCCAAAAAAACGTCTGGTATAGTGCCTGTCTGATGCTGATCGCTCTTCCTTTTCTGCTCATCAGGCTTAAGTCGATGATAATAGCCACAACAAGCAATACTCCGAAGACGAGATACGCCCACCCGTTCGGTGTCATATATTCATGATTTTACCGGAATCTTCGATTCCTTGCTACCTGATACAAACCTCCTGCCAGTAATATCAGGAGTGCAGGAATGACAAAACTCAGAATCTGCCATACTGTTTTTTGTGCATTTACTTTCTTGGAGTCAAGCAGTCTCAATTTAAAATCCTTCGCCTTTGCGGCCATCAGCCCTGCATCATTTACAAGATAAGCCAGGCAATTTTCAACGAAACTGCGATTAGCAAACTGATACTCATACTGTGTTCCGATCGTAAATGGATTAACGCCCATTGGTATGGGCTGTGCACGATACATACTGTTCAGGACAATATCACCGTCAGACACCACAATCATTTTATTCTCGTTTGTACTTTCAGGCACAAAGGGGCTCCCGGCTGCATTCATTCCTTCTAATTGTTCCCGGCTCAGACGATTGCGGTATAGAGAAGTGAACTTGCCTTCCAGCAATACAGCCGCCGGAATATTACTCCTGTTAAACGCTGCATCTACCGGAGCGTTCCTGTTTTCAGCACCACTGATCAGCGCCGGCGTTTCTATCGTTCTTGAATTGGGCGAAGTGCCCAGCAGCAATGTCTTTTTTATGCCATCTGCCTTCACAGTATCCATAGAGTTGGCAAATCGTCCGGCTACCAGACCTACATTCCTGGTAACTACGCTGTGCTGGTCGGGTTGAAACAAAGGAAAATAATTCCAGTGAAGCAATTCGAACTGGCCGCTGTTATTGACATCAAACGGAAGAAAATCACTTTGCAAATCCATAATCAGGTCAGGATTAATCCTAACCCCATATCTGAAAAACAGATCCTGAAGGCCCAGATTGCGGTCATAGGCTACCACTTGCCTGCTGCCTAATTGCAGGCTATCCATTTCAGCTTCGAGTCTGTCCACAAATGCAAGTAGTTTCCCTCCTCTCATCACATACTGGTCTAACTTCAGCTTTGCTTCATCTGAGAACTTTTGAGAGGGCTTCACCAGAAGCAACACTTTAAAAGTATCTGGTATTGCTTCTTCCTTCTCGAGGTCCAAAGTGAAAACCGAATAATTGGGATGCAACACATGCTCCACCAGATCGTAGGTCTCTGCCCCCGTAGGCTCTCCATTCCCTATCGCATAGGCCACCATAGGTTTCGTTTGCTGGTGTAGTTTATGTATCGCTTCCGCAAATTTGTACTCAAACATGGATTCTGCCTGATTCAGGTCATTCGGCGTGATGACAGACCGTGTTCCGGAATAGAGGTTTACAGGAATAATCTTACCCGCCGATACCACTGCCGCAGCAGGATACACATACTTTGATTCTTCACCGGCTTTCTGTTGTACAGTCAGATTTATGGGGAGCACATTCATTGCCTGAAGGGTATCAGCCCATATTTCTGTACTGCCAGGCACCGCTTCATCCGGCGACACAATTTTATAATGTACGTTCCCTTTCGAGAAATCCTTAAACTCCTGCAGCAATTCGGTAGCGCTCTGCCCCAGCATCCTGAATCCCGACGGCAGATCCCCTTTCAGGAATAAATAAATAGTAACAGGATCGGAAGTTTCCTTCAGAATTTTCCTGACCGGCTCCGAAATTGTAAATCGTTTATCACCGGTAAGGTCTATCCGCTTATGAATATATACAGACAGGATATTAAATATCGCCAAAACAGCAATCACTCCAATCCAGCCCAATATGTTTTTTTTCTTTCTATTCATGGGAGCGGATATTCTGGCGTGAAGCAAAAAGAAACAAAACAATCAACGAGAGGAAATACACAATATCCCTGGTATCCACCACTCCCCTGCTGATATTCTGATAGTGCAGATCGATACCCATCATTTCAATATAATAATCCGCATTACCCGTAAATACAGGGATCTTACTCAGTGCACTGAAACCATAATATAACAACAGACACATAAACGCTCCAAGCAGGAAAGCCACCACCGAATTGGATGATAGTGTAGAACACCAGACAGAAATAGCCGCAAATACGGCCCCTAAGAGCACGAGTCCGATATAGGAACCGATGATGGCACCCGTGTCAATCCCGGTGTCAGCAGCGAGTGTACTAATAATGTAAGGATATGCCACAGTAGGGAGTAATGCCAGCACTACTACCAGCACCACAGCAATATACTTGCCCAGCACTACCTGCCAATCGCTTAGTGGAAAAGTCTTAAGAAGTTCGAAAGTACCCCCCTTGAACTCCTCCGAAAAACTCCTCATGGCTATCGATGGAATCAGAAAAATGAATACCCAGGGTGCAAGGCTGAAAAAAGGTTCCAGTGTAGCATAACCCAAATCAAAAACATTACTGGCTCTGAGCACAAAAAGATACAAAGCATTAAGGAGCAGAAACAGCAGCAGCGCAATATATCCGCCAAAGGAACTAAAAAACTGCTGTAACTCTTTCCTTGCTATCGCAATCATGAGAACATTTTTGGGTCAGCGAAAAATAGATAAAACTTTCTGATAAATAAAAACAAATAGGCCGCAATATTACTCATTAATAATTCCTCAAACCCACAATTATTTCTGAAATAATATTTTTTTACCTACATTCACCGGCCCTTTAACCCCTAATATCCATCCTTACACGATGAAAAGCCTTATTACTTTCCTGGCATTGACGACGCTGCCCTTCTGCGGATACTCACAATCTGTTTATAATGGAAATGGAAAAACCGGTTTCGGTAATCCTGTGGGCCTCGGTCAACTTACTATCAACGATGATGGCACTAACCTCACCCTGCACCTGATAAAAGGAAGCGGTGACCTCAACGACGCCGTGGTGATATATATCGATTCTAAGGCAGGCGGCTTTAGCACTACGGCTGACTTTACCGACGCCGGTGATGATTTACGGAAAGCGGTTTCAGGTTTTGA
>JAMLGT010000032.1 GCA_023957755.1 Chitinophagaceae bacterium
AAGCGTCCCGCTTGTGCTGTAATTGTTCTGTAAATGGCTGTAGTGACTTACGTATCCGGTTTGTGCCTTCCAGGTAGTTTAAGTTTTATGGATGTGGGTTTGGCACAAGCGGGACGCTTGTGCCATTATAGGGTCTGAGTTTTCAATTCTATAAATTAAATTCGAATCAATAGCGCAAGCGTCCCGCTTGTGCTGTAATTTGTTCTGTAAATGGCTGTAGTGACTTACGTATCCGGTTTGTGCCTTCCAGGTAGTTTAAGTTTTATGGATGTGGGTTTGGCACAAGCGAGACGCTTGCGCCATTATAGGGTTTTATGGAGGTTTGTTTGGCACAAGCGAGACGCTTGCGCTATTATATGGATGTTGGCTTGGCACAAGCGAGACGCTTGCGCTATTATAGGGGGTTTTATAGATGGTGGTATGGCACAAGCGGGCGCTTGCGCTAGAAAAGGCGACTTTAAAGTTCACACTTCAGAACTAAAGACAGTAACGGTCTTAACAATTATTATTACATTTAATCATGAGCCGTAAATATAAGTTTGCAGATAATGACAAGCTTTATTTTATCAGTTTTGCAGTAGTGTTTTGGATTGATCTTTTTATCCGAAATGAGTATAGGGAGATAATGCTTGAGAGTTGGCGTTTTTGTCAGAAAGAGAAAGGCCTGGAAATATATGGTTGGTGTATTATGACTAACCATGTGCACATGATTGTCGGTAGCAAAGACCGTGCTATGGATAAGATTGTAGGAGAGATGAAGAGCTTTACCTCACGGAGTCTGAGAAAACAAATTGTTGAAAATCCCAGAGAAAGCCGTAGGGTGTGGATGTCTGAGATGATGAAAAGTGCGGGAATAGAAAATAGCAATAACAATGATTGGCAATTATGGCAGCAACATAATAAACCTATAGAGATATTCAACAAAAAAATGTTTAATCAAAAACTTGAATACATTCATTTGAATCCTGTAAAAGCCGGATTTGTTGAAAATCCGGAAGATTATCTTTATAGTAGTGCAAGAGATTTTTGTGGTAAAAAGGGGTTAATTGAATTGAGCTATATAGTGTAGATTGACGTACAGTGCTGTAATTGACTTTAATTTCAATTAATAGCGGAAGCGTCTCGCTTGTGCTGCATCTTCTATTCTGTAAATGGTTGTTGTGACTTGCGTATCTGGTTTGTGCTTGGTTTGATTTTTATAGATGTGGGTTTGGCACAAGCGGACGCTTGCGCTATTATAGGTTTAAGTTTTTTAGATGTTGGCTTGGCACAAGCGAGACGCTTGCGCCATTATAGGGGGTTTTATAGATGGTGGTATGGCACAAGCGGGACGCTTGCGCCATTATAGGGGTGTTGGTTTGGCACAAGCGAGACGCTTGCACCATTAAAGGGACGCTTGCATCAAAAAAGGAAATGGCGTGTAGTATGCCATCGCTTCAGTCATTCAGCCTGTACAGTAACCAAATGAAAAAATTCCGAGGGCCTATCTACAAATCTTTCTTCATCTTAATGTTGGCTCTTTTGTGTTGGGCACCTTCCAGAGGCACTTCGTAGAAACCGTATTTCTCGTAGAGGTGGATGGCGGGGCCTAAAACTGTACTGGAATATAGAATCAGTGATTTGATATGGTTTGCAGTCGCAAAATTAATACAGTGTTGAATCAGCAAATTGCCTACACCGGTACCGCGGGCTTTTTCAGTAACGCCCATCTTGCTTAGCTCGAAGGTGGTATTGTCGACCCTGATGAGTGCAGCAGTACCTATGATTTCTTCGTTCTGCTTCGCAAAAAATATATGGCCGCCATTTTCTAAAATAAAATGTTCGGGGTTTGAAAGCACTTCGATATCATGCTGCTCCGGTTTGAAGAGTTTGATAATCCATTCGTAATTAAGTTCTTTGAACTTTTCTTTCAACTCATCTGTGTAGTCGATAATCTCTATGCTGCTCTTTTGCTCTTCTGCCATTTTATTCTCCCTGCATTATCTTGAAATTCTGTAAAGCCTTCCCTGGTCTGTCACCGCGTACAGGTTTCCATCGTTTCCCTGTGTGATGTCTCTGAACCGTTGCCCCTGATCAGACAAAAGCCTTTCTTCTCCGGTTACCTTATTGTTTTCTATTCTTAGCCTGGCAATATGGCTGCCACTTAGCGCAGTTACAAATAGGTTGTTTTTCCACTCAGGAATCGTATTACCTGTATAGAATGTCATACCGCTGGGAGATATCACAGGATCCCAATAATAGACGGGCTGCTCCATTCCTTCTTTTTGAGTAATCCCATCTCCGATCTTTTTGCCTGAATATTCAAGAGAATAGGTAATCACAGGCCAGCCATAGTTCTTTCCGGGCTGTATCAAATTAATTTCATCTCCGCCGCGAGGCCCGAATTCTCCTTCCCACAAGTCACCTGTAACGGGGTTGAATGCCAGACCCTGAACATTCCGATGTCCGTATGACCATATTTCAGGGAAGGCATTGCCGTTGTTAAGGAAAGGATTGCCCGGTGCGGGTTTGCCATCTTTTGTGATGCGTACAACTTTTCCCAATGCTGAGTTTAGCCATTGGGCCTGAGGTCGTGTGGCCAGGTCTGACCTTTCACCCGTAGATACAAACAAATTACCGGTTTTATCGAACAGGATTCTGCCACCATAATGAAGGGTGCCGTTATATGCCGGATTTGCTTTGTATATGACTACAGCATTTTCAATTGATTTCTCATCTGTACCGAGTTTTCCTTTTGCTACTGCTGTCTGATTGCCATCAGGCGTATTCAGGGAAAATACCCAATAAACCATTCTGTTGTGCGTAAAGTCAGGATCCAGCGTAAGACCTAACAATCCCCCCTGGCCTCTGGGGTTCACTTCCGGAATACCTGTGATAGGGGTGCTGACTTCTCCGTTCTTGTTCACTATAACCATAGTGCCTTTTTTCTGAGTAATCAGAAAACGTCCGTCGGGCAAGGAGGTAATTCCCCAGGGAGATTCCAGCGAAGAAGTAATCACGTCCACTTTAAAAGGTGTCTCTGTCTTCATTCCGACGATTCTCGTTTGGCCTTTAAAAGCCGGTTGATAATCAGTATTTGGCTTCCTGGTTTCTACCGGAGGAAGTGTGTCTGTCGGATTTATAGGCCCGGGAGTGATATGAACCGGATCGTTAGTGCATCCGCCGCCGGCAAAGGAGGCCAGCAACATGCTAAGATAAAAGAGTAAGGTATTCATACTGTGTGATTTGAATTTTTTTGTGTGTATTGTTTATTCCAGTTCACTTTCGTCAAATGATTGTTCGCTAAAGTTAATCATACTTCCCACCAAATCCTTAAACTCAATCTTTCCTTCAGTAACTTTTTTACTTATGAGGGAGAACGCAGCCAGACCATGAAGTACAAACTCCATGAGTAAGGCACTTTCCTTTGGATTTGCATTGGGAAAATTTTTCTTCACCAGATCCGAAAGGCCGCTCACTTTGTTGAGCATTAAAATTTTAGCCTCGTCTTTCAGGCCGAATAACACGTCTAATTGATTACCCCCGTCGAACCATTGAATGATCTGGCGATAAGGACTTGTTTCTGCCGTTTCTTTACTCTTTCTTCTCTTCAAAGCGTCAGGGTCGGGGAAGTATTTTACAAACTGAGTGCGGATAGCTTTTTCCAGCAGATTAAAAGCTACCTGAAATGGACCTTCCTGCTCTCCTTCATAAACCAGTTCTATCTTTCCTGTTACCGAAGGAATAATGCCCGTAAGGTCGCTGATCCACACCTGCGTCTTTAGTTCATTGTTGATAATGGCTCTGCGCTCGGCTGCACTGATGGCATTCTCCAATGCAGAAATGGTAAGCCTGGCCGAGACGCCACTTTTCTTGTCCACAAATTCACTGTTTCTGGCTTCAAAGCTTACCTGCTCAATTAATCTCCTGATGAGATCGCTCACACTCACTCTTTCCACCTGGTCGTTGTGGATATGCGCCTCCTGCTCAGTGATCAACAAGGCGTTTTCGATTGTAGTAGGGTAGTGGGTCAGGATCTGGCTTTCTATCCTGTCTTTCAGCGGTGTGACGATGGAGCCTCTATTCGTATAATCCTCAGGGTTAGCAGTGAAGATAAACAAAATATCTAAAGGCAATCTGAGTTTGAATCCGCGGATTTGCAGGTCTCCTTCTTCAAGGATGTTAAAAAGAGAAACCTGTATGCGCGCCTGCAGGTCGGGCAGTTCATTAATCACAAAGATGCCCCGGTTGCTTCGGGGAATGATTCCATAGTGAATTATCCTTTCATCAGCAAAACTGAGTTTAAGGTTCGCTGCTTTGATGGGATCGATATCGCCGATCAGGTCTGATACACTCACATCCGGCGTGGCCAGTTTTTCTGCATAGCGCTGGCTTTGGTGAATCCATTCTATCGGAGTTTCGTCTTTCAATTTTTCTATTATGTCTAATGCATATCTGCTCACAGGATGAAACGGGTCATCATTGATTTCACTTCCCTGTACTATTGGTATATATTCATCCAGCAACGAAGTTATCTGTCGGGCAATTCTGGTTTTAGCCTGCCCTCTGAGACCAAGCAAAAGGATGTTATGGCGGCTGAGGATGGCGCGTTCCAGGTCGGGAATTACCGTATCCTCATAACCGATGATACCGGGGAAGGGGGTTTCGCGTGCGCTCAGCTTGTGGATGAGATTTTTTCTGATTTCCTCCTTGATAGAAAGACTTTTATATTTTGCTTTTTTGAGCGCTCCTAAAGTATTGATGTTGGGTTTTTCCATTTTGTTTTTCTTTCCTGTTGGGTTTAATAGAGGGTTTTCTGTCTGCCACTTTCAAAGTCTCTGAAAATGAATGCTCCGAGATTGTCTAGAGATGCGAAGAATGCTTTCCCCTGGTTCACTTCCGTAAATTCAGCCACGAACCTTTGAAGGTAAGGATCCGTCGCAATCATAAAAGTAGTGATGGGGATCTTGAGCTTCTTGCACTGAGCTGCCAGATTCAGGCAACGGTTCAGTATTCTTCTGTCCACTCCAAAACTATTTTTATAGTATCTCTTTCCCACCTTCAGGCATGTAGGCTTTCCGTCGGTGATCATAAAGATTTGTTTGTTTGGATTTTTTCTGCGGCGCAAAATATCCATTGCCAGGTTGAGTCCGGCGACTGTATTCGTATGGTAGGGCCCTACCTGAAGATAGGGGAGGTCTTTGATTTCTACCGTCCATGCATCATTTCCGAATACTACGATGTCGAGCGTGTCTTTTGGGTAGCGGGTAGTAATCAACTCGCTTAGTGCCATGGCCACCTTTTTGGCAGGTGTGATGCGGTCTTCGCCATAAAGGATCATGCTATGCGAGATGTCGATCATGAGTACGGTGGAAGTCTGTGCCTTGAAATCAGTCTCCCTGATAGTCAGATCATCTTCGTGCAATGAAAAGCTGTCTATACCGTGGTTTATTTGTGCAGTTTTGATCGATTCGGGAAAGTCAATTTGCTCCAGGCGGTCGCCAAACTGGAATGGCCGTGTCTCAGGATTGATTTCGTCACCCACACCCGGCTTGAATGTTTTGTGATTACCTTGTTTTGACTTTCGGAGTTTTCCAAAGATCTCTTCCAGGCTATTGCGGCGGATGGTACGTTCAGTTTTTGGTGTAATCCTGATTTCGCCTTTTGGGTTGTTTTCTTCGATATATCCTTTTTCTTTAAGCTCATCGATAAAGTCGCCCATGCCATATTCTTCTGTGCTCAGGTTGTACTGCTTGTCTAGTTCAGTGAGCCAACTCAGTGCTTCACCAGCATCCCCACTGGTATAATTGAGCATCTGCATGAAAACATTTAAAAGTTTTTCGAATGTACTTTGCTGATTCTCGTCCGGATTAAATTTTGAAAAGTGGAATGACCTCATTGCTTGATTCTCCTTAAGTGCAATTTACGGCATCTGAGCCGGATGTGAATCCTTGCAGTGTTAAAGTAGCGGATGCTTATTTTAATATTGCAAATAGATTTCGGTAGCGCCAAAACCGAAGTTAGGATGGTACTGGTTTGTGAATGATTTTACTTCGCTTTTAGTCTTAAGCCTTTCATGAATCTCCTGACGCAGTTTGCCGCTTCCTACTCCGTGAATTACAATAAGTTTAGGCTGCATGGCTTTGACGGCCATTTGGTAATACTTCTCAAAGTAATTGAGCTGTATCTGAAGTATTTCATAGTTTGACAAACCGCTTTTGTCATCAATAATCTTTTCGATATGGAGGTCGATCACGGAGCGCACGGAGTCCGACGTTTTTGCCAGTGGCCTTATTCCTTTTATTTTTTCAGGAAGTGGGAAATAAGGTTCTAATTCTCTGTCGGGATATTTGTTAAACAAATCGAACGAAAACGAAGGCCGGTTCTCCAGATGCATCTCATCAATTTTTTGAAAAAGCGTTCGTGGCTTTATCTTCAGGGGTAATTCCATTGCAGCCGCTTTGGAAGGATCGGGTGAAGTGAGTGAGAAGAGAAAATGGAATTTCACAATGTCGTTCAGATCTTCCATCAGAATATTGTGTAGATAAAAGTCTGAAAATTTCTGGATGGTATTTGTGACAGAGAAATCATCCTTTTCCCTGTAAATCACATTGTATTCAAAATAGTATTCCTCAGCGTTTTGGTTAGCCAGATAGACTTTAAAATGCAGAATGTCGTCTTCGAAAAGTGCGGTGTCATACACCGGGAAAAATAATAGTTGTACTCCTTTTCCCTCTGCAGGTGTTTGCCTGAATTTCTCGGCTTTTATCTGGTAGATATATACTTTTTGTTGTTCCTGCTTTTTTTGCTTTGATGCTTCGCTGAACATTTTGAAGTATGGAAAGTCAATCTGGTCGGTAAATACAGGGAATTCAATACCGTCCACATTAACCATCACAAGGTCGTCGCTCATGATCTCTACGATTTCTCCGGTTTCGTTTGAGTGAAGCAACAGTACCTTATCTCCAACCGAGTATTTCATGAGAGCAAAGGTAAAATATTGTCAGAGAGAATGGTGATGAGTGTTGCTTGTCAATGTACATAGCCTATCTGCGGAAAGTTCGTGAGCCCGCTACCATTTTCTTTTGCCGATTCAGAAGTGGATGTACATTATTTTTACATTTTCTATCTCACCCCTGGCAAATAGTGCCGGTTATGCCGGCTCATAAGTCGGGTATAACAAGGCCTTTAACAATTGCTCGGTGGCTTGTTGGTTGGCGAGCGCCTTTTCTTTTAATTGTTTGGTAAGGGCAAATTGCTTTTCATTGTCCTTACCCCAAAGGGGTAATATGTATATAGAAATATCATTGAAACGGATGTGCGACCCCATCGGGGTCGTATTAAAATGATTTTCTCGTTTTCTATAAACATGTAATCCCTTCGGGATTATGTTATCTACGTTTCCTTCACCTCAAACGCCTGATGCAGCAAGGCTTTGAGCAATTGCTCGGTGGCTTGTTGGTTGGCGAGCACCTTTTCTTTTAATTGTTGGGTAAGGGCAAATTGTTTTTCTATTTCTGCCACTATGCGTTTTTGCTCGGAAAGTGGGGGGAGAGGGATGTCAATATCTCTTATCGTTCCCATAGATAAGCTCGGTTGTGCTGTTGCTTTAATATGTTTGAAAATTTCACGTTGCCCGATTTTCGACATCAAGAAATAATTCACGTAAGTAATATCAATCATATTTTCGCAGCCATTAAAAGGTTCCATCTTCGCAACATTTGGAGCCAAATGCCATCGATTAGTTTCATTAAAGGTTGCAACATCTCCAATACCTGCTCCGATAAAAGTAACAAGCAAACATTTCTTAGTAAGTGAACATCTGTCTAATAATTGTGAAACTTCTCTGTCTATATAGAGTAAATTTGTTTTGTCAATTTCTAATGGTCTAACATTTTGTGCTCTAACAACTGGTATTTCACCAAACTTTTTGAGTTTTATGTGCTCTGTATATTCAAAACCAGCCAATTTAGTAACAAAAAAAATATCATCCGTTTTACACCAATTCCAACTTGAAGGTATTTCATATTCATCTGTATAACTTATTGACTGGTCAGTTGATTTACCCTGTTTTAGTTCCTTTGCTTTAATCAAAGAAACTTTCACCGCCTTTATGCGTTTGAGCAATTCGCTGGCAGGTTCGTCATTGGGGTCTTGTTTCACCAATTTACCTTGCACCGCTTCTTGCAAAATGGCTTGGTTAAGATTTTCGAGGAGGGTGAGTTGGTTTGAAAAAAGTTTATCTGCTTCTATTTCTTTATCAACCAATTGCTTTTCAAGTTCAATAATTTCTCTCTGCTTTTCAATACATGGCACTGTTACCATAACATCAGCAATTCTATTCATTGGCAAACTCACATTTGCCATTCCCTTCATTTGTGAAACCAACAATTCTTCTCTGTTCCAATGCAAATAAATATGCAGATATTTGGCTAAGACAAAACCTTCATCATTAGGGATAACAGCACATAAAATATTGCCCAAAGCAAATTTTCCTTCACAATATTTTACACGCTTCATACTTGCGTGTCCGTGTCCTGTAGATGAAACCAAAGGAATTATAACTGCTTTCGTATCAAACTGATATTCGTTGTGTGTTTTGTCTGTTTCCCCTAAAACAATCATTGTATAAGAGCCTGGAATAGCTTTCATTATTCCTGTTGCACCTTTTGTAATCGTGCATATGTCGCCTAATCTATACTTCATTTATGCTAACGATTTTAATTCTTCCAAAATCTTAGAAAATTGCAACTGATTACTTTCAATTTTATTTATAATCATCTTTCTATCGTACACCACTTCTTCCACCACCTTATTTGGGTTTTTAATATCCAAATCGTAGTTGCGGTCTATAATGGTTTGCATTGGCACTTTCCAGGCAACTTCGCTTTCTTTTCGGTTGTTCCACCAAGCTTTTATCGGCTCAAACTCTTCTATGCGTATGGGTTTGGTTTTGCTGTAAGCTTTTTGTCCTTCGGGTAAAGTATGTTCGTAATACCAAACTTCTTTGGTGGGCTTGCCTTTTTCAAAAAAGATAAGGTTGGTATTGACTGTGGCGTAAGGAGCAAAAACACTTTGGGGCAACCGCACAATGGTATGCACATTACAATCTTCCAAGAGTTTTTGTCTTACGCGTTGTTTTACACCATCACCTGTAAGGCTGCCATCGGGCAAAACTATTCCTGCTCGTCCGCCCTGCCCGCCATTGTGGTGGGCATCTTTCAGCAATTGAATAAACAAAATCAAAAACAGGTCGGCACTTTCTTTGGTGCGGTAATTCAAAGGGAAATTGGTTTCCATACCATCGCCCACCACGCCACCAAATGGCGGATTGGCTACAATAATGTCCACACGGTCTCTTTGCTTGATGGAATTGTATTCACGGCTCAGCGAATCGCCATTTTCAATTTGCGGCACTTCAATGTCGTGGGTAATCAGGTTTACCACACTCAGCATAAAAGGCAGGGGTTTCAGTTCGCTGCCCGTTACTGTTTCCTGTAAGGTTTTTCGGTCGTCAATGTTTTTCACCTGCTTTTTCAGGTGTTCAATGGCACACACCAAAAAGCCCGCTGTTCCGCAAGCAGGGTCGGTAATTTTTTCGCCCAATTTTGGGTTTACCATATCCACAATAA
>JAMLGT010000033.1 GCA_023957755.1 Chitinophagaceae bacterium
ATTTTTTATGGAGGATGAAACTCAGTGGGCAGAAAGGGATTGAAAGAGGGTATCGTAAGTTTTGTAAACGCATTCCGCAGGGGAAGCAGAAGGGAAATAAGAAATAAGAAAAGTGGAAAAAGTAATGGTAAGTATATTAATGACCGCCTACAACCGTGGGTAATACATTGCTGGAGTGATTAACGATGGGTATAGGATATTTTATTAAAAAGAAGGAACCCCTTCGTTTTTCTCTTTAGGGAGTTCTATATATGCCGGGGATAGAGAACCACCCCGTCTTCCGCTTTGCGGAATCCACCCCTCCACGGGAGTGGAATTTTGGAGCACTCAGGTAGGGAAACGCATCTAAAAACAAAAGAACCGTCCGATGTCCGATACCAATTCCCCTCCTGTGGAGGGGTGTTCGCCGGATGGCGAACGGGGTGGTTGGAACCTCACAAAGTAAAGACGGAGGGGATGCATGCTTCGTCTTCACTTTGCATGACAGTTGGATAAGCTCAGCATGACAAATGGTAATGCCAAATGAAACCAAAGCTAAAAATATTATTCACAGACTTCTGGCCAGATTTTAATCACCAGGAAAACTTGTTTATCAATCTTCTTAAGAATCACTATGACCTTGAGTTATCTGACAATCCGGATATAATTTTTTATTCAGTCTATGGTTTCAATTTCATAAAGTACCGGTGCCCTAAGATTTTCTATACAGCCGAAAATGTGAGACCCAATTTCAATGAATGTGACTTTGCCATTACATTTGACTATAATAGTTATCAGGGAAGAAATCTCAGGCTTCCTTTATACAGGTGGCGTGGTGATTTGAATAATTTATGTTTAAAGAAAGATATAAATGCAATCGCAAAACAGAAAACAAAATTTGCGTGTATGGTTGTGAGTAATGGAGCCTGTAAAGAAAGGAATCAATTTTTCGAAATGCTTAACCGATACAAGAAAGTAGATTCAGGAGGAAAATATCTTAACAATGTTGGTGGGCCAGTAAAAGATAAGGTTGAATTTATCAAAGAGTACAAATTTGTACTTGCATTCGAAAACTCAAGTTACCCCGGTTATACAACAGAAAAAATAGTAGAGCCAATGCTTGTAAACAGTTTGCCAATCTATTGGGGCAATCCTGTAATCAATCGGGATTTTAATCCAAAAAGCTTCGTAAATATCCATGATTATAATTCATTTGATGACGCTATTGAAACTATTATCCAGATCGATAAAGACGAAGAGTTATATCGCAAGTATTTATCAGAACCATTTTTTGAAGGGAATATCTTTCCTGCAGATATGGAGTTTGGCTACTTCCAGGATAAACTTGTTGAAATCGTAAATCTGATACTAAACCAAATGCCCGTTTCTTCAAAATTTTTCTATATGCCTGCAGCAAGATTCAATAAGCTAAGGCGAAAACTATTATCAAGGATTTATCACCGACCACACTTTAGATTTTGAATAGCATGTTTATCATTATTGGACAGCTTTTAGCTAAGGTGAGATTAGTTTCACAAACAAAAAGTACACACAAATAGTATGACACTTTCATTTTTCTACAAACATTATATTAAACGGAGCCTTTATAAAAGATTCGTGATGTTAGATCATTCAAAAAGAAGGGCAGAAATCCTTAGATATAAAAGAAAATACAATCCTGAATGGTTCATTGAGACAGGTACGTTTATGGGAGATACTGCTGATGCTATGAAAGCACATTTTAAAAAGGTATATACTATTGAATTGTCGGCAGAATTAGCAGAGAAGTGCCAGGAACGATTTCGGGACTGTCCGGAGGTCGAGGTTTTCCAAGGCAACAGCGCAGACCTTTTAGGCTCCATTCTTCATGGTTTAAATGGTGGGATTCTATTTTGGCTTGATGCACACTATAGTGGTGAATTCTATCAGGGCGACAAATTTGTGAAAACCGCAAACGCAGCCCAGGGATCTCCCATTTTAAATGAATTGGATATCATCCTTTCCACTGGTCTGAATAAAAATGTCATTCTTATTGATGATGCAAGGTGTTTTGTGGGTGCCAATGGCTATCCAACAAAGCTCGAATTAAAAAGGTATCTGAATCAAAAAGGTGTAAGAAAGAATCAAATTCAGATTAAGAACGATATCATCAGAATTGTTCCAGACAATATCGCTTAAAAAGACCAAAACTTCAGTCCTATGATTAAGAGGATCTTTCGTTCGGCAACATATCATATTAGCGAATTTTTCTTTGACAAGTTGGCCATACCACAGATCAAAAGTGAACGCATATCTAAGGCATTATTTAGTAAGTATCTTCCGACAAAACCGATTATTATAGATTGTGGCGCTCATGAAGGACATGATAGCGAACAACTTGCCAGACACTTCCCGGAAGGTGTTGTGCACGCATTCGAGCCAGTACCGGAATTATACGCAAGATTAGAAGAGCGGAAACTTAAAAAGAAAAATATAATCACCCATCAATTAGCATTGGCAGACAAGGCTGGCACCTTGCAATTTTATGTCAGTGAAGGACAATCAGATGGATCCAGTTCTTTGCTTCCTCCCAAGACACATTTGACAGATCATCCTCTCACGGTTTTTAAAAAGAAAATCAATATAAATGCTGTAACACTTGATGGGTGGGCAAGTGAACACAAAATTAACAGGGTAGATCTGCTTTGGTTAGATATGCAAGGTTTTGAAATGCAAATGTTACAGGCTAGCAGAGAGATACTGCCAACGGTGAGGGTAATCCATACCGAAGTAAGTGTAAGAGACACATATGAAGGGGTAGTACAATACCCCGATTTTAGAAGATTTCTTGAGACCAAAGGCTTTTCAGTAGTTGCTGAAGCTGTACCTGATGGTTGGGATATGGGTAATGTATTGTTTGTAAAAAAGTAAAAAATGAATGACCAGTATGGCAAATTGGTAAGTGTTTTAATGACCGCCTGGAATCGTGAAAAATATATAGCAGAAGCCATTGAAAGTGTCTTAGCATCTACCTATACAAATTTTGAATTGATTATAGTGGATGATTGCAGTACGGATAATACCGTAAAGATTGCAAGAAGTTATGAAGCAAAAGATGATAGGGTAAAGGTATATGTGAATGAAAAGAATTTAGGGGATTACCCGAATAGAAACAGGGCTGCTTCGTATGCGAAGGGAAAATACATTAAGTATCTGGATAGTGATGATATGATATATCCTCATGGACTAGACGTTATGGTAAAAAGTATGGAAATGTTTCCTGATGCAGGTTTCGGCTTGGCATCCAAACCGGAAGATAATCGATGCTATCCTGTATGCATCGCACCTGCTCAGATTTATTTAGAACATTTTGGCGGTTTTGGGCATTTCGATAGAGCTCCTGGTTCGTCAATAATTAACCGTGATGCGTTTCTGAATGAAGGTGGTTTTTCGGGTGAAAGAATGGTGGGTGATCTAGAGCTTTGGTTAAGGCTGGCTAAACACTATTCTATGGTAAAATTTCCCTTTGATTTATATTGGAACAGACTGCATGATGGACAAGAATACCAAAGTGAATATGCTAAAAGAATTTATCCAAAAAGAACTGTGCAATTAATTGAGGAGGCTATTTACGCTTCAGATTGTCCTTTAACCAGTTTTGAGAAAAATTTGGTCATTGAGAAAATGAGATCTAAACGTAAAAAAGAAAATCTACTAAAGACTTTAAAGAAGATTGCAAGTGTCTTTCAATACAGTTTGAAAAAAGATGAATAGCCAAGCACCATACCGCCAATGTGCCATATCCGTCATGGATACGATAGCCGATCCTGATATCACTTTTGATGAACAGGGTATCTGCAATTATTATTATGAATACAAAAAGGCGGCAGAACAAAAGCTATATAAAGACCCCGAAGAAGGAAGGAAGGCTCTTGAAAAAATAGTTGAGAAAATAAAGGATGCCGGAAAGGGCAAACCTTACGACTGTATTATGGGGCTGAGTGGCGGTGTGGACAGCAGCTATGTCGCCATACTGGCACATGAATACGGGCTGAAACCCCTCGCTGTTCATTTCGACAATGGATGGAACTCCGAACTCGCGGTAAAGAACATAGAAAATATTGTAAACAAACTGGGTTTTGACCTCTACACCTATGTGATAAACTGGATGGAATTTAAAGACCTTCAGCTTTCTTACCTCAGGGCGTCTGTGGTGGATATTGAAGCCATTACCGACCATGCCATATTTGCCAGCCTGTACCGGATAGCCGGAGAGAAAGATATCAGATACATCCTGAGCGGCACCAATGTACAAACTGAACAGACGATGCCCCGCACATGGAACTTTGCAAAAAGTGATCACCGGAATATCAAAGCCATTCACAAAGCCTATGGCACGGTACCCCTGAAGACATTTCCTTTTATGAATGCCAAAGTAAAACGATACTATATGGCTGCGAAGGGTATTCAGAGCATTTCCATTCTGAATTATGTGCCCTATATCAAGAAGGATGTGAAAGAGATGATCAAAAATCAGGTGGGATGGCGTGACTATGGGGATAAACATTATGAAAGCATCTTCACAAGGTTTTACCAGGGATATATTCTTCCACAGAAATTCGGGATTGACAAGAGAAAAGCACACCTGAGTGATTTGATCTTTGGCGGCCAAATAACAAAAGAAGAAGCTCTCCAAAAGCTTGCGCAGCCCATATATGATAAGGATATGCTGAAGCATGATTACGATTTTGTTCTGAAGAAGCTGGGCCTGAGCGAGGAGGAATTCAAACACATTATGTCTGTCCCACCAAGGAGCCATTATGAATTTGATTATGAAATGCCGGTTGACAAAAGGTATCCTTTGCTAAAACCCGTAAAAAAAATATACAGGAGTATTTTCCCTGTGAACAGATGACGGTTATTGTGGATTACGGATTGGGGAACCTTGCCTCTGTACTGAACATGCACAGGTATCTGGGAATAGAAGCGTGCATCAGTTCGGATAAAGATGTCATTGAAAAAGCAGACAGGCTTATACTTCCGGGAGTGGGAAATTTCAAAAAAGGAATGGAGAATCTGGAAGATAGTGGTCTGAAGGAGGTACTGAATGAACTGGTTTTGGACAAGGGATTACCCGTGCTGGGGCTGTGCCTCGGAGCCCAGTTAATGACACGCCATAGTGAGGAGGGAGATGTGGACGGGCTTGGCTGGATAGGTGCAAATACCGTGGCGTTTGATAAGACCAGACTGGGTGGACTGAAAGTGCCTCACATGGGTTGGGCCGATGTGAAACTTGTGGATGCAAGTGCATTGTGGCAGGGTATGTACGATGCCCCCAGATTTTATCATGTACATTCCTATCATTTCAAACTCCATGATGAAAGTATGATAAGCGCAACTGCAGTTTACGGGTATGAATTTACCTGTGCCTTTCATTTCAAGAATATTTATGGCGTGCAGTTTCATCCTGAGAAAAGTCACAAGTATGGAATGAAGGTATTAGAGAATTTTTCCAAACTCACCTGATGCCCAACATCCGGATTATACCTGTATTGCTGCTTCACAAAGGCGGATTGTACAAAACCGTCCGTTTTAAAAATCCGGTGTATGTGGGAGACCCTATCAATACCGTACGGATTTTTAATGAGAAAGAGGCCGACGAACTGATATTGCTGGATTACCGGGCGACGAGAGAGAAGAGTTCAATTGATTTTCTACTGATTCAATCCATCGCAGGAGAGGCTTTTATGCCGATGGCTTACGGCGGAGGAATCAGAAGTTTTGATGATGCAAAGCGTGTATTTGATGCAGGATATGAAAAAGTGATTTTGAATACAGTGTTGTTTTATAATCCATCATTGATAAGAGAGATAGGTGATGTGTACGGAGTACAGGCGGTTGTGGCTTCAGTAGATGTGGGAAAAGATTTTTTGGGAAGGTACAGGGTTTATTCGCAGTCGGGAAGGAAGAATGAAGGCATGAGTCCTGAAGATTGGATTGAAAAAATTGAGAATTACGGAGTGGGTGAAATTTTTGTAAATGATATGAACCGGGATGGCACCTGGCAGGGTTATAATTTAGAACTGATAAGATCACTATCGGGAAGGGTTTCCGCTCCTTTGGTAGCATGCGGTGGAGCCGGAAGTGTGAAAGATTTGAAATTGGCGGTAGAAGCAGGGGCTTCAGCGGTGGCGGCAGGGAGTATGTTTGTTTTTCAGAAAAAGGGAATGGGGGTGTTGATAAGCTTCCCGGGGAATTTGAGGATTCAAAATTAACAGTACGTAAAAATTCCCCTCCCATGGAGGGGTGGCTTCCGCAAAGCGGAAGACGGGGTGGTCCTTCCTTCGGAGATGATATTTATTGAAAGAAAGAACACAACTTTTCTGCAAGAAAACACCACCCCGTCTACTATCGCAGCCACCCCTCCAGAGGAGGGGAATTCGAAGTGGAAGGTTGTTTACTTTTTCGAGGAGAACTAAAAATCGTAACGCTCAAAATTCCCCTCCTGTGGAGGGTGGCTTCCGCAAAGCGGAAGACGGGGTGGTTCTTCCTTCGGAGGCGATATTTATTGAAAGAAGAACACTACTTTTCTACGAGAGAAACCACCCCGTCTGCTATCGCAGCCACCCCTCCGAAGGAGGGGAATTCAGAAAGATGCAAGGTTGTTTGCTTTTTCGAGGTAACTAAAAATCGTAACGCTCCAAATTCCCCTCCATTGGAGGGTGGATTCCCAGAAGCGGAAGACGGGGTGGCCCTACCCCGCTACAAAGAGAATAGCGGAAAACGGGGTGGTCTTTCCTTTGATGAGTTAGGTGTAGGGAGAAGGAACACCACCCCGGTCAGCTGTCGCTGACCACCCTCCAGAGGAGGGAATTGAAAATAGGGTGAAGCACCCTCTCAAAGGAAATATCTCTTAAAATCATCCTGCCCTAAATGCTATCAAAAAACCACAATCCAAAACGTCACTCCAGGAAATATTTCATTCTGCCGTATAACTCCGATCTCGGAGATAGAGCCAAAGCGCTGCGCAAGGCAGCTAACCTTTCTGAAGTCTTGTTCTGGAACCAGGTGAAACAGGGAAAATTCAAAGGCCTGGATTTTGACCGGCAGAAAATAATTGGAAACTACATCGTTGATTTCTTTTGTGTGAACTGTGGTGTGGTGATAGAGATTGACGGGAGTAGCCATGACGAAAAGGAAGAGTATGATGCAGAGAGAGATGAATTTCTGATGTCGCTGGATTTAAAGATTATACGTATTCCGGTGATACATATTCTTCATAGGCTGGAAGAGACAATGGAGTGGTTGAAAGAGCATGAAGCATTTGAGGGATGGTGAGGCATACTATATACATTTCGCCAGAAAAAGAAACCACCCCGTCTGTTAACGCAGCCACCCCTCCAGAGGAGGGGAATTCGAGAGTGCAAGGTTGTTTGCTTTTTCGAGGTAACTAAAAATTGTAACGCTCAAAATTCCCCTCCATTGGAGGGGTGGCTTCCGCGAAGCGGAAGACGGGGTGGTAAATTACCACTTCACAAAACACATGAAAACAATCGTCATACTTTCATCCGAACCCTGGGGCAAAATGAAGCTCAGCAAAATGCATTTTGCCGAAGAGCTCGCAACTGAGGGCAACAAAGTATTCTTTGTAAATCCACCGAGAAAGAATGAGAGCGACAAACTATGTTATGCCGAACAACTGGCAGATAACCGAAATATAACATTAATATATACTCGTGAATGGGAACGCAGGGTGTTTTTGCGGGAGAAGCTTTTTCCATTGTACCGGATTCTTGAGAACAGATATATAAAAGCTATTAAGAAGATTACAGGAGAAATTGATGAATTGTGGTGTTTCAATCCTCAGTTTATAGTGGATATTTCAAAATTCGGTGCATCGAAGACTTTGCTCTTTATGTATGATTTTTATAAAGGGAAGCATTTGATGAATACGGCAAAGCAATCAGATGCCATTCTATCAGTAGCACAAAATATTCTGGATTATTTCTCTGCAATGGATACTCCCAAATTGTTATTAAATCATGGACTGGCTTCAGTATTCATCGATGCGATGAACCTTCATTTTAATAAAAAGGACGATAAAATTCGTATTGGATACGTCGGAAACCTGCTGAGAGGTAGCATTGATATATCATCTTTTGAAAAGATAATTAACGACAATCCGGAAATTCAATTCAATATCTGGGGACCCGCCGGACTTCAGGATAACAATGTGAGCGGAGCGGATATAACCACAGAAAAACAAAATTTTATTCAGTTTTTAAGCGAACAGAAGAATGTAGTATTTCGGGGTGTAAAGACTCCTGATACACTCGCAAAAGAAATTCAGGAAATGGACGCGTTCCTGTTTATCTATTCTTCCGAAAAGGATATGAATGGTGCAGCCAACTCCCATAAACTAATGGAATATCTCAGCACAGGGAAGGCTGTCTTCTCTACTTTTGTTTCGCACTTTAAAGACAGCGATCTACTGATTATGGATAAACAGGGAAGTAAGGATTTTTGCGAATTTTTTAATCGGGAAATAAAAAAACTGAATCAATACAATTCTCCTGAGGAACTGATGAAGAGGATGTCTTTTGCAAAAGATAACTCATACCGGAAACAGATTGACAGAATTGAGGAGTTTCTTGAGTCAGTTGACTAAATAGGATAAGAATCAGAATTTATAAGAAAATAACATGAGTAAAGAAGAAAAAGAAAGCATCAGGTTTGCCATCGTCGGGTGCGGCCGTATCGGGCACAGACATGCAGGCCACATTTACAATTATGGAAGGTTGATTGCAGTTTGTGACATCATCAAAGAAAAGGCAGATGAACTGGCAGGTAAGTACAATGCAGAATCTTATACAGACCTGAACAAAATGTTTCATGACCATCCGGAGGTGGATGTAATATCAGTTTGCACACCCAATGGCCTCCATGCACCCCACACCATCGCTGCGCTTAAAGCGGGATTTCATGTGTTGTGTGAGAAACCCATGGCCATCAGTGTGCACGACTGCGGACAGATGATTAATACTGCGGATAAGATGAATAAGCGTTTGTTCATTGTAAAGCAAAACCGTTTTAATCCGCCGGTGGTGGCAGTGAAGAAAGCCCTGGACGAAGGAAGGCTGGGCAAGATTTACAGTATTCAACTCAATTGTTTCTGGAACCGCAATGCAGATTATTACAACAATTCGTGGAAGGGCACGAAGGTGCTGGATGGCGGTACCCTGTTCACCCAATTCAGCCATTTCATTGATCTGATGTACTGGATGATTGGCGATGTGAAAAAGGCCAGTGCCGTATTGCACAATTACCATCACCGGGGAATTATTGAGTTTGAAGATACGGGTGTGGCTACTCTGGAATTTGAAAACAGTATCATAGGTACACTGAATTATACGGTAAACAGTCACAGGAAAAATATGGAAGGTTCGCTAACCATCTTCGGCGAAAAGGGAACAGTGAAAATCGGCGGGCAATATCTCAATGAACTGGAATACCAGGATATAGAAGGATATGAAATCACCGGATTGCCACCCGGGAATCCGCCCAACAATTATGGCAATTATGTCGGTAGC
>JAMLGT010000034.1 GCA_023957755.1 Chitinophagaceae bacterium
AGGGTATTAAAAAAGACGCCAGCAATCCTGTCCTGCTTTATGGGTACGGAGGCTTCAACATTCCACTCACACCAGGATTTTCAGTTTCTAATGCATTCTTTGTAGAGCAGGGAGGCATATATGCAGTAGTAAATCTGCGCGGTGGAAACGAGTATGGAGAGGCCTGGCATCAGGCAGGGATGTTACACAACAAACAGAATGTGTTTAACGACATGATTGCAGCTGCTGAATATCTTATAAAAGAAAACTATACTAATAAAAATAAAATTGCTGTGCGAGGAGGCAGTAACGGTGGACTGCTTGTCGGTGCTGTAATGACACAGCGACCCGATTTATTCAAAGTAGCCATTCCACAGGTAGGGGTGATGGATATGTTGCGCTATCACCAGTTTACCATCGGATGGGCGTGGGCAACCGAATACGGCAGAAGTGATAAAAGCGAAGCAGACTTCAGGAATCTTTACAGCTATTCCCCACTTCATAATCTGAAAAAAGGAACCTCGTACCCTGCCACCCTTGTTACTACCGCAGATCACGATGACCGCGTAGTGCCTGCACACAGTTTTAAATTCGCTGCCACCCTTCAGGAAGACAATGCAGGTAGCAATCCTGTTCTGATCAGGATCGATACAAAGGCCGGACATGGTGCTGGAAAGCCTATCGGCAAGGCCATAGAAGAAGCAGCTGACATCTGGAGTTTTGTAATGTATAATCTGGGAATGCAGTATTGGGAATAATCTTTGTTTGGCAGACGCCAGATTAATAACAGGTTACCAGGAGTTTGTAACTCAGTTCTCTAACAGTTTTCCATAGCGCACGCGTCGCGCTTGTGCTGTCTTAAATACAAATACTAAGAATTTTCGCTTTATAGCGCAAGCATCCCGCTTGTGCGGTCTTTAATACAATTAGTACAAATTCTTAATAAACCTTAAACAAACTCATTATAGCGCAAGCATCTCGCTTGTGCTGTATTCAATAAAAGTAAGCACGAAATTTCAGTAAGGCACAAGCGAGACGCTTGCGCCAGAACCAAACCAGTATCAGGCCGTGATTAGGCGCGTTTGTACCGGAATGCAAAGACATCTATCTATTTCCTTACAAATTCGACTCTGCGATTTCTTGCCTTATTTTCTACAGAATTATTTTCAGCAATCGGTTTTGAAGAACCGTAGCCTTTGGTAGTGAGTCGTGCCGCGTCAATCCCCATACTCACCATCTGTTTCTTAACAGCGTTAGCACGCTCCTGAGATAAGGTATTATTTCTTTCTGCTGACCCATCGCTATCAGTATGACCACCAATTTCCAATTTGAGTTCAGGATTCGATTTCAACATTTTGACCACCTCATTAATTGTGCCCATAGACTCAGGTTTTAATATAGATTTGTTCACGTCAAATTGAATACCATAAGCTATAAACTTTCCATCGGTCATTACCTTTTCATAGGCATCTGTTCCTCCTGCCGCAAGCCTGAAATTCTTAAACATAACCGGTTGTTCAGAGTTGCTAACTTCAATAGATAGGTTGGTGGCTTTCCCGGGCAACACCTGATTGAGAATACCAATGCGGTGCTGATCAATGTATAACTTAGCTATATTTTTATTCACATACACCGCCACATGTCGCCAATTGTCCATTGCCTGGCGATTGGCTTTTGCAGGAAAAGCATGAAAACCGGTACCCGATACATTTTCGGATTCATCCATCGCCTCAAAACCATAGAAACCTTCATCCCCGGATATCCCCTGAAGACTTGCCAACACGACAGCAGACCCTCCCATCTTATCCTGGTTAGCACTCCTGAAGTACAGGGTTATCCTTGAAGTACCGGCAGTTGAACCCCCTACTCCATTTGACAATACATCGAACTCAAAAGTAAACTGTGATGGCAAATAGCTACTCTCCTCCATGGCGGGTCTCATCCACAATTGTCCCGGAGATGGCACATATAATACTTTCTCACCTTTAAAAGTCTGCACCTCTCCAGCTCCTTCATCTATCATCATCCTTCCCGGAATTTCAGCATCTCTTTCACCCACTAAATCATAATAGAAAATTATTTTACTCCCCGGCACAAAATCATAATTAGAATAGTCGGTCAGGGTGGATTGCCCTGGTTTTTGGGCTATTACCGTCTCACTCTTACCTGATTCAGGTTTTGCATCCTCCTCCTCATTTTCATTCCCTTCCTTGTTCTTTTTATCCGACGAAGACTTCCCCCTGGCTTTTTCCTCCATCTTATCCATACTATTTTCAGTTGCTTCGCCGGCCTTATTTACAACTTTGTTTTCAACTGTCTCCTTGACCCTTTCTTTTATTTTTTTCAGAATCTGTGAATGGGCACCCTCTGTACCCCAGGAAAGTGCAATTAGCAACAAAATAAGCTTTGAGTATCTTGCAAGCATGGCTCTGATATTTTTGATTCACTATGGGTATCAAAAATACCTTCCATCCTCTGTTTTAAATTGGAAAAAAGTCTCAATTTGGCAGCTAATTCTGCATACCCGAAAGCAATCTCACACCACTCAAATTGCGTTTGAAGAAAAAGCCGGGGGTCTCGCCAATTATGGATTTGAAGTCATTGATAAAATGCGCCTGATCAAAATAATTACCCAGGTAGGCCATTTCCTGAAAGTCTATTTTTTTATTTTTATCCTTTACAGTCTTCCAGAGTTGATTTAACCGCACAATCCGCATCAACGTTTTCGGACAAACACCAGTACGGCTGATAAATCTCCTTAATAGTGTACTCTTGCTGGCATTACATTCATTCATCAGCAACTTTAAAGAGGTATCCATACCCCTGTTCACAATTTTATCATAAAGCTGATCCACGGCATCAGGAATATATACCGGAGCAAGGGACTCAACGAATTCTGAGAAACAAGCGGCCCGACCACTCTTCTTTCTGAGATTCTTCAACTCACTCCACAATGGAAAGAATAATTGATGGGAAAGTTTTATACGCTGGGCAGTTGATTTTGACAAATCAATATCAAAAAGTTTTGAAAACACTGTAGGCCTGCAATTGACAACAAACGTATCCATACGCCCGTCAAATCCAAGGATTACCGCATGGGAGATTATTGGCACCACAAAAAAGGATTCCAGACGAATTTCAGAATCGTTAAAAACTGTAGGACGATCCTCAAAATGGAAAATTAATGAAACATGAGGACGAGGAAGAAATTTATCCTTTACATAAGAATGGAATTGTCGATATTCCTCAGTACCCAGAATCAACTGCTCCGGACTACCTCTCTCCTGAACTATTTGCGAAGTGAGCATTGGTAATCTTTTTAAGGATGTGTTGGTATAGTTGCCTTCGCTTAAAAAACGTAACTAAAGTTAATAAATCTAATTTAATTGAAGCTGGCAGAAAGTCATGGTTACGAACTATAGCGCAAGCGTCCCGCTTGTGCTGTACCTAATACATAAAAAAAACTCCATAG
>JAMLGT010000035.1 GCA_023957755.1 Chitinophagaceae bacterium
GAAGATTTTCACTTGCAAAGTATCTATACAATACTATTTTTTCAAAATTTCTTTTGAAACTAAAAAAGTCTTTTCTTATAGAAACCCTCTCTGATATATAAAAGGAAACAGCCAATCGAACTATTACTCCGCAGATTGGGTGTAGCCTGTATTCCCGCTACAAAAAGCAAAATCTCTCCCCGTCAAAAAGTCCTTTATCACTCAGTTTTAGCCTGGGAATTACCAGAAGTGCCATAAAGGAGAGCGTCATGTAAGGAGCAGCCAGTGTGCACCCAAGTGATTTGGCTGCCTGATCTATCTCAGTATATTGACGTGCAATTTCATACCCGTTTTCATTGCTCATAAGTCCGCCTACCGGTAAAGGCAACACCATCCTGGATGCAGGTACCCCATGTACTGCTATGCTTACTCCTCCCTTCTCCTGTATTACCAGATTCACGGCTTCGCAAATACTGTAATCATCCACACCCACTACTATTATATTATGACTGTCATGTGCTACTGAAGATGCTATAGCTCCCTTTTTCAGTCCGAAGTTTTTGATTAAAGCTATTGCCGGAGGCACATCGCGCTGATAACGATTTACTACGGCTATCTTTAAAATGTCGTGCTCCACGTCAGAAACCACATAACCATCTTCAGTCTTAGGTAACACTTCTGAGTATTCGGTAATCAGTTGCCCATCGAGTGCATGAATCACTCTGAATGGTTTACCGGAAGATGGTAAAAGAAACTGATCGGCAGTTTTTGATTCTGCACGAAAATTATTTACGGCTTCTGCCTGCTGAGGGTTTATTAGCGACCTGCCATTCTCGGCTACTTTCACTCCATTAATATAGGTCGCCAGTACATGAAAATTTCTCAAGTCTCCACAAACGACTAAATCTGCCTTATCACCGGGGCGCATCCTGCCCACATCCATCTTATAATGTATTATGGGATTAAGGCACGCTGCCTTCAACACTTTAAAAACATCAATTCCGTAGTCCACGGCTCTTCTGCATAAATTGTTGATATGTCCTTCGGCAAGGCTATCGGGATGCTTATCATCACTGCAAAACATAATCGCATCTTCATAATCATTTAAAAGCGGTATCAGGGCATCAAAATTCCTTGCCGCGCTTCCTTCTCTGATCAGAATCTTCATGCCATGCTTTAGCTTATGGAGTGCTTCTGCTTCTGTAAAGCATTCATGGTCGGTTGATATCCCGGCATTTATATATCGGACAGCATCATCCCCCATCAGTCCGGGAGCATGGCCATCCACGGGTTTGCCGAATTTCTTTGCAGCGGCGATTTTCTTCATCACCTCTTCATCGTTATTCAATACACCCGGAAAATTCATCATCTCGCTCAGATAAAAGATGTCTTTTCTACTCAGCAGCTTTTCCACATCATCGGCATCCAGTGCGGCTCCTGCTGTTTCAAAAGTGGTTGCAGGCACACAACTCGGCGCCCCAAAATGAAATTTAAAGGGTACTGACTTACCATTCTCAATCATGTATTCCACCCCTTCCATGCCACACACGTTCGCAATCTCGTGAGGATCACTGATGGTGGCCACGGTTCCATGCACAACGGCCAGCCTTGCAAATTCTGAAGGCACCAACATACTACTTTCAATATGCACATGC
>JAMLGT010000004.1 GCA_023957755.1 Chitinophagaceae bacterium
CTCGGTATCGAACTTAAAAACCTTTGCTTTCGCAAAGGCCTTTTTGATTTGCGGAGAGTGAGGGATTCGAACCCCCGATACCATTTCTGGTACACACGATTTCGAGTCGCGCTCCTTCAACCACTCGGACAACTCTCCTGAATTTGAGGACGCAAATTTAATAAATAGGTTTTGTGAAATCTGCACTCTTTATTTTGGCCCCTTATCTTTACTTCTTCCTTACTTTTTCAATAGCATTTTTTGCATACTGACTCAGGACTAGTCTGCCGCTGACAGCTGCCCGCTCTTTCAGGAGCGTATCCCAGTTTTCAGTACCCTCCCAAAACACTTTTTTCATTTCACCCATTGCTTCCGGACTGTAGTGAGCAAGTGTACCTGCAAACGCATTCACCTTTTCATCCATTTCTACAATTGTCCCTGACACTGTATTGAACAGCCCTTTTTCTTTTGCCCATTGAGCCGAACGCCACGAAGCAGCATCCATTGATAACTCACTGAAGGCAGCTACTCCAATCTTCCTTTCAACCGAAGGGCCAATTACGAATGGACCAATGCCAAGTGCCAGTTCGCTCAGCTTAATATCTGCAGCCTCAGTGGCAAAAACATAGTCAGCCGCAGAGGCAATGCCAACACCACCTCCCACACACTTTCCCTGTATTCTGGCAATAATCAGTTTGGGGTTTTTTCGCATGGCATTAATCACATTCGCAAAGCCTGAGAAAAAAGCGAGTCCCTGCTCCTCGTTTGAGACGGCAATAAGCTCGTTGAAACTTGCACCCGCACAAAATGCTTTGGAACCGGCAGTTCTTATCACGATGATTCTCGAATCTGTAACGCCTTCATTATTTATTGTATCGGCAAGTTCCTTGAGCAAATACCCCGGCATGGAGTTGCTCAGCGGATGATAAAACTCAATTATTGATATGTTATTCTCACTTGTACACCGTACATATCCTTCTTCCATAATTAAAAATCTTTAACTGTTACAAATTTACAGATTGCACTTTAGAGTACTGTTAAGTCAATTTTTCGTAACATAGCAAAAACAATTTCTTATGAAATTACAGAATTATGTGTTGGGTCGGTGGATAGATGGAGAGGGCGAGGGACAACCACTCTATAATGCAGTGACAGGCGATGTGATATCTTTTGCCTCTACTGAAGGGTTAGATTTTGAAAAGATTTTACAATTCGGCAGAGCAAGGGGGACACATTCACTCACAAAAATGACTTTTTCGGAGAGGGGCAGAATGCTCAGAGCATTGGCGATGCACCTAATGAACCAAAAGGAGAAGTTTTATCAGGTGAGTTATATGACGGGAGCTACCAGAGCTGATAGTTGGATCGATATTGAAGGGGGAATCGGAAATCTGTTTTCCAATGCTTCTTTGAGGAGGAAACTTCCTGATCAGATATATGCAATGGATGGTGAGAATATCGGCCTGAGCAAAGGAGGTACATTTGCTGCCCAACATATTCTTGTACCAAAGGAGGGCGTAGCGGTTCATATCAATGCGTATAATTTCCCGGTGTGGGGAATGCTTGAAAAGATTGCGGTAAATCTGCTTGCCGGTGTGGCTGCCCTTGTGAAGCCTGCAACAGTTACGAGTTATCTGACGGAGTCGGTTGTGCGTGAAATCATTAATTCGGGAATTCTCCCGGAGGGCGCATTACAACTGGTGTGCGGTGGTGCGCGCGATATGCTCAATTACGTGCATTCACAGGATGTAGTTACATTTACCGGATCTGCGACCACCGGGTTGATGTTGAAGTCTAATCCGAATATACTCCGTGAGAATGTACCCTTTAATCTTGAGGCTGATTCGCTGAATTGTATTGTACTGGGTGATGATGTAAAGCCGGATATGCCCGAGTGGGATATTTTTATTAAGGAAATCAGGAAAGAGATGACCGTAAAAGCCGGACAGAAATGTACAGCTATTCGCAGAATCTTTGTGAGTGAAGAAGCCTTTGAAGGAGTATATACGGGGATTGCAAAGAGTCTGAGCCAAACCGCCATCGGCAACCCGCTAAACGAAAGTGTACGTATGGGTTCCCTTGCCGGGCAGACTCAAAGAGAGGAGGTGAAAAAACAGATTCAGAAATTATTAACCACCTCAGAGATTGTATATGGAAGCGAAAATACGATAAGCCTTATTGATGCAGATTATGAAACCGGTGCATTTATGTCTCCCTTATTGTTAAAGAACGAGAAGCCATTTGAAAGTGCAGAACCCCATAATGTGGAAGCTTTCGGCCCGGTGAGCACCGTAATGCCTTATAAGAATTTTGACGAAGCCATAGAGCTGGCGAAGATGGGGAAGGGAAGCCTTTGCAGTACAATTGTGACTTCGGATGGGAGGATAGCCCGGGATTTTGTGTTAGGCACAGGGAATTACCATGGGAGAATTCTGATATTAAACCGTGAATGTGCGAAAGAGAGTACCGGTCATGGGTCTCCGCTTCCGATGCTGGTACATGGAGGGCCGGGACGTGCAGGAGGAGGTGAAGAAATGGGTGGTCTGCGTGGACTGCATCATTATATGCAACGTGTAGCCCTTCAGGGATCTCCTGAGATGCTGACTGCTGTAACGAATGTATATTCACCCCATTCCAAAGGGCATATTACTGATGTGCACCCTTTCAGGAAGTACTTTGAAGAACTCAGGATTGGCGATCAGTTGGTTACTGAAAAGAGGGTGGTGACCTCAGAAGATATTGACCGGTTTGCGGACCTTACTGGAGATCATTTTTATGCACATATAGCAACAACTGATTTTTCAGACACCATGTTTGAGCGGCAGGTGGCACATGGGTATTTCCTGATGAGTGCTGCCGCCGGATTGTTTGTTGATAATTACGAGAAGAATCCGGTATTGTTGAATTATGGGATTGAGGAACTCAGATTTACGAAACCGGTATATCCGGGTGATAGCTTTTATATAAGGTTCACATGTAAAGAAAAGAAATCGCAGGAAATAAAGGAAGCGAAACAGGGAGAGGAATTGCCGCGCGGAAGTGATATTCCCAAAGGAATTGTCAAATGGTATGTAGAGATTCTTGACGAAAGTGAGGAACCGCTAATAGGCGTTGCCACAATCCTTACGATGGTAAGAAAGAAATCACTGTAAGAGGTTTTCAGACAGTGCTAATTGTGTTTCTCCTCCTGTAATTGGTCGAGGCTGGCACAAAGTCTTTCAAAAATTTGTTCGATAGATCCTTCACCTTTTACGTGTATGACCTTGTCAAATTTGTCGTAGTGTTCCAGTACTGCGCTGGTTTTCTTATGATATTCTGCAATTCTGGCTCTGATCACACTTTCATTGACATCGTCTGATCGTCCGCTGGTCTCTCCTCTTTTGAGGAGGCGCTTTACTAATTCAGATTCGGAAACATCGAGGGCAAGCACTACATTGATTTCGGAGTTTCTTGCATGTAGCAACTTGTCCAATTCTTCTGACTGCACCTTGGTTCTTGGAAAACCGTCAAACAAGAACCCGGCTGCACCTTTGTTTGCATCGAGCATGTCGCTGATCATTCCGATTACAACGCTGTCTGGTACCAGGCTGCCTTTGTCCATAAGTTTCTTAGCTTCAAGACCTAGTGGAGTCTTTTTGGCGATTTCGCTTCTGAGGAGGTCGCCTGTTGAGAGGTGTTTCAGGTGGTATTTAGCAATGAGTTTTTCAGACTGCGTACCCTTGCCGCTTCCAGGCGGCCCGAAAAGAATAAAATTGAACATCTGTTATTGTATCGTGAAAGCCAAATATAATATTTGAATTGGAAAATTGATGAAAAGACTTCCGGATGGAAGGAATTTTTAATTTTTTTCAAATTCCGGCCAGAAGAATCTCGTTTTGATATAGAATCTGTAGGGTTTATTCTTCCTTTTGGGATACGTAAAAGAGTATTAATACGTTAAAGAGTATAAAAAAGATATAAGTGCCCGGGAGGGAATGAGTATAGTTTTTCTGAAAGCTATGGTTTTTTAAATTCTTGTGGCCATCTTTGCAACCCCTGATATTAATTAAAATTGGTAACTGACCACGCTGACAATGAGTGCAAAATCCCCGCGTAAATTTCTGATATCGAAGAAGGTAGATGCGTTTTTCTCTGACATTACCTCGGCATCAATATTTACGCTTCGGTTTTTCAAAGAAGTTTTTCGCCCTCCTTATGAGTTCAGGGAGGTTATCAAGCAGTGTTATCAGGTGGGATACCGATCGTTGTTTCTGATTGCGCTGACGGGTTTTATTACCGGTATTGTATTTACGAAACAATCACGGCCATCTCTCTCAGAGTTCGGAGCACAATCATGGTTACCTTCTTTGGTGGCTATTGCAATCATTCGCGCATTAGCGCCCCTGGTAACAGCACTTATCTGTTCGGGAAAAGTGGGGTCGAATATGGGGGCAGAACTTGGCTCGATGAAGGTTACAGAGCAAATAGATGCCATGGAGGTTTCCTCTATAAATCCGTACAAGTTTCTCGTGGTAACCAGGGTATTGGCTACCACTATCATGATCCCGGTATTGATGTGTTTTACGGGTTTTGTAGCTATGATGGGGGCTTATCTGAATGTGCATGCAAATGAACAAACATCTATGACTACGTTTTTCATTGCAGCCTTTGATAAGATTTCATTTCTGGATGTGTTTTCTTCACTTGTAAAGAGTATCGTGTATGGCTTTACAATTGGAATGGTAGGATGTTATAAGGGGTTTAATGCCAGGAATGGAACTGAAGGGGTGGGGCGCGCGGCTAACTCTGCGGTGGTATTGAGCATGTTCCTGATATTTATGGAAGAGATATTATTAGTTCAGGTAACAAATTATTTACGTTAACGATGATGTTGGAATTCAATAAAGGAAAAGATGGCGAGGTGATTCGTATCAGAGACCTCTATAAGTCCTTTGGCGATTTGAAGGTGCTGGATGGCGTAAGCCTTGATGTGTATGATAGAGAGAACTTTGTGGTGCTGGGTAGATCAGGAACAGGAAAGTCGGTATTGATAAAACTGATTTCTGGGCTGTTGACTCCTGATAGCGGTTCAGTAAAGGTGTTTGGCCATGAGGTATCTGCACTGAATAAGTATGAACTGATGGAACTGAGGTTGCAGATAGGATTTTCCTTTCAGAATAGCGCTTTGTACGACAGTATGAGTGTGCGTGAAAATCTGGAATTTCCTCTGGAACATAATGCCCGGCATTTGACAAGAAAACAGATGAAGCAGTCAGTGGAAGCAGTATTGGATGCAGTGGGGCTTTTGCAGACGATTAATCAGATGCCCTCTGAACTTTCGGGCGGGCAAAGAAAAAGAATTGGAATCGCCCGAACCTTAATCATCCGCCCCAAGATAATGTTGTATGATGAGCCGACGTCGGGGCTCGATCCTATAACAAGCATGGAAATAAATAATCTGATTAATGAGGTTAGAGAAAGATTTAATACTACGTCGATCATCATTACACACGACCTCACCTGTGCTAAAACCACCGGCGATAAGGTTGCTATGCTGAGTAATGGCAAATTTATAAAGCAGGGTACTTTTGAGGAGGTATTTAAGGATAATGATGAACGGATTAAACAATTTTATGAATATAAATTTATAGACTGATATGAGATCTTCAAGTGGAACCAGAGCAGTTATAGTCGGAATCTTTACCCTTCTGGGTATTGCCATTTTTGCACTGATGATTTTGACATTAGGGTCACAACGGAAAACTTTTACCAGCTCTATTATGGTGAAGTCGTTCTTTACGAATGTGAATGGATTACAGAAAGGAAATAATATATGGTTTACCGGTGTGAAGGTGGGCACTATCAGGAATGTGTCCATCATCGAAAGTGGTAAGGTAGAAGTGGAGATGAATATAGACCAGACAGCTAAGAAATTTATTCATAAGGATGTAAGAGCCAAATTGTCGTCAGATGGTCTAATCGGAAATAAAATTATTGAGCTGTATGGCGGCTCTGTGGGTATCGCTACCATCGAAGAAGGAGATGTGATAGCCACTGATACACTACTCAGTACTGATGAACTGATGAATACGCTCTCTAAGAACAATGATAACCTACTGGGCATTACCGGGAATCTGAAAACAATTACGGATCAGATAGTGCAGGGAAAAGGTACATTAGGAAAAGTGCTGAATGATGAAACGCTGCCTGAGCAGATCAATTTACTGGCCGCAAGTCTTAATCGTTCTGCACTGAATATTGAGAAACTCTCTGCAGCTGCTTCAGAATATACAGCCAAACTGAACACTCCGGGAAACCTTGCAAATGATTTCGTGACAGACACAACAATATTTGCAAACCTGAGAGCGCTCACCCAAAGGCTCAAGGTTATTTCAGATTCTTCTCAGTTCTTCATCAACAGTCTGAATACCACTGGCAAGGCCCTTAATGAAAGTCTGAAAAATCCTAATACACCGTTGGGAATGATGATGACCGATCAGAAAACAGCCGGACAAATAAAGACGACTTTGTCAAACCTACAGTCTGCCACCGAGAAGCTGGATGAAGACCTGGAGGCGCTTCAGCATAATTTTTTACTAAGAGGTTATTTCAGAAAAAAGGCAAAAACTGAAAATTCCAAAGAAAAAGTACTCATAGATACTACCTTTAGCAATTAATCAACGGGGGCATTTTTTTCATGCTCATTACACAGGCAAAGAAGACTCTTAATCTGGCTTTTCCGATTATAATCGGAGAAGTAGCACAGCTATCGCTGGGACTAATTGACAGTGCTATGGTGGGGGCAGTAAGTTATAAGCAGCTTGCAGCCTCCGCGCTGGTATTTAGTGTTATCAACATTCCGTTTGTTTTCGGAATCGGCATCACGATTTCAGTATCCCAGTTGGTAAGCATGTCGCACGGACAAAATGATAAAAAGTTAGTAAGTCATTACTTGTTCAATGGTTTTTGGCTTAGTGCAATCGCAGCAGTGCTTATTGCAATTTTGGTGGAATTGTCACTTCCCTTATTATTCCATCTGGATCAGGATCCGGAAGTAGCCATGCTGGCAGCGCCATATCTGCGAATCATGGGATGGGGCGTTATTCCTATGTTATTATTTATGTCGTTGAAACAATTTACAGATGGACTGGAATTCACAAAGACAGCTATGATAATGTCCATTCTTGCCATTCCGGTAAAAGTATTTCTGAATTGGCTGATTATTTTTGGTAATTGGGGATTTCCCAGATGGGAGTTGTATGGTGCAGGGGTGGCAACTCTCATCACCAGAGTGCTTCTATTTGTCGGATTGTTGTGGGTGGTTTTCAGGCATTCATTGTTTCGCAGATACATTATAATCGGTAGGCGGGCATGGACTTTCAGGTGGCACTCCATCCGGCAATTATTATATATAGGTATTCCTTCAGGATTTCAGATAGCGATGGAAGCCGGAGCTTTTGCACTTTCAAGTATTTTGGTTGGAACACTTGGCGCAGTGGCGCTTGCCGCCCATCAGATAGCCCTTAGCCTGGCTTCATTTACTTTCATGATTTCCATTGGGCTCTCCCAGGCAGCCTCAATTCGTACCAGCAGTGGTTTTGGCAGAAGAGATCAACCTCTTATCGGACGAATAGGGAGAAGTACTTTATATGTGGGCTGGATATATGGAGGATTATGTGCACTGTTGTTTTTCCTGTATCGAAACCGGTTGCCTTATATTTTTAATGATAACCCGGAAGTGGTGTCATTGGCTACGGTACTCATCATTCTGGGTGCATTGTTCCAGATATCAGACAGCTCACAGGCTATTACTGCAGGACTTTTAAGAGGTATCAAGGATGTAAAGGTGCCTACGGTATTTATAGGTATTGCTTACTGGGTTGTTGGATTGCCGATGGGATATTTACTCTCCTTTAAGGCGGGACTGGGAGCTTCCGGAATTTGGATTGGTTTTATTATCGGGCTCACTTTCAGTGCCATTTTTCTGTTCTTCAGATTTAGTAAAATGGTTTGGAAAAACCCAATCAACAAGTGGGATATTTAAGAAAGGGATGTTCAAGAGGGATTACCCCTTCACGTCCAACGCATCGCGGAGTCCGTTTCCGAGCAGGTTAAATGCCAGTACCAGAATCATAATCGCCAGCCCGGGGATCAAGGCCAACGCGGGGTTGTGTGTGATAATAAAATTGTAATTTTCTTTTAACATCAGTCCCCAACTCGGAGTGGGAGGCTGGATGCCGATACCCAGAAAGCTGAGTCCTGCTTCAATAATAATTGCGGAGGCAAAGTTGGCGGCAGCGATAACCATTACAGGCCCCATTACATTGGGCAGGATGTGTCTGATGATAATCCTGCTGTCGCGAAGGCCTAACGCCTTAGCCGCCTGGACATACTCCAGTTGGCTTATAGCCATTACCTGACCTCTTACAATTCTGGCTATGGTTACCCACATTGTGAGGCCTACGGCAATGAAGATCTGCCAGAAGCCCTTTCCCAGTGTAAGGGTAAGCCCGAATACAAGTAAAAGCGTGGGGATACTCCATACCACATTTATCAGCCACATGATAGCCGCATCTGTCCTGCCCCCTTTGTAACCTGCTACCGCCCCCAGCGTTACACCTATCAGGAGAGAAATGATTACTGTAACTAATCCCACAGCAAGGCTCACACGTATGCCCAGGATGAGCCGGCTCAGTATGTCTCTCCCGAACTTGTCGGTGCCAAACCAGAAGGTCTTATGGCTGATGAAATTTTTTTCGAGTGCAGATTTTGGATAGACCTGCTTTTCCTGCATTCCTTCGTCGATATATTTTTCCACTGCCACGCTGTCTCCCAGGTCTGTATAACTGTTAATCGGGAGGAGCACAAAGGCATCTTCTTTTCCGAAAAGGAGGTGTGAAACTATGCCTGTGTGGCCTACCTCTCTTTGTTTTTTTACTTTGAGAAATGTCTGTTTGAATCCGGGTTTTTGGGCCTGGATTTCCACAATCTGCCTGTCAGCATTGGGGGTTTGGTCGTTGCCAAGAAAATAAGCAAAGATTGCAGCTGCTACGGCAAGCAGAATCACAATGAGCCCTGCCATAGCTCCCTTATTTTTTTTCAGCCTTTGCCAGGCTTTGGCTGAGAACGATTCTGATGCCTGCATCCTTTTGTGTGAAAATAGAATTAGGGGTAAATATAATTGAATTGAGCAGAACATGGTAATACCTCTTACATAGGTTATTGTTTTTCAATCATTCTGTTACCTTTGAAAAAAAAGAATTGTCATGGAGATTTTGTCAAGGGAAGCTGCAATGCGCAAACTGCAGAGGATGGCTTATGAAATTGCTGAAACCAACCCTGATGAACACGAAATAGTTTTGGCCGGGATAAAAGAGAACGGAGTGATCCTGGCCCATATTCTGATGGAATTCCTGAAACCGGTTTTTAAAGGCGAAATCAAGATGATTGAAATAGATATCAATAAAAAGCTTCCGCAGCAGGCACAGCTGCATTGTGGAGTTGAACCGGTCTCCTTTGATGATAAGGTGATTATTATTGTAGATGATGTAGCCAATTCTGGGAAAACCCTGTCGTATGCCCTTAAGCCATTTCTGAATTATTATCCTTCAAAAATTCAAATGCTGGTGCTTGTGGAGAGGAGCCATAAACGATTTCCTGTGACACCGGATTTTAAGGGGCTTTCTATTGCCACCGCACTGTCAGAAAAGATCGTGGTGGATACGCGTGATGGGGAGATCACAGGTGCCCATCTAGAAGCTTAGAAATAAAGAAAGTGACCTCTGAGCTTGCCTCCTGAAAGCTCGAGCGCAGGAGCCGGAAACTTAAATGAGTCAAGTATAAAGAAGAGTATCTTAACCCCCTTTTTATTAGTTTTAAAAGCAGAGAAATTAAGGTCAGGACTTAGATACCATTGGCGTTGGCGCGGAATGTCGGTCCTGTCAAAAATGATGTTTCCGTTCTGATCAGTTACCTTGTTGCTGGTACCACCGAACATACCTTTTGCTCCATATCCGATTGAGATGTTTAACCAGGCAGGCCATTTTTCTGAGTGGAACAGAGACTTGATGTCTGCACTTAGCCAGTAGGTTTGCTGGTTGTAGTCTTTTAAGGATCTTTCTATTATTGTTTTACCGTAAAGCTTGTTTGCTCTTTGTTCAAGTTGTGGTTCTGTATATCTTTTGGGGAATACCGAGAATTTGATTTTTATCTTTTGCTGATCCCACAGTAATTCTTGTGATACGAAGGTGGCAGTACCCAGGATATTAGCCACATAGTCGCCTGCACTGAAGCCGTATTCTGCTGAGAACCCATCCAGCACCTCGATAATCGACTGATATGCCAGCCCGCCAATACCTGCGAGCCATATTCTTTTTTTTCGGGGTACCCCTGCCCATTTCCACAATTCAGAACTGGTGTGGCTGATCATATAGGCACTATAGAGGTGGCCGGCTTTATCGACCTGGAGCCATTCTGCATTATCGTCAAAAAAATGAAACCCACTCCTGGGATGATCAGCATACCAAAGTACAACAAGGCCGGTCAGGCTTCCTGCAAATGCCACACTATGACCAATGGCTACCCATTTTACTCTCTCAGGGTGTGGGTTTGGCATAGAGTCATTATTCAGATGCCTGGCGGTGTGCGTGTTTTGGCTGAATGTGGGGCCTCCTGGTAATAGCAGGCATACCATAATGGCCAGCCGATAAAAAGACCTGTGCATGGCGCAAAAATAATAGCAATCACGAGATGTCATGGTCAGGAAAAGCAAAAATTAAATACCTTCAAAGCCAAAAATTTTTTTTATATGGATCAGAAAACAGAGATGAACATCAGAGAATGGCTGGAAGGTAATTACGACGAAGCTACCAAAGCAGCTATCAAGACTATGCAGTCAGGTGATCCTGCCCAACTAGAGGATGCCTTTTATAAGAACCTGGAATTTGGAACGGGAGGACTCAGGGGAATTATGGGAGTGGGCACCAATCGAATGAATAAATATACAATTGGAAAGGCCACGCAGGGATATGCCAATTATCTTAAAAAGAATTTTGATAAAGTGAGTGTGGCTATTGCGTATGACGCAAGGAACAATAGTAAAGAATTTGCGCAGATAGTGGCAGAAATATTTGACGCGAATGGCATTACTGTGAATTTGTTTGAGTCTTTAAGGCCCACTCCGGTATTGAGTTTTGCCATACGATATCTGAAGTGTCAGGGAGGAGTAGTGTTAACCGCATCGCACAACCCAAAAGAATATAACGGCTATAAGGCCTATTGGGATGATGGAGCGCAGTTGGTGCCACCACACGACAAGAATGTGATAACAGAAGTAGAAAGAATTCTGAATCTTGAAGATGTACGGTGGAAGGGCGATGGCTCTAATATCAGAATGATTGGGGAAGAGGTGGATAATGCTTACCTGAAAATGATAAAAGGGCTGAGTGTGCACCCTGAGATTTGCGCAAAACAACACGGTTTAAAGATTGTGTACACTCCAATCCATGGTACAGGTATCATGATGGTACCAAAGGGGCTGGCAGCTTATGGTTTCGATAATGTACATATAGTGGAAGAACAAGCTACTCCGGATGGTAATTTCCCGACGGTAGTTTATCCCAATCCTGAAGAGAAAGAAACGATGAGTATCGGTTTGAAAAAAGCTGCGGAATTAAATGCTGATATTTTGTTTGGCACAGACCCGGATGCTGACAGGGTAGGGGTGGGGTTAAAAGACAATCACGGTAACTGGATTTTAATGAATGGTAACCAGACGGCCTTGTTAGCATTTAACTATATGATCGAGGCCAGAAAAGAGAAAGGCACTGCGAAGCCCGAAGATATGGTAATAAAAACAATAGTAACCACTGACCTGATCGATAAGATAGCTGCAGAAAATGGAGTGAGTTGTTACAATACCCTCACAGGATTTAAATGGATATCCTCACTGATCAGAGCTAAAGAAGGAAAAGAAAAATACATTATTGGCGGAGAGGAGAGTTTCGGATTGATGCTGGGTGACGAAATAAGAGACAAAGACTCTGTGAGTGCAGTCTGTATAATAGCAGAGATGGCAGCAGTAGAAAAAGAGAAAGGGCGAACACTTTTTGATAAGCTACTAGATATTTACAGGCAATACGGTTTTTATTATGAAGAGCTAATATCTATTACCCGAAAGGGGATGAACGGTGCTAAAGAGATTGCGGCTATGATGCAGGCATTCAGGGATAATCCTCCAAAAGAAATAGCAGGAAGTAAGGTGGCTCGTTTGCTTGACTATCAGACCCTGGAAGATAAGAATTTGGATAGCGGTGTCATAGAGAAACTGGACTTTCCCAAAAGCAATGTGCTTCAATTTATTCTTGAAAACGGAGACAAGATTTCGGCTCGTCCGAGCGGAACTGAACCCAAGATTAAATTTTACTTCAGTGTCAATACGACGCTTGAGGATATTGAGGATTTTGACAGAAAACTTGAAGGGCTGAAAGGAAGGATTCAGGACATTATCAAGTCTATGGGGCTAGGTTAAGGTATTTTTATTGTGCTGCCAGTACCTGTGGAAGGTCAGGCAGGAATTCCGGGTGGGTATAGAGAAAGCAAAGAGCTCTTTAATAAAGTTTTAATATGAGCTTTCGCAGATTTAGCCGGCAAATCCACAAACGGGGTAATAATGTTGAAAAATTACCAATATTTCGATAAAACCCTTTTTGTTGGAATACTGCAATAGATTACCTTTGCACCCTCAAAAAACGCATAAAATTATGGTGGATATAAAACCCGATGAGATTTCGGCGATTCTCAGAAGCCAGTTGGGCAATTTTAATGCAGGTGCTGACCTTGAAGAAGTGGGTACAGTATTGCAGGTAGGTGATGGTATTGCCCGTATTTACGGACTCAATAACGTAAGTTCCGGTGAACTCGTAGAGTTTGAAAATGGTGTAAAAGCCATTGCTCTTAATCTTGAAGAGGATAATGTAGGTGTGGTATTGATGGGTGAGAGCGGCACCATTAAAGAAGGTGGAAAAGTACGGAGGACGGGTAAAATCGCTTCGATAAAGGTAGGTGAAGGACTTGCAGGAAGAGTTATCAATACTCTGGGCGAGCCAATCGATGGAAAAGGGCCTATTACCGGTGAACTTTATGAAATGCCGCTGGAAAGAAAAGCTCCCGGTGTAATCTATCGTGAACCTGTGAAGGAACCGCTTCAGACAGGTATCAAAGCTATTGACGCAATGATTCCGATCGGGCGTGGGCAGAGAGAGTTGGTGATTGGTGACCGTCAGACAGGAAAAAGTGCGATCTGTATTGACACCATTATTAATCAAAAAGAATTTTATCAGGCAGGAAATCCTGTTTACTGTATTTATGTAGCCATCGGACAGAAGGCCTCTACAATTGCTAACGTAATGCGCACTTTGGAAGAGCATGGAGCTATGGCATATACCACCATTGTGGCCGCCTCTGCTTCTGACCCTGCACCATTGCAGTTCTATGCGCCATTTGCAGGTGCTGCTATCGGTGAATACTTTCGCGATACCGGACGCCCCGCGCTTATAGTTTATGATGACCTGAGCAAGCAGGCAGTTGCCTATCGGGAAGTATCGCTGCTATTGAGGCGCCCGCCAGGCCGTGAAGCCTATCCTGGTGATGTGTTCTATCTCCATAGCCGCCTGTTGGAAAGAGCTGCAAAGATTATTTCAAATGATGATATTGCAAAAAAGATGAATGATCTTCCTGACAATATCAAACATCTGGTTAAAGGAGGAGGTTCGCTTACTGCATTGCCTATTATTGAAACTCAGGCTGGCGACGTTTCGGCCTACATCCCGACAAACGTGATTTCTATCACGGATGGGCAGATATTCCTGGAGAATAACCTCTTTAACTCTGGTGTGCGTCCTGCGATTAACGTAGGTATTTCTGTAAGCCGTGTGGGTGGTAACGCGCAGATCAAATCGATGAAGAAAGTGGCGGGTACACTGAAGCTGGAACAAGCTTCGTACCGCGAACTGGAGGCTTTCTCTAAGTTTGGTGGTGATCTGGATGCTGCTACAAAGGCAGTTCTTGATAAGGGTGCGCGCAACGTTCAGATTCTGATTCAACCTCAGTTTACGCCCTATACAGTAGAAAAACAGATTGCGATTATCTATCTGGGTACTTTCGGATTGATTAATGAAGTGCCTGTACACAAGGTTCGCGAATTTGAAGAGCAATTCCTGCTTGAAATGGAAAGCAAATTGCCGGATGTATTGGCTGAGTTCAAGAAAGGGGTACTTCCCGATGAAGGTATTAAGAAGATGACAGAACTTGCTAAGACAATAGCTCATCAGTACAGGAAAGCATAAGGCTTAAGAGTTTAAGGATATTCAGGGAAGGTTTGAATGGGTCTTCCCTTTTTTATTCCTGATTATCTAGCTCGGGTGAGTTTGAAACTTTAGACATATAGCTAATAGTTCCTTTCTTAATTTTATAGATTCTCCTTGCCCACCAGATACCTGTTGCCAATCCGGTAAGGACAATTAGAAAGCTTACGATCAGATTTGTGGCAGATGGTCTTGCGAGGTAAATAATACCTCCAGTGACTATTGCAATAATAATGGGGGAAAGCGCAATTTGAATTGCACCTGTTATTTCCAAACTTTCTTGTAGAAATTTCCACATAAGCTATCCTTAAATTTCTTCAATTTAGTTATTTTTCTATCCAATCAGCATAGAGTTTTTTCAATTTTTCCACCTTAGGTCTTGTCACATAATAGCAATACGGTTGCAAAGGGTGGTTGTTGTAATAGTTGCCGTGCTCTTTTTCAGCCGGATAAAAAATGTCAAATGGTTCAATAGCAGTAACAATTGGCGCATCAAATACCTTCTCCTTTTCGAGTAATTTCAGCGACTTTTCTGCCGCTTCCTTCTGCTCTTCAGTGTGATAGAAGATTACACTTCTGTATTGGGTACCTACATCATTTCCCTGACGGTTCAGGGTAGTGGGATCGTGGGTAGCCCAGAATACTTCAAGCAACTGGCTGAACGTAATGACGGTGGGGTCATAGGTAATCTGAAGACATTCGGCGTGTCCCGTGTTACCAGTGCATACTTCCCTGTAGGACGGATTTGGGGTATGCCCTCCTGAATATCCACTTTGCACATTTATTACTCCTCTGAGGCGTTGGAAAACGGCTTCCGTACACCAGAAACAACCGTTTGCAAAAGTGGCTATGTCGTACTGACTCATCATTTTTTATTATTAGGCTTTCTAACTATCTGCCACCGGCAGATTTTGTAATTCCTCTTTTTGCCGGGTTATAACCTGGGATGAAAATTCTGTTCACCCTTACATATCTTGGAATAAAATAAGAGTTCATACCTGAAATGACTACACCACTGCTGCTCGAGGCATGAATAAACTGAATGACCCCCTTCTTGTTTTCGGTAATGATGCCCATGTGTCCTACCTCACCACTGTTCGCATTGCTCCCTGTGAAAAGTATAATATCGCCCGGCTTGCTGAACTCCAGGGGAATATCTACACCTGCATTGGTAAACTGGTAGGTGACACGGGGTACCGGAATATTAAAATTTGAAAAAACGTAGCTGATAAATCCACTACAGTCGAACCCTTTTTTCTTATCCATACCTCCCCACAAATAAGGTACTCCCAGTTGTAGTTTTGCAAATGCTACCAAATCAACCGGATTCACATTTTTTGTGTTGATATCCACAGGTTTAATATCTTTTTTTAGAATCACCCTGCTGCGAATGGGCGTTGACGGGGATGAAGTGGTAGCGGTAATCGGTGGACGCGTAGTTTTTTTTGTTGCAGTGCAACTGATCAGTAATACTGGAATGAAAAACATGAAAATACTTAGGTATTTCATCAGATTGGTAGCGGATTATCTGGCTACAAGATACGCATTCTTTAAATGATGGCAGCCAATTCCGAAAATATGACCCTAAGGTTTCAGTATGCTTTTTGTGCTTTGGTGTTGTTGGAGTACTTTTGCTCCGTTTTAATTCAGAAAATAAATCTTTGTTATGACATACGATGTAATAGTATTAGGTAGTGGGCCCGGCGGTTACCCCGCAGCCATCCGTGCTTCACAACTAGGCAAGAAGGTGGCTATCATCGAACGAGAAAGTCTTGGCGGTATCTGCCTTAATTGGGGATGTATTCCCACAAAAGCGTTGCTGAAGAGTGCACAGGTATTTGAATATGCCAAACATTCGGCAGACTACGGTATTCAGATCAATGATCCAAAGGTGGACTTTCCGGCCGTTGTACAGCGGAGCCGTGGTGTGGCAGGCAAAATGAATAAAGGAGTTCAGTTCCTGATGAAGAAAAATAAGATTGATGTGATAATGGGAACCGGAAAACTGTTATCAGCAACCAAACTGGAAGTTACGGATGCAGAAGGGAAAAAGCAGGTATATGAGGCCAAGAATATTGTGATTGCTACTGGTGCTCGTGCACGTGAATTACCTTCCATGAAGGTGGATGGAAAGAAGGTTATTGAATACCGGAAAGCGATGAGTCTGGAAAAGCAACCGGAATCAATGATAGTAGTCGGAAGTGGTGCCATTGGTACTGAATTCGCTTATTTCTACCATGCATTGGGGACTAAGGTTACCATTGTTGAATTCCTGCCAAGGGTAGTGCCCGTAGAAGATGAAGAAGTTAGTAAGGAATTGGAAAGGAGCTTCAAGAAACAGGGAATCAATATTCTGACAAATAGTGAAGTAACGAAGGTGGATACTTCCGGAAATGGTGTGAAAGCTACAGTGAAGACGCCGAATGGTGAACAAGTTTTGGAGGCCGAAATACTTTTGAGTGCTGTGGGTATCACTGCTAATATTGAGAATATTGGACTGGAGGCTGTAGGCATCAAGACAGATCGGGGACGGATTGTGGTGGATGGGTATCAGCAGACAAATATTAAGGGGGTTTATGCGATAGGTGACTGCACGCCTCACCAGGCCCTTGCACATAAAGCAGGTAAAGAGGGAATTATTGCAGCAGAACATCTGGCTGGCAAGAATCCTGAACCTATTGATTATGGCAATGTTCCCGGATGTACTTATTGCACACCTGAAATAGCTTCTGTGGGTCTTACTGAAAAAGCAGCTAAAGATGCAGGTTACGAATTGAAGGTGGGTAAGTTTCCGCTTGTAGCGAGTGGAAAGGCTACTGCCGCAGGTGATACTACAGGTTTCGTTAAAGTAATTTATGATGCCAAGTATGGTGAATTCCTGGGAGCGCACATGATTGGGTACAACGTTACCGAAATGATAGCAGAAGTAGTAGTGGCCAGAAAATTGGAAACTACTGCTCATGAAATTCTAAATGCAGTGCATCCACACCCAACTATCAGTGAGGCGGTTAAAGAAGCCACTGCTATGGCATACGGAGAAGCAACTGATATTTAAGAAATATCATTAAAGATAATCAGGCTGTTTCAATTTTGAAGCAGCCTTTTTGTGTAGGGAGTGTTTGATATACAGAATACAGAATGTTTTCTGAAATGAAACATTAGAAGGCCGGGGAGAAATCTTTTTATTAGTCTTCGAAATAAGCGACACTTCCACCTACCCATTCTTTGTCCATATTGTATCTTACCCCTATCATTTTCCCTTTGCTTAGTCTGGCCAGGTTGCATACTGGCACGGGCCTGGGAGCGTTTTTGTCCCAGAAATAGAAAATGCGGATTTCAGCTTTGGCGGGGATATCAGGGGTCTGAATTACATCTGCGTAATGCACTTTCTTTTGAAGAATCCAGTTATCCGGGTTTTCAATTTTCTGAATGTCTTCTCTGGTCACATCGATGATAACTCCCTGGCCTGCAAAGCTGAACAAGGGCTTCAACACATATTGTGATAAGTCATTTGGCAATTCTGAGATTTCATTCAAAAAGAATGTTTCAGGCACATAAGGGTGATTGATATATGGGAGGGTGAATTTACTAACTCTGTAAAACCAGTTAGGATGTGGCACCCACTCTACATCGTAAGGCTGCGTGATATCAATAATCGGCCCCAGGCTATCTTTTACATGAGCCAGATCATCAAAAATGATTCGGTTATATATTCTTTTTACATGTACTTTTTTTCCATCTTTCAGATAATACAGGTTCTTACCATCTACTTTTAGTTCAGTGAGACAAACGACAGGAATACCCAGATAATCCTGGGTACAGTAAAAATCAATTCTGGTTTTTTGTTCGTGGGGTTTTACCTCCAGGAGGATTACATTTTCAGGATTATGTCCGTTTAGTATTATTTTCTTTAATAGTTCCAGATAGGATTCTTTATTATATCCACCCATATAATGAGTGAAGTTTGGTGGAATGTGAAAATGTCTTTCCAGCACTTCAGGATAATAAACCTCAAAGGCAAAGAGAGTGGGGAAGCCTTGCATCTCAATAAGCATAGGCTCATACACACCGTCTTCATTAACACATACTCCAAAGTCGAATGCAATAAACTCCGGCAGTCCATCATCGCCGGCCACTCGCTCTCCTTCAGGTATAGCCCTTTCTGTAAGTCCTTTAAAGTCTGTGCTTTTAATAATATCCACAATACTTTCGCAGGCATCAATCATTTTATTGGTGAACGAACGTGGAATGAAAATGGGCGTCTCGGCTACGCGAAATGTAGTGTGTCCGGGATGTTTAGAATCGAGGTCTTTTAAAAATGCATCGTACTTTTGAGCTGTAAAGCGCTCATTGAATTCTTTTCTAATCTCTGGAATCATCAGGTGGAATAGTTTGATGATTGAAAGTTAGGCCTTTTCAATCAAAAAAATATATCGCGACTTCTAAATCTGCTGCTGGTGCCCGTTAGACAACTGGTACTTTGGTGATTTTTCTTACGGCTATCCTCAGAAAGTTGGGAAGCACTGTGGCATACGTCAGCCTTATTTTTTCAGGATCGGGCAATTGTTCAATCATCGATTTCCATTTGGCATATCCGTGGTTTTCGATAACCGATTTTTTCCTTTCAGGAGTGTGCAGGTGTTTCAACATACCTACCGGGTCGGCTTCAGGATGAAACTGGGTACCAATGAATGAGTCTGTAAATCGCATTGCCATTATCGCCCTCTGAAGGGGCACATGAGGCCTTTCCTTTTCGATAGCGAGAATTTTTGAGCCCAGCTGCTTTATCCTTGAGTAGTCTGGTTCTATCACCTGATAATCTCTGCTGTCCACAGCATAGAAGGGATTGGGCAATCCGTCGAATACGGGTTCTCTTTCTCCATCCTCAAGCATGTGAATAGGGAAAACTCCAAAAGAATTTGAACGCCTCTTGCTTAACAACCCGATTTTAAAATGCCTGCATGCAAGCTGATACGAATGGCAGATAAAGAACACAGGTTTCTTAAATGCCACTTCTGAAGCAATATTGTGGTTGTCGACGGCTTCGATCCAGTTAAAGTATTTTGTATCCCATTCTTCGCCTTCACTATCAATCGGACTTCCGGGCCCGCCGCTGCTGATATAGATATCATAATCGAGACCAGGCAATTCTAATTTTTGCCTAACATCGAAAATGTCGATCTCAAGATGTACCTCACTGGTCTGATTAAAGTGCTCTATGATATCGTGTAAGCCCCGCATCCCCTGGTTTTCTGCGCCATTGTACAAATCAAGGATAGCGAGCCGGAGAACCGGTTTTTCAGTAAAATTCATTCAACAAATATAATTATTAAGTGTAAAACCACTGCGAACAGTACCTTCAAACATTAGTCCAGAAATTTCAGGTTTCTTTTAATTCCCTGATACTTAGCCCTTTTTAAGGGTGATTTTTTGAAGATGACTTTAAATGATTCTTCTGTCAGTTCGTCCCAATCCTTCTTTGAATACTCAAGAATTTCGTTGATAGGGGTGAATTCTTCTGTGTGATGAGGAGTACTGAATCGGTTCCAGGGGCATACGTCCTGGCAGATATCACACCCAAACATCCGGTTATTAAATTTCCCCTTCATCTCATCCGGTATAAGCATATCCTTTAGTTCGATGGTGAAGTAAGAGATACACTTTCTGGCTTCTATGACTTTGTCAGGCAGAATTGCCTCTGTGGGGCATGCATCAATACACCGGGTGCAGGTACCGCAATAGTCTTTTACGAAAGGATTATCCGGTTTTAATTCGATGTCCGTAATCAATTCAGCTATAAAGAAAAACGATCCGGATTGTTTTGTAATCAACAGCCCATTCTTTCCAACCCATCCGAGTCCGGCTCTTTCAGCCCAACTCTTCTCCAGCACAGGTGCACTGTCGGTAAACCCTCTACCATTTACCTCCCCGATTTTTTCGTTGAGCACCTGCAGGAATTTTTTGAGTTTATTCCATATTACGTCGTGATAATCCTGACCGTATGCATATTTTGCTACTTGAGGAGCATCAGTCCGTTGCTTTTGTTCAGGGTAATAATTTGTAAGAAGGGAAATGACAGATTTTGCGCCGGGAACCAGTTTGGTAGGATCTACTCTTTTGTCAAAATGATTTTCAAGGTAGCCCAATGAGCCATTATAGCCTTTGTTTAAAAAGTTTGCCAGTCTTACCTCATCTTCATTCAGTTTTTCTGCTTTGGATATTCCACAATAGTCGAATCCAAGTTCATGAGCAACAGACTTTACAATTAGTGTGTTTTTTTCAATTAGCGTCATGTCACTGCAAAGATAGAGGTCAGATAAAATACGGTTTCAAGGTAGTGATTTATGGCAATAGCTGCAGGGGAAGATTCGCATTTCATAATTCTGAAATGATTATCTTTAATATCCACAATCCCATACAGGCATGGCAAAGAAAACAAAATCCGAAAAAAAACCTTCTCGTTATGAGGATATTCACTTTGTGGACAGCACGAGGCCTGTGTGGAATTATTCCCTGTTTTCTGATGAGGATATTCAGAATTTTCAGGGTGGTACTCACTATTCGCTTTATAAGTTGTTTGGGCCCCACAGGATCAAGGTGCTAAAAAGTGAGGGCTATTATTTTGCTGTGTGGGCTCCGAATGCGACACTGGTTACGGTGGTGGGTGACTTTAATAACTGGGATACTCATAGCCACCCGTTGTATGTAAGGCTGGATAAGTCCGGTATCTGGGAAGGCTTCATTCCGGGATTGGGAGAGTTTGAGAATTATAAATATTTTATCAAGGGATATGGCGGAGCTGAGTTGTATAAAGGAGATCCTTTTGCCCGTCACTGGGAAACAAGGCCCGCTACTTCTTCCAAAACCAAAGACATCAAATATAAATGGAACGACAGACCGTGGATGCGAAAGCGGAAGAAGTACAATTCGCTTAGTGCCCCCTGGAGTGTTTATGAATTACATCTTGGTAGCTGGACAAAGCCTGATCCCAATGATAAAGACAGCTTCAACTCTTATGAAGAGATTGGTAATCAACTGATACCCTACATCCGGGAGATGGGATTTACTCATGTAGAATTGATGCCGGTAATGGAGCATCCCTATGATGCCAGCTGGGGTTATCAGGGGACAGGTTACTATGCTCCTACATCAAGATTTGGTACTCCGGAAGAATTCATGGCTCTGGTAGATCGGCTGCATCAGGCAAACATTGGAGTGATCCTGGACTGGGTACCATCGCATTTTCCGGCTGACGCACACGGGCTATTTATGTTTGATGGCACTCACACCTATGAGTATGCGGATATGCGGAAAGGATTTCATCCTGACTGGAATTCTTATATTTTTAATTACAGAAGAGGTGAAGTGCGATCGTTCCTGATAAGTAATGCACGTTATTGGTTTGATTTGTATCATGCAGATGGCATGCGGGTGGATGCCGTGAGTTCTATTTTGCGGCTCGATTATTCCCGTGAGGAGGGCCAGTGGGAACCTAACGAAAAAGGAGGCAACGGAAATCTGGAAGCAATTGCCTTTGTGCAGGATTTGAATGCAATGGTGTATCGCGATTTCCCCGATGTGCAGATGATCGCTGAAGAAGCTACCGACTGGCCGGGGATCACAAAGATGACCACCGGAGGTGGGATGGGGTTTGGTATGAAGTGGATGATGGGGTGGATGCATGATACACTCGATTATTTCTCTATGGATCCTCTGTTCAGAAAGGATCATCAGGATAAGTTTACATTTAGCATGATGTACTATTTCAATGAAAACTTCATGCTCCCATTAAGCCATGATGAAGTGGTGCACGGCAAGTCGCCGATGATTTACAAAATGCCGGGTGATGAGTGGCAGAAATTTGCTAACCTGCGACTCCTGTACACCTATATGTTCACCCATCCGGGAGGAAAGTTGCTTTTTATGGGTGATGAGTTCGGGCAGACTTCAGAGTGGAATTTTCAGAAAGAACTCGACTGGTTTTTATTAAATTATGAGATTCATAAAAAACTTCAGGTTTGTGTGTCGCAGTTGAACAGATTACTAACTTCTGAGCCGGCGCTTCATGAATTGCAGTTCTCTGCGGAGGGCTTTGAGTGGGTAGATCTTTCTCATTACAATGAATGTGTGGTAAGTTATTTACGGAAAGGAAAGAAGAGAAAGGATAATGTGCTGGTGATACTCAATATGACACCTGTTGAGCGAATCGACTGGGTTGTCCACACCAGAAGTAAGGGGCAGTGGAAGGTTATATTTGACAGTGATTCAATGGATTACGGCGGAAGCGGAAGGTTCGCAGGCCAGATTCCCGGAGTGCGGATTGTGGATAAGAAAGCAGGGGTGAGCGAAATAAAAGTGAGCCTTCCTGCGTTAAGTGGGATGGTATTGAAGCAGTTTGATTCCCGCACACCTAAAAAATAACCACCTATGAAAGCATTCCCCCTTTTTCTTGTTTTTGCATTTCTGTCATTACAAGGCATAGCTCAGTCTGATAGTGTGGCTTATTATCTGGCGTCGGGAAAGCAGAAGATGGAGGCAGGGCTGAATAATGCAGCCTCGATAGATTTTGCAAAGGCGCTTGAATTTGATCCCCAATCGGTAGAAGCCTTAATAGCCAACGGAAATGTAAATATGAAGATGTATCGGCTGTATGAAGCAGAGCAAAATTTTAAGAAGGCCAGTGAGATCCAGCCAGGGAATAAAGAACTGACAAAGTCATTAATGAATCTCAGCTTTAATGCAAGGCAGCATAAGAAAGCAATTGAATTGGCTGAGAAGTGCGACTGCGAAGAATCAGATAGAATAATAGGTATTAGCTATTTCCGTATGGAGAATTATGGCAAAGCGCTTACCTATCTCCAGAATGCACTTAAAAAGAATGAAAGCGATGCAGAGGCTGTATATACAATAGCGCGCACTTACATGGAGCTGGAGAACACAAAGGAAATGCTTGCCTATTATGCAAAAGCAGTAACCCTTGCCCCCGAAAAGGGTATTTGGCATTATGAATTGGCACTGCTTTACTATAATGCCGATGACTTCAAAAATTCTTTGAAAGAGTTTGAACTGGCAAGGAATAATGGGTACAGAGAAAGTAATGACTTTATAGAGAACTACGGGTTTTGTCTATTATATGCCGGCGAGAAAGAGGCTGCTTTGAAAGCACTTGCTGATGTCCTTGAAAGGAAAGCGAATAATCCTACACTTTTGGCTGATATTGCATATGGACTCTATCTCACTAAGAATTATAAAGATGCAATTTCCTTTTATGATAAACTGTTAAAGGCAAATCCTACTGATGCTTCTTCAATGTATATGGCCGGTATGGCATTCCAAAAGATGGGAGAAAAGCAAAAAGGTCAGGCCATCTGTGATAAAGCTATTGAGATGAATCCTGCATTAGCTAAGAACAGACAAAAGAAGGAAATGCCGATGGGATTATAGTCGAATTCCCATAATCTTGCTCAATTAATAATATTATTTTACAGAAGTACGGTAATGTAAGAGTGCCAGTGCCGTCAGAGGCATGACTGCCGGCAGCAGGAGCGACCACAGGCTACCGCTAAGCAGCCAGGCGATTACTGTGATTATGAGTAGATAGAAAGGGTAAGTCAGAAATAGAATTCCCACTAATAAACTGTCATAATGGTCGGGTCGGGTTTGGTTAGTTATGGCTTTGGCCAGAAAATACACAGGGCAATTCAGAAAATATCCAATCCCGGCGGGCAATGCCAGTACCCATTTTTGGATTGGTGTCAGAGGCTTCTCAAAGATTTCTTTTCTTGCAGACAGACTTCTGTCAGGGATTTCATACACATGTTGAGATAGTGCTTCACTAAGGATATCATTGAAAGTATTAAGTGCCTTACCGGATGTGGATCCGTTCAGGTCTTTTTTCTCAATGATGCGTCCAAAGTTAATGTGCACACTCTTCCCAAAGCTGTTATAACTACTATAGTTTAGCCCTACCGGAAGGATCTTCAAAGGGATATTATTCTGCCAGGCCCTAATTGCAATCCGGGCAGTACCTTTTTTAAGAGGCCGCAGGTGCCATTCGTTGATGCAAAGGCCTTCACTGAATATAAGTACGATTTTGTTTTGTCCGAGGAGTGTTTCCACTCTGTCGAATGTAGAGTAGTTATTTCCCAGCGTTTCGGCTCCTTCGGATATTCGATATACCGGAAGGATATGCAGGGATCGCAACATGCGGTTAACGAAGGGGGAAATAAAGGCGTCGCCCCGGGCAAGAGAATATACAGGCTGTCTGAACAAGGAGGCAAGGATAATCGCATCCAGAAAAGAATTAGGATGGTTGGCAGCCAGGATCAGTGGCCCTTCCTGGCGGAGCAGGTCCTTGTTGCTGATGCGCAATGACTTGCAGTAGAAGAGAAGTGCTATTCTTGCAGGTAGATATAAAATTCTGTAGAGCAATAGAATTCCTTTTTAGATTGAAACGGCTTTTTAGGGATACCTTACTGAATGGATAAGTGAGGCGTAGTTAATTTAGTTGCGGATCAATAGGGTAGTTGATGAGTTCTTCATACTTGCCGCCCATTTTCCTTAGACTTTCTTTCCATACCTGATCAGCGTCCGTATCAAAAATAAGTTTCCGTGTGGCCATTGTAGTTATCCAGCTGTCTTCAGTAAGTTCGTTTTCCAGTTGGCCGCCGCTCCATCCGCTGTATCCTATAAAAAACCGGATTCTGGACTCGGGAATTGTCCCGTTTTCCAGATGAATTTTTAGCTGTTCAAAGTTTCCTCCATAAAAGATTCCTGGAAGTATCTCTTCGCCATCGCTTATCAGGTCGGGCACTTCGTGCAGGAAGTGGAGGCTTTCGAGCTGCACGGGGCCACCGATATAAAGTGGGATATCCGAATCTTTAAGTTCGGGTACAGCTTCTCCCAGTTTCATATCAAAAGGCCTGTTAAGCACAAAACCGAATGATCCTTCCTCCTCATGGTCACAGAGCACTACCACCGTTCGCAGAAAGTTGGGATCTTTCAGGAATGGGTTGGCAATAAGTAATGTTCCTTTGGGCGTTTTTTCCATTTTTTTCTTTTATTTGCGAACCATAAAGATGGCCTTCTGTTTTGCAAAAATGCAAGGCTAAGTTAAAAAAGCCTTCTGAATTGAAGCCAGAGAAGTAATGGGTTTATTTCGACTCTAAATTTGCAACCTGTATGAAGAAAATTTTCCCTGCAATTTCGGTTCTTATTTTTCTGTCCGTTATTGGGATAATTATTCTGCAGATCATGTGGACAAAACAGTCCTTTCGGGACAAACAGATCAAGTTTGCCGAGACAGCAAAAATGGTGGCTTATAATTCAGCAAGTGATTTGGTGGAGCTTCATGCAAAGGGATTTCCACTCTCCTCGAGGAGGAATTCAGACTTGCTGCTGCCTTTGAATATCTTTTCAAATTCGATTGCAGGTAATTTCTCGGTAGCCGAAGTAAATGCAGTACTCGAAAAGAATTTTAAGAAGTATGGGCTGGAGCATGCAGATTATGAATTTGCAATCTCATCGATGGCGATGATGGGCGATGAATTACAGTCAGAGAATTTTCTTAAGATGTACGAAGACACGATTGCGCATCCAAGCCTTAGTATTATTATTCCGCTGACACCGCCCGGCGGCAGCCTTATGGAAGGGTTGACGCCTGAGGAGTTGTTGACTATTGTGATTCCTGAGAAGAGCATGGATATGGTCGTATGGCGGAATATGTACTGGCTGATATTTGGAACAGCAGCCTTGTCTCTGATAATTTTTGCCGCCTTTTTTGTAACCTTCAGGGCGCTTCTTAATCAGAAGAAATTGAGTGAGATAAAGTCTGACTTTATCAACAATATGACGCATGAGTTTAAAACTCCCCTGGCTACCATTTCCCTTGCAGTGGATGCCCTGCGAAATGAAAAGGTGATGAATGACAAAAGCAAACTGGAATACTTTTCGGGCATTATCAAGGATGAGAACAAGCGGATGAATAAGCAGGTGGAAAGCATTCTGCAGGCCGCACTACTGGATCGGCAGCAGATGGAGCTGGATCTGAAAAGAGGCCATGCCCATGACCTGATTAAAAACGCAGTGAATAATATCAGGCTGCTGGTCGAAGAAAGAGGAGGTACAATTGAGATGGAACTGAATGCGAAAAACGACTGTATATTGATGGAGGAGGTGCATTTTGGCAATATCATTCACAACCTGTTGGATAATGCCATGAAGTATTCAAAAGAGCATCCACGAATTAAGGTCTTTACCAGCAATACCAGTAATACATTCAGGGTCAGGGTGCAGGACAACGGTATCGGTATGACCAAGGAAACTGCACAAAGGATTTTTGAAAAGTTCTATAGAGCACACACAGGCAACCTTCATAATGTAAAAGGCTTTGGACTTGGGCTGGCTTATGTAAAATCTATTGTTGAAGGGCATAATGGAAAAATAAAAGTTGAAAGTACTCCGGGAAAAGGAAGTTCCTTTATTCTGGACTTCCCTTCACAGAAAGCACTAGTGACCGTATAGGTGTAATGCACCTAATTCTCACGTTATTCACATAGATTCAGGGTTATCCCCATTGTTATCTACATCCAATTCACAGAATCTTGTTATTTATTACCACGTAATCCACGTGTAAATGGCTTCCATATTGCCCCTAAAGGCTGTGGATAAAAAGATTTTTGGAAAAATTGGTTACAAAGTGGGAAAAAGTGTTATTTTGTGTCTTTAATAGTTATTGTTTAACAAAAGACACGAATGGCAAGGTTTATAGGAGAATTTGAAGCGCGGTTAGATGCAAAAGGGCGCTTTCTGTTGCCTTCAGGTTTCCGGAAGCAGATTCCGGAGGCGGATGCTCCTTTTGTGCTTAATCGTGGTTTTGAGAAATGCCTTAGCCTTTATACACAGGAAAGCTGGGCTCCCCTTTTTGAAAAGCTGAGTCAGCTGAATGACTTTGATCCGCAGGTTCGCCAGTTCAAGCGCTATTTTCTTAATGGTGCTACCCAGGTGGAATTAGATACTGCGGGGAGGCTGTTGTTGCCCAAGAACCTGATGGAGTATGCAGGATTAGATAAGGATATAGTATTGGTTTCGGCAATTGACAAAATAGAGATTTGGGATAAAGCAAAATACCAGGAGTTCTTTGATAATTTCTCACCGGAATCCTTTAGTGATCTTGCAAAAGAAGTGATGGTCGGGAAAAAACCTGCTGAATAATGAGCGATAAAAGCATATACCATTTGCCGGTAATGCTTTCGGAGGTGATAGAGGCATTGCAGATTAAATCAGACGGGGTTTATGTAGATGCCACTTTTGGAGGTGGAGGCCATTCCGCTGCGATATTGAAACGCCTCGGGAAAGAGGGTAGATTGGTTGCCTTTGATCAGGATAAGGATGCAAGGCAAAATTTACCTGACGACCCGAGAGTCGTTTTTGTTGCAGCAAATTTTCGTCACCTCTCCAGATTTCTGAGACTGCATAAGGTGGACAAGGTGGATGGGATACTTGCAGATTTGGGAGTTAGCAGTTTTCAGTTAGATACCGCATCGCGCGGGTTCAGCACCCGTTTTGAAGGGCCGCTGAATATGCGAATGGATCATTCCAGGCAGCATACGGCAGCCGATGTGTTGAATAACTTTTCAAAAGATGAGTTGCAGAAGCTTTTCCAGGAATATGGAGAAGTGACAAATGCAAGAACGCTTGCGGGAGTCATTGAAGAAGAAAGGAGGTTGAAACGCTTCGAATTGATTTCTGATTTGATTGCAGCCCTGCGCCCGATTGCAAAAGGTAATCCCCAAAGATATTTTGCACAGGTCTTTCAGGCTTTGCGCATTCAGGTGAATGATGAGTTGGGGGCATTAGAAGAACTGCTAAAGCAATCGGTTGATGTGTTAAATGTCGGAGGCAGAGTAGCTATACTCACCTTTCATTCCCTGGAAGATAGAATTGTAAAAAATTTTTTCAAATACGGTAATGCAGAAGGGGAGCGCAGGACAGATGACTTTGGAAATGTGCTTGAGGTAAAACTAAGTGCGGTAACGCGAAAACCCACTTTGCCTTCGCCGGGAGAAATTAGAAAGAATCCACGTGCTCGGAGTGCCAAACTGAGAGTGGCAGAAAAGATTTAAGATGGAAGAAAAAAGTATAAAGGAGACTACAGAATCAAAAGCCGGAAAAAAATGGCGGTTGAAATACAACCGGTGGCTGGTGAAGAATATTCCTTTTTATTTTTTCGCCGCAGTGTTAGTTACATTTTATATAGCGAATGGCCATTACGCTGATAAGATGGTGAGAAAAATAAGTGCTTCTCAGAAGCACCTTAAGGAAATGGAGTATGAGTATAAGATTGTGAAGCGTGAGGTAATCTTCAGGAGCAAGGAGAGTGAGCTGGCAAAGGCTGTGGCTCCTCTGGGGCTTGAAGAGTTAAAGGTGCCGCCTATGGTGATCAGGGATACAATCAAAAAGCCTTAAGGCAATAGCCGGTGGAAATGGAGAAATGAGAATATAAAGTAAGGTTTGTAACCCCCTTTGGAAACTAAACAGGAATTCGACTAACCCTTAAAATTGGATATAAAAAAAGACATATTGTGGAGAGTCTATCTATGCTTTCTCGGCATGATAGTATTAGGCGCAGTAATCCTCGGCAGGGTTATCTACATTCAGAATGTACAGGGTGATTACTGGAAAGAACTCGCCGACAAACAGCACCTTAAATACATAAAGACGGAAGCTGAGCGTGGAACCATTTATAGTTCGGATGGCAATATGCTGAGCACCTCTATCCCCATTTTTGATATCTATATTGATTTTGGAGCGGATGGCCTCAGGGAAAAGGAGGGCAAGAGGTTTTATGCGAATCTGGATTCGCTGAGCTATCATCTCTCAAAGTTGTTTAAAGATGCTTCGCAGGCGGCCTACAAGAAGAAACTCATTGCAGGTTACAAAAAGAAGCTTCGTTATTACAGTCTTAAAAAGCGGGTGGCTTTTGAGGACTATGTGGAATTGCGCAATTTTCCTCTCGTGCGGCAGGGGCGCAACAAGAGTGGTTTTATTGTAGAGGTTAGAGATAATCGTGTAAATCCTTATGGTTTATTGGCCAACCGCACTATCGGACTTTCAAGGGGAGACACCAGTAAGAATGTGGGGCTTGAACGCTCTTTTGATAGTGTGTTGAGAGGGGAGACTGGGCAAAAACTGGTGCGCTATGCAGCGGGAGCCTATATTCCGGTAGATGGTGCTGAGATTGATCCTGAGAATGGGAAGGATATTGTTACCACTATAGATACCTACATACAGGATGTGGCTGAAAATGCCCTTCTTAAAATGATGACGGAAAATAATTCTCTTCACGGTACCTGTATCGTGATGGAAGTAAAGACCGGAAAGATAAAGGCTATAGCTAATCTCGGCAGATTGCCCGATGGGCAATATTGGGAAGATTATAATTATGGCCTGGGGAAAAGAACAGAGCCCGGATCTGTTTTCAAACTTACGACCCTGCTTGCCTTACTTGAAGATAAATATGTAGATACCAGTACCATTGTCGATTGTGAAGGAGGGGCAAAAAGCTTTTATGGACTGATGATTCGCGATTCGCACAAAGGCACAGGAAGGGTAACTGTGAAGGAAGCTTTTGCAATGTCAAGTAATGTAGCTTTTGCGAAGCTCGCCGATCAGTTCTATCATAATCAACCATCAAAATATATTAACTATCTCAAACGCCTGCGACTCAATAAGAGATCAGGTATCGATATTATGGGTACTGCGGCACCATATATAAAAGAGCCATCGAGCAAGTACTGGGCTAAGACAACCATACCCTTTATGGCGCACGGTTACGAGGAATTGGTAACGCCATTACAGATGATGATGGTATATAATGCAGTGGCCAACGGAGGCAAAATGATGCGGCCTTATCTGGTGAATTCCATAGATGAGTTGGGTACCACTGTGAAGGAGTTTCATCCTGAAGTATTGGTCGACAAGATTGCAAGCGATGCCACTATTGCAAAGGCGAAATCCTGCCTGCTGGAAGTGGTAGAAAGCAAGCATGGCACAGCACGGGCACTAAAGAGTGATCAGTATCTTTTTGCAGGTAAGACCGGTACGGCAGTAACCGCAATGGATAACAAAGGATATAATAAATCTAACAAAATATACCAATCTGCCTTTATGGGATTTTTCCCTTATGATAATCCCGAATATACTATTGCTGTAGTGATTCAGAATGGCAGAGATTCTAAATGGGCTTACGGAGGCACAGTGGCGGGGCCGGTATTCAGAGAGGTGGCAGATAAAATATATGCCACACGTATAGCCAGAACACCGGTATCAGGTATGTGGGTAAGAAATACAACCAGTATAAGCAAAATGGCAGGCATGACTTCTGACCTGAACAATTTGTTCACTACGTTGAATTATAGCCAGGATCAAATAAGAAAGAGTCAGGAGTGGACGAGCCTCTACATGGAAAATACGGCTATACGAAATCTTGAAAATCCTGTAGGTGGCGGGAAGTCAGTAGTACCAGATGTGACGGGGATGGGATTGAAGGATGCTTTGTATTTGTTAGAAAATATGGGGCTTAAGGTTTCTTTTTCGGGTAGGGGGAAAGTGGCCAACCAGTCTCTGGCAGCCAATTCGATATTCAAAAAAGGAGAAACCATAAATCTTGCATTGAACTGATGGCGATCTTAAAAGACATATTACAGGATATAAAGGTGATGCAGCTACGTGGTAGTGATGCCACGCAGGTAGCCAATGTGTCGATAGATTCCAGGATGGCCGGAGAGAAGTCATGCTTTATTGCAGTGAGGGGAACGTTGACAGACGGACATCAATTCATTCCTGCAGCAATAAATCAGGGAGCTTCTGTAATTGTTTGCGAAGTATTGCCTGGCGAACTGGTTTCCGGGGTTACATACGTACAGGTGGAGAACTCAGCTATTGCGGCTGCAATAATTGCCCACAATTTTCACGGATGCCCTTCAAATCATCTGAAACTGGTTGGTGTCACTGGAACTAATGGGAAGACTACAGTTGCCACATTGTTGTTCAGGCTCTTTACTGCATTGGGCTATCATTGCGGCCTTATAAGTACGGTGCAGAATCAGATAGGAACAAAGACTTATCCAAGTCTTCATACCACACCAGATCCCGTTTCGCTAAGCGAACTACTGTCTCAAATGTATGAGGATGGGTGTACGTACGTGTTTATGGAGGTGAGTTCGCATGCAATTCACCAGCACCGGGTGGATGGATTGAAATTTATAGGAGGAATTTTTACAAATATTACTCATGACCATCTGGATTATCACAAGACATTTGAAGAATACCTCAGAGTAAAGAAGAGTTTTTTTGATCACTTGCCCGCTGCTGCATTTGCAATATCCAATGCAGATGACCGGAGAGGACTGGTAATGTTGCAGAATACCAGCGCTAAGAAGTATTTATACAGTCTGAAGAGTGTGGCTGATTTTAAAGGAAAGATTCTGGACAACTCACTCCTTGGGCTTCACATGATTATCAATGATGTGGAGGCGCACTTTAGGCTTATAGGTGCATTTAATGCATACAATCTGCTTGCTGTGTTTGGAGCAGCCATTTGCTTAGGCCAGCAAAAAGAAGAAGTACTAGAAAAACTAAGCACAATTCAGGGAGCTGAAGGCAGGTTTGATTACATCATTTCTCCCAAGGAAAAGGTAATTGGAATTGTTGACTATGCACATACTCCTGATGCATTGCTGAATGTATTGGCTACAATAAAGAATTTGAGACAGGGAAACGAAAAGGTAATCACTGTGGTAGGATGTGGTGGCAACAGAGATAAAACTAAACGGCCGGAAATGGCGGCTATTGCATGCGAGTATAGCGATAAAGTTGTTTTTACTTCTGATAACCCACGCAACGAGGTGCCCGAGGATATTATTAAAGATATGGAAGCCGGAGTGCCGGTGACCGCCAGAAAGAAAACCTTGTCAATTACAGACCGGAGGGAGGGGATAAAGGCAGGGGTAGGATTTGCGGACGCAGGAGATATTTTGCTGGTGGCAGGGAAAGGGCATGAGAAATACCAGGAGGTGAAGGGAGTGCGGCACCATTTCGATGATAAAGAAGTTATGGCTGAGATGTTTCAACTACTTAATAAATAAACCGGAATGTTATTTCATCTATTTGAATGGCTAAACAACAATGGAATTAAGTTTCCGGGAAGTGGTGTATTCCAGTTCTCCACGTTCAGGTTAATGTTGGCAGTGATCCTTTCATTATTGATTACCACGGTTTATGGAAAAAGAGTGATCCGTCTGCTGCAGAGAAATCAAATAGGAGAGTCGGTGAGGCAGTTAGGATTAGCCGGTGAGGAAGCGAAGAAAGGCACACCCACGATGGGAGGGCTGATTATTCTGGCTGGGATTCTGGTACCCACTCTGTTGCTTGCAGATCTTACTAAAGTATATGTAAGGCTGATGATTCTCTCGACTGTTTGGCTGGGGCTTATTGGATTTCTGGATGACTACCTGAAGATTAGAGCCAGGAAGAGAGCGAAGGCAAAAGGCATTGAGTATAAAAAGAAGGACGCAGATGGACTTGCGGGTAAGTTTAAGATTATTGGCCAGGTGTTGTTGGGAGTTATCATCGGTGCTACACTTTATTTCAATCCTAATGTGGTGGTAAAACGTGAAATAGTGGGAAGCAAGTCGCAGGGATCGATTGTGTATGGCAGGGGAGAACACAAAGTGGCAGAAGATACGGTTGTTACAAATGGGATTACCCAGAGGTTCGTAACAGTAAAAACTCCGATTACGACTATCCCGTTTGTGAAGAATCATGAATTCAATTACGCAAAATTGCTGCCGCAGAAATGGGAGGATTATACGTATATCGTTTATATACTCATTGTGATATTCATAATCACAGCAGTGAGTAATGGTGCGAATATTACAGATGGGCTGGATGGGCTGGCGACGGGTGTCAGTGCGGTGGTAGGGCTTGGATTAGGTGTATTTGTGTTTGTAAGTGGAAATGTATTTATCGCCGACTATTTGAATATCATGTATATCCCCAATATGGGTGAACTCTCCATATTTGTCGCTGCATTTGTGGGTGCTTGTGTGGGATTTCTGTGGTATAATGCTTATCCGGCGCAGGTGTTTATGGGTGATACAGGAAGCCTTGCCCTCGGGGGGATTATAGCTTCTTTGGCAATTATAGTACGTAAAGAATTATTGATTCCTATTTTCTGTCTGGTGTTTTTGGTTGAGAATCTGAGCGTGATGATTCAGGTGGCCTATTTCAAATACACCAGGAAGAAGTATGGTGAGGGAAGAAGAGTGTTTTTGATGAGTCCGTTGCATCATCACTACCAGAAGTTAGGTTATCATGAGAGTAAGATAGCAGTGCGATTTTGGATAATTACAATCATTGCGATTGTAATGGCTTTGGTGACATTAAAACTAAGGTGAGGAAGAATGTTTGGTTTACATAAGTAGCTAATCCGACCACTTTGAAAACCACGTCCTGACCCATTAAATTCATACCGTTGAAGAACCAATTTTTTGTCTGACAAAGGCATGGAGGCAGAATTATGGAAAAGCAAGTGCTCATACTGGGAGCCGGAGAGAGCGGAATTGGAGCGGCTTTGCTGGCTGCAAAGAATGGATATCCTGTATTTGTCAGTGACGCGGGGAAGATTGCTGACCTGCACAAAAAGGAGCTCTTTGGATTACAGATTCCATTTGAAGAAGGTGGCCATACCTTATCGAAGCTTGAGGAGGCTGATTTGGTGATAAAGAGTCCGGGCATTCCGGAAAGTGCGATACCGGTAAAGGCTGTGCGCGAAAAGGGTACGGAACTGATTAGCGAGATTGAATGGGCTTATCGCTTTAAAGGCGATAGCAAGATCGCTGCTATCACGGGAAGCAATGGGAAAACCACCACCACATCGCTACTATATCATATTATGAAAGTAGCAGGTATGGATGTGGCACTTACGGGAAATATTGGCTACTCCCTTGCTCGACAGATTGCTACAGACCCCAAACCCTATTACGTGGTGGAAGTGAGTTCTTTCCAACTCGATGATATCAAAACCTTCAGACCCAATGTAGCAGTATTAACCAATATCACAGAGGACCACCTCGACAGATATGGATACAAGTTTGAAAACTATATCCGGAGCAAGTTTGGGATTATTCGGAATCAAAAGGAAGAAGACATTTTTATATATAACGAGGATGATACAGTGACGATGCAGTATCTCCCTGAATTTTTAAATCAAGTAAAAGCATTACCAATCAGTATGAGAAACAAATTAAAAGAAGGAGCCTACATCAGCGATTATGAAATGAATGTAAGGTTTAGAGACGAGGTAGTAAGAATGAGCGTGGAAGACTTTGCGCTGAAAGGTAATCATAATAAGTACAATTCTATGGCCGCATCGCTTGCAGCAACTGCCCTGGGTGTAAAAAAAGACAGTGTACGTGAAGCACTTTCAACTATGGAGAGCCTGGCACACAGGATGCAACCCATTGTTACCATTGGCGGTGTAGAGTTTATTAATGACAGTAAGGCTACCAATGTGAATAGTACATGGTATGCCCTGGAGAGTATGCAAAAACCGGTGGTGCTTATTCTGGGTGGAGTAGATAAAGGAAATGATTATAGGATTCTCGAGGATTTGGTTAAAGAAAAAGTACGTGCCATTGTGTGTATGGGTATTGATAACCGCAAGATACATGAGGCTTTTTCGGGAATGACCGGGAAGATTGTAGATGCAATGAGTGCTGAAGATGCAGCAGAGAAGGCATACGCACTGGCGCAAAAAGGAGACGTGGTATTATTGTCTCCGGCATGTGCAAGTTTCGATCTGTTTAAAAATTATGAAGACAGAGGTAATCAGTTTATGAGCGCAGTAAGGGAACTGTAATAAAGAATTGAAATGGAATCAACCGAAGACATAAAACTATCCGGAGTACGTAAGGCTGAAATTGCAGCGACAAAGCTATGGCAGCGCACCAGGGGCGATAAGGTAATCTGGGCTATTGTCATATTGCTTACGATGATTAGTATTTTGGTTGTATATAGCAGCATTGGGTCGCTTGCCTATAAAATGAATAAGAGTACGGAGAGTTATCTTTTCCGTCAGGTAGGATATATTCTTCTTGGTGTGTTGATTATTTATTTTGCACACAGGGTGAATTACACCTTTTATTCAAAAATTGCTACCATCTTATTCTTCCTGTGTATTCCATTACTTATCTATACGCTTAAGTATGGTAGTAATATCAATGATGCCAGCAGGTGGATAAAGTTACCGGTAATCAATCTTACTTTTCAGACATCTGACCTTGCCAAACTGGCGCTGTTTATCTACCTGAGCCGGTTGTTAAGCCGCAGGCAGAATGTGATAAAGGATTTCAGGAAAGGGTTTCTTCCGTTGATCATCCCGGTAGGTGTGGTTTGTGTGTTAATTGCACCGGCCAATCTCTCCACAGCTGCATTGATTGGCGGTATTGCACTGTTATTAATGTTTATCGGGAGGGTGAACACAAAGCATATTTTAGCAGTGATAGGGATAGCGATGATTCCCGTGATGCTGCTGGTGATGGTGGCATCTCATTATTACGATAAGGAGACAAAGACAACCAAAGACCTGCCTGCGATTCTTTCGGCTGGCCGTATTCCCACGTGGATAAAGAGGGTTCAGAATTTCAGTGCAGGAGATAACACGGATGGTTCATACCAAATCCAGCAGGCTAAAATAGCAATTGCGACCGGTGGTTTTCTGGGTAAGGGGCCCGGGAAAAGTGAGCAGCGAAATTTTCTGCCACATCCTTACAGCGATTTTATTTATGCAGTGATAATTGAAGAGTATGGATTGCTGGGAGGAGCGGTAATAATGGTGATTTATCTGCTTTTTCTTTATCGAAGTATAAGGATATTCCAGCGATGTCCCTATGCATTTGGAGCCTTTCTGGCAGTGGCGCTGAGTTTTACACTGGTGATCCAGGCGATGGTGAACATGGCGGTGAATGTACAGTTGTTTCCCACCACCGGCGTTACGCTTCCGCTGGTGAGCATGGGGGGGAGCAGCCTGTTGTTTACCTGTGCGGCAATTGGTATCATCCTGTCGGTGGCGCGCAACGTAGAACAGATGGAAGGTAAAGCTGCATTGCAAAGCGAGGTAGCCGGAGTAGCAGATTCGCAAACAGATAATGAAACTACAACTAAGGAATGAGTACGGCATCACATAAAAGAATAATAATAGCGGGTGGTGGAACCGGTGGCCACATCTTTCCGGGTTTGGCTATAGCGGGTGCATTGCAGCGCATACAGCCTGCTACAGAGATTCTTTTTGTAGGAGCAGAGGGTAAGATGGAAATGCAGCGTGTACCGGAGGCGGGATATAATATTGTGGGTCTGAACATCGCAGGATTCAATCGGAGTTCTTTGTGGAAGAATCTGAGTCTGCCTTTCAAGTTAATTATGAGTTTTTTGAAAGTCAGAAGTGTATTCAGAAAGTTTCGGCCTGATGCAGTGGTGGGTGTCGGAGGCTATTCCAGTTTTCCGGTATTAAGATCTGCTCAATCGCGGGGAGTTCCCAGTTTCATTCACGAAAGCAACTCTTTACCCGGCAGGAGCAATTTGATGTTGGGGAAGAAGGCTACAAGGATATTCGTGGCCAGTGATGGAATGGAAAAGTATTTTCCAAAGGAAAAATTAGTGGTTTCCGGAAATCCTGTGAGGTCAGCATTGACGGAGCGAGCAGATAAAGATGAAGCAGTGAGATTCTTTGGTTTGCAGCCGGGTAAAAAGACCGTACTGGTCGTAGGTGGAAGTCTCGGGGCCAGAAGCATTAATGAGGCGATACAGGCACACCTGGATACTTTCATAAGAGAAGAGGTGCAACTAATCTGGCAAACCGGAAAGACCTTTAATCGTGATGCCGGCATTCAGGCTGATGAAACGCAGGGGGTATGGTGCCAGCCTTTCATAGGAGATATGAAAATGGCTTACGGTGCTGCTGATGTGGTGATAGCCAGAGCCGGAGCTATGACAATCGCAGAACTGAAGGTGCAGCATAAGGCAAGTATTCTGGTTCCCTATCCGTTTGCTGCCGAGGATCATCAAACAGTGAATGCCAGCGTACTGGTCGCTAAGAGGGCGGCAATCATTGTGAAGGATAGTGAAGTTCAGGAAATGTTGATACCTGAATTGCTTAGACTGATTACTGACAAGAGCAGGATAGAGGAGATGGAGCACAACATTGGAAAAGAAGCGGTAAAAGACGCTGATACAATAATAGCCCGGGAGATTCTAAATAGTTTAAAATCGTAGATGACAGGAGTTGCCAACATATCGCGAGTTTATTTCATTGGGATAGGTGGAATTGGTATGAGTGCCATTGCCAGATATTTCTTAGCCCGCGGGGCTATGGTGAGTGGCTATGACAGGACTCCTTCTCAGAACATTGAGCAACTGATCAGAGAAGGTGCATCTGTTCACTTTGAAGATAAGGTGGATATGATTGACAAAGAAGCGCAATTAGTTGTGTACACTCCTGCCATTCCGGGTAATCATAGCGAACTCACATGGTATCGTACAAATCGGTATGATGTGAAGAAAAGAAGTGAGGTGCTGGCTGACATTACGGAGGGAGGCTTCAATATATGCATTGCCGGTACACATGGAAAGACCACGATGACTACGATGACTGCACATATCCTCAGACATAGCGGTTATGGTTGCAATGCGTTTCTGGGTGGTATTTCGCTGAATTATCAGACTAACTACTGGAGGAGCGATAATAATGTAAATGTAGTAGAGGCTGATGAATATGACAGGAGCTTTTTGAAATTGAATCCTACTATTGCTGTCATATCAGCTATGGATGCAGATCATCTGGAGGTGTATGGCAATGTGGAGAATATGAGAGCGGCCTTCGGGTCTTTCTCTGAAAGAATAGACAGCGCCGGAGTCCTTTTTGCTAAGTATGGCCTTGAGTTAAATTCTTCCTATACGGGGAGGCGTATTCGTTATTCCCTGCAAAATGATCAGGCTGATGTTTATGCAGAAAGTATTGTGATGAAGGATGGAGGGTACAACTTTGATGTGGTATCTGCATCATGGAGGTTAGACGGAGTGAGGCTGAACATGATTGGGATGATAAATGTGGAGAATATTGTAGCGGCCATATCGATTGCCCATGAATTAAAGATAGAGGATGAGAAGATAAAAGCAGCAGTAGCCGCATTTCGCGGAGTGAAGAGGAGGTTTGAATATGTGATTCATCCTGCTGAGGCAAGGCAATCAGGCAGGGATGTGGTTTACATTGACGACTATGCGCATCATCCCGGAGAACTGAAAGCAATGATCAATGGTGTGAGGGGGCTGTTTAATGACAGATGGATGACGGTAATTTTTCAGCCACATCTTTACTCTCGTACTCATGATTTTTATAAGGAGTTCGCTGCGGCACTCTCAATTGCAAACAGGGTAGTGTTATTGCCTGTTTATCCTGCGCGTGAATTGCCTATGCCGGGTGTTACATCCCATTTGATTGCTGATGCAATGGACCACGACAGGGTAATGGTAATGAATAAAGAAGATTTGCTGAAATGGCTTGGGGCAGATTATTTGAATGGGCTTCCACATGCAGTGGGTGGCGATGTGCTGATTACAGCAGGAGCGGGTAATATTGATCAGTTAGTGAATTCTATCAGAGAAATAATTTTAAATCATTAAAAAATGCCGGACATGAAGAAGAAATTTCCTGCGTGGTTGAAACTGACAGTATGGGTGCTGACAGCTGCCGGCATCCTGATTATCACCGCATCGGCTATTGGTGGGAAAGATAGAAAACAAATCGCAGAGATTCAGATAAGAATTAACGGAAAGGGTAATCAGTTGTTTATAAATGAATCACAGGTTTCCGGACTTCTGGAAAAAGCTGCGTCAGGTTCGCTCAAAAATCAATTGGTAAGAGACCTGGATATGAACTATCTGGAAGACGAACTGCGGAAAAACACCTGGATAAAGTCAGCTGAATTGTATGTGGACAATAACAACATTCTGCGGGTGAATATAGAGGAGCGAAATCCGGTGGCAAGAGTATTTGATACCAAAGGTAACTCCTGGTATTTCAGTGATGAGTCAGAGGTTTTGCCGCTTAGTAGTTTGTATTCTGCCCGTGTGCCAGTATTTACGGGGTTCCCTTCATCCGGGAAGAAGATGAGTGGAGAAGACAGTACATTAATGCAATCAGTGGTAGCGGTTTCAGAATATTTACTGGATCATCCGTTTTGGATGTCTCAGATTGATGAGGTAACAATTACCCCTACGGGGAAATTTGAAATGATTCCAAAGCTGGGAGAACAGATTATACGGTTTGGAAATGGCGAGGATGTGAGGGAGAAATTTAGCAAGCTACTGGCGTTTTACAGACAGGTGCAGTCGAGAACCGGATGGAATTGGTATTCTGTGGTAGATGTACAGTATAAGGGGCAGGTAGTAGCAGAGAAAAAAGATGCGGCTGAGATAAAAGCAGATTCACTGGCGGCATTGCGAATAATGAAATCTATTGTAGAAGAAGCAAGGAGAAAATCAGAGGATTCCACTCGCATACAACTTCCTTCAAAAGAAACTAGTGGGCCGGGTGCAATAACTACGCAGGAACGTGATGAACCCGAAATTATTCAGACTGTAACTCCACAGAATGCAGGTAACCCCCAATCTTTTGATCCGGCTCCGGAGGCAGAGAGTTACCATAAGGAAGAAAAGGAAGCGACTCCGAAAGCAAACCGCCCCGCCACCGTGGAACCTAAAAAGCAACCATCGGTAAAACAGGAAGTGAAGCAGCAGGGTGAAAAGAAGAAGGAAGAAAAAAATGAGGAGATAAAGGAAGAGAAGAAGATACCTAAGGCGATAATGCCATCAAAAAATGAGACAGAGCAAACAAACCAATAAAACATACACAATCACATCGCAGGCAACTGCATAAAAATCAACAATTATGAACAACGAAAATCCAATTATTGTAGGGCTTGACATAGGGACTACAAAAATTGCTGCAATCGCAGGAAGAAAAAATGAGTATGGCAAGCTCGAAATTCTGGGCTTTGGAAGAGCTGCCAGCAATGGGGTTCAGCATGGAATGGTGCTGAATATCGACCAGACAATTAAAGCTATTGAGGCTGCTCTTGAAAATTGCCGTGCAAGCAATCCGAGCCTTCCGATAAAGGAAGTGTATGTAGGGATTGCCGGCCACCATATTAAGAGTCTGCAAACCAGGGGCGACATTGTAAGGCAGGATACCGAAGAAGAAATCTCACAGGCTGATATCGATCAGTTGATCCGGGACCAGTACAAAACGTATATACCAGCCGGTGACCGTATCCTGGATGTGATTCCTCAGGAATTCACGGTAGATAATTTTCAAAATATACCTGACCCTGTAGGATACAGCGGAGTGAAGGTGGGAGCCAACTTTCATATTATAACAGGAGATAAGAACGCAATTAAAAATATCAACAGAAGTGTAGAACGTGCAGGATTAGAAATTAAAGATTTGGTTTTGCAGCCATTAGCTTCGGCGGCTGCTGTAATGAATGAGCATGATCTGGAAGCAGGAGTCGCTATCGTGGATATTGGTGGCGGTACCACAGACCTTGCAATTTATTATGAAGGTATCATCAAGCATACGGCTGTCATTCCGTTTGGTGGCGAGAACATCACCATGGATATCAAGAGTGGGCTTGGGGTATTGAAGACACAGGCAGAGCAGATGAAGATCCAATTTGGAAGTGCGCTTGTGAATGAAACAAAGGCTAATCAGTTCATTACAATCCCCGGGTTGAGAGGGCTGGAGCCCAAAGAAGTGAGTGTGAAAACACTTGCTGGAATTATTCAGGCAAGGATGGCAGAGATTCTGGATTTCGTATCCTATCACCTGAAGCAGATAGGGCTTGAAAGAGCATTAAATGGAGGCATCATCCTTACCGGTGGTGGTTCACAATTAAAGCACCTGATTCAGCTTACAGAGTATCAGACAGGATTAAATGCGCGTATAGGTCTGCCTACCGAGCATCTTGCTTCGGGCCACATAGAAGAGTTGGCTAAGCCGATGTATTCAACCTGTCTGGGACTGATCCTTAAAGGGTATAATGATTATGAGAATAAGCGCAAGAAGTTTGAGAAAGACTTTTTAAAGGTGGAAGTGTCAGGTGTGCCTGAGGCTCCACAGGAAGAAGTGCTTGAAACAGCTAAGAAAACTTCGAAGAGAAAAACCCTTAAAGATTTCTTAGACAGTTGGAAGATAGGCCTTATCGACCTGTTCAAGGAAGAAGAGGATGCCAAATTATAATCAAAAGTGATATTTAACTTACTAACCAAAAAATAATTTACACATGATACAGTTTGATCTGCCTAAAGAGCAATCCTCCATCCTTAAAGTAATAGGGATTGGTGGTGGAGGCGGTAATGCAGTGAACCACATGTTCGGACAGAATATTGAAGGAGTGAATTTTATTATCTGCAATACAGATGCTCAGGCATTAGCCCATAGTAATATTCCCAATAAGATTCAGTTAGGCCCTACGCTTACCCAGGGACTGGGTGCGGGCGCAAATCCTGAAATCGGAAGGGAAGCTACGAGGGAAAGCCTCGATGAAATCAGAAAGATATTAGAAGTTAATACCAAGATGGCATTTATTACTGCCGGAATGGGGGGAGGCACCGGTACCGGCGGAGCCCCTATTGTAGCGAAGATTTGTAAGGAACTGGGGATTCTGACAGTGGGTATTGTAACAACTCCGTTTGCGTATGAGGGTAAGAAAAGGTTTGCGCAGGCAATGGAGGGAATCGAGAACCTAAAAAGCCAGGTGGATACACTGCTGGTGATAAGCAATGATAAGCTCAGGCATCAGTTTGGTAACCTGACAGTAAAAGCAGCATTTAATAAAGCAGATAATGTACTGGCTACTGCGGCGAAGTGTATTACTGATGTGATAAATAGCACAGGTCAGATCAATGTCGATTTTGCCGATGTATGCACAGTGATGAAGAATGGGGGAGTAGCCATCCTCGGAAGTGCTGAGGTGGAAGGAGAAAACAGGGCACAAAAAGCAATTGAACAGGCGCTGAATTCACCATTGCTCAATGACAATGATATCAGAGGAGCCAGATGGATACTGATTAATATTAATTCTGCCGAAGGCGAGCATGAGTTCACAATGGACGAGGTGGATATTATTCAGACCTATTTGCTTAGCAAAGCCGGGGAGAATACAGATGTGATAATGGGACTGGGATATAATAATGATCTTCAGAATAAAATTGGTATTACACTCATTGCCACCGGATTTGAGAACAAAGAGAATGAAGGTGAACTGGAAAGTGCGAAACCGGGAAAGATCGAGCCTGAAAAAGAGGTACTGGAGTTAAAGCCTATGGAAAAGAAGAATGTAGTGCAACCGCTCTTTGTATTTGACCAGGAGGTGAAGGAAGAGCCCAAGATGGAGGTGCAGGAAGTGGAGGAGCCGGAAGCAACCGGGCTTATCAAGTCTGAAATCATTGCAGCATTACAGGAGGAGTCAGAGGAGTTGATTGAGGAAGAACTGATGCCGGAAATTTTAGGGGAAGATGCTAAACCCGAAGAGAAAGAGGAGGATCCTGTGGAAGAAAGGGAAATGCTCCATTTTGAATTAAATAGTGAAGGTGAGATTTCAACACCGATTGAACTGAATCTTTCCACGAGTAAAGAGGATGAATTGTTGAAATCAGAAAATATATCACAGGAGAAAAGACAGGAAGAATCTGAGCAGACCGGAAGTTTTCTGGCGAAGCCGGCTCAGATTTACGTAGAGGAAAGGCCATTAAGAGATTCCATTATCTTTGAGACCCCTTCTGCTATACAAAGTAATAAGACGGAAGAAGATCCATCTGATGAAATGCAATTAGTAGAAAAGAGTTCCAATAATACGACGGAGCAGGTTGATGAACCAAAGGTGAGTCAAACACTGCCCATCATGACTTCAGATGTTGAGGAACCGCCGATGGTGGACAAAACAGATGATTTAAGGCGCCGGGCTACGGAGCGAATTGAGAAATTAAGGAGGTTATCCTTTAATGTCAATGCTGCTGATCCAAATAATGAGTTTGAAACTGTTCCTGCCTATCTCCGTCGTAATTTGGAATTGCATAATTCAATTGCCAACGTAGAAACATTCTATAGTAATTACACAGTCAGGTCCGACGAGAATAACCAGGTTGAAATCAGTAGTCTTAATAACTACCTCTCAGGTAAGAAGCCTGATTAGTTCATGGATTTTTGTTGATTTTTTTGTTGAGATGTGTATTGTTACCCCGGCACCTTTTGGTTTCGGGGTTTTTGTTTGCCACAGGACTGGTATCTACTTCTTATGAAAGTTTACAAGGCTCAGGTCGGGTTGTGCAAGTTTGAGCACCTTGAGAAACATATTTGTTTTAGTTCTGCTGATTCCTTCGATTTTGGAAATGCGTTCGTTAAGTATGTACACCAGGTGGTCGTTGTCGCGACACATTACGTCCATCTCCAGGTCGAAATCGCCTGAGGTGAGCGCAAGGAAACTCACCTCCTTCAGTTCCTGAAGCTTTGCTGCAACACTGCCGATTAGTTTGGAAGCCGACACTGATATTAAAATTTGCGCATACACCTGAAACCCGACTCTACCGGTATTTACGCGTCCTATTATTTGAATAGTTTTATCGTCAAGGAGTTTACTGACGCGCGTTCTTACAGTACTAATCGACACCCCAAGATGCTCAGCCATGTCTGTTAATGACATCCTGCCATCTTTTTGCAGAAGGCTTAATATTGAGAAATCAAGTTCGTCGAGGTCTATCTCACTATTACTGAATCTAGGCTCATCGTTTTTCATTGATGAAAATTAGTATAATTATTCTAGAAAAAAATATTGCACTGGGTCATATATTTACCCGAGAGCGACTTCCCTGGTATTTACGAATAATTTTAATGGTGAGATACAAAAGCTGGGTATCGGAGGGGATGGGTTACCTGCTTAGGATTCCGGCAGATGATTTCTTAGCCTCCTTAATCTGGTAAATACGTAGCTGATTTAGTTTGTGGGCTGCAAGTTGAGAATAGGGATTCTCCCAAAATTATGACAGACAGTAAAACGAGTTACTTTACCTTTTTGAACATGATAACATATCCACAGAGCTCTTTCCGCTTCTTATTATTCGATACCTGAACTGTTTTAAGGACATGGTATTCAGTACTCTTCGGGATGTAAGGAAACATAATCACATTACTTTCAATTCCATTTTTGACGTAAGCTACCTGGCGTTCTACCCAGTCATACATTCTGGCTTCGAAGAGTTTGCTTCCATGATCACCGATAAAGGCAAACTGATACCATGTGCCATCAGTAAGTGGCACAATAATAGGCATTTCGTATTGGCTCTCCATCGTCATGGTTGCCTCTCTTACGACAATGAAACCTTTCTGAGCGAGAAACTCTTTCAAGCTGTCGGCTTGTTGCTTTAATGTGGAGTCAAAACAGGCTTTTTGAACAATTCTATTTTGTGAATACCCCGAATTAGATAAGAAACACACGACAATAGCGGCAAAGCACAGTCGTAATAAACGACTATTAAATAGTGATAAGGTAAACCGTGTGACCAACTTTTCCTTGTTTTGGGGGTGTAAGCAAATTTAACGGGTACTTTGTCAACCATATCAGGTAAACAAAAAATCCCTTGTTAAGAAACGGATTTTCTAAAAAGTTATTGCATGAAAAATTTTAAAAATACGTTATCTGAAAGATATAACTGTTTGATAAACAGAAAGCTATATCAAAAGAAAATAGAAGTGTTGTTACAGGTTTGTTCTTTGTCGGGAGGGAAATAGTCTTTGTGTAACCGACCGGATTATTTTTTGAAAAAGTAAACACCATTTGCCTGGGCTGTGGGCGTAATAGTCAGGTCGTTGATACACACATGATCTGGAAGTGAGGTACAATATAGAATGGTCTGGGCTATATCTTCTCCTGAAAGAGGTTTAAATCCTGTATATGTCTGAGCGGCTTTGTCATTATCTCCCTTGAAGCGAACCAGTGAGAATTCTGTGTCCACTGCACCGGGTTTTATGTTGGTTACTTTGATATTGTGTGGCAACATATCCGTTCTCATTCCTTCGGAAATTGCATTCACGGCTGATTTGGTGGCGCAGTAGATATTGCCACTTTGATATACGAAGTCGCCTGCTATCGAGCTGATATTAATGATGTGCCCTTTGTTGTTCTTAATCATCACGGGGATAACGGCTTTTGACACGTATAACAGTCCTGTGACATTGGTTTCTATCATTGTTTCCCAATCGTGAAGATGTGCATCATTAAAGAGGTCTTTTCCCAAAGCCAATCCGGCATTATTCACCAGGATATCTATATTTTTCCACTCATCAGGAAGGTTGTAAATCGCGTCGAAGACTGTATTCTTATCTGAGACATCAAAAGGAAGTGTAAGTACTCTGATTGCATGATTTTCGGTGAGTTCATTTTTAATTGCTTCCAGCCTCTCTTCGCGCCTTCCATTAATAATGAGATGATCGCCCGCACTGGCAAATGCTTCAGCGCATGCTTTCCCGATACCTGAAGTAGCGCCGGTAATAAAAACAATTCTGTTCATATTGATTGAGTTGATTAGAATCTGTTATTCAAAATTAATTTCGTTTGGGTCTGATACTACGATAATTCTTTCAGCAAGAGCGTCGTACAGAAAACCTTCGTCTTCTATTTTTGTCAAAAAGCTGATAAGGTTGTCATAGAAGCCATCCGTATTCATGATAATAATTTTCTTGTTGTGGATGTGTAGCTGGTTCCATGTAAGCATTTCAAAAAATTCATCCATAGTTCCGAATCCGCCGGGCAGAATCAATGCTGCATCTCCATTTTCATAAAGTAATTTCTTACGTGTATGCATATCTTCTACCTCTATCATTTCTGTAAGCCCCGGATGAGAGTGCTCGATACCTGCCAGAATTGTAGGCATAATCCCGATTACCCTCCCGCCTTTAGCGAGCACCGCATTGGCAATGGCACCCATCATTCCTTTGTTGCCGCCACCATAAACCAGAGTGATGTCGTATTGGGCAATCAGATAGCCGAGTTGGCTGGCATGGATTATATAATTGGGATTCTTTCCGGGTTTGGAACCGCAAAAAACTGTGAGCCTTTTAATTTTCATGTTTATATTTACTTCTTCAAAGCTTTCAGGGCTTAAAAATAGTAAATACTCATCTTTTCATATTTTATATTCTTATGTCGCCTGTCGTACTACTCTCCTTTATCATCGGATATTTTCTGATGTTGATTGTTGTATCCTACCTTACCTCCAGAAAATCTTCAGACAATGATACTTTCTTTATAGCAAACCGGTCTTCAAAGTGGTATCTGGTGGCCTTTGGAATGATTGGTACTGCACTGAGCGGGGTGACCTTCATTTCTGTACCGGGTGAGGTGGGTAATGCAGCAGGTTCACAATTTCGATATTTTCAATTTGTACTGGGTAATGCAGTAGGTTATGTGATTGTGGCTTTTATACTGTTGCCCCTGTATTACAGGATGCATTTGATCTCTATTTATGAAGTAATAAAAAGGGCTTTAGGCAATGTGAGCCACAAATCAGCGGCTGCAATCTTTCTGGTATCCCGGACGATAGGGTCGGCTTTCAGATTATATCTTGTAGCTATAGTATTGCAGCGATTCATCTTTGATGAAATGGGAGTGCCTTTCTGGCTGACGATTGTCATTTGCCTGTTACTTATTTGGGGATATACGTTTAAAGGCGGGCTTAAGACTATTATTATTACGGATACACTTCAAACTTTTTTCCTGGTGTCTGCGGTAATACTGTCTATCTATTTTATAGTTTCCAGTCTCGATATGAGTGTCGGAGAGGCTTACACTGCAATTAAGGATAGTGATTACTCGAAGATATTCTTTACGGATAATTTTGTAACCAATAAGTTTCACTTTAGTAAACAATTTATTGGGGGCATCTTCGTAACAATCGGGATGTTTGGCCTGGACCAGGATCTGATGCAAAAGAACCTCAGTTGCAAGAATATTAAAGAGGCGCAAAAAAATATGTTGAGCTTCACCGGGATATTTGTAATTATTAATTTATTTTTCCTCAGTGTGGGTGCATTATTATATATATATGCAACCCGCGAAGGTATTCCGATGCCACTGGATCATGCAACTGGCTTGCCACGCACCGATTATCTCTTCCCCGAGATTGCGTTAAATCACTTTAAGGGGGTACCGGCTGTAGTGTTTATGCTGGGGCTTACCGCGGCTACCTTTGCTACCACCGATTCCGGGCTTACGGCGCTGACGACTTCATTCTGCGTGGATTTTCTGCGTTTTGGAAATAAAACAAGGACTGAAAAAGAATTGGTAAGGATTCGTACTCTTGTGCATATCGGCTTTTCGGTATTGATCCTGCTGGTTATCCTGTTGTTCAATGCAATTAATAATGCAGCCGTGGTGACAGCCATCTTTAAAGTGGCTACCTATACGTACGGGCCACTGATAGGCCTCTTTGGGTTTGTGTTGTATGCCAAAGGTAGATTTGTATTTGATAAGATGACACCACTGGTGGTGATTGCGGCGCCGCTGATCACCTTCTTTATTGATAAGTATTCCAAAGAGCTGTTTGGCGGATATGTATTTGCTGAGGAACTGATCATTGTGAATGGTTTATTGACTTTTATCGGGCTACTCATATTCTCCAGGAGAAAGACAGCAGACGAAAAACTGGTTGCCGATGGAAATAGTTAATAGTCGTGCAGAAGCATACGCAGCCAAATATACCTCCCCGACCGATGCTTTGATATCGGAGGTGGAGCATTACACAATGCAGCATCACGCCCATGCGCACATGTTGAGCGGTGCTGTTCAGGGAAAACTGCTGGAGGCTATCAGTCGTATCCTGCGTCCAAGGCGGATTTTGGAAATTGGTACTTTTACCGGATATTCGGCATTGTGCCTTGCTCAGGGGCTTGCAGATGACGGTGTGCTGCATACCATTGAGATCAGGGAGGAAGATGCCGCTCTGGCCGCATCTTTTTTTGCGAGATCTTCACATAAGAACCGGATAATTTTGCACAGGGGAAATGCGTTAGATATTATCCCCCGGTTGAAGGAAGATTGGGATCTGGTGTTTATTGATGCAGACAAAACCGGATATATTGATTATTACGAATTAACTTTACCGCTTCTGAAAGCAGGAGGTGTCATGCTGGCCGATAATGTGTTGTTTCATGGCGAAGTGCTTGAAGAGGTTATCAGAGGAAAGAGTGCTAAAGCCATTCAGGCATTTAACGACCATGTGGCGTCAGATGTGCGGGTGACCCGGGTGCTGCTTACTGTGCGGGATGGGCTGATGTGGATTATGAAAAAATAATGAGGAATTGATATTTATGTACAGGTTACTTGTTGCCATAATGTTTTTGTTTGCGGTTTCCAAAGCCGTTGGGCAGAGAATGAGTACACCTGAGTATATAGAAAAGTATAAACAGATTGCAATTGAAGAAATGATCCGTACGCGTGTGCCAGCGTCAATAACGCTCGCACAGGGAATACTGGAATCGGAGTCGGGGAATAGTGTACTTGCACAAAAATCGAATAACCATTTTGGAATCAAGTGCAAGAGCGACTGGACGGGCCCTTCAGTGAGCCATGATGATGATAAGAAAGGTGAGTGTTTCAGAGTATATGAGTCGGTAGAGGAATCATTTCGTGACCATTCTGATTTTCTGAGGTCGAGAGAATGGTATCAGCCGTTGTTCAATTTAGATATTACCGATTATGAAGGATGGGCAGTAGGGCTCAAGAAAGCCGGATACGCTACCAATCCGCAATATGCTACGCGATTGATTGATTTAATTCAGAAGTATGACCTGAATCAGTTTACGATTGCCGGCCTTATCCGTACGCCGGGTATGGATGCTTCTTTTGCTTCGCACAAAGTCATGGAGCCTCAGCATGTATTACCAGCAATTAGTGAGGAAGGCGAAAACGGCTGGTATGTATTTCGTGTAAATGGAGTAAAGGCCATCAGAGCATCTGCGCAGACTTCTCTTCTTGCAATTGCCACTCATTTCGATATCCGCCTGAAAAAACTTCTAGAATATAATGATCTGACAAAAGATGGATTACTGGATAAGGCTCAGTATATTTTTCTGGAAAAGAAAAAGCCAGAGGGTGATCGCAATGTGCTCATCACAGAGAGCGTGCAGACCCTTTACGATATTTCTCAGGAAGAAGGTGTGCAATTGGCATCTCTTCTTAATTGGAACAAAAATTATGCGCATGCGAGTATCGCTATAGGCAGTAGGATATTGCTAAGACCACAGACCGGCGAAGAGGCCTCCGGTACACGTGCCAGAGTGGATGAAGGAGATACTTCCGGACAGACCGCCTACCATGAAGTGGAAGCAAAGGAAGGCCTGTTTGCCATTAGTAAGAAATACGGTGTCACCATATCGCAAATTAAAGAGTGGAACAATCTTGCCGGTGATAAACTCCGGGTTGGACAAAAACTTATTATCTACAAATGACCCATCAAATTCAGGTACACGATAAGAAGTTTGTACCCTATCTTAATACAGAGCAGTTGAATGAGCAAATAACCCGTATCGCTTCGGAAATAAACAGGGATTATGTAGATAAGAAGCCTTTGTTTATTGTAATACTCAATGGGGCATTTATGTTTGCATCTGACCTGTTCAAGAAGTTGGATATAGAGGCTGAAATCTGTTTCATCAAACTTGCCTCGTACAAGGGAGTGAAGTCGACCGGAAAGGTAATTACAGCGATCGGCCTGGACGCTGAACTCTATGATCGCGATGTAATAATAGTGGAAGACATTGTGGATACAGGAAAGACACTAAGTCAGTTTTTACCCCAACTGAGCCATCATCATCCCAAGTCGCTAAAAATCGCCGCCTTGCTTCATAAGCCTGAGGCTTTGCAGTATGATATTAAAATAGATTATTTAGGATTTGTAATCCCTAACAAATTCGTGTTAGGATATGGGTTAGATTATGATGGTTTAGGCAGGAATATCGACTGCATCTATCAATTGATAGAATAAATATCCGGCTTTATTAGTTTCAAATATTTATAATGGAAAAAAGACTCAGATTTCTTTTAGTTGCCATTCTTGGCTTGTCTCTGGTTCGTTGTAATACCGGAGATCAAGAGCTGATGCTCGTAGGCACTTATACCAATACGGACAGCAAAGGGATTTATGTATTTAACTTTAATTCCTCGGACGGTACCCTTACTGAGTTAAGTACTATGTCAGGCATTGAGAATCCGTCGTATGTAACTTCATTCGGCAATCATGTGTATGCAGTAAGTGAAACCGGCGGAGAAACTCCCGGGAGCATTTTCTCATATAAGTTAGACAGAAAGAGTGGCGCGCTCACGTTGCTCGGAAGTCAGTTGACCGGAGGTGATGATCCCTGTTATGCGGAAGCAGATAGTTCGGGAAGTTTTGTTGCCGTGGCGAATTACTCTGGAGGTAGTGTGGCCTTGTTCAGAACAGATAGTAAAGGTGCATTGGAAAATGAAAAGCAGTTGGTACAACATATAGGTAGTGGAGCCGATCCGGAACGTCAGCAGGGGCCTCATGCCCACCAGGCAGTTTTCACACCTGATCAAAGCTATTTGTTAGTGCCGGACCTTGGGAAGGACAGGATAATGATTTACAGATTCGCACGAGGGGCGGATATGAATCTGGTGTATTCCGGAGAAGTAGTTTGTGATCCGGGAAGTGGGCCGCGGCATCTTGCATTTCACCCATCCGGCAGATGGTTTTATCTTATAAATGAGTTGAAACCGGTGATAGAGGTGTATCAATTTGATAAAGGGCAGGCTGCGTTTTTGCAGCGAATTCGTACAACTGCTGCTGTGGAAGGTAATAATGATGGCGCTGAAGTGAAAGTTTCGCCTGATGGTAAATTTCTCTACTCTTCACAAAGAAGAGATGATAATACTATTGGTATCTATGCCATTGATCAGCAGACAGGACAATTAACCGGTAATAGGTTTGTGTCGTGTGGTGGCACCGGCCCGCGTGATTTCAACATTGATCCTTCAGGAAAATTTCTGATCGTTGCCAATCAGAAGAGTAATAATATTGTTGTGTTTCGCATAGATAAGAAATCAGGTGGCCTGACTCAAAAACACGATATTGCTGTTCCGATTCCGGTAAGTATAAACTTTGTAACACAAGAGTAAGAGCGGCTAAAATGGCTCTACCTCCACTCCTAAGCCGGGGAGGTCATTATAAATTATTTTTCCGTAATCAAAGGATACACCCTTCCCGTTGTCCTCTGCCAGAAGCAGTGGGCCATCCATATCTACATAATCCAGCATAGGAAGCATTTGTGCTACTGCACCGGTTCCGATACTGGCCTCATTCATGCTTCCCATCATTACTTTGAGCCCTAACTGCCTTGCCATCTTTATCATGCGGAGCGCCGGTGTGATGCCTCCACATTTGGTAAGTTTAATGTTGATACCGTGAAAGTGTTTGGCGCATTTATACACATCCGACTCGCCGACACAGGATTCATCTGCGAAAAGAGGAATGGGTGACTCTGCGTATAATTTCTTCATTCCTTCCCAATCGTCTTTAGCCAAAGGCTGTTCCACCAATTCTACGTTCAGGTCTTTCATAGCTTTTATTTTTTCCAGTGCCTCATCTGCTTTCCATGCGGCATTGGCATCAATCCTGAATATAGAATCTGTATGTTTTCTGAGTGCTTCCAGAATTTCGATGTCCCTGTCAGTACCCAGCTTTATCTTGTAAATAGGCCATGGGGTTTCCTTCAGTTTGGCAACCATTTTGTCGATAGTATCAATTCCGATTGTAATGTCGGTGAGCGGATTATTTTCTGTAGAGAGGTTCCACAGTTTGTAGAGTGGTTTCTTTTGAGATTTCCCATACAAGTCCCATCCTGCCATATCAAGCGCGCATACCAGAAAGCTGTTATCCGGAAAGATGTGATGCAGGTAATGCCAGAATCTTTCAGGAGTATTGAAGGAAGCTCTATCGAAGTAGTGCATATTATTTAAAAGGTCAGCTTCCATTTTTTCAGTAGGAGTGTAGTAGTATGATATTTCGGGAGCCTCTCCATAACCTTTCATACCCATAAAGTCGAGTTCCACCAGAAAAGCCTTCTGGTGTGTCCGGCTGTCTTTGGAGATTGTGAAGGTGTGTTTAAAGGGGAGTCGGGTTACTTTGTACTTTACTTGCATGGCCTGATTGCATTTGGGATTTATCGTCCACTATTCAAAATTATTTTTTTCAGCTCTGTATTGAAGTCATTTTCTTTAATCAGTTGTTCCAGAAACACGGGCATACGGTATCTCCAATAATGATTAGGGTCTGCCGGGATATTGATTCGTTCATCCCCTGGTTTATTAGACGAAAGCCCTTCATGCATTGCAAATAGATCCTGAATCAGGAAAACACTCCAGAGGGCAGGAGACTGCAAGTGCTGGATGATAATTTCCTTTGCCACACCAGTATTGCAGGAAGCCGGTGCTGGACCTGCGTGCCCCAGTACTTCATTATAAAATCGTTGTGACTTACTGTGGTCTTCTGTCCACCATTCACGAAGGGTGCTCATATCGTGAGTGGATGGGGTGACAATCGACAGGTATCCGGCATCGTTAGGATGAAAAAATTCTTTACCTGCTGACTTTGGCATACGTTCAACCTCAAGGCTTAGTATGCCCAATTGTTTCATTACTTTAGGTACACAATGAGGTACCATTCCCAGATCTTCTCCGCAAACGAGCATTTGCGTGCTACGCTTGAGTGAAGGTAGTTTGGTCATTGCCTCTTTCTCCCAAAGAGCATCCTGGCGATGATAGAAGTAGTCTATATAAAGTGCATACAGATTGTCTCTTGTTGGATTATCCAATTGAAGAAACGAAGAGGTCTGATGCATTCCAAAGCGAAAGTGGAATGCTTCTCCGGGTTTTTCGCTATCGTCAAACAAGATGACATTGCTGATAATGCTTAGCAACCCTTCTTCAAATAACGGTTTCTCCTCGTCGCTCAGTGAACCAGCTACTTTCTGCTGGCTGTTCCAGTCAGGGTGCAATTGATATTCACCGGTGTCAGTTGCTTTGAAGAACTTCTCTTTTGCCGCATCTGAATGTGTCCCGAATGCCGTCCTGATCACTTCTTCATTGATGAATGGAATGCAGAAGCGCTTATAGTTAAATTGAATATTCCGTTGGCTGAATTCGTATAGTTGTACCGGAATCGCAGGTACGAATCGGCCCATGATACCTTCAGTAGCACTTGTAGGGATACTCCAGATTCTGAAGAATCCCAGTATATGATCAATTCTGAAAGCGTCAAAGTAATTACTCAGGCGGTCGAATCTTTTACGCCACCAATCGAATCCGTCGTGCTGCATTTGCTTCCAGTTGTATGTAGGAAAACCCCAGTTCTGTCCTTTGGTAGCAAAGTCGTCAGGTGGCGCACCTGCCTGCTCGTCCATATTGTACAGCGAAGGCGCTACCCATGCATCACAACTATTTCTGTAAATACCAATGGGGATGTCACCTTTGAGTATAATTTGTTTTTTCTGAGCATAGCGCGAGGCTTCAGTCAATTGTAAGTGCAGGTGATATTGTACGAAATAGTGAAATACAATTTCATCATAATGCTTAGAGCCGGGTGCTACAAGCTTTTGAACTGCGGATTCGTCGTACAAGGCATACTTCTTCCAGGTGGTAAAGTCGGGAGTCCGGTTCTTTTTCTTCAGGTACGAATAGGCAGCGTATGGTATAAGCCAGTGCTGGTTGTGCGTGAAGAATTCCTGATAAGCATTGTCATTCTTCAGTTCTTCTTTCTGGAGATCAAAGATTTCGCGGAGAGCTGACATCTTGAACTTTATCACCTGCTCATAATCCAATTGAGCCAGGTCGTTGAGTTGTTTTTGTTTTTTGCGTAGTGCTCTGGTGATAGCTGCATTTTCCTTGCCTGCTACTTTTTCCAGGTTGATGTAAATAGGGTGTAGTGCAAATGAAGACACAGCAGCATAGGGATAGGAATCAAGTTTGTTGAAGTGAGCTGAAGTGTCATTTACAGGGAGCAATTGTATCATCTTTATTCCGGTAGCGTATGCCCAGTCGATCAGTAACTTTAAGTCTGTAAACTCACCTACTCCAAAACTTTTTTGAGAGCGGAGGCTAAAGACCGGAATATTAACACCTGTCCCTTTGAATGGCTTAAAATTGATTCGTACAAACCCGTCATGCGAGATTGTCTTTCCGGTATTTTCGTTTTGATGTAGTAGTAGCCGATTCTCCCCCTCTTCATAGGCGACAAATGTTTGGCTTTGCGTATTGTAAATTCCGTATTTATAAGAGGCAGGCCATTCGTCTTCGCTGAGGGTGACACCTGTAATATACCAATCATCTTTCAGGGTCATCAGTATTGGATGCTGTGTGTCCCAGTTTTTAAGTGCACTTGTAGAGCCCAGAAGGCATATTGTTTCATCTGGCTGTAGCGCAGGAGCCTTTACCCTGAATTCGTGGGTTATGGTATCGGGGAGTGCCGTTTTTTTGCCGTTTCCAGGGCTCGGAGCTACCACCCGTAAGGCAGAGGTGTAATAGACATTCTTAAAATTACCGGCATCATTCCAGACATCCAATATGGTAAGTCCTGTTTTCTTTTCCTTTTTGAGAATGTGAATGTATCTGCCCTCTTCCCCGTCTATCAGATCTGTGCCATCTGCGTCCCGGATTGTATAGTAGTAGCTGATCATTCCTGAAAAGTGATTCTCAATTTCAATCGCGATATGCCAGTGGTCGGTATCAAAATAGTTCATCGGAATGTAGCCCTCAGCCGATGACAGGTCATCCGAAATAAGTAGAACCCTTTGCCCATAGCGTGTCCGGTACCTAAGATAAAAGTGAAGAATCATTTGCCAAACATTTCGGCGAATTTAAGTGATTAGCCACCAACTTTATGTAAAAAATACACTTTATGGACGCAGCCTGAATTTCGGGATGGCTTTGTTTAGAAAAGGAACAGCCATCCAAACCATATTATGAATCCGACAGTGCCAATCAGTGCAGAAGTCCTTTTCATCTTGGACTGTTTAGATGTGTAGGAAAATAGAATTGCAAAAGGGCCTATAATAAGTCCGAGTACAAACCATACCATATCGAGTTTGAATTTGCCCTTCTCCTGATCGTAATATTTTGAGATTGTAGCGTCAGCAGTTATTTCAGTTTTAGCCAGCCGGCGTTGAATTTTTTTGAAGTAGAGTTTTTCAGCGAAGCTGAGTTTATGCCCGCTTGCTGCTTCGAATTCAGCGCGGCTCATTTTAATGAAGTTAGCTGTTTTAAGATACTCGGGCGTTGGGGTATGATAAATGTTTGTGTGCATCATAATGGAGCCTATGCTGAATTGATAAAAGAATATCAGCATGAAGAGCATAAGATATCTTTTCATAATTGACTTTGGAAGGTGAGAAGCTGTCACAAATGTATAAGAATAATTTTTTGCTGGTAATAGGTGGAAGCCCTTTTTATTCACATCCATTAAAAAAGCCATCCTGGTAGTGGATGGCTTTTATTGTGAGTTCGGTTGTTCTTTATTTCACCTCTTCAAATTCAGCATCGGTAACATTATCAGCGCCCTGATTCTGTTGTCCGTTACCTGCATCGGAGTCAGCGCCCGGTTGTGCACCGCCTGCCTGCTGGCTGGCTTTGTACATATCCTCACTTGCCGCAGTCCATGCAGTATTGATTTCGGCAAGAGCGGTATCAATAGCTGGGAGGTCCTGGTTCTTGTGAGCCTCTTTCAATTTGTTGAGCGCAGTTTCAATTGCAGATTTCTTATCAGCCGCAATCTTATCCCCGTATTCTTTCAACTGTTTCTCAGTTTGGAAAATCATGCTATCGGCCTGATTTACCTTATCGACCTTTTCACGCGCCGCTTTATCCGCAGCCTCGTTGGCCTTAGCTTCCTGCCTCATCTTTTCAATTTCATCCTTGCTAAGTCCGCTACCTGCTTCAATTCTGATATTGTGCGATTTTCCGGTTCCTTTGTCCTTTGCAGAAACATTCAGGATTCCGTTGGCATCTATATCAAATGTGACCTCAATTTGTGGCACTCCGCGTGGAGCCGGTGGAATACCGTCCAGATTGAATGTACCCAGACTCTTATTCTGAGAAGCCATTGGCCGTTCACCCTGCAAAACGTGGATTTGTACACCCGGTTGATTGTCGGATGCTGTAGAGAACACTTCTGTTTTCTTAGTAGGGATCGTTGTGTTGGAATCTATCAGTCTGGTCATTACCCCTCCCATAGTTTCAATACCTAATGACAGTGGAGTTACGTCCAGCAGCAGAACATCTTTAACATCGCCTGTTAACACACCACCCTGGATAGCTGCACCGATAGCTACTACTTCATCAGGGTTAACGCCCTTGTGGGGTTTGCGTCCGAAAAAGTTTTCAACTATTTCCTGGACTTTAGGAATACGGGTTGATCCTCCCACCAGAATTACTTCATCAATCTGGCTGGTGCTGTACCCTGCATCTTTCAAAGCAGCTTCGCATGGTTTCAGGCAGCGGGCAAATAAATCGTCAGCCAGTTTTTCGAAGTGTGCCTTGGTTAATTTCTTCACAAGGTGTTTAGGTACTCCATCTACAGCAGTGATATACGGAAGGTTGATTTCGGTTTCGCTGGATGAAGAAAGCTCTATTTTTGCTTTTTCAGCAGCATCTTTTAATCGCTGCCATGCCATAGGGTCTTTCTGCAAATCGATTCCTTCGTCCTTTTTAAATTCGGCAGCGAGCCAGTCCATCACAGTTTTATCAAAATCATCACCGCCAAGGTGTGTATCACCATTGGTGCTTTTTACTTCAAAAACCCCATCGCCTAATTCAAGGATAGAGATATCAAAAGTACCGCCGCCGAGGTCAAATACCGCTACTTTCTGATCTACTGTTTTTTTATCAAGTCCGTATGCCAGTGCTGCAGCAGTAGGCTCGTTTATGATACGGCGCACTTTGAGGCCTGCAATTTCACCTGCTTCCTTTGTTGCTTGCCTCTGAGAGTCATTAAAATAGGCAGGAACGGTAATGACAGCTTCTGTCACTTCCTGTCCAAGATAGTCTTCTGCAGTTTTCTTCATTTTCTGAAGAATCATTGCTGAAATCTCTTGTGGTGTATATTGTCTGCCATCAATGTCAATTCTGACAGTATCATTGTCACCTTTGACAAGTTTGTAGCTCCAGTGTCCCGCCTCCATTGTCACTTCATCCCATTTGTGCCCCATGAACCTCTTCACGCTCATGATAGTGTTGATAGGATTGGTAATGGCTTGTCTTTTTGCAGGATCACCTACTTTACGCTCCCCGTTTTTCAGAAAAGCTACTACTGAAGGTGTCGTTCTTTTTCCTTCGTCATTTGGGATCACCACAGGATCGCTCCCTTCCATTACAGCTACACAACTGTTGGTTGTTCCCAGGTCAATTCCTATAATCTTTGACATAGTAAATATTTTTTTGCTTGATTATTTGAAACCCAAAAGGCAAGGTTTATGCCAACCGGACAATGGGTGTAAAATTGTCAGGTTTTTCAATTATCAGTTGCCTCAGAAGTGGTATTGGACTGACGGAAAGTAAAGTGTTTTTGAGAGAGGTAGCTGAAAGTGACGATAATAGCAGTCGCGAAGATTTTGGACAATGTGGGGTAAAAATGGAGGTATTGCACCATTACGTTTAATAATACATAGTTCAATAGCAAATTAATTGCGACTATCAATCCGTATCTGAAAAGTTGGATTCGTCCGCGTAGGTATGACCCCTGGAAAACGATGTATTTTGAAAGCAGGAATCCCAGTGGAAAGGTGACACAAAATGCCATTAACAATGCAGCATTATAGCCTTTCAGGGTGAGAATGCCTAGATTTAAGGGTTGCTTTTGCAGGATAAAGTTAAAACTGACGTAAAAGAGAAGAATATCCAACAGTACGTTTCCGCCACCACAGACCGCATACCTGAAAGTCTGGATGGGCAAAAATCTCTTGAAGGGCGGGTAGAAAAAATCAATAATTGCTATAACGCTGTCGCGAACCTTCATAGAATATTAAAAAAAAGAATTCCCGGCTGCAATAGCCGGGAATAAAAGATATGATTTAAACTAACGCAACACGTACCTGATTCCCAGGCCTAGTGCCAGATTTGTTCCTGTTGAAGGTGCCAGATAAAATGTGGGGTCGAGGCCCAGGCTGATATTGATGGGGGCTCCTGAAAATGTATATTCCGCGCCACCAGTCAGGCGAAGTCCGAATGAAGTGCTGCCACCACCGGTTCCGAATGCCAACAGGCCACCACCACCTACGAAATACTGTAAGCCCGCAGCTCCGGGTATAGGGCCCTGAAACTCATATAAACCTTCTAAACCTACTGCGCCGGATGCAAACAAAAGGGATCCTTCGATAGCTGATTTTTCGGCAAGGCTGTGTTTAATGTTGAAACCACCAAGCGTACCGTCGCCCAGATAAAATTTAGCACCAATTGCAGTCTGGTAGTCTTGTGCTTTTACTGTGCCGGCAGCTAAGCAGAACATTGAAACTAATAAAATTGAAATCTTCTTCATGATGTTTCTTTTAATTTTTAGGGTAAAGTAAATTTCTTACCGATTGAATTCATTCAGATGAGGCGCAAAAGTAAAAATTAAATTCAATTATTTTTCTATAAATAAATGGTAAATGAAGTGTGCATGTAATAAATAAGTAATACTCAGATGAATGATAATGTGGTGCCTGTTGATAGTACAAGTAAAAGTATTGTCGGAAGGATAATAATGCTTCAGTAATTTTTATTTCTCTATTTTTGAATTTGCCATAGATATGAACCATTCTCCGGTTCTTCAGAATGTATCAGAGGGAAGCCTGACTATGCCGGAGCGCGTGAGTGTTTTTATCTAATTGAGTAGCATGTGTTTAACAGATTTAATCCGGATAGATGACAGACTTTTTCAAACATTTGGTTAATGAGTTTCAGTTGCCCCTGGAAAATCCGGTGCTGATTTTCTCATTGATTCTTTTTATAATTCTTTTATCACCCATTTTACTTCGGCGGCTCAATATTCCGGGGATAATCGGGCTGATAATTTCAGGGGTTATAATCGGGCCTTATGGTTTCAATATTTTGGCTAAGAGTTCAGCGGTGGATCTTTTCTCGACCATTGGTTTATTGTATATCATGTTTATTGCGGGTCTCGAACTGGATTTAAACGAGTTTAAGGCCAATCGCAATAAGAGTTTATTATTTGGGCTTCTTACGTTCACTATACCGTTGGCAATTGGATATCCGGTAGTACGCTATTTCTTAGGATATGATTTTAATGCGAGTTTTCTCACTGCGAGCATGTTTGCGACGCACACTCTTGTAGCCTATCCTATAGTGAGTAAGATGGGGATTTCAAAAAATCAGGCTGTGGCCATAACCGTTGGGGGTACTATACTTACAGATACGGCAGTACTGTTGATTCTGGCAGTCATACTGGCCAATCATCAGGGAAATTTAGACATGCAATTCTGGCTGACGATGGGATTATCGCTCATCATCTTTCTGGCTATTATGTTTTTTGTCATACCAAGGATTGCCAAGTGGTTTTTTCGTAAACTGGAAAGTGAGAAACATTCCCACTATATTTTTGTGCTGGCGGTAGTTTTCTTCGCTGCTTTTCTTGCGGAAGTAGCCGGAGTGGAACCAATTATCGGAGCATTTGTAGCCGGGCTCGCACTGAACAAACTGATTCCTCACTCCTCTGCACTGATGAACCGAATAGAGTTTATTGGTAATTCATTATTTATTCCTTTTTTCCTGATCAGTGTGGGCATGCTCGTAGATGTAAAGGTGATTATGAGTGGCCCGGGCGCATGGATTATAGCTTTAACTCTGTCGGCGGTAGCATTGTTTGGGAAATGGATAGCAGCATGGATTACCCAGGTTATCTTTAAGTATTCAGGTGCCCAGCGTCAGTTAATCTTTGGACTGAGCGGTGCGCATGCCGCGGCGACTCTTGCAGTAATACTGGTTGGATACAGAGCTGAAATTCTCGATGATAATATTCTGAATGGTACTATTATTCTTATACTGATTGCCTGTATTGTGGCTTCCTTTGCGACGGAAAAGGCTGCCAAAAAAATCATTCTGGAGTCGGATGATGCAGAACTGGAAGATTCGAATGGCTCTGCAGTGAACAATGAACATATCCTGCTTCCTATTGCCAACTTTGAGAATCTGGAAAGGCTGCTCGAGTTTTCTATTTTGATTAGGGAGAAGAGTTCTCCTAATCCGGTCTCTGTGCTTACTGTAGTTTCCAATGATGATGAAGCGGAGAAAAACCTGCTGAAAGCCCGAAATAAGCTGGAAGAATTTGTAAAACAGGGCTCGGCTACAGAAACCAAAGTAAATGTAATTACCACTCTCGATTATAATGCCACCAGTGGTATCACACGTATATCCAAAGAAGTTATGGCAGATATTGTAGTGCTTCAATGGCCGGAGCGCTCAGCCGTAATTGAAAAATTGGTTGGAGAACAATTGGATAATATTCTGGCCCGGATTGGAAAGACCATCTTTATTTGTTTTGTAGAGAAACCGCTGGTATTGCACAAGCGTATCGTGATTATGGCGCCGCCTTTTGCAGAGCGTGAGAACGGCTTTGAAGTGTGGCTGAATAAAATGAATAAACTAAGCCAGGAGCTAAGCATTCCCATGCTGGTCTTTGCTAATGAACTGACAGCAGGGGCAATGGGTAATTATTTTAAGCGGGCAAAGCTAAATGCCAATATCACCTTCCACACTTTTAACGATTGGGACGATTATCTGGTGCTGGCCAGATATATTAAAGAAGACGATTTGTTTGTGCTGGCATCCTCAAGAAAAGGAGCTGTATCGCACCTGCATGTGCTGGATGCCTGGCCTTCGAAACTGGAAAAGTATTTTCCTCAAAACAGTAAGATTGTCATCTTCCCTGAGCAGTTCAACACGTTTGAAGATGTAGATGTGTACGAGGATGTGTCCAATGAGCCATTAACGAGAGGACTGGAAACTATTCAGAAATTAGGTAAAGGAATAGGCAATATATTCCGTGGAGGAGAATAAGAATAGATATAGGGTTCTTGTCCCCGGTGTAAAGCTTAATCACCATAATTATTGGGCTTATACACCTAATCGTATATCAAATGAACCTTTAACCAGGCATGTGGATAACTATAAATGCTGTACCGGTAATTCAGAGTTGGTTAGACCCTTATTCCTTAAATTGCATCTCAATAAAATTATCAATAAATAAAATCAATCCAATGCACAGACTCATACTAACTGCTTTCTTCATTTTTACCACTTTCAGCCTGAGTGCACAGTCGGCTCAGAAGGAGGCGAAAACACCTGCACCGATGACATGGCACGATGTGTCGTCGTGGAGATTTTTCTCGCCGTTTAATGTGCAATTCTCGGCAGATGGGAATTGGGTAGCGTATGCACTTGTAAAGACAGAGGGTGATGGAGAAATTATTTTGAAAAATATCAAAACTGATTCTACCAGAAGATATGCAATAGGGGGAAGTACAGCCCCTTCTATGCAGTTCGCTGAGAATGGCAAGTGGTTTGTGTTTAAAGAATATCCAAAGTACAAAGAGGCAAAGGCCGCAGCCAAATCACCGGGTAAACAGTTGTTTGAAAAATTGCACCTGATTGACCTTTCGAATTTTAAGCAGACAGACTTTGACAAGGCTGGCAGATTTAGTTTTAATGGAAAGGCAGAGACCTGTCTTGGTATTGTGCTCACTGCGGAAAGGCCTGGCGGAGGTGCCCAGGCAACTGCCGGTACCAATCTGTTGTTGTATGAACTGGATAATGGAAAGAAACTGAGCATCTCAAAGATTGGTGAATTTGATTTCAACAAAAAGGGTGATGTACTTGCTTATACAATTCAGGGAGCCAACCCTATTGAGAACGGACTTTTCACCATGACCCTTTCCGATAAAAAAATTACCGTGCTCGATAATGATACAGCTACCTATAAAGCCTTGCGGTGGACAGATGATAAGGAAGCACTTGCTGTATTGAAGATGACAAAAGATAAGAATTATAAGGACGATAAGGGAAGGGTACTTGGAGTAAAGTATCAGGGAGGCGCCCCGGTGATTTACAGTTATAATCCTGAAACGGATTCGCTCAATTTTCCTAAGGGAATGACCATAAGCCCTAATAGTGTGCCTTATTGGTCTGACAACCTCACTACACTTTTCTTCGGCATTAATCCATTAGAACCTGTAAAAAAGGAAGCACCGCAGACAGAATCTAAGAACGACACTTCAAGAGAGGCCTCTATCACCAAATTGAATAAAATAAAGGCAGATACAAGTATTCACACATTAGAAGATTTAAAGAAGGCGCTTGCCAGGTCTGAAGAAACTACTGCTAAAAAACCTTCAAAGAATGAAGCAGATAAGCCGGATATGGTGATTTGGAACTGGCAGGATAAGCGTTTGCAGAGTGTGCAGCAGGTGAGAGAACGAATGGATAAGAACTATTCTTTCAGCGCGATGTATAATGTGGAAACAGGGAAGTTTCACCGACTCAATGACAGTTCTATGATGTCAGTCAATATATTTCCAAAGCAGTTATACGCTCTGGGCACTTCAGACAATGATTATTTATTAGATGAAAGTCTCGACGGACAGAAGTATGCTGACTTATACATCATCAATCTCAATACAGGGGAGAAATCTTTATTTAAGGAAAAATTTTATGCAACTCCTTTCACTCTGAGACCTTCACCTTCTCCTGATGGAAAGAAAATGGTGTATGGGTACGATGGTAACTATTACGTGTATGACCTGGTAACGCAAAAGGAACAGGATGTAACTACAAAAGTTCCGACGTCATTTATTAATACTGAGGATGATCATAATGTTACAAAACCTCTTACTCCTGTGATAGGGTGGAGTAGTGATAGTAAATATATCCTTATTACAGATCTGTGGGATATCTGGCAGGTGAATGCAGATGGCTCAGGTGGTATCAATCTGACTCAGAATGGAGCTGCAGATAAGTTAAAGTATCAAAGGAGATACAATGTGTATCCTGATGATAAGGGCATAGACTTGCAGAAGCCTCAGTTCTTTAGTGTGTATGGAGAGTGGACTAAGAAGGGAGGAGTAGTAAGGCTGAATCCTGCAAAGAACGGTTTGAAACCGGGAGTGGTAAGATTACTTTGGGACGATGCTGCTTTTAGTGTATTTAATAAGCCGAAGCATAGTGATAGTTATTATTTCACAAAAGAAGATTTTAATAAGTCACCTGAATTTTATGTGGCAGACCAGAAATTTTCAGGTATAAAGCAGGTTACTCAAAACACGCCGGATGCAGATAAATACACTTTTAGTGCCGGTACACGACTGGTTAATTATGTAACCGATAAAGGAGACTCGCTACAGGGAGTTATCTATTTGCCCGCCGGATATCAGGAAGGGAAAAAGTATCCTACTATTGTGTATTACTACGAGAAGACCTCAGACAGGATGCACTACTATGTGAATCCTTCTTTCCCAGGGGGCGGATATAACGCTGCGATGTACACCAGTAATGGTTATGCGGTATTTACACCGGATATTGTGTACAAACTTGATGATCCGGGCATGAGTGCTGTGTGGGCAGTGATTCCGGCGGTGAAGGCTGCCATTGCAACCGGTATCGTAGATCCTGACCGAATGGGGCTGCAGGGTCACAGTTGGGGTGGATATCAGACAGCCTTTCTTTCTACACAAACCAATATGTTTAAAGCGGCAGCACCAGGTGCTGCACTCACTGATATGGTAAGTATGTATAGCCTTATCTACTGGAATTCAGGGGGTGGCAATATGTCGATATTCGAGGCTTCGCAGGGAAGGTTCAGAGGGGCCCCCTGGGAGAACTGGGATTCCTATCTGAGAAATTCACCTATTTATTATGTCAAAAATGTGCAGACACCTATCCTGATGTTGCACAACGATAAGGATGGTGCAGTTGACTTTACCCAGGGTGTAGAATTTTACAATGCGCTGAGGCGTTTGAAAAAACCGGTTGTGATGATCCAGTATAAAGGAGAGAATCATGGTATAGCGAAGCTTGAGAACAAAAAAGATTATGCAGTAAGGATGATGGAGTTCTTTGATCATTTTCTGAAAGGAGCACCTGCACCGGATTGGTGGAGCAAAGGCATTGATCGACTGAAAATGGAAGCGCATCTTGAGGAGCGTGCTTTTTAAAGCAGGGAATACCTTTGGATAGTTTTTTGTCATCCTTTCATCCTGAAGTTAGGTTAATTGACTGAAAAGAGCCTTATGCGTCATCCTGCACAGTAATGTAATCCCCCGATAAATGATAGGGAAGTACTTGTCATTCAGTTTTTCAATTGTTTTTATTTCCTGGATTGTAGGAATGGTTATTAATTTTTACTTAAAGAAGACTGCTTTCTATAATAAAAAATTAACGAGCCTGAACTTTATCAGGAGTGAAAGAATGAATAGAATTCTTGGAATAGGTGTATTTAAGTGGATTGTGAAAAATACATTCTTCCGTTTCTTCAATCAAAAGATTAAACTCAGTGGAAGATTTGATAAGGCTGATCTGGTCGCACTTCGCAATGAAATGACCAGTTCGGAAATAGATCATCTGATTGCTTTGGTGTTTGTGATGGTTTTTGTAGTGATAAAGGTTATTAAGGGTGATTTTCTATTTGGAGGTATAATAATGGGAGTGAATATTATTATGAACCTTTATCCTTCCCTTCTGCAGCAGGAGAACAAAAGACGGATAGACAGGTTGATGGGTAGAATGTAATGTACGGTGCCTCGTGGCTTTGGAGAGAAAGCCTGAATTCTTTGTGCCCGGTTAAGCTTTATAAGGGGACTGTTTAACCGTTGGGTGTGGTCATATCAAATAGTTTTACTCCAGAAATTTCCCTTTCCTCTTTTCTTTATTTTCTATCCTTGAGGTCCGGTCAAATTTTTAAAATGCGACTAAAGCCCTTATTGGGTAAGACTTTTAAAGTACTGCCCTAAAGGGCAGGGTAATCATTTCAAAACCTAAGTCCAATGGCCTTTAACTCCACTTAGCAGGACAATAATAATTTTCTATCTTTAGCACCTTAAACCTAAAATTGAAAATGAAAAAGATTATTTTCAGCACAGTATTACTCCTTGCCACCACAATTCTTTCAGCTCAGGAAAAACCCACAGTGTATAATCCTGCAGCAGATGCGAAAAAGGAAATAGCAACGGCGGTTGCAAAGGCAAAAGCTGAAAACAAAAATGTCTTCTTACAAATTGGAGGCAACTGGTGTATATGGTGCCTGTATTTTAATAATCTGACCACACAGGATGCTGAATTGAAATCATACATGGAGCAGAACTATAATGTGGTTCATGTAAACTATAGTGAAGAGAACAAAAATCTTGATGTACTTGCTTCATTGGATTATCCACAGCGTTTTGGTTTCCCTGTGTTTGTAATTCTCGATCAGAATGGAAAAAGGATACACACTCAAAACTCTGAATACCTCGAAGAGGGGAAGGGCCACTCCAAGAAGAAGGTGATGCAGTTCCTGCAACAATGGAGTCCTTCCGCACTGGATCCTTCCAAATACACAAATTGATTTGTTTATACCTACAGGTAGGAAGTATGGCAGGATTGGTTGACCACTTTGGTTTGTAGGAAGCGCTGGTATGTTCAGTGCCCCTATGGCAATAGTATGTGCCGCCTGCCATCCTTGATTGAAAATCGGAGAGTCCATAAATAATTATCCTGTACAAAAATGTTGGGGTATCCTATTAGGTAGTATGTCTTAACAAGAGAGGCCGGCCGTATGAAATACCACGGCCGGCCTCTGATCCCTTACTCTGCCGAAATCTACTCTTTGACCATCTTTACTGTATGCCGTTCGTTCTTGGCGCTCAATTCTACTTCATACATACCTGCTGACAAATGGTTTGTCTGAACAAGTATCTTGTTTATACCGGCTTCTACGACTTGCAGCCTTGTAAGTACCACTCTTCCCATAAGGTCTATAACTCTGATGGTTACCTGTTTGCGTTCTAAAGCTTTATAGCTACACACAGCTTCATTTCTAACCGGATTGTACAATAAGCTAAAGGAATTGGCGGATTCAGGAATAACCACTTTCCTCACTTCAGAGTACATGAACTTGCCATCCAAATCATTTTCCCTGATCCTGTAGAATACAGTCCTGCCTGCGACCTCATTTATCTGCAGCTCACTGAAAGAATAATCACGTCTTGTATTGCTGTTTCCTGCTGCCGCCACGGTTCCTATGTTTTCAAAACTGCTTCCATCCAGACTCCGCTGAATGGTGAAGTCTTTGCTGTTTGATTCTGTCGCAGTTGACCATTGCAGATTGACTCTGTCTTTCAGTGCCTGTGCGCTGAAGGATATGATTGTCACCGGAACCGGTCCCATCAAATAATATCCTAACCCGCCGCCACTCAGGTGATTTACCAAAAATTCCGCCTGCCCAATTCCGTTACCCAGGTCAGTATATACCCATGTGTTGATTGAAGGGTTAGCACTGTTCTGATAAAACTCAGCAGACGTAGCTCCGTTCCAGTTGCTCGATGGATCAGCATTTCCGTCTGGTAAATGATATGCAGTTAACTTATCGGGTGTTACTCCACTGGTAAGGCTGCCATTGATGTCATTCATATCTGAGGTATGGAAGTAAAACCGAATATTCACCGGTGTTGCTGGTTCTTTCGCTGCATTAATATCCCAGTAGCGGTACATGCTGTAAAATTTATTTCCTGCACCCACAAGCGGGCTTTGCACATTGATTGCCTGATTATTTCCGGCTCCGCTCACAGATACTACACTTGCCATAAACTGATTCCCTCCACCAAGTCCTACAGTGCCAATATCATTCCCATTTTTCTTAATCGTAAGAATCCGTATATCGTCACTAAAATCTGTTGGAGTGCCATTGTCGTTATAGTAATGTGTCCATCCGTCTGCATCGGTACACTCTCTATTGATACCTATGGAAATCCCTCCTGTGGAAGGTACCGTTTCAATTCGTGCCGGTAGCACTGTAATAGCTGCGGTATCCTTGCATCCATTGCCATTTGCTACATACAACGTGTAATCCCCTGCCGGCGCTGCAGCAGGTGTACCGGTGCTATAAGTCGGAGTGAGCCCTGTAAGATCGTAAAGAGTTGTAAGATCAACAGTTCCGTTTATACAGCTAACCGTCACAGACTGATCGGCTCCCAAATCGGGTTTAGAGACGGTGATGTGCTGACCATTGTCTGAGCCGGTTACAGAAGGAGTGTTGGATACAATGCGCACTCTGTATCCTGTACCGTTTGCGAGTGGGAAAGGAAGTGTGGCATTGATGGAAACATCCTGAGACAATCCTACCGGTGATGCAGATACAGTTCCGATATTTACCGGATTTGCAAAGCTGCCTGCGGCATCGCTCAACTGTGCGGTGAAGATATTGCCGCCATCATACACGCCGGTGGCTTTACCATCAATGGTGATGCTTCCCGCGGGGCAGGGCGTCAGTGATGATGAAGATACATTGTCTATCTTGAGATCATATACATTCACAAGTAACACGCTGGTATCGCCCACGCAACCATTCTGACTGGTTTCCACTATTTGCAACTTTTGCGGTTGTCCCTGTGTATTCCATACCAGACTTCCTGTATTATCTGTTTGGGTGATGGTGGCTGCAGATGCTATCCACTTCCATGTACTGCCCGTATAAGAAGGTACGGAATAATTATAGCTGAATGTGGAATTCACATTGATGGCTCCGGTAATGGATTGTGCAGCAGGACGATCATGAATGGTGATAACGGTTTCATTGGTTACGCCGGTTACCACAGGGCTGGTGCTGCTGACTCTCACTTTGTAATTGCCATCGCCAAGATGTGAAGGAAGATATACTCTGATAATGGCGTTGTCTGTGCCGGTGTGTGTACCGATAATAGTGGGAGAGCCAAAATTACCTGAAGCATCGCTGAGTTCTACGTTGAACTGATTGCCTGCGTTATAGGTTCCCGTTATATCATAAGAAATATCAAAACTGTCTCTTGCACAGCGCAGCGTTTTTGTAATGCTGTTGGTCACGATGGATGGCGAAGCTAATGTAGCAGGGACATTAAATGTCAGGCTGTTCATCAGGCTCCAACTGCCATTCATATCCAATGCTCTGAGCCAGAAGGTGTGGTCGCCTGTGGCGAGACCTGTAGCATTGATGGGGACTATGTAATTGGAAAAGTCGGTGAGGCTGTCCAATGCCACGGGGACACCATTGCCATAACCGGGATCAGTGTCGATAAAGTATTCCATTTTCTTCAACCTGGGCTTAGGTGCCGGTGAAGAAGGACCAGCAGGAGTGCTGTAAGTTTTATAAAACATAATTGAGCCGTTCGTCATGCTCCAATTTCCATCTGCGTCTAATGCACGTACGAATAGATGATGAACCCCTTCAGGTATCGGAGTGGGGTCAAAAGTGATTACCGCATTTTGAATATCTTTACCCGGTGTGAAAGGCACATTCACACCGTTTCCAAATCCCGGATCGGCGTCAATGTAATATTCTATTTTGACAACGTTTGGTTGGCAAAAAGATGAGAAGTAAGATACCACCAAAACGAGCAGTAGCACAAGTTTTGGTAGTAAACTCTTCCAATGTTTATTTAAAAATATGAGTTGCATAATCAGTGCTTTTATGATGAACAATTATCATTTCGTTACGAAGTATAATAGAAACTAATTATTGCTTCTTACACTGATAGTGACATTGTATGGATTGGTAGTGACCTTCGGGTCTGCCGGAGGTGTTAGCTGGTAGATAGCAGGTATGGGAGGAATGCCACTCACAATATATTTGTATGCAGCCTCACCACCAAAGATGCCACAATCAGTGGGATTGTTGCTGGCGTCAAATCCTCCATTTTTTGCAGGTGATCCCGATTTCAAGAGATAATAATTTTCATCAAAAACAGCTTGACCGGGATACCCCGGCAAATCATCTATTCCACCCAGCCTGTTGAAAATAGCTGCCCAGTTTTGCCCCCATCTGTTATTACTTCCGGGAGGGAGCGGATTAGGCTGGCTCTCACCAAAAAAATTGTTTTCATAGATTGTGTTTGTATTAGTATTATAATAGTCGTGCGAATAGATGATACAATTCTTTACCTGCACCTGTGCATCGGTTAAATATAGGGTGTTACCGGGTCCGTTGTATGAAGCACAATTGATAATGTAAGCTGAAGTAGCTGAATTATATAGAGATATTTGATTAAAGATGCTATTATAAATTTGAAGGTTTGTAACTCCTACGCCATTGGCTCCATCATACATTTGAACATTGTTACCTGCACAACTAATAATTTTAACATTGCTCAACAATCCCCCACCAGGTCTATGAAAAAGTAAAAAATCTCCATAGCACCGCTCAAATGTTATATCTGACATTGCTGTGCCGGTGCTATAATAATCTCCAGCTTGAAATGAATTGCAGGAAACTCCTTTAATAACACTGCCATCACTTCCGGGACCAAAAAATATACCGTCAATTGAGGATGGCGCATTCGTATTATTTACCTGAAGGTTAGGATGTACATCCAGATTATATCCAAATCCAAGTATGACAAGTTTTTTACTTATGGTTGCATTCCCATTTGTAACATTACCATATATCTGAATCGTATCCCCTGCATTTGCGTTGGAAACAGCAGCAGCAAATGTATAATCTACGCCTGCTAATGGCGTTCCGGTAAAACCCACCCTGAATATTTTCGCAAATGAATTGCTGCAAAAAAATAGCAATCCCAGAATGAGTGTAAACATTTTCGTTTTCATGTTTGTAAGTTTTTTATCAAGTAATTAAAAAGATTTACGAAAAGCAGGAGTTGCCCACAGGTATAAAAAAGTCAGCACAGGAGATATGCAGAGGGATTGGATTTCGCAATATTGAAAAGAGGCAAATGAGACAGCAGGTTCATTACATTTCATTTGCCCCGAAAAACCACCAGATGATTTGTGGAGCCAAATGTAGAATAGTATCATGCAGCCGGCAATCCCAGCTTTATGGTATATTTTGGTCTGATATACCAAATTTATGTGAGTAAATAGAGCCTGAACCAGGCGGCTGTGGTTTTATGGACTTCTTTTGGGGACGTGCTGCGCTGTAGAGAGAAGAATTCAATATTAAAGGAAACAAATCACGAATCTGTTTTATGATTCGGGTTGCAATTACTTTAGCCGGATTTCTGAAGTAGCCGCCCAAAAGTTGGCAAGGATTAAATGATTTCAGCCAAAAGTTGTGGGTTCCCGGTTAGGTCTGATAGGGACGCGAAAGTGTGCCGGATATAGAGACATTTTGAAACTCTCAGGGTGTTACCTCTGTTGTTCATTCAATACTTAAGGTAGTTTTTTATGATAAAGTTAATAATTGTTACTGTTGTGTAAGCTTCATTTAGCAGTTTTGTTATCAACTTTTGAATATTTATAGGTTTTAGATTAAGGAGGTTTTTCTGTTTTTTTCAAGCACACGGAGGGTGATTTTTCTCTTTTAGAATTGATTTCTTTGATTTACTGTTTTTGCTGTTTTTAATATGTTTTACATGGGGATTGGAATAGTCCCATTGGAAAGTAAAGCCTTGATTGTTTAAACTCACTAATTCTTGAAGCACTGCGCACATTCGAGCCTCTCAGTCTTATGCTTTTGGTAATTACAATTCTGCTATGCTACCTGAGCAGTGTGAAGGTGCCTTTAAGGGTTGTCGGTATGTTGTCGCCTCTGTTGGTATATTGAATGACGTAGAGATAGACACCTACGTCTGCATCCCGGCTATGGATTTTGCCATTCCATCCCGAATATTTGTCCTTTGTCTGGAAAATAACTTGTCCATACCTGTTATATACAGTGAGCTTAAATTGAGTGACATCGTCCACTCCCAGTGCTCTGAATGTATTATTTATACCATCTCCATTTGGGGTAAAGGCATTAGGTACCCTCACCTCGCATTGCCCTTTTGATATCATGATAGTATCTGCAGTAGTGCCACAGGTGTTGGAGGCCCGGAGCATGTAACTGCCGGGTTGTGAAATGAGAAGCGAGGGTTGTGTGCTGCCGTCTTGCCATTTCAGAGTCCATGAGGTGTCCAGCACCGGTTGTAGCGTAATGAGTTCACCATTGCATATTGGCCTGTCGGCTCCCAGCGTGAAGTGGGGCTTTAATGTGTATGCCACATTGATCTCTCCGTAAGATTCACATCCTTCCATAATTACTTTGACGCTATACCTTCCCTGCATACTCACCAGGAAGGTACTTTGTGCAGAGCCATCCTGCCACAGATAGGTAGCATTGGGATTGGTAGCATCCAGGAGTAATGTGTGGCCTTCGCAGAGTGTAGTATCCGTGTTGAAGCGGATGATCGGGAGTGGATTGACTATAAGGGAGATGCTGTCTCTATAAGTACATCCATCAATGGAGACGTCACACCAATATATTCCTGTTTGTTGTACGGTTATGATTGGCGAAGTTTGTGCTGTATTCCATAAATAGCTATCGGCCCCGCTGATCGTTGCATTAAATAAAACAGAATCTTTCTGGCAGATAGCAGTGTCATTACCCAGGCTATAGTCGGGTAGCTGCTTGAAATCGATTGAGATAGTATCTCTCCCTCTACATCCATTGATGTCAGTGATCTGGAGCCAGTAGTTACCGGCAGTAGATGTGGTAATGACAGGACTGTTTTCGCTGGTACTCCACAGATAAGTAGCACCGGGTATAGACGGGGCAGGGGCCAGTTGCAATGGTAAATTGTTACAGATAAGTGTATCATTTCCCAAAGAAAATTGTGGAAGCGGATAGTTGGCAATGCGAATGGTATCGCTGGAAGTACAGCCATTCAGTGTAGTGGTTACCCAATAAGTACCCGGCTCGGTTACCACAATGCTGTCATTGGTTGACCCTGTATTCCAGATATAGATGGAGCCCATATTACCGGCTGAGAGAACCAGGCTATCACCGGTGCAAATGGTGGTGTCGATTCCTAAGTTAATATCAGGAGCCGAAGCCATAATGGTCTTCTCCACACTATCCTTAAACTGACCGCATCCACTGGTGTAGTAACAGTAAAGCTTAACCGTAAACATTCCGCCCGTGGAGAATGTATGCGTTGGGTTAAAAAGATTGGAATAGTTATTTGTTGCTGAAGCAGGGTCGCCAAAGTCCCATTTGACAGAGTCAATATATCCGGGATTGTCAAACTGAAATTGAAGTGTGGAAGAATTGCAATCACCGGAAGATTGGAAATCGAAAGTATTGAAGTAGGAAGTTACAAACGAAGGAAGCCCGATCTGAGAGATGCCGGAGCCCAGGTCAATGGCATTCTGCACATACAGGCATCCTGCACCCTGCACATTGGGATTGTTGATTACACTGAGCTTGTTTTTGGTGTGGTGCGTCTTGTATATTTTCTTGTTATTAGCCAGTTGGAGTGCATTTTCCAGGTCTGAGGTAGGAATGTAGGAAATAGAATCTACGAAGTAATGTGACTGGGCTATGAGAGTGGAATCGTGCACAGTGATGTTATACTGGTTGAGTGTGGTCATGTCGTAGGTTAAGTTGATGAGGTCTGTCATATACACTCTGAGGCCGAGGTCCAGGTATAATAACCTACTGTCAGGAGAGAATTCTACTCCATAGGGTGCGGGAACTACTTTAATTGCTATGGCGAGAGAGGGGATTGGCGGAATAGAAGAGACTTTTATAACGTTTGAAACGATCCCGGTGCTGTTGTCAAACTTGCCCAGCTCACAAAACTGATAATAGTTGTGTGCGGCAGCAATTTTTTTTCCGTCAGGCGAAATCTTGAGGTAACCGATTGCATCTGAACCCCCATTGAAGGGGTCGCCAATGTAGTTCCCTGTAGGAGAGGTTACCGGAGAAGCAGATATCCCGGACGGGGTTACCAGCCATGCGTAATAATTGTTTCCATTGAATTGTCTGGATACTACCCAGATGTCTCTCTTGTTACAGTGATTTACTGCGGTCACTTTTTCACCTACCGGTGTTATGAGTGGAATATTTTTTTGGACAATTGCACCCAATCCGGCGGCACCTTTCATATTCACTGTGGAATAGCGCAATCCGTTGTGCTGCCCATAGGCGGTTGTGGTGAAGATATAATATATGGAATCGTTTCCCGGTTGGGGTACTATTATGGCAGATTGGGTGCTCGAAGGGTGACCATAGAGGTTATACCCATTTTGCATAACCTGGTGGGTCTTATTCCATACAGTAATTCCGTCGGTGTAGAAAAGCAAATCGCCATTTCGGTCACTGATGGTGGCCACACCCTCAACGGTATATGTCTTTCCATTGGACAATGCTAAAGGATTTCCTGAAGAGAAATTAAGACCTGCCAGATTTCCAAAGTACCAGTTGTCAGCCTGCTTTTGAGAAAAAAGAACAGCGGGGCTTAGGAGTAATAATACGAAAAGGTATTTCATCAGGTTTAGGTGTATTGGTAATTTTTGAAGACCTAAAGGTTTCAGGGTTTGGTACGTCCGGGCAGGCAAACTTAGTTAAGTTAATGTGAATACATTGATTTACACTCTTTAAAAACGTATTTCGAATTCTTACAAGTGCCTTTGGGCAAGGATGCAAAAAAAGTTTTTTTCCTGAGCTAAAGGCAATTGATTGAGGTAAGAAGTCGAACTTTTGTAATTTTTTTTATACCCAAAATTCCTGATTCCAATGATTCGCCTTGTGATAGGGTAGCCATGAATAATTAAGAAATGACACTATATACCTGTTTATGTGCATCGTATATATATAAGTTAATTGTATTCTTGCTATCTAACCATGTAATTACCGATTTGATAAGGCTGAAATATTTATTTTTTATCCTAATCTTATTGTCTAAAAAAGTGGATTTGTTTAAGGGGAAATTATGGAGTCCGGTAAAATGTTATAAATATTTTATCAAAAAAGTATTAACTTATTAAAAATATTATTAAGTTGCATTACAATTGACCAAACAACGTTTGTGGATTTAAAAACTTTACAATACAAAAAGCTGGTTTTACAAGCACTTTCTTTCAACAAAAGCTTGTCTGCATTTGATGTATCCATAAAGATTGAAAAGAGTCTTCCGCTTACAAATAAAATATTGACAGACCTGGTGAAGCATGGGGTGCTTCGCGAAGACGGGTATGCCTCCTCTACCGGTGGAAGAAGGCCGCTGAACTATTCGATTGTACCGGAAAAAGTTTATGTAGTTTCCATTGCGATAGATCAGCACATTACAAAGATTTCAATTATCGATGTGGCAGATGGAATTATACGTCACCAGCAACGTTTCGAGTTTTCTCTTGTGGACAAGAGCCATTCGCTTGAGAAACTCGGAGACCTGATAGTAGAATACCTGGAAAAGGGATATGTAGAAAAAGATAAGATTTTAGGAATTGGTATTGGTATGCCCGGTTTTGTGGATGTGAAGAAGGGGCTTAACTATAGTTACTTTAAGGAGGTGCTTCTGAAGAAGGAGAACATACCCACACTGCTTGAAAACAAGGTGGGCATTCCTGTATATATAGATAATGACTCCAGTGTCATCACACTGACCGAACAAATGATTGGTAAGGCGCAGGGCAAGAGCGATGCATTGGTTATCAACTTCGGTTGGGGAATTGGTCTGGGCATGATTCTGAATGGACAGTTGTTCAGAGGGTATAATGGGTTTGCCGGTGAATTCAGCCATATACCTTTATTTAATAATAATAAGATATGTAGTTGTGGTAAGACCGGTTGTATAGAGACGGAAGCCTCTATGCTTACTATAGTGCAGGATATAAAAGCAGCATTGAAAAAGGGTAGGGCTTCTGTCCTGAAGGATTTGCCTGACGATGTAGAAGCGGCTTCTGAAAAGGTAATCCAGGCGGCAATAGCGGGAGACCTTCTGGCAGTGGAGGTTTTTACACTTGCTTCTTATAATATAGGTAAAGGAATTGCTATTCTGATACATATCCTGAATCCGGAATTAATAATAATAAGTGGCAGGGGGGCTGATGTGGGTGCACTCACACTCGCACCCATAGGCCAGGCCATCAACAAATATTGTATTCCGCGTCTGGCATCATACACACAAATTGTTGTCTCATCGCTCAGTAAGAATTCTGAGACATTGGGAGCAGCAGCACTTGTGATTGAAAACTTTGACGAAAAAAGAATAACTCATTTTGAAAGAAAATCCATTCCTATTTAAGCAAATAAATTTTTCACAGAGTACTATTTTATTTATGCAATCTAAACATTAACCTTAAAAAGTCTAAAGCAATGAAGCAAAAAACAAAACAATTGGTCTTCACCTTGTCGTTGCTTTTCTTTTCGTTCGCACTTGTTGCACAACAAAGAACGGTGAAAGGAAAAGTGATGGATGAGAGTGGAGCGCCTTTGGCCAATGTATCGTATGTGGTCAAGGGTACACCAACAGGAGGTATGACAGATGCAAGCGGTAACTTTAGTGTGGCCGTGACAGGAAACAACACCGTGCTTGTTTTCTCATCTGTAGGATACCAAACTCAGGAAGTAGCAGTAGGTACTTCATCTGATTTATCAGTAAGTCTTAAATCTCAGGCAGCCGGACTGCAGGAGGTTGTGGTTACCGCACTAGGTATTAAGAAGCAAAAAGCTTCACTGGGATACGCTGTTCAGGAAGTTTCAGGAGGGGTAATCGCTGCCGCAAATGAAACGAACATGACCAATGCCCTTTCGGGTAAAGTTTCAGGTCTTCAGGTAGTGCGTTCCAGTAACGGTGCCGGTGGTTCTGCAAAATTGGTATTAAGAGGTTACAGCTCTCTTGCAGGCGATAACCAGCCGCTGATAGTAGTGGATGGTGTCCCTATGGATAACTTCACAGGATCTACTGAGAATGGATTCTGGAATGGACAGAGAGACTACGGTAACGGTCTGGGCGACCTTAACCCTGATGATATCGCAAGTGTAAGCGTGCTGAAAGGTCAATCTGCCGCCGCACTTTATGGTTCACGTGGTGGTAATGGTGTGATCATGATTACTACAAAATCCGGTACCAAACAACCGGGTTTAGGCTTGACAGTGACCTCAACCCTTAGCACAGAAAGCATGTTCCTGACTCCTGAATTGCAAAGTACTTATGGCCAGGGAGATCAGGGAATCTTCAAAGCAGACAATAATACTAGCTGGGGGCCAAAAATTGAAGGACAGAGCGTCACAAAGTGGGATGGCACAAGCGCACCACTAGAGTTGTTTGATAACATGAAAGCCTTCCTCAGAAAGGGAAGTAGCCAGAATTATGGCCTTTCATTGCAGCAACAATATGGCGGTACCTCTGTGTATTCTTCGCTAAACTATCTGGAAGACAGAAGTATTATCCCGGGTAATAAACTTACTCGTCTGAATGTAACTTCAAGAGCCGTGTCAAAATTTGGTAATGACAATCGGTGGACAAGCGATATCAAACTGGCGTATAACAATACTGCAGGTTATAACAGGCCTATTAATGGTAAAGACCAGAGTAGTGTGTATGCAATCCTGATGTTGCCTCGCAGCCTGAATATCAGAGATTTTGCTGCCGGTGTAGATCAGTTTGGTAAAATGCTTTGGTATCCGGGCGCATTGGCATGGACACCAAACCCTTACTGGTTATATCGCTATGCACTTAATCAGGATAAGAGAGACAGGATGATGCTTAACGGATCTTTAAAATATCAGATCACTGACTGGTTAAGCGCTGAAGTACGTGGCGGTGCAGATATGTACACTACCAATACAGAAGATAAAACTTATGACGGCGGCCCGCTGGCAAACTCTTATTCTACCGGAAAGACCACCTTCGTGGAAACAAATTACAGTGCTATGATTAATGCCAGCAAGAAGAATGTGTTTGGCAAACTGGGAGGTTCTGTGATGATAGGTGGTAACCTGATGGATCACAAATGGTCTTCTATCAGTGGAAGTACCGGTCAGCTTGAAGTACCTAACTTGTTCTCATTGAATAACAGTGCAGGTACTACTTCTGTTGGTGCAGGATTCAGCCACAAGAAAATCAACTCACTGTATGGTTCATTGGAATTCAATTATGATGATTGGATCTTCCTTACCCTGACTAACAGAAACGACTGGTCTTCGGCATTGTCAGCAGCTAACAGGTCTTATTCTTATCCGTCAGTAAACCTTTCTTATGTAGTGACTAATATGCTGGAATCAGTAGGAACTACAGTACCTGAGTGGTTAAGCTACGCAAAGGTGAGAGCTTCTTATGCTTCTGTAGGTAATGATATGGGGCCTTACAATTTGTATAATGGATACTCAATTGGTAAAGACCCTCTGGGTGGTACCACTGCTGAAAAAGAATCCTTACTGAAAGATCCTAACGTGGTAAATGAATTGCTGAAGAGTGTAGAATTAGGGGCTGAAATGAGATTCCTTGACAATAGATTAGGAATTGACTTTACCTGGTACAAATCAAACGCGACTAACCAGCTGATCCATTTGCCAATGGATCCTATGAGTGGATATTCAAGCAAGATTATTAATGCCGGTAACATTCAGAATAAAGGGGTAGAATTGGTAATTGATGCAGGAATTGTTCGCAGTGCATCCGGTTTCAGATGGGATCTGAGAGCTAACTACTCTACTAACAGAAACTTGGTAATAGACATTGCTAAAGATAGTGGTGTTACCTCTTATGATATCCTTGGATGGGACAACCTCTCTGTAAAAGCTGAGAATGGTAAATACTTTGGAACTATTTACGGGACTAAATTTGTCCGTGTAGATGATCCTTCTAACAAGGATTATGGAAAGCTGATTTTAGATGGTAACGGATTGCCACAGGCTACCGGACAATCATATCTGTTAGGTAACCAGCAGGCAGATGCACTCATAGGCATCACCAATAACTTCAGCTACAAAAACTTCGACCTTTCGATTTTGGTAGATGGACGTTTTGGCGGTGAAATTTTCTCTGCCACACAGGGCGCCATGCAGGCTAACGGTAGCGCCGCAGTTACCGCTCCGGGTGGAAGCAGGGATAAGTTTATCGTAGAAGGTGTAGTATCTGACGGTTCAGGTGGTTATACTGCAAATACCAAGGAAGTAAGCCAGCAGGATTATTGGAATCGGATTGGTACATCAGGAAACGTAGGTATTGGAGAAGCGAATATCTATGATGCTACTAACATAAGAGTAAGGAATGTATCCCTGGGATATACTTTCCCGAAAGGAATGTTGGGCAACACGTTCCAGAAAGTGAAAGTTGCAGCATCATGCAATAACGTTTGGATGATCACAAGCCACATGAGAGGAATTGATCCTGAATCAGTATATGCGACAGGAAGCAACGCCGTAGGTTTTGAAAGCGGTGCATTCCCAACTATGAGATCTTTCCAACTTTCTCTTAGTCTTGGATTCTGATTTTAAACACGACAAAACGTATTGAAATGAAAAATATGAAAAAGATAATCCTGCCGCTGGTCTCGGGTGCTTTACTGGCAACAGGATGTAATAAATTTGATGAAATCAATATTGACCCGCTCCAGGCCAATGAGCAACAGGTGCAGGTTGAATATTTTATAGATGGTGCCATGATGACGGACCAGATGGATCCGAACATCTCCGAAAGAACATTTGTACTTTACTGGAAGAATGCAGCCCACCAGCAATGGTCAGGCGGCGGTATCGCTACCGGTGGCTATAACGACGACTGGTCGAGCCAGTGGTACGGAACTTCATATATGGGAAAAGCGCTAAACCGTATCTACTCTGCTGTGGATGTGGCTGAGAAGCAAATCGCCAGCGGTAAAGTGAAGTCATATACTAATAATCTTCTACAGATAGCACGTATTTATCGCGCCTATCTGTTGAGCGAATTGACTGATAACTTCGGGCCTATTCCTTTAAATGGTTTCCAGGGCGTAAACCCCACTTTTTCTGATGTAAAGTCTGTTTATTATTTTATGCTGGATGAATTAAAAGATGCCAGCAATAAGATTGATATCAGCGTAGGTGAGAAACCTGGTAACACAGGTCTGGATCAGGCCTATGGTTTTGACTATGCCAAGTGGCAGAAGTATGGCAACTCTATGAGGTTGAGACTCGCCATGCGTCTTTCAGAAGTAGATCCCGGAAAAGCAAAAGCAGAATTTGAGGATGCAGCTGCCAAGCCTTTGATTTTGAATGCTGACGAAAACTTTGGCGTAGCCGAAAGGCCGGGATGGGACGATCTGACAGGTGTGATGACACGTGAATGGAACTATTATCAGTTGCCACAGACCTACAGTAACCTGGTGGTTGGACTAGGAGGTATAAAAAGCGCTGATCAGGTAAGTCCTGCTATCGCTGCTTATGTGAAGCCTGCTGATTATGTAGGAATGAAGTTTGCTGATCACTGGCCATCAAAAACGAATGATCCTATTGCAGGATATTGGCTGGATGGACTTCCCTACACTATCGATCCAAGAGCGTATAAGACCTTTATTCTTCCGGGCGACTTTACAAACCCAGACTTCAACTCTTATCCTTCATGGGATAACAGCGCGCATACTACAGTACGTACGTTGACAGATGCAGGTGGTAATACCGTAAAGACACTGGATGCCAAGTTTACCTGGAATGGCCTGGTAAATGGTGCATGGGGTGAGAAAGGAGCCAAGAACAATGTGGCTACTTATAACGGATGTACGCCGCGCCTTGCTAACCATTACAGAAACAATACCGCAGTGCGCCTGTTCTTTGCAAACTGGGAAACCTACTTCCTGCTGGCTGAAGCAGCTACTTACCACTGGGCTGTGCCAATGACGGGTAAGCAGGCTTATGAAGCAGGTATTGATGCAAGCTTTGCCTATGTGGGGGTATCTCAATATGCATCCGCATATAAAAGTTCTACTGATTACAACAGGGCTGGTACTTCAGTAAGTTGGGATCATACAGACGAACCCGGAGCATCGCATACTATGAACTATGTGGATGGCTATACCGGTACCAGCGGATCAGTAAGTATTCTGTATCCGGTAAATACCCTTTACAAGAATGGTTCAGTAAAGAACGACCAATTAACTAAGATTCTTACGCAGAAGTTTATCGCACAGAACCCCTGGATACCAATGGAAGCGTGGAGTGACCAACGTCGTTTAGGGTTGCCATTCTTCGAAAATCCTGCTGTAGAAACTGCACTAACCAATATGCCAGATTTGAATGCTTCAAATTATATGACTAGTAGTGTAAAATTCTTCCCGCAGCGAATCAAATATCCTTCCGGCGTACCAGGTACTAATCCTACAGGGTACGAACAAGCCCTTCAGCAACTGGGCGGAGCAGATAATGTAATGACTCCGCTTTGGTGGGCTAAACATTAAGTTTTTTGCTACATTACATGAAAAGGAAAACGGCCCTGCACAAGCGGGGCTGTTTTATTTTAGAAAGGACATTCCGGAATTCGAATTTCCTGTTCCCAAATTTTGTATTCCTTTGCAAGTATGAAATTCTCTATGCGTTTTTCGGTTAAACAGATTTGCTTGCTCGCCGCATTTTCCATGATGGCTCTTTGGGTATCTGCACAGCAAATCGATAAAGTAACTCAGCCGTCAGAACATTTGTTCAGGATAGAACTGTCAAATGGACACCGGATGTTTTTTGATTTTTATGGAACAAATATCTTCCGCTGGTATTACAATCCTGAAAAAGATGGGATAGTAGCTCCGGAAGCGAATCCCCCTGCTCAGATATTGGTTGATAATCCAAGAAAACCAATTTCAGGACTTCGGTTCACAGATGAAGAAGGTAAGGTGGTTATCAGTTCGAGTGCAGTTGAGCTTACTGTTGACAAGGATTCGCTTACAATAAGCGTAAGAGATACCAGAACCGGAAAGGAGGTGGTGACTTCTAAAGGAACATTTATCACTGGATTGAAGGAAAGTAGAATTCAACTATCGGCACATGACGATGAATATTTCTTCGGGGGAGGTGTACAGAACGGGCGGTTTTCTCATAAAGGTAAGGTGATTGCCATTGAAAATCAGAATAGCTGGACCGACGGTGGTGTGGCCTCTCCTGTACCCTTTTACTGGTCGACCCGGGGTTATGGATTCTTGTGGCATACATTCAAAAAAGGCAGGTACGATTTCGGAAAAGAGCATAAAGATCTGGTGTCTTTATCGCACGAAACCGATTACCTCGATGTGTTTTTTATGATTGATAGCAGCGCAGCAGACTTGTTGGCAGATTACTATCAACTGACAGGCAATCCGGTGCTGCTTCCGGGGTTTGCTTTTTATGAAGGGCATCTGAATGCATATAATCGCGACTATTGGAAAGAAGATCCACGTGGTATCCTTTTTGAAGATGGGAAGCATTATTTAGAGAGCCAGAAGGATAACGGAGGTATTAAGGAATCACTCAATGGAGAGTTGAATAATTATCAATTTTCGGCAAGAGCTGTCATAGACCGTTATAAAGCCAATGATATGCCACTCGGATGGATATTGCCTAATGATGGCTATGGGGCAGGTTACGGACAGACATCAACGTTAGATAGTAATATTCTCAATCTTAAGAAGTTCGGTGAATACGCACATTCAAAAGGTGTACAGATTGGGTTGTGGACACAGTCTGACCTGCATCCCAAAGCAGGTATCAGCGCTTTGTTACAGCGTGATCTGGAAAAGGAAGTAGGAGTGGCCGGAGTGCGTGTGCTCAAGACAGATGTGGCATGGGTAGGGCCGGGCTATTCTTTTGGCCTGCACGGTATTGCGGATGCAGCCTCTATCATAAAAAGGTTCGGAAATAATGCACGTCCGTTTATAATCACACTGGATGGGTGGGCCGGCACACAGCGGTACGGAAGTGTGTGGACGGGCGACCAGACAGGAGGAGAGTGGGAGTATATTCGCTTTCACATACCTACCTATATTGGCAGTGGCCTTTCAGGAATGCCCAATATTACCTCGGATATGGATGGGATTTTTGGTGGAAAAAATCCGGCTGTGAACATTCGTGACTTTCAATGGAAAGCGTTTACGTTAATGCAACTTAATATGGATGGCTGGGGCCTGAATCCCAAATATCCATCTGCATTAGGTGAGCCCGCTACATCCATCAACAGAAATTATCTGAAACTAAAGTCTTCACTTTTTCCCTATACTTACAGTGTAGCACATCAGGCAATCAATGGACTACCTCCAGTTCGTGCTACTTTCCTGGAAGAGACGAATAAGTTTACTCTGGGTAGTGCTACTCAATACCAATTTTTGTTGGGGCCCTCTTTTCTTGTAGCTCCAATATACAAGAATACATCGGCTGATACACTTGGTAATGATATACGAGATGGAATTTATCTGCCACATGGATTATGGATCGATTACTTTAATGGCAATGCCTATGAGGGCGGTCAGGTGATTAATAATTTTGAAGCGCCTATATGGAAGTTGCCTGTATTTGTAAAGCCGGGGGCGATTATTCCAATGGCAAATCCGAATAATCACATCGGAGAGATAAATCCTGCATTGAGAATTTATGAGCTGTATCCATTTGGGAAGTCATCATTTGTAGCGTACGAAGATGACAAATTGAGTAATGAATATACCAGTGGGGCTTTTCAGACCACACTGATCGAATCGGAACTGTGGGATGGTGTAGCCACTATTACGGTGAATCCTGCGAGTGGTGCCTTTTCAGGAATGAAAAATGAAAAGCAAACAGAGTTCAGAGTCAATATTTCAAAGAGGCCTTCAGCGATAGTGCTTGTCATCAATGGCAAAAAAGTGAAGTTGCGGGAGGTGAAATCTGAAATTGAATTTAACAGTAGCGGTAATGTGTTTTTTTATAATGCAACTCCGCAGCTCAATCAGTTTTCCACACCCGGAAGTGAAGCCTCGCAGCTATCGATAAATAAGAATCCACAACTGTGGGTGAAGTCTGCGATAAGGAATGTTACCAGAGACAAAATGACGCTTACAATTAAGGGATATGAATTTGATTTGAGTAACAGGTGGCTTCATAAAGACGGATCGCTAACGGCTCCTGATGTGGCAGTCTCAGATACTAACCTTACTGCATATACGATTACTCCCGGGTGGCGTCCTGTTCCTAATGCTGATTATTACGAAATTGAGTTTAATGGTATGCGTTACAGTACCATTAAGGAGAATCATTTGTTGTTTGATAATTTGCAACCTGAAACGGAATACCGTTTTAAGATCAGAGCAGTGAACAAATCCGGGAAGTCAGGATGGGCCTCGTTTTCAGCTACAACCAGGAAAAGCCCTTTTGAATATGCAGTCAAAGGGATTTCGGCCATAGTAAGTGCTCCTGCGCAATCAGGAGAAGAGGTAGGAAAGTTGTTCGATTTTGATGAAAGTACGATGTGGCATACGCAATGGGGGCGAAAAGCTACCCCTTTTGAAATGATTATAGATTTACATTCTATTAATCAGTTGGACAGACTGGAGTATTTGCCCAGAGACCGGGGTAATGGTATTTGGCTCAAAGGCACCGTATCCTATTCGCTCGATAAAGTAAACTGGTCTGATCCCCTGTCGTTTGACTGGAAATACAATGGCGACACAAAGACTTTACAATTTGGAAATCATCCGTCTGTAAGATACCTGAAAATCGTGGTGACAGAAGGAAGAGGAAATTATGGTTCGGGACGCGAGTTGTATATATTCAAAGTACCTGAAACGGAAAGCATTTTGCCCGGAGACATTAATCATGATGGCAGGATTGATGAGAATGATCTGACTTCTTACATGAACTACACAGGGCTGAGGTTGGGAGATGCTGATTTTGAAGGGTATATCAGCAAGGGGGATTTGAATAACAATGGTGTGATTGATGCGTATGATATTTCAAATGTGTCGACAACACTCAATGGAGGTACCGTTTCAGACTCCAATGAAAGTGTTGCAGGAATGTTGCAGATGATCCCTGATAAGGCTGCTTACAGGAAAAATGATATCCTGAATATAAATGTAAAAGGCATAGGGCTCAAAAATGTAAATGCCCTGAGTTTTGGTATGCCTTATGATGAAAGCGAATTCGAGTTTCTCGGAATAACTCCCGTCGCAGTGAAGCAAATGGAGAATATGACAAACAACCGGTTACATTCAGATGGCGAACGGGTACTTTATCCTGTATTTGTGAATGTAGGCGAAAAGCCACTGCTCAATGGAAATGAGGAGCTGTTCACTATCAGATTGAAAGCAAAGAAGTCAGGCAAGTTTGCCCTTGAAGCTTTTCATGGAATGCTCGTAGGGAGAAACCTAAGCGTCGTGTCATTTTAATCAGGCCACAGGATACAGTTCTTTCTGAATGTCTTTAATCCGGCTGTCTTCAAGATATTCGTCATAGGTGCAAAGCCTGTCGATAATACCCGAAGGGGTAAGCTCAATGATTCGGTTGGCGGTGGTTTGCATAAACTGATGGTCGTGAGTGGCTACTAATACAATTCCGGGGAAGTTAATCATGCCTTCGTTAAATGCAGTGATACTTTCCAAATCGAGATGGTTGGTGGGTTCATCCAAGACTACCACATTGGGATTCTGAAGCATCATCCGGCTGATCATACATCTCACCTTTTCTCCACCACTTAGTACTCCTGTTTTCTTTTTCACTTCCTCTCCGCTAAAAAGCATCTTTCCAAGAAAGCCACGTAGAAAATCCTCATCTACATCTGTGATGTGCGGCGGTACATATTGGCGAAGCCAATCCATCAGTGGTAGATTGTTTTCAAAAAATTCAGAGTTGTCGTTGGGCAGATAGGCTGTAGTAACCGTGGTACCCCACTCATATTTACCGGAGTCGGCCCGGGCCCTACCGTTAATTACTTCAAAAAATGCTGTGGTAGCAGCCGGATCCCGGCTGAGAAAGGCAATTTTCTGTCCTTTCATGATGTCGAAGGTTACGTTAGAAAAAAGCGTTCTTCCTTCGATGCGCTTACTTAGATTTTCTATATTGAGAATCTGGTTGCCCACTTCTCTTTCAGGCTTAAAGATGATACCCGGGTATTTTCTGGTGCTCGGGGTGATTTCTTCAAAGACAAGTTTGTCCAATGCCTTCTTTCTGGAAGTGGCCTGCTTGCTTTTGGAGGCGTTGGCGCTGAATCGCGCAATGAAGTCAAGGAGGTCTTTCTTCTTTTCCTCCATCTTCTTGTTCTTGTCTGATGCCTGCTTGAGTGCCAACTGGCTGCTCTCATACCAGAAGGTATAGTTACCGGTATAGATTTTTATTTTTTGCCTGTCCACATCTGCTACGTGGGTACACACGGCATCCAGAAAGTGACGGTCGTGGCTTACTACCAGTACGATATTTTCGTAATCAGCCAGGAAGTTTTCGAGCCATGAGATTGTATTGACATCGAGGTTGTTGGTAGGCTCATCCAGTAATAATATATCGGGATTGCCAAAGAGCGCTTGTGCCAGAAGTATTCTCACCTTGATATTGGCAGCCACATCCTTCATCAACATCTGGTGAAGGCCTTCATCTACTCCCAGGTCGTTTAGAAGTGTGGCCGCATCGCTTTCGGCTGTGTAGCCACCCATTTCTCCAAATTCAGCCTCCAGATGACCCGCCTTGATGCCGTCTTCTTCGCTGAAGTCTTCCTTCATATAGAGCGCATCCTTTTCCTGCTGGATATCCCACAATTTTTTATGCCCCATCAGCACAGTATTCAGTACTGTAACGTCATCAAACTGGAATTGATCCTGCCGCAACACTGCCATGCGCTCTCCGGGAGTGATGCTCACTGATCCCTTGTTAGGCTCTATTTCACCACTCAGAATCTTGAGAAATGTGGATTTCCCCGCTCCATTGGCACCGATGATGCCATAACAATTCCCCTTGGTGAAGTTGATATTCACCTCATCAAAAAGTACCCTCTTGCCAAATGCCAGTGTTACATTGTTTACCGTTAGCATGAAACCTCTGTTTTTTTGAGGCGCAAAGGTACGAATTATAGGTGGGGTGGCAATAAGGTCAGGATTATGGCCGTGCTTATACCGTTTCTTTCATCAGAAACGGATATTGTTTTGAAGTAAGACTTCATGGCCATTGAATAATAAACAGCGCAATTTTTAGATCATTTATTTCAGAAACTGCGCACTTTGAGTAACAGACACTACTCTGGTTCCGGCAATGTTGTCATAAAAACTACCGTGCCCTTTGGTTTGAAAGATGCTGATGATATAGGCAATAACAATTAGCTGGGGTATGATCAGCAGGAACCATACCCATAATGGATTTTCAATTCCTTCCCTTTCGTAGTATTTCATCCAGTGTACCCCTGTGTGTGCAATTTCCCAGGGAATAAACTTGACAAGATTCCGAATCAGCACAGGCTTTTGAAAATGTTTCTCTGAAATTGTTACGCACAACTTCTGCATCCTTTTTCCGAGAGTGCCTTTATGATTTCCTTTCTCGGTCAGATAAAAATATAGAAAGACAGGGATCGATACCGTGAGAAATCCTATTAACTGACCAATGACAGGGTTCTCTTTCATGTGCAGCCCTATTGAGGATGAAATCCAGGTGCTTAAACCGAACAATAAGACTCCATAAACTACGATAACCGTATAATCGATTGCAAATGCTAAAAGCCTATTGACAAAAACCTTCATAAAATAGTTTTGATAAAGATAAATTCATTTGACTTGTTACGTATTTTCGGGGATTTACGAAAGCAGTTTTCTGCAACAATTTCATTTGAAACCGTTGCAATTCGTATCTATTTCCTATCTTAATCCTTAAAAACGAATGATATGAGTATCAGATCCAGGATCGCAGGCATTGGCATGTATGTGCCACAGAATATATTCACTAATAACGATTTGGCCAGGTATATGGATACAAGTGATGAATGGATAACCGAGCGTACAGGCATTAAGGAAAGAAGGTATGCCGACCGGACAGGTGAAACGACCACCACTATGGGAGTGGAAGCAGCAAAGATTGCGATTGAAAGAGCAGGTATCACCGCGCAGGATATTGATTTTATTGTGTTTGCGACGCTGAGTCCTGATTATTATTTTCCGGGTTGTGGCGTATTGTTGCAAAGAGCAATGCAGATGAAAGAAGTAGGGGCACTGGATGTGAGGAATCAGTGTTCCGGATTTGTATATGCGCTCAGCGTTGCCGATCAGTTTATTAAGTCAGGAATGTATAAAAATGTATTGGTAGTGGGGGCAGAAAAACATTCGTTTGGACTTGATTTCAGTACTCGGGGAAGGAATGTGGCGGTGATTTTTGGTGATGGAGCAGGAGCCGTGGTGTTGCAACCGACAGAAAAAGAGAATCAGGGTATCCTCTCCACACATTTACATAGCGATGGTGCCAGTGCAGAGATTCTGGCAATGTATAATCCGGGTACGCATGCGAACCATTGGGTAAAGGAGGCGAAACTGGCCGATTTTGATGATGCAGAAATAGGGGAGATGTTTTTCAGCCATGCCATGATTGATAAGGCACAGACCTATCCGTTTATGGATGGGAAAAGTGTGTTTAAGGTAGCCGTTGAAAAATTCCCGGAAGTAATAAAAGAGTCACTCGATGCTAATAATCTGCAGACCACAGATATCAACCTGCTAATACCCCATCAGGCCAATCTCCGCATTTCTCAATTTGTGCAAAAGAAACTGCAATTGAGAGATGATCAGGTGTTTAATAATATCCAGAAATATGGAAATACTACTGCAGCCTCTATTCCCATTGCGCTTTGCGAGGCCTGGGAGCAGGGCAGGGTAAAAGAAGGCGATCTGGTTTGCCTTGCTGCATTTGGTAGCGGGTTTACCTGGGCAAGTGCCTTATTAAGATGGTAAGACCATTACCGTGAACTGAGGATGAAGGATCATTGTTTGCCTAAAGCCCATTTGAGTGCCTGCACTTTCGTAGCCCTAAATATGGTATTGTGTTTTTCTTTTGGAGCAGATACATAAGTCCAGCGAAGATTTTGTAGGTTTTTCTTTTGCAATACTTTTGCCAGCGATTTGGTGTCAGTCGCCATTCCCCTGACACCGGAAGCGGCAAACCATAGTACCTTATCGTCTTTTGGAAAGTTTGTAAGGAGATCATTCGCATTCCGAACAAGAAAGTGATTGTTCCACCACAAAGATGGATCAAAGGCAATGTAATAATCAAACATCTCAGGGGTGCGCAGGAATGTTTCCATCACAAACAGGCCGGAGAGCGACTCACCCAGAATACCTTTTTTGTTATTGGTGCGGTAGCGTTTGTCGATTTCAGGGATTAGTTCATCTTTTATGAATGCGCGAAAATTTGCTGAGCCTCCTACTATGGGTGCTATTTCTTTATCTGCCGCCACTTCGGTAGCACCGGTAAGGTCTCTTCTTCTCTGGGTATTCTGAATACCCACCAGTATCATCGGCGATATGCTTCCTTCGGCGATCAATTCTGCAAAGGTGTTGGCAATGTGCGGAAAGTCTTCCTGAACGATTCCTCCATCGGCCATGTACATGACGGGGAAAGTGCCTGTTCCATTCTTGTAATCAGGGGGCAACCAGACATTAATATTTCTAATTTCTTTTACATGGTTTGAATAGATCGAGAATGTATCGTGTGCGGGAATAGGGTCGTCGTATTGCTGGGCAGTAACGGAATAGCTGAGCAAAAGGAATACGGAAAGGAGATAGCAGAAGGGGTATTTCATGTTACTGATTTAGGGAATAAAAGTAGCTGACTTTGGTAAGATGGGCTAATTAAATTTGAATAGCCCCTTGCGGAGCCGGGGGGCAATTAATAGTTGTAGAATCAACCCTGAAAGGGTTGAACAAATACCATAAAAAGGAAAGTTTTTTTGATGCATATCAATACCTGTTGGTTGAAAATAGAATTGCATTCGATAAAGAATATTTGTTGTTCGGTTAAGTTATTCAAAATGAGGCTAAAGCCCTTGTTGAGTAAGATTTTCATAGCCCTACCCTAAAGGGCAGGGTAATAAATTTAGAATCTAAGCCCAGTGGTCTTTAGGCCAACCTAATCGGATAATAAAAAAATTAATTGTTGTAAAGTATTCAACCCTTTCAGGGTTGGAATAACAATTCATTCGTTACCCCCGGCCTGACCAGGGGTCATTATGGTTCTAGCCCTCCGGGCTAAAGATGAATTTTCAATTTCCGGAACCTCAGATTATTAATAAGCTGTAAGATAGAAGGACTTATTTGCTTGTTTTAATATTTTCTTGTGTTAGTAGTTGTATGGAAATGTATGGATCGGCCAAAGCCTTTTGGTTGGAAAGTAGCATGTTTTATCTGAGGAATATTTCGAAACAAAATAGACAGGGAAGGATATGTAAGATTCCTAGTAATAAAGGATAGCCACTAGTGTCACTATTGAAATGATAAGCCAGAGGACTGTTCCCTGTATGATGGGCAATGCACCTACTGATTTCAACAACTTCCCTGAGAGTCCCGTGCCGATTAAAAATAATGTGAGCGTGAGACCCGCCTTTGCAACACTTACTATGTACGGGCTTATGGTATTGATTCCCGGCACGTAGGTGTTAATGATAATAGCTACTATAAATAATCCGATGAAGTAAGGTATCTGCACTTTGGTGTCTTTACTCTTAAATAGGAATGAGCTAAAAAATGCCAATGGAATGATCCATAATGCACGTGCAAGTTTGACAGTGGTGGCCACACGTAAAGCTTCGTCTCCATATTTTGCTGCAGCACCTACGACCGAGCTTGTATCATGGATAGCTACTGCACACCATAAACCGAAATCGGCCTGAGTCATTTGCAAAAAGTGACCAATGAAAGGAAAAATCAATAATGCCACAGAGTTAAGGATAAAGACAACACCCAGTGCAACACTTATCTGATTCTGTTTGGCTTTTATCACCGGCGAGAGTGCCGCGATGGCACTTCCACCGCAAATGGCTGTTCCACCTGAAATCAGAAAAGAAATTATTTTTTCAACCTTGAATAGTTTACCCAGAAGGATGCCCAAAAAAAGTGTTAATGAGATAGTCGCAATAGTGAAAATGAATCCTTCCCTTCCAGCCCGGAGTGCTGTGCTGGCATTCATCCCGAACCCGAGCCCTACAACAGATGCTTTCAGCAGAAATGAAGTAGCCTTTTTGGTGTGGTCAGGAAATGGGTGCTCAATGATTTGAGCCAGGATAATACCCATTAACAGCGCGAGTGGCGGTGAGATTAGCGGCGTCAGGCACAACGCGGCAAGAATCAGAAAGATAACAATACTGGGCCGCCGGGGTATAATCATTTTATTTCTATAAGAATAGATTAGCGAATTTCAGCTTTCTTTTTTTATTATGTTATAACGTGAGCCGTGTTCAATTAATATTTAACAGCTTCTGAATGTAATTATTTTCTCTCTGACAGGATATGCGCTATGGAATGGTAGAGCAGTTGAAGCGAAAAGGTATTGAAACCATAACTTTCATTAGCTCATCTTGAGAATATTCCTTTTGAACATAAATACCGCAAGCGAGTTGAGAATTACTCCAATAAGCACCAACACAAGTATCCTTGACAAAAAGGTAGTGCTAAATATGGAAAGATTTCTCCAGAGAATATCAAAAAAGCCCTGGATGCTCCAATAATTGACAGAAAGCACTGCTGCTTTTTGCATCAGGCTGGGCATGAAAAATATGGGAATCATACTACCTCCAATGGCACTCATAACCAGAATAATCAGAGTAGATAATCCCTGCACTTGTTGGCGGGTTTTGGCAAAGGATGCCAGGAACACTCCAAATGCGGAGCAGGCAAACGCTGTAGCAATAATGGTGAGGAGTAAGCCCGTGACGTGGTTGTTTATTTCCAGCCCAAATACCAGGGCGGCAAAGAGAAACATTACGATTAACTGTATGATAGAAATAATATTGGCTGAAATCATTTTTCCGAAAAGAATCTTCAGCGGATTCATCGGGGCATAGAGAAGCCTTTTGAGTGTGCCTTCCTGCTTCTCTTCCAGCAGGCTCATTCCGATACCCACTACTGAGAATAACAACATCATTACTGCTGTTCCTGCAACGGCCTGAATAAGACCCAGTCCATTATCTTTCTTTGCTGCTACAAGTTTTGTCATCTTTACTTCGTTTCCGAAAAAGGCCGAAGAAGGGTCCTGGGTAGTTGAGTTTTCAGCAATTCCTTTTGACAGCGACTCAAACAGATTATCAGACTGATGCTGAATATTTTCTTTCAGTTCAGGGCTTGAGTTTTCTGTCATTTTTTCAAACCTGCTTGCCATCATAGCTTTTGGGTTTCCCAGGCTGAAGGGGATGGTAGCTACTTTGGGAATCAGTGATTGTTGTAATAGCCCCACTTCAATCTCCTTAGCTTCGTCGTATTGCAACTCTAAAGGCAGTTCTCCTCCGTCGCTAAGGGAATCTGCAAATCCTTTATGGATAACCAGTACATTGCTTTCTTTTCCTTTCTTTATTGCATCCTGTGCGGATTCGATAGGCACTACTTTAGCATCTACATTTTTAAGAGTTGTAAAAATGTTTACGGCATCCTTTGAAAGCGTGGTGTTATCCAGGTCACTTATTTGCATTGAAATTTTGGTTTCCTCATTTCCTTTTCCCACGCCGCCGAAGGCGAATGCAAAAAGACTGATTAGTGCAATAGGGATAGCGAAAGTCATCAGCATGGATCGCCTGTCTTTTAAGAATAATTTCAGGTCTTTTAAAGCTAGTCTGATCATGATTAGTCTCTTAATTGTTTTCCTGTTAAACTTAGAAAAATGGTTTCCAGGTTGGTTCTTTGTATTTCAATATTGCTGATATCAGCGCCCATCTGGCCTGAGCCGGATATGATCCCTGATAAGGCTGATTGGACATCAGTAGCATAAAATGAAATCTTATTTTCTGAGAGATTTGAGTCAGGCCATTTGGCAGAAATCTCCTTTAGCTGGCTTTCGTTTGCATGGTCGTATGTGACCACAACCACCTCTTTAAGCGCACTGTTGCTCTTTAGTTCTTTCAAAGTGCCTTCTGCAATGATCTGCCCATTGTCAATAATCCCAATCCGATCACAAAACCTTTCAGCCTCTTCCATATAGTGTGTGGTATAAACAATGGTCATACCTTCTTTGTGCAACTTTTCAATCACCTCAAAAATGAGATTACGGCTTTGTGGATCTATCCCCACGGTGGGCTCATCCATAAAAAGAATCTTCGGCTGATGCAGTAATGCAGCTGCTATATTGATTCTCCGTTTCATCCCTCCTGAATAAGTTTTGACGTTATCATTGCGCCTGTCGTAAAACCCAAATAGATGCAAGACCTCTTCAGATCGTTTTTTTAACTCCGAATTTGAGACACCATAAAGGCCTCCCCAGAAGTGCAGATTTTCTGATGCGGTCAGGTCACCGTAAAGTGCTATTTCCTGTGGCACTACTCCAATCAGTTGCTTCGCCTGACCCGGATGGGTGTCTAGGTTCATTCCATCAATGATTACTTCACCACTGTCGGGCTTCAGGATGGAACTCATGATAGAAATTGTGGTGGTTTTTCCGGCACCGTTGGGCCCAAGCAAGCCATAAAACTCACCTTTCTGTATGGCGAACGAGATGCCCTTCAGTGCTTCGTGGCCATTATACGATTTGCGAAGATTTTTTATTTCGATCATGGGGGCGGTTGTTTTTTAATTAAGCCTGATGTTTCACACAATTACTTTAAAAGCGGGAGCCATCTTCTTCAGGGGTGAAGTTCGGAAGTCAGGTGAAAAGATAAAAAAAAATTTCAATTTGAATGTCGGATTTCCGGTCTGACATAACTGCCTTTTGAATTCCGGTGGCCGTTTGGGTTTAACCTCTTTAGGCCGGGTTAACTATTAAATTGAGCCTGATGCGGAGATTTTGTTTGTGAAACTGAGAAAATGCTTTTTTCTACACAGAGATGGGGGGTATTGAGAAGAAGTTTATTTCCCGAATAAATACACAGCATCTATCTGAAATGATCCGGTGTGATGTTTACCAAAAAGGAGTGTTCCCTTGTTGATCTGGCTGAGCCCATAGGAATATCGTCCTTCCAGGAAAAGCTTTTCTCCCAGCCGGATGCCGGGTCCTCCTGCTATTGCGCCATCAAAGGTGTTAAACCGGTTGGTGATATTTGCCGAGTAGCTACTCGTCTTCATTTTTCCGGATAGGAAAAAGTTGAGCTCGGGTCCTAGTTGCAGATATAGTTTAGACGATAGGTGATATGCTGCCATTAACGGAAAACTAAGGTAAGTCAGTTTATAAGCAGTGGTGCCATTTGGAATTAATATATCATTATATCCTTTGTTGGTTACAAGAATTTCGGGACTGAATGTCCATTGGTCTGCCAGATTAAATTTTAGGACAGCGCCCGCATTAAAGCCTACGAGGGTAGATATATCGTCAGTATTTGTGCCGCGTATGCCTGATAGGCTCAAGCCACCTTTGATTCCATAGTCGGCCTGGCCAAAACTCGGAGAAGTGCTGCATACCAACAGGAAGCATACTAAATATTTCATGGAATGAATGGGGTGACTGATTAAGTCGCAAAGGTAAATTTTTATCATTGTCCGGTTAAATTATTTAAAATGTGGCTAAAACCCTTGTTGAGTACGACTTTCATAGCCCTAACCTAAAGGGTAGGGTAATAAATATACAACCTAAGCCCCGTGGGTTTTAGCCCAACTAAATCGGACAACAATAGTAAATTTTTTGAATTACTCCTGCGATTTCTATTTTTTCGCTGACAGGGACGTGCAAAAATCCATTACATTTAAGGAATCAAAACTGAATATTATGAAGAGGATTTTTATACTGCTGTTTGGGCTGGCCTTTGTACTTCAGCTGTCTGCACAGAAAACTTTGATTTGGTGTGGATCGTTAATAGATGGCGTGTCAGACAGAGCCAGGAATGATGTCACTATTGTAATAGACCAGCACAAGATTACAGGCATACAAAACGGATTTGTGAAGGCTGCCACGGGAGATAAAGTGATAGATTTGAGAAACAGGACTGTGATGCCCGGATGGATTGATTGTCATGTGCATTTATCATTAGAGATAGGAGCCACGAGTTATCTGGATGAGTTTCGATTGAATGAAGCAGATTATATATATAGGAGCGTAAATTACGCAAAGACTACGCTGATGACAGGGTTTACTACTGTGCGTGATGCAGGAGGTGGTGCGGTGATCTCTATGAAACGTGCAATAAACCAGGGAGTAATGGTGGGTCCGAGAATTTATGCAGCGGGTACCGCTATAGGATCCACCGGATCGCATGGAGACCCTACCAATGGTTACAGGTCTGATCTGATGGGAGATCCGGGGATTAAAGAAGGCGTGGCAAATGGAGTTGACGAAGCGATGAAGGCCGTCAGGCAACGCTATAAAGAAGGTTCTGATGTAATAAAGATGGTAGCTACCGGAGGGGTAATGGATGTGTCGAGTGACAGTAAAGGGGCGCAGTTTACCGAGGACGAGATGCGTGCCATAGTGGAGACAGCGAAGGATTATGGGCTTAGGGTGATGGCACATGGGCATGGAGCCGAAGGGATAAAAAGAGCTTTACGTGCAGGCGTTACCTCTATAGAGCATGGTACTCTGATGGATGAGGAGTGTATTGCATTATTTAAAGAGAAGGGTGCCTGGTATGTGCCCACGGTGATTGCGGGACGATCAGTCGCAGACTCTGCTAAGAAGCCTGGTCATTTTCCACCACAGGTGGCAGCAAAAGCATTGGAAATAGGCCCGAAAATACAGGCTACTCTGGGACGGGCATATAAAGCAGGAGTGAAGATTGCATTTGGTACGGATGCGGGAGTGTATCAGCACGGAAAAAACTGGTTGGAATTTACTTATATGATAGAAGCGGGAATGCCTGCAATGGAGGCAATCAAAGCAGCAACCATGCATGCAGCGGAGTTAATAGGTGTTCAGGATCAGTTAGGGAGTATAGAAACCGGGAAACTGGCAGATATTGTTGCCGTTGAAGGTGATCCGTTGAAAGATGCTCAGGCATTTGGCAGGGTGAGGTTCGTAATGAAGGATGGAGTGGTGTATAAGCAGTAGCTGAGGGTTGTTATTCATAGAATCCCGGATAGTTATAACAGGTCAGAATATTACCTCGGTGTATAACAGAAAAATACACACTCTTTCCTGGACTAATTTACCCCAAACATTCTCCTGATTTGTTAGGTAGAGAGGCGGCATCCAAACAAATGTGCCTATTGTATCAGGGCATGTATTTCCAGACTTATAAATTTTCCATCTTTTAATTCTGCATCCCTCATTGTGCCTTCATGGATAAAGCCCATCTTTCCTATGGCATGCTTACTTTTCAGGTTTTCAGTTTCCACAAAAGCTTCTATTCGATGTAAGCCAATGGTGTCAAAACCATAGTGGCAGACCAAAGGGAGTGCCTCAGTAATGAGGCCTTTACCCCAATATTCCGGTAGCAGCCAGAAGCCGATTTCTGCTTTCCTGAATTCCTGATGAATTTGGTTTAGCCCGCACGCTCCCATAAAATTGTGTTCAGCTACGCCGGTGATAGCCCACCAGATTCCTGTCTGCTTTTCCTCCAGCTCTTTAAACCATTGCATTTGCTTTTTGGTTTCTTCTCGTGTAGTATATTTTACTCCATAGTAGCGAATTACTTCGGGGTGGGAGAGCCCTTTGAATACATTATCCAAGTCATCATCGCTGAATTGCCTTAGTATCAGCCTGTCAGTTTCGAATTGTGGAAAGTTCATAGTGCAATTTGAGGATATTTAATAAGAAAATAAAGATATCATTGTTGGCCGGTTAATTCATTCAAAATGGGGCTAAACCCTTTATTGGGAAAGGCTTTCAACGCTCTACCCTTAAGGGAAAGGTAATAAATTTAAAACCCGTGCCCGTTGGGCTTTGGCCCATCTTAGCCGTACAATGATATAACGATATATCTATTGCCTTTGCAAGGTGCTTTTAATAGTCTGTGTGATAAAAGAAGCTACGACAAACGGGAAAGTCAGTTGCAGGACGGCGGTATTGCCAAGCAGTTGGTTAAAAAGTATTCCAAGGATAACGGCCATTGCAACAAAAGGAATATCATTTATCTTTTTCCCTGAAAATGCCAGTGCGCAGAGCACTACATTATATCCGAATAAGCCATTCAATATGTCTGCTTCGGGGGCTCCAAGGTAATACGCTACTAAGGTGCCAGCGACGGCCGCAAAGATTCCATATAATGCACCCATTAGGGTGTGCAACGCCACCCCAATGACCAACAGGATACCACTGATAATAGCTGATTGGAAAACAACCTGAGCAAATCCTCTGAGTGGGATGAAGTATATTTCAGCGTAATTAACCGAAACATCCGCCGAGGGGGTATTCATCAGTTGGGGGGCATAAGTACGGAGCGAATAATAAATAATCCAGGTTACTAACACGAATGCGAGTGTGAAGGCCGGGACTTTTTTTCTGATAAAGAAGTGGTGGATCAGGGTGGTGCAGGCCGCTCCGGCAGCGATAAATATCCAGATAATTAAAACCGGCTTAAAGAAGACGGCAAGCGCCACACCTACCAGTGCCGCGTTAAACCCATACAGGCCGTCACAGATAGCCTGTCGATCCCTGCTTATCCACAACGCAGTTGCAGTGCCACAGATAGTGGCAAATAGTGTGGCTATTCCGGCGGTGAGAGAACTGGCAGTAATGGCAATCAGGATTAAGATTCCTGTGAGCGGGTTCTTCTGAAGCATTATCTGTGATAACCCATGCAATATCTGCAACGAGAGTGAAGTCATTTTGTTTGTTGAATGTGACCGGGTCTGAAAATCTTGTGTCATTGTTTGTTTTAAAATCTTCCGAACAGTCAAATATCTGAGGTTTTCTGACAGGAAATGAAAAATGAATTTATGGTTGCTAGATTCTCGCTTTTAATGTGTGCATGAAATAATTAACTCTATAAAAGCAGCGATATGCGAATGTATGGATATTTGGCAGGCTGAGTGAGTTACAAAAGAAAATCCCGACAGGGAAGCTATCGGGATTCAATTACTTTGAGAAGTCTGCCGTTTATTTTACTACTTCAATACCGCTGGCAAGGATTTTTACTTCTTTCCTGGGTTTTGTGATTGCGTCGATTTCTGATTGTGGTTTGTTAGCATCCTCTGCCAGGTGTTTCAGTTCTTCTACAGATGTGGTTGCAATTTCTGCCTTTCCATCAATCTTAACACGCTTACCCTTTAAGGCTAGAGGTACGAAGAAAGAATAACCCTTCATTTTCACGGTGGCTACTTCCTTGTTATCCAGTTGTAATTTTACCCAGCATCCCTTGTTAGGGCATACTTCCAGGACGGTTCCCTCGATAAGTGCATTTTCAACAGTGTTGTTCTCTGCTTTTTGCATGTTTGTCATGAGTGCTTTTGCCTTGATTGTTTTTCCGGCCGTCACTTTTGATCCATAATAATCGCCAATGAGGGCGTCGCCCGCCGGAGGTTGTGCAGTTACAATTCCAAGGAGGAATAAAGTGGCAATACTACATACGATTTTTTTCATTTTTTTCTTTTTTTAAAGTTAAAGACAGGGTGATTAAAAAGCAATTTTTATTTTGGTAATTCGGGGGCTCTCACCCGTAGTGGGGTGGTGGTGATGGCCTCCAGAAAAGCTACAATGTCTTTCCGCTGATCCATACTAAGGTCTAATTTCTGGATATGCTTTGAGGTTTTTGGGAAAAGGGGGTCGTTCTTTTGTTCCGGTGTTTTAGCTGGTTGGGGCATTCCACTACTATACATATTTACAATACCCAAGAGTTCTTCAAAAAGACCGTTGTGCATATAAGGCCTTGTATTTCCTACATCTCTTAGAGAAGGTGTTTTGAACTTCCCAACGTCCTCAGGGTTTTTAGTCGTCAAATAAAGTCCAAGGTCCTCATACTTTCTTCCATAATAGGTAAGGCCTATATTGTGAAATTGACCATCTGTAAATAAAGGTCCGTTATGGCAATTGATACATCTGCCCTGAGTTCTGAAAAAATGTAATCCTCGTATCTCCTGATCTGTCAATGCATTTGATTTGCCTTCCAGAAATTGGTCAAATCTTGACTTTCTGCTAATCACTGTTCTTTGGAAGGTTGCAAGGGCATGGGTTATTTTTCCCGGGGTAATATCAGAGGAGCCATAGGCAGAATCGAACTTTGTCAGATAGCCTTTGATTCGTTTTAGTCTGCTAATGATAGCTCCGAAGTCACCGTGCATTTCAATTTCACTATTAATAGGACCAAGCGCCTGATCTTCTAATGAGTTAGCCCTGCCATCCCAGAATAGCTTCTCGTATGTCCAAACATTTAATATGGTAGGAGTGTTTCTCTCGCCCAAAAGATGGTCGTGTCCTCGTGCGGTTACAAGTCCGTCTGTCCAGGAAAGGCTTGGGGCATGACATGAAGAACACGAAATTTGTCCTGATCCACTGAGCCTTGGATCAAAGAAAAGTACACGCCCTAATTCAATTAGAGGTTTCAAAGAGTCTTCTTTTTCTTTCAGTGGACTGTCAGGTAAAATTCCTAACTCCCGATAATTGATTAGATCGGGATCAATGTTTGGCTTAGGCCAGTTTTCGATGGGGCCGGAATAAACTTTTCTCAGACTATCAGAAAAATTTTTAGAGGTAATTACCTTATTGGGACTAGCCTGAAATGAGTAGATTATCCCTACGGTAATTGAGAGTGCGAATAAAATTATGATTTTTTTCATGGCGAGTTAGTTTTAGAGAGTAAAGCCTGCATTTAGTTGCATAATATTTCTTGAAGTACCAGGCTTTTCATTTATTGTAAATCCGGCATTTGGAAGTTTTGCTTTTAGGAACTCATAATTAATACCGAGGAAGAAGCCTGTGTTTCTTATTCTAAAGTTGTAGAGTGCATTTAGATTAAGTGTGTTGGTAGAAGCACCATTATAAAAATAATCGTAATACATGACATCGCGTGTGAAAGTGTTCTCCTGACTTTTAGGGGCTCTGGCAATAGCCTTGTTATTAAATCTGTGTGCAAAAGCAGCTGAGATCTTAAGAAATGATCCGTGGGCTGATTCAGTTGAATACCATGAGCCCCTGAGTCCTGCAGTTGTGTTTTGATAGTCGGCCTTATGAGAGGTGGTTCCATCGGATCTGAACAATCTGTCTGAACTTAAAATAAGCGAGAGTTCAGAACGGATTTGCCCATTTTTCATAAATCCTGCAACAGGTTTTAGTGATAGTGTTTTATGGTAGTAAGTATAATTATGCCCACCGAGTATTCGGTTAAAATCAGTGCCATAATCCTGAACGAATTTTAGAAGAGTATTCCATTGAATTTTTTCTCCAGGTACGGCTCTCCAAAATAGTGATAGGGATCTAATTTGCTCATCAAACTTTCCATATACATAGTTGGCACTTGCAGATTCGCTGGGCTTTCTAACATATTTTGAATATTGGTTTTCAATCTCACCGCTTAGGGTAACTGAGCCAAAATCAAACTCGCCATTATATATGCCTCCAAAGGCATATTTATCAGTATAAGTAAAGATTTCGCGTCCGGTATTTTGGATAACATTTAGTCCATACCCATAGTTAATGAAATTTATATACTTCATATTTTGCAGGTTATCCTGATAATCTTTATTGCGGTATTCATTAGAGTTTTCACGTGATATTCCGCCCAGAGTGGCTGAAATCCCTATTGTGTGTTTATCCATCATTTTATAGTGTCCTGCCAGGGAAGCACTCAGATCGTGACTAAAGTTTTCCATTCTTGGATCATTACTTCTCCAGGAGTTGCCAGCCATAAATTTCCCACCTCCGGAAATAAGTAGTTTGTTATTTATGAGTGAACGTGTAACTATTCCATTTAGGTTGTACTTACTTATTTCCCAATTTCCCTTTGCGCCTGCGAAGAAATAAAATGGCGATGCTCCATCATGGTCTCCCAAAGAATAGGCGACACTGTCTCGTAATGTGTGGGCATAGGAAAAAACACCACTGACTTTAAATTTGCCCAGATGCCGCGTGCCTTCAGTAAAAAAGCGTACATTCTTTTCTTTGTCGCCATCCTGTCGTGCATTGAACCCGTCACCTCTTAAAGTGTAGCTTGCAGATATGAGAGCATAGTTTTCGACTTTAAGAAATGGATGGGTAAGTACTTTTTCAGAATAGTAATCATAATGGCTTCGGAATAAGTCTGAAAACTTTTGCGAAATATCCTGTGCTTTCAGGAGTTTACCGGAAAGAAGGAGGAAGCAAAGTATAAAAAGAGTTTTGTATTTCATTTATTTTAAATTAGATCATTACCAATTTGCAATTATTTAAAAGCCTTTGGTTCAGCTTTCTCCAAATAGTCGAAGTCGTTAGTGGAGTTGTTGGTATCTATCAGAATCCTTCGGCCGCTCACAATTTTGGAGGTTTTTCGTATTACAGATTGTGAAGAATAGGATCCTGCGGGGCAGAAGGTAAAGCCTGCATCGTATTCGCTATAGAGCCTTTTTGGCACTCTGGATGTTGGCGCATTTGGCTGAATCTCTACTGCATCAATTGCATAAGAAAGCGGAATCTGATAATACAATGTTGTGTTTTGGGTAATTGCAAGTTGTGCAGGATCAGGATATTTTTGAAAAGTTGAAGGTATATCCTTGTCAGTCTTAAATATGATATATCCATCTCTGCCCGGATTGTCGAGAAGCCAGTCTTTACCACTATAGGCCAGCATAATTAAATCAGGTACTGCCGGATTGTCGATATCGGAGGCGAGTGGACTTGCCAGATATGGTGCCAGATACACCTCAAAGTCGGCATGGCTAAGATCTACGGTTAAAGATGGATCCTTGATTTCTATTGACCCTCCTGTGCTGTTCGAGTAGGGTGCCTTATGGTTTACAGCGGTTTGGGCAATGATGATGCTTTCTCCTGGTTGGATTGGATAATCAGTGCCATTACCTGGTATCCTATAGAGTGATTTGGGGTAAAAGTAGTCCTCACTTGCGTTAATTCCCGCTGGCATTCCTATCGATTTTGACCAATTAAATTGTCCTATCATTGGTCCTGAAGTAAAGTAGAATCCTTTAGACAGGTCAGGGTTGGCTGTATTAGTACCCCATACCTGGGCTATGTATAAACTATCGGCATATATAACTTCGTTGGAGTTGTTATAAATTTCGATAAACTGGTCCCTGAAAGATGCCCCATTTCTGGTGTCACTACCAGCATAGTAAATTTGTTTTAATACAAGGCCGCCAATTCGTCCCAGTTTCATCTGCAAATCCAGGATAGCATTTGTCTGGTTATTCAAGGTAACACTGTTCATTGAGGCGTTTAGGGTTACATCGTCTTCGGAGAACTGTCCGGTATAGTTTTGGAAGTCCTCTTTGGGAATAGTGAGCGTAGCCATTATATTATATACACCTGCACTGATATTACCGAATTCTGCCAACCCATTTTGATTGGTTTTGATCTGATTGATCTTTCCGTTCCAAAGATTTTCGAGCTTAATATTGATACCTTCTATCGGTAAAGAGAAATTTCCTTTTGATGTGTCATAAGCTACACGAACGGTAACGTCAAGGGCTTTGATATCCTCTCCTAATTCAATTTTTCTGCATCCGTAGGAAAGTGAGAAAAGTAAGCTGATAGTAATGATAATATAGTGTCTTGTCTTCATGCCTGATAATTTATTTGATGGTAAGAATTAGCTCTGCTCCGAATGAAGGTCGACCGTTGAAATAAGTGATGGAGCCGCTTTTATCCTCAACTGGTCTTATGTTGAAAAGGTTATAGCTGTTAAAGGCAAACCTCAGATTATCTCCAATTTCTTTGCTTAGCCTCATGTGTATGTTTGTATAAATAAATGAAGGGCGGTAAACGAGGTTTTGGTCAGAAGCCGTCTTGAGTAAATGTGCATATTCGGGTAATTGGGCCTGCTTGGTATCCAATGGGAAAAACTCAAGGTCTTTATTCATGTAACCGATTGGATAGGCGCTGGTTGGCAGGTTTCTGGTCTTGTTAAGCCAGAAAAACTCCCCTGTTACAAGAATTGCCATACGCAATGCAGGCACATGCGTACTTGAAGTAAGAGTTGATTTTATGTTCTCTGAAACTGACTCCTGATTCCTGTAAACTCCATAGACAGCGGGCTTGGTGTAGTCTATACTACCGGCATCAGAGGGTGTTGAAATCTGCTCGTTGCTGTTTTTATAATAGCTATGATAGTATGCCGAACTTAAATTAAAAGAAGTGGCTATGGCTTCTATTTTATCAAAACTAAGCGAGAGTTCGATACCCCTTGACTTATTATAGTTACCATTGGTGACACGACTATATGTAACATTGTAAGTCTTATAGGTACCATCTTCACTATATAGGGGTTTTTCATTTGGTACGTTTGTTACAGTATAGTTAGGTAATACGACCGGTATTATCTGGCTCAAAGAAGCAAACCCATTAGCAACTAACCTTTGGAATAAGAATAGAGAAGCATGCACAGGTTTTATGTTCACCGAAATTCCTGTTTCCAGTGTACTACTCTTGTAAGGTTTTAGATTTTTGTTTTCTGTTTTTATAACTTCTGTGTGCACCAGATACACACTCTTGTCAGCATTTCCTGTGTAGGCATTTACCAGAGGGATATCTACATATACATTGCCAGGACTTATTTGAGAAAGGCTTGGGGCTTTAGTGGCGATGCCATATGAGAGACTCCAATTAACTTTGTTGGAAATCCGCCAGTTACTATTGATTCTCGGTGAGATGTTAAAAAAGCCATGCTGTATATCTCCGCGTAAGCCTGCGTTCAGATTAAAACTACGTTCGAGTATTTTTGTAGTGATGACATTTTCAAGGTAGAATCCAACGTTTCTCTGTGTAGGTACATTGTTAAATGAACGGGCTCGATCACTCTTATTACCTGTCTGGTAGAACCTGGGTCGGTCGGAGAATACAATTATCCCTGGACCTTTGTTGGCGTTATAATTAAAGTTAGCTCCCAGTGTGATCTTGTATGTTACTTTCTTGATTTTTAGGAATGTGTTTGCTTCCAGCCTCCCGGATGCACTAACGGGTTCACCGATAATTTGCTGTACAGCTAAGTAATATCCCGGCACATAGATACCCTCTGAGGTGCCAGTTATTTCACTGTTTGTTACCCCCATAACAGGTCGAGTATTTAGGTAGTATTGCGAGTAAGAGTCCTGACGTCCGATATTGTAACTTGCCTGAGCCAATATATTGTAAAGCCATGGTTTTTTGAAAATGATTTCTGCGCGGTCGGTCATCCTGAGAGACCAGTTACTGAACTTAGACATACGTTCATTGCCATCGTCAGGATCACGTCGTGTATGGTCCAGAGTCTGGTTGTAACTGATGTTAAGTGTATTTCGGAAAAAATTTTTCTTCTTATTGTTGTAAGTCCATATAACTCCTCCCCCTACACGATTATAAGCTTTCAACTTATTACGGGGGTCGTCATTACTGTTCAAATAATCGAGGCTGAAGTTAACAACACCAAACTTTGGGCTAATACGTACACCTTTGTTTAGGCCAATATTCTGAGTGCCCTCGTTTGTGCGGACACTGGCCCTAAGGGGAGTTACCCCTGCCTGAGTATTAATGATAACCACGCCTGTATTATAATCCCCATATTTCGCAGATGCAACACCTGAAATCACTTCTATGCTTTCAATATTCTCAGCTTGAAGATTGCGGAGGTCCACCCCGTTATTTGCCACGTCTCCTATATAATTGTTATTCAAGGTGCCATTCTTTAGGCTTAAATCACCCAGCGTATTTGGGGTGGAAATATTGTTGGCGGAGAAGAACCCCATTCTGTTGGGATTCATGGTTTGCATATTGGAGTTATTATCCATGACATTCCCATCCACCTGTACCGAAATACCAAATGCATTATTGAGACTTTGCATTGAATTTGGTGGTGCGGCATCTCTTAAGGTAATCACGTTGGCTCCCTGAAGCCCTACCCCTGATCTAACTATTGACTGCCCTGGCAGGTATCTTAATACGTCGCCTACACTTAACGCTTGTGTCTGTTCAATAGCTTCTCGATCAAAAACAAATGAAGAGTTAGAGGATAGTGTACGTTTACGCACTGCATTTACTTCCACATTCTTGAGCTTAAGGCTAAGGTCTTGCAGGATAATAGATTGGAAAACATCAAATTCGGAGGCTTTGACTGTTTTGGTAACCGGTGACTTTCCGACATAGGTTACTGTGAATGTGACTTCCAGAAGGTTTTCAACCGGGATCTCAAAAGTGCCATCTGCCTTGCCCAGAACGGTGATTCCTGATTGCTGTACCTGAACTGATACATACCCAAGAGGTTTACCATCAGATCCCACAACTTTACCTTTTATAATTGATGCAGTTAAGGGTATCTCAATGATATTTTCGCTTGTAGCGTTTGCTTTTGACTTTTCGCGAACCATAATTGTCTTACCTTCTATTGAATAGACTACGGGGAGGCCTTTCAGGCAGTTACGTAACACCTCATTTATTGAAGCGTTCACAACGTTGATATTGATTCTCGTGGATGGTCGTACGACTTCACTATTATAGATAAAGTCGTAACCTGTTTGTTGATGGATAGTTCTGAAAATCTCGTCAATAGTAGTATTTTGTCTGACTATTGTGATTCCTTGTGAGTATCCATTTCCCAAAAGTTGAAGATTAGTAAATAGAAAAAAAACTAAAATCATTCTGAATTTAGAATATCTTGTTTTGCTATTACCTGGTCTTTTGTTTAAATGATACCTATTAGTATGTAAAGGTTGTCTTTGCAATGGGTTCATATTTCCTGTGTTGTCTTTTTTCGTTTTAGTTTTTATAAAGGATCACACTGTCATCTGCCATTTTCGATTGAATACCCATAGTAAATTCTAGCATATTCAAAATAGCAGAAAGGTTGTTACTTCGGGATATTACGCCACTTATATGCTTGTCTGATAGGGCAGGATCTATTTTGATATTTATTTGATACCACCTTTTCAAATCCCTACCAACCTGGCTTAGGGTTTCATTAGTGAAATCAAAATTGCCTTGTTGCCAGGCAATTATGCGATCTGTATTTACTCCGGTTTTGATTTCACTGAATAAATCGCCTTTTAATGAGATCTGTTCTCTGGGATTTAAAGTTTTATTATTACCGTTCGCATTGACCCTGATAGAGCCATCTACCAGCGTAGTAAGAATCTCTCCCTGATCGCGGTAAGCATCTATATTAAAACGTGTTCCAAGTACCTCTACTTGCATATTATCTACTTTTACGCGAAAAGGACGTGATGCATCATGGGCTACTTCAAAATAGCCTTCTCCATTCAATTCAACCAACCTGTCGGTCGGTGAAAAATTTTCGGGAAACTTAAGAGATGAAGCCGCATTGAGCCATACCTTACTCCCGTCGGACAGGTGAACCAAATAAGTCCCACCGTTGGGCGTAACTACAGAGTTAAAGCGTGGAACTATTGAATTAGTAGGCGTAAGTGACTTTGCGGCTTCAAATGATATTTCTCCATGGCTGATAGTTATTCTTGAATGGCCGTCATTCGCTATTTCGCCTGAATGTGTTTTATCTAAAACTACTTTTTTCCCGTCAGCTAGAATGACAATGGCCTTTTCTTCTCCGGGTTTTATTTCAGGAATTCTATCAGTGGCTATAGAGGTTGTTTGCAGTGATGTAGATTTTGGCGTGTTTCTTGATAAGAAGTAAGCTGTAGTAGAAAGGGTGATTAATAAAACTGCTGCTGCATATTTTATATAGGGTTGTGCGGCTATTCTTCTTATGCTGCTTTTCTGATATGATTGAGAGCTAATTTTTTCTTCAGATTCCAGTATATTATGTAATCTCTTCTGGAGGTTTTTTTTCAATTCAGGGTCAATATTCCTGGAAAGGTCTTTTGTAAGCTGGTTGTAAATTGGATCTTCTGTGCCCTTTAGGTTTCGCTCAGAAAGGCGACTTACCAGCCACTCCAATTCGTCAGGTGAACATTTGTTTTCCAGATATTTTTTAAAAATTCTCTCCAGATTTTTATCTTCTTTCACTAGGGCTCTTTTAATAAAGACGGTTTTAAAAAAAAAGTTAGGGGATGCGTCACAAAGTATCTGAAAGAATTTGGGCCAAGCTTTCGAATTCAGGAAAAACAAATAGGGGTAAAAGCATTAGTTTGAATTAGGGATCTTGGCGGAATTACTGAAAAAGGGGATAGAAATGGAGTTGTAAAGCACTATTTAACCGTGGAATTATTTTCCGGGCTCTTCCAAAGAATTGCAGATTGGTTTTATTTCACAGACCATTGAGAGAGGCTACAAGGATTGGTAGCAGCACAATACTCGATTCACCATATTGTTCTTGAAGAAGGGTTTTAACTTTCCTTCTTGCTTTAACAAGGTATTCATTCACAGTGTTTGGTGTAATATTAAGAATTACAGATGTGTCTTTATAAGTTCTGCCTTCAAGCACACATAGTTGATACACTTTTCTTTGCTGTTCAGGAAGAGAATTGACTACCTGCTGGATTTGCTGATCCCATTGTCTAAAACTTACATGTTCCTCAACGTGGGTGTAATTTTCGGTTGCTTTGTCGAGAATTTTATGGTAAAGCTTTTTATCACGTTGTGCATTTCTAAAGAAGTCAATTACACAATTTCGGGCTACTCGAAATAAGTATCCTGAAAAGGAGGAAGCAATTTGGATAGACCCTCTCTTTTGCCAAATTCTGGTGAAAATGTCCTGAACCATTTCTTCAGCAAGAATTGGATCTTTTACCATTTTCAACAAGTTATAGTATAATGGTTCACTGTACTTATTGTAAAGTGCCGTAAATGCTTCCTTATCTTCTCTTTTCAGAACAGAAAGGAATAAATCCTCGTCACGGGTATGTGTGGTATCCGACATTTTCTTCCAGTCAAAATAAAGGAAGGTTTAACAATTGTAAGGATAAAAGTAAAACAAAAATTAAAGACTACCATTTTTGCAAGAAGATGTAAATGTCTTTTAAAAGGGGTTCAGCAAATTATCTGGCAATTTCTTTTGAAGGTTGATTCCGGGTTACTATTGGGATACGGTTGCTTTTTCGGGGACAAAACCAGTTTCCTTAACATAAATAAAAAACTTTCTAGCCAAGCGTCCGCTTCTATTTTAACATAAGAAAAACACGGAACTTTTGCAGGATAATTGGTTGTCTTTAATGCAATGAGTAAGAAATTTCAGGAAGGCACAAGCGAGATGCTTGCGCCAGGATGGGTAAGAAATTTCAGGAAGGCACAAGCGAGATGCTTGCGCTATGATGGATAAAGGCACAAGCGAGACGCTTGCGCCAGGATGAGGTATAATGAAAATTGATTTGATATTATTGTATTAGCGCAGATAAGACGCAAAGAATAAACAGGAATATTGCCAGGCCAACGGTCACCTTCCCTACATTGATGACCAGCTTATTTCCCGCCTTCAATTTTTGTTTGTAAGGAAAGAAGGATCCGAACCACTTTGGCAATATTGCCCCTCCGGTTATTCCGTTGTATCCAATCAAAAAGAAAAAGATACTGTAGAGGAGGAATAAAAGTGGCACAAGTACATTGTCGTGGCTGATACCGCGATTCTGATAATATATTCCAGCGCCTATTAAAGCAAAACTTAACGCTGCAATAGCTACTAACACCCACTCCAGCCGGATTTCCCGACGCTTTAGTGTGTGAGCAGTAACCGGTTTCGATAGCTTCATGCAGTCTGAAATAATTTATTCTAAAGATAATGAATAGTTTCCTGTAGCGGAAAGACTTTTGCTGCGATTTAATCAGAAAACCTTAAACCTCTCTCTGGCTGCTCTTTCGAGTGCCTCCCGATCATCGGGATGCGCGATATTAATAAGTGCTTTTGCTCTCTGTCGCAGGTTCTTGCCATAGAGATAGGCTATTCCATACTCAGTAACCACGTAGTGCACATGAGCGCGTGTGGTTACTACGGCAGCACCATGTTTCAGAAAGGGCACAATACGAGGAATTCCCTTTCCGGTGCGTGATGGAATAGCCAGAATAGGCTTTCCCCCTTCGCTCAGCGCCGCCCCTCTGAGGAAATCCATCTGGCCACCTATCCCCGAAAACTGATATGGGCCGATGGAGTCGGAACAGACCTGCCCCGTGAAATCTATTTCTATAGCGCTGTTGACAGCAACCATCTTATCTATTTTCCGAATTACCGTAGGGTCGTTCACAAAGGAAACATCCATGAAATTAAAAGAGGGATTATCATCCACGAAGTCATATAACCTTCTGCTGCCTAAAGCAAATGATGTAACGCTTACGTGTGGACGTATTTTTTTATACTTATTATTAATCACTCCTTTCTCAATCAATTCTATCACTCCGTCAGAACACATTTCAGTGTGTAATCCCAAATCCTTATGACCGGAAAGTGTCTTCAATACCGCATTGGGAATAGCACCGATTCCTAACTGTACTGTGCTTCGGTCTTCAATCAGTGAGGCCACGTGTTTACCAATAGCGATTTCCACATCGGTTAACGCCTTTGGTTTTAGTTCATGCAGACTGTCTTCGCAGCTCACCATTGCATGAAATCTGGTGTGGTGAATCTGGCTGTCTCCGAGCGTACGTGGAACATTTGGGTTTACTTGTGCGATTACATATTTCGCGGTTTCCACTGCGGCAAAGGCAATGTCAACTGACAGCCCGAGCGAACAGAATCCATGACTGTCTGGAGGCGATACCTGTACAATGGCTACGTCTATCGGCAGATGCCCCTTTCTAAAGAGAATCGGTATCTCACTCAGAAATATTGGTACATAATCACCAAAGCCTTCATTAACCGCCTGGCGCACACCTTCTGAAACAAAGAGTGAGTTTACTCTGAAACTACCTGCCAGTTCTTTTTTGGCAAAAGGAATATTGCCATGCATTGTGATTGAAACAATTTCTACGTCTTGCAGTCTCTTGTCTGCACTCGCAAGGGCTTGCAACAAGTGGGTAGGGGTTTGCGCACTTCCATGCACAAAGACACGGTTACCGGATTGGATTATCTCAATCGCTTTTTCTGCAGTGGTATATTCGGGTATTCCGATCATTCTATTATTTGGTTTGAGAAGGAGACAAAAATACAATCTGAAAAATTATCAGCTGCATTTGCTAACCGGCATGTAAAAGTCTTGGCGTAATCATCAAAAGGATACTCACTTGGCCTTTGGTGGTAGCGATTCATCAAAACCGAATTTGACAATTCTGCGGAGCTTTAGTATAACTATACTTTCTTTGCAGGGAATTTATTTTTATTGGCCAATGTCACCATTTTTATTGTTCTCGTTTGTAGTGATTTATTTCGTGGGGTTGTTGTTTGTAGCATGGTACACCAGTCGGAATGCTAATAATGATTCTTTTTTCATCGGCAATCGGAATAGTAATTGGATATTGGTGGCATTAGGCATGGTAGGAACTTCTATGACGGGAGTTACCTTTCTGAGCGTACCGGGCACAGTCGGAGCTAATCATTTTGGTTATTTTCAGATTGTTATAGGGTATTGGCTGGGTTATTTTGTAGTTGCTTTTGTGTTGCTACCCTTGTATTACAGAATGCAACTCACTTCTATTTATGATTACCTCAATCAGCGTTTGGGGATGGTAGCCTACAAAACCGGATCACTCTTTTTTATCATATCCAGAGTGTTGGGTGCCACTGCCAGGTTGTATCTGGTGATCAATGTATTGCAGATTTTTATTCTGGATCGAATGGGCGTACCTTTTTGGGTAACTACTTCTATAACGCTACTGATGATTCTGCTTTACACGTATGAGGGTGGGGTAAAGACGATTGTGTTTACTGATACTTTGCAAACAGTATTTATGCTTACCGCGCTTGTGGTATGTGTGATTTATGTGATGAAGTACATGGATTTCTCATTCGCACAGGCAGTGGATAGCCTTCGGCTGAATGGATATACTAAGATTTTTAATGGTGATGTGAATAGCAGCTCATTTTGGCTGAAGCAAATTGTCGGAGGTGCATTTATCACCATTGCCATGACCGGACTTGATCAGGAAATGATGCAGAAGAATATCAGTGTGAGCAAGTTGAAAAATTCACAAAAAAATATTTTCACCTTCAGCACTATTATGGTAATCGTCAACCTGGTGTTTCTGTTCTTAGGGGGGCTTCTCTACGTGATGGCTGCCACACATATTCTGGAGATGAAAGGAGATGATCTGTTTCCTGAGGTGGCCCTGAATTATCTGCCTACATGGGTCTCTATAGTTTTTGTAATAGGGATTATTTCCACTCTTTTTCCGAGTGCGGATGGAGCTATCACGGCTATCACCTCCTCGTTCTGTCTCGATATTCTGGGGCTGCGTAGAAAAGGGATGGACGAAGGTTCAATGAAGAAGACAAGGTTAGCTGTGCACTTGTCGTTCACATTTGTATTCCTCGTTTGCATCATTGGGTTCAAGCTGGTGGACAACAAGTCGATCATTGATGTACTGCTCCGGATAGCCGGTTATACTTATGGGCCGCTTCTAGGGTTATTTGGCTTTGGCCTGCTTACCAGGCGCAATCTGCCTAAAGGGTATGGTACACTAGGGGTGTGCCTTGCCGCGCCTGTAGTCTGCTATCTGATTCATTTGTATGGATACCGGTTCCTCGGCGCTTTCCAGATTGGAATTGAAATGTTGGTGCTGAATGGACTGCTCACTTTCGCAGGGTTGTGGTTGCTTTCTGCCAGAGCAGGAAGGATCAACAAAGGATTTTAGCTCCGGCTTTTCCTTTTTAGTGCGGTAAAGTATCAAATCAAATTGATCAATATGGCCTGCAATTTTACCTTTGGCAGAAATAATAAAAAATTATTATTGTCCGACTACATTATTTAAAATGTGGCTAAAGCCCTTGTTGAGTAAGATTTTCATAGCCCTACCCTAAAGGGTAGGATAATAAATATGAAACCTAAGCCAGTGGCCTTTAACCCAACTTAATCGGACAACAATAATAAAAAATCATTGTTGCCCTGTTACATTATTTAATATGTGGCTAAAGCCCCTACTGAATACGTCTTTCATAGTCTTTACCTCAAGGGAAGAGTAATAAATACACGATACGCTCTTTGGGTTTTAACTCCACCTGGACGGGCTATATTAGAAAGTATTGACCCACCCTCACTGACCGCCGTTCATTGTGTGGCGTTAAGAAAATGAATGTAACGGTCGTTTCTTTTTCAGCCGGGTAAAAGGAAAGGTGAATAATACCCAAAAGAAGGTGGAGTCGTTTAGTTCAGTTATATCCTTATAGATACGATATAGCTAATAGATAATCAACGGTTGTACTTTTCAGTGATTTTCAGCCTGGCAGGTTGGGAAATGGTGGTGCTGCACGGACTGCTTTTTTCACAAGGTTATGGATCGTATCTGCCCGCTCAGGAAGGATTAAATAGGGCTGTTAGTCTGGAATTTCGCAGTACATTATGAAAAGGCCGGATATAATATGCACATATTCATGCAAATGCACGTTAGGGGTATATCCGGAGATTGGGTTGAAATGATTCAAATGTAATTCAACGGAAAGGAAACTCGCACTATGACTATAATCCACCGTTGATTGCGTAGAAAAATAGCATAAATAGGATGCCACAAACGGTGGCCAGGAGAATACCTTTGTAAGCTACTTTTTCTTCATTATTTTCCTGCATAATAAGTACTGTTTTGTAGAATTATGGCCTCAAAATTAGGCGATTAATTTAAAAGAAACATACTTTTTTTCTTTGTGTGGATAATACTCATATTGCTTTATGGAATCCCTCGCAAAAAAGCAGTATTTGATTGTCGAATAAAGGGCCTTCGTCAAAGAGAAATTCATGCTTCACCGGCCAGACATATAGTGGTAGGTGTTGGAGATCTTTTTCAAACTTCCTCAGCCGGACTGCATCCTTTTCCGTAGTGAGTAATAATCTGTGGTCGCGGTTCAACTTCTCAAAGCGGCTTACAATATTTTTAATGTCAGACTGGGAAAAGGCATTATGGTCGCCAAAAGTCATCTTCTCTGCGAGCCTGAACAGGGTTTCTGCTTCTTTGATGAATGGACGAGGGTTTGCTATTCCACACACGAGCATTACCTCCTGATTCTGCGGTTGTAATTCTTCTCCTGAAATAAAATGGTAGGGAACTCCGTAGCGAATTTTAGTGAAATAAAGTTTTTGGTGGGGGAGGGGATTTAGTTCTGTCGCAATTTTTTCTTTCTCATCCTTCGTCATTTCCGGATTACATTTTGTCACTATGATGATGTCGGCCCTGCTGCTGCCCGAGGCCGATTCGCGCAGGTTTCCTGCCGGTAAAAGCAGGTCTCTTGTATAAAGGTTGGTGTAATCAGTTAAAAGGATTTGCAAACCGGCTTTAATGGCTCTGTGCTGGTATGCATCGTCCAGTAGAATCACTTCTATTCCGGGATGGGCCTGCAGCATAAAAGGAATACCCATTACTCTTATCTCGGCTACGGCAATTGTTACTTCCGGAAATTTTTCATGTAGCTGCATGGGTTCGTCTCCGATGTCTGCTGTAGTGGACTCAGGCGAGGCGAGCACAAATCCTTTTGTCTTTCGCTTGTATCCGCGGCTCAGCACGCCGAGTTGAAAACCCGGGCTCAGGAGTTGAATCAGGTATTCGGTCATGGGTGTCTTGCCCGTGCCTCCGGCAGAAAGGTTTCCAATGCTGATTACAGGCAGATCAAATTCTACTGAATGTAACTTGCCGCTGTCATAAAGTTTATTTCTGACCGACGTGCCAAACCCGTAGAGTAATGAGAAGGGAAATAGGAAGCGCCTTAGTTTTTTCAGCATGATTATTACCATTTATAAGTCCTTTCAGGGGTGCAACAATAGTCCAGTTTTATATCATGTGGATCAGTGTCTTCAATGCGGTCCACCGGTGCGAAGAAGCTGAGTCCTATCTTAAGGGTATCTTTCCTGCAATGTGCAAGAAAACGGTCGTAGTACCCTTTCCCAAACCCCACACGGTATCCCTGTGCGTCAAAGGCAAGCATGGGAATCAATACCAGATCAATTTCTACGCGATCGATCTGCTTGCCTCCCGAAGGCTCTTCAATTCCAAACTTGTTTAGTTCTAACTGATCGAAATTAGTGATGATGTAATGGCTCATGCCTGTGCCATCGGCGTCAATCCTTGGGGCTGCTATTATTATACCCGGATATCTGAATTGGAGGAACCGGAGGATCAGGGAAGTATCAGGCTCCGCATGTTTTTCGGAGGCGATATAGCTATGAGCCACCGTGAGGAAAGGAAGAGGAATGGTTTGAAACTGTAGTAGAATCAGGTCGTTCATCCGCTCCATTTCCGAATGGCTGAGTGCAAGGCGCTTTTTCTTAAATATTTTTCTAAGTTCTTTCTTTTGCATTGGCCTGGTGGTGAGGGTTGAAGGTAGCCCGTCAATTACCGCTATTCTCCGGACAGAGAACAGATTTATTTTTTTATGAGTTTACAAAAATAGAGAAAACCGTGGTGCCATAATTGCGAGCAGTCTTAAAGAGAGGATGACTCTCAAATTTATGGTCGGGAGTGTGCTCAAGGATAAACCACCCGCCTTTTACCAGTAGATCCTTTGAATAGATAAGCCCCGGAATATCGTCGAGCTTTTTAAGCGCATAAGGCGGGCCTGCGAATATCAGGTCGTATTGTTCGGTACATTGATCAATAAAGCGGAACACATCATCTCTGATTACGCGGGCATTTTCAATCCCGAGCATTTTGATATTTTCCGTGATGAAAGCGTGCATCTGCGCATCATTTTCTACAATGGTGAGGTCTGAAGCTCCTCTGGAAGCCAGCTCGTAGCTGATAGAGCCTGTACCACCAAAAAGGTCCAGCGTCTTAATATCTTCTAATGATCGGTTATTTTGTAAAATATTGAATAGTCCCTCTTTTGCAACGTCTGTAGTGGGCCGCGTATAGGGCATCTTCATAGGTGGCTTTATCTTTCTTCCACCGTAAATTCCACTGATTATCCGCATGTGTCGAGTGAAAAGAGGTTGCTGAAATAGTGTGAGGGGTAACTTAATATCTGCTCTTCGTATTCACAGAGTGGGGGCAGGGCAGCAAAGGTAATATCACTGAAATATCTGTGAATCTCGTTGTAGAGATAACTGCTCTTTTCAATAAACCCTGAAAGCTCAAGTGGCAGGTCGGCCACGCCTGAGTGTGCTCTTACTGCGAGCAGGTAGTAGGCTGCATCTTCGGGAGACTGAAATGAAAAGGTATTCATCAGGTGACATTTCCCTTCTATAAATACATACACAACGATTTTATAGGAATAAAATATCGCGTACATCTTATTTTCTTTGGACGAGTGGCGCCCGATTAATGCCGAATACTGGTGCCATTTATTGGCATTGGGAAATTGTTGGTCGAGCACCTTACTGACTTCTGCCGGAATCCGGTAACAATTATAGTAAGACGCCTCGGTAATGATATCAGTATTGACATGCCCATTTCCGTACAGGTCTCCGTACATAAGGTTCAGTATGTTGCTACTATTTTCACTATCGAACAGGCTGAATGGTACCAGTACGCTTTCCGGAATAGAATATACAATGGTGGATTTAGGAAAATTTTTTGAAAACAGTGGGTGCGAGTTGAACAGGATCTGAAGCGCTACATGCAGACCGGTTTTTGAAGTGTTCTTGTCAAATTGAAACACTCCCACGCCGCAATATTTTCCGTCAGAAATCTTCTTGAGCGAACATGAAATACCTTCATAACTCAACTCGCAAAGAAGTGAGTAATCTTCTTCGTTATAGACTTTAGGAAATATTTCAAAAACTGTTCTCAAACGGTCTGCAAGATAAGAGAATAATTTTTTTATTAAGGTGCAAACATTGAGGGTTCATTAACGAAAAGGGTTTCCTGAATTGGTGGATTGAAATTACCTTTGCGCCCAAATTTTTATTTATGAGCAATCGCACTTTTACGATGATAAAGCCGGATGCTACTGAGAAAGGGCATACCGGAGCTATCCTGCAAATGATCAATAAGGCCGGGTTCCGTATTGTAGCCATGAAGATGACCCATTTGTCCAAACAAAAAGCCGGTGAGTTTTATGCCGTACATAAGGAACGTCCGTTTTATGGGGAATTAGTGGAGTTTATGAGCAGAGGCCCTATCACCGCTGCTATTCTTGAAAAGGAAAATGCTGTGGAAGATTTCAGAAAGCTGATTGGGGCTACCAATCCTGCCGAGGCTGCTGAAGGTACTGTGCGTAAATTGTATGCCTCCTCCATCGGAGAGAATGCGATTCACGGTAGCGATAGCGACGAGAATGCGAAGATTGAAGGTGATTTCTTCTTTAGTAAGTTAGAGCAATTTTAAGGGCAGCCAATCCTGCCGGACAGATATTGCAAATAGTGGTTCAGTCCCGGGCTTTGGTCCGGGATTGTTGTTTTGTGTAAAGCCTGAATGAAGCAGGGATGTCGGAAGTGTACTTTGGCTGCAATGATGGATGCAAGGGAGCATGTTCCCTCCTTCACCAGCCGGGGTCATTAATAGGAATGGGTTGATGTACATTGCCTTTTTCAATTGGTTGATATGCAAGTAAGGTTTTCTCCAAATATATGGGTTCGGGATATTTGGTAAAGCAGCAGCCGTGAACGGAGCTGGTGATTAACCCAATTGCGATAGAGTAATGCCTGTAAGTTTTTTTAGGTAAGGGCAAGCTCAGTTACTATTTAGTTAGTACAAACTCTACACGTCTGTTGTTTGCTTTTCCCTCTAATGTATTATTATTATCCATCGGTACTCCTTCTCCCTTTCCGTCTGTCAGAAGTTTCTCTGCATCAATATCAAAGTTCCTGATCAATGCCTGCTTCACAGCCTCTGCCCGTTTTTTGGAAAGGAGAAGATTAGATTCTTCACTACCATCGCTGTCTGTGTGGCCTATAATGGTGATTTTTTCCTGGGTAGATTTTATGACTGTTGCTGCCTGGCTGAGGGCAGACCAGGACTCAGGTTTTATTTGTGAAGAGTTGGTATTAAAGTAAATAGCGTTCGTTACAAATTTTCCTTCATTGTCTAATTGATTTGAATGGTCAAGTCCTTCTGCCATTTTGAAGTTGGTAAAATATAACCCGTCTCCCCACATATTAGTGCTTAAAATAAATGTATAAGTTCCTTTTTGGGGCAGGCCATTTGGTAAGTCAATAAATTTTTTTTCGTTGATGTATAATTTAATGTGAGCCTTATTGCGTGAAATAGATACCCTATGCCTTTGGCCAATATTCCATCCGTTTTTAATTTCTTTTCTTGCCAACACACGCTCATCACTGCCATTTTCTTTTGTAGCAATACAGTAAAGCAATTCCTGGGAGGGATGTATATCCAATTGAATTTGAGGATTTTCATCGAAGTGAATACTGAACTCCTCTCTGTTCTCTTTAGTGTTTACAAAGATCAGGTTCAGCCCGCCTTCCATTTCGCTCATTTTATCTATATCTGCCCACATATCAAATTCAATGGTAAACGTTTCCGGTAATTTTTTTATATCTACAGGAAAGAACAATCCTTTTCTGGGTGTTTTAAACCAATGGGACTCATCATTATTAATTTTCTTTATCCCGGGTGACTCAACCTCGTCCGACGCATCGTGTTCGATGACCTTCCATTTTGCCAAAGTGTTTGAAAAATCATCATAAAAGAAGACTTTTTTACCTGCGACAAAGTCAAAATTGCTGTACGCAGAAAAGTTGGCATCATTGGGATCGTTATTGACTTGTGCAAAAGTCAAATGAGAGCCAGCTAGTAAAAAGGCTGTGAATAAAATTGATTTTGAATTGTTCATTTGTCAATGTGATGATTGAGTGAATTTTCAGTTTTTTGACTTTCGTCGGCGATTTTGGGCTTCTGCAGAACCGTTAATAGGAAATCCCTTCCCGAAAATAACAAAGTTGCATTATTGTTGCATCCCCGGTTTTAATATTTTTTGTAATAAAATTAGCCTTTTCCTATTGCACAACGAGGATACCCGCTCCTGATTGTCAGAGGTGTTTTGAAAATGTAAAGGGAGAGAGCATAACGGTGTGATTATACAACTTTTAAACAGTGCCGGAAAATGGGGCAACCGGACTCTGTGGAGAGGCGCATATTATCTTCTGGCGGATGGTTGGTTAGTTTGGCTTCATATATTCAAAGGCCTCCGGTCCTTTCATAACTGCTATGGCAAAGACTACCAGACCTCCAAGAATTATGAAAAGTAAATAACCTACGATGGTCAGGCCACAAACGCCAAGTACCTTTAAAAGGATGGGTTTTAATGGTTTGTCTTTGTAGAACTCTTTGAAAAACCACACCAACATTATAGGAACCAGTAAGATTGTAACCTGAGTGATATTATAAAATGTATCCGGTGAATTCCTGAAAAAGAACATGATTGGATAAACAAAAACTATACTTACCAGCGTATAAAATGAAAGGATGTACGCATTCATTACAATGTGTTCATAATAATTGTGCCCCCATTTTCTAAAAGCAATTTTCGTGGTCAGTGCAAATAGGGGAACAGAAAGCAGCATTAATATTGAGGTATAGCTTGACAGGAACGACATTAAGTCACCCGTAAATTTTGAGTTCATCTGTTGTTGTTGTGAAAAATAATCACTCATCATCTTTCTTAAATTCAGAATCTTATAAGAAATGAAAGTTGCAACCCCGCTCAATACAAAAACCAGTAATATGGGTTTGTAGTGGTTTACGCGGCTTCCGTCAATGAATTCCCTTGCAGTTTTGCCAGGATTTTTGAGTATTCTTTTTATTGAATAGAGGAATCCTTTGTTCGTGTGAAATACAGTATATTGTAGTTCGTTCCAAATGTATTTCTTGTCTATACGTTTAAACTTTTTCTGTCCGCAATTTGAACAGTAGTTATCCATTACAGGGTTTCCGCAATTAAGACAGGTTTCAGCCATTGGTTAAACTAATTATTTCAAATACGGTTTTTAATTTCCTCGGCTGTTTGTGCCCCAACAAGCCGTAATGGAAATACAGAGATAAATTTAGATAAAATTGATATATTACACACCAGTCCTGCTGGGTCTATTGAAGAAATTCCGGTTTGCTTTTGACTGGTTTCTTGTCAAGTGCAATACTGATTGCTATTTACGAAAGCGCAATACCCAAAAGCATAAGCTATGGATGGAAATTGCCAAACTTGTCAGTCCACATAAAGAAGGTAGTCAGGAGCCCAACTGTTGTTTGGGTAGGCATGGTGGAGTCGTTTTTTGATTTTGCAAAATCTCTCTTTTGATAGCTCATGCTTTGCCTTTCTTTATTGACCTCTTTGGTGGCTGCCATGATTGACTTTAAGTCTTCCCGGGAATCTTTTGACGCTTCCCTTAATACCAGAAAACACTATGCTTCAAAATCTGAAGACTGGAGATTTGTCAATACACTCTATGCTTTCATTTCATTAACCAGGCTGCCACTCAATGACTTTAATTAAGGGTTAAACGCTAAATCAATTTCCTCATACATTGCAAGCAGCTTTTAGTGCACATCAATATGAAAGTCATACTCAACAAGGACTTTGGCCTCATTTTGAATAACATAACCGGCAACGATGATTTTCCATCAAATGCAATTTCATTTTCAATCGACAGACGCTTAAATTCATCAAAAAAACTTTCCTTTTTTTCGTTCCGGATACATTTTGATAAAAGATTTGAGGATAACTTCGCCTTTCATTATTCTTTGTGCAATCTTTCCGGGGTTGATTCTATAACTATTTATCACCCCCGGCTCCGCCAGGTGCCATCCAAATTCAAGCCCTTCGGGCTTTAACTGCATCGCCAATTATTAATTAGAATATTCCTCAAATCGAAAATGGCCTTTACGAATATGGCTTTAACAGCACCTCAAATTTTTGATTAGCTCAATCGAAGACGTAAACATTAATTTAGCCCTTAACCCGCTCTAGCTTCAAACTGGCTGTTACCTGCTGTTTGTCCAATCCCATATAACTACAATCCAGGTATTATTATTTGAGTCTGTGTACCTTGTTAGTTCAGAAAATCCAATTCTTTTATGGGCATTGATTGAACGTAAGTTGGATTGTGCAATTTCAGTAATTGCAAAGTCATATTTATTCTTATGAAAATTTCTGTATGCTTCATAACAATGGTCAAATACACCAAGTCCCCTGAATTTTTTGCTTACACACACCTGTCCGACTATGATATAGTTATACTCCGAGATCGTTTTTCCGTTATAAACTGTTTTGTCAAAAACATCAAACATTGGATAGAGGATAGGGAAAACAAGTTTGGCTTTTTTGGTCATAGATAATGTGTAGCCTATGACATTATTATCAGATTTAGCAATGATGTGTTGCTCCGTTTCGTTCATTTCTTTGATTAGCTCGAAACTGTGTTCTAAGGTAACGAAGCCCTGGGATTTTATTTCGTCATCCGATAATGTTTTTGGTAAATTTTCAGCCTGTAATGAAAGAATACCTTTCAAGTCATCGTCCGAATTAGCAGCTGTATATTGAATTTGCAATTCTTATTTCACTTTTGAATGTGTTCTTTCCAATAGCAGGTAACGGCAGTTCGTCTAAAAACTCCCACTGCACTCATAAAAATAAGTCATTTAAGCTTTATACAAGACCATGAGAGCGATTTGATTTTGCAGCCTTAATCCTGAATGAAAAAAATAGATGGAACAGTGAAGCCGAAAATGGCTTTGTAAGCCGACCTTAAGAGCAAAAATGGAAAGCCAAAACTCCTGCAGGAACTTTTGTAACAGTTTTTTATCCACAAGGCTCATGATCCGGCGCAGGTTGAGTGCCGTGCACATCCATCCCAACTTCTGATTATTTTTCCGGAGATTGTTTGGTTACAAAAGCAAATGCCGGGAGGCTGATACTTTCGGCAAAGAGCTCAATGAAACGGACATCGTGAGCAGGGTCAATGATTTCATCGAGGAAGAGCGAAAAGAGGGTGCATTGATTTCGGTCTTTTCCTTTAATGTATTGCATACCTCAATTTACGAAAATTATATACGTGTATGCATAATATTTACACACAAAGTGTGTATTAGTTTTTAGACAATGTGCCGTCCAGGGCTTGGTGCTGCGCTGGCATTCAATGGACCTTTCGCTGGAATCCTCATAGCTATCGGGGCCTAGTAACTAACCTGTAACCGAGGATAAATACAAAAGCTGAACAAAGGACTTTCAGCGAGGACTGCCGATGAACAATGAACCTAAAGCCGATATTTATTCCTTCAGCCAGTGTAGAAGCAAGCCCCTTGTTGTGCGTTCGCCTTTTAGTTCTTCAGGTTTAAAGATTGAATGATATTCTTTAGTGTCTTGTCATCAATATTGTCCAGTTCTGACTTGTCGTAAATAGTCAACAGATAAACTTCTTTATTCTCGTTGATAAGATAAGTTATGATACGTCCCCCGCCGCTTTTACCTTTTCTTTTGCTTCTGATTGCAACTCTGATTTTATAGGTGTTGTTGCCTAAAGGTGTTCCAATGTCTGGTTGATTAGTTAACGTTTCATCTAGTTCCGCAAGTTCTGCTTTCAAAGAGGAGAATTTTTTTGAAAGACGTTTCGCCTCCTTTTTAAACCTTTCTGTCGGAACAACACTAAAGTTCATTCAGAAATTCGTTTAACTTCTGTTTGTGTCCTTTCTGTTTCTTAAGAGTAGCAACCTCTTCAAATGCTTCCTTAAGGTCTGAACGAAGTTTTAGAGCTTGCTCATATTTCCTGAGCTTGTTAAGCACCTTTTTCCAATCGGTCAGTGGCAACTGGACGGCTTGAGTATCTCCGTTCATATCGTTAACGTATTGAAGTGCAATTTTCATATTCCAAATTTACTGCTTTTTGTCCACTTGTGGATAGTTTGGATGGTGACGCACAACGTCCGTCCGGCTAAAAACTACCATTGCACTCATAAAAATAGGTCATTTACGCTTTATACAACCCAATGAAAGGAAGCTGATTTTTCAGTGCTGATCCTGAACGAAAAAAAATAGATGGAATAGTGGAGCCGAAAATGGCTTTGTAAGCCGACTTTGAGAGTAAAAAATGAAAGCCAAAGCTCCTGCAGGAACTTTTGCAACAGGTTTTTGTCCACAAGGTTCATGATCCGGCGCAGGTTGAGTGCCGTGCACATCAACCCCACATCCGCACTCGCTCTTTTCATACCCCGCCTGGTGACGACATAATAAAATCCCCATTGCCCTTTGAATCAGCAGGAAGCATTTGTCTCTGGCCACGACCATGCTAATCTTCTTTATCCGAGGAGCGATGGATAAACAGTTATTGGTGGCTCGTCAACTTTATGGTGCCTAATCCTACTGAATACAGTGTTGAGGGGGGCATCATAGGAAGTGAACGAATTAGCAAACAAAGATGATGGAGTTGAAAATGAAAAATCAGGAAGCAAATTTTTAGACATTGCTCAGAAAGTGTCTCTGCTATTAAACCGGCACCTTGATAACCATAGAAGTGTTTGGCAAGCGTGGGACGCCTGAAAAATATTTTACGGAAAACCAATCTGTGCGTGTCCAACTTTCATAGCCGGATGGGTAAGGGGTTTTGTGTCTGCTAAAAATGAAAAACACCAGATACTGCACCTGATGAAAACCCTTCTGAAAACTTAGTTTCCCAAACCTGATAGTACAGCTCAAATCTTCTTCACGACATCTCCATATTAACCGGTTTTCCCAAATAACGGGACAGGCTGTTCAACATGCGGCTTCATTGTTGGTACTACGCACCCAACGAAGCCTTAGTTGTTAGCTGTGGTTTTATCTCGCCACATTAAATTTTGCATTGGGAAGTTCAACTTGAAGTTTCACTTTTGCTTTTAATGCTGTAAAAACTTTCATCAATGTATCAATTGTTACATTGCTTGCATTGCTTTCAAGTCGTGAAATTTGTGCTTTTTGAACACCCACAAGTTCTCCAAGTTGTTCCTGTGTCAGTTTACGTTCTTTTCTACTTTCTTTAATAGCTTTGCCAATTAAGTCCATTTGTAACTCGTATTCAAATCTGTCACGGTTTGGCGTTCCTTTTTTGCCTATTATTTTGTCTTGAACTTGGTCTAATGTGTATGTTTTCATACTCTACTTTTTTAATTTGTCATTAAAATATTTCGTTCGCTGTTTCTCTGCTTTGTCAATTTCGTTGTCTGGCACTTTACTTCGTTTTTTAATAAATCCGTGTGTCGAAATAACCAAGGTATTAGTATTCTCAGTCTTGTCCCAAAATGCTAAAAGTCTTTATTGCACCCCTTGATAAAGTGTCCTGAACTCCCAAATGTCGTCAGTAAGTTTTTTGAATAGTACTGGGTCGTGTTTTTGTTGAGCTTTTCTAATGTTGTAAAGTATCTTGTTTGAGTGTTTGATGTCAAGCGATTTCAAAAATTCAAATGCTTCACTCAAAAAAACTATCTCAAAGTAATTATCCATACTTGCATTTTGTCTATGCTATACAAATATAGCAAAAGTTTCGTTATAATGAAACTTTATTTTTGACAGAGTGTCGCCCAAAAATCACAGCTAACGTGAGTTCGTCTAAAAACTATCCTTGCACTCATAAAAATAGATCATTTACGCTTTATACAACCCAATGAAAGGAAGCTGATTTTTCAGTGCTAATCCTGAACGAAAAAAATAGATGGAACAGTGAAGCCGAAAATAATTTTGCATTCCTCTTTTTCAGCTGAAAATGGAAAGCCAAAGCTCCTACAGGAACTTTTGTAACAGTTTTTTATCCACTAAGTTCATGTTCCGGCGCAGGTTGAGTGCCGTGAACATCCATCCCAACTTCTGATTATTTTTCCTGGGACTGTTTGGTTACAAAAGCAAATGCCGGGAGGCTGATACTTTCGGCAAAGAGGGCAATGAAACGGACATCGTGAGCAGGGGCAATGATTTCATCGCGGCAGAGCGGAAAGAGGGTGCATTGATTGCGGTCTTTTCCTTTGATGTATTGCATACCTTAATTTCCGAAAACTATATACGTGTATGCATAATGCTTACACACAGGTTGTGTATTAGTTTTTAGACAGTCTGACGGTTTCGGGCTTTGCGTTCGGGCAGGTTTCGGAGCACAAAACTGTCAACCTGCATTGAACTTAAATAGAAGCACAAAGCTCCAAGTTTACACATCACCCCGCCTGACGCAAAACCCGTGTTACCAGCCGTTTTTTTATCTTCTAATCCGAAGTCCAACTCTGTCATTGTCTATATATATGTTGTATTCCTGTTCATTTGGCTCAAATATGAAAGGCTTAATTTCATTCGTAATACCGTTTTCAGCATAATCTCGAACAGCAAACGGTATAATAATTCTTGGTCTGTAATAGTCAAGGAATTCAAAATGCCAAAAGTGTCTGAACGGAAATTCATCAGGGAATAATTTCTCAAACGGTCTGTATGAAAGTTCAATTTCATAAAATTTTTCACCTTGAATTTCTGTCACACGATTATTAAAATACTTTTCATTTAAAAACTCCGATAGTCCGCTGTAATATTCTTTTGTCAGCTGTCTTAGCAATTCATTGTCGTATGGCACATTATCATTAAATGGGTCGTGATATTTTACATTTTACTTGATTATAAGTCATATGAAACTGAAGCGACCGTAAAATTTACTCGTATGCCACCTGTCTGAGATTGGTTTTTATGATTATTCATAGTTCCAAAGCCACCCGAAAATCCTTTTGCTTCTATGGCAAATCGCGAATTTGTAGTATATGCCAATAAATCAGGTCTTCTAACTTGTCTGCCGTTTACAAAAAGCGGAATAGGAGGATTGTGAATTCTCATTGCAGCTTCATAATTCACTGTGTATATGCTTTGGTCAATGCGTTTGGAGAGAAAGTCCGCAATTGCTTTGCCTGCAAGATTTGAGAATTGTCCTTTTTCTGTAGGGTCAGATAATTGAATTGGTGGTTCTGAAAATCTGTCGTTGTTAAATGCTTGTCGTTGTATGTAACTGCTATAATGAAAAAACATAGCAAGTGTCCGAATAAGTTTTTGCGGTCGTGGAGCATAACCTTGTCCAGCAATTGCCAAATGTTTTGCAAAAGCAAGTCTTGTCAAACGGTGTGTTTGATTGGTAATTGTCCCTGCGGTGTCTTTATATTCAACTTGTATGTTCATTGTTTTTCTGTCGTCCTAAAATGGCTGGTAACGGCAGTCCGTCTAAAAACTACCATTGCACTCATAAAAATAAGCTATTTGCGCTTTATACAAGCCTATGAAAGGAAGCTGATTTTTCAGCCCTAATCCTGAACGGAAAAGAATTGATGGAACAGTGAAGCCGAAAATGGCTTCCTAAATAGTCTTTAAGAGCAAAAAAGGAAAGCCAAAGCTCCTGCAGGAACTTTTGCAACAGTTTTTTGTCCACAAGGTTCATGATAAGGCGCAGGTTGAGTGCTGTGATCATCCACCCCAACTTCTAATTATTTTTACAGAGACTGTTTGGTTACAAAAGCAAATGCGGGAGGCTGATACTTTCGGCAAAGAGGTCAATGAAACGGACATCGTTATCAGGGTCAATGATTTCATCTAGGCAGAGCGGAAAGAGGGTGCACTGATTGCGGTCTTTTCCTTTGATGTATTGCATACCTCAATTTACGAAAACTATGTACGTGTATGCATCCTATTTATACATAGGGTGTGTGTTAGTTTTTAGACAGTCTGACGGCCACGCATTGGCGATGGCTGGGTAATTTATAACTTTCTGCCGGAACGTCTGCCAGTAAACGAACAAAAAGTTGAGATTTTTATTCTGTTGCTCAATAAAGAACTTTCAGCCCGGAACTACTGTCCAATAGCGAACAAAAAGCTGATGAAATGTACGTCACGCCCAGCTATTGCCAATGCGATGTAAGCAGCAGTTTGGAATTTGTCAACCAAAAGTCTGTAAGGATTCTGATTTCTATTCTGTAATCACGACTACATTATAGATTTTTGGCGTTATTCCGTATGGCTTCATAAACAGAGATTTGTTATTAGTTAAATATTCCAACAATAATTGTAATTTCTTCGCACTCTTCTTGTTTGAAATTTGATGGTTAATCAATGGCATGACTGCTTCAATCTCATTTTCTTTATTTCTTGCAACAGCCATGTATCTATCTCCGTTAGAATATGGTACTCTTGACACCTTAATAATACTGGTTCCAGACCTTAACTCAAATGATTGCATTTTTGCCCTTTGTTTAATTTTGAGCATGTCAATAAGGTACTTCACGTTTGCATAGAAAGTGTCAATATTCGTCTTCTCAATTGGAAAATACCCACTTTTTACTTGTTCGGCAGAAACACTATCTGTGAATAACATTGGTCGGTCAAAGTCTCTCGCAATTAATGCAATCTTCTGAGAATAAACATTAGTTGATGACAAAATCAATAAAAGAGTAAGTATCCTAAAAATTTTTTGTTTTTTAATTTTCATTTTAATTTCCAGTTATATTTTGAAAACAAACTTAAAGTGCAAAACAACTTCCAATCAATTAAAGGTCTGTCTATTGCTGCTTACACGCTAATTTATGACATAAGATGCTATAATACAGAAAAATTGCTCCTGATTTTCACGATTTTAGAGTTATACTTTTTGTATTGTAGTTAGGACAATCCAATCCGCATTTATTTTTAATATATTCCTTCCTCAACCCGGAATTTCATAATCTCCCTGGCCTTCCTCCTCCTTTTCCACCGGCCCTGTTTTCTTGTCCAAAGTAGTATCTCGTAAGCTCCTGCAGGAACTTTTGCAACAGTTTTTTATCCACTAAGTTCATGATCCGGCACAGATTGAGTGCCGTGCACATCAACCCCACATCTGCACTCGATCTTTTCATACCCCGCCTGGTGACGACATAATAAAGACCCATTACCGTTTGAATCGGCAGGAGGTATTTGGCTCTGGCCGCAACCATGCTAATCATCTTTATCCGGGGGGCAATGGATAAACAGTTATTGGTGGCTCACCAACCTTATGGGGCCCAATCCTACTGAATACAGCGTCAAGGGTGGCGTCATAGGAAGTGAACGAATTAGCAAACAAAGATGATGGAGCTGAAAATGAACAACCAGGAAACAAGATGTAAAACATTGCTCAGAAAGTGTACCTGCTATAAAACCGGCACATTGATAACCATAGAAGTATTTGGAAAGGAGGGGGCAAAGAATATTTTATGGAAAACCAAACTGCACCTGCGAGGTAAGGGTTACGGGTTGGTGGTTTTGTATGCCTGGCTATGCAAAACTTTTGTCTGAATGTACACTGAACTCTTCAAAGAGATAGTCGCAAGAAAGAAAGACGCTGTAATAATTCCAAGGGTTGAGCCCTGAATGGTGATGGTTTTGTATTTCTTGTTTTCGGGAGTTATTGAATAGTGAAGCATTTTGTAGCAGGTTGATTGCCTTAGTGAACACAGAGCAGGAGGATTGGTGCGGCTGCCAAATCACCTACTTCTCTGTGCCACAGCGAAGGGGAGTCAGCGTGTTGCCGCTACTTCTGACTTCCCTTTTGATTTTTTGTTTTCCAGAGGTGTCAGGGTATATCCGCTATTGCGAAGTAAGGTGATCAGTCCTTGCTTTCCGGGCAAGTGACCGGCTCCAACGGCCACAAACACACTTTCTTTTTTCATTATCGTGTCCAACTGCGAAGCCCAGTTTTTATTGCGGTTATTGAGGAGGATGTCGCCGTATTTATCATCTGAAAATTCACTCTTGTTGATGAGAGCCGATACGCTGTCTAACTCCTGGTTTTTATACATCCTCACCATAGTTTCAAATTCTGTTTTCATGGATGCAGCGCTGTCGATATTTTTCAATAGCTCTTTTGCCTGCCATTCGTAGGGGATGCTGTCAAATACCGAAGCCTGAAACTGAATGGTCTCCAGCCCCTTGATTTCTTTCTTGTATTCCTTGCAAAGAGTGATCAGTTCCTGCTCTACTCCTGATGGGCTCTTGCAGTCCATGTAGGAAGGGTAGAAGAGCGCTACAAGGAAGTATGGCTTCATCGTTTGCAGTAGTGCGAGTGGAGTACCCAGTTCGTTCTTGAAGTAGTCTTCCAATTTTTTGTATTCTGCCTCCGTATAAAAATCTCTTAGTTTTTTACCTCCTTTCATAGTCATATACATCATACCCCCGAGCATGGTGGCGGGGTCGTCCATATCCATCTCCATATATACGGTCGAGCTTCTCTGGAGTGCCGACTCTAACGTGTTGCTGAAGTGAATGTCTTCTTTGCAGAGTAGGTGAAAAGTGCCGAAGAGATAGGAGGGTGATTTAAGGCCATTGCCTGATACTTCCCAAAGTAGTGAGTTTTCATCCGCATTGCGGGGAAGGGGCTGTGGCTGCGCATTGCATGCAGTGATAAGGAATATTACTGCTGCAAAAAAGAGTGCTTTTTTCATAAGTAGCTAATATAGGAATTAAATTTTTGTCACCAGGGGTTGATTATTTTAGAGCGTTTATTAAGTCGCCCGATGCTGATGGCATCACCCATCAGTCCGCCCAGGCCGATCCTGTAGGTAAATACCGGTTTGTAACCGTGCTGAAGGCTCATCACTGCATCTACCCTCAGGAATTTGAATATATTTTCCAGGCCGGCAAACACCTCCATGTATCCTGTCCCGGGCGCCATGTAAAGTGCATTAATACCTTCTACCAGATGCCAGTTCCACTTCCGGATTACGGGAAGCTTGTTGGTGAGTAATCCCAGTGCATGATGCTCGAGATGCAATGCGGTAAAGAAAGAGGAAGTGTTACTGAATTGATAATACTTCGCCATCTGGAAGGTCTTCACATAGTCTTCTGCGATGTGAAAGGTGTTGCCGTTAAAATGCTTGAAGTCTTGTATGAAAGCACTTTGGGCATTGATAAAGCCTCCGGTATTCAGGTTATATTTAAGTAAACCTGCGAGCTTCAAATCTGCTTCATCATTTACGCGCACTTCCCATCGGTCGTAGTTTACTTCACTTCCCAGGAGGTCAGGTATCCCTTTGTAATAATGAACGGTGAAAGAAGGGTATTTAGATCCTAACCTCATTCGGTATCTGGGGTATTGAATATACTTCTGTCCCGGCTGAAACCTGAATGCTGCATGGAGCACCACGGCTTTGTGAGGGGTAAACTGGCCGGGCAATGCTTCTACGGGATAGTTTGGCGTGAGCCGATTTGTGAATTTCTTGAGAAAAATATAATCAGTAGCATTGTCCAGTGGCATCCTGTCTTCAAAAAGCCCTTCGATTAGAAAGGTGTTTCCATTATCTCTCGATTGCCTGTATCCCACTTTGAAGAAATAGTTTTCGTAGAGTTTCAGTTCGTTCCATCCATAAAAGAGTGTGGTGACGGTGTTGAGGTCTTCACGGAGGTTTGATTCTTTGTTGAATTGGCTGACACGTTTGCCGCCTGCGATATAAAGTTGGTAATTGTTATAGAAACTGCCATCCGACATGGTACCTCTGTTTGAAAGTACCAAGCCGGCCCAAGGGGCGAAGTGCCTGTTAGAGAATCCATATCTCAGGTCAGTTATCAGGCTGATCCGTTGTCTGGCTTTGGGAATAGATTTACTGAATACGATCGAGGGATTGATATTGATACCCTCTACAGTATTGTATTGCACCTGGTTCAGGAGTCCGGCATTTTGTATATTAAAGAATCCTTTACCCGACTTATAACTTTTGTTTACTCCTCCAAGGAAAATATCTTTCAGGGTGACAGGCCTCATGCTCCGTGTGAGCGAAGTGTCTGCATTACTGTTTCTGATACTGTCGCGCACCTTCTGCGCTGAATCTTTGATATGAAAATCTTTTATTTCACTTAACTCCAGAGGTATGGGCCGCAGTGTATCCCAGTAGGCATCTGATTTTTTACGTGTACTGGTATCGTATGCGACCAGTACTTTTCCGAAATATTTTTTACCAAATTCCGGATTGATATCATAGTTAGAATACACATTTACAAAAGTGCCACCCATCACTACGCCCAACTGGCCGCCTCTGAACCGGATTACCTGATTCTTTACCTGCCAGATATTGGTATCAGCAGGGGTGTGTATCTGCGAAATCTCAAGAGTGTCGAGCAATTCCATTTGCGACTCTTTGGTAAGCAATAAATCGCAACTGAAGATACGCCAATCTCCATCCGAGATATTGATTATTCCTGAAAAAAGGGGTTCGTATTTTCTTCTTGGAATAACGCGGATGGTGTGTACCTTCCTGTTGTTTTCTACAAAGCTCCCCAGGAATTTATATCGATAAAAGCTCAGTGCATTATCGGCAATCGGAGATATAAAACCTCTCCTGTTCAGCATATTCCCCGATATGTTGACATTGTTCTTATTAAAGTCGAGAAAGATGGGAAAGTCGAATCCGAAGCTGTTACTTCCGCTTACCCTGCTCGAAATCACTTCCATCTTCACTTTGTCAGGCTTTTCTACCGACACATGGGTAAGGGATTCTGAGAGATAAATGATACCCTGGCCGGCACTGTCGAGCATCATCTCTTTCTTATCTTCCTCAGGAATTTTTCTACCAAGAATCCGATCAGGAAAACTGAGGAGTTTCATGGTGCCTTTGATATACACATCAGCGGTGAAAGCCTTCACCTGCGATTCATAGCCAGGCCGCATCCTGATAGCTTTCCGGATCATTTCATAGGCCGGGTCTTCGCCATTCATAGTGATGACCACCTCGTCTAGTTGCAATCGTTGAATCTGTAAGTCAAAGTTTACAGTAAGTGATTTGTCGCCCAGTTCAATTTTCTTTTCGGAAGTCGTGTATCCTATGTATCTGCATTCAATAGTGTAAGTACCGGGCTTGAGCGCGATATTGTAAAATCCTTCTGCGTTGGAGGTAGCGCCAAAGCGTGTGTCTTTGACGAGTATAGTGGCAAAAGGGAGAATGTTACCCTCTTCATCTCTAATATGGCCCTGAATGTTTTGGGCAGACATGCGGTTGCCAAGTGACAAAAGAAAAATTAATACAAGTATTCTCATCAGGGCTGTCGTACAGGAAGCGCGTCTTTTATCGCTTCTTCAGTTTCTTGTGTGCGAAGCTACCGGAAAGGGCCGCAAATCCCGCAACAAGGCCACCCAAAAGTCCTGTTAAAAGTATCAGCATCGTAGGATTGTCTTTCTTTAAAATCAATTCAGAAACCCTGTGTGCAAGAATATCATGGTTGGCTGCACTGATCATAAAACTCATGATGCCCCACAAAAGAAAGATTGCGAGGAACCCGGTTAAGAAGGAAACGAATCCGCGTTGCGGGATGAGCCAGCAGACTACGAAAGCAGCAATGGCTATCGTCCACCAGGGCAGAAACATACCCAATACATAACTCAGTAAAGCAATTAGCAGCAGGCTTGATATGAATTTCATCTGTATAATATTTTTGGTTGAGGTTATTTATTTAGCGGAAGGGGAGAATTCCATTTTGTATTTCACCATGCTTCCTGCAGCATCTTCCTGCTTCATTACCCAAAGCCGGTAATATTCTCCTTTGGTCCAGTGCGATACAAAATTATCGTAGTAGCGGCTACCCGGATTTCCACTTTGTCCACCCGGGTACACCCCGTAGGCCTCTGTCTCTGGCGACATCTGTACTACCATCCTCCAACTGGGGCCGTGTTGTGCTTTTGTGGCATTGATGACATGCTCGCCTCCTCCGTTGTCCAGATGCAGGCTGCTCAACGCGTCAAGCCTTGCCAGGTGCAATACTTTGGTGTCTTTGAATTTTGCCCACTCCAGTTTATTGTTCTTTTCAAGATCCACGAGTGTCGGGACGGTTTTCTTAAACGAACGAAGGACAATGTCTTCAAGAGTTTCGGTTTCAGGAGTGGTGATATCATCAAAAAACTTAAATGAGGAGTCTTTTCTCTTAATGATATCTATCAGCGTGCTCTCGTGCGGCCAGGGGAGTTTGACACCTGATGCGTCAAACTCATCTGAAAATACACCTTTTTCAAATTCATCCCACACATTCACAAAAACCGTACATCCGGTAGAGTTAGGGGCATTTATGTAGTCCCAGTCCTTTAGCATCTGAAAATATTTTCGTTCAGTTGGGTCAAGGGTTGCTTCGTGGATTCTGGATACGAGTTCAGGTGCTGCTATCTCTCCAAATATGTTGTAGTTGTCTGTCTGCAGTTTCATCATATCATCAGGCGTGATCTGTTGCATGGCTCTCAGCCTGCGGTTGATTTCAAATCCCCTGTAGGGTGGATAATTGCCTCCCAGATAGTAAGGATAAGTAGTGTCTGTAGGCAACTGGTTGGCGCTGCTTACGAATCCGCGTTCGGGATTTACCTGATGGGGGTTTTCAGCTTGTGGAATCTGGTATTGCCAGAAATAATCACTGTTGTTTCCTTCCATGATGAAATCGCCCTGGCGCCTCCATTTTGCAGGGAATTCACCCTGAGCCCAGATGGCGATATCGCCTGCCTTGGAAGAGAAAACGCAATTCTGTCCGGGCGTGTGCAGGTTCTTGATTGCTTCCAGATAATCCTCATAATTCTTAGCACGATCCAGCATGTAAAATGCTTTGCCATCATTGCTGGGATCGTGTGCTTTCCATCGCACCGCATAATTCTTATTTCCCGTGTTGCGGTTACCGGTATATGACTTGTCATACATCACCGGACCTATGTGGGTATAAGCCACTGTGTCCAGATAATCGGGCTGTCCTTTTACTGCAATCTTTTCAATACGGAAGGTAGTGGGGTGCCAGGCACTGTCAAACCAATACTCCTTGCGACTTTCGTCTTTGAATTTTACTTCATAATAGTCGCGCACATCGCGCATGGCGTTGGTAAATCCAAATGCGATACTATCGTTGAATCCTATGATAACACAGGGAGCGCCCGGAAAGCTGACTCCGTAGGCATTGTATTCCGGGGTATGTATCTGTATTTCGTACCACAGGGAGGGAAGGTTGAGCCCTAAGTGCGGATCATTACAGAGAATCGGATATCCGCTTTGGGTTTTGGTTCCGCTCACTGCCCAGTTGTTGCTTCCGTTGTCTTTATCAGGTTTCTGTTCGGTAATGTGGTTGGTCGATTTATAATTAAAATAAAGCGAATCTGCTGTAACCGGTATCTTCAGCTCGGCAGCCGGAGGATCAAAAGAGGTGCCTTTGGGAATGATGGGGTCAAGGGAATCCATCGCAATGGGAAAGAGTTTTTCAAACTGATCCTTCGAGAAGATGGATTTGGCGTTGGTCATTTCGAAGTCGTTTTCAAAACCGGCCAGGTCAAGCGACATAAATTTTAGAAACAGTGCTGACTTCAGATTGTTCCACTTCTCAGGTTTATATCCCATTATTTTATACTCCAGAGGCATACTTCTATCAGTCAGCGATGCGATATAGGTATTGACACCGGCGGTGTAGCTGTCGTATGCAGCATGTACGGCGGGGTCTTTTTCGAGTTCTTTCAGGGAATTTTCAGCGGCATACACCATTCCGAGGCGGCGCTTATCCCTGTCGTAACTGATGGCCTGTTCACCCACAATCTCACTGAGCCTTCCGGAGGCGGCGCGTGCCTGAAACTCCATCTGCCACAGTCTGAACTTTGCATGCAGATAGCCCTGAATGAAGAAAGCATCTTCATCGTTTTGGGCAAAGATGTGCGGCACCAACCGCTCATCGAGATATACTGAAGCTTTGTCTTTGAGTTGTGTAAAGCTAAGGGTGGCATTATAGTCCATATCAAAAGGATCTGCATTTTGCCAAACTCCGTGCTGCGGACTCATCAGTTTACCTAAAGGAGCCGGTAGAACAGAAGTGGAATTGAGGATTACGATTAGAGCCACTGTGATGGCTGCAAATAAAGTCATTAGGAAAAATCTCATGTATTGCTGGTTAGGATGTGAGAATTATTTTTGAAAAGTAGTAAAAGATTTTTAGAGTTGGTATAGTTTGAGGCTTTTTAAAGTATTAATTGACCGGCTTTTAGGCAGAAGATGCATCTGACAGCCTACATTTGTATTTATGGAAAATATTTCTCAGGATACTAAAAACATCTTAGGGCTACAACTGGTAACCGATCCCCGCTGGGTGAATCTGGCTTCTAAATCTATAGAAGAGATTCTCACAGACCATGCCTGGTGCGAGCAGAAAGCAGCAACCAGTTGCATCTCATTAATTCAGACGTATAATGATCGCGCAGCATTGGTAAAAAAGTTGTCGCCGATAGTTACAGAAGAGTGGGGGCATTTCAGGCTGGTATTGCGCGAAATTACTAAGCGAAAGCTCAGCCTGGGTAAGCAGCGGAAGGACGTGTATGTAAACAAACTCCTGGATTTTCAGACAAAAGGAGGCAGGCCTGAAGATCGCTTTCTGGATAAATTGCTTACGATGGCACTGATTGAAGCCAGAAGCTGCGAGCGTTTTAAGCGATTGAGCGAAGGGCTTGAAGATCCCTATCTGAGAAAGTTTTACCGCATTTTTATGGAAAGCGAGGCAGGACACTATACACTTTTTATCACATTAGCCGAATTGTATCTGCCTAAAGAAAAGGTCAGAAAACGGTGGGCAGAATGGCTCGCCTACGAACGTGAGGTAATGGAAAATCTGGAAGTGAGGGGCGACCGCGTGCATTAATAATTTACTTTTGCGGTTTTAGTATGATGTCATTAACAGATTTAATCCGCTCGGCGGTAAAAGAGAGTATTAAAGGGCTTTATGGCGATATTGCTGAGCCGCTCGATATTCAGATTACACCCACCAAACCAGAATTTGAGGGTGATTATACAGTTGTATTTTTCCCACTGATTAAAGTTCTGAAAAGGCGCCCTGACGAATTAGGCACTCAGTTGGGAAATAAATTATTGGAACTATATCCGGCTTCCTTCTCAAAGTTCAATGTCATAAAGGGGTTTCTCAATCTTTCATTTTCCGATAGCCTGTTGAGCGATTTCCTCCGGGAAAACTTCATCAATGGTTCATTTGGAACCCAGCCTTCAAATGGTAAGACGGTGATGGTAGAATATGCCTCGCCCAATACCAATAAGCCAATCCACCTGGGCCATCTGAGAAATATTTTTCTGGGATGGAGTATGGCCGAGATTCTGGAAGCAAACGGATTTAAGGTGATCAAATCATCTATAATCAACGACCGTGGAATTCATATCTGTAAAAGTATGATAGCCTGGCAGATGTTTGCCAATGGCGCTACGCCGGAGTCGACCCATACCAAAGGAGACCACTTCGTAGGGAATTACTACGTAAGATTTAATGATGTGTATCAGGAGCAGATAGCCGCACTCGTGGCAGAGGGTATGGATAAGAAGCAGGCAGAACGCGATGCGCCGATAATGAAAGAAGCGCAGGAAATGCTGGTGAAGTGGGAGCAGGGCGATGAGGAAGTGAGGAGCCTCTGGGCTACTATGAACGGATGGGTCTATAAAGGATTTGATGAAACGTTTAAGCGTATTGGAATTGGGTTCGACAAAGTGTATTATGAAAGTGATACCTACCTGTTGGGTAAGGATTATGTGAAGGAAGGCCTTGAGAAAAATATCCTGTTCAAAAAAGAAGACGGGAGCGTGTGGATAGACCTGAACGATGTGAAGCTTGACGAAAAACTGCTACTCAGAGGTGATGGCACTTCAGTTTACATTACACAGGATATCGGGCTGGCAGTGCAGAAATTTGAAGAGTATTCTTTAGAAAAAAGTATTTATGTAATTGGCGACGAGCAACTCCATCACATGAAAGTGCTCAAAGAAATATGCAGGAAACTGGGCTTTGGCTTTGCAGATGCTATTTACCACCTGAGTTATGGCATGGTAGAGTTGACCACCGGTAAAATGAAGAGTCGCGAAGGCACGGTGGTGGATGCGGATGATATCGTGGAAGAGATGGTGCAGACAGCAGCGGCGCACACAGCCGAACTGGGAAAGGTGGAAGGCACTACTGAAGAAGATTTGAAAGCGCTTTATGAAACATTAGGGTTAGGTGCAATGAAATTCTATCTGCTGCGTGTGGACCCAAAGAAGAGGATGTTGTTTGATCCCAAAGAGAGTATCGATTTTCACGGATTTACCGGTCCATTTGTGCAATACACCTATGCGCGAATCAAATCTATCCTTCGTAAAGCAGCCGTAAGTGCTGAAACAATTTCATTCAGCAAATCAGATAGCCTGTTACCACTCGAAAGGCAGCTAATGCTATTGCTGGAAACCTATCCGAATGTGCTGGCAGATAGTGCGCGAGAGGTAAATGCTTCGCTGGTGGCCAATTATGCCTTCAGCCTGGCACAGCTTTTCAACAGTTTCTATGCCGAACACTCTGTATTGAAAGCAGAAAACAACGAGAAGCAACAGCTAAGGCTCGCCTTATCACTATTCACAGCCAATGTGCTCAAGAGCGCCCTTAAGATGCTGGGGATTAATGCGCCGGAAAGGATGTAGTAATCATTCTCTTTATTAATTGATTTTTCTTCCTGCAATCTGCACACTGAATTTTTGGAGACTGTGCGCAGATAGTCGGAATCCTTATTTTTGTCTTTCTAAAACAAACTAACTTTTATGGCGGCGCTCACAAACAGGCAGGTACTTACACTGGATGAATTTACTATTCGCGAAATGCGTGCTTTCCCAAAAGCTACCGGCGAACTGGCAGGGCTGCTCAGAGATATCGGCCTTGCAGCAAAACGTGTGAATGTAGAAGTGAACAAGGCAGGTCTGGTCGATATTCTTGGTGATGCCGGCCACATGAATGTGCAGGGTGAAGAGGTGAAGAAGCTTGATGAGTTTGCCAACGAACAAATGGTGGGGGTGCTAAGACATGGAATCAGTTGTGCCGGTATTGCCAGTGAGGAGCTTGATGATATTGTGGTGTTCGATGATGAGATTAGCAAACAGTCGAAGTATATCTGCATGTTTGATCCGCTGGATGGCAGTTCGAATATCGATGTCAATGTGAGTATAGGTACTATCTTCAGTGTGTATAGACGTACTACACCGGTTGGCACTGCGGTTACCATCGATGATTTTCTGCAACCGGGCAACAGAATAGTAGCAGCCGGATATGTAATTTATGGAAGTAGCACCATCCTCGTATATGCAACGAAAAGAGGCGTGAATGGATTCACATTGGATCCTTCGATTGGCGAATTCTGCCTGAGCCATCCCGATGTCAAATGTCCTGAAAAGGGAAAAATTTATTCTATTAATCATGGTAATTACTATGGCTTTTCTGAAGGAATGAAAGAATATGTGGAGCGTTGCCAGACAAAGGACAAATCTAAAGGGGGGCCTTATACGCAAAGATATATCGGAAGCATGGTCAGCGATGTACACCGTAACCTGATAAAAGGAGGTATATTTATGTATCCGGGCACTACCGATAAACCGGATGGTAAGTTAAGACTGCTTTATGAGTGTAATCCATTTGCCTACATCATTGAAAGAGCAGGAGGAAAAGCAACGGATGGCCACATGCGCATTTTGGACAAGGTGCCGGGGCGATTGCATGAACGCACTCCCTTTTTTATAGGGAGCAATTCAATGATGGAGGAGTTGGAAGAGTGTCTTTCGATGGATAAGTAATTTGCTTTGTTATTATGATTTCGGCATTTTTAGAAGTGTAATGACATTCCCCTGTCCTGAATTCCTGATTTTTAGCTGTTTGATATGCTTTTTCGGATTTTCAGAAAACCTATATTTGCGAATATTAAAAAATTATGAGACTAACGAATACCCTACGAAATGTGTCGGTCGCAGTATCGGCAGTTTTACTTTTTTCATGTACAGCCACCAAGCCGACTCCGGTAGCAGTTGTTGCGGCGCCTACTCCGCCACTACCCCCGGCTACACCCAAAGTAGTAACCGAACTGGATAGCGCTTCCTATGCTATTGGTGTGCAGGTGGCTACCTTTTACAGGAACCAGGGGATGGATTCTGTGAATTTTGATTTGATTCGCCAGGCTTATAAAGATGTGTACACCGATTCTCCATTAGTATTAGATTTAGAAGTAGCAAATATGACACTGCAGGAAAAACTCGAAAAATTTATGAATGCCAAACTTAATAAAGAGAAAGAAAAAGGAAAGGCATTTCTCGATTCTATTGCCGCCAGGCCCAATGTGGTAAAGCTTCCTTCAGGACTGATGTATGAGATTGTAAAGAGAGGTGAAGGGGCGATACCTAAAGCTACGGACACTGTCAGAACCAATTATATTGGAAGCCTGATTGATGGTAAAGAATTCGACAACTCTTACAAGCGTGGTGAGCCTCTTGAGTTCCCTGTGGGTGGTGTAATCAAAGGATGGGTAGAAGCCCTTCAGTTGATGCCTGTGGGTAGTATCTGGAAGTTGTATATCCCTTCGGAACTGGGCTATGGCGACAGAGGTGCTGGCGGTGCTATACCAGGCGGTGCTCCTTTGGTGTTCACTGTAGAGTTGTTGGGAATCGTACATAAATAACTCAGGGGCCATGACGTTGAAGTGGAAAACCCTAAAATCAGAATACCTCACCAAATACCCTTACTTCACCAGCAGGAAGGATACCTGTGAGATGCCCGACGGTAAGATCGTGCCTTCGTATTATGTGGTGGAGCTTCCGGTGTCTGTATGTGCTGTATGCCTGACGAATGACAATGAAGTGCTGATTGTGAAACAATACCGACATCCGATTGAAGAGGTTTGCATAGAACTGCCGGGTGGCTTTGTCGACAAAGGGGAGACCCCTGAAATCGCCATTCGAAGAGAACTGCAGGAAGAGACAGCTTACGAATTTTCAGAGATTATACCTGTAGGAAAGATAGCAGCCAATCCGGGAGTGCTGAATAATTTCACCTACTTCTTTATTGCGAAGGGAGGGGAGCCTCACGGAAAGCAACACTTTGATGAACATGAGTTTCTTAAAGTGGAAAAGATATCTCTGCAGGAGTTAAAGCAACTTTTCCTGGATAATAAGATTATTCAGTCGTTGCATGCTAATTGCATCTTTTATGCGCTTCGTCATTTAGGTGAATTATGATGTAAACCACTCAGTAATTTTTTTGTCCCGGATATATCGACTTCGGCTACGATGTAAACACTTCCACAAACGAGTATCAGGTCATCTGTGCCTGCCTTCTTACATGCAGCTTCCACAGCTGATTGCACTTTGGCATAATGCTTTCCCTTCAGGCCGTAGGTGCCGGCAAGTAACGCCAGCTCTTTTGAGGGCATCGCTCTGGGGATCGGTGCCTGGCAGAAAAAATAAATCGCATCACGTGGATAAAGGCTTAGCACAGCATCATGGTCTTTGTCTTTAACCATTCCGGTGACGATAAAGAGTTTTCTGAAATGAAGATAGCTGAGCTGATGCAAAATCTCTTTAATTCCCTCCCGGTTGTGCCCTACATCCAGCACTACTTTTGGCTTCTGAAATATCACCTGCCACCTGCCGGTCAGGCCGGTGAGTTTGGTGACTTTGGCCAGGGCCGCCGCTGTTTTACCCGAATTAAGGTGAAATTTTTTCTTTAGCTGTTGCACGCTTTGCAATACTGTGAGCAGGTTCTTTATTTGGTAGTCGCCAATTAGGTCTGTCTGATACCACTGCCTTTTGCCAGTGGCAACGGTTTCCACTCTGGTACAGAGGTACCTTCCTTTCATTTCGTGATGCACTACGCGGAGTAACTTGTCTGCGAAATAGATATCACTGTTTCTTTTTTTAGCCACCTCCAGAAATACATGTGCTGTTTCGGGGTGTGATTCTCCAATCACCACAGGTATGTGTGGTTTTATGATTCCTGCCTTTTCAAAGGCGATTTTGGACAGGGTATCTCCCAATACATCCGTATGGTCCCATCCGATATTGGTGATGACGGAGAGTTCCGGTATGATGACATTTGTACTGTCTAACCTGCCTCCGAGACCCGTTTCGATAATGGCAATATCCACCTGCTCCATTGCAAAATAATCCAATGCCATCCCAAATGTGAGTTCAAAAAAAGAAGGATGCACTTCAGCAGCAAATTCCTGATTGTGCTTTACAAAACGGGTAACAAAGTGCTTTGGAACCATCTTTCCATTGATGCGGATACGCTCTCTGAAATCGTAAAGGTGGGGCGAGGTGTAAAGCCCTGTCTTATATCCATGTTCCTGAAAAATAGCGGCCAGCATATTAGTGACAGACCCTTTGCCGTTGGTGCCGGCTATATGCACTGTCCTGAATTTCCTTTCGGGATGCCCGAGATGTGCGCAAATCAGTCGTGTGTTGGTCAGGTCAATTTTTAAAGCTTTGGCTCCGGTACGGCTGAATATAGGCAGCGCGCTATACAGATAGTCTATTGCCTCCTGATAATTCAAGGTCAGTAAATTTTTATCTGCAAAATTATTGAATGAAAAAGTGAAACGCACAAATGAAGAATCGGGAGTCTGCCAGGATTATTCATCTTCTATACTCATGCCACCTTCAAAGATTTCTGCAATTTTTTTAGCCTGATAAATGTTTTTGTCAAACTTATTGCCCAGTACGATAATGGTAAGAGAGTCCTGAATGTCGCGGATGAAAACAGTATTGTTTCCATGCCACCATCCATTGTGATAGATGATCTTTCTCCCGTCTGGATAAACATTCATCCTCCAGCCAAGCCCATAATTTCTGATACCTTTCTTTTCGTTGCTATACGGCGTATAGGCGGCTTCCAGTGTTTCTTCAGAAAAGAACCTGCCCGATGAGAGCGCTTTATCCCATTTGAGCATATCCCTTACGGTGCTATACACATTCTTGTCGCCATAGCCTTTATCCAGATAGGTGTCAGGCTCCTGCCTGCCGCGATAATCGTACGAGGGCATAGCAGTGCCGCTGTCGCGATCAGGGTCATACACATAAGTGTCCTTCATCCCCAGGGGGATAAAGAAAGTGGTCTTCAGATAATCTTCATAGTGCTGTCCTGATACTTTTTCTATGATGAGTGCAAGGAGCGAGTAGTTGGTGTTGCAATAGCTAAACCGGGTATCAGGTCTGGCTGCCCTCGGCGGTACATGCTCAATCATATAATTAAGGATATCCTGATTGGAGCAATATGTGTGAGGCGCTCTTTTTACAGCCTCCATGAAGTAAAGGTAATTGGGCAGGCCGCTCCTGTGGTTGAGCAGCGTTTTTACAGTTACTCCCTGATAGGGGAATGCGGGAAAAAACTTTTGTAGTGTATCCTCTAAAGCCAGCTTATGATCCTGAACTAATTTTAAAATAGCCATAGCGGTAAAGGTCTTGGAAACCGATGCCAGATGAAAAGCGTTATTTTCAGTAAGTGTATCCTTGGTTTTCAGGTTGGCAAATCCATGATAATCCTCGAAAATTACAACCCCGTTTTTAGCCACCAAGATAGCCCCGTTAAATCCTGACCTTATCAGTGTTTTGTTGTAAAATTCCCGGATATGGTCCACATAGTATTTAAGCTTTTCTGGAGGGAACACATCCGTCGAATTGTTGAGCTGCGCTTCCGTATCGTGAGGGATAGGTTTAACTTTTCCTGATCCCGAACTGCAGGAGAAAAAAACAACGGAAACGAAGGATAACGGAATTAAAAGTTTCGATAAGGACATTCTAAAAAATTCAACAGATTAGGATTTATATTTGCAATATTACATACGAAGCACAGAATGGCAGAAAATAATCTTACAAGTTTTCCTAAAGAAAAAATAAATATCCTTTTTCTGGAAAACATCAACCGGGCTGCAGCCACACGATTTAAGGAAGCCGGTTACAATTCCGTTACTATGTTGCCCGCAAGTCTTTCTGCGGAGGAATTGAAAAAGCAGTTGAAAAATATTCATATTCTGGGTATCAGATCTAAAACGCATCTGACTCGCGAAATATTGGAATCTGCACCCAAACTGCAGGCGGTCGGGTGTTTCTGCATCGGCACTAACCAGGTGGACCTGAGAGCCGCTATGGAGTTTGGGGTCAGTGTGTTTAATGCACCTTATTCCAATACCCGCTCTGTGGCCGAGTTAGTGATTGCAAGTAGTATCATGCTTATCAGAAGAATACCGGATAAGAACAAGGCATTACACGATGGGGTGTGGATGAAAGAATCGAAAGGAAGCCATGAAGTGCGTGGAAAAACTCTGGGTATTATTGGTTATGGCAACATTGGTTCCCAGGTGAGCGTGTTGGCAGAAGGAATGGGCATGAAGGTGATTTTTTATGATATTGAGACTAAAATGCCCTTAGGCAATGCGATCGCGAAGAAGACAATGAAGGAAGTGCTGGCAGAGGCGGATATTGTGACACTTCATGTGCCGGGGCTGCCTTCGACCGAAAACCTTATTAATAAGAATAATCTGAAATACTTTAAAAAAGGAGCTATACTTATTAACTATGCCAGAGGTAATGTGGTAGATCTTCCTGCTTTGAGAAAAGAACTGGAAGCCGGCAATATTTCCGGAGCTGCAGTGGATGTATTTCCCGAAGAGCCTGAAAAGAATGGGCCCGATTTTTCAAGTGTATTGTGTGGATTGCCTAATGTATTGCTCACGCCACATGTCGGTGGCAGCACTGAAGAGGCACAGCAGAGTATTGGTGAGGATGTGTCGAATAAATTATTTAACTATCTTGAAATGGGTGTCACTACCGGATCACATACCGTACCGGCATTGAGCCTTCCTCTACATCCAAATACACACAGGATACTGCATATCCACAAGAATGTACCCGGGGTATTGTCTGCTATAAATAGTGAACTCTCTAAGCATCAGATAAATATTGCAGGGCAATACCTGAAGACAAATGATGCCATAGGATATGTAGTACTGGATGTTGAAAAGCGGATATCCAGGGAGGCGCTTCGCCTGTTGAAAGAAGTGCCCGGCACTATCAAAGTGCGCCTGGTGTTTTAAAAAGCCGGCAGCCGTCAGTAAAAATTCTTATTTACTATTGAAGTGAGGATGTACATTTGTGCGCCTTTGTGAAAAACACTTAGGCCTATTCAGGTATAGCTAATTAAACAGTCTGAGAGAAATGAAAATAATGAAGTTCGGCGGCACCAGTGTGGGACGCCCTGAAAGAATGGTAGAGATCTCACATCTGATTACTCAGGAAGACGAACCTAAGATAATTGTGATGAGTGCATTGAGTGGTACTACCAACTCGCTCGTGGAAATCAGTGATGCGCTTTCAAAGAGTGACAGAATCGGCGCATCAGAAAAGATAGAAAAACTAAAGAAGCACTACGAAGATTTCGTAACAGCGTTATACAAGTCGCCTGAAGGAAAGGCCGCAGGAGCGCATATACTTGCAGATCATTTTGAGTTTTTGGATGTAATCCTGAAAATCTCATATAGCGAATCTCTCAACAAGGATATCCTGGCTCAGGGTGAGTTGCTGAGCACCAAGATATTCAGTGCCTACCTGAATGAGATAGGGGTGAAGCATGCATGGCTGCCGGCACTGGAGTTTATGACGATTGATGCGGCAGGTGAGCCGCAGGTAGGCAGCATCAGAGTGAAACTGGCGCAGGTACTGCGCGATCATTCCGACACAAGGCTTTTTGTCACCCAGGGTTTTATTTGCCGAAATGCACGAGGTGAAGTGGATAACCTGAAACGTGGCGGAAGTGATTATACTGCTTCTCTGATTGCTGCGGCTGTGGGCGCATCTGTGTGCGAGATATGGACAGATATTGATGGTATGCACAATAATGATCCACGGATTGTGCAGGGTACTACTCCGGTGCGAAAACTGAGTTTTAATGAGGCAGCCGAGCTGGCTTATTTTGGAGCAAAGATTTTGCATCCGGCAAGTATCTGGCCGGCGCAGCATTATAACTTTCCGGTGAGGTTGCTCAATACAATGGAGCCACATGCACCAGGTACCGTAATTTCAAGCGAAGCATCAGAAGAGGGAGTGAAAGCCATTGCCGCAAAGGATGCAATCATTGCTGTGAAGATTAAGAGTTCCAGGATGCTGCTTGCTTATGGTTTTCTTAGAAAAATCTTTGATGTATTTGAAAAGTACAGGACTTCAATTGATATGGTTACCACCTCAGAAGTGGCCGTTTCGCTGACCATCGACAGTGATACCCATTTGATGGAAATAGTGAAGGAACTGGAGATGTATGGTAATATCACCATAGATCACGGACAGACGATAATTTGTGTGGTAGGTAATAAGATAGCGCTGGCGCCAAACATACTGATAAAGATTTTTGACAGCCTGAACGATATACCTGTACGTATGGTAAGCTTTGGCGGAAGCCGGGATAATGTATCCATTCTTGTGCCGGGTGAATACAAGGAGCAGGCGCTGCGACAACTTCATTCAGGAGTTTTCAACTAATCGCTGCTGGCTTTAGTGAATAAAGTTTTTGATACAAAATGGAGCTGGCATTTAATACCGGTTTTATTTCATGCTTTTTCAGGTGAAAACCTATTTGATAATTGCATAGGCCGGATAAGGACGGGGGCCATAGAATATGCGCAATGAATCTTTGACCCTGGTGGTGTCGCTTAAGGGGCGGTTGACTGATTCCACAACCCAAAAACCTGTGGAATCTTGCGAAATGATGGAAATGTTAGACTTAATGAGTTGCAATTCTTCAACCCTTCTTTCGGCCGTGGCTCTAAGTTTGTAAACTCCCACTACTACTTTAAATCCATTGCCGGAGGCGGCAGGGGTAGCCTGGACACTATCTGTGGGTGCCGGCGCGGGTGTCGACTGCAGTGAGTCTGAAATGGGTGTGGTTGCAGTGTCTGTGGGAGCCGGCGTAGTAGCATGTTGTATGGTGTCAGATGGTGTGGTGGCTTCAGTCTGAGTGAGTGTGTCAGATTCTTCCTGCTTAAAGTCGTAATTCCATAGCGCCCATCCGATGAGTCCGAGAATCGCAACGAGAATAAGGTAAAGCCAGCCTCTTCCGTTCCTGCGTTTTTGTGTGCCCAGGTCCGAGAACGAATCGTCTTCTGTAGGCTCTGCTTCCTCAATTTCAGGTACTTTACGTTCAGACTCCAGCTTTTCAATCACATATTCTCCTCCTTTGAAGTTTAATACACCTGAAGAAGCCTTTTCCAGTGTCCCGATGTTAGGGATAATCATTGGTTTCCCGATATTCAGGAATTGTTTTCCTAATGCCAGATATGAGTCCAGATCTGCTGAAGCAAGAGGCTTAATTTTTCCGGTTGATTCAGATATGAAGGCGACCAAGTCTGCATCTTCAGGCGTTCTGGGGTCGTATTCAAAATGAATCGCATCCGATGGGATAATGATAGGTTTGGAAGGCTCTGCCGGTTCACTGACATTACCCTCAAGCTTGAAAACGCCAATTTCCTGAAGTCTCAATTCTTTATGAGTCAGTAGGTACTTAATAAATATCTGGTCTATTTTCAAGGCTCTGTTTTTTTTTATACAGGGTATTCAGTATTGTCTGCGTCTATAGGGGCATTTTATTTGCTTTGGACCTTTCAGTTCCCGGCAATTCATGTTTCAAAAAAATAGTGGTTTGGCAATCTTTCAACGTCTTAAGTCTTTGGGGAACAATAAGAACGGGGTCACCTGGCAATTCCTTACAAACCTAAGACAAAGTTTTCGTATTTAAAACCCGAATGTGTTCCGGGAAAAATGACAAAAGCTATTCGGAGGTCGCCATCACTTTTTCTCTAACGTTTTTTAAAGAGTTTTATGATACTCACTGTATTAGGTTTTTCTTTTAATGGATTACGGAACTTTTCAATCCGGAATTGTAACAAAAGGTATTTGCTTCCTATAGATTCGAAGTCAATCCAACAATTATCTTTGCAATATGCTTACAAAGGAAGAAAAGGATTTCTTAGTCTATTGGGAAACACACCGCGAGAAGGAGCATTCTCTGAAAAGTTTATTGATTTTTGGTGCCCCCTGGGGGCTCATTTTTGCTTTGCCTATCATGGTAGTACTTATTTTCCACGACTGGCATAAGCGTATTGTACCCATTACCACAGGCCAGGTAATTGCTATTTCAATCAGTGTGGCTGCCATTGCCTTTTTTTATGCCTATTTCCGCCAGCAGGTGAAATGGGAGAATAATGAACAATTGTATAAAGAATTAAAAATTAAGGAAAAGAAAACAGAACAAAAGCAATAATCAGTTTTCTTTGCAGCAAATTATCAACCCTGTACCTAAAGTATTACAAATGAAAAAGATCGCTTTGTTTCTATCGTTTCCGTTTCTGGTGATGATTTTTATGAGTTGTAGTAAAAACTCCTCCTGCTCGGCTGTGGATACCAATAAGGTGGCACCTGCGGCTGAGATAGCCAATCTTCAGGACTCTCTGGCAAAGTATGGCATTGAAGCTACCCAGCATCCGAGTGGTATATTTTATAAAATCATAAACCCGGGAAGTGGTGGTATCGTTTCTAATCTGTGCACTCAGGTATCTGCCACCTACTGGGGAGGTTTTTTTGATGGAAGAAGCTTCGACCAGTCTTCTTCTCCTCTCACTTTTACATTGGGAGCCACTATCGTTGGATGGCATAAAGGCATACCGTTAGTTAAGGAGGGTGGGGAAATTGAAATTTATATTCCACCATCACTTGGCTATGGCAACGAGGATATGAAGGATAATAATGGAGTAGTAGTAATTCCGAAGAACTCTTATCTTGTCTTTAAAGTAAAAGTGGTCAAGTTTAGCTGATTGCGACAATATTTTTTTTGAGGCTCCCATATTTTTGGGAGCTTTTTTATTGATTTTCAGTGAAAAAGCTTTTCACAATAGCTACCTGAAAAGGTAGCCGGCCATTGTTTTTTTTATTTGAACGGTTATACTTTTAGTTGCAAGGAAGGGTATTAAGGAAAAAAAGTGCTTTTTTTGCTTAGTTTTTTTCTCAAACTGCTTACATTTGAATAGAGAATTAGGGTTCTAACGCTTAATAGTCGGCAAAAACTGCAATGAGAATAAGTATAATGACGTGTCGGCTGCGAGAATTGTAACTTTTATTTTTAGAAAAAGAGGAATAATGCTTGTGTCATTTAATTCGCACCAAATTGAATTTATAGCGCATTTTGATGTAATAGCAGGGCTTGTGCAATAGCACAAATGTTTTGGGATGCGATTCCGGTAGAGGCAGGAAAGTGGGTAAGGACTGTTATTTGTGGTTTCTCTGCCATGAGACAGCGATTGGATTAAAATATTTTTGAAATAACACAAACAAGAATTTCAAATGCAGAAAATTGACCGGCATGATTACATCATTCACCAGGTGAATCTGCACAATAAGGTTTTGCTTAATGACCTTAGTGAACAGCTTCATGTGTCAAATGATACCATTCGCAGAGATCTGCAGGAACTTTCTGATCTGGGAAGGGTCATTAAGGTGCATGGAGGTGCGGTCTCGCTTTCATTTCATGGAGGGGGGCACCAGTCCGGTAACGATGTTTATGCCTATACACAGAAGAAGATCATCGCCCGAAAAGCAATAAGCCTTATCAAGGATGGCATGTTTGTGCTGACCGGTGGAGGTACTACGGTGATCGAGATGGCCCGGGCGCTTCCTAACGACCTTAGTGCTACGTTTATCTCGGGTAGCCTTCCGGCTCTGCTGGAATATAGCAACCATCCGCTTATTGATGTGATTGCTATCGGAGATAAGGTTTCCAAAACATCCAGAATTACTGTAGGCTCGGAGGCTATTGCCCGAATAAAAGAACTCAAGGTGGATATTTGTTTTATGGGGATTAATGCGATCAACGTGGAAGAAGGGGTTTCTGATAATGACTGGGATATCGTCCAGGTGAAGAAGGCTATGATCGAGGCCTCGCGCAAGCTGGTGTGTCTCACCATATCTGAAAAAATAAATTCCAGACAGGTAATTCCAATTTGCCCGTTAAATAAGGTGGATACCCTGATCACTGAGTTATCGCCCGATGATCCATTGCTGCGACCCTACGTCAGAGCCGGTGTGAGGGTGCTGTAACATGCAGTTGATAAAAGAGTTTACGGAAATCCCATCCGGGATTGCGGCTGACCTTATCCTCCAACAGCCTTATACCGCATTTCCAAAGAACAGATAGGCAAGAAGAATCGCAGTAATGATACCCACAAGATCGGCTAAAAGCATGGCGCCGATTGTATAACGTGTGTTCTTGACTGATACAGCTCCGTAATATACGGCAACCACATAAAAGGTCGTGTCTGATGATCCCTGCAATACTGACGACAGGCTGCCCGCAAATGAATCACTGCCGAATGTGGTCATAGTATCGACCATCATGCCACGGGCCGCACTTCCGCTCAAGGGCTTGATGAGTGCAGTAGGGAGCCCATCCACAAATCGCGTATCGGTTCCTATCCACGCAAAGAAACTTCTCATACCATCTACTATAAATTCAAATGTACCACTGGTACGTAGCAGGCTGATAGCTACCAGCATACCGACGAGGTATGGAATTATTTTTACAGCAATTTCAAAGCCTCCTTTGGCTCCATCGATAAATGCGCCGAAGACATCGATCTTTTTATAGAATCCTCCCAGTGTGATAATGAAGAAGATGAAAAGTATCAGGCCATTGCTCAGAATTCCCGAGAAAGTCTGGACCCCTGTGAATGAAAGGCTTTTCAGGTAGATTACCAGTCCGGCAATCACTGCCGAAATACCCAGTACCCACATAAGTATCACAGGCTGAAAAACATTTATCTTTTGTTTGAATGACACGACCATCATCGCTGCAATAGTAGCCATGAAGGTGGCAATCATACATGGAATAAAAATGTCAGTAGGGTTGCTGGCATGGAGCGAAGCACGGATAGCTATAATACTCACCGGAATCAGTGTGAGGCCCGAAGCGTGAAGACACAGAAACATTACCTGAGAGTTGCTCGCAGTGTCCTTATTGGGGTTAATCTCCTGCAGACTTTCCATTGCTTTGAGGCCGAATGGCGTGGCTGCATTGTCGAGCCCTAGAAGGTTGGCCGAGAAATTCATCACCATGTGACCCATTGCAGGGTGGTTTTTGGGCAATTCGGGAAAGAGTTTGGAGAAGAATGGGCCAATAATTTTAGATAACAACCTTATGCCACCTGCCTTTTCTGCGATGCTCATAAATCCCATGAAAAGTGCCATAATACCAATCAAATTGATAGAAATATCTACGGCTACTTTTGCAGTGCCCACTACGCCATCAGCCCTTTGTTTGTAATATTTAATATATGCACCGTCGGCTGTTCTGGCATACACCGTAGTGCCATCCACGTAGTCTTTCCCCTGGGCAAGCATACTCATAATAGCGGGGCTTAACTTCGTGGTGTCTGCTGCGCGTGTGTTTGTAGTATCGCCTGATTCGCCTACTACCATCCTGCTGAAAATATCGGAGTGGCCTTTGACGAATATTGCCTGAAAAGTGGCAGCTAAAATTGAGATAATAATAAAGACCGACCAGATTTTGCTTAATGCCATATTTTGGTAATGATGGAACTAAGATAGGGAAAAGTAACTTTTCTCATGGTGGAATTTGCTAACCGGCCTGAACCGCATACCTAATGCATTGGTCAACTTGTCGTAATTTGCAAAAAAATTTAAAAGAAGATATTAATCTTTTATGGGTAAAAAGAAAGCGAAGGCGAATGAAGCTGTAAGTGTGAAGGGTGTATTAGAAATCACCCGGTCAGGAATGGGATTCGTAATGGTGCCGGGCAGGTCGTTGGATATCCTGATAAGGCCCAATAACATTAACGATGCATTTGATGGCGATACAGTAATCGTGAAGGTAAAGCAGGGAGGACAGGGTAAGCGGTCTGAAGGCGAAGTGGTGGGTGTAGTGCATCGTAAACAGGCGGAGTTTGTAGGAAAGATTCAGCTCAATACGCATTTTGCATTTTTTACTCCATCTTCTGAACGGCCCATCCCCGACTTCTTTATCCGAAGCGAGAATCTTAATGGAGCCAAAGAAGGCGACAAAGTTGTAGCACAACTGATCGGATGGCGTAAGGGCGACCGAAAACCGGAAGGCAGGGTAGTGTCAGTGCTCGATGCCAGGAATGAGGTAGATATGGCCATGAAAGAGATTATTATTCAGAATGGCTTTCAGGTTAATTTTCCACAGGAAGTGCTTGGCGAAAGTGAGAAATTGACAGAGGTGTTGGATAAAGAAGAATTAAAGAGAAGGCGCGATTTCCGTGAAGTGCTTACCGTGACGATTGATCCGGTTGATGCCAAGGATTTTGATGATGCCATTTCGCTCAAAAAATTAGATGACGGAAATTTTGAGATTGGTGTGCACATCGCTGATGTAAGCCATTTTGTGCAGCCGGGAACCCCTCTTGATGAGGAGGCATATAAGCGGTCGTGCAGTGTGTACCTGCCCGACAGGGTAGTGCCTATGCTGCCCGAAAGAATTTCTAATGAACTTTGCTCTCTGCGCCCAAATGAAGAAAAATTCTGCTTCTCGGCAGTATTTACGATTAGGCCTAATGGTAAGATTGTTGATACCTGGCTGGGACCTTCGGCGATTAAAAGCGACCGAAGATTTACCTACGAAGAAGTACAGTCAATTATAGAGGCAGGTGCAGGAGAGTTGTATGAAGAATTAGGGCAGATCAATAAGTTGGCAAGAATATTTCGTGAAGAACGGTTTGCCGGAGGTGCCATTAATTTTTCCAGTATAGAAGTCAGGTTTCTGTTGGATGCAGAAGGAAGGCCTCGTGGTATTATTCTTAAAGAAAGTAAGGAAGCACATCAATTGATTGAGGAATTCATGCTACTCGCCAACAAGGCTGTGGCAAATTATATTCACCAGAAGAAAAAAAATAATCAGTCCATTCCCTTTCCATACCGAATCCATGATGTACCTGATCAGGAGAAGCTAAAGCCCTTTGCGGCCTTCGCAGGCAAGTTTGGTTATAAGTTCAACATTGGAAATCCCAGGGCCATAGCCACTTCATTCAATCAGCTTTTGAAGGATGTGACGGGCAAACCGGAACAGCTGGTACTGGAACAGTTGGGAATTCGCACGATGGCAAAAGCGGAGTACAGTACAGAGAATATTGGCCACTATGGTTTAGGATTTGAAAATTATTGTCACTTCACCTCACCTATCAGGCGCTATCCTGATATTATGGTGCATAGAATTTTGAGGGAAGTGTTGGCTGGAGGATTTCCTGTTGATAAGAAGATGGAGGAAAAATGTGATCATACCAGTGAGCGTGAGCGGGCAGCAATGGAGGCCGAGCGGGCAGCTAATAAATATGAGCAGGTATTGTTTATGCAGGATAAAGTGGGTGAAGAGATGGATGGCATTATCAGCGGGGTGTCGTCATTCGGGTTTTGGGTAGAAACGCTGGAGGAGAAGTGTGAGGGTATGGTGAGTGTGAAAGATTTGTCAGACTACGATGATTTCAGGCATGATGAAGCAGATTATAGCCTTGTAGGGCTGCACACCGGCCGAAAGTTCAGGATGGGCGACACAGTACATGTGAGGTTGCTCGCTGCGAATACTGAAAAACGACAGTTAGATTTTGAATGGATTCCGGATAATGGTGATGAATCACAAAAGTCATTGGCCGGAAAGAAAAATAAAAAGAAAAAATAATGAGTAAACCGCTTGCTGAGTTTGAAGAACAGGCAGCAATCTTTGAGAATTGGTTCCGGAAAAACCACTTTCCTGATCGCCCCGAGAAATTGTATATGGCAGCGCAGCATTTGCTATCACTGAAAGGAAAAAGAGTGCGCCCCGTTTTGTGTCTGATGGCTAATGAATTGTTTACGCCTGTGTCGGAAGATGCATTTTATGCTGCTGCAGCGATTGAAGTATTTCACAACTTCACTCTTGTGCATGATGATATTATGGATCGGGCACCGATCAGACGGGGAAGCGCTACAGTGCATGAGCTGTATGGTTCATCTACAGCTATTCTTGCCGGAGACGTGATGCTGGTGCAGGCTTATCAATATTTGACAAAGATTGATAAGGAGTTGTTACCCAAAGTGATGGCTAATTTTAATGAGGCTGCACGTATGGTATGCGAAGGGCAGCAATACGACATGGACTTTGAATCGCAGGAAGAAGTGACGCTTGAGGAATATGAACACATGATAGAATTAAAGACTTCCGTCCTGCTGGCAACCAGCCTTCGCATTGGCAGTGTGATTGGCGGAGCAGGATTGCATAATCAGGAAATTCTTTATTCTTTCGGAAAGAATATTGGACTGGCTTTCCAGATTCAGGATGATTATCTGGATGCTTTTGGCGACCAGTCGAAGTTTGGAAAAAAACACGGTGGAGACATCCTTGCAAACAAAAAAACATTCCTGCACATCAGGGCACTGAGTGTGCTGAAAGGGGCTGATAAGGCTGCTTATCTGGAACTGATGAAGCAAGAAGGAGAGGACAAGATTGCACCGGTGTTGAAATTGTATAAGGAATGTGGAGTGGATCAATGGGCAAAGGATCTCAAACAAAAATATTTTGATGCCGCGATGGAAAACCTGGAGGAAGTAGCAGTGGTAAGTTCGCGGAAGCAGCCTTTAATCCATCTTGCGGAATTTCTTCTGGAGAGACAGAAATAAGAGAATTTTTAGTTGGGAATAACCTTTTTTTTAATGACACCTTTTTGTATAATGATACCAAAAATCTGATATTTTGAAATTTATAACCGGAGCCATCCTGACGCTTGCCCTTGTCCTTTCTACTACTTTCACCATTGCACAAAAAAGTGAGACAGCCGTTATTGCGTATTTTGCCGGAAGTCCGGAAACACTCGATAAATATGATCTGAATAAGGTTACGCATATTATTTTCAGCTTTGGCCATCTCAGGGGTAATGTGCTGCATATATCAAATGCAAGGGATACACTGACTATCCAAAAGATGGTAGCCTGGAAAACAAAAAATCCTGAATTAAAAGTATTGTTGAGTTTGGGGGGCTGGGGTGGATGTGCCCCCTGTGCAGATGTATTTGCAACTGAAAAGGGAAGAAGCGATTTTGCCAAATCGGTACGAGAACTACTTGACTATTTTCATGCAGATGGAATCGATCTGGACTGGGAATATCCGACTATTGAAGGATTTCCGGGACATAAATATGGCCCTGAGGATAAGGCTAACTTTACTGCGCTTGTGCAGGAGTTAAGACAGACTTTAGCTAAAAATGCCATTATCACATTTGCGGCAGGAGGCTTCCAGAAATTTCTGGATGAGTCAGTCGATTGGAAAGCAGTAATGGCCATTGTGGATTTTGTCAACATCATGAGTTACGACCTGGTAAATGGTTATTCGAAAGTAACAGGTCATCACACTCCTTTATATTCTGCTACTCCGGAAATGGAAAGCACTGACAGAGCAGTCAACTATCTGGAACAACTTGGAATTCCTGCAAATAAGTTGGTGATTGGTGCCGCTTTCTATGCAAGGGTATGGAAAGATGTGCCGGATATAAATAATGGATTGTACCAGAAAGGAGAATTTTTCAGAGGATATCAGTTTGATCAGGTAGATTCTCTGGTTTCCGGCCGCCGTACCGGCTTTACCAAATACTGGGATGACAAAGCAGAGGCTCCTTATGCCTACAATCCCTCGAAAAAATTGTTTATGACCTTCGACGATAAAAAGTCGGTAAGACTCAAAACAGAATATGCAATCAGGAGAGGGCTGAAGGGTATCATGTTCTGGCAATTGGCAGACGACAATCCACACAATGGGCTTTTGTCTGAGATTTATCGCACCAAAGACATGAATTCACTGAAGAAGAAATGATAAACTTTTCTTAACTTTTTTTCCAGATATATTTCAGATCCAGCTTAATATCAGGATGGATACTCTTAGCAACTGGACAATTGTTTCCTACCTGTTCCAGTATTTCCTGAGTTTTTTCATCTTCCTGCGCCGGCAGATGAAGTATGACGTCTATAGCAGATACTCTTCTTGGGTTTGCAGCCATGTGCTTTGTAACTTCTGCTGTGGCGCCGTCTATTGTCACGCCTTCCATACTATTTACTTTGATACCCATAGTGGTAAGCATACAGGTTGCCAGTGCCATGCATAGGGAATCTGTAGGAGAAAAACGTTCACCTTTTCCGTGGTTGTCGGTAGGCGCATCGGTTTCGATAAGGCTACCGCTTTGTACGTGTTTGGCCACACACCGCAAATTACCGGTGTATTCAATCAGTGCTGTCATTATTTAATTTTTGTAAATTTACGCCACGAATTTTTAAAACTTTCAAATGCGTAAAATCTTTTCTATCATAATAGCACTCTCACTTCCGTTTTTGTCTTTTGCACAAAAGAGCAGAGCCGAAAAACAGGAGTTGAAGCGCGAAAGAATCAATGCAATCATTCGCCAGGAGGAAGAAGGTGTCATCACTTTCACGAAGAGTGTAGCGTTCGGTGGCCACCTTGCCACGGATGGTTATGGAATTTTTATAGAGTGGGGGAGTGCTAAATCAGTAAATAAAGCGTTACTGTTTCAGGTATCCTTGTCGGAGCGCAAAGACAAGAGAGAAGAAAAGCTGAATGGTGCGTATCCATACTCCACACCATTGATTTATGGTAAGATTAATTACGTTTATCCATTAAAGATAGGCGTTCAGCAACAGTTTTTGTTGGGGAACAAGTCTAATAAAAATGGTGTCTCGGTTACAGCTAATGCAGGTGGAGGGTTGTCTGCCGCATTGCTTCGCCCATATTTGGTGCAGGTAGAGCGCAATTTTGATATCGAATACATAAAATATTCAGAGGCAGATAGATTTGATTTTCTATACCGTCCTGTCGGAGGCCCTTCGTTCAGTACCGGGTGGGGAGACATGAAGATTACACCGGGCGCCTATGCCAAGGCGGCAGTCAGATTTGACTACGGTCGATTCAATGAAATGATTTCAGCTTTGGAAACCGGAGTAAATGTGGAGTATTACACTAAAGCAATTCCACAAATGGTGGACGCAAAGCAAAAGAGCTTTTTCTTTAATGCTTATGTAGCACTTATCTTCGGGAAAAGAAAATAATGAAATCACTCCTTCCCCTCATTCTGCTATTCCTGGTATCCGGACAGTTACAGGCTCAGACCACTTGGGTATCGATAGATGAACAGTACGGGAACCTGCCGCCCTCTTTCCATGTGTACAAATCAACCGACAGGATTGAAGGTAAACCTAATGTAATGTATTATGCTATTGCAGACATGGGTGATAAGGAATTGCAGTTTACTGTGGATACATCCAGGGGCAGGAGGCTCACTCCCGATCAATATTTCAGGAAAGACAATAATCCCTTACTGATTGTGAATGCATGCTTTTTCTCATTCGCTACTAATGAAAATCTGAATCTGGTCGTGAAAGACGGGAAGGTGGTAAGCCGTGATCCGGGAAGGTTGGTTGCTAAAGGTGCCGACAGTGGAAAGTATATTTTTCCTTTTGTTGGTACGTTCGGAATCACCCGATCAGGCAGACCGGATATTGCCTGGGTGCACACTGCCTCCGGTTCTCAGAAGGTGTTTGCAAGCCAGAAGCCTGTCAACTATATCCTTACTTCGGATAGCAGCCTGAAGAAGCGTTATCTGTTAAAAGCCGATGGCCGAAAGTTCTCCAGATGGAAAGTGCAGACTGCAGTAGGAGGAGGTCCGGTGTTGCTGCAGAATGGAGAGGTAAAGATTACGAATAATCAGGAACGTAAGTTTGCGGGAAAAGCGATTGATGATCGCCATCCGCGTACCGCAATCGGATATACTAAGGATAACAAGATAATTGTATTTGTCTGCGAAGGACGAACAGAAACTGCGGCTGGGCTTACCCTGACAGATGTAGCCAATTTTATGAAAGAGCTGGGGTGTGTGGAAGCTCTCAATCTGGATGGGGGTGGCAGTACTACTATGCTTGTAAATGGAAAGGAAGTGAATACCCCTTCTTCAAAAGGTGTGCAAAGGCCGGTTCCCTCTGTATTCATGATAAAAAGAAGGTAATTACTTTCGCTCATTTCCCTGCTGTGGATAGGTAAGGGGGAGTCAGGCGATACTGTCGTTGTGAATAAACGAGAAGCGTTTTATTGTATCGTCAGGTTTCCTCTTAATAAGTTTTTTTGTGGGCCATTACTTACGTTCGTACACTACCTCACCGTTGATAATCGTTGTGAGTACTTTGGTTTGGAGCACCTCTTTTTCCGGTACTTTCATCAGGTCCTTATCTAGGATGACAATATCTGCATATTTACCTTTTTCCAGGCTTCCTTTTTCATCTTCCTGAAATCCGGCTTTTGCAGCCCAAATGGTCATACCACGGATTGCTTCTTCCCTTGAGAGTGCATTTTCCGGTTCAAAACCTCCTGCCGGAAAGCCTTCTGCATCCTGGCGGAATACGGCGGCATAAAAAGTCTTGAAGGGGGAAATGTCTTCCACCGGGAAATCAGTGCCCAATGCCAGCCAGCCATTTTGATGTAGAAGTAATTTATTGGCGTACGCATATTTTATTCTTTCCGGACCGAGCCTGTCTTTAGCCCAATACATATCGGAGGTGGCGTGTGTAGGTTGCACTGAAGGTATCACACTGTTGTCCGCAAAATAATGAACGTCATCTTTATTAATAACCTGCGAATGCTCTATTCTCCATCTCAGGTCGTTTTTCCCATTAAGATATTTAGCGTATGTAGTAAGGATTGTCCGGTTGCCTGAATCTCCGATGGCATGGGTACACATCTGCATACCATGTGCATAAATAACCCTGGCAACCGAATCGAAATGGCTGCGAGGGCTGAGCAGGAATCCATACCATCCCGGTTGGTCCGAATAGGGTTGCAATAAGCAGGCGCCACGGCTGCCAAGCGCTCCGTCTGCATAAACTTTAAATCCGCGAATACTCATACGTTCTGTCTTCACCTTCCCTTTAGCAAATAACCATTCCATATTGGCAGGATTATCACTCAGCAGTGTGTAAAATTTCATTTTTATCTTTTCCGCCTTCTGGAGTGAGTCGATCAGCAACGCGTCCTTGTACGAAATTCCACATTCATGTATCTGAGTGAGGCCCTGGGCAAAGCAATTAGCTTCAGCCTTGTCGAGCGATTGGGTCATTTCTTCAATTGTAGGCTCCGGAATGGCTCGTCCTACTAGCGATTCCGCGTTGTCTATAAGAATGCCTGTCAGCTTTCCATTTTTGGTCTCTACCACCCCTCCGTCTATCTTATCGGCTGCAGTAACCCCTGCCAGGTCAAAGGCTTTTTGGTTGGCGATGGCAGCATGGCCATCTATTCTGGTAAGATATACTGGACGATCAGGGAATGCTTCATTGAGCAGTTTGTTATCAGGGAATGACTTCACTTCCCAGTCGTTCTGATCCCATCCCCGGCCTGTAATCCAGGTTGCCTCTGAATTTTTTGCAAATTCCTTCACGCGCGCTACAGCCTCCTCCCAACTCCTGGTTCCTACCAGGTCAACAGATGCGAGGGAGAGCCCATAGTTCAGAAAATGCGCATGGGCATCTATAAAACCCGGATACACTGCATGGCCTTCTGCATTAATTGATTTTTTTGCCTTATACTTTTTTTGAAGCACTTCTGTAGTGCCTACCTCTACTATCTTTCCTTTGTCAATGGCTACTGCTTCTGATACTGCGTAAGCGTCGTTTACGGTATAAACGGTTCCGTTGTAGATAAGCAGGTCGATCGCTGTCTTTGAGCTGCAGGAAGCAAATAGGATAGTAAGCGCAATCAGGAGATATGGTTTCATGGTGAGTGAGATAATTGTTTTGGAAGGTGGAAAATTACATTTTTTTGTCTGGACGGTGCTAAAAATATGATGAATGTGTACCCGGTCGATTTGGTAAGGGTCATTACCTTTTGAATCTTGAGGCCATATTCCAAAAAGTCCTGATGAAATGTTTTTTCCTGATTACAGATTTCGAGTTATGCCAGTATAAAATGCACAATGAGTATATGCGACTGATTTTAGACTAAAAGCTGGTGGAATAAGGAAAGGAAAGCTCCTCCCGATAAGAAAAGTAGAATAGATGGCATTGGCAATCTGTGAAAATGCTTTGGCGGCAGTATCTCTGCGATTTGTCCACATGGTTTATTAACAATTCTGCATAATTATCATTTCTGTTTTCACCTTTTCTTACGTTCATTTTTGCGATATTTGAAATCCGCCCTAAAATTTTCCGGTCTATGAAATTTTCGCATTTGCATGTGCATACACAGTACTCACTGCTGGATGGTGCCGCCTCGATAAGCAACCTTTACACAAAGGCTATTGAAGATGGTATGCCGGCACTGGCCATCAGCGATCATGGTAACATGTTTGGTGTATTTGAGTTTGTGAAGCATGCACATACACTGAAGAATCCGGATGGTTCGCTCAAAGTGAAACCAATCGTCGGTTGTGAATTTTACATTACGGAGAACAGGCATCAAAAGCAGTTCACCAAAGGATCGCGTGATCCACGGCATCACCAGATTCTGCTGGCAAAAAATGAGGCGGGGTATAAGAATCTGATTAAGCTGACTTCCCTCGGGTTTATCGAGGGTATGTATTCAAAATATCCACGAATCGATAAAGAATTGATTCATAAATATCATGAAGGACTTATTGCCAGCACCTGTTGCATAGGGGCCACCATACCACAATTGATTTTGAATGCAGGAGAAGAGGAAGCGGAGAACGAATTTAAGTGGTGGTTAAATATTTTTCAGGAAGATTTCTATGTGGAGTTGCAGAGACACGGCCTTCCGGAGCAGGATTTGGTAAATAATGTATTGCTCAAGTTTGCTAAGAAATATAATGTAAAGGTTATTGCGACTAACGATTCTCACTACGTAAATGAAGAGGATGCCAATGCCCATGATATCCTGCTATGTATTAATACGGGTTCATTACAGTCAGATGAAAAAATAAGCGCAGTCGACGACGATGTCTCAGGCAGAAATAAGCGATTTGCATTTCCCAACAATGAATTTTATCTGAAGAAGACCTCCGAAATGATAGAAGTGTTTCAGGATCTTCCTGAAGCCATTGATAATACGAATGAGGTTATTGGAAAGATCGATACGCTCAATTTGTTTCATGATATCCTGTTACCTTATTTTCAGGTACCATCAGAGTTTGCCTCCCAGGACGACTATCTGGCTCACCTTACATGGAAGGGCGCACATGCACGTTATTCCGAGATGACGCCCCGGATAGAGGAGCGGATTAATTCAGAGCTTTTCACTATCCGTACTATGGGATTTGCAGGATACTTTCTGATAGTGAGTGATTTTGTGAATGCAGGAAAAAACATGGGTGTATTCGTAGGCCCCGGAAGAGGTTCAGCAGCAGGCTCTGTGGTGGCCTACTGTATAGGAATCACTAATATAGACCCTATCAAGTACGACCTGCTTTTTGAAAGGTTCCTGAACGAAGGCAGAAAGTCCATGCCTGATATCGATACTGACTTTGATGATGAAGGCCGCCAGAAGGTGCTGGATTATGTGGTGGAGAAATATGGAAAAAATCAGGTGGCACAAATTATTACCTATGGCACGATGGCGGCAAGGAGTAGTATCAAAGATGTGGCGAGAGTGTTAGACCTTCCGCTGGCTGAGAGCAATGCCCTTTCTAAGCTGGTGCCGGAAAAACCAGGAACACAACTGAAAAAAATATTGCATCTGCCTCTGGCTGGAGCAGATTCACTCCAGGCAGAAGGATTTTCAGGAGATGATCTGGGCAATATTCTCCAGCTCAGAGAAATATATAATAGCGAGGGATTACAGTCAGAGGTGCTTCACGAAGCAGAGATGCTGGAAGGTTCTATCAGGAATACAGGTGTGCATGCTTCGGCGGTAATCATTGCACCTGCTGACCTGATGACACTGATTCCTGTGGCTACTTCAAAAGAATCAGACCTATGGCTGACTCAGATCGAAGGAACTGATATTGAAAGTGCAGGTGTAATTAAGATGGATTTTTTGGGTTTGCGCACACTCAGCATTCTTAAAACAGCACTTCGCCTGATTAAAAATAATCATGGGGTGGAAATTAACCTGGATACATTACCTCTTAATGATGTCACTACCTTTGAGCTTTTTCAACGCGGCGAGACAAACGGAATATTCCAGTTTGAAAGTGTGGGAATGCAAAAAAACCTGAAAGAGCTGAAGCCTGATAAGTTTGAGGACTTGATAGCTATGAATGCGCTTTATCGCCCCGGCCCCATAAAGTATATTCCTAACTATATCGACAGAAAACATGGAAAGGAAGAGATAGTGTATGATCTGCCTGAGATGGAGGAATATCTGAAAGAGACTTATGGTGTGACGGTGTATCAGGAGCAGGTGATGTTGTTGAGTCAGAAGTTAGGAGGCTTTAACCGTACAGATGCGGATGAGTTGAGGAAGGCTATGGGGAAGAAGAAGCGCAAGATTCTGGATAAGATGAAGGTGCAGTTTGTAGAAGGAGGTGTGAAGAATGGGCACGCGGTAGAAGTGTTGGATAAAATATGGAGTGATTGGGAAGCATTTGCGGAGTATGCCTTTAATAAGTCGCACTCCACATGCTATGCCTACCTGGCATACCAGACGGCCTATCTTAAGGCGCATTATCCAAGTGAATATATGGCTGCACTGCTCAATCATGCGGGCAGTACCGATAAAATATCTTTCCTTATGGAAGAGTGTCAGGCTATGAATATCAAAGTGCTTGGGCCGGATATCAACGAGTCTGAACAAGGGTTTGCAGTAAATAAGAAAGGAGAGATACGTATAGGGCTATCCGGTATAAAAGGAGTCGGTGAGGCAGCTATCATAAATATTATAGAAGAGCGCACAGCGCATGGTGAATACACTGATATATTTGATTTGGTCAAGAGAGTAAATCAGCGAGCTGTAAACAAGAAATCAATTGAGTCTCTTGCTACTGCCGGATGCTTTGATAATTTTGAAGGAATGCACCGATCTACGTTTTTCTACATGGCTCCCGGAGAGAATGTGAATACGCTGGAAAAAATTATCAGGTTTGGTAATGAATTTCAGGTGCAGTCAAAAGGTAATACCCAGACATTGTTTGGCGATATGCATTTAGATATGCTGGTTCCGCCCAAAATACCGCATTGTGATCCCTGGTCGCTCATAGAACGGTTAGAGAAAGAGAAGGAAGTAATAGGCCTGTATCTGAGTGGGCACCCACTGGACAATTTTAAATTTGAATTGAAACATTTTGATACGCTTACACTAAAAGATGTGTTGAGCTACAAGGAACAACTCCTGCTGAAAAAGAGTGAAGGGGCGACTATCCGTTTTGCGGGTCTGGTGAGCAGGGCAAATCACAGGATTTCAAAGCGGGGTACAAAGTATGGCACTTTCCAGGTAGAAGATTATGATGGGAATATGGAATTTTCACTTTTCAAGGAGGATTATCTGCGGTTCAGCCCATTACTTGAACCGGGAATGGTGGTGTATGTTAAAGGAGCATTCAGGAAGCGATTTGATAAGGAGGAATACAATTTTCAGGTGCAGGATGTACTCTTGCTCGACTCCCTGGCTGCAAAGCATACAAAGAAACTTGAGCTGACCATGCGGGCAGGCGACCTCACAATGGATGTGGTGGATTTTATGGAAAAGAATATGAGGAAGTATCGCGGAAAGATTCCTTTCTTGTTAAATATTTTTGATGATCAGTCTGCCTACCACATTTCTTTCCTTAGTGATAAATATGGTCTCACGATGAATTCGGAGCTGATAGAATTCCTCAATAGTCTGTCTTCAGTAAAAGTAAAGGTGCTTTTTGATTAAGCAAGGGTGCTGGTTTCAGGCATTCTTCCTTTTTCCGAAAATATTATGGATGAAGGAAAATATCGAAGAGGTATTATGAAAATATTTTTTATTCAGGCTGCTGATTGTTTCCAGCAGTATTTCCCTTTGTGGGTCTTTCATAATGGCCATCCGCAGTGAGGCTTTGATTCTGAGATATTGCTCCAGGTCTGTTCTGAGTTGAGGATCTACGGCCAATGCGTTTTCGAAGTAGCCTCTTTCTTTTTCTCCCATCGCGCCTTCAGCATATCTGGCAATATGAGTAAGATTGTATTTCATATCCGGATTCCCGAGGTTTTGATTAGTTTGATGAGGCAATCTGCTTTTTTTTGTTTGAGATAGTCGGCCGAAATTCTCAGTTTCACGGCAAGTAGTTGCTGGTCGCCACCTGAAAGAGCTGTTTCAATAATTTCTTTACAGGGATCTTCCATTTGCTTAAGAGTTTGGAAAAGGATTGCCGATTGTACAGTTTCGTTTTCGACCTGGGTTACCATTTCCTCCTCCGGCGTTTGCTTCGGAAGTTCTATTTGGGTATTGGATGGTATTCCGGATTTTTGGATCCATCTTCTCCTGCACAGCGGTATGAATATACTCTCGAAGGATGTGACTAATTTCAGGTTCTTGTATTTTGACTGGAGATATAGAGCGGTCAATACTTCCCCGAAAGTATCAGCAGCATCAGCTCTGGTACCACCGTGCTGCATGATAAATGACCTCACTCTTTTTGAAAACCTGGAATAGATTTCGGTGATGATATCCACGTTATGGGTTGAGAGTCCATCCAGATATCTTTGATCCTTGTGTATTTTAGAAATGTTTGAGGAGGATGGCAGTATCATGCTTTCAGATCGCGATAAAAGAATACATCGCAAAGGTAACAATCAGTACAGTTTAGAAGTAGTAACGGCACGGAATTGGTTATTTTTACAATGAATTGAAACAGAAGTAAAAAGTGAAGAAGAAATTTCATCCTGCAGATTGGACCTATACCACGAATATATATGAAGTCAACCTCAGACAATACACTCAGGAAGGTACTTTCAACGCATTTGCTGCACATCTTCCCCGATTGCGGGATATGGGAGTTGAAGTGTTGTGGTTTATGCCAACCTATCCTATTGGAATAAAAGACAGGCATGGTGTACTTGGTAGTTATTATGCTATCAGGGACTATAAAGGGGTGAATCCGGAGTTTGGCACCATTGCAGACTTTAAGTCATTAATAGCAGAGGCTCATACACAGGGATTTAAAGTGATAATGGACTTTGTGGCCAATCACAGTGCAAATGACCATCCCTGGATTGAGACCCATCCGGAGTATTATGTATATAATCCTGACGGGAGTATCCTTCATCCCCACGGGTGGGATGATGTGGCCCAGTTAAATTTTGAGGAAAGGGGAGTGTGGGACGCGTTGACCGATGCGATGCGCTTCTGGGTTACAGAGGTTGATATTGATGGATTCCGATGCGACATGGCACATCTGGTGCCTCTGGAGTTCTGGATTCAGGCCAGAGAGAAACTCGATGCAGAAAAGGCAGGACTGTTCTGGCTTGCAGAATGTGAGGAGCCTGAGTATCACCAGGCTTTTGATGCTACCTACACCTGGAAATGGATGCATGGTTCTGAGGATTTCTACCATGGGAAAATTAACCTTATTCAACTGTTGGAAATCCTTTATAGCGCTGATGTGCAATTCCCCTCTTCAGCCTTCAGAATGTATTTTACCTCTAATCATGATGAGAATAGCTGGAACGGAACTGAGTATGAAAAGTATGGAGATGCCGCTCGGTTGTTTGCGGTTTTTACATGCCTCTGGAATGGCCTGCCTTTGATTTATTCAGGACAGGAGATGCCCAATTTTAAACGCCTGAAATTTTTTGACAGAGATCCGATTGAGTGGACTGGAAAGTTCGAGCTGCACGATTTCTATAAATCTTTGCTCGCACTGCGCAGGCGGCATTCATCTCTGAGAGCCGGAGATGAGGAGGTGCGTACTACTATTGTATCTTCATTACAGGATAGTAATGTCTTTTCATTTCTTAGGAAAAAGGAAGATGATTCTGTGCTTGCGGTGCTTAATTGCTCTGGCAAGGGTACACATTTCAGAATCAATGGGGTCAATGGAACTTATAAGAATATGTTTGATGGTGCAGTGATTGAGTTCGCCGGAGAAACAGACTTCTTCCTTCCTGAGTGGGGATACCTGGTTTTTGAATCTACAAAATAAGGTCGCCATTCTTTTCAGAAGTAAGTGACCTGCCTATTCACATTTATTAAGTATGAGTATGTGCTTTATAACGGGATATGAAAGCGCTATAATGTCAAAGTAAAAAAAAGCCGTGATTTTTTACCACGGCTTTTTTGATAATTAAATGATTGTATGATTACTGGATTGAAGGATCCAATCCATCTCTCAATCTGTCAGCAATATCCTGCAAATGCAGTTTGGAAGCGTTGTCGCGAGCTGCCGGAGTGGCTGCTTTTACCTCGGCAAGCAGCGCTCTTGCATGCCCTTTGAGGGTTGACAAAACATCATTATCCTTTATTGAGGTCTGTGCCTGAGCCTGTCCAAATGGACTCTGCTGGGTTGTGGCAGCAGGCTTTGGTGGCTTGATTAACGATACCAGACTTTCCACATAAGCTTTCTGCAGGTTTCTTCTGTACACATCAATAGGTTGGTTTGACCTCAACTCGCTCCAGATGCCCGATTTCAGGTCAGATAGCATGCTGGTAAGTGTGTAAGCTCCAGTCGGATCAAACATTTCAGACTGTACAAGATTGTTCAGTGTACGGGTGCTAAGTAAACTTCCCAGTGCAGCCTTTTGTAATCCGGTGATGGTGTTTACCTGGTTCATACCGATAAGAGCATACAATTTATTGTCGATTAACCATTTGGGAGTGGTGAATACCTGGTCTTGCAGGAATTTGATCGCATCCTTTTGTTTTTGTTTGGATGTAACCACATATACGGGAGCTTTTTGTTCTACAACCGATGGAGTGGTTTCAAGTCCGCCCACATTCTTGGCTACATGGCCGATATATCTTCTGAATTGTGAAACAAGTTCTCTGTAAATGGTAGCTGCATTATCGTAGTTCTCATTTGGCACGGTGGTCCATTTCAGGATGTTGGGCATAATCCTTTGCAGGTTCTTAATGCCATAGGCACTTGCTGTCATAGAGTTGTTGCCCAGGTCCTCATTTTGATTACGTGGATCGTTGGGGTCTGTTTCTGTTCCGAAAAACAAGCGTGGGTTTGATGACAGGCTGTCTATAACCAGTTTGTTAAGATAGGCCGTTTCCTCGTCTGCTGTCTTAAACTGAGGCAGGTAAGTATATCCCCACTGAATAGCCCATTTGTCATACTCCCCGATTCTGGGGTAGATGCCCGTCTTATCGATACCATCTTCCGGTTGGGCTACATAGTTGAATCGCGCATAGTCCATAATGGATGGCGTGTGCCCATGTTGGGCTAGCCAGTTTTTATCCCTGAGTTTTTCAACCGGAATAGTGGATGATGATCCGTAGTTATGTCTTAGTCCGAGTGTATGTCCTACTTCATGAGAGGACACAAATCGGATAAGATCGCCCATAAGTTCGTCGCTGAATTCCATTCTTTGAGCACGAGGGTCAATTACCGCAGCCTGAATGAAGTACCAGTTGCGAACCAGTTCCATTACATTATGATACCAGTTAATGTGGCTCTCGATAATCTCTCCACTTCTGGGATCGTTCACATTAGGTCCGCTGGCATTGGCTACTGAAGATGGTTTATACACAATCGCAGAGTGTCTGGCATCTTCCAAGCTCCACGAAGGATCGTTAACCGGAGCTTCCTTGCCTACGATTGCATTCTTGAATCCTGCCTGCTCAAATGCCTTTTGCCAGTCGTTGATACCTGCAATCAGGTATGGAACCCATTTTTTCGGAGTATTAGGGTCGATATAATATACGATCTGTTTTTTAGGTTCTACCAGTTCACCTCTTTTATACTTCTCGAGGTCTTCGTCTTTGGGCTCCAGTCTCCATCTTACTGCTTTTACGAGGCGTTTTACTCCCTGCGGATTAGCATCAAAGTCTGTAGTAGAAGTAGCAAAGTATCCTACACGGGGATCGAAGTATCTGGCTTTCATAGGTTCTTTAGGAAGCAGCACCATGGAACTGTTAAGTTCATAAGTAGCCGGTGAAGGAGTAGCCTGTGACTGGGGGCCGGCTGACTGTTGTCCCTGGGTAGTGGGTGATTTCATGTATGTTTTCAGGGTTTGGATTTCCAAATTCATTGGAAATGCTTTTACTCCGATTACATAAGAACGGTCTGCCTGTAACTGTGTGAGCCCCTGAGACCTCTTCATCCTGCTGTTAAAGAAGAGTACATCATTGTCGCCATTAATATATTTAGTGATATCCAGGACCGCTCCTTTCTTGTTCTTTGAATAGGCTGCAATGTCGAAGCTGGCTTCAAGTGGCTGCAGGTTACTGTTCTTTAACGAATTGTACATGCCGTTGGCAGAAGAGTCTGAGGCGGATTCAGCGAATGAAATCGTCTTAATATACACTTTATGATTAGGGCCTTTGGCAAACTGGATGACACTGCTCCCAATCTGGTCGCCACCGTATCCGAAAAATCCGGATTTCGCGCCTGCGGGTGCTTTTGATATTCTGTTTACCACAAGGATATCCCGATCCATCATTTCATCAGGAATTTCCCAATAATAGTTTTCTCCCACTTTATGGACGGTGATAAATCCTGATTGGGTTACTGCCTTGTCTGTGATGACACTTTCGTATGGCTTGGGTTCAGTGGATTTAGCAGTCGGTCGTGGCTGAGTAGTGTCGCGAACTGCTCCATTTGCAGGGGCTGTCGCCTGCTGAGGCGGCGGTCCGCCCGGGTTTCGTCGTTGTGCAAAGCTATTTACAGAGCTAAATGCTACCGCAAAAAGCAACAATGTTTTTAGTTTCATTATTAATAGAAAATTTAGATAAAAGTGTGTCAATATAGGACTTTTTGAGACGCACTTTTTGAAAATGTTACGAGTGGAGTATATGGTAATTTTTCAATGCCTCCTCTAATATTTTTCGGAATTTTTCTACACTCTTATCAAAACCATACCCTTCAGAAATTAGCTTTTTTCCATCTGTGTTCAGGAAAAAATTGTAGGGCTGGGCGTTTGTATCGTAGGTTGAAATCTGCAGGTCGCTATTCCTTTCACCAAGCGTGTGCACCTTTCGGTTTAATGCGCTTGAATAATACCACTCATTCTCCGGGATATACACGTCGTGGGCATCTACAAATAGGGGAGCGATGATAAAACTGTCTTTTAGGAGTTGTATGATTTCCGGAGCAGTCCAGACCCTGGTTTCCATGATACGGCAATTGATGCTGTATATGGCGGTGAAGTAGAGCATCAACGGCTTTCTGAATTTCCTTGAAGCGGCCAGTGCTTCGTTATAGTCCGGGTAAATTTTTAAATTGTTTTTCAACATTACCTCAGGCAGGTATTGTTGAACCTGTGTATAGTATTTTGGTGTTTTGGCCAGTTTGTCTTCTCCGTTGGGCGCTTTAGATTGATGCATACTTCTAATATATTCAGGCAAGATGGTATCCTGAATTATAGGATTTATTATGTGGCAGGAATAGCTGGCTTGTGTCGCGTACGTGCGTTTGAAGCCATCGGCATTTTTCAGCATACATGATGCTGCCAGGAAGCATACTACAGTGTTCAATTTCATCTTACGAAATTAACAGAATGCCAGTGCCCTAAAGTGAATGGGGCCCTGTGAGTTTTCAGGAGCCTGAAGCTTTGTAATTCTTCAGCGCTTCATCAAGTAAGTTCTTGAATTTTTCAACACTGGGATCGTATCCGTAGCCTTCAGGAATCAGCCTTTTTTCGTTAGCATCCAGAAAGAAGTAATAAGGCTGCGTGTTAGCATTATAGGTGGAAATCTGAAGATCCGTATTTTTTTCGCCAAGGGTTTTCACTGTCTTCTTCAGCGCTTCTGAATAGTATTGATCTTCTTTGGGGATATACACACTGTGGACATCTACATACAAAGAAGCGATAATGAAATCATTTTTCAGGCGCTTCATTATTTCCGGGTCGATCCACACTTTACCTTCCATCTCGCGACAGTTTACACAGTTTACCCCTGTGAAATCGAGCATTAATGGTTTCTTGAGTTTTCGTGCTACTGCCAGGGCCTCATCGTAATCAAAATAGGTTGTCATTCCATACTTTACCACAACGGCAGGTTCGTACATCTTCATCCGTTCGTAGTATTTTTCAGGATGAGGAAGTGCATCTTCGCCCGATGTGCTGCTTTGTGCAACAATACCTCCTGAGGTGATATTAAAGTCTTGTGTACCCATTGGAGGTACGAAGGCTGAAATCTTTTTCAGCGGAGCTCCCCAGAGGCCGGGAATCATATATAATGCAAACGCGAAGGAAATGATAGAAAGAAACAATCGCGGTATGCTGATATAGGAAATTCCAAAGTCATTTTTCGGAAGTTCATCGTCATGATGAAATCTCAGTTTGCCCAGCAGATAAAAGCCGAGAAGCAGGAAGATTACTACCCAGAGTACAATGAACACTTCACGGTCAAGGATTCTCCAACCCATTGCAAGGTCAGCATTGGAGAGGAACTTAAGTGCCAGTGCTAACTCCAGGAATCCCAGTGTTACTTTCACGGCATTTAACCATCCTCCAGATTTGCCAAGAATATTGAGTTTGCTGGGGAAAAAGGCGAATAGTGCAAATGGAAGGCCGAGTGCCAGTGAGAAACCAAACATACCCATGAGTGGGCCGAAGTAGCTGCCTCTTGCTGCTAAAACCAAAAGATTACCAATAATAGGCCCAGTGCAGGAGAATGAAACGACTACCAGTGTTAAAGCCATAAAGAATATACCCAGGTAACTCGTGGTGCCCGACTTGCTATCTACTTTGTTAGCGAATGAACTGGGAAGGGAAATATCGAATGCTCCGAGAAATGAAATCCCGAATACGAGAAAGATTGCAAAGAATACCAGATTGGCAATCCAGTTGGTAGATAAAACATTCAGAGCATCAGGTCCAAAGATGACTGTAATGAGAAATCCAAGTAGTGTGAAGATGAAAATGATGGATAAGGCATAGCTTATTGCGTTTCTGATACCCTGCTGCGGAGTAGCACTTCTTTTGGTAAAGAAACTCACTGTAATAGGTATCATAGAATACACGCATGGGGTGATTAATGCGATCAATCCACCCAGAAAACCGAGAAGAAATATTTTTAAGGTAGAAAGGCGACCGACATTTCCCACAGTCGTGCTTACCTCATCAGTAGATTCTATGGTAGTGGAGTTGATGGGAGAGGAAGGCAGGACAAATTCCTGGAATCCCTCTTCTTTTGAAGGAAACTCTTCTCCATCCTTATACATGTAGCTTAAATTTCCTGTAACCAGAAAGCTGTCAGCCAACAGTGCATGAATAGGTTGATGCCACACAACGGAGTCCGTGAAAAATTGTGTGGGACTTTCAAGGACGGGGTCTGTTTCTTTCTGTATGTTACCTGTAAAAGTGGGTGCTGCCTTTATTTTGTTCTTTAAGGAAGAGTCGAACTGGATAGAAGAGTAAACCAGGTCTTCTTCACCAGTCTTCAGGCCAAACAGCCTTATTCCCGGAGCTATCTTAGCGTGTATGTTCAGGTTGACGGTGCTGTCATTGATGCGCTCTGTATCAAACGTGATTTTAACCGGTTCCTGGTTTTGCGAAAAAAGACTTGTCTGAAAAGAAATTAATGACAGAATTACCAGAGCAGCCGCTCTGAAAAACCTTGACCTGAAATTCATCAATAGTTAGTTTTTATTTAAGTGCTACAGTCAGTTTGTGTGTGGATGGTGGAAGGCATTGGTGATCATCGCATACCATAAATTGTACTGCCACATCGATTGAGGTCTTTACGTTTGCCTTTGTCTTGACTACTTGCGAAAACTGAACCCTGTTGGAATATTGTTTTACGTCCACACCAAAAAGAGGTTCAAAACGCTGTTCAAGCTTACCGATCTCTTTTGTAGCTCCTTCAGTAGTAACTAATGGACTCTTTGTAAACGTAACCTTGGTAGGGATAGGGCCACCTGAAGGTGTAGATTGAGAGTACATGTGCCAGCCGTCTTCAATATTTGCAGTTAAAACTATTTCGTAAGTCTTGTCAGCAATTTTCTTTACGTTACTGTTCCAGGAGACAGGATTCTTTACCATCTGAGCAAGAAGAGCATTAGCGCTGAAAACCATTAATGCAACAAAGAATAGCTTTTTCATTATTTATTTTTTTGATTGTTGAACGATTGCAAATTTACTTTATAAATACCGATTGAACACTAATTAATAACTAAAGTTGACAATCAGTTGCATCATATTTGGTACAACTGACAAATACATGACGCACCAGCGTGGGGAAAAGACCCATCGAATAATTTATTTCAGATTTTCTTAACAGATTAATATGGGGCTAAATATTTCCGATATTACAACTTTCTCGTTCATGTACAATTTTTTATATGATTAAATCTTTCTACTTTTCACTATGGCCCGTCACATATCTACAGGAAAGTTGGGAGAGCATCTGGCTGTCGAATTTCTCAATAAAAAGGGGTTTACCATTCTGCACCGAAATTGGAGGTACAAGCATTGGGAGGTGGATATTATTGCATCTCTTCAGGATGTGGTGCATTTTGTGGAGGTAAAAACCAGAAGAACTAAAAAGTATGGCTATCCTGAAGAAGGAGTAAGCAGGAAGAAACTACTCAATGTGATGGCCGCAGCAGAAGAATTCCAGTACCAGCATCCTGAATGGAAGAAGATTCAGTTTGACATCCTATCTATTTTTATTGATTCAGAAGATAAAGAAGCGTATTTATTTATTGAGGATGTATATGTATAGACGCTTTGTGTAAGGCCTGATTCGGATGCCGGGCAGAAAAACAGGAAGTTGATTACTGACAGTTACAATATGCTTTTCAACACTTCGATAGTCCTGTCTGCTTCTTCAATCGTATTGTATCTGCTGAACGAAAAGCGCACCGTGACCTGATCAGAGCCCGGATGCAGTGCCTGAATGACATGGCTACCGGTTTGCGCGCCGGATGAGCAGGCACTTCCACCACTCACACAAATATTATGAATGTCAAGGTTGAACAGCAACATTTCAGAATGTTCGGTTTTGGGAAACCCTATGCTCAGGATGTTTATGAGTGATTCCTGCTCCAGGGGGGTGTTGAAAGTGATATCCGGAAATTCATGGCGTAACCGGTTGGCAAAATGATTTCTGAGCTGGCTTATTTGTGCTACTGTCCTTTCGCGTTCTGCAACTGCAAGTTCCAGCGCTTTTGCAAATCCTATGATACCATAGATGTTTTCCGTACCGGCTCTCATATTCCTTTCCTGGCCACCACCGTGTATAAAAGGCTCCATTTTCAGATTATGGTCTGCATATAAAAGCCCTGTGCCTTTAGGACCGTGAAACTTGTGGCAGGTAGCACTCAGAAAATGGGTTCGAAGTTTTCTTACGTCAACGGGGTAGTGCGCGAGGGTCTGTACAATATCGGAGTGAAATACGGCATTGTATCTTTCACAGAGTAAGCCCACCACTTCGATGTCGGTTACAAATCCCGTTTCATTATTTCCGTGCATTAGGGTGACTACACATCGGCCTGTGCTCTCTTGCAATAGTTTCTCAAGATCATTCAGGTCGATGCTGCCGTGGTTATCCAGTCTGACATATCTTACGGTTGCCTTACCCGAATTCTGAAGATAGTCTGCTGTGTGCAGTGTGGCGTGATGCTCTATTGGTGAAGTGATGATCGTCTTGCAACCGAGGCCTTCCACTGCTGCGTGCAGGGCGGTGTTTGTACTCTCTGTACCACCACTGGTGAAAATGATATCAGAAGGCCTTGCACTAATAATTGAGGCTACTGATTTCCTGGCATTTTCAATGGCAAGCCTTACCTCCCGGCCGTAGCTGTGTATGGACGATGGGTTTCCAAACTTTTCCATGAAATACGGTTTCATGGCTTCAAAGACTTCAGGTGCTAAAGCCGTTGTGGCTGCATTGTCAAAATAAATTCTCTCCATGTGTGATTGTGCTTTCTGTTCAATCACTGTGTGCTGATCTCGTGAATGTCCCGAATGATTCTGTTGGCAATATTTTCAGCAGTAGTTTGAAAAGAACTTTCTGAATAAATCCTCAGAATCGGTTCTGTGTTACTTGCACGAACATGTACCCAGTCATCACCAAACTCAATTTTCAATCCATCTTCAGTATTGACAGGATTATTTTTATATTTTTCAGTCAATTTGCTAAGGAGCACTTTCACATCGGTAGCAGGATTGAGCTCAGCTTTATTTTTTGAAATGTAATAGTCAGGATATTGTGCACGTAACTGACTCATACTTTTTCCGGTTCTGGCCAGATGAGTCAGAAAAAGTCCTATACCTATCAGCGCATCGCGGCCATAATGAAAGTCAGGTACGATAATTCCCCCGTTGCCTTCCCCGCCGATTACAGCATTCACTTCTTTCATCTTCTTCACCACATTTACCTCTCCGACTGCGCTGGGATAGTAGGTGCCGCCTTTGCTGAGAGTAAGCTCCTTCAGGCTTTTTGTGGAAGACATATTACTTACTGTATTCCCTTTTCTTTGAGAAAGCATATAATCGGCTACCGCCACCAGCGTATATTCTTCTCCAAACAATTTGCCATCTTCGTTTACAAAGCAAAGCCTGTCCACATCGGGATCTACAGCGATTCCAAGATGCGCCTTCCGGCTCACCACCTCCTTGCTTAATTCTGTGAGGTGCTGAGGCAGCGGTTCGGGGTTGTGTGCAAAGTTGCCTGTTATGTCTTCATTTATTACGTGGATATTGGCCACTCCCAGGGCTTTAAGCAGTTCGGGAACATATAGCGCTCCTGAACTATTAATACCATCCACAACAATATTAAAGTTCTTCCCTGCAATGGCCTCTTTATCAACAAGAGGGTAGTGTAGTATGGCCTCTATGTGTTTTTGAAGATATGAACTATCTGAAGTGTACTTGCCCAATTGATCTACTGGTGCAAAAACGAACTCTTCTTTCATAGCAATATCGAGGATAGCCTGTCCTGCCTCCGCATCGATAAACTCGCCTTTGTCGTTCAGCAACTTCAGTGCATTCCATTCTTTAGGATTATGGCTTGCGGTAAGAATTATCCCTCCGTCAGCCTTTTCAGATGTTACTGCGATTTCTACAGTGGGGGTGGTGGTGATTCCCAGATCTACTACATTGAAACCCATAGAAATAAGAGTCTGTGCACATAATTTACTCACCATGTTCCCGCTCATTCGGCCATCACGGCCAATCACAATCTTTTTCAACTTTGAGTGTGGCAGCATGAAGGTAGCGTATGCCGCTGTGAATTTTACAACATCTAATGGTGTCAGATTCTCGCCGGGTATATTTCCAATTGTGCCCCGGATACCTGAAATACTTTTTATAAGCGCCACGAAAGATTCCTTTTTGGTAAGCGACAAAGGTAAATAATCAGAAGCCTATCTGGTCCTGTGATTTTGAAATCCTGTGTTTTTTGCACTTTTTTTAAGGTTGTAACCGGCAGTCAGAGCTAGTGATTCATTAAAATTATTGGTGATTCCGATATGAAAATATTTATTTTCTTTTTTACCTTTTGAGACGTTTTACGTTCATATTAGTCGCGAGAGTGATGTAAGCGATGTGGGCATAGGCCGATGTCTAATCCAGTTTGATTCCAATTTTTTTCATCAGGATAGAGGCGTTCATACTTTTACAAACCCCCTCTTTCAGTTTGTAGTCAAAGTATAATTCTTCACCGCTCACCTGCACATCAAAGTGATAATTGTCGATATGTTCCCGATAGGTATCCTTCATAGCAGCCAGTTCCAGGTCGTGAGTGGCTATAATTGCCACTGATTGTTTTTCGATCAACTGGCGGATCAGTGCTTTGGATCCTGTGTGCCTGTCGGTAGAGTTGGTGCCCCGGAGTATCTCGTCGAGGAGGATGAAGACTTTCTCTCCCTGATTTACCCTGTCGATGATTGCTTTGAGTTTTTTTAGCTCCGCATAAAATGTGGAGGTGCTTTCCTGAAGGTTATCCTCGATACGCATGCTACTGATAATTGCCACCCCGGATAACTGAAATTCTGTAGCACACACCGGAGCTCCGCAAAATGCCAATACACAATTCACTCCCACACTCCTCAGGTAAGTGCTTTTTCCTGCCATGTTGGAGCCCGTTACCAGCATGATTTTTCCTTGTGAGGGTATGTCAATATTGTTTGCTACCCGCTTTTCGGCTGTAATGAGTGGGTGGCCTACTGAAGTACCTTTGATTGAAAAATAGCCTTCTGAAATAAGTGGAAATACGTAATTCGGATTATTAAATGAGAATATAGCCAGGCTATTGAGTGCTTCAAATGCGGCCATAGTGTCCACCCAATTTGGGAAGAAATTTTTCCATTGTGTTTTCCATTTTTCAAGGCTTATTACCTGCTGAAGATCCCACAGCAGAAGGAGGTTTAGAGGTAATGAGATCATCAGGTTATATCGCATATCGAGCCGGTCCATCTGTCTGCCTAATTTTCTGATTGCAGCAGCAGCCTGAATCTGATTTTGCCCCAGGTGCGATTGTAATGAGCTGAGCAGCGGATTACCAAAACTCTTTTGTTCAATTAACTTTATCGTTTCCGATAGTGATTTCAGTTGCTTGTTGATATCTGAGAGTTGATTATGTATGGGTGTAACGATCTTGTTGAATTGCCATACGATAATTGCGGATAGAAGCAGGGCAGCGTAAAACAGGGATTCACTTGCTTTCCCTGCGATAAAGAGTGCTGTGATGGTGAGAACCGTAGCTGGAACAAGGAACCGGATTCCTGTTATAAAAAGATTGTTTGAAAGGGGGGAGGGCTGGCCGAACCATTGCTCGAGCCTGGCCTTTGACTGGTTGGTGAATTTATGGAGGCTGGCGGTCGTCTGAAAGGTTTTAAGCCATTCGTTCTCTCTTGCTAACTCCTTTACGGCTTCTTGTCGTTTATGGATAATTTCGGTTGATTCACGGGCTTTGAAGTAACCTGCCAGGGTATCGCTTCCCGGCTCAGTATTAGTTCGGTTGATGTATTGAAACAGTGATCCTTTCCCAAATATGTCAAGGTCAGATGTGTATGGGTGCGTCTTATCTATATATTGACTGCCATCTTCAAATACAAATTCACCTTTGAGTGCCTTCAGTTCATCTTCATAATGGTTAAGAAGCTTTTTGTGAAATCTGATCGATTCGTGATTGGAGAGGTCGGCATATACAAGCCTTATAAATATAAAAAGCAAAATTGCGGAGGCTATAAAAACGTATAACACTCCTGCTTGCCATAGCAAATAAAACGACAGAAGTATTGCCAGTATGGATCCTAACCTTAACCAGGCAAATGCAGATTTCTTATTACTAAGGCGGTTGATTACACTAGTTACATCTTTTATTTTTTGCTGATAATAATTCTCAACTTCGGTTGCCTGTGTGTCCATTGAAGAGTGGGTCGTATTCGTTTTGTGGATCTCCTGGAAAGATGTAAAGATAGTTTAGTTCATAGTTTTTTTCTGGCCTGTAAAAAATTCTTCAAAGGTGTCGAAGTTGCGGCGGTAGGATAATTGAACCCCTGTTCTGTTTCTTTTGGTGATTCCGGTAATATTTGTTGGGTCAGTATCGCTCCGGTTAAAGCCAATTACCCTGAGGTTCCCGGTAGGAGTAATGAGATATTCGAACGAAACATCAGGCGTAACAAGTACGTTAGAAGTATTGGTTGTGAGGCCGGGACTTCCTGTAAAGTCCACATTGCCTCCCACATTGATAATGAGTTTATCTTTCATGAGCGAGGTAGTGAATCCAAACGCTCCGATATTCTGTATTTTACCACTTTCAATTGATTTCTGAAAGTTAAAATCAGTGGCATTGATATTCGTATATACGTTTACGTTATTCCACTTTAATAATTTTTGTAACCAGCTGTTCAGCGAGGTGGTCAGCGTGTTCGAGAGCAGTTGTCCAACTGTCTTAGTAACGAAGTTTCCGGTATAGTTTACACTGGCCATACCCTGGTCAGTGGTAAGGAATGTATTGAAAAGCAGCAATGCGGCTACCTGGTTTAGCAGTTGGTCATTGTCTGACTGAAATCTGGATTTCAGATATTCACTCGCTATTGGGTCTGATTTTAGTGGATTATCAAATGGAAACTGGAATTCAAACTGTGGTGATGGATTCTTCAGCGTGCCTCTGAGTTTGAATAGGATGTCAATATCGCCTCTGATATTTGAGGATCCGGTGCTGGTGGGGATATTGCTCAGGTTTACTCCTTTGGCTTTGTAAAGTGCATCTATATTTAGCAGAGCCAGGTAGGGATCTCCTTGCCATTCAATATATCCTTCTTCAAGTGTAAAGGGGGTTTTCATTACTGTCTGAAAATTGAATGTGTATTCTCCCTGCTCTACATTATATCTGCCGCGTATAGTAAGCGGATCGCTGGTGCCGGCGGTAATAAAGAGTTTTCCACTGCCTCTTGCTTCAATCACATCTCCGGTAGTTTCATCGAGAATGACGTCTATTTTTGTAAGTGAGTTAGCCGTGAGTTCCATCTGCACCTTAATATTTGTATTCTCTCTAACACGGCTATCCAAAGTCATTTCGCGTCCGAATTGTTTGAAATCGATGTAGTTAAGGCTGCCGGATTCGACAGTCTCGCCGATGGGCAGGATAATGTGGCTGCTGTCCGTTGATTCCCCCTTGATGTTCATTCTCATATCAGAGGTATAACCGTTGAGTGTGAGTTCAGCCTGACCTTTGACCTTACCGTAAAATTCATTGTTGTCTTTGGCTGTGGTATTGAGGAGTTGGAAGTTCCTTCCTGTTTTCACGTGCAGCTCATTAAAGAAAAAATCATCAAAGAAGTTATGGTAAATCTTTCCCGTAAGCGTAGCGCTTTGGTTATTGATGTCCAAAATTTTTGTGAGTCCGAAATTGATTTCTCCCGGGCTGAAGGTGATTACGCTGCCATCTACAAGCCTGTATTTACACTTTGTATAATCTATAACAAGAGAGGTGTTTTGGAGCGTAACACTTCCTTCCAGATTAGGATTTTCGGGGGTACCCGTAATCGCCAGTTTTCCTGTGGCATTCCCTTTGAGATTGTCGAGGATGCCTTCCATGAAGGGGCTAAGTAGTGCAATTTCGGTTTGATTGAGCGTAAACTGGCCATCCAGGGAGTTAAGGGAATCCTGGGGAGTATAGGCAAAACTTCCTGAAAAGTTATACGGATTATTATTGCTGATAATTTGGCTTGTAAAGTTGCCGCCGGAGGAATTATAAAATCCGCTGAGATTGATAATTCCTACTGAGTCGTTCTCAAACCTGAAATCGTTGATAGTGGATGAAAAACTGATTCTTGGCTTTTTGGTTGGATTAAATATCTGCACCTCTCCTGTAAGCTGGCCCTGCATTTTGGGGTAGGAGAGAAAGAATGGAAGGAAGTCTTCGACGATAATTCCTTTGAGTGAGATATTTACGTTGTTGCTGTTTGTCAGGGATGATAATTGGGTCGATATTTTTACTTCCTGTCCGTTCTGGTAAAATCTGACATTCTGAGCTGAAATCAAATCGTTCACCAACTCTATCTCTCCTCCTTTTTCAATGCGCCAGAGTTTGTCGCCGATGGTAAATGAGGAAGGATTAAATGTCAGTTGAAATCCGTCCTCTTTGGTATGCACCTTGGCTGACAACCGCGCGGCATCGAGCCCTGTAGGAGTGGATGAAGATATCAGGATATCAGAAATGTCTTGGGAAGCAGTGACTTCTATTTTTACGTCGGCTGACCTCAGGCTGTCATTGAGTATGAGACTTTCAATATCTGACAGGAAGACAAGTGTGTCATGGTTTCCGGAGCCATTGAGCGAAATATTGTTCATTGCCAAACCACCGAATTTTAGTCCGGGGACTTCTCCTTTCAGTTGCAAAAGGTTTTTGTCGATATTAATGCTTCCCTGTATTACAGATTCGTTGAACCCTGACATCTTGCTATCTATCAATGAAACATATTCACTGATATTGCGAGTGTGCACCAAAAATGAAAAATCCTGATTTTCGATAGTGCCTTCCGGTTTTTTGACATAACCCGGATAATAACGGTTCAGAAAAAGTTGAAAGGCTTTGGGCAACTCCCTGATTATAAAATTTCCATTGATGGAGGCCTCCAGTTCATTTGTTTTCAGCGAAAGAAGTTTGTTTTCTTCGTAAACTGAGGAATTTATCACTAATGAATCGAAGGGTAACTGACGGCCATTGTCAATTAGAATGGCCTCAGTGAGTTTTGCGGTACCAAGGAAGTCGTCAATATTCTTTCCTGTAAAATCAGCTTCCAGCTTCCCGCGAAAAGCGATGGTATCTTTTGTAAATCCCAGCGCATTCAAATCTATTTTTCTGATATCAGAGTAGAAGTTAAAAAAAGGGGATTTATCACTCAGGTTGATTGTGCCGGAGAGTGTGTCAATGGTAATATTCGGGTCGTGAATGCTCGCAGAACCTGAAAAAGCATTTTTCCTGATTTCTCCCTTTGCGATTATATTATTGTATTCATAGCTTCCATAGTTCAGTCTGTCGATTTTCCCATCAAAAGAAATGTGCATGGTATTTTCAGTAAATCCCTTTCCTTTTAATGAACCTTTAAAAGCCGTGAACCCCACACTTGAATCTTTAATAAATCTTCCGAGGTTAAACCCCAATGTGGCCACACTGCCGCTATATACCGGCGTGGCATTTACAGGTACCTTCAAATGGATGTCTGTGGACAGGATACCGATGTCAGTTGATAGTTCTCCAAATGTAACAAAGTCGTTGAAGTATCCGGTGAAGCTTCCGATGTATCTGATTTTTCCGAAGGCAGAAAGGTCGGGCTGACTAAGTGTTTGCAGAGAAGGAATCAGCCCTGCCAGTTCTTTATAATTTGTCCTCATTTCACGGATTCTTAAGTCCATGAAGGTTGAGTTCACCTCCGGGAGTCCACGAATACTCAGATCTCCGGCAAGAAAATTTTCGGCGCCCGCACTAATAGTAAAGCCCAATGCTGTGAGATTTTCAACCTTACCGGTCACTTCCCCATTTAAAGTAAAGTCTTTTTTCCAGGCTTTTGTTTCGGGCGCAAAATAGGCAAGGTCCTCGCTGCTGATTACAGCGTTCTTAAAATTTCCTTCCATACGAACAGCGTGAATAAAGTCGTTCATATCGTCTTCGAAATCGCTGTAATGCATTGCGAAATAATCGCTCAGGCGGCTGTGCTCCGTTTGGACGTCGAGTTTAGAAAACTCCATTGACCGGGGAGTCATTTTAAAGAGAGAGGAGAGTTTTTTTATGGTAAACCCACTTCTGTCTTTTACACTAAAGTCTATCTCAGATGTAAGTGTATCCTTTTCAACCCGGGTGTCTTTAAGGGTAGCATTTAGTTGCGAAAGAATTACATGCCTGTCGTCAAATACAAGTGGATCAGATGGAGTCTTACTTTCTCTTTCTATCGCTATTTTTCCATCTTTTATCTTAATTTCTTTTGAAATGACCCTCCAGTTATCACTGTTGAAGGGCTCGTCGCTTTGAGGGATTTCAGCAGCAGATGAATCAGTCTTTACTTTTGGAGGCCTTAGCCCTTTATAATCATATTGGGCGAAGACCGGCCGGTCAAAATCAATTGAGTTAATCTGTAACAGGTGGTTAGGGATGTCAAGTTTGTCGGCCTCTAACCTAAATCCTTTGACGGATACGAGCATATCTCTTCCCAGCCATTTGTCCTGTTGAAAAAGTGTGACGTCTTTCAGACTTACAAGTTTCAGGTCGATATTCGGTGGTGCGGATCCGCCTCCCGAAGAAGATCCTCCGCCAAAGTAATCTTCAAGAAATTGATAATTCCATTCAGGTGTATCCCGGTTCAGTTTGATGGTTGCCCCCTGAAGGCCAATGTATCTGAGTGTGGATTTTTTCTTGAGGAAAAACCAATCGGTAATGCTCACCCTGACTGCCTCAGCATATAATAGCGTGTCTTGTTTGTGGTCCAGAATCAGCGTGTGTTCCAGCGACATGCGGTCAAACAGACTAAAGTCAACCTTCCTGATAGAAACTGTGGTATTAAGACTTTTACTAAGGCTCTTGGTCAGACGATGTACCAGAAAATTCTGGAAAAAGGAAGTCTGAAGCAGCACCCATAATACCAATAACAATACCACTAATGATAGCGCCAGCTTAGCTAGTATTTTTAAAATTTTTTTGAGGACGGGTGGCATTGGGTACAAAAATAATTAAAGAATGATATCACTGCGGGCAGAAATGCCTAAAAGGCACAGGAAGAAGGGTAAGGTATTTTTGAAATTCTGTTCATAAGGCTTAATATCGCGTTTTAATCTTAATCCCTATTAAAACAACGCTATGATGAAACCTGTTTTCTTTCTGTTTGCTATCTTTTTTTTCTTTCAGACCAGCGCTCAACGCGTAATCACCAAGAAAAGTACGATTAATTCTTCCCTGAATGAAGTAATTGTAGATTATTTCAAAAACTTTAGCAATGCTAAAGGAGATACTCTGTCTGTAATGCCCAACTTCGTTGCTTTTAACAGTAAAATCAGTTTGCCGGGAGCTTTGTCATGTACTATTAAGAAGTATGCACTGCCTGATACCTATAGCTGGGAGGCGTTCCTTTTTGAAACGGAAGATTACGTGCTTGCTTCCGAACAGTATAAAAAGTTTTTCCAACAACTCAATAACGGGAGGTTTACCCCTGACGGCACTACACCTCAGTTTCTCAAGGGAAAGATGGATGTGCCTTCCGAGCAGCGTGCGTTTGCTTCCAGTCATCTCAAATTTGACGCACCGGCTAATGTGTCGCGATTGAAAAACTTTATGGTAGATCTGGAGTTGACCTATCATTTGCCCGACTGGCAAATCCGGCTATATCTATATGAAAAATTGCCGGATGATGAAATCAGGCCGGGAACCAGATCGATCCGGTAACTTATGCCGCAATCTGCTCCGGCTGGTTCAGTCTGCCGGAATTTGGTTATTATAGGTGATCAGTTCCTGAGTTAGTAGCCTGCAGCACTGTCATCGCCCCGATGATCAGCAACCGCGGTGATAGTGCCATCGGCATTTACAAGGATTACCTCGGTTCTGCCAATTGCCCCTCTGGGCTTAATGGTGTATCCCATTGCTTCCAGTTCCTTCTGCACATTTTCATCAAATCCTTTTTCCAGATACACTACGTCGGGCAACCATTGGTGATGAAACTTAGGCATATTCACAGCATCGTGAGCAGACATCTTAAAGTCTATCAGATCTACGATAGTTTGATACACACTTGTGATAATGGTTGTACCTCCCGGTGTGCCAAGTATTGCCCAGGGTTTTCCGTCTTTTAGTACAATGGTAGGAGTCATACTGCTGAGCATCCTCTTATCTGGTTGCACCGCATTAGCTTCCTGCCCCACGGCGCCAAACATATTTGGCACTCCGGGTTTCACACTGAAGTCGTCCATCTCGTTGTTCATAAGGAACCCTGCGTGTCCTACTACCACACGGCTGCCATACCCACCATTGATGGTAGTGGTTACAGATACTGCATTACCGTCTTTATCGATCACGCTGAAGTGAGTAGTCTCTTCGCTTTCAGGAATGATTCCCTCTTTGATGTCCACACTGTTACCTGCCTTGCCCGGCACAAAATTGGCCATTCTGTCTTTTAAGTATGAATCGCTGACCAATGTTTTTACCGGCACTTTGTAAAAATCAGGATCGCCCAGGTATTTGCCGCGATCTGCAAAACATCTCCTCTCAATTTCAGCCATCAGGTTTACAGCCTGCGCACTGTTGAATTTCATAGTATCCAGTGCGTACATTTCACTCATCTTCAGCATTTGCTCCACAATAATACCTCCGCTGCTTGGTAGTGGCATGGTAAGAATCTGATAGCCTTTATAATCGAAGAAGATAGGTTCGCGTTCCTTTGCCTGATAATTTTTCAGATCGTCGTACGAGATGATGCCGCCTCCTCTCTGCATTTCTTCCACAATCAGTTTCGCTGTCTCTCCCTCATAAAACCCTTTGGCTCCCTCTTTTTGTATTCTTTTCAGCGTGTTGGCCAGGTCGGTCTGTATCAGTGTATCGCCGGCTTTCCATTCCCCTGAGGGTTTTACAAATGCGGGAGTGACCGTGTTATATTTCAGGAAATCGTCTTTGGTTCTATTAAGGCCTCTTGCTTCAGCAGCCGTAATGGCGAAACCTTTTTCAGCGAGATCGATAGCGGGTTGTATCAACTTTTCAAACGGGAGTTTGGCATATTTCATAGACTCAAAAATGCCTGCAATAGCTCCGGGTACTCCGGATGCCAGATGTCCGTCCTGTGATAAATTTAAAAGCGGATTGCCCGCACTGTCCAGGTACATATCTCTGAATGCCTTACCCGGTGCTTTTTCTCTGTAATCGATAGTGATATTTTTCCCATCATTCAGCCGGATTACAGTGAACCCTCCGCCGCCGATATTTCCCGCTTCAGGAAAAACAACAGCCAAAGCTAATTGTGTTGCAATGGCTGCATCTACCGCGTTTCCTCCTTTTCTAAGTATATAAGCACCGGCAGCGCTTGCCAGCGGATGGGCGCTTACTACGGCACCATTGGATACGGTGGTATCCTTGGTTGAGGTATAATCAAAAGGATTTACCGCACTACTATCCTGTTTGCACGAGTATAACAGGGAGCCGGATAATAGGGCGAGAAGCAGTAGTCTTTTCATTTGTTTTTGTTTGTGACGAAAGTAATAATTTATGTTTTTAGAATTCAATACTCTTTTCCTTTCAGCATGGGTACAAAGGAGAAATTATCAAATTTCTCTTCCTTAAGAGAGCCATCTTCCATTTTGGTAATGCGTGTCATTCGCTGGTAATCATCTTCATTTAATGGTAATACCATCATGCCTCCTGTTTTAAGTTGTGTGGTTAGTTTGGGTGGTATAAATGGAGCTGCGGCGGTAATCAGTATCCTATCGAAAGGTGCGTATGTAGGCAGCCCCTCAAATCCGTCGCCGTAGAAGTATTTTACAGCAGGATAAGCACTGCGCAGGAAAAAAGTTTTATGCTGGTCGAATAGTTTTTTTTGTCTTTCAATGGTGAATACCTGAGCGCCAATCTCCGCAAGAACCATAGCCTGATACCCACTTCCGGTACCAATCTCCAGTACTTTGTCAAAAGGCTTCACTTCCAGAAGTTGTGTTTGGTAGGCTACAGTATAGGGCTGCGAGATGGTCTGGCCTTCGCCAATAGGAAAAGCCCGGTCCTGATATGCAATTTCTTCAAGCGCCTTATCCAGAAAAAAATGGCGTGGCAAACGATTCATTGCTTCTAATACTTCTTCACTGGTAATGCCTTTTTCGCGGATGCTGTCAATTAGTTTTTTTCGCATACCCTTGTGCCGGTATGTATCCTCATATTTGCGCATGAAGCAAAGATATTATTTTAAGGATGGGAATGTGTGGTTCTGAAATGATTGTGGCACTTTAGCGATTCTATTTTACAATTCTCCTTTAAGGAAAAAGTTGGAAAGGAGTTTTCTACCCTTTAAATTGCGCCCCATGTCAAAAGCTAAGAAGAAAGAAGTATTTAATGTTACGGAAGGTGGTATCTCGGGCCAGTATAAGAATTGGTTTCTCGATTATGCGAGTTATGTGATCCTGGAACGGGCAGTGCCTGCAATGGAAGACGGGCTAAAGCCGGTGCAGCGGAGAATTCTTCATGCGATGAAAGAGATGGATGATGGGCGTTTTAATAAAGTTGCCAACATCATCGGGCAAAGTATGCAGTATCATCCACATGGCGATGCCAGTATAGGCGATGCCATAGTGAATCTCGGACAAAAAAATTTACTGATAGAAACGCAGGGCAACTGGGGAGATGAACGGACTGGGGATGATGCGGCCGCTCCAAGGTACATCGAAGCCCGATTGAGCAAATTTGCACTTGATGTAGCCTTTAATGAAAAGACTACAGAGTGGCAGCTGAGTTACGATGGAAGAAAAAATGAGCCGGTAGTGCTTCCAATGAAATTTCCTTTGCTACTGGCGCAGGGAGCAGAGGGAATTGCTGTAGGCCTGGCCACGAAAATTATGCCTCATAACTTTTGTGAACTGATAGAGGCTTCCATAAAATATTATAAAGGCAGGAAATTCGAATTATACCCGGATTTTGCTACTGGAGGATTGATAGATGTTACTAATTATAATGACGGATTGCGTGGTGGGAAGATCAGAGTACGCTGCCATATTGAAGAGGCCGACAAGAAGACACTGCTTATAAAAGATGTGCCATTTGGTATTACCACTTCTCAATTGATTGAGAGTATTGTAAAGGCAAATGACAGTGGCAAGATAAAAATCAAAAAGGTAACGGATAATACCGCATCAGAAGTTGAGATCAGAATTGATCTGGCTCAGGGCATTTCACCTGATATTACAATAGATGCCCTATACGCTTTTACTGATTGTGAAATATCCATTTCACCTAATGCCTGTGTAATCGAAGACCAGAAGCCCAACTTCCTTGGAGCAAGTGACCTGCTAAAGGCATCGGCAGACAGTACCCGCGAATTGCTGCGGCGTGAACTGGAGATAAAATTGGGTGAGCTAGAACAGAAGTGGCATTATACCTCTCTTGAAAAAATATTCTTCGAAGAAAAAATATACAAAGAGTTAGAGAAGAAGCATCCTACCTGGGACAAAGTGATAGAGGCTATCGATAAGGCATTTGTACCTTTTAAGAAGTTGCTGAGAAGGGAGATACTTAAAGAAGATATTCTGAAACTTACAGAAAAGCCTGTACGCAGAATTTATAAACTCGATATTGACAAGCTCAATGAACAAATAATCGATCTTGAAAAAGAAATTGAAACGGTAAAGTTCAACCTGGAACATCTTACTGATTATGCAATCAGCTATTATGAAGAATTGCTGAAGAAATATGGTGAGGGCAGGGGGCGAAAAACTGAAATCAGGCTTTTTGATACCATAGAAGCCAAGCAGGTCGCTATTGCGAATACGAAATTATATATGAATGCTGCAGAAGGGTTTGTGGGTACCAGCCTGAAGAAGGATGAGTTTGTAACAGAATGTTCTGACCTGGACGATATCATTGTCTTTACCAAAGAAGGAAAGATGAAGGTGGTGAAAGTGGCCGACAAGGTATTCATAGGGAAGGACATTATCCATGCAGCCGTATTTAACAAGAATGATGAGCGCACTACCTATAATATGATATATACTGATGGTAAAAAGGGAGTATCCTATGCCAAGCGTTTTCACGTTACAGGTGTTACGCGAGATAAAGAGTACGACCTTACCAAAGGGAGTGAAAGGAGCAAGGTGCAGTACTTTACCGTCAATCCGAATGGCGAAGCCGAAGTAGTGCGTGTGATACTCTCGCCGGTGTCCAAAGCACGGAATAAAGAAGTGGATTTTTATTTTGAATCCCTTGAAATAAGAAGCCGGGGTAGTATGGGAAATATCGTAACCAAATACCCAATACGTTCTGTAAAGCTGGCTGAGAAAGGAAAGAGTACGCTGGAAAACAGAAAACTGTGGTTTGATACTACCTATGGCCGGCTGAATGAGGATGGTAACGGGCTGGCATTGGGAGACTTTGAGGGGGACGACAAACTGCTGGTTATATATACAGATGGTACTTATGAAATTACGGGTCAGGAGTTGCTTCAGCGTTTTGAACCTGACCAGGTGAAACTTATAGAAAGGTTTGATCCTGATGCGGTAGTTACTGCGGTTTATCTGGATGGTGACAAGCTTCAGTATAATGTAAAGAGGTTCAGGATAGAAACGAATACCCTGAATACCCGATTCTTATTTATTAAGGAAGGAGAAAAGAACCGACTGATGGAAGTGACTACAGATCCCGAACCTGTATTGGCCATGCAGACCGGAAGAGGCGCACAAGTGCGGAAGGCAAAGATCAAACTCTACAAGGTTGTGGAGGTGATGGGGTGGAAAGCTGTGGGAAACAAACTCACGGATTTTGCCAAAAGCGACCAGATGGAGTGGGTAAAACCGATGGGTCCGGTATCGCAGGCTTCCCTTTTCCCGGAAGAAGAAGCGTAAAATGTGCAATACAATCCTCCGGAATATCGTATAAATCCGACTGCACTTCCCTGCGAAGGCGGATTTTCACTACCGCATTCTGGCAATAAAGAGTAGATTTTGCCCTTTTTAAGGGTATTTTACCGAAACCATCGTAGTTTTTCTACTATAATTTTTATTGACATTTGTCAATAAATTTCCGAAAGCCTTTTTCTTTGGGGAAATTCCGGTTTTATATATAATATGCTGACTATCAGTCAATAAACTATTACCCTGGGGTAATTTCTCTGCTTTTTTTTAGTATTCTTCCCTCTTTTTACACCTCTGGGATAGTGAATTCCACATTTTTTTTCTTCGTAAAACTTGCATTCCTGAAATGTGCCTTATACTTTTGTTCTCGCTTACCTGAACAACCTACCCTACAACCCCGGAAAACACAACCCTATATGTAAATCCGGCATTTAGTTTCCAAAAGGAAACTTTGAATTTGAAAAAATAAATGCCCGATATGAAAACATTTATCCATACAAAAACTCTTTTATTTTCCTCGTTACTGGTTGCTTTTCTTTTCTTTGGTTTTTCTTCTTCTATGGCTCTTAATGCTGATGGTGGAAAATCTATCAGTGTTTCAATTACCGTTTTCAAATACAACGGTGCTGATGAAAGTTGCTATGGTGCCAACGATGCCCAGATCACAATTACCGCGCGTGGTGGTGACGGTAATTACATGTATTCAATTGATCAGGGGCAGTCGTTCCATTCCGGCAATGTATTTTCAAATCTTGAAGGTGGACGCAATTATGTAATCGTTGTTAAAGATAACAGCGGTAACAAAAGTGAAGAAACCTGGCAGTGGGTTTCAAAGGTGTATAACCCTGTAACAATTAGCTATGTGAACACGTATGATTCTGACTGTGGTAATAAAGGAACTGGCAGAATTGAATTTGGGGCCTATGGTGGAACAGGTAAAATCATTTATTCAATTAATGGTTCCATTTTTCAAAATTCCGGAAATTTTGGCAGGGTGTCTCCCGGTGTATATAATATAGTAGCAAAAGATGTAAATGGTTGCACTTCTGACTTTCGTCAGGTAGTCATCTCTTCTAAGACCAGCATTGAAGTAAGTTTGAAAATTGATAATTCAGGTAAGGGTGGAAAAACCGGAAGCGTTACTGTGCACGCAGAATCAGGTGTGGCTCCTTACAAGTATAGCTTAGACGGTGGCGCATTTGTGACTTCAAATATTTTCAGGGATGTGGCTGCCGGATCGCATACCGTAATGGTTGTTGATTCTAAAGGATGTACTGTTGTGAAGACATTTGAAATGAATATTGAAGAAGAGGGGACTGGTGCCAGAAAGATGTGGACAGGCGGGAAGAGCAGTGAGTGGCATGATGCTGCTAACTGGAATGATCTGAAAGTGCCGACGCAGCATGATGAAGTCTGGATTGTAAAAGAATCAGCAGAGAATATGCCTGAAATTACGGTTCCTTCTTTTGTAAAGGATATCAGAATGGAAGGTGACGTAACACTATTAATTACTTCAACATTATCCCTTTCAGGTGAAATTTCAGGAACAGAGCATTCTATTAATGCTATAGATGGTGTTATCAGATTTGTGGGTGAGACAGAGCAGTCTTTTTTAGGTAAAATGTTTTTTGAAAACCGTATTAAGGATATCATTATAAACAATGACCTGAATCTGAAATCTCAGTTGGATATTTATGGCCAGGTGAGCTTTGAAAAGGATTCAAAAGTGCTTACTACAAATAATTTTCTGGTATTAAAATCTACTGCGTCGCATACCGCTTCTGTAGGTGTGATGCACCACAATGAAATTAAGGGTAATGTAACCGTAGAAAAATATATCCCTGCTCTGAAAGGATGGAAGTTCTTGTCAGTACCTACTGTAAGCGACAGGCCGATCCATAAAGACTGGCAGGAAGGCCAGGAGGCTAACAATACTTCTCTCAAAGGATATGGTATTCAGATTACCGGCGAAATGAGTGATTGGAAAGCAAAAGGGTTTGATGCACAATCTTATACCCCTTCGGTGAAAACGTATAATAAGAAAAACAACACATGGGTGGGTATTAAATCTACGCTGGCTCCTTTCTCGAGCCCTGATAATGCCTACATGGTATTTGTGAGAGGTGACAGGACAGCAAACTCTCTTTACTCAGAAGTAACTGAGACTGTTTTAAGAACTTATGGTACCCTGCGTTCAGGAGACCAGGAAACGGTAGAAGTGGAGCCCGGTTTGTTCACTGCTGTGGGAAACCCTTACGCAAGCGAGATAGACCTGTCAAAGATTAAAACTGACCGTCCGATGTTCTTCTACTACTGGGATCAGAATCTTGGAAGCAATTTCGGAGCCTATCAGACCCTGGCTATCCTTCCCGGTGGCAGAGTAGAAGCAATCCCCGGTTCAGGATCTTATAAGACAAGAAATGCAGCAATTATCCCTGCAGGTGAAGCTTTCTTCGCCTTCAACAAAGAAGGTGGTATGCTTCAGCTTACAGAAGATGCGAAAGTAGTTTCATCATCGAATGCCATTAGCCGTGGTGGAAATGTGGCAGGGAATGATAATTCTGTGGACCTGATGAAGGTGAACCTTTATACAGTAAACCAAAATGGAACTCTCCTTTTGAATGATGGCATAATGCAGACTTTCAGCCCTGTATTCAATAACGATATTGACGAATTTGATGGAGCAAAGTATGCTAACTCTACCGAAAACCTGTCTATCAGGAAAAGTGGAAAATTACTCAGTGTAGAGAGCAAAGCTTTCGCAGCAGAGAATGATACTACATTCCTGAACCTGACCGGAATTGGTTACCGCACTTATAAGTTTCAAATTAGTTTTAATCAGGAAGGTAATGCCAAGCAGGGTTTCCTGGTGGATAGATATACTAATACAACTACGCCTATTGAATTTACCGGAACTACTGAGTACCAGTTTACTGTAGTAAACAATGCAGGCAGCAAGGCAGCCGACAGGTTTATGATTGTATTCCGTCAGATGGCGCCCCAGCCTGTAGATTTCACATCTGTGAACGTAGCAAAGAAACAACAGGATGCAGAAGTAAGCTGGAAAGTAGAAAACGAAAAGAATGTAGCTAAATACCAGGTGGAAAGATCGGCCAACGGAACTGACTTCCAGGTAATCGGTGAGGTAGCTGCCACAAATGCTCCTGCTTACAATTTCACAGATTCAAAAACCTTTGCAGGATGGAATTACTATAGAGTGGTATCAGTGGATATTGATGGAAAAAAGATAGTATCAAACGTAGTGAAGGTTATGATGGATGGTGTAGCTGCATCCTATGCCGTGTCGCCTAATCCGGTAGTTGGAAATGAAATTAATGTAACTATGAATGTAAAACAGGGCGGCGCTTATTTCCTCACAGTAAGGAACCAGATTGGGCAGCCGGTAGCAAGCCGCCAGATAGTATGCGCAGGTGGGCGTAACAAGGTGACAATTGAAAAGAACAATTTATCTGCTGGTGTTTATACTGTGGAAATCACCAATCCGAATGGCGAAAGTTCTGTAATCAGGTTTGTAAAATAATTACGAGATTTTTCATAAAGGCGCAGGCTGTATCCGGGCTAATCCGGGCACAGCCTTTTTTATTGGCCATTGTTAATAGCGCATAGCACTTTTAGGGAGGTACCCTTCATATTCTGGCAAACTCTGGCGCAAGCGTCTCGCTTGTACCCTTCTGATACCTATTTTTCCCTAACTAACTCCCTATTTTTCAACAACTCTGGCGCAAGCGTCTCGCTTGTGCCCTTCTGATACTTATTGCTTTTAGTATTGAATACTGCACAAGCAAGACGCATGAGTTTTTGAGGGAAAATCTCAACTTATTTATTGCGAATCAATAAATATTATTTATTTTGCAATAATAAATTAAGATAGCTGTTGCAATGAAAAAGTATATGAATCCGCCTACCTTCCTGTTTGCAGCCATTTTTGGGCTTACCCTTTATTTTTTCGTGTCTCAGAATGTGAGCGATTTTATTTATAAAGAATACGGGGTTGAAATCTCTGATTTGAAAGTTAGAGACAGGGCGGTGAAAGACAGTGTGTTATCTGTGACTTATAATACTGGAGAGAATGCGATGGTGGAGGTGGTACCTTCCAGAAATTTAAGACTCAGGTCCGGGTCAGGAATCGGGATTTATGCGTTTGTTTCAAATCTGGTGGGACTGATAATTTTTATGGGACTATTTTGGAATATCATTGAAGCAATAAAATTTTTTGGGAACAGGAAAGATTTTAAAGGGAACCTTGATTTGATTTTTTACCGCATAGGGATACTATTGGTTATAATGGGAGTACTGACATATATAGATCAGTTTGTAATTAACTGGTATCTGAAAGAATCCGGTTTTGAGTCGTATAAAGTCAGATCCGGAAATGCTTCTTATTTCTTCTTTGCCTTCATGGCTTTTGCATTCATGTATTATTATGACAAGGGAAAAGAAATAGAGAAAGAACAGGCATTAACCATCTGAGATGGCTATTATTGTGAATCTGGACGTGATGATGGCAAAGCGCAAAATGTCCCTTAACGAATTGAGTGCGAGGGTAGGGATTACACTATCCAATCTCTCCATTCTCAAGACTGGAAAAGCAAAGGCCGTGCGCTTAGAGACGCTGAATGCAATATGTAGAGCACTGGATTGCCAGCCTGGAGATATTTTGGAGTACAGTCCCGATGAAGAAAATCCTGGATTTGGAGATTCCGCTTTCTAAACTGGTTTTATTTATAGTAATTAGCAGCAGCCTGTATCCACCATCTTAACCGACAGGATAGGTGTGTAGGCCGGATATCTAATAGATAAATCTTTTCTGTTTTTTCCTTTCAATCAGACTGTCAATTTCAAAAAACTTTTCTTTGATAATTGAAAGGCTGAATGCCGCCGCTGAAGCGGCAAATACAGATGCATCCAGTGGCCTTTTGATTCCGGTAAAAATCGCCATTGAAAGTGCAAATATCAAAAGCAACAGTCCGCTAAGTGTAGCAAAGAGCCGGGTTTTGAACCCAAGTATCAGGCAAAGCGCAAATAGGATTTCTGCAACAGTAGCAAGGATAGCCATTGCCGGAATCCATGAAGCGGGTGCCCAGGGCATCAGGCTTTGGGTATAGGATAGAAAATGAGGCCAGTCGCCCCATGCTGAAAATTCAGGGCTCCACATTCCAAATCTGTCAGCCACCGCTGAGAGAAAACCCAATGCAATAGAAGCTCTTAGGAATAATGCTATAAGTTTTGTGGACATAATTACTGTAGGTTTCTGATCACAAAGTTACCGAATGCCATCCGGATACCTATGGGCAATGCACTTGCCATTGAGGTGGTTAAGAAATAACTTGGAAAAATGCTTCCTGCATACTGCAATCGGTTTAATGCAAATCTCGAATAGGGGTGCTCTTATTGAACCGCAATACTATCTTTGGCCCTTGATCCGTAATGAAAAATATAATGATTAAAGCGGTATTTGTCCTGGTAGCAGTGTTTTCAGTTCCTTATTATGGGTTTGCACAATCTCGGTTAAAGTCTTCAGTGGAGATTTATTATGGCATTTCCGGAAATTTTTTCGTGAAGTCTTACGACGAATCTCAATTGAATACTAACGCAGTGTATCTGTATAAGAAGAAGTTTTTGGGCACTATCGGGGGAATTGAATATAGCCTGGCTGTTAATGATAAATCCTCATTCTTTGCCGGTTATGCCAGAAGCATTAACAAAGGAGAAAAGAATTATGCAGGAAATATAAATGGGGTAGATGTAGTGGTGAGCGACTTTTCATTAAGACATATAAATGATTTTTGGATTATAGGTTACGATGGCGGATGGATGAAGTCAGTTTCATCCTTAAGGTATCAGGTTGGGATGGTGTACGTCCAAATGCATCAACAGGAGATCGCAATTGAGAAATTCCTTAACCAGGTAATTGTAGAAGAAAGAGATTTTAAAAATTCTGCTTTGGCTGAGATGGGGGTATTGGCAGGAATTCACCTGGACAAGGTTATCGATACACATTTCAAAATGGGTGTAAAAGCAAGGATTTATTACCTGGTATCCTCCGGCAGCCTGGAAGCTTTTTCTATTGTACCTACCCTTGCATATAATTTCTGATGCCTGGTGTAAAGGGTATTATTTTTATTTCTTCGTAAAAGCCCTCTTTGTCATCCTGTCAGGTTCTTTGGGCTGGCACTTTATTTGGTCTGGGGAAATCAAAAATTGAGATAATATGCAAAAAGGAAGTATTCGTGTACAGACGGAGAATATTTTTCCCATTATTAAGAAGTTTCTTTACAGTGATCATGAAATTTTTATTCGTGAATTGATCAGTAATGCGGTGGATGCCACCCAAAAGCTGAAGACATTCGCTTCTACAGGCGAACTGAAAGGAGAAATCGGTAATACTGATATTCATGTCAAAGTAGATAAGGAGAAGAAGACAATTACCATTTCAGATAAGGGAATTGGGATGACTGCCGAAGAATTGGATAAGTACATCAATCAGGTAGCATTTAGCGGAGCTGAAGAGTTTCTGGAGAAGTATAAAGGCAAGAATGAATCCTCGATAATTGGACATTTCGGGTTAGGGTTCTACTCATCTTTTATGGTAAGTGAACGCGTGGAAATTTTTTCCAGAAGTTTTAGGGAAGGTGCGAATGGGGTGCATTGGGAATGTGATGGCAGTCCCGAGTATATACTCGAAGAAGGAAAAAAAGAGGAAAGAGGGACGGACATTGTATTGCATGTGAATGAGGAGAGTACAGAGTTTTTGGAACATTCCAGAATCAGAAGTATCCTCAAAAAGTTCTGTAGCTTCCTGCCGGTAGCTATATATCTGGATGCGGAAGAGGAAGGAAAAGATGCTGAAAAGATAAACAATACTGAACCAGCCTGGACGAAGAAACCGAGCGACCTTACAGATAAAGACTATCAGGATTTTTATTCCGAATTGTATCCGTTTTCGGAGCCGCCTTTATTCTGGATACATCTGAATGTGGACTATCCGTTTAATCTTACAGGTATTCTTTATTTCCCGAAGGTGAAACATAGTTATGAGATTCAGAAAGATAAGATCCAGCTATACAGTAATCAGGTATTTGTAACAGACGAAGTAAAGGATATAGTGCCTGAATTTCTGATGCTTTTGCATGGTGTGATTGATAGCCCGGATATTCCGCTCAATGTGAGCCGCAGCTACCTGCAGGGAGATCCGAATGTGCGGAAAATTAATAGCTACATAACCAAGAAGGTGGCTGATAAACTGGCAGCACTTTTTAAGGATGATCGCAAATCGTATGAGGAGAAGTGGGAGAGCATTGGCTTGTTTGTAAAGTATGGTATGATCACAGATGATAAGTTCCTGGAAAAAGCGAAAGATTTTGTTTTGTTTCAGGAAGTAGATGGAAAGTATGATACACCTGAGGAATACAAATCTGCTACTGAAGCCAATCAAAAGAATAAGGAAGGAAAACATATTATTATTTACACTTCAGATCCGGTACAACAAAACAGTTATGTGAAAGGGGCGGAAGCCAGGGGTTACAAAGTGGTAAAGCTGGAGACACTTATAGATTCTGCATTTGTCAATAATATTGAAATGAAGTGGCAGGATGTGCGCTTCGTCAGAGTGGACTCGGATATCGCAGAGAACCTTGTGGATAAGAGTGAAAATAAGGAAAGTGTACTTACTGAAAGCGAGATAGAAAAACTGAAAGAACTATTTAAAACCGAGATAGAAGGGATGCATACAAGTATTGATGTCAAAGGTCTTTCGCCGGACGAAAAACCTGTGGTAGCAGTGCGACCTGAATTTATGCGCCGAATGAAAGATATGTCTGAAGTCAACGGAGGAATGTATGGAAACCTGCCTGATGAAATCAATCTGGTACTAAATGGCAACCACCACATTTACAGGAAGTTGCTCGATGAAAAAGAAGAAACCAAACAGAAAGATATGGCAAGAAACCTGGCAGATATGGCGCTTTTGTCTCAGGGATTATTGAAGGGTAACGAGCTCTCGGAATTTATTGATCGTAGCATCAGGATGATGGAAGGCCAGGAAAAAAGCAGGATCATAACAGATATCTAAGAAAGTATTCTTGCAGGATAGTATAAACAGTCTGGTCATTCGGACTGTTTTTTTATTCTTCCATATCCCATGTAAAGATAGAAAAATCCAGATAAGACATCTTCTCGTAATGCCAGACTTCTTCGAATCCTGCACTTAAAAAGAGTTCTCTTTCAGTGGGGTTAAAATAAACAATGAAGATGGACCTCGGGGTTTCTTTTAGTGACGCAAGTATTTTCCTCACTACCGGCAGCATCACACGCTCGTCAAAGGGGTTAAAAAAAGTAAATACGCAATCCGAAGGGAGAATCCTGTATTCGATTGCATCACAGCAAAGAATTTGAAATGCGGTATCAGGATATCTGTTTCTGATATGGTCTATATTTGCCTGAGCGGCTTCACATAGTTTGGGCGCGAACTCAATTCCTGTAATTTTCTTAAAATTAAATGCAGCGGCCACTGCCATTATTCTGCCCTGGCCACAGCCATAATCTACCAGGTTGCCTTTGGCTCCCGATTCTGAAATAAAATTCAATGCTTTTTCCAACATGAAGTAATTAGCCGGCTGATAAATAAAGGCACTTTCCTTGTTTTCGGATTTCACTTCCAGTTTCCTCAGGTCATTAGTATCGGTAGTATTGATGTGGTACTTCCTTTCACCCCTTATTTCGTGCCATATCGTAAAGCATGCTAATTGAATATTCCAATTTCTGAGAATGAAGTAAAAGTAACGGGCGTATTTGAATATAGCCATGGCAACAATGAGAGGTTCAAAGAGATTGAGATGCTCTGAAGTCAATTATTTTTAGCTGAAGTGAACTATTGCCGTTCCATACGTTCTCATCGATTGTAAATGCAATATCTATGAAGGCATTTTGAGCAATTGCTTCAAATTTATCTTTCATATTGAATGCGATTCCATTGATGCCTTTCATACCCGGGATATTGAAGTGAAAACGTACATGCTTATCTCCAACAATACGTGTCCAATTAGAGGGCAGAATGTGCATCGAGGCAAAGACCGGTTTGTAGTTTCCTGGACCGAATGGTTCCATGGAAGAAATGGTATGGAATAAATCAAATGTGATGTCCTCAAGATTTATGATGGCGTCGATGTATATTTTAGGAGAGAGACTTTCCTCTGTAATGGTCTCAGATACAATTGCTTCAAAATGGGAAGCAAATTCATCATAATTCTCAGGGATCATACTCAGTCCTGCTGCGGCTTTGTGCCCTCCAAACTTTTCGAGGTGTGTACTGCAGTGTGATATTGCCTTGTGCAGGTCAAATCCTGATACACTTCTGGCACTTCCTGTGATCAGGTCACCGTCTTTGGTTAGTACGATTGTTGGACGATAGTAGTTTTCAATAAGCCTGCTGGCGACGATACCTATCACACCTTTATGCCATTGGTCGCAATAGATAACAGTAGTTTTTTTGCGTGCGAATGATTTGTCTCCAACCAAAATGTCCAGTGCTTCTTTAGTAATCGTTTCATCAAGTTGTTTTCTCTCATTGTTAAATTGATTGAGTTGTTCGGCAAGGCCGGCTGCTTTCACCGGATCATTCTCCAACAATAATTCCACCGCAATCTTTGCATGGCTTAATCTCCCTGCTGCATTGATTCTTGGTGCAATCAGGAAGCTTATAAAATACATGTCTATCGCGCCCTTCTTTTCGGTAGTGTTTATTAAAGCCTTCAATCCTGTTGCCGGTGATGTGTTGATAACCTCGAGGCCTAGTTGGCTAAGTACTCTGTTTTCACCAGTAATAGGTACAATATCTGCTCCGATTGAAGTGGCAACCAGATCAAGGTATTTATATACTGAGGTTTCTTCCGTCTTCAGTGCCCGGGATAGTGCTGTAATTAGTTTGAAGGCAACACCACACCCCGAAAGTTCTTTGTAAGGATAGCTGCATCCCGGCTGCTTGGGATTTAAGATTGCAGTAGCAATTGGAAGCGCATCGCCTGGCAGGTGATGGTCGCAGATAATCAGGTCAATATTCTTTTCCTTAATCAGCTCAGCTTCTTCAATTGCTGTAGTTCCACAGTCTAGTGAGATGAATAATGACGCACCAATAGTTTTTGCGAAAGCAATTCCCTTCCTGCTGATTCCGTATCCTTCTGCGTGGCGATCCGGGATATAATAGAAAATGTTTGCTTCCTCGTACACCGATGTCAGGAAGCGGTAAAGCGTAGCCACTGCTGTAGTACCATCCACATCGTAGTCGCCAAATAAAACTATTCTTTCGCCGGAGTTGATTGCAGCCAGAATTCTCTCCACCGCCAACTGCATATCCTTCATTAAGAAAGGATTGTGAAGCAGCGAATAGTCGGGCCTGAAATATTCCTGAAGTTTCTCTGCATTATCTAATCCTCGTGAGACGAAGATGGCACATAGGGCTTCATCAAATTGATTAAATTGATTTTTGAGCTGTTGTACTTTTTCTCTCTCAGGGGTTGCTATAATCCATCTTTTTTCTTTCATGGTGTACCCTTGCAATCAATACTTTCTTTCAATGGTATATTCGACAAGTTCCTGGAGGCCGTCTCTGATTTCGGATTTTGGGAATTCGAATAGAATATCGAGTGCTTCTTTTTTATATTTCTGCATTTTCTCAGAAGCATACCTGATACCGCCGGAGGTAGTTACCAGATCCAGTACCCATTTTCTCTTATCGGACTCCTGCCCCTGATTTTTTATGATGTAAATAATTCTGCGCCTTTCAGCAGGTGTTACATTATTTAGCGTGTAGATTAGGGGAAGGGTAAATTTTTTTTCTTTGATATCGTTACCAGTGGGCTTACCTACGTTTTCGAACCCATAATCAAAAAGGTCATCTTTGATCTGGAAGGCAATCCCCATCTTTTCCCCAAACAACTTCATTTTGCCGGTGATTTCCTCATTTTGAGAAGTACTCCATGCGCCGGCAGCGCAGGCAGAGGCAAGCAGGGAAGCCGTCTTGCTTTTGATTATCTGAAAGTAGATATCCTCTCTGATGTTCATTTTTCTCGCTTTCTCCAATTGCAGCAATTCCCCTTCGCTCATCTGTTGCACAGCTTCTGAGAGTATGTGTAGTTGTTTGAATTCATTGTGTCCCGTAGATAAGAGGAGTCCTTTACTTAGCAGGTAGTCACCCACCAATACTGCTATTTTATTTTTCCAGAGTGCATTTATTGAAAAGAATCCCCTCCTTTCGAACGACTCATCCACCACATCGTCGTGCACAAGGGTAGCAGTGTGTAATAGTTCCACTAAAGCAGCCGCCCTGTATGTCGAGTCATTTATTTCTCCGTGTAGTTTCGCACTGAGAAAAACAAACATAGGCCTGATTTGCTTCCCCTTTCTCTTAATGATATACTTCATTATACGGTCTAGAGAAGGGTTAGTGCTTTTTACGGCATCGGCAAACTTCTTTTCAAATGTATTAAGCTCATCAGCAATAAGCTTCCTTGGAACCGCCATTTCTATAATTAAGGATGGCAAGTTAAATCAGTTTCTCTAGTGTTCAAAAAGGCTTGGTAATTCGAGGAGATTGCGGGGGGCAGGGTAGTGCTATTTGTATTTTTGGTATTGGCTCCAAACTCAACAGGACAGTGAGCTTCCGTGCCGGACACATCATTTTTCAAAAGACAAAAAAGGCAATAATTTTTATTTCCGGCCGTTATCAGCCGATATTTTGTTTAAAATAGGAGGATTGTAGATATATATAAATCATTCAAAATCTATTTGAAAAAGAAAAAATAATTTGAATTATAACTTTCCTTTGATATTTTTGCAAAATTGTTAGGATAACAAATTAGAAATCATTAATCAAAAAGTTATGGCAAGCAAAAAGTTTAAATTATTGTTGCTGGGAGGGTTCTCCTTAATGTCCAGCGCATTATTCGCTCAGGATACCGGAAAATACAGCGTATTTGATTCTTCGGTTATCTCCTCAAAAGGACAAGCACAACAAAACGAGTTCTTAAACAATACCTACGATTTTCCGGCTCAGCCGCGTAATCAGTGGGAATTGGGTATTTCCGGTGGATTATTCTCTGAAAGCAGTGATGTTTCTGCAAAACTTCCAACCTTCGGTTTCGGTTTACATGTACGTAAAGCTTTAGGGTATTTGTTCTCATTGAGATTACAGTACACCTGGGGAGAAGCTAAAGGATTGAACTGGAAGCCTTCCGTAGGTCACATGCACAATCCGGCATGGGCTGCTTATGCACCTTTGTCTGAAGTGTACTACAACTACAGAGCACACATTCAGGATCTGTCATTACAGGGTATTATCACACTGAACAACATCCGTTTCCATAAATCAAAGTCCAATGTGGTACTTTATGGTGGTGCGGGTCTTGGTGCTACAATATTTGATACTCGTGTGAACGCATTGAACGGTAGCAGCCCTTATAATTTTGCTTCTATTTCAAACTCTGGTTATACTAATAGAAAAGATATCCGCAATGCCTTGAAGCAGATGATGGATAACAGCTATGAAACTAAAGCTGAAAATAATCAAGCAAATGAGCCTAAATTGTTTGGCCAGACTCTAAAGCCATCCGCTCATGTTTTGGCTGGGGTAGCCTTTAAATTAGGCCAGAGAGTGAATCTCGCTATTGAAGACCGCTGGACAATGTTGAAGACTGACTTGCTGGATGGTCAGCAGTGGCAGGAACATGCCAGTATTGATCCGGTTCAAACCCGTGACTTTGACTCTTATAACTATCTGAGCGTAGGTCTTAACTTCAACCTTGGAAAGAATTCTGTTCAGCCTTTGTGGTGGATGAATCCGCTGGATTATGCTTACAGCGAGTTGAACAATCCTAAGCACATGAAACTTCCAAAACCAATTTTGGATGACGAAGATGGCGATGGAGTAACTGATCAGTTTGACAAATGTCCTGGTACTCCGGCTAACGTGAAGGTTGATGTGAATGGTTGTCCATTGGATACTGATGGTGATGGAGTTCCTGATTATCTTGATAAAGAATTGATTACTCCTACATATTGCTGGCCGGTAGATGCTAATGGTGTGGGTAAATGCCCGGATCCTGAGTGCTGCAAAGACAGGATCGTTGAAAAGCCTGCCGGATGTGCTATAACCAGCCTTCCTAGCATTACCTTTAGCGCGAGAGGCGGTAACCTTTCAAAAGACGCGAAAGCTATGTTGGCTACTGCTGCTGCACAATTGAGAAACAGCCCAGAATGCTCTATAACCGTTACAGGTTATCCTGAAGCATCTAAAGCTTCTCAGTCTCTGTGCAACAAGAGAATCAATGCCATCAAGGCATACCTGACTGAAACAGAAGGAATCAGTGCAGACAGGATTCAAACCAGCTGCGAAGTTGGTGGTGGTCCGGCAAATACTGTTGATCTCAGGGTTCACTAATAACCACTTTTTGCTCAATGATAAACCCTTCTCATCTTTTGGGAGGGGTTTTTTTTATGGTATTAATAAAAGATTAACCACAGAAAAATTGGCCATATTCGAATTTGAAACCAATTTTGATTAAAATGACTTAATTTTGCGATTCTTTTATGAAAAAAAGTTCCATTTTTTTTATAGGTGTCTTTTTGTTGATTTCGTGCAATAAGGAGTTTAATAAGGTGTTGAAGAGTACTGATTATGAGTACAAGCTGGAAATGGCAAATAAGTACTATAATCAGGGTAAGTATAATAAAGCCCAGCAGTTATTTGTGGAGTTGTTCCCGGTGATGAAAGGATCAGATCATTTTGAAGATCTGTATTACAAATATGCGTACTGCTCGTACAATCTGAAGGACTTTGAAGATGCTGAGAATCTGTTCAACGGATATTTGGGAGTTTTCCCCAATAATCCACGCGCGGAAGAAGTGGCCTATATGCAGGCATATAGCTTTTATCGTCAGTCGCCCAAGGTAGAACTTGAGCAGACTAATACGCAGAAAGCCATCGGGATGATGCAGACCTTTATGATGACTTATCCCAACTCGTCGCGCCTGGCCGATGCACAGGAAGTTATTAATCTTTGCCGAGCCAAACTGGAAGAAAAGCAGTTAAAGGCTGCCCAGTTGTATTATAACCTGAGGCAATACCAGGCTGCGGGAATTTATTTTAATAACCTGCTCATTAACTACCCTGACAGTAAGAAAGGAGAGGATTATATGTTAATGACCGTAAAGTCATATTACCAGTTTGCAAAAATGAGTGTACCCGCCAAACAGGAGGAGCGCTATCAGAAGGTAGTTTCTGAATACTTTGATTTTGCAGACCGGTATCCTGAAAGTAAATTATTAAAAGAAGCAGAATCATTTAAAACGTTAAGCGAAAACAGTATTAAACAATTAAAAGATGAACAAGTTAAGGCGTCAGCAAACAGCTAATATTCCTAGTGTAATCGAAACGAAGAACCTGGTCGATATCAAGAATAAGACAGGTAATTTGTATGAGTCGATCGCAATCATTGCTAAGAGAGCTAACCAGATTAATATTTCGATTAAGGAAGAGTTGCACACCAAATTGGAAGAGTTCGCCAGCCATACAGATAGCCTGGAAGAGATTCATGAGAATAAGGAGCAAATCGAAATCTCAAAGGCTTTTGAAAGAATGCCAAATCCGGCGATTCTTGCTACACACGAATTCATGGATGATAAGGTGTATTTCAGGAAAAACGAAGACGATTTATTTGAATAGAGGAGAAATATTAAATGTTTTCCTCAGCCGGATGGCTGCGTACTTACACTCTAAAATTCTTTGTTATTTTTAATGGCGGAATACCGCCATTTTTTATTCAACGCAATTTGAATAACACTGTTGAAATGAATATCATTTTTTCTCGTTAATAATGTGAGTACCTTGTATGTCAGCGAATTCTATGGAACAAAAAGTAAATGAAGTATGCTGAAAGGAAAAAGAATTCTTCTCGGGATTACGGGAAGTATAGCTGCCTATAAAACTGCTTACCTGATACGGATGTTAAGGAAGGAAGAGGCGGAAATTAAGGTAATTATGACCAAAGACGCGGCTCATTTTATTTCTGCGCTCACAGTATCTACTTTAGCAGGCACACAAGTACTCAGTCAACTTTATGAGGAGGAGGGTTGGGCTAATCATGCTGTGCTGGGAAGGTGGGCTGATCTTATGGTAATAGCTCCTGCAACCTGCAATACGATTTCAAAACTTGCTAATGGTCAGTGTGATAATCTCTTAACAGCTGTGTATCTGTCATCTGCTTGTCCTGTAATGGTAGCTCCTGCTATGGATGAGGATATGTGGCTGCATCCGGCTACTCAACGAAATGTGGAAATGCTGAAAACTGATCGGGTGACATTACTTGGAGTGAATGTAGGCGAATTGGCCAGCGGTCTTTCCGGTAGCGGTAGAATGAAGGAACCCGAAGAAATTGTAGAAGCAATCATAGGATTTTTTAAGAGAAGTAAACGGCTTTCAGGAAAGAAGGTACTTATAACTGCCGGACCAACCATTGAGCCAATTGATCCGGTTAGGTATATCAGCAACCATTCCTCCGGGAAGATGGGAGTGGCGCTTGCCAGAGCAGCATCAACAATGGGGGCCGAAGTGTATTTAGTTATGGGTCCTGCAAATATTATGGTACCTCCGGAGGCTCATGTGATAAATGTGCAAACGGCTGCAGATATGTATGCAGAAGTAATGAAAAAATCTGGAGCAATGGACTATATCATCATGGCAGCTGCGGTGGCTGATTATACTCCGGAAATGGTAGGCTCCGATAAAATTAAGAAGAAAGACACTGAGTGGGAAATCAAGTTAAAGCCCACCCAGGATATACTGGCTGAATTGGGTAAAAGAAAGAAAGAGAATCAGGTATTGGTGGGGTTTGCATTGGAAACAAAGAATGAAAAAGAGTATGCGCTTGCTAAACTCAGAGATAAGAAAGCTGATTTTATAATTCTCAATTCTTTAAGAGAAAAGGGAGCAGGATTTCAGACAGATACTAATAAAGTCTATATTTTTGGTAGAGACGGATCCGAAAGGGAATTCCCTCTTCAAACAAAAGAAATGACAGCAATAGGGATTTTAAATTATTTAACTGACCGGCTATGAAAAGGATTGCACTTTTTATAATAGCATTTTTTGCAATTTTTCAATTACAGGCGCAGGAACTTAGGGCAAGGGTTTCGGTAATGTCTAACAGGGTAGGAGGTAATGTGAATAAAAAAATCTTTCAGACTCTTCAAAATTCTCTAAATGATTTTATCAATGCCAGAAAGTGGAGTAATGATAATTTCAAGACTAATGAGAAAATTGATTGTAGTTTTTTGCTCAATGTAGAATCAGGAGGCGAGCCGGATGTGTATAAGGCTTCGCTGACAATTCAATCTGCCCGGCCTGTATTCAATTCCTCTTATTTATCGCCAATGGTAAATTATCTGGATAACGATGTAGCTTTCAAGTATGCGGAATTTCAGCAACTGGATTTTAGTGAAACCAGAGTTTCAGGAAACGATCCACTGGCTTCGAATCTGACAGCCGTGGTGGCTTATTGGATAAATATTATCCTTGGTTTGGATTATGATTCGTTTTCTCCTTCGGGTGGGAATCCATACTTTATGAAGGCTCAAAATATTGTGAATAGTGCTCCTGAAGGCAGAAGCATTTCAGGGTGGAAGGCATTTGATGGTACCCGTAATCGATACTGGCTGGTAGAAAATTTACTTAACAGCCGTTATACACTTTTCCATGATGCTATTTATCAGTACTACCGTAAAGGAATGGATCAGATGTATGACCAGGAGAATATTGGCAGAACACAAATAATTGGCGCACTAAACACCCTGAATACACTGAATACGGAGAATCCCAATACAATGGTGCTGGCATTCTTTTTTCAGGGAAAGGCTCAGGAATTAGTCAAGGTGTTTTCCAAAGCGCCGCCACAGGTAAAATCTCAGGCATTGGAATTACTCCAGAAACTGGATGTGACCTCTGCAAATAAGTATAAAGATGAGTTGAAATGAGGAAGTACTATTACCTGATTTTTCTCGTAATTTTATTCTTTTCAGCCTGTAGCGGGCCTGAGATACCTGAAGATGTGCTGGCTCAGGGTAAGATGAAGGAAGTGCTGTGGGATATGTTTCAGGCACAGGCATGGGCACAGGAAAAGATTAGGGTTGACTCTTCACAAACAATTGCATCAGAAACTAAATTGTTGTCCAGGGAGGTTTTTAAGATGCATGATATTTCAGAAGCACAATTCCAGAAGAGCTATGAGTGGTATAGAAAGCACCCTGAAATATTGGGTAAAATGCTGGATTCTTTATACTCAGAAAAGTCGGGAACACTCCTGCCTCCTATGTTACCCGATGATCCGGTTGAAAAAGATGATGATAACCCTGTATTGTTAAAAAGGCCCAGACCTGTAGCACACGATTAATCAATAAGAGAATTTTTCATTGCGAAGAAGACCAATCCTACTGAGTTCTTTACGCCAAAGCGTTCCATTAATCTGTCTTTAATAGCTTCTACAGTTCGGGGGCTGATGTTCATCCTTTGTGCGATTTCCTGTGCGGTAAATTCCATGCACACTAATGAAAGCACTTCCTTCTCCTTGTCGGTGATAGTGAGTTCAGAGTTCAGGTTTGGACTGAATTTTTGTTTCGCGTAGTTCTTCTTTATGAGTACTCTGTTGACAAAGTTATTTAGGTAAAAACCGTTCTCCATTACGTCTGCAAAAGCCTGCACTATCTCAGAGGGGTCTGTACTTTTGAGCAGATAACCATTAGCACCGCTATCCATAAGATGCCCGACAAAACGTTCGTCTTCGAACATCGTGAGTATGAGGATTCTGATTTGTGGATAGTGCTTGTTTAAATATTTGGTAGTCTCGATACCATCCATCTCCGGCATTCGGAGGTCTAGTAACACAATATCAGGGATGTCTTTTTCTATTCCATCGATTAGTTCCTGACCGTTGCTGGCCTCCAGTACAAATTTGATATGGCTATAAGGCTTTAGTGAGAGTATGACACCGCTTCTAAATATCTGATGATCATCAGCAATTGCCACTTTAAGAGTATCGGGGGTCATGACCAATGGGTTTGCATGGGGATATGACAAATATACTAACGGTTTTTTTATAAATCAATATTGTCTTGGGATTTCCAAAGTAATCTTGTAATAAGATTGGGTATTGTCCATTTCAAAAAAGATTCTTCCATGCAATACATTGATCCGGCTTTGGATATTCTTCAGACCCAGACCTGCTGCTTTCTTGCTTAGCTCATCGAATTCTTTTTGAACGATTCCTTTCCCGTCGTGATGGATTCGGTAATACACCCAGTTGCCCTGTGCATTTTGGGTGAGGTGGATGAATCCTGCGTTACTGTGCTTGAGGATATTACCGACTATTTCCTGTACTATCCTGAACACCAGTAGTTCCTGATTATCTTCCAGCCTCTCTGTATTGTTATGAAAGCGGGCGCTTGCTTTAATAGTGCCTGTGTTGTTGATTTTGTCAAACATATCTACCAGAGCGGCATCCAGTCCGAAATTTTTTAGGGTAGGTGGTAACAGGCTGTGCGAGATATTTCGAATGAGTTGTATGGTGTCATCAATTATCTGCCGTGCGCTCATTATGGATTGCAGTTGTATGGCTGTATCCTGATGAATAAGATTTTCATTGAGATATAAACGAGCTGTGGCAAGCAGGGGACCTGCGTCGTCGTGCAAGTCAGCTGCAAGGCGTTGACGCTCCTCTTCCTGAAATTTAATGGATGAATTAAGTAAAAGCTCTTGCTTTTCTTTCTCGAATTCCTGCGCCATCTTGTTGAACAACAAAATCCTTTTCTGATGAAAAACCAATGCCATGACCAGCATCACTCCCATAAATAGCATGCCTATAGTACCAATTATAAGCATGGTATTACCAAAATTCTGGGTTATCTGGAGGCTATACATGAGGTTTTTGAAGGATTAGGTTTTATGGTTCAAAATTAAGTCATCATCCAAATCCAGTTCAGGTCTTGAATAATCCTTTTCAGGAGCCTGTACGAACTTTCTTGTAATAGCAAAAGCCAAAAGCAGATTTTTAAGGATGTTAGCTCCCGAGTTAATATACATGTAATACTTCTGAAAGTCTTTACTGTTGGCCATACTGTCAGCCATCAGGTAAAGAAAGAATGTGCTGGATACAAAAAGAAAGAAAGTTACAATGATCCAGAAATTGAAGGTGCGGTAAACAAACATGTTAAATGTGTGGGTAATTTGGAAATACAGGTAATATCCACACAATAGCATAAGGAGAAGAGCTTCTATTCCGGCTACAAATGAGCCGAATTTATAGTTCTCTTTATTCCCATAAATCTGAAAGTAGCCGAGTGAGAACAGAATGAACCCGATCCATGCACCCACCGTAATTTTCCTGATTTTGTGTTCCCTAGGGAAAAGGAAATAGTAGAAAGCGCAAAAGAACGAAAATTCAACCAGGCTGTTCGAGCTGTAGAGAATACCAATAAACGACCGCAAACCAGGAGTAAAGGTGACCATAAAGGTCAGAAATTCCTGCAAAATAATGTAGAGTATATAATAAAAAATTACCCTTACCACTGCTTCTTTATTTTTTCTCTTGAAAATGAAGAACAGTGGTAAGAGTAATAAGTAAGATAGAAAATAAATGACCAAAAACGCTTTCAAAATGGCAGCTATTATTTTACTCAAATATAACTACCTTTTTGGGGAAATATTGTCTATTAACCCTTTATATGCGCCTTTTTTGTCGTTTATGTTGCCTGTTTAGGCTTCTTAGGGGGAGGCGGTGGATCTTCTTTCGGAGGAAACAGAATATCCCAGTCCCAAACTGTTTTGTCGGCAACGATACCTTCTTTGGATTCCAGTTTACCCAATGGAGTAACCACTGAATAGGTAAGGATGTCATTTCCACCGGCATCGATTCCCGTATAAACGAGATGCTCTTCGCCAGCTTCATTCAATCCCTTCCTGAAGGTAATCCCTACGCAACCAGGTTGGCTAAGGATCTTCACGAGAATGTTGCGGCCGATGTAGTGCCCAGGTACAGCATCTGGATGTGCTTCTCTGAAAGCAGTTACCATCTTGTGGCCTTCCTCGTGACCGATGTCGGCTCCGACATCAGCATGCTTCTTCTCAAGGAGTGCATTTTGATTCATGGTGGTAAGTTTACTAGTTTAAAATGGGGGCTCTTTTCACAAAACCCTATGCTAACTTCCTTAAAAAAAAGTTTCTGACCAAACATGCGATTTCTTGCAAAAGCCTTGCGGAGAATGCTCAAATGCAGTGTGGACAAGGAGTATAGGGCAAATACGACGTAAAAAAACGTTAAAAATTTGGGTATTACTACGTTTTAAAATAGTAAAATTACTATGCAAAAAAGCCGATTTTTATGGGATTTGTCCGATAAAATCACATAGTTTGATTACGATGTCTGGATAGGAAAGTTCCGATCGAATTTTGGCCCTGGGCAGTTTGTAAAAAAAAACGCAGCTGAGTTCACTGCGTTTTCTGTCCGGATACAATTAAATGGGGGTTATAGAAGCCTGGTTATTTTTTAATGGGTAGTGATGTATATCAGTTCAGTCAGGTATTAAAATCTTCTTTTTGTGGGTAAATAGTAATACTGACTTCTACAGATTAAAGTTAGGTGAGGTATTCTTTTGAGGCAATGCCAATAATACTCAAATTTGAAGGAGGTATTTTCTACATTTTTTTAGCGGTTCATACGTTTTTTTTCTCGTAATTAGACAATAGCCGATTTTTTTTATCGTTATTTTAATATATTTACAAGAGTTACTAACTAGTCAAATTCAATGTCAAAAACCAGTCAAGTTGTCCATGTAGCCCTTGCCGATGACCACAAGATTTTCAGGGATGGAATAAAAATGGCCCTGGGGTATAAGAAGGATCTTAAAATTGTGTGGGAGGCGGACAATGGTAAGGAGTTGCTACACAAGATTACCATAAAAAAGCCTGATGTATTACTGATGGATATTCGTATGCCCGAGATTGATGGAATTAATGCAATCGAATTGTTGCGCAAAGAGCATAGCGATGTTAAGATTATTGTGTTAAGCATGTATGATGACCAACAGACCATTACGAAGATGATGAGTAATGGAGCTAATGCCTACCTTTCAAAAACGACTGATCCTGACGAGATTTATGATGCGATTCTCACATGCATGAGCGATGATTTTTATTTTAATCAACTGGTGAATCAGGCTGTAATCGGAGGGCTTATTAATAAAAGGGGAACCAAGCGAAATTTTCCGAATAAGGTTCCTGTTACCTTCAATGAAAAGGAACTTCGTATTCTTCAATTGATTGGTGATGATATGAATACTGAAGAAATTTCAAAAGAAATTTTCCTTAGCCCAAGGACTATTGAGTCTATCCGTCAAAAGATGAAAGACAAAGTGGGGGCGAAGACCATTGGCGGTCTGATCATGTATGGTGTGCGAAATAAGATGATTGAATAACAAATTCAATTTCTCTTTTCATTTTTAAGGATAAATTCTTCCATGATTCTATGCACTTCCTGTTTCAATTCATTGGAGTCGGAAAATTTTGCATAGTTTACCTCAGGTAAGAAGTGCATCTCTACTCTGCCTGGTTTAAAATACAAACCTTTGTCGGCAGGGATGATGTTCTTTGAGTTAAAGATCACTGTAGGAATTATGTTTGTCTTTGTTTCAACGGCTAGTCTGAATGCGCCATCGTGAAATTCTTTAAGAGGTTGGTGGGTTTTGTTACGCGTGCCTTCCGGATAGATACACATATGGATGCCCAACTTGAGTACATGAACCATTTCCATGTAGCTTTTACTTCTGCTTTCTTTATCTTTTCTGTTTACAAGCACTGAACCTCGCTTATAAATCATACCGAAAATAGGAATCTTGGCCATTTCTGCCTTGGCAATTGTTTTATTGGTGCCGGGTACAAAGGGGCTCAATGCTAAAACATCCATAAATGAATTGTGATTGGCAGTAACAATGTAAACCTGGCCTTTTTGAAAGTTTTCTTTTCCCTTTATCCTGATGCTACAGCCTGTGAGGAAAAAGAAAGTGCTGATCCATACTTTCGATATTTTTATGAATACGGTAGTCTTTCCCGGTTCTTTCCCTGGCCCCAGAAATACCAGAATTATCGCAACAATGAGCAATGTAATTGCAAAAATTAGCAGTGCCCATATAGCCAGAATTTTATAAAGTAGATTTTTCATTTTAGTGCTTATTTCAAAGCTTCCAATCAATAGGGTTTAGATTGTGGCTGGCAAGCCATTCATTAGTTTTTGAGAAGTGACGACAGCCGAAAAAGCCATTGAAGGCACTCAGCGGAGAAGGGTGTGCGGCAGTGAGGATAAGGTGCTTATGTGGGTCAATAAGGATTTGTTTGCTTTTAGCATGCCCGCCCCATAGTATGAAAACGACTGCATCTTTTTTCTCGGAGACGAGCCTGATTACAGCGTCTGTAAATATCTGCCAGCCAATTTTACTGTGACTTGCCGGCTCATTTCTTCTAACTGTAAGTGAAGTGTTTAACAGAAGTACACCTTCGCCTGCCCATTTAGTGAGATCACCGTTTTGCGGCTCTTCAATTCCGAGATCATCATTTATTTCTTTGAAAATATTTTTAAGAGAAGGTGGCGGGGGAGTCCCGTTAGGAACCGAGAAACATAACCCGTGTGCCTGACCGGGATTATGGTAAGGATCCTGGCCGAGCAATACAACTTTTACTTTTTCAAACGGGGTCTTTTCGAAAGCGTTGAAGAATAATGAACCTGCCGGGTAAATCACTTTCCCCTCAGATAATTCAGATTTGATCCGGCTTGCTATCTCCTGAAAATAGGGTTTATCAAATTCAGGCTGTAGTAAATGCTTCCAGGAAGATTCTATTTTAACGTCCATAGCAATTGGGTCTGTTGCGAATTTATTCAGATTATTTTATCCTCAGCGCTAAAATAGTGATTGGAAATAGAGGTTGGCCTGAACTGAATAGAAGTAGTGACCCCGGAACGACTCGAACGTTCGACCCACAGCTTAGAAGGCTGTTGCTCTATCCACTGAGCTACGGGGCCTGAAAAAGAAGTGCAAATATAATCGAATTATAGAAGGCTATCCAAAAATGAGTTTCATTTTTTATTCAAAAGATGTAATAATTTAGCCATAGATTACAGGGGTTGTGATTAATCATTATTACATTTTAAATAATTAAAAAAATGAAAAGAAAATTCATTCTTACACTGGTGGTCTCACTGGCTGCCATACAAATTATGGCACAGGATAAGCAGGAAGATAAAACGAAGAGGCCCAGTCCGTTAGTAACTGTGTCTCAGAAAGTGGCGGGAGGTGCCACTGTGACTATTGAATATGGAAGTCCTGCGTTAAAAGGCAGAACCATTGGTAAAGATGTAGAACCGATGGATGGCAAGGTTTGGCGTACAGGAGCAAATGAAGCTACTGTATTTCAGGTGGATAAAGCAGTTACTATTGATGGTGCGCCGCTGCCTGCAGGCAAATATTCTCTGTTTACTCTGTATAATGGCACTGAAGTTTCTTTTATTTTTAATAAGACGTGGAACCAGTGGGGCGCGTTTGGGTACAAGGAGGCTGATGATCAATTGCGTGTAAAGACTTCCTGGAAGAAATCCGGGGTATCTTCAGAGAGACTTACTTTTAATATATCAAAGGATGGAGTCGTAAAGCTTTTGTGGGGAGATAGAGAGGCATCCTTTAAAGTGAAATAATTTTATCTTAGCCTCGAAGAGACAACAAACTTTATTTCTTTCACGATGGTAGTTCTTATTCCTACCCCTTAAAATGCTGATGAGTCAGAGAGTCCTATTTCTTTTACATATACCACCTCCGGTGCATGGTTCTTCGATGGTGGGAAAGTGGATAAAAGGGAGTGACCTGGTAAATAAAACATTTTCCTGCAGGTATATTAATCTGTTAGCTTCAGACTCAGTAAGTCAATCCGGAGTGATTTCGATCAGGAAGATAATCGGATTTATTGGAGTGTGGTGGAAACTTTTCATTAACCTGCTCCGGCATAAACCGGATTTATGTTATCTGGCACTCACAACTACAGGTATTGCTTTTTACCGTGATGCGCTATTGGTATGTACTATCAGGCTGTTTGGTATTTCCAGAATCTTTCATTTACATAATAAAGGGGTAAAGGACGCATCCACAGGAAAGTGGAAAAGATGGCTGTATAAGAGTACATTCAATGGAACGGATGTAATCTTATTATCAGATTTTCTTTATTCTGATATTGAAAACTTTGTTCAGAGAGATATGGTACACATTTGCCCCAATGGGATTCCGGATTCCGGTAAATATGCCGGAACGAAGAATTTGGCAAGCGATGTACCGAAGATTTTATTCCTTTCAAATCTGATAAAGTCCAAGGGGATTTTTGTCTTATTGGAAGCTCTAAATAAATTGAAAAACAAGAATATCGAGTTTTCCTGCATTGTAGTTGGCAGAGAAGGTGATGTTACTGAATTGCAGTTTCAGCAGAAATTGAGCACACTGGGTTTAAATGGGAGCGTTAAATACCAGGGTGGAGTTTATGGAGAAGAGAAATACGAAATAATGAACAGTGTTGATGTCCTTACATTACCTACATTTTTTGAGTGTTTTCCCCTGGTACTCCTTGAGGCGATGGAGCATGGCCTTCCAGTTATTTCGACCCGCGAAGGCGGTATCCCTGATATTGTTGAGGATGGGGTAAATGGTTATCTGGTTGCACGAGAGGACGCGGATGAACTGGCAGAGAAGCTGGAAAAAATGATACTGGATCCGCAGCTACGAACCCGAATGGGAAACGCAGGAAGAGAAAAATTTGAACATCATTTCAAACTTGATATTTTTGAAAGGCGCCTCGTCAATATATTAGCCGAGGTTATTAACCGACACAAATAACTTTCCAAACTAACAGTTGAAAAAAATATCCAGATGCCAACTGAATTATCTGGTCATATTTAACATGACCAGCGTTTCAGAAATTTGTTGACTGTTGTATTCCAGCGCAAGTTCTTTATAATTGAGCAAGTCCACAATAGTACCGATAAAGCACAAGCCGGCTGTAAACAGATAGAGAATACCCATACCAATATGATTCAATAAGAAGCGATGCACGCCGGCGACACCTACAAATCCCAGTAAACAGGTAATCAGAATTATTTGCGGGTCTCTTCTCCTGGATCTGTAAATAAGGCAGAATTGCTCAATCCGGTCATCTGTGAAAGTAGATATCCGGTTATTGATAGTGGTTAGTTCTTCAATGCTTGCGTCAGGAAGGTAACGAACCAGAAGGGGATGAATACCTGAAGACATTTGAGTTAGAGTTAATGAGTTTACGATAAAGGGTAATTGTTCTGTAAAGAATCACAATTGTTGCCGGGATACCCAGATAATGCACATGAATGGATTCCGCCGGGCGTAAGCGCAGCATCAGGTGTATGGCACTGCCAATTCCACATCCGGGACAAAACGAAAATCCTGCTAATTTTATGGGGCACAAGACTAAATCGTTACCAAATGGTAAAAAATATAAAAACACCAGCGCTATAGTCCAGAAAAATAGTTCTTTGTTTTTACAATACACGATTTTCACTAGTGATTAATTTAGTGCAAATATCAATTCTTTCCTTGAGACAGCACTTAATTAACCTTAATAAAATCGGGTTTCTTAACAAACTTGGTATTGTATCTGAAGATTATGTTTGTCGAGATGTCTATGCCAAACCTTTCGTTGTTGAAGTTCTTCCCCGGGAAATAAAAGCCTTTAAGTTCGATTGTTCCAAAGATCAGACTTTCATTTCTCATCCTCAGGTCTGCTCCGGCAGATGAGTACAACTTCAGGTGACTGTCGTATGGGCTAAAGGCAGCCAGATTGAAAAAAAGTGTAGGAGCAAATCTGAACCCGATTAAATTCCAGGGACTGAAAAATACTGACTCTGCACTGGTTCTGATTCTGGCATCTCCTCCTGTAAGTTCTCTGCCATATTCGGGGATAGCAAATTCACTTTTCAGGAAGAGAGGTTCATTTAATACGGTGTTTATCTGACGAGATGCGGAGAAACTCAGAAAAAAACGTTGAGTCCATTTTGTGCCAAGAGGCTTAAGGCGATCAAAATAATTAATAGAGGCAAGTAGATTGATGTCTTCCAGCTTGTGCATCCCCAGATAACCTTCTGCCCTGAGTGTATAGTTAAGGTAGTTTTTATTTTTCAGGAATCCATAGTTCTGAAAATCTATTCCTATGAATGGGCGTGAATGTTCATTTTTAATTGTGAAGCCGATCGTGCCATTAAACATAAGCCCAACAGGGATATCCTCGTTTCTGCCGAAACCATATATGTAGTTTGTCTTTACAAAGTTTTGGCGATAAAAAGTAAATGACGAAAGAATGCCTGTCAGATCTGCATATTGCCATCTATGCTTACTGCCGAGTACAGAGGGGACTCTGGTAAATTTCTTGTTTATGATTCGAAGTCCTGTTAGAAGTCTGAGTTTAGAAGACTCGTCATAGGGAGTGAATTTTCTGCCATTAATGTTATAACCTAACCAACCTTCGAATTGATAATACGCATAATCGTAATCGGCTTTATAAATTGAGTCTGTATTATATCTATTGGACGTCTTGTGGTATGAGGCATCCATCTCGTAGGTGAAGTTCATAAATCTGTTCACCAAAGGTTTGGACAGATTGTAATAAAAATAGTTCTCCTGTCTGGGAGCCATTATGAGGCTGGAATAGTTGTTTTGATAACCGATACGCTGATCTATGTGGCCACCACCAATATTTCGCCGAACCAATTCTCCACCGATTGCTACATTTTTTTTTCTGTTATCGTCGTAGAGGCCGAAGATTACAATTCCGTTTCCGCTACCACTTAGATTATCAATATTGACTTCGCCTTCCGTACGATGAAGGCCAATGGCACCAATTGCACCACCAATGCTAAAAAGGTCCTTTACGATAACGGTTACATCAGCAGAGTCGGTATTGTCGATTTTCTGAATTTTTATCGACGCATCCTGCATATAGGGTAACTCACGGAGAAATCGCTCGTTATCCGCAAAGAGGAATGCATTAATAGTATCAGAAGGCTTGAAAAAAAGATTTTTTTCAATAGTCCTTTCCTTTGTAAGATGATGCAGTGTATTTGCCAGCCGGGTGAGTGAACTGAAATCCTTCCTGGTAGTATCCAGCATTGGAACCCCAAAGGGTAACCTGATAATCTTGATATTCCTGATGGTGTATCCGTTGTAAGGGATAAAGAGTTGATCACTTCTTAATAAGAGGTTCAACCTGTCCGGTTGCGCAGTATCTGTCCGGATGATATTTAATACATCATTAAGGATACTTCCATTCTTCTTTGAGGAGGTATCACGCTCCTGCGCGATGCAGTTGAAAAAAGTGAATAAGAGGGTAACCAGAATGAAAGCACATCGTCCTAAAAAGGCAGGTCTCATGAAAGTAAGAGATGAGAGTTTATCGAATTTGTCCTTATACGAAGGCATCGGTCACTGTCTGGATAAAATTGTTCTGTATCATTCTTTCTGCAATCTGCAGCATATTATTAAAGGCTGTGGCTCCAGAAATGCCATGACCTATTATTACAGGTTTATTAACCCCTAATACCGGGACTCCACCATACATTTCAAAATTAAACCTGTTCAGGTATTCGTCCTTTATCTGGTGGCTCTTAAAGATATCGTAGAAGGATTCTGCAAATTTGAGCATCACATTACCGGTAAATCCCTCGCATACATACACGTCGGCTTTATTCTTCAGGAGATCCCGGCCTTCTGCATTTCCTGTAAACAGGATTCTGTTGCATTCTTTTAAGAGCGGGTAGGCGGTCTGGCAGAGAATGTTTCCTTTGCCTTCTTCCTCTCCAATATTCAGAAGTGCTACTCTGGGGTTGTCTATATTTAAAATATGTTGAGAATAAAGGCTACCCAGAATTGCAAACTGCACAAGGTTTTCAGGCTTGCAGTCTGCGTTAAGCCCTACATCAATAAGTAGTGATAATGTGCCATCCTCCTGAGGGATATATGCTCCGATGGCTGGTCTAGTCACGCCGGGAATACTCTTAATACTGTAAAGTGCTCCCACCATCATTGCTCCGGTATTTCCTGCACTGATGAAGGCATCTGTCTGCGAGGTAGCAAGTAGTGTAAATCCTGCGTTAATAGAGGAATGTGGTTTGCTCTTAAGAGCTTTTGTAGGATGCTCGTGCATCTCGATTACATCAGGTGCTACCACCCAATGCATAATATTTTCGTATTCCCTTAGCTCCTGCCTGGCATGATATATAGCGCTTTCTGTCCCGATGGCAGTAACCTTTCCGTGAAATTGTTTGTGTTCCAGAAAATCTTTTATCCCCAGTATCACATTTTCCGGGGCGAAATCACCTCCCATCAGGTCAATTGCTATATTCATCGTTTGGTTTTGGTCCGTAACCATTAATACGGAGGTAATAAAAAAAATCCAAAAACAAGATCGAAGTTAATCAATCCTATTTTCGGATTCAAAATACAATTTTTTGGAAAAAGTACTCAGGATTTTAGCGGAGCTTTTTCAGAAACCACCTTTCCTTTATAATAAAGTTTTCCTTCGCTTACGTGTGCGCGATGCCTCTCGTGAGTTTCGCCTGTGGAAGCATCAACACTCAGGGTTGGGGCTGTAGCCTTATAATGAGTTCTTCTTTTTGCACTTCTTTGCTGACTGTGTCTGCGCTTTGGATTGGGCATAACTGTAATTATTAATTTTGATTCTTTCTAAATTGTTCAAGCCCCTGTTTTAGCGGGCTGTTATTTTCGTTTGACCTGTTTTTCATCTTTTCCAGCATTTCAAGTACCTCTTTGTTACAGCGTGAATTACCTTTTTCATCTTCGCCACATTCCCTTTGGTTAGGGATACTCAGCAACACAAATTCGTAAATCAGTGTGGCAAGATGCAGGTGGCTTTCAGTGCGGCTGATGTAGAAGATATCCGGATCTTCTTCATTGGCGTTCATTTCTTCCGCATTATCTACCTGCTTAACTACTGCATGAAACTCATCCCAAAGTGATAGTTTGAGCGGATTGCCACAGCGGTCACATATTGCATCTACACTACCATCCACATCAAATTTGAGCAACATCAGGCCGTTCGATTTTTCAAGTGTTACCCTGACTACAGCCTGACAATTTTCAAAGTCTTGCTCGCCGAAATTTTCAAAAAACTTATTGTCAACTTCAAATTCAAAGTTATGGATACCAGGTTTTAGACCTACAAAAGCTATGTCGAATTCCCTCAATCTGCTCATAACCTTCCTTTGAAAGCGAGCAAAGGTAATAATTCCGCACGAGAATTCTTACAAAAAATGGAGGAAATTAACAATATTGGCCCTGTATGGCATCAGATACCAAACTGGCGTTCTGCCATTTCTCTGATATTGTCCCCAATAGCGAGAGAGGCAGTGGCTGCGGGTGAAGGGGCATTTAATACATGGATGCTTGTATCTCTGAATTCAATCCGAAAATCATCCCTGGTATCACCATCAGCACTTAAGAGCATAGCCCTGACCCCTGACCGGCCGGGATGGATATCTTCCATGGTTAAGCTCGGAATAAGGCGTTGAAGTGTCTTAAGGAATCTCTTCTTTGAGAAAGCGCGCCTGTATTCATTTATCCCAAACGTCATATTATTAAAAAATAGGCGCCAGGTACCACGATAGCCTAAAGCATCAATCGTATCCCTGAAGTTGAAGTCCGTTTTACCATATCCTTCCCGTTTGAAGGTGAATACTGCATTGGGGCCACACTCAATATCTCCACTGGTCATTCGGGTAAAGTGTACCCCCAGAAAGGGAAATGCCGGATTGGGAACAGGGTAGATAAGATTTTTCACCTTATGCTTTGCTTCGGGAGTGAGCTCGTAATAATCTCCGCGAAAGCCCACTACCTGCTCTTTCACTTTTGCGTGTGCTTTTCTTGCGAGGCGGTCTGCCTGCAATCCTCCGCAGAAGATCAGAAATCTGGATTTGAAAATGCCTTTGTCAGTTTTCACGATGTTCAAATCTCCCTCTTTATTAAAGTCCTGAGCCTCAGTGCTTAACATTAATTTGCTTTCGGGTTGGGTTGCGACAGCGATTTCTGCCATTTTCTCGGTGGCTTTCACAAAGTCAATGATCCCCGTATCAGGTACAAAGAGGCCGGCAATTCCTTCGCAATAAGGCTCTCTTTCTTTTATCTGTGCACTATTGATTTTCTCAATGCCTGTAAGGCCATTTTGCAATCCGGTGTTATAAATTTTTTCCAGATAGGGTAGTTCAGACTGCTCAGTAGCTACTACCACTTTTCCACACACGTCATGGGGTATATGGTTCTCTTTTGCGAAGGCTACCAGGTCTTTTCGCCCTTGCACGCAATTCTTAGCTTTCAATGAACCCGGCTTATAATACAGCCCACTATGGAGGACGCCTGAATTATGACCTGTCTGGTGAGCGGCTAATCTGTTTTCCTTTTCAAGTAAAGCGATCTTCAGTTCAGGATGATGCTGCTGTATTCTGTAAAATGTAGCGGCACCTACAATGCCTCCTCCTACAATTATGATATCAAATATTTGGTCTTCCAATTGTATCCTTGTTTTATATGATTAAGAAAAACAGAGGCTGCAAATTTAATTCTTCCCTAATTACACTGCTATGATAGTTTTCCTCCGGGGGAGTTTGAAAGTATTCAGGCATTATTTTAGATAAATATTTATAGATTAGATTTGGCCAGGTTTATGAAATTCGGAAAGAAAAGAAGGAATTGGTTTATTGTACTCTTATTGCTGGTAATAGCTTTAGCTGTTTTTGGCTTTAGCCGGCCAAGGGTAGAGACTGATTTTTCTACAGGCTGGTATCCGTCTTTTTCAGTGGTACAGCGTAATATCACGGGGTGGATTCCTTTTAGTGTGGGGGATATTATTTATTTAATAGTGTTTCTCAGTATCCTGTTCGCTGTGATCAGATTTGTTAATAAAGCCATCAGCCGGAAGCTGAATAGGAGGGCGCTCGTGGCGAGTCTTGGAAAGTGGGTTTTAACGCTGTTAGCTGTTTATATTATTTTTCAGTCGTTCTGGGGATTAAATTACAACCGGCAGGGGATTGCGTTCCAGCTTAGGCTTGAAAAGCCTCGGTATGATACTGCTGCCCTCCTGAAGTTGCAGACCTTCCTTTTGGGTCAGGTGAATAGTTCTAAGGAAGAACTGAACGTAAGTGAGAAGGGATATCCTGAAAACCGGGAAATTTTTAATAGAGGTACTGCAGTTTATCATCAGGCAGCTATTTCGTTTCCATTTCTTCAATATTCACCTGCATCGATAAAGTCATCCTTATTTGGAAAAGCAGGAAATTACCTTGGATTTACAGGATATTATAATCCTTTTACGGGTGAAGCACAGGTAAATACTACAGTACCACGTTTTCTGATCCCGATTATTACCGCACATGAAATGGCGCACCAACTTGGTTATGCCAAAGAGAATGAAGCAAGTTTTGTCGGGTATCTGGTGAGCACTACTGCGGATGATCCATACTACAGGTATTCGGCCTATTTGGATTTGTTCTTTTATGTAAATGCCCAGGTAAGTGAATTTGATACATTAGCTACTCAGCAGGCGATATCTCAGTTAGATGAAGGTGTAAAAGCTGATATAAAAGAATGGCGGGATTTCGCACTAGCACATCGGACATTTATAAGTAAAGCCACAACCTGGCTTTACGGAAAGTTCCTCGTTTGGTTCAATCAGCCGGAAGGCATCAAATCGTATGATGCTGTGGTTGCCCTTGTAATTTCTTATTATCAGAAGCAGGGTTTTTTGTAAGAGCGGAAGTAGCTGACATTTCCGTTTATTCACCTCCCGTGGGCGTTTTCAGATAGACGCTGTCACTCAAACTCAAGTAAATTGAACAATTGGCGCTATAGAGTCGGGCGTTTAATGATTCATACACCGAGTCCTTTCTGATAGCTGCAGTATCATTACTTTCTTGTATGGCTGGCTTCATTCATTCGTATCACACGTCCCTTGAACTTCTTGCCATTAATTCGACTGGCCATGGCAGTAGCGTTTTTGGTATCTACTTCAATCCATGAGTTGAGCTCTCTAAGATCTATCTTCCCAATTTCTGCATTTCTCAGTTTGCTTTCGTTCAATACAAATTGTAGTAAGTTTAGTTTGTGGAATCCATCTTTGGTTCCCAGATTGATAAAGAGTTTTTTGAACGACCCATCAGATTTTCTTACTCTGTTTTCATCGGATCTACTTCTGATTTCCTTTTCTTTAGGGATCCTTTTTACATTCAGGTCCGGTGCATTTTTGTAAGATTCAAGAAATGGATTTAACTGAAGTGTGATAATTTTTTTCAAAAGCTCTTCAGCCGACAGAAGTGCCAGGTCGCTGTTTATTGTATGAAGGAAGCCTTCAATTTCGTCGTCTGTTTCAGTCTGTAGTAGTTGTTGTACAAAAGATTGCACTTTTTTCCTGCATACATCCGCTGCTTCGGGAAAATCCATTTTATGAATGGGGGCTTTGATAAGTTTTTCAATCTCCCGGATTCGGTACAGTTCTCTGGAATGGCAAATGGAGAGGCATATTCCGGTTTTGCCGGCTCGTCCGGTTCGGCCGCTTCTGTGTGTATATACTTCGGGATCATCAGGCAATTCGTAGTTGATTACATGGGTGATACCATCTACGTCAATTCCACGGGCGGCTACATCAGTCGCTACCAAAAGTTGGAGTGATTTATCTCTGAAACGTCTCATCACCCTGTCGCGTTGTTGTTGTGAGAGGTCGCCATGAAGTGGTTCCAGCGCATACCCTTCCTTGCTGAGTTTCTCTGTAACTTCCTGTGCTCCTGCTTTAGTACGCGTAAAGATGATACCATAGAGATCGGGATTGAAATCAATAAGTCGTTTGAGTGCATCAAAACGAAGGTGGGCACTCGTCATATAATACTGGTGCTCGATGTTTGCGTTTGTGGCATTCTTTTTACCGATAGTTATTTCAACGGGCTTGTTCATGTAGTTGCGTGAAATGGCCCGTACATCATCAGGCATAGTGGCACTGAAGAGCCATGTGGCTTCACGGTTAACTGTGTTTTCCAGGATGAAGTCGATATCGTCTCTGAAGCCCATGTTAAGCATTTCATCAGCTTCATCCAGAACTACGTATTTCACTTTATGCAGATCAATTGCCTTACGTTCGATAAGATCAATAAGGCGTCCGGGGGTGGCTGCTACAATTTGTACACCTGATTTGATGTTTCTTATCTGTGCAGTGATTGAAGTGCCTCCATATACTGCTTCTGTGAAAATTTGTTTTTTGTATTTCTTGAAATCTTTGAAATCGTTGTGAATCTGAATACATAATTCTCTGGTCGGGCATACAATGAGTGCCTGCGGATACTTATGATTCGCTTCGATTAATTGCAATAAGGGAAGTCCGAAGGCGGCTGTCTTTCCTGTCCCTGTTTGTGCCAGCCCGACAAAGTCTTTAACACCTGTAAGTAGTACAGGGATTGCCTTTTCCTGGATAGGAGTCGGAGATTCAAATCCTAAATCGGTGATAGCATGAAGCAGATTATCCTCAAGTCCCAGGTCAGTGAATGATGTCATTCTAAATTTTTTAAGGGCGCAAAGGTATCTGTTTTGAGGGGGTTCTTAAGATTTATTTAAAACTTAATCCATAAATATTAGCCAATAAACCTAAAGTATGTATGATGGTCTGAAGGTTGTGAGTTAACAGAGATTTCACTAGCAAGGCTATGCCCGGCGTATTAAAGTTGTTATTTTCACCTCAAAAATTAAACTACCATGAAAACAAAACTCTTTCTCGCCTTGTCATTATTTTTTCTGACAGGGACTCTTTCCGCACAAAACTTTGTCATCGGAATCAAGGGCGGTGCCAATATGGGAAAAATTGACGGCAAATCGTTTAAGGACGAATTCAAGATGGGATATCAGGTAGGCGCCTTTGCCACCATACCACTTGGTAAAAGAGTGGGTTTACAGCCGGAGGTTGTGTTTAATCAGATTAATGTAGATACCAGTAATCGATTCAGTGACATCTACAACGACTTTTCGAATAATGTAAAGGGAATCCAGTTGAAAGAATTACTTATTCCTTTGATGTTGAATGTAAATTTGAACAAGTATCTGGCATTGCAGGTTGGGCCGCAGTTTAGCGTGATTTTAGATCAGGATAAGAATATCCTTCAAAATGGAAAGGATGCGTTTAAGAGTGGAAATTTTGCGGTAGCTGCAGGGTTGCAGGCAGCGTTTTCAAAGTTCAGAGTGTATGGCCGCTTTGCAGGTGGAGTTACTAACCTGGACAATGTGGGTAATAATGACTCCTGGAAAGTGCAGAATATACAATTAGGTATTGGCCTGGCATTATAAGCCGGCTGATGCTAGCGAATCCTTTCCAATTCACCATGTTCATTGAGCCTGATGATTTGGGAAGGATTTTTCTTTTCGAGGAATTCGCGTGCATATTCCACTACGTAATCTGCTTTTGAAAGAATAGAATCGTCTATTTCATTGTAAAGGGAAGGTGTAGGTTTACCTGATATGTTAGCTGAGGTGGATATAATTGGCCTTCCCAGGTGTTCAATTAGATTCTTACAAAATGGGTCAGAGGCAATTCTGATAGCAATAGTGCCATCTTCATTAATTAAATTCGATGGGAGATGGGTTGCTTTTTCAAATATAGCGGTAGTGGGAGTCTTTGATAGTTTCATTTCTGTTAATAGTAATTCCGAAGGGGCTTCCACATACAGCCTGAGCATATCCTCACTGCTCATAAGTAGAATCATTGATTTCTTATGACTTCGCTGTTTTATTTTGTATATCCTTTCAACAGATGTTGCATTTGTGGCATCGCATCCAATACCCCATACAGTGTCGGTGGGATACACAATTATTCCCCCGCTTTTCAGCGTAATTAGCGCTTTATGAATAGATTCATCAAAAGTGTCCATTGGTGATAAGTAGATTTTACCTCAGGCTGTCAAAATTAGATTTTAGTAGGCAATTGGGCTATTGAATATCTACTTAACGGTAATTTGTCAGGCTAATTTTGATTTATTACCGCCGATATAATCTTTGTCCGGAAGCAAAGGCCGTAATGTATTTTTGCTCTCAAAAGATAATAATGGACTTAGAATTACTGATTGCAGAGGTCTGGAAGAACCGTGATTTGCTTGCAGATGAAAAATATCTCAATGGGATAAGAAGTGTTATAGACCTTGTGGACAAAGGGCAATTGCGTGCCGCATCACCTGATCCTGAAATGCCCGGTGGATGGAGAGTGAATGAATGGGTGAAGCAGGCAATCTTATTATATTTTGGTATTCAGAAGATGGAAACCTATTCGTTGCCTCCTTTTGAATTTTATGATAAGATGAAACTTAAGTCAGATTATGCATCCATTGGTGTGCGGGCGGTACCGCATGCAGTAGCAAGGTATGGAAGTTTTCTCGGCAGGAATGTGGTGATGATGCCTTCTTATGTAAACATAGGTGCGTATGTGGATGAGGGTACAATGGTGGATACATGGGCTACAGTAGGGAGTTGCGCACAGATCGGTAAGAATGTGCATTTGAGTGGTGGGGTAGGTATAGGGGGTGTGCTGGAACCCCTGCAGGCAAGTCCTGTAATTGTAGAAGACGGCTGTTTTATCGGAAGTCGATGTATTGTGGTTGAAGGGGTAAAGGTCGAGAAGGAGGCTGTGTTGGGTGCCAATGTAGTATTGACCCAGTCAACAAAAATTATAGATGTGAGCGGAGATGTGCCGGTTGAGTACAGAGGATATGTGCCTTCGCGTAGTGTCGTCATCCCGGGTACTTATCCGAAGGAGTTTCCTGCAGGTGAATTTCATGTGAGTTGTGCCTTGATAATCGGAAAGAGAAAAGAAAGTACAGATAAGAAGACAAGCCTGAACGAGGCGTTGAGAGAATTCAACGTGAGTGTCTAAAGTGTATCCTTATTAAAACAACAGTCCCCGCTTATGCAGGGACTTTAATTCGTTGTAAGAAAGTTTTGTTTCTTTTGGAAGCTTTTCGTAGATATTGGATAAAAAAGAAGTTGAATGAAAATAGTTTTTAGTTCGGGGTTAGTTTTTTAGGATTTAGGATTTTTTTTCAGCGGATTTGGATTTTGAACTTGTTTTTATCACTCAACTTCTAACACAAAAATAGGGGTGTGCAAAACAATATCATAGCGCACTATTGCCCAATTTTAGATTCAAAGGAAATACTGCTATTATAGTAAGTTTACGATATGTCCTACGGGTACTTCTCCTATTTTATACCGGAGATAATGGTTTTCAATAGAAGGTAATACTGTAGAATATGTTTCTTTGCAGAAATGAAAAGTGGATTTGTAAATATTTTTGGAAAGCCAAATGCCGGTAAGAGCACGTTGCTCAACCTGCTGGTGGGAGAGAAATTGGCCATTGTCACACCTAAAGTACAGACCACGCGCCACCGTATCAAGGGAATTGTGACTACTGCCGAATATCAGATTATATTCTCAGATACTCCTGGAATTATTGAACCGAGATATAAGCTGCATGAGAAAATGATGGATGTAGTGAAGTCTGCCCGCGAGGATGCAGATGTGAAGATATTCGTAGCGGATATTACAGATAATCCGGAAGAAGTAGAAACTATATTTGCAGCTTTTAAGGATAAGACGCCCACCATTGTGGTGATTAATAAGACAGATCTGGCGCCCGAAAAGGTGTCTGACTCAATTTCATTTTTTCTTGGCAAAGGTTACAAGCACGTATTGCCGATCTCCTGTACAATGGGCGCTGGTATTGCTGAGTTAATGAATCTGATAGTGTCATTATTACCTGAGGGGATTCCGTTTTATGATGAGGAGAACCTTACGGATCTGCCTATGCGGTTTTTTGTGGGTGAAATAATCAGAGAAAAGATTTTCTTACTCTATGAGGAGGAGGTGCCCTATCATACGACAGTGCTCGTGCAGGAATTTAAAGAAAAGAGCACACTGGTGAAGATCAGGGCTGATATCATAGTGCAACGGGAAACACAGAAGGCTATTCTGCTTGGGCGTCGGGGAGCAATGATAAAAGAACTGGGCACACAGTCCAGAAAGGAGATTGAAGCTTTTATAGGAAATAAAGTGTTCCTGGAACTCTTTGTGAAGGTGCGGCCCCGATGGAGGGATAATGACACGCACCTCAGGGAATATGGATACAATTGACACATTAGATTATGCAACCCTTACAGGAAGACTTTTGGGATTATTGCTATCTGCATAATATGGCAGGGTGGGATATAGGTATGTTACCTCCTGCAATCAAAGACTATCTTGATACAATTTCGGATATACATGCTGCCATTCTGATCCCGGCTTGTGGAAGAGCCTATGAAGCACATTATTTGGTAGAGAGGGGATTCCATAATGTTACCATTCTGGATATCTCAACTGTTTTGATAAAGGAGTTGAAGCAGACATTTAAAGGGAAGCCGGTCAATGTGTTACACGGGGATTTCTTTAACCATGAAGGGAAGTATGATTTGATAATTGAACAGGCTTTCTTTTGTACCGTGCCGCCTGAAGATCGTACCCATTTTATAAACCATCTTCATGGATTGTTGAATGATGGCGGCAGGTATGCAGGACTTTTCTTTAATGAGTTGGTAGGTCACCGGGACAAGCCTCCGTTTACTTTGGATATAGAAGGATACAGGGCATTGTTTTCAGGGGTTTTTGAAATAGCAAGGATAAGTCCATGTGTACAATCCATCGATTCGCGGAAAGAAAAAGAAATATTTTTTGAATTCGTAAAGAAAAGTCAGGATTAACAAGCACACACACTTAATTTTGGCGGATTACTGAAATTCAGGAATATGAACTCATTCGGAAAAAATTATCGTGTACAAATTTTTGGTCAGTCGCACAGCGAATTGGTTGGGATTACCCTCGATGGAATACCACCCGGAATCGAGATCGCCCCGGAAGACTTTACAGAGGATCTGGAACGCAGAAAACCGGGAGCCAAAGCTACTACTCCCCGAAAGGAAGCAGATGCGCCATTGATTAAGACAGGTGTTTTTAATGGCAGGTCTGCCGGGTCTCCGCTCACGATATTTTTTGAGAACAATAACACAAGAAGTGGTGATTACGAAAAGCACCATGCCTTTCCACGTCCAGGCCATGCTGATTTTGTGGCCACTGAGAAGTTTAAAGGATTTGAAGACTATAGAGGAGGCGGCCACTTTAGCGGTCGGCTTACAGTTTGCCTGGTTGCGGCAGGTGTGGTAGCAAAGAAAATTATTCAGCATTACCTGAGGAGTAAAGAGGTGCAGTTCGAAACCCGGATTTTGGAGGTAGGAGGCGAGCAGGATATCGAAAAAGGAATTGATAAAGCTGTTCAGGCAAAAGATTCTGTCGGTGGTATCATCGAATGTACAGTCAGGAATCTGCCTGTGGGTTTGGGAGAACCGTTTTTTGATTCAGTAGAGTCTGTCATCAGTCATTTAATATTTGCGGTGCCTGCAATCAAAGGCATTGAATTTGGCAGCGGGTTCGCAGCAGCCAGAATGTTTGGTTCAGAACATAACGATGCCATTTTGGACAGTTCAGGTAAAACCGCCACAAATAATGCCGGCGGGATTACCGGTGGAATTACAAATGGAAATGATATAATGTTCAGAGTGGTTGTAAAGCCAACTTCTTCCACACCGAAGGTTCAGGAGACCTTTAATCGGGAATCCGGAAAAGTGGAAGCCTTTTCTGTCAAGGGAAGACACGATCTGTGTATCGCCCTGAGAGCGCCTGTCGTGATCGAGGCTGCTGCAGCTATCGGTATTGCTGACCTGCTTATGGAATCGGGAATCAGATAACAGAATCGGGATTAACTCTCCCTTTTGTTTTCCATCAGCAAACGAAGGGCATGGTCTATGCTTCCCGCATTTTCAATTCTGCCGTCATTTACGAAAAAAATCTGGTCGGCGTTAGCAATGGTATTAAGTCGGTGGGCAATAATTACCTTGGTGGTCTTTTCAGGTAACTTATCCAGAATCATTTGTAATTGCTGTTCTGTAACTGTGTCAATATTTGCGGTGGCCTCGTCGAGGATTAGAAGGTCAGGATTCCGTAATACAGCTCTTATGAAAGCTATTATTTGTTTTTGTCCCAAACTCATACTTTCTCCCATATCCTCAATCTTAGTATTAAGCCCGTCTTCGAATCCTTTTATTAGCTCTTCAAAGCCATCATTTCGAAGCTTGTTGTAAATGTCCTGGTCCGGGATATCCTGCAATTCTTCGTTTCCGAATACAATGTTATCACGAAGGGTGCCATCAAACAAAAAGGGTTCCTGAAGAATGAAGCCGATTTTCCTGCTCAATACTGAAGCAGTGAATTCACGTATAGGGGTACCATTGAGTTTTACCTCGCCGGTGTCTGCATCATACAGCCTGGCAATCAGAGACGCTGTTGTGGTCTTACCACCGCCTGTGGGGCCCACAAATGCGTATGTTTTTCCTCTGTCCAATTCAAGATTAATATTGCTTAAAATTTTCCTTTCCGGTTGATATTGGAATGATACATTATGGAAGGAGAGCAGGGGGGTATCGGGCGTGGTGAGGTTGTTATTGTTAGGGCCATACACAAGATCTGAGTCCATATTTAGAATGACCGAAATCCTGTCCCATGCGGCCATGGTGGTTTGAAATCCGGCCCAAAGGCTCGCGATTTGTCGTAATGGACGATAGAAGGCATTAGTGTAGGCTATGTAGCTGATTAGCAGGCCCACGGTGAAGTTACCGTGTATGATTAAATAGATTCCGTAGGAGAGTACTGTAAGTTGAGCTATGTTACCACAGAGTGTAAATACCGGCTCGTAGAGTCCGTTTGCCAGTCCGGCAATGATGGATGCTTTATAATTTTCGTTGTTAGCTTCCTCTATTTTTTTTCTGAAAAAATCACGACGGCTGAATGCTATTATAGTTTTGAAATTGGCCAGGTTTTCCTGTATTTCTCCGCTGAGCAGGCCGAATTTTTTCAGGCTGACCGCATTTTTTCTTCTAACTAATGGATTTACCAGTTTTACGAATACTATGATGATTATAGCGGGGGCCAGGGCTGCGCTGCCCAGTTTGGGATTGATGACTAATAGAAAGACAGCAGTGGCTATCAACAGGAAAATGTTATCAATAAACTGCATCAGCGATTGAGAGAAGAATCGGTTCACGCTATCCGTGTCATTATTAATCCTGGAAATCAAATCGCCGGCCTTATTCTGATTGAAGAACTTTACAGGAAGGGTTTGTATTTTATTGAAAACCGCATTTCGCAAACTGTAAAGTACACGCTGGCCTACGGTGCCCATTATCTTTATCTGAAGATATTCGGTAACTGAGGATGTAAGATAGATGCCAAGGAGAATTCCTGAAAACAGAATTAATCCCCGATACATTTTAGTGACAATATAATGGTCAATAGTATATCCTATCAGATATGGTGTAAGCATGGTAATACCACTATTGGCCAGCATGAGCACGAAAGCTATTGTGAGGCTCTTACGCTCCTCCCTGAGAAAGACCATCATTTTACTGAAGGCGTCCCGGGTGCTGCTTTTATGCTCCTTGTTTAAGTTGTAATCCATTTGCTCAATTAGTTGATTCTATATCTGTGAGGCTTTGCTGTGATTTATGAATCTGTATGTATTCCGGACACTTCTCCAGCAATTCACTATGTGTGCCACTGGCAATCAGTTCGCCCTGCATGATGAGGATAATCTGGTCGTAATCTTTAACAGGTTCTATTTTTTGGGTTACCGAGATGATAGTCATATCCGGGTAATTCTTTGTGAGGTTCTCACCAATTTTTAGTTCGGTTGCTGCATCTACCCTGGCCGTAAAGTCGTCAAGAATAAGGATAGCAGGGTTTACAGAAAGCGCTCTTGCGAGCATTATTCTTTGTTTTTGCCCGCCTGAGAGGTTGGTACCGCGCTCACTAATGGGGGTGTTGATTCCTTCGGGCAGTGTGCCGATAAAATTGTCGATTTCGGCTGTCCTCATAGCTTTACTAAGCTCGGCTTCTGTCACACTTTTGTTGAATGCAATGTTTTCGCGAAGGCTGAGGTTGAAGATAGTGCTACCCTGAAACACGATTCCTGTCTGCCTGAGAATTGTTTCGCTTTTGTATTGTGACGCAGGAATACCGTCATATAGTATTTCGCCTCCCGTAGGTTTTATAAGCCCTGTTAAAATATTCAGCAACTGGCTCTTGCCGGCGGCAGTAGGGCCAATGATAGCAGTTCTGCTTCTTTCTTTTATATCGAAAGAGATGTCGCGGAGAATGTACTTGTCTTTTATTTGTAGAGACACATTCCTGAGGGTAATGTTGCCTTTTACCGGTGTGTCGATCGTTCCGGTATCTATTGAATCGGGCTCATCCAGGATATGCCTGATCCGCCGGAATGATGCAGATGCACGGGCTATAATATTGCTGGTGAATCCTATTACCAGGATTGGAAAAATAAGGATAGATATATAACTGTTAAATGCGGCAAACTCACCCAGTGTCATGTCTCCCAAAATGATGTATCTGCCCCCCACTGTCAAAACTGCAAACTGGGCAAGATTGGATGTGAGAACGATTACAGGGATCAGTGTGGAGAAAAGCTTCACAATTGAAATGCCGATATCTCTGCCTTTCCCGCTTATCGTTATAAATTTCTGAGACTCCAGCAATTGCGCATTCAGCACCCTGATCAAAGCCGAGGCGAGAATGCTCTCATTGATAATTTTGTTAAGCTGGTCTATTATTCCCTGAGATTTTTGAAACAGTCCCCTCGCAGTTTTGAAGATAGCAAGGAAGGAAACGATGATTACCGGAACCATTATCAGTACGATCAATCCGAGCCTGAGATTAATATTTAGCAGGAGGGTGGCTGTGCCAATAATCAGCACTGCAGAAGAAATGAGAGACACAATGGCCTGGGAGATAAAAGTCTTTAAAGCGTCAATATCTGAGGTGATATTAGTTAGTAAGCGGTCAGTAGAGTGGCTTCTGATGTACTCATAGTTTTGGTCTGAGATTTTGGCGACGAGCCTGTTTCGCATGTCCCTTGAAACTTTTTCGGAGAGGAAGGTGCGGAAGAAGTTTTCTATGTAAGAAAGGAGGAAAATAGCGCCCGCAGCTATGGCAAACCATTTAATAATTTCATCTGGCTGAAAATTCCCTGCTGAATAATCGTCTATACCCTTTTGAATGATCTTGGGAATGACCAGGTTCAGTCCATTACTTATAAATGCCAGGAGTAATAGTACTGCCACCAGAAACTTGTATGGTTTCAGTAAACTAAGCAGCGTTGATTTCCTGTGGCTGTTTTTAGATGTAGGCATTTGTTTTTTCTGCACGGACAAATTTAGGTCTGAATTCCTTTTGAAATAGAATGGTATTGAAAATTGGCTGACGGGGGTGGAGACTGATTAATATTTCTTATCAGTGTGGCCATCAGAGCAAAGTGCCTTTTAATACGAGTAGTGCTACATTGAAGAAGATGATTAACCCTGTTACATCCACAAGGGTGGCTACGAAAGGGGCTGAGGAAGAGGCAGGGTCAGCGCCCAATTTTTTTAGGAGGATTGGAAGCATGCTGCCCGTAAGCGAGCCCCAGAGCACTACACCGATCAGTGAAAAACCAACAGTGACCCCTAGTAATATCCAATGCTCTCCATAAATATCGCGCATCAGCCCTCGTTGCATGAGCAGACTCCAGATGAGAATTCTGAAAAAACCGATTGAACCGAGAATTGCACCCAACAGGAATCCTGAAAAGAGTTCTCTCTTCATTACTTTCCACCATTCTTTGATGGTTACTTCCCCAAGTGCCATAGCCTGAATAATCAGCGTGGAGGCCTGTGTACCACTGTTTCCACCCGTGCTGATAATTAATGGAATGAAATTAGTCAGCACGATTACCTTGGCCAGTTCATCGTTGTAAAATGCCATAGCAGTGGCAGTGAGGGTTTCGCCAAAGAATAATATAACCAGCCATCCTACTCGTTTTTTGATGAGGGTGAAGATGGGGGTTTCCAGATAAGGAGTATCTAATGCTTCTGCACCACCTATCTTCTGAATATCTTCACTGAATTCCTCCCCGGCTACCCACAGCACGTCGTCAACGGTTACAATTCCCAGTAGTACGTTATAGTCATCCACTACCGGCAGCGCCACGCGGTTGTTCATTTTGAACACTTCATAGGCGCTCTCCTGGTCATCATTAGCGTTAAGCTCTATAAATCGCCCATCCATCATCTCACTCACCTGCATAGAGGGAGGAGCAAGGATAAATTCGCGGATACGCAGGTCGTCAAGTAATTCGCCGTGCTTATTGATTACATAGATAACGTCAATAGTCTCCGTATTCTTCCCCACCTCGCGAATGATATCAAGCACTTCCGCCACCGTATTGTATTCATACACGTAGATATAGTCAGGATTCATCAGCCTGCCCACACTGTTTTCCGGGTATCCAAGCAATTCCAGGGTGATTTTTCTCTCTTCCGGCGAGAGCGTTTTAATGAGTTCCCTGAGCACTTCGTTGGGAAGTTCTTCGAAGAAGTCTGTACGGTCGTCCGGCTGTAATTCGTTTAGCAGTTCGGCGCTCTTATTAGGGGGGAGATTCTTTATAATTCTTTTTTGGGTAGGGTGTTCCAGGATTTTGAAAACTCTCGTAGCCCTGTGTATGCTCATTCTTGTAAAAATCCTTGTCTCTTCCTCTTCATTGGCATAAATCAGTTCTGCTACTTCACTGATATTTTGCTGATCCAGGAATTCACTGAGATCAGTATCATTACCACTAGAAAGGATTTCTTTGTATTTTTCCTCCAGACTTGTCAGTTCTTCAGCCATCCATCCGGTTTAAAATTTACCGGCACAAATTAGTTTTTATATTTTAAGTAACCACAAAAATGATTACCGGTTTTCTCGAAATAAAAATGACCCCTAACAAAGGTCGGGGTGTGTTTGCTTCGGCTGATATAGAGGCCGGGGCCATCATTGAGGAGTCACCCGTAATAGTGTTGAATGAGGAAGAGCGGCTATTGGTGGAGAAGACCATTTTGAACGATTATATCTTCGAGTGGGGCGATTCAGGAGAGAAGGCCTGTATGGCGTTGGGGTATATCGCGTTGTATAATCATAGTTCGCATAGCAATTGTGAATATGAAATGGATTTTGACCTTCAGATTATGCGGGTAAAGACTATGAGGTTTGTGAACCGGGGCGAGGAATTAACTGTCAACTATAATGGCGACTGGAACAATGACAAGCCGGTCTGGTTTGATGAAAGGGAATAGGGGGCGGAGGTTTTGTTTTTTGTATTTTTTAGCTATTATTATGATTATATAAAAGTATTTTTACAAAAATTAATAAGAAATGAATTATAAAGATTCGAGTCCTGAGATTACAACTATAGATTATGTACCTATTGGTGAAAAAACGATTAGCCGGAGTTTTATTTCTAATGTTTTTATGCTGATGTTTTTGGCTTTAGGTGTTTCGGCTTTGTTTGCCTGGCAGTTTTCGGCCAATGAGAGTCTGATGACCTACCTGATAACAGATACCGGCATGACAGGCCTGGGAAAAATCGTAATGTTTTCACCGCTTGTATTTGTACTTATCATGTCATTTGCTTTTCAACGGTTGTCCGCTACGGTTTTAATGGGAATTTTTTTAGCGTATGCGATGGTTAACGGGATTGCATTTAGTTTTATTCTGGCCGCTTTCACGCCTGGAAGTGTGTTGGGGTGCTTTCTTTCAGCCGCAGCAATGTTTGGGATTATGGCGGTAATGGGTTATACAACCGACAAGGACCTGACGAGTTTCGGACGGATAATGATGATGGGTGTAATTGGTATTCTGATTGCAATGGTGATTAATTTCTTTTTGAACAGCAGCCAATTGGATTATATCATCAGTATCATTGGTGTTTTACTTTTTACAGGGCTGACCGCCTATGATGTGCAAAAGCTGAAAAGGATAGGGGAGGGCATTCAGGCTGATGGCACTATTGCTGCAAATACCCGTAAGCTTTCGATTATGGGCGCCTTGACGTTGTACCTTGATTTCATCAACATATTTTTGTTTCTGCTTAGGATGGCCGGAAACAGAAAGTAAATTCTGAAGTTGATAATTAAAAATTAAGACACGCTTATGAAAGTTATTACTGCGATTATTGTCGGAATCGCCTTTGTGGCCGGTATTTGGATAGCATCCACTGCCTACAAGTCGCGTGCAAGAGCGATGGAAACGGTTACCGTTACGGGGTCGGCTGAGAAAGATTTTGTCAGTGATCTGATTGTTTGGACAGGAAGTTATTCCCGGAAGTCAATGGATCTAAAGACTGCTTATGCGCTGTTGAAAACCGACGAGGCTACGATTCGGGCGTATCTGAAAGGGAAGGGGGTTGCTGAGAATCAAATGGTGTTTTCGGCTGTCGAAATCAATAAAGATTTCAGCTATGAAACCGATCAGAATGGCAGATCCATTCAGAGATTTACAGGTTACAATTTAATTCAGAATGTAAGAGTGGAGTCAGGAGAGGTAGATAAGATTTTGGGTATATCGCGCCAGGCCACCGAATTGATTGAGGGCGGAATTGAATTTACTTCACAATCTCCTTTGTTTTATTATACCAGGCTCACAGATATTAAGATGGACCTGCTTGCGCAGGCAAGTGCAGATGGAAAGCAGCGGGCTGAAATTATTGCAAAGAATGCCGGCAGTTCATTAGGAAAGTTAAAGAAAGCCACACTGGGTGTTTTTCAAATTACAGGAAAGAATTCAGATGAGGATTATAGTTATGGAGGCACTTTCAATACTTCAAGCCTGAACAAAACGGGTAGTATCACTATCCGGATGGAGTTTACAGTGAAATAATTTTTTTCGGTTTGTCCGGTTCGGGATTATTGAAAACACAGCCATTGGTCGTACACTGAATGTATCAAATCTTTGATAATTTGACCACGCTAAACGACTTCTTTAGGTATTATTCCCTTTTTCTTTTTTCCTGATGAAAAAGAAACAATTCCGGTGTTGCCGGGACAAGGCCGGGGCCGCGATGTGGGTACTCTCTTTTTTTATTATCCTACTAAGTTGGCTTTAGCCCACTGGATTTAGTTTCTAAGTTTATTACTCTGCCCTTCAGGGCAGGCCTGTGAAAGTCTCACCCAATAAGCGCTTTAGCCGCATTTTGAATGACTTAACCGGGCAGCGATGATTTTTTATTATTTCTGTTAGAGCAAGAATTGCAGTTCATATAGCGGAGCGAGTACCAGCCTTATGTGGACAGGAACAAACAAAATATTGAGGCAGATCCTCAGACCTACAAACTACGCCAACAGATTATTGAACACACGTATGGTATTATCAAACGACAGTGGGGTTTTTATTATGTCGTCACCAGGCGGGGTATGAAAAGAGCGAGTGCTGATGTGGGGTTGATGTGCACGGCACTCACCCTGCGCCGGATCATGAATTTAGTTGACAAAAAACTGTTGCAAAAGTTCCTGCAGGAGCTTTGGCATTCCATTTTTGCTCTTAAGGTCGGCCTACAAAGCTATTTTCGGATTCACTGTTCTATCTGTTTTTTTCGTTCAGGATTAGGGCCGAAAAATCAGCTTCCTTAAATGGGTTTGTATAAAGTGGAAATGACTTATTTTTATGAGGGCATGGGGAGTTTTCAGACGAACTGCTGCTTACGGTCATACTAAAAAAACAACTACCGATAAATCCGGCTTTAAAAATTGTATTTTTGAAACCAAAATGGCAGATAAAGCATACATCACACCAAAGGTTCTCAAATGGGCAAGAGAATCGGCAAGAATGACCGAAGAAACCGCTGCTGCCAAAGTTTCTGTGAAGGTTGACAGGCTTCAGGAATGGGAAGCAGGAACAAGTAAACCGACTATCAGACAAGCTCAAACTCTTGCTAAAACATATAAAAGACCCTTTGCATTATTCTTTTTACCGGAGGTACCTCGCGACTTTCAGCCATTGCAGGACTTCAGAAAATCAGGTTCAAAAGCACTGACAACTTCTTCAATTTTTATCATTAGAGAAATCCAACAAAAACAAGCATGGATTAGTGATGTAAATTCAGAAAACGAAGAAGATAAATTAGCTTTTGTTGGTCGCTTTTCAATAAAAAGCAACCCTCAAACAGTAGCAAAAGACATTCTTGGAACATTAAAAATAAATCCTTCTTCATATAAAACAGACAACCCTATTAAGGAATGGATTGATGCGGCGGAAACCAACGGTATTTTCGTTTCCAGAACAAGTTTTATCCACTCCCGGCTAAAGCTGGATTCTGAAGAATTACAAGGATTTGCTATTGCCGACCCTTACGCTCCATTCGTTTTTGTGAACTCTGACGATTGGAATGCACCACAGCTTTTCACCCTTGTCCATGAGTTAGCACACATTTGGATAGCCGAAACAGGTATTTCAAATGAAATTGAACCCGGCTTAAAAAATAAAGACAAGTTTCATCCGGTAGAATTGTTTTGCAATGAGGTTGCAGCAAATGCTTTAATGCCAAAAGAAATTGTTTTGAGCTTTGATTCAGCATCTTTTCAGACCTCTAAAGAAGTTTTCAAAATTGCAAGGCAGTTAGGAGTGAGTTCGTTTGCTCTTTTGGTTCGGGCATTAAATCTTAAAATTATTTCTACCCCAACCTATCAAAAGCTGAAAAAGCAGGCTGACATTGATTATGCGGAATACTTAAAAAGGGAAGAAGAGAAGAAAGCTAAACAAAAGGAAAAAGAAAAATCCGGCGGACCAAATTATTTTTTGCTGCAACTAAACAGGAACAGCAGGCTTTTTACTCAAACGGTTTTAGATGCATTTCGCGGGGGATTTATTGAGCCGACATTGGCTAGTAATCTGTTAAACGTTCAGGTAAATAAATTTCCAAAACTCGAATCACAATTATATAGATGAACACAAGGGCAGATAAATATTGTTTAGATGCTAATGTGTTAATCCAGGCGTGGCAAAAATATTACAATCCGAAATTTTGCCCTGATTATTGGAAAATCTTAACTGAACTCGGAAAAATTGATAAGATTTTTATTCCTGAGTTGGTTTATGAAGAAATTGTTCGGACTGAAGACGACCTCTCAAAATGGTTGAAAGGGAGCAGAATCCCAATTAAAAAAATAAGCGAACCAGTTACAAAACACATACGAAAAATTTTAGAAGATTATCCCTTGCTGGTTGACAATACAAAAGCCCGTTCATTAGCTGACCCCTGGGTGATTGCACACGCTCTACACGAAAATGCTACAGTAGTCACCAAAGAAGAGAAGGTGACGGCATTAAACTCAAATAAGATAAAAATACCCAACGTTTGCGACAACATGGGAATAAGATGGATAAATGACTTTCAATTTATTGACGAGTTAGACATCAAATTCCAATGCTCTTTGACCTAACCAACCAAGAGAAAGGAAGCACGAACCGCTTACTATTAAGGCTTCGTGAGGTGCGCACCAACAATGAAGATAACTGATAAACAGCATGTCTCGTTATTCGTGAGAACAGGTTTTGAACAATAAAGTGAGGCGTTTACAAGCTATCCTATACTCCTCTGTTACATCAATTTTGTTTCCTTAAGGACTAGTAATGTGAAACAAACTTTCTTTGATTGTCATGTATAAAATACAAATGACTTTTTTTCAGTTAAATATTCGTTTTTAACCGAAATGTGATTGGCTGCTATATCAAACGGAACAATCTGCTATCCACTTCATAAAACTTTCAGGAAGAAACTATCAATTTTTACTATATTTTCAATCCGAAATGAACTTACCTTTCTTCTTCAAATTATCTTCTCGTTCTTTGGTCTTTGAAAATAATTTAAGATAAAAAACAAACGAACCTATTACCAGCACTATATTAAACCAGCCTATTATATCCATTATGACCTCTCCCGTTTTAGTTTCAGGCTCCCAATAAGTCCTTCTCTCTTCCCAAGTGGCGGGGCCCTCATCTGCTTCAACTGTAACAGTACGAGTCACCATTTTACCAGATACAATATACTTACCGATATAATTATTATATCTATAAGGCTTTGCTATAATTGAACCATAAGCAATGGCAATTATAAGCATCATTATACCAATAAATGAACTTCCATCACCTTGGGCTATAGCTGTCAATTTCTCTTTATAAATCAAGTATGCCAAAAAAGTAGTAACCAATATGAGAATGTACGGCAAAGGCGTTATTAGCATCACCATATAAAAAAGCCCAACAAGAAAACCGAAATATAAAATAATGTATAACCAAATTTCCCAATCAGGAGTTGACTTGCTCATATCAATTGGTCTATTTTATATTGAATTAGATAAGGCAATTTACGATGTTAATTCCACTGAAGCGTCAGCCAACATTTGGTTTTATTCACGGAGGACTTAATATCATGAAATAGGCAATAATCGAACTCCAGTTCATGCAACTCGAACCCGCCTATTGACAGGCAATTAAATCGAACCTTTAGTTCTTAATTTCAATTTAGAAAAAATACTGGCACCTGTTCGACAATCGAATTTCTATTTCTCCTCCATCTGTAATACCCAAACCGTTTTTCTACGGCATTCATTTATTTACCTTTATAATTCTAAACGTTAGCAGTAACCCATCAGAAACCGCAATACTAATTTAAGAATAACAAAAATGCATTCATAATGATTGAAAACAAGTTAACTAAATATGAATTTACTCGTATTCTAACACCAATTTTAGAATTAGAAGGTCTTCAAAAAATTAAAACTGAGTTCGAAAAAATTTTTCCAGAAAAATTGAAATCAGTTGATGACTTAATAGAATATTCAAGACGTTATAATCTTACATACCGCGGGGGCGAGATTTTTATAAGTGGAATCGGCGAATTATCAAAAGACTCCGTTTACATTTCACTTAATTGTAGAATTGGAAGGAAAAGGTTAAATTTTTTTAAGAATCCAGCAATTGATTTTATAAATGACCTCAAGAATATATGCATAGAGGCGATTGGCGACCTTTCATTTAAAAAAATTGAGATAACTGCATATACTAACACTTATATTGAAAGTACATTAGAAAGCTTTACATATATATACGATTCTTCGGCTTTTAATTCTAAATGGAAGGTCGGGAGTGAACTATCCCCTTTAATAATAGCTCCTTCAAAAAACAGTAGGTATTATTTTGTAGAATTTATATTTAATCCTAATTGCTATTTTCGACAAGACAAAAAAACTATTTTAAAAGATAATTGGGAAGAGCATATAACAGATGTAACAAATTATGAAGACCAACAAGCAATTGCAAGATTAAAATCTTGATCAAAATAATGGCTGTTGAAAACAAAAATATTTACAAAAGCAGTGGTAGCGGAACATACTTCAGCAACAATTATTCTATTTGGATTTAGTTTTTGACAGACAGCAGGTTATTGAATATTAGTTCTTAACTTCAAATTAAGAATAAATTGGGTAGCGGTTCCCACAGACGAATTTCTATTTCTCCTCCAACTTCAATACCCGAACCATACCTTCACCATACATTTCCTTACCATTATAATTCCAAAGACTTAACCATAACCAACCAAGAACATTTCTATTTTTCTCCAATAATATTTGTAGTAATAATTTCATGCCTTTATCTATTTCTAATATAAAATATTGTTGGTACACGCAGAACTTCAGGTAGCGAAAAATTAGCCTGGATTTTGGCTGTTATTTTTGTTTCCCAGATTACATGGATTTTCTACTTTTTGCTTGCCCCAATCAAAAAGAATTGATAAGTGTGGAAGTTTTATTAATCATAGCTGTATGTAGATTCCGGAGCATGTTGCCTCCCCATTCCGGTTTATGTTGACCCCCATTCTTGGATGTTGACCCCACCTCTGATCTTTGGATTTTTCTAAGGGATATTGGTGAAGTATTGGGCGATTATTTCTACCCAGGTACTTCTTTGGTCAGTCCATTCCATTTATTTTTCCACATGTCATTCCGGCATGTTGACCCCTCTGTTCGGTTGTCTTTGAATGTGCTTTTGTGATTATCCTTGCTCCTTTTTTTATTAAAATATTTAAAGGGGTATGGCACAAAAACCGATCATCATGGAACTGATTCAACAGATTCAACAACTACACAAGCAAGGCATTGCGATAAAAGAAATTGTGCGTAGAACCAACGTGAGCCGCAACAGCGTTAAGAAGTACCTACGCTGCTTAGCAAAAGAAGATACCACAGTTTCTGCCACAAATACCCCCAACGTCGTTTATGATACTGACGGGCACTGTAGTCAACAACGTATTGATACCCTGATCGCTTTTATAAAAGAGCATCACCACGAACTTAAGCGAACAGGCGTCAGACGTGTTATTCTCTGGAATGAATATCTGGCTTTGCATCCGGACGGATATAGTTACAGTCAGTTCTGCTATCATCTTTCTGTATGGCTAAAGCAAAAGGATATATCCATGCATCTGGAATATACACCCGGAGATATGATGATGATTGACTATGCAGGCAAAAAGCTTTTGTGTGTAGGCTCTCAAAAGACATTGATGTACCCCAGACGAGAATATCTCAAATCCTTAAAGGGAACAGACGGATTTCTGCGGACACAGCGGTCAGACTTAGTGCTTATTTCGGAAATTCTGCTAAGTTTTGGTTAGGGCTCCAAGACGACTTTGACATCGAAAATGAAATGGCTGACAAAAAGGAAGAGATAAACAGAATAGCCAAAATACTGCCACAAAACGTTTGCTAACAAACGTATTTATGCAAGCGGCCTGACAGCGTCTTTAAATTGGCAGGTTCGTTCGGAAGCCGCCTGCATAAATATGCCAGACGTAAGCGGTCATGCCTCTGTAGGCTCCCCATTGTTTTGGCTGACTGTACAAATGTAAAAAGCCACTTGCGTGATGCAGGTGGCTTTCTTATTAAATCCTTTCGCAGTTATCAGGCAATGCCATAAAGAAACTGGGAATGGATATAGTCCACTACATCAATAAGACTTTTTGATTCGTTGAAGATTTTTAGCTGACGATCCGCACCGGTACCCTCTTCAAGCAGGGTGGGCACATAGTTTATGGTGTTGCGGATTCCTAACGGCACGGCGACATCATCGATAAAGTCGAGTAATTCATAAATGAGCACCCTTGTGTTTACTTCACTTTCCTTCCCGAAGTCGATAAGGCTGCTGTCAATCCCATATCTGCTCGCCCGCCATTTGTTTTCATTAATCAACATTCTGGGATAGGTGATAAAGTTCAGGTTTTGAGTTCTTAGTTTGTAAATCTTGGCGCAGATTCCCTGAAAGAGCGCTGCTATGGTGATGGTTTCCTGAACGGTCATAGGAATATCACAAATCCTGAATTCTACTGTATTGAAGAATGGATGTACTCTCAAATCCCACCATATTTTCTTGGCATTATCTATACAATTGGTTTTGATGAGCAGTTTGACATAGTTGTCGTAGTCTTCTATGCTCGCGAAGTAATCGGGGATTCCTGTGCGCGGAAACTTATCGAATACCTTAGTGCGAAAGGACTTGTAACCCGTCTGCCTGCCTTCCCAAAAAGGTGAGTTCGTGCTCAGAGCGTAAATGTGCGGAAGAAAGTATCTGGCAGAGTTTGCGATATGGATAGCCATCTCCCGGGTTTCCATGCCTACATGTACATGAAGGCCGAAGATCAGGTTGCTTCTGGCGGCTTCCTGTAGTTCCTTTATGATTTCGTTGTATCGCTGATGGTCAGTAATGAGCTGCCTCTCCCAGTGGCTAAAGGGGTGTGTGCCTGATGCGCCCACCCAAAGCCCCAGGTCACCGGCAATCTGGCTGATTGTTCGCCGCAAAGTACTGACATCCATAAAGGCTTCGTCAATATTCTGGCATATTCCGGTGCCTACTTCCACTACAGCCTGGTGCATTTCAGCTTTTACCCTGTCTTTCATCACCTTTTCGCCTTCCTGCACAATCTTTTGTTCATGGCTTTTAAGTTCACGGGTTTCAGGGTCCAGCACCATGTATTCCTCTTCAATACCCAGAGTGAACTGTCTGTATTTGCGGTCCATCATTATAAAAAATCAATTGTTACTGAATTTAATTGAGATTAGTATAGCTTCATCCTTGCGGCGCTGCGTTTGACATACTCACCCCATGTGAGGTTATCTTTTCCGTCTTCATGCAGAAGTGCTCTTTCTATGGCATAGTTCGCGGCAGTTTCAACCACCCAGTCAAAGTTTTCCTGGCCTACACTGGTTACTTCCGCATCCGGAGCAGGATTGCCGAAGTCAATTGCATAAGGGATACCATCTCTTACAGCGAGTTCCACAGTATTGAAGTCGTATCCCAGATAGTGGCATAAACGGATGACGATATCCGTCATAAGCTGGTGCAATTCCTCACCCGGATTAAAGTCTGACACATATCTGAGATGATGAGGATTGCGTGGCTCATAGGGCATAATGCGTACGTGTTTACCACCTATGCAGTAACAACGGTAATATTGTTCAAATACTATTTCTTCCTGCAACATCATTACCAGTTCTCCCGTTTCGCCATGTTTAGCGAAGAAGTCATCGGCGTTTGCCACTTTATACACGCTCTTCCATCCGCCTCCGGCATGGGGTTTCATATACGCAGGGAAACCAATGTAGTTGAATATAGAGTTCCAATCGAGTGGATATGCAAGGTTGCTGAATGATTCGCCACTGGTATCCGGTGGCATAGTACTCGAAGGGATAATCACTGTTTTAGGTACGGGCACATCTATCTTCGTGGCCAGTGCATTATTAAAAAATTTCTCGTCAGCACTCCACCAAAAAGGGTTATTAATTACAGCAGTGCCTGAAATAGCTGCATTCTTCAGGAATGCGCGATAAAATGGGATGTCTTGCGAAATACGATCAATGATTACAGCGTATCCACTGCTTTCACCCTGCATTACCTTGTCGATATGCACAGGTTCTGCCATAATGCCTTCCACATTTTTTTCATTTACTCTCTTTACAAAAGCATCAGGAAAGCTTCGCTCCTTCCCGAATAAAATACCAATTTTTTTCATACACTTATGAGTTTAATGTTTAATGGAATGCACACGGGCAATTCCTTGTTTGATGAACTAAATATAGAGCAAATAATTCATTCAAAGTAATTTGAGAATAGCAGTAGCACCGGAAAATTTTAGAATATTCTACTTTTTTAAGCGAAATAGATACCTCAATTGTAAAGTGGAAAGATATTTTCTTGCGCAATTCTGAAAATTTCTATTTTTATCCACTTTTGAATAATGATGAGAGAAAAGAGTTTGACGCGGATTTATAATGAAGTAGTTCCATCGGGATTTTTATTAAGAGAAGTAAAGGCTGACATTTATTTTCCTCCCGGAAAGGATTCGGGAGAGGTGAGTTTACTCCTTATCAATGACGGGCAGGATTTAATTACCATGCATTTTGATGAAATTCTGGATTCGCTTTACGAACAGGAGGCAATCAGGCCATTGATATGTGTAGGCATTCACTGTGGGGAAGACAGGAGAAATGAATATGGAACGGTGGGTGAGCGCGACTATAAGGGGAGGGGAGCTAAAGCAGGGCTGTACGAGAAGTTTATTTTTCAGGAGCTGTTACCTACGTTAGATCAGCATCTGGATGATTATAGGATTACCGACCTTTCTTTCTGTGGCTTTTCGCTGGGCGGCTTGTCAGCGCTGGATATTGTCTGGCGGAATCCCGGTACATTCAGGAGAGTGGGGGTATTTAGCGGTTCGCTCTGGTGGAGGAGTATTGCCCAGGATCATCCTGATTTTGTAGAGGAAGAGCACCGGATTATGCATAATCGTATAAGAGAGGGTGATTTTGCGCCGCACTTAAGGTTTTTCTTTGAGACGGGAACGCTTGACGAAACTGCTGACAGGAATAATAATGGAATTATTGATTCGATAGATGATACCCTTTCGCTGATTAATGAACTCGTGCAGAAGGGGTACAGTGCCGAAGATATCAGGTATGTGGAATTGAAAGACGGGCGCCATGATGTGAAAACCTGGGGCAGGGCCTTTCCATTGTTTTTAAAGTGGGGGTGGGGGCAATCTGGTTTGTAAAACTTTTTCTTTTTTAGGTTGTTCTTATCTCTTAATATTGCAATCCCAAAAAATGCCCGGGTGGCGAAATTGGTAGACGCACTGTCTTCAGGTGGCAGCGTTCGCAAGGATGTGCTGGTTCGAATCCAGTCCCGGGCACTCAGCCTTCTGCAATTTGCAGAGGGCTTTTTTGTAAGGTTTTTTTCTTGAGGAATCAGTAGATAAATTGATGCGCGGGAAGCATCCGGATTCAATGAAGAGTCCTTCAAATCTAAAAATTCTTTAACACATTCATTGTTATATTTGCGCTTATGACAGTAGAACAACTAAAGGATATGAGAGACCGTCTTCTGGTTTTGAGGAGGTTTCTTTGACGTGGACAATCGTACACAAAAAATAGAAAACGATAAGCAATTATCTATCTCACCCGGTTTCTGGGATAATAACGAAAGAGCTACCGAAGTTTTAAAAGAGATTAAATCCAATGAACATTGGGTGAATCTGTATAAAGGTGTGTCTGATAAGATTGATGATTTTTCAATTCTGTTTGAATTCTGGAAAGAAGGAGAGGCCGGTGAGGCCGAAGTGAAAGAAGCGTATGATGCTGCCACTTCGGCTCTTGACGATGCTGAATTTAAAAGTACCCTCAATCAGCCGGAAGACGAGATGCCTGCAATTTTACAAATCAACAGTGGTGCCGGAGGTACTGAGAGCCAGGATTGGGCCGAGATGTTGCTGCGTATGTACAGAATGTATGGCGAAAAGCAGGGATGGTCTATTTCTGAAATCGATCACCAGGATGGTGATGGTGCAGGTATCAAAAGTGCCACCCTTCAGTTTGACGGGCCGTTTGCCTATGGCTTCCTGAAAGCAGAGAGCGGTGTGCACCGGCTGGTGCGGATTTCTCCTTTCGACAGCAACGCACGCAGGCACACGAGTTTTGCAAGTGTATTCGTATATCCGTTAATCGACGACAGTATAGATATTCATGTGAATCCTTCTGATCTGGAGTGGGCATTTTTCAGGAGTGGAGGTGCCGGTGGCCAGAATGTGAACAAAGTGGAAACAGCAGTAAGGCTTACGCATAAACCTTCAGGTATAATTGTGGAGTGCCAGCAGGCCCGGACCCAGGGAGAAAACCGTGAAAAGGCAATGGCGATGCTAAAAAGCCGTTTATATGAAGAGGAAATGCGTAAGCGGCGAGAGAAGGCGGATGCTGCCAAAGCAAGCAAGAAGAAAATAGAGTGGGGTAGCCAGATAAGGAGTTATGTATTCCATCCGTATAAAATGATTAAAGACCACAGAACTGAGTATGAGGTGGGTAATGTAGGGCCGGTGATGGATGGTGAGATTGACGATTTTATTAAGGCTTATCTGATGATGGAAAAGGAAACAGCCTGATAAACATAAAAAGAAAAAAGACAAAACAAGATGCCTTCAATTTTGATTATTGATGACGAAGCCGCAATAAGAAAAACACTTTCTGAAATTCTCGGTTATGAGGGTTATACGGTTGAGGAAGCAAGTGACGGTGAGGAGGGCCTTAGAAAATTTTCAAAGAAGAAAGTGGATGTGGTTTTGTGTGATGTGAAGATGCCCAAAGTGGATGGAATAGAATTTCTGGAGCGGGCACGAAAAATCAATCCGGAGGTGCCTGTTATTGTGATAAGTGGGCATGGCAATATTGACACAGCAGTAGAAGCCGTTAAGAAGGGGGCTTTCGATTACATTAGCAAGCCACCGGATCTGAATCGTCTGCTCATTACCCTTCGTAATGCAATGGATAAGACTACCCTGCAGGCAGAGACGAGAGTGCTGAAACGAAAGGTGTCGCGGGTGCAGGAAATTATTGGGGAAAGCCCGGAAATTCAAAAGATAAAAGATACCATAGAAAAAATAGCCCCGACTGATGCCCGCATACTTATCACCGGAGAAAACGGAGTGGGAAAAGAACTGGTGGCACGCTGGATTCACGAACGTAGTAACAGGGCAGCGAGTCCGATGGTAGAAGTAAACTGTGCGGCGATACCGGGTGAATTAATTGAAAGTGAGTTGTTCGGGCACGAAAAAGGAAGTTTCACCTCTGCGGTCAAACAGAGGATTGGCAAATTTGAACAGGCGCATGGTGGTACACTTTTTCTGGATGAGATTGGTGACATGAGCCTGGAGGCGCAGGCCAAGGTGCTTCGTGCATTGCAGGAAGGAAAAATAACCAGAGTGGGGGCTGATAAGGATATTAGTGTGGATGTAAGAATTATTGCTGCCACGAATAAGGATTTGCTTCAGGAAGTGGAACAAAAAAATTTCAGGCTCGATCTCTATCACCGCCTTAGTGTAATCATCCTGAATGTGCCTTCGCTGAATGAACGTGTATCGGACATCCCATTACTGATCGACAGGTTTTTGGAAGATATTGGACTCGAATATGGCCAACCGAAGAAAGCAATTGACAAAAAAGCGGTAGAGTTGCTACAACAGTACAGGTGGAGTGGCAATATCAGAGAACTTCATAATGTGGTGGAAAGACTGGTGATTCTTTCAGGAAAAAGTATAGAGGTAGAAGACGTGAAGAACTACGTGTTACCTGCCAAATGAAGAAAATAAGATGCAGTCTATTTATTGTATAAGTGGTATGGGAGCTGATGAGCGGATTTTTGAAAAGCTTCATTTCCCCGCTCAGTACGCAATAAAGTACATCCCCTGGTTGCATCCACAACCCGGAGAGTCTATACGTCATTATGCAGAGAGGATGGCTTCGAAAATTACCGATGAGGATCCTGTTTTGGTCGGTGTGTCTTTCGGAGGGATGATGTCGGTCGAAATCTCAAAGTTCAGGAAGGTAAGGAAGGTGGTGTTACTGTCGAGTATTAAGAACAAATCAGAGAAACCTCTTTATTTCAGAGTGGCAGCATCACTAAAGCTGAACAAGATAATCCACGTAAGGCCATACAGGTTTCTGGAGCCAATTGAGAATTATAATTTGGGTATTACCAGTGATGAAGAAAGAGCGCTGGCCCGTAACTTTCGCAAGAATTGGGATCCACAGTATATTGATTGGGCAATTGATACTGTAATTCACTGGCAGAATGAGTTCACACCCGAATCCCTGGTTCATATTCATGGTACTAAAGACCATATCTTTCCGCTGCGATACATCGGCAAAGCGCTAAAGGTAGAAGGTGCAGGCCACATGATGGTGATGAGCCATGCTGAGGAAGTAAGCAGGCTTTTGAATGAGACATTGCAGTCTGCCTGATGAAAAAGATGCGTGTTAAACAATATATATATTTGACTGATAGCTTTTCTTCACTTTCGAAACAGCTAAATTTGTCAGCACATTTCTTAAAAATTCTTACATGAGCATTGGACTAATACTTTTCATTCTGGCTGCAATAGCAGTCCTGATCGGTCTCTATGGAATGTTTAAAAAAGCAGGTATTGCACCCTGGAAAGCGTTGATACCTCTATATAATACCTGGTGTATGGTGGAGAAGATGAAGCTGAACAAGATTTGGTTCTTTCTTCAGTTAATCCCCATAGCCGGCCAGTTTGTTACGATTTGGATTAATATCAAGTTTGTAGAATTTTTTGGAAGGTTTGATTTATGGCATCATTTCCTTACTGTGTTCTTCCCGTTCATTTATTTTCCTTATCTGGGGTATAGCAAGATGGAGCGGTTTGCCGGAGAGATGGTAGTGAAGAATTACAAAAAGGGAGTGATCAGAGAATGGATTGATGCAGCCGTTTTTGCAATTGTGGCTGCTACACTTATTCGTACTTTTATTTTTGAGGCGTATGTGATACCTACTCCTTCAATGGAAAAGACGCTGTTAGTAAACGATTTTCTTTTTGTAAGTAAGTTTGCCTATGGGCCGCGTGTTCCCAATACACCACTTGCAATGCCATTTATGCACAATACCATGATTGGTACTAACGCCAAGTCGTATGTGGAATGGATAGAGTTACCCTATACGAGATGGTTTGCCCGTCCGGTGAAGCGAAACGATGTAGTGGTGTTTAACTTTCCGGTGAATGATACATTGATCAACGATCCCAACTACGGTTCACAAACTACCTATTATCAGGTAATTCAGAATCAGATGATGCTCAATCATATAAGTGAGGAGGAAGCACGCCGCAGAGTGCTGTTACAGTTTGGTGATCAGATTATCACCCGGCCGGTAGATAAGAGAGAGAATTTTATCAAGAGATGTACTGCAATTGCAGGCGATACCCTTGAAATAAAGAACAGGGTGATTTATATCAACGGTGTGGCACAGCCGTTCCCACCGGAGCATGAGTTTAGCTATATGGTGAGTACTACCGCACCTCTTGATCCTGATAAGCTCAACGAAATAGGTATCCAGGACAATATCGACGATCGTAATAAGAATCAGGTGACGCTGATCGGAAATAATCTCTATGTGATCAGCATGAGTGATGCCGAAAAAGTGCAATTAAAATTATTCCCTACGGTGAAGGCTATTGAAAATGCACCATTAGGAGACCTTGATCGCGGTCCGGTATTATATCCCAACGACCCATCCTATAACTGGACGGTAGATGATTTTGGCCCTGTCTGGATTCCGGCCAAAGGTGCTACGATACCACTCACGCCGGATAATGTAATACGTTATAAGAGATGTATCGTCACCTACGAAAACAACCGACTGGAAGAGAAAAATGGCCGGTATTTTCTTAATGGTGCCCCTGCTACGAGCTACACCTTCAAGATGAATTACTATTGGATGATGGGTGACAACCGTCATAATTCACTGGACAGCCGTTTCTGGGGTTTTGTACCAGAAGATCATATAGTAGGCAAGGCCTCTATTATTTGGTTCAGCTATAACAATGGTATTCGTTGGGGGCGATTGTTTAAGACTATTCATTAGTCTTAAAGGCCAGGTCGCTTTGAGTGACTTTACCGGGAGATCACACCATCAAACCTGTGCAGCAATGTCTTCCATGTGCACAGCCGAGTGGCTGGCGTCGTAGATAGCTTTTCCATTCTTAATTACGATTACCTGTGGTGATTCGTGTTCGACGCCATAGTCTGTCGCGATCTGGTTACTGATATTGCGGTATTGGATCAAGTCAAGAAAATATAAGTCGGCACCGGAAGGTGGAGTGCTTTTTTCAAGCCTGTTCAGAATCATTTTACTGATGCTGCATCGGGTGCTGTGCTTGAAGATTATCTGAGGTGTCTCGAATGACTTTGCCCGGATAGTTTCCAGTTGAGAAATGTCATCCAGAGGTATCCAGTCCATGCGAAATATCAATTTTTATTATTGTTGTCCGATTAAGTTGGGCTAAAGCCCACTGGGCTTAGGTTTTATATTTATTACCCTAACCTTTAGGGTAGGGCTATGAAAGTCTTACTCAACAAGGGCTTTAGCCACATTTTAAATAATTTAACCGGACAATGATAAATTTTTATATTAGTGTATAATGCCCTCTGTCATCGGGCATCCTGTCTTACTACGGCGGACAGAGGAGCAACTGCTGAAGATGTATCCTGCCATCACTGCCAGTAAAAGAAAAAGGAAGAAGCGTTTCATAGTTTGATTATTCGTTACAAAATTAGTGTAAACTTTATACTTTTCACTTAACGTTGTTTTATCTAAACTATTGTTATTTTGTCCAAATAATTAAGGGATTATGAAGATACATTTTATAGCCATCGGAGGCAGTGTGATGCACCAGCTGGCCATAGCGTTGAAGAAGAAGGGCTATATAGTCAGTGGAAGTGATGATGATATCTTTGAACCGGCAGCCACCAATCTGAGAAATATCGGGCTGCTACCTGATAGCGTAGGGTGGTTTCCGGAAAAGATTTCAGCCGATACTGATGCTGTCATTCTGGGAATGCATGCAAGAGCAGATAATCCCGAACTCAAACGAGCACTGGAATTAAAGGTGCCGGTGTATTCTTTCCCGGAATATATCTATAAGGAAAGTATGACCAAGAAGCGTATAGCGATTGGTGGAAGTCATGGCAAGACCACCATTACTTCGATGGTGATGCATGTGTTGAAAACTGCCGGCTATGATTTTGATTATCTGGTGGGTGCGCGGTTGGAAGGGTTTGCCAACAGTGTGCAGATTACTGAAGCCCCTCTGATTGTTTGTGAAGCAGATGAATATCCTGCAAGTGCTATTGAGAAGGTGCCTAAATTTCATTTTTTATATCCACATATTGCAGTGATATCGGGTATTGCATGGGACCATATCAATGTATTCCCCACTTTTGAAAATTACTGTGCACAGTTCCGGATTTTTATTCAGAAGATTGAGCCAGGCGGAGTACTTATCTATTATTCCGGAGATTCGGTGCTAAAAGACCTTGTGGAGTCGCACAAGCGTGATGATATCCGATATATACCGTATCATATACCTGCCCATAAGAATGAGGGAGGAGTGTCAGTGATTACCATTGAAGGGGAGGAAGTGGCATTAAGCGTATTTGGAGACCACAATTTGCTTAATATCCAGGCAGCAGAGTTTGTGTGCAGGGAAGCCGGCGTACCTGCCAAAACATTCAGGGAGGCTATTGCCACATTTAAAGGAGCCGCCAGGCGGTTAGAGAATATTTACAACAGCGGTTCCACAAGGGTATATCGTGATTTTGCACATGCACCCAGCAAGGTGAGAGCCACGGTACAAGCCGTAAAAGCCCAGTTCCCCGGTAAAAAACTGGTGGCGGTTCTGGAGTTGCATACTTATAGCAGCTTAAATGAAGCCTTTATGAAAGAGTATGGGGGTGTACTGGATGAGGCAGATACTGCAATCGTATTTTACAGCAGGCATGCTTTGGAAATCAAACGAATGCCTTTTTTGGAACCTGCAAAAGTATTATCAGGATTCCATAAAGAAAATCTTATTATTGCAACAGATAAGCATGAATTAGAAAGCGCATTGGAAGTAATCCCTGTTGAAAATACAAACTTCTTATTCATGAGTAGCGGAACCTATGAATCACTGGATATATTACACACATTACACCTGGATTAAAACAACTTTTATTTTATAGAGATGTCTCTACAGCTATCCAAGCCTCTGGCTTTTATCGATCTTGAAACTACCGGTATTAACATTGCAACAGACCGTATCGTTGAAATTTTTATCTTAAAAATTCTTCCTGATGGTACACAGCAAAAGAAATATAAACTGCTGAATCCCGGAATGCCAATCCCTCCTGAAAGTGCGGCCATACACGGCATTACCGACGACAAGGTAAAGGATGCCCCTACATTCAAAGAGGTGGCAAATGAATTAAAACAGTTTCTGGAAAACTGCGATCTTGGTGGATTTAATTCCAACCGGTTTGATATTCCATTGCTCATGGAGGAATTTCTGAGAGCGGATATCAATATTGATTTTTCGCATCGCAGATTGCTCGATGTACAGCATATCTTCCATACGATGGAGAAGCGTACCTTATCGGCTGCTTATAAATTTTATTGTCAGAAGGATCTGGTAGATGCACACAGTGCTGAAGCCGATACTATGGCTACTTATGAGGTGCTGCAGGCTCAGGTGAAACGATATGCGCAATTGGGCAATCAGGTAGATTCTATCCTCGATTTCATTGGGGAAGAGAAGATCGTGGACTTTGCCCGCCGGATTGTATATGATGAATCTGGTCACGAGGTGTTTAACTTTGGTAAACATAAGGGGAAGCGCGTGGCAGACGTGTTTAATACCGAACGCCAGTATTACGACTGGATGATGAAAGGGGAGTTTCCGCTACACACCAAGCAGAAACTTACAGAAATCTTAAACCGTACTATATTGACAAAAAAGTGATTATATAACGGTATATAAAAAGTAAATTTGTTAGCATTGGCTAATATCAACTTTTTGGAAAAACTTGTAATCATTCCTACTTACAATGAGAAGGATAACATTGCGCAGATGCTGCATGCTATTTTTAGCCTGCAACAGGATTTCCATGTGTTGGTAATTGATGATAATTCGCCCGATGGAACCGGAGAAATTGTCAAGTCTTTATTTCCCAAATATCCGGGCGGGCTTTTTCTTGAAGAACGTAAAAATAAGGCGGGACTGGGCACTGCCTATATACACGGGTTCAGGTGGGCACTAAACAAAGGATATCGATTTATTTTTGAAATGGATTGCGATTTTTCGCACGATCCAAAAGACCTGCAAAGGCTATACGATGCCTGCAAACTGGGGGGGGCAGATATGGCAGTAGGAAGCCGTTATATCCCCGGAGGAAAAATCGAAAACTGGCCTGCCTCAAGAGTCATACTTTCGAAAGGGGCGTCGCTCTATACAAGGATGATTACCTTTCTGCCGGTGAAAGACCCTACAGCCGGGTTTGTGTGTTATAAAAGAGAGGTGCTTGCCTCCATCAATCTGGACAATATCACCTTTGTAGGTTATGCATTCCAGATAGAGATGAAATTTGCAGTTTGGAAAGCGGGATTTGTCATCAAAGAGGTACCCATCACTTTTAAAGATCGGGTAAATGGAAGTTCGAAGATGAACAGAGGAATTGTGAAAGAAGGTATCCTCGGTGTGCTGAGACTTAAGTTGTACAGTATGTTCAAAAACTACGGACGCAGGGTTAAAAACCACGACCGGGTATTCGTAGAGAATGGGTATATGGCTTCTGAAAAAGGAGCATAATTTTTTAATTTTTCAATTTTATAAATCTATCTCACCATTAGGATGATACCTTTTCAAGGTCGATCCCAGTGGTCTTTGGCCCGGCCAGTGCTATGATCCCGGCAAGTAGTCCGGTGAGTCCAATAAAGGCAAACCCTGTAAAGAAGGAGGTATGAGAGATGATCACAGGTAACAAGATGGCACCCAGCGCCCCGCCTGCATGGCCTAATCCGTCAGACAGCGCAAATCCCGTAGCCCTGGCCTGAGTTGGAAACACTTCGGCTGTATAGGTGTATGCTACCTGCAGATAAGAGCCCAACGCAAGTGAAGCCAGAAAAGAACCTGAGTATAGCGCGTAGATTCCGGCATAGCTTCCTACCAGCAGCATACCTGCCAGCCATACAACCGTAGTAAGAAATATTAGTGTCTTTCTTTCGATCCGGTCCACGATCCTTAGTACGAGAAGCGTGCCTAACGGATATCCTATTGCTCCAACAGCCAGGTAGGCTATCGAGCTACCCATGCCTGTTCCTTGTGCTGTAATTAAATCGGCTGCATCTCCAAGAAAACCGTAATTGCCGATGTACCAGAGAAACCACATGCAAATAAGAATGATCAGACGGCGGAGATAAGTTGGCTTTAATAGTAAACGTATAGGCATGGCCTGTATAAAGTTGACTTTGTTCAGGTCAGGAGCAGGTAATTCAATATGCCGGTTCGTGCAGTTGGTTTCCATCAGGGCAATTGTTTTTTCAGCAGATTCCATTCTGCCATGATGCACCTCCCAACGCGGCGACTCCGGCAAGCGGACCCGAAGTATGAGTCCGGCTACTGCGATAAAGCCACCGATCGCAAATAGCAGCCGCCAGCCAATTATATAATTCGGCACCAGTGCCAGTGCTACAAAGGGAGTAATAGTTTGTCCCAGAATACCTATCAGGAAGGTCAGCAGTGTAATGCGTCCACGACGTGAGGTTGGCGCAAGTTCACTGATATAAGTGGAAACCAGGTTGAGGTCGGCCCCGACGCCTACCCCCGTCAGAAAGCGGAAAATAATCAGAGTAGTGATGTCGGGGGCCAGCGCATCACCAAACGAACCCACCGCAGTGAGTGCGAAAGTAAGAATCAGCATCTTGTATCTTCCGAACCTGTCGGCCAGTGTGCCTATTACAAATGAGCCAATGATATAACCAATCAGTCCGACAGAAAGAGCCAGGAATAAACTGGTAGAATTTGACAGATGAAATTGCTCATTGATTGCAGGCATCGCGAAGCCAATATTGCTGATATCGTAGAACGTAAAGAAATAACCCAGTCCGATAATTACCAGAAAATTCTTTGGTAAAGCCCAAACGGGAATACGATTGAGCCTGGCAAGTAATGCAGCGCCCTTTTGCTGATATAATTCTGTTTCCATCTTTCCCTGTTTTTATTAGTAGATGTGCTCAAGGTTGTGTGACAAACAATTATCATTCCGAAGTAGTATTGGTGAGTGCTGCGAAGTGGGGGAACATGCTGCCGGGAAGGTTAAACTCTTTACCCGGGTAGTCTGTTTCTGAAGTCAGGCAATTTATTTGGAGCAGGTGGCCTGTTCCGTAATTCAGGATAAATATAGAAAGGATATACCTAAACACTCAAATGGCCGTTAATAGAATACTCCCCGGGGTATTGGAAGCGGATAGGTAAGTATCCTCTTCCTTGTGAATTGAAATTTTGTTTTTCATTGAATAAAATTTGGCGGGGAAGTTGCTTTATCTGTGGATTAGCATTAAACTGAATTAGATTTGCGCGGCAATTAAGGCCACTGCCCTAGTTACAAAAATTATGAGTACTCCCAAGCGGTCAGGAAGAATTCTTTATTATGTATTATCAGTAGCAGTACTGCTGGCTGGGGGCTATTATGGTATGAGGTACCTGAGGAATGCTAAATCTGCAAGAATACTTAAGACTACCATTTCAAATCTGAAAGACAGCCTTTATACTTTTAGCTATGATTATTTTCATTACGATGAAGCTACCGGCAATGCTGAATTAAGAAATGTAAGTGTGAAACCCGACACCTCTCTCATGGCTATGGTTCCTGAAAAATTAAGACCTTCTGTGTTGATTGAAGCTAAAGTAAACTCTATTCTGTTGAAGGGAATCAGGATAAAAGATAGCAGCGGAGCCAGGCAGATTACAGGGGATACCATTTTAATAAATCATCCGGTGGTAAAGATGATGGGGGTGAAGCCATTCGATAAGAATATCCTTGTGGAGAAAGAAGTCCATGCCTTGTATAAAGAGGTGCTGAAGAGGCTGAACCTGCTACATGTGAAGTTTGGATTGGCGGACTCTATCTTCCTCCTCTCGCAGAGCTTCGCATCCGGGAATCCCAATTTCTATTTGACCAATGGCACGCTGAGGCTTGAAGATGTACTAATTGATAATGATAACCCTGAGGATAGCAGCAGGATATTTTTTTGTAAGGCTGCTGATTTTTCAGTGGATTCATTTGTGAGCTTTAATAACAACAGGAGAGAGTTGATGCTGCATCGGATTTCTTTTTCAGGAAGAGATCAGTCTATTGGAATTGATAGAATCATGCTGAATTATTTCAGAGGTAATGAGGATGAGGGTAATTTATTTATAGATGCGGCATCATTAAGATTTGATGGTGTGAATACACGTGAATTGCTATACGACAGGAATTTTATGGTAGATTCCGTCAGTTGCAAAGCCATTAAAGTATATGAGCTTCCCAAAGAAAAAGTTTTTGCTTCCGGCGAGATAAAAGTGCAGCAGGACCGTGATACAATAACCGGATTCCGAAATGTATATGCAGTGCAATTAAAGACCCTAAAGCTACCGGATGTGGCATTTATCCCACTGGCGAAGAGTGCACTTGAAGTAGGAAAGGTGATGCTCACGGTAAATAACGTGAAGAGTAATCGTATTGCAGACCTGGAGACCAATCCGCTGAAGTATATCGATGAGGTGGTACTAAATATTCAGTCAATGGCTATCCGGCCGCGCGATCAATTTTACACCTACGGTTTCAAGGATCTTAATATCAATTCAGCAGAAAAGCAACTGAAAATAGGCGCAGTTTACATTCAGCCGAAACTATCTGAATATCAGTTCGCTGATTCCTTTCCTTATCAGCAGGATCGGTTTGATGTGAGGCTACAGGGAATTCGCATTGATGGAATAGGGATGGAAGATGTGTTTGAAAACAAAATGATAGCTACCAGTCTTTCTGTTGATGATGTGATGGCATCCATATCCAGAGACCTGGATAAGCCACTTCAACAGGTGAGTAAAGTAGGAAATTATCCGTCACAAATGTTGCTGGGACTAGAACTTCCTGTAAATGTCAGGAAGATTTCGCTCCCTTCCTGCGACATAAAATATTCGGAGTTGAGAACGCGAAGGGGCAGGGTAGGTACTGTTCACTTTGCCCGTACAGCAATCCATGCAACTAATATCACCAATTTCAGGGAACTGATTAAAACGAATCCGCTGTTAAGTGTTTCATTTACTTCGCAGGTTCAAAATGCGATTCCCCTCGAGGGTGAGTTTATTTTTGATTTGAAGAGTACCAGGGGAGGGTTTAGTGCACAGGGAAATGTGGGTAGCTTTGATGCAGCCAGATTAAATTCGGTCTCAGTTCCAATGGCGCTGATAAGAATTCGTACCGGGCGTATCAATAAAATCAATTTTGATCTGCAAGGTGATGATAGCCATGCTGAAGGAGATTTTCTTATGGCTTACGAAAACCTTAGACTGGATATCCTGAGACAAAAAGGCCCGGATCAGGTGCAGAAAAGACGCGGACTGGCAAGTCTTTTGGCCAATATGATAATTCTGGATGCAAATCCGGTGGATGGAAACCTGAGGAAAGTAAAGGCACACCATAACCGAAACCCATACAAGTCGTTCTTTAACCTGGTTTGGAAAACACTTTTTACTGGTATGAAGAGTACTATTGAGCGGTAAAATGGTTTACTCTTTTGGTTTGAATCCTTCCTTCAGCGTGGTTGTTCTGTTGAAGATGAGTTTTTCTCCGGAGTCCTTGTCCACGCAGAAATAGCCAGTCCGTACAAACTGAAAGTGTGCACCGGGTTTGGCTGCTGTTCCATTTTCGATATATGCCTGCTTTACTACCAGTGAATCCGGGTTAATGTGCTCGAGAAAATTCTCTTCAATTGCCGGATTTTCAGAGGTGAAGAGTCGGTCATAGAGTCTCACCTCTGCCGACTGCGCGTTCTTTGCATCTACCCAGTGGATAGTGCCTTTCACCTTCATGCCGCTATGGTCAGCACCGCTTTTGGATTCAGGGAGATAGGTGGCATGTATCTCAGTGACCTGCCCATCTGCATTTTTCTTAAATGACTCGCATTTAATAATATAAGCACTTTTAAGACGAACGGTAGCCCCCGGTGCCAGTCTGAACCATTTTTTCATTGGCTCCTCCATAAAGTCAGACTGCTCAATCCACAGGGTATTGGAGAAACTTACCTTCCGCACCATTTCAGGCTGATTGGGAAAACTCTCAGTCTCCAGGTATTCAGATTTATCCGGATCGTAATTGTCGATAATCAGTTTTACAGGATCCAGCACGGCCATCACTCTCGGTGCAGTTTGGTTCAGTTCTTCGCGTACACAAAACTCCAGCAGACTGATATCGATCAGGTTGTCGCGTTTAGCTACTCCTATCTTATCGCAAAAGGTGCGGATGCTGGAAGGGGTGTATCCTTTGCGCCGTAATCCTGAAATAGTTGGCATGCGCGGATCGTCCCATCCGGAAACGAAGCCCTGATTGACGAGTTGCATCAGCCTGCGTTTACTCATGACCGTATGGGTCATATTGAGCCGTGCAAATTCGTATTGATGAGAGGGGAATATTTCAAGCTTCTCAATAAACCAATCGTACAAGGGGCGGTGTGGAATAAACTCCAATGTGCATATACTGTGTGTGATATTCTCAATGCTATCGCTTTGTCCGTGGGCAAAATCATACATAGGGTAGATACACCACTTGTCACCCGTGCGGTGATGATGTGCATGTTTGATTCGGTATATAACAGGGTCGCGCATGTGCATATTGGGTGCAGCCATATCTATTTTGGCCCTGAGCACTTTTTCTCCATCGCGATATTTTCCTTCCCTCATTTCTTTGAAAAGGGTGAGGTTTTCTTCTATTGACCGGTTGCGGTATTCATTGGATTGTCCGGGGGTGGTGGGTGTCCCTTTTTCTGCGGCTATTTTTTCTGCACTACTGTCATCCACATAAGCCAGTCCTTTATTGATAAGGCTGACGGCATAATCATAGAGCGTTTCAAAATAGTCGCTGGCGTAATATTCGTTTGCCCATGTATAGCCCAGCCATTGGATATCTTCCTTAATGCTATCTACATATTCTGTGTCCTCCGTCACAGGATTAGTGTCGTCAAATCTCAGGTTGGTAGTGCCACCATATTTGATCGCCAGCCCGAAATTGAGTACAATGCTTTTTGCATGACCTATGTGCAGGTAACCGTTAGGTTCGGGTGGGAAGCGGGTTTTAATTTTTTGATGTACCCCATTTCTTAAATCTTCCTCGATGATCTCTTCTATAAAATTGAGACTTTTCTCTTCTGTCATTTCAAAATGAATTTTCTGCTATTAATCTTCAAGGCTTGCGGCTACTACTTCTGCAAGGTCGAGTACCAGCATTTTTCCTTCGGCATTATTTTCTTTTACTCCATCATTAAGCATTATCATGCAATAGGGACAGTTTGACACCAGTACAGAAGCGCCTGTATCAAGCGCCTGTTTTGTACGGGCAATGTTTATTCGGGTGTCTCCTTTTTCCTCTTCTTTGAACACCTGAGACCCTCCGGCACCGCAACACATGGCGCGGCTTCGGTTCTGGCTCATTTCTTCCATATTGGCATCCAATGCTGCCAATACCTTTCTGGGTGCTTCATAAATGTTGTTAGCTCTGCCCAGATAACAACTGTCGTGATAGGTGACCTTCTTTCCTTTGAAAGATCCCCCTTCTTTGATTCTGATTTTTCCTTCGTCTATCAGTTGTTGCAGATACACTGTATGATGTACCACTTCGTAGTTACCTCCCAGTTTGGAATATTCATTCTTGAATACATTGTATCCATGTGGGCAGATTGTCACAATCTTTTTGATATTATAGGCATTCAATACCTGTATATTTTGGTAGGCCATCATTTGGAACAGAAATTCGTTTCCAGCTCTTCTGGCCGGATCACCCGTGCACATTTCCTCTTTTCCGAGGATGGCAAAATTGATACCTATTTTATTGAGGATGGTAGCGAATGCCCCTGCGATTTTCTGTGCCCGCTGGTCAAAACTTCCTGCGCAACCCACCCAGAAGAGGATTTCCGGTTCTTTACCTTCGGCAGCAAGCTCTGCTACTGTAGCAATCTTCATACTGTTTTATTTTTGCTAAAATACAACAAAGTTATTCACCTGAGGGAGGGGATGCGAAATGAAACTTTATTTTTGTCCGCATTATAAATTCCTGCTATTCGCGATTAGTTTTTGAATTGGGTCTCTTAAAGAAAATAACGAACTGGGAACAGTGGCCTTTCGCTGTGCTATATGCGCCTCTGGCACCTGTATGGGTTTATTATATGTGCCGTTCGGGAGCCGTCTGGTTCTTTACACCCAGCAATCCGAAAATTACTTTCGGGGGATTATTGGGCGAACCCAAAAAAGAGATGCATGGTTTGTTGCCCGGGGACCTTTGTCCGGTGCATTTCAATGTGCTGCCGGGAACTCCATTTGAGGAGTTGGTGCAGAAGATGCGGGAAATGAATCTGAATTATCCTGTGTTTGCAAAGCCGGAAGTTGGGGAACAGGGCATTTTGGTAAGGAAGCTGGAAAATGAGGAGCAATTGAGGTTTTATCATAGTCAGGTTCCTTTTGAGTATTTCATTCAGCAGAGTGTAACCTATCCGATGGAAGTCAGCCTGTTTTATTACAGGCATCCCTGGGAAAAAAAAGGGCATATCACAGGATTCCTGCATAAGATTCCGCTGGAAGTGACGGGAGACGGAAAGCGCAATATGCTCGAACTAATACTAGGAGACCCCAAGGCCTCCAGGTATGCGGAAAGATTAAAGAAACGACACGAGGGGAAACTGGACTTCGTTCCTCAAATGGGGGAGGTAGTTAAGCTGAGCAATATGGGGAACCACAATCAGGGAGCGCATTTTGTGGATTTGAAAGATGAAATTGATGACAGGCTGGTGCGTATCCTGGATGATATCAGTAATCCTATTGATGATTTTTTCTATGGCCGATACGATATATTATGTTCCGGCGTTGAAGAGCTGAAGAACAGGCAGGGGTTTCTGATTTTGGAATATAATGGATGTGGAGCTGAGCCTAATCATTTTTATGATACAGGTTACACGCTGCCAAAAGCTTATGCTGAAATATTGAAGCATTGGAAACAACTTTCAATCATCAGCAGGTATAATCGTAAGCAGGGCATCCGCTATTGGCCTTTCATGAAAGGTTGGAAGTTTATGAGGCAGACGAATAAATATTTCAAACAAGCAAGATTAATTGACCAAATAGTACCCTGATTTTTACACTAAAAAATAGAACTCATGAGACTTATTCCCTTTCTGTTGACTTTTCTTTTTATGTTTCAGCCCAAAGGTGAAATAAAAAATATGGTGCCGGTTGACGATGGAAGTAAGGTGACATTCACCATTAAAAACTTTGGAATTGCAGTGAATGGTACCCTTAAGGGGTTGGAAGGAAATATCAATTTTGACCCCAATGCACTGGAGACAAGCAGTTTTGATGTGACAGTGAAGGCTGCTACCATAGATACAGATAATGGTATGAGAGATGCAAGTCTGAAGCAGGATTATTTCCAGGTAGAGAATCACCCGTTGATAAGGCTTGTGTCTTCTAAGATAGAACTGACTGATAAATCATCTCAGGGCTTTTACAACTTTACAGGCAAACTGACTATTAAAGGAATCACTAAAGAGGTTTCTTTCCCTTTTCAGGCTACAAGGCTGGGAGAAAATCTCGTTTTTACCGGAAATTTTGCAATAAACAGGCTTGACTTCAAGGTAGGAGAAAGCAGTAGTATTTTAAGCAATAAGGTCAATATCTCACTAAAGGTGTTGACCCGAAAAAAATAAAGACATGCCATCATTATTCAGGGTGTTCATTTGGGGGCTTATTGTAAGTTTTATAGGCTCACTGCCCCTGGGCACGTTGAATGTGGCAGCTATGCAAATCAGCATTCAGGAGAGTGTAATGCATGCAATTTATTTCTCCCTGGGCTCTCTGACTGTGGAGATGATTTATGTCAGATTTTCATTGATTGGAATCGACTGGATACGCAAACAGAAAAAGCTGTTTCGATGGATGGAATGGATTACTGTCGCCATCGTATTTGCACTTGCTATAGGGAGCTTTGCGGCTGCAATGATGCCTCATCAGGAGAAGAATGTAATGCTCGATAATCATATCCACAGATATCTGCTGGGGCTCATGCTCAGCGCTATCAATCCTGTACAGATTCCTTTTTGGTTTGGATGGAGTACGGTGCTGTTTACCAAAAATATCCTGAAACCACTGGGATCTTTCTATAATCTCTACATTATTGGGATAGGACTGGGTACCTTTCTGGGCAATCTTGTCTTCATCTTTGGTGGAAGGGTGGTAGCTGACAAACTGAACACCAATCAGAATATGATTAACTGGGTTATTGGAGGCATATTCACCATTACTGCAATCATCTTTTTGATAAAGATATTTATGAAAAAAGATGCCGCAGAGGGATTAAAGGATATAGGCGTATCGTAGTTCTACGATGGATGATGACAGGGGTCTTACGAGATGACCGGTAAATTCAGACCTGTAAAAATTACACAGTTTTGCTATTGTTTTGGGCCCACATGGGGGCTATTTTTGTGTTAGAAGTTGATTGATGTTAAGGCATTAATCAAATATCCAAAATCCTTTAAAAAACTGCCGGATCCTAAAGAAAACTAAAATCCGATATCAGTCAACTTCTACTATACCAAACCCTGTGAAAAGAGAATAAATCATTATCCCCATGAAAACGCCGTTCGCAAGAGCGGAATTTAAGTCCTGAAAAACCATATACCCCAGGAATTAAATTAATTAAAAGACTTCTGACTACCCTCAGAAGTTTTTTTATTTTGACATATATCATTCTCGTTTCTATTTGATAGTTGAAAGTGAATAACCCTGTCCTGTATTTAGCTGCCGGATATAATGAGAAGTGGCTTAGTATTACCCCGATGTAATTGATTAAGGATTATTCTGTTTTTTCAAAGGGTTTGTAAATGATACATAGCCAAATAAAACAGCGAATACCGAATAAAGGATTGTCAATGTAATTATGTAGCCAGTAGGCTTATTGCTATTTAGTGAATACTTTATAAGTGCAATCCCTGCGATAAAGAAATGGGCGAAGTTTCCAATACTCAAGGGCTTTGAATAAATTCCACCAATTAATACCGATTTCGCAAACCAGTTTGTCATAGCCATTCCGAAATATAAGGCTCCTGCCAGCTGTAAAATCAGCGCCATTGTGGTATTAGGTGCCTGATTGAAAATTTTTAATATTTCGTTTGGCATAAAACTTAGTGCAATCCCCATCAGCCCCATAAATATTGCACTTGAAGCCATCAGTAATTTTGTGTTCATAAGGTAATGTTGTGAATTGATCTTATAATAAAGGTTGTGGCAGCGCATAAAAATGATCACTAATGCCTTGTCTTACCGAAGTTCCAAATAAAATGAGGTTTGAAAACATGTTTTAGGACAAGCGGTAATTACTTTTTGAAATCATATCCCCGGAGGATGTAATGAAGGGTGCAGTTCATAATTGCCGGTGGCAAATAGGGGGTTTTATAAGGATGGCCCTGAACCCGCATTTGTATTGCCGGAATTAATTTGTAATACATTGCCCCCTGACGCTAATTTGTAAACGAATTCGAAGAGCGGTGGCCAATCTCCGGTTGCCGGATTTGCGGCCTCTTCCGAAAAAGCCTGCCTGAAAATCACCTATTAACTTATTATAGGTTTCCCGATTCCCAATTTCTCCAGTTATTGTTTGGTGCCAGTGTCGGTGACCAATTACCGGCGTCTTGGGATATCAGTACACCGGCGATCAATTTCCAGCACTCCTGCTGTGAGGGTGGGTTTGTTTTGTTATATGCACTTTCAAAGTGGTAGTGATCTATTTGCATAAGTTTTGGGACATCTGCAGTGAGATGTGTGCGAAGTTCATCTTCTGTAGCGCTGATTAGCTGAGGGTTTGTTTGGTGCAGATATCGAATAAGGTCACCAAATCCGATCAGCCTGCCCGGGTTGTTTTCTTCCGTAATGGGGACTCCCGCTTTTTCATAGTGGGTATAGTCGTTTTCAATCGGGACAAATTTATTTCTGATTTTTATTTCCTGAATATGCTTTCCAATAAATTCAAAGGTCTGCATTTCATCACCTTCCGAATTTTCGATTCTTCCATACTCATCTGCATCAATGAGCACCACGCAATAGGAATTGGTGATGTAATTACCCGTGGGATAATGCTCGATCTGATAATTTATACAGTTGCCAAAATAGCTAAGTTCTATTTCAGCCGAAGTTCTTCGGTTCTGATATCCGCTTTTCTCAAAAACAATTGCCCAGTGGTCTGAATCGGCGTACAGGTGTATTCTGTTACCTGCGGTGAGGCAATAACCATGCTCCAGGTCAGGGAAAAAGTTGAGGAGTGTATCTCCGGGAACTCCGGCAGGAAAATAGCGGCCTGGCTTTCCGTGAAATGCGCTATCGAGTTCTTCTAAAATTTCTGATTCACTAAATGCCATATCTGAAGATTTCTTCTTTTGGATTATGCGCAAGGTCTGTTCTGTCCTTCAGCAAGATAAGCACCAAAGGTTTCAAAATAATCATTTACTTTTTCTTCTTTCCCGATTCTATTTTGGATTTCTTCTTTTTCTGAACCGGAACCAGGTGTAGGTGTAGGCTCCCCAATTTTAGTACTGATTAAGAGTAGGATAATTTAAGCATAGTTTGTTGTTCATGCTTATCGTTTCGTCTAATTTACTTTGTTTTATCCCAATAGGATTTTGCAAATCATTATTTGACTTGTAGATTCAATTGATTGTAGTTTGGCGTTTCAAATTTACCAGGGAAGCCTATACTTACCCATCACCTTTCTAATAAATTCCCTCACTTCAAACCGAACACAGTTATTATCTATTTCAATGCGGATTAGTGCTTACGTCCATTCGGCGTATATGGATAGGGTATATGCGGCGAAAAAAAAGCAGTTAGAGTGGGCAGTATATTCCGGGCTAAATTATTTTTCAGTGGTATCCTTTTCTTTCTTTATTTCCCATACCAATGCGCTGGCGCCAAGGATGGCAGCGTCTGATTCTTTTAGCTCACTGAAGATAAGCTTTACCTTGTTCTGGAATATGGGCAGCAGGTTTTCCTCCATGCTTTTGCGTACCGGATCCATCAGTAGTTTGCCTGCTTTGATTACCCCTCCAAAAAGGATGATGGCTTCAGGAGAAGAGAACATGACAAAGTTGGCTAGAGATAATCCGAGTATCTTACCAGTGTATTCAAAGACATCTTTGGCAATCTTATCGCCTTTTATGGCTGCTTCATATACTGTTTTTGAGGTGATCTGCTCGTGGGGCGTTTTTCTCAACAGGCTGTCTTCCCTGGGCCGTTCATCGAGAAATTCTTTTGCTGTAATTGCAATACCGGTCGCAGAGGCATAGGCCTCGAGCGATCCTTTAAGCCCGGTACCCCAGTGCACTCTTCCTCCCGGAATTGTGGTAGTGTGTCCCAGCTCACCTGCAAAACCATCGTGCCCGTAAATGAGTTGGCCGTTTGCGATGATTCCGCTTCCGACGCCTGTCCCAAGGGTGATCATGATAAAGTCCTTCATCCCTCTTCCTGCGCCGTACATCATTTCACCCACGGCGGCTGCATTGGCATCGTTGGTCAGGGTGCAGGGTACACCGAATTTATCAGAAATTAATTTGGCCATAGGTATAATGCCCTTCCATTGCAGGTTAGGTGCATATTCAATGGTGCCCGTGTAATAGTTTCCGTTAGGAGCACCTACTCCGATTCCTTTGATAAATTCCAGTCCGCCTACGTTGGCGATAGATGGAGCAAGTTTCTCGTAGAGCGCATCAATGTATTGATGAATGTCCTTGTAATCGGTGGTGCTTATTTCGCCTTCATTGCTTATCTCGCCTCTATGGTTTACCACGCCATACTTTGTGTTGGTACCTCCAATGTCGATGCCTATGGCAAATTCCTTCTGGCTCTCTGCCTCCTGTATTACTTTTCCTTCCATAGCGATTATCCTTTTATAATGAGTTTATACTTTTTTACTTTTTTTCTTCTTTAGGGTTTAGTTACCCTTCGGATGCAGTGTCGTAGCTGATGCCCTGTCTTCTCAAAATACCTTTTACGAGAAAAGCATAGAGTGTGATATAGGCAAAACAAAGCAGCGGTATCCAGTACGACTGATGGATACCGTATCCTATAACATCACTGCCCGACTGGAGCAGGTCTGCAAGTTTGCCCTGAATAGGTGGTATCACGCCACCTCCTAATATCATCATTATCAGAAAGGCAGAACCCTGAGTAGTGTATTTCCCAAGTCCTGCCACCGAAAGCGCAAAAATGGCAGGCCACATGATACTGCAAAACAGGCCTCCACTTATAAAAGCATACACAGCCAACATACCGGTAGATGAGATGCCGATTGCCATTGAAGTGATTCCCAGCAATCCGAAAATCAAAAGGGTTCTCGCAGGGTTATCTCCCCCAACAAAGAAGGCTCCGATCTGGATTCCTACGCATATAATGTAGTAGAAGAGCAGTTGCACTTTGTATCCTGAAAGGCTATTGACTCCAAGTACGATGGCGAAGGCGATCAGTGGCACTATCAGTGTAAGTAGTTTCCTGGTAGATGGTTTGAATTCAAAAGCGCTGATAGACCCCACCCATCTGCCTATCATTAGGCTTCCCCAATACATGGAGATAAACAAGGCAGCTTCTGAAGTAGAAAAGGCGCCAAAATCAGGCTTGCTGATAAGTTCTCCGAGGTTACTCACAATGGTAACTTCAGAACCTACGTAGAGAAAGAGCGCCAGCATACCCAGTAC